>JAHRYM010000002.1:687603-1142894 GCA_020622085.1 Paracoccaceae bacterium | reverse complement strand
GCCGGTATCTACGGACCAACCCAAACATCCGCAAGGGCTTTTTTGAAGAAAGATGAAATTTTCCAGGAACTCTTTGCTTTATCATTCAAAATCAATGACTTGTGAAACATAAAAACTGGCATTTCCCGGGGTTGTCTCGCAGCCGGCTTGTCGACTGGCGCCGTGATCGCTGCTTGCGGCTGGGTTATCCACAGACTCGCCCTGGTTTTCCGAGGGTCTTCGGTCCTTTTTCGTCCCGGGGCCTGCGTCCCAGGCCGATTCCGCATCCGGAATCGCCTCCGGGGGCCGCTTCAGATTCGCTTCGCCACGATTCCCGCCCGAAATGCCAGCAGCGCCCCGACGATCACCAGATAAATCACCGCGTCGGCCATCCAGACCTTGCCCTGCAAGACGAAGTGGATCGCCGCCAACAAGGCCACCGGATAGGTCAGCCGATGCAGCCGCCGCCAGCGTTGCCCGCCGAGCCGCCTGAGCGAGGCGTCGTTCGAGGTGAGTGCCAAGGGCAGCATCAGCGCAGCCGCGATCATGCCGAGCGTGATGTAGGGCCGCTTGACGATGTCGCCCAGCGCCTGCTGCCACAAAAGCCCCATGTCCAGCACCAGCCAGCTGGCCAGATGCAGCAGGACATAGACCGATGCCATGACCCCCAGCGGTCGACGCCAGCGGATCAGATTGACCCCGGCGAACCGCCGCAGCGGAGTGATCGCCAGAACCGCGATGATCAGCTTCAGCGCCCAGCGACCGAAGCCCAGCTCCAGCGTCTTGACCGGGTCGGCGCCGCCCTGGCCCGTGGCGACCGCAAAGATCAGCCAAAGCGCCGGCAGGGCCGCGACAAGGTAGAGGCTACCCGGCGGCACGCTGCGCAGACGGGCGTTGAAGACCTCGGTCGCGGTCATCAGTAGTCTTTCGCCAGATCCTGGCCCGCATAAAGCGAGGCGACCTGATCGCCGTATCCGTTGAACATCAGCGTGGGCCTCCTCCCCGCGAACAACCCCGCACCGATGACCCTTTCACTGGCCTGGCTCCAACGGGGATGGTCCACGCTCGGGTTCACGTTGGCGAAAAAGCCGTATTCGTTCGACTGCATCGTTTTCCAGGTGGTCGGCGGCTCGCCATCGGTGAGGGTAATCCTGACGATCGACTTGATCGACTTGAAGCCATATTTCCACGGCACGACCAGCCGGATCGGAGCGCCGTTCTGGCGGGGTAGCGCATCGCCATAAAGGCCGGTCGCGAGGATCGCCAGCGGATGCATCGCCTCATCCAGCCGCAGACCTTCGACATAGGGCCAATCCAGAAGCGCCATCTGCTGCCCCGGCATCTCTTCGGGGCGCAACAGCGTCTGGAAGGCCACGTATTTCGCCCCCGGCTGCACGCCGACACGGGTCAGCAGGTCGGCCAGCGGAAAGCCGATCCAGGGAATGACCATCGACCAGGCCTCGACGCAGCGCAGACGATAGATCCGTTCTTCCAGCGTGACCTTGGCAAGGATGTCTTCCAGAGCGTAGCTGCCGGGCCGATCCACCAGCCCGTCGATCTGCACCGACCAGGGGGCGATCGTCAGCCCGCCTGCATACTGCGCGGGGTCGGACTTCCCCGTGCCGAATTCATAGAAGTTGTTGTAGGTGGTGATGTCTTCAAATTTCGTCTGCGGATCGGAAGTGGAAAAGGCCGAGGGCTTGGCCGATGCCGCCCCGCCGCCGATCAGCGCCGCGACCAATCCTCCCCCTGCCCCGGCCATCAGCGAACGGCGGTTCAGGTAGGCGGCCTGCGGCGTCACGTCCGACCATTTCAGGTCGCTGCGAAAGGGTCGCTTCATCGGGGCCTCCTGCGGATGAGGTATCCGGCTGAACCCCTAATCTATGGCAGAGATCCTATGACGCGGGTGTAACGATGCCGTGGTAAATCGTGACGCGGGCCAGAAAAGGGCCACCCCGGGGGGCGGCCCAATCGCTTCGCAATGTCAGTGCAGCGCCGCCGCATGGGGGCGTTCGCGGCCCGATTGGCTGATGTGTCCGCCAACCACCAGACCATCCACACCGGCCGTCACCGTGACGGTCGATCCGTCAAGCACCTCGCCCGACAGGATCATCTCGGCCAGACGGTCCTGCAGACTGCGCTGGATCACCCGCTTCAGGGGCCGCGCGCCGAAGACCGGGTCATAGCCTTCGTCCGCCAGCCACTTGCGCGCCGCATCGTCCAGATCAAGCGTGATCTTGCGCTGCGCCAGGCGCTTTTCCAGCCGGCGAAGCTGGATCAACACGATACCGTCCATGTCGTCACGCGTCAGCCGGTCGAAGATGATCGTCTCATCCAGACGGTTCAGGAATTCAGGCCGGAAATGCGCCCGCACCGCTTCCATCACATCGGCGCGGGCCGCCGAGCTGTCGGTGCCTTCCGGCAGAAGGCTCAGCGCCTGGCTGCCCAGGTTCGAGGTCAGCACGATCAGCGTCTGCTTGAAGTCGACCGTGCGGCCCTGGCCATCGGTCAGCACGCCATCGTCCAGCACCTGCAAGAGCACGTTGAACACGTCCGGGTGCGCCTTTTCCACCTCGTCGAACAGCACGACCTGATAGGGCCGGCGCCGCACGGCTTCGGTCAGCACACCGCCTTCGTCATAGCCGACATAGCCCGGAGGCGCGCCGATCAGGCGGGCGACGGCGTGTTTCTCCATGAATTCGGACATGTCGATGCGGACCATCGCGCTGTCGTCGTCAAAAAGATACTCGGCCACCGCCTTCGTCAGTTCGGTCTTGCCGACGCCGGTCGGCCCAAGGAACAGGAACGACCCCAGCGGCCGGTTTTCGTCGTTGAGCCCCGCCCGCGCACGGCGCACCGCGTTCGAAACCGCAACCACGGCTTGCCGCTGACCGATGACCCGCTTGCCCAGTTCCTCTTCCATACGCAGAAGCTTTTCGCGTTCGCCTTCCAGCATCTTCGACGTGGGAATGCCGGTCCAGCGTTCCACCACCTCGGCGATCTGTTCGGGGCGCACGGCTTCTTCCACCATCAGCCCGTCTTCCTTGGTCTCGCTTTCCGTCAGTTGCCGTTCCAGCCCCGGAATGACTCCGTAGGACAACTCACCGGCCTTGGCGAGGTTGCCTTCGCGCTTCGCCTGTTCAAGCTGCGCCCGCGCGTGGTCCAGTTGTTCCTTGAGCCCCCGCGACGATTCGAGCTTGTCGCGTTCGGCCTGCCAGCGCGCCGTCATCTCGGCCGAGCGTTGCTGCAGGTCGCCCAATTCCTTCTCGATCTTTTCCAGACGGTCCTTGCTGGCGGCGTCGTCTTCCTTCTTCAGCGCCTCGGCCTCGATCTGCATCTGCAGGATCTGCCGGTCCAGCTGGTCCAGTTCCTCGGGCTTGCTGTCCACTTCCATCCGCAGGCGCGACGCCGCCTCGTCCATCAGGTCGATGGCCTTGTCTGGCAGGAAGCGGTCGGTGATGTAGCGGTGCGAAAGGGTCGCCGCCGCCACCAGCGCCGAATCGGAGATTCGCACACCGTGGTGAAGCTCGTATTTCTCCTTGATCCCGCGCAGGATCGAGATGGTGTCCTCGACCGTCGGTTCCTCAACCAGAACCGGCTGGAAGCGCCGGGCCAGCGCCGCGTCCTTTTCGATATACTTGCGGTATTCGTCCAGCGTCGTGGCGCCGATGCAGTGCAGTTCGCCCCGCGCCAGCGCGGGTTTGATCAGGTTCGCGGCATCCATCGCCCCATCTGCCTTGCCCGCGCCAACCAGCGTGTGCAGTTCGTCGATGAACAGGATGATTTCGCCCGACGCCGCCTCGATCTCCTTCAGGATCGCCTTCAGGCGTTCCTCGAATTCGCCGCGGTATTTCGCACCGGCGATCAGCGCGCCCATGTCCAGCGCCATCAGCTTCTTGTTCTTCAGGCTTTCGGGCACGTCGCCGTCGATGATGCGCAGCGCCAGGCCCTCGGCGATCGCCGTCTTGCCGACGCCGGGTTCACCGATCAGCACCGGGTTGTTCTTGGTGCGGCGGCTCAGCACCTGCATGGCACGGCGGATTTCCTCGTCCCGGCCGATGATCGGGTCGATCTTGCCCAGTTCGGCGGCCTCGGTCAGGTCGCGGGCGTATTTCTTCAGGGCCTCCATCGTGTCTTCGGACGAAGCCGAATCCGCCGTGCGGCCCTTGCGGATGTCGTTGATCGCGGTGTTCAGCTTCTGCGCCGACACGGCGCCGGCATCCAGAGCATCCTTGGCGCGGGTATTGACCATCGCCAGCGCCATCAGAATGCGTTCGACCGGCACAAAGCTGTCGCCCGCCTTCTGGGCGACCTTCTCGGCCTCGTCCAGAACCCGCACCAGCGACGGGTCGGTGTAGACCTCGCCCGACCCACCCGAGACCTTCGGCAGCTTCGACACCGCCAGATCGACGGATTCGACGACGCGCGCAGGCTCGCCCCCGGCGCGGCGGATCAGGTTGGCCGAAAGGCCCTGATCGTCATCCATCAATGCTTTCAGAAGGTGTTCGGGCGTCAGGCGCTGATGTCCCTCGCGCATCGCGATGGTCTGCGCCGCCTGCAGAAAGCCGCGCGACCGTTCCGTGAACTTTTCCATGTTCATCGGCTCATCTCCTTTTCAAAAGCCCCCGGCACATGGAACGCCCGCCATTGCGGCACGTCCTTCCCGGGTCTCATGGCCCACATGTGAAGACCATGCGGGCATTTCAAGATGAGCGCCTGCGTCACGAGGTCCGAAGTTTTGGCGCACCGTTGCGTGTCACGGCCTGCTTGAGCGCCCGCACGCGGCTGGCTTCGGTCTGCTTTTCGGTGCCGGTGGCGAAGCCAAGCGTCACCGTCCGAGGCGCGACACCAAGCCGTGCCCCGCAAGAGGCGTGGATATCCGTCACCGGCAACCGCTCCAGCAGGGAGCCCGCGTTGGAAGGCGTGATCCCCGACCCGGGCATGATTGCGATCCGGCCGCGTGCCAGCGCAATCATGTCGGCAATGTCATGGTATCCGGCCGTGGCCGTCGTGGCACCGCCCGACGTCAGGATACGGGCAAATCCCAGCCGCACGGCAACCTCCATCGCCTCGGCCCGATCGGGAACCAGATCGAAGCAGCGGTGCAGGGTCAGTTCCAGATCTCCTGCCACGGCAACCAGTCGCGCAAGGCTGGATTCGTCCAGCCGGCCATCCGGC
This sequence comes from Paracoccaceae bacterium, assembly GCA_020622085.1. Classification (GTDB taxonomy): domain Bacteria; phylum Pseudomonadota; class Alphaproteobacteria; order Rhodobacterales; family Rhodobacteraceae; genus QY30. Next base: position 1,137,737 of record JAHRYM010000002.1, on the reverse strand, counting down.
CGGCTTGCGCCGAAGACCACCCCCGAAAGCCCCGCCGCGCGGATGGCGCCGATATCGGCCTCCATCACCTCAAGGTCGTCCGGGCCATAGACGAAATCCCCGGCGCGGGGACGAACCATCGCCACCACCGGGATCCGCGCCTTGCGGGCCTTCTCGATCATTCCCGGCGAAGGGGTCAGCCCGCCCAGGTTCAGCGCCGCGCATAACTCGATCCGGTCAGCCCCGCCCTCGATTGCCGCGGCAAGCCCTTCCGGGCTGTCCACACAGATTTCCAGTATCACTCGCGCCATCACCCGTATCCCCATAGGCTTCGACGGCAGCCCGGTGGAAACGCGCCGCCCTCTCCGGCACGATAGTCCCACGCGCGGCAGTGTCGAGAGCCCTTCTGCCGCTTGACAGTCCCGCGGGTGGCAGCCCAATCAGGAAAAAACCGATCAAGACCCCGCAGGAGAACCGAATGACCTCACGGAAAAAATCCGACAACCGCCTGATCGTCGCGCTGGACGTGCCAGATGCGGTTTCAGGGCTGGATCTGGCACAAAAGCTGGGTGACTCGGTCGGTTTCTACAAGATCGGGCTGGGGATGCTGACGGGGGGCGGGCTCGCGCTGGCCAATGAACTCAAGCAGGAACACGGCAAACGCATCTTTCTGGACATGAAGCTTTTCGACATCGGCGCCACGATCGAGGCGGCGGTGCGCGGGCTTGCCCGATTCGATCTGGATTTCCTCACGGTCCATGGCGACCCGCATGTGGTGCGGGCCGCGCGCGAAGGTGCGAGCGGCAGCAGCATGAAAATACTGGCGGTCACGATCCTGACCTCGCTCGACCGCGCCGATCTCGACGCGGCGCTGATCCGCGATGGCAGCATCCCCGATCTGGTCGCCACGCGGGCCGCGCGCGCCTTCGAGGCTGGCGCAGATGGCGTGATCGCCAGCCCGCAGGAAGCCGCGATGATCCGTGCCCTGCCCGAAGCCGCAGGCCGCCTGATCGTCACGCCGGGCGTGCGCCCGGCAGGTGCAGCGCACGGCGACCAGAAGCGCGTGGCCACGCCTGCACAGGCCATCGCCGACGGTGCCGACCACATCGTGGTCGGTCGTCCGATCTGGATGGCGGCAGACCCGCGCGCCGCCGCAGGGGCGGTGTTGGCAGAACTGAGCGCGATCCCGGGAATGCCGCACGGCTGACACCCGGCATGATCCGGAACGGGGTTCAGCCCTCGCCGTCGGCCAGCCCCATGTCGGCCAGCTCGCGCGGAATGTAGTCCTCGTCATGCTTGGCAAGGATGGTCTCGGCCTGAAAGCGGCCATCGACCAGCCGCCCGGTGGCGACCACGCCCGCGCCCTCGGCAAAGAGGTCGGGGGTGATGCCGGAATAGACGACCTCCAGTTCGGCGGTGCCATCGCTGACGGTGAACCGGATGTCGGTCCCGGCGCGGGCCAGGCTGCCGGGCTTGACCATGCCGCCGATGCGGAAGGTCTCGGCCGGGCCGGGGGCATTGGCGGCCACCTCGGTCGGGGTGCGGAGATACTGGATGCCGTCGCGGAAGGCATAGCCGAACAGCGCGACCGAGGCGGCAAGGAACAGGGCAGCGCCCGCCAGAAGCTGCACCCGGCGGCGTTTGGCCAGCCGCCTCATGGCCGCGACCTTGGCAGTTGCATCGCCTCCCAGCAGCCGACCAGCGCCTGAACCAGAGTGTCCATCATCGCATCGTCATGCAGCGGTGTGGCGGTGATGCGCAGCCGTTCGGTCCCGCGCGGGACGGTGGGATAGTTGATCGGCTGGACATAGATCGCATGGTCGGCCAGCAGCATGTCCGACAATTCCCGGCAGCGCGCCGCGTCGCCGACGATCAGCGGCACGATATGGCTTGGGTTCGGCAGATGCGGCAGGCGGGCCGCATCCAGCAGGCCGCGCAGCCGGGCCGCGCGCCCCGCCAGCGCCGCGCGTAGCGTCCCGTCGCCGCGCAGATGCCGGACCGAGGCCAGCGCCCCCGCCGCGACCGCCGGGGGAATCGCCGTGGTGAAGATGAAGCCGGTCCCGCTGGAACGGATGGCATCGACCACCGCCGCCTTGCCCGCGACATAGCCGCCGATCACGCCATAGGCCTTGGCCAGCGTGCCCTGGATGATGTCGATCCGGTGCGCCAGCCCCTGCGCCTCGGCGATGCCGGCGCCGGTCGGGCCATACATGCCGACGGCGTGGACCTCGTCCAGATAGGTGAGCGCGCCATAGCGTTCGGCCAGCGCCACGATCCCGGCCAGGGGGGCGAGGTCGCCGTCCATGGAATAGACGCTTTCGACTGCGATCAGCTTGCAGCGGCCCGGCGGCTGGGCGGCCAGCAGCGCCTCCAGATGCGCCAGATCGTTGTGGCGGAACACCTGTTTCTCGCAGCGCCCGGCGCGGATGCCCTCGATCATGCTGGCGTGGTTCATCTCGTCGGACAGGATGATGCAGTCGGGCAAAAGCCGCCCCAGCGCCGAAAGCACCGCCTGATTGGCCAGCCAGCCGCAGCCCAGGACCAGCGCCGCCTCCTTGCCATGCAGCAGCGCCAGTTCCCGTTCCAGCGCCACCACCGGCCCGTGATTGCCCGAGATGTTGCGCGTGCCCCCCGCCCCCGCGCCGTGGCTGTCGATCGCCGCCTTCATCGCGGCGCAGACGGCGGGGTGCTGGCCCATGCCGAGATAGTCGTTCGAGCACCAGACCACCACTTCTCGCGGACCGTCCGCCGTCTGGATCACCGAATGGGGAAAGCCCCCGCTGCGGCGGTCGTGCAGCTGGAAGGTGCGATAGCGCCCCTCGGCCTTCAGCCCGGAGAGGTAATCCTCGATCAGGCCCAGATAGTCGGGGGCCTCGGGACCGGCGGAAAACGGGGCGGTGTCATCCCTCATGGCGATGCTCCTTCGGGCGGGGCGGGCAGGGTTTCCAGATCGGCGATCAGCCCGGCCACGGCGCGGCCGGCGGGGCTGTCGGCAGGAAGAAGCGGGGCCATGCCGCGCAGCTCGGCCAAAGCTTCGTCGCGCCGGGCCGCGCCGACCAGCAGGAGGCTGCGATACCAGCGCGCCTCCAGCAGGTCGGGGATCTCGGCGATCAGCCCCTCGGCCAACGGCAGCGCCCGGGCGGCATCGCCCGGCTCTGGCAGGCTGACCACCAGCCGCAGCCAGCCCAGCCGGAACTCGGGATCCGCGGGGAAGCGGGCCAGCGCGCCTTGCAGCACCGGGCGGGCATCGGCCAGCCGCCCCAGCGTGTCATAGCTGCGCAGGAGCATCTTGATCTCCTCCGCCGTGGCATCGCCTTCGGCCACCCGCGCCTCCAGCCCGGCGACCATGGCGCCAATGTCGGGCATGTCTTCGCCCGTGGCCATCGGCGGGGCGGTGCCGTCCAGCGGGATCGAGCCGTCGGCATGCGGGCTGCCGACAAGGTTGATGTCCTGCCACCCCGCAGCCTGCGCCGAAAGCACAGCGACCACCAGCACAAGGCCCATCACCGCCAGATGCGACAGGGCCGCGCGGGGCGCGATCTCGGCCAGCGGTGCCGGGGCCTGGAACTGGTCGCGCGCGGCGCGCAGGCGTGACAGCACGCGCTCGGCCTCGGCCGCCAGCCGGCTGGCCGTCGATTGATGCACCGTGCCGTCCAGCCGCCCCTCGGCCAGCGCCAGATCGTTGTCGCGCATCGCGGCGACCAGCCGGGCGCGCTCGCCCTCCCAGCGGGCAACCGGGGCTGCATCCTCCAGCCCGTGACCCAGCGGCGCGGGGGCCGGGCCGAACAGCGGAATGGCCAGCGCGGCAAGGGCGGCGGCCAGCATCGCCAGCGCAATGACAAGCACGGTCATAGCCCGGTCCCCCGCAGCTGCTCGGCATCGAGGGTCGGAGCCTGCGCCGGGACCTCCACCACGGCCCCGCGCTGGCGCAGACGCCAGAGGAAGAACCCGCCCCCGCCGGCCAGCAGGGTCGGTGCCAGCAGCCAGATCACCCCGCCCGGCCCGTTTCGCGGCGGGGCCAGCATGACGTAATTGCCATAGCGGCTGCGGAAGAATTCGACGATCTCGGCATCGCCGCGGCCTTCGGCCACCATCTCGCGCAGGATCACCATCATCTCGTAGGCGGTCGAGGAGCGGCTTTCCAGGATCGACTCGCTTTGGCAGACCGGGCAGCGCAGCGTCTGCGCCAGCGCGCGGATGCGCGGCTCGTCGGGGGCCTCGGCCACGGTCGCGGTCTGGGCGGGGGCGGCAAGCGGCAGGGCAAGGGCAAGGGCAAGGCCCAGGATCAGCGCGCGGATCATGGCTCGACTCCGATCAGGGGCAGCATCCGGGCCAGCACGGCGGGGGTCAGCGGGCCGGGATGACGGCCGCGCACCACGCCCGAGGCGTCGATGAAGAAGGTCTCGGGCATGCCGTAGACGCCATAGTCGATACCCATCCGCCCGCGCGGATCCATCGCCGAGGCATAGGGAAACTGCCCCTCGCGCCGCAAAAAGTGCAGCGCCCGTTCGGGATCGTCGCGATAGTTGATTCCGGCGATGGCAAATTCGCCCTTCGCCTGTGCCCGCAGGCCGAGGCGGACCAGTTCGGGATGCTCCTCGCGGCACGTCCCGCACCATGACGCCCAGAAGTTCAGCACCACCGGCCGCCCCTCGACCTGGGCCGAGGCAAGCCACCCCTCGCCTTCGAGCAGCGGCAGGTCGAAGGCGGGCATCGCCCGGCCGACCAGCGCCGAGGGGACGACCGAGGCATCCCGCGTCAGCCCCAGCGCCAGCATCGCCATCGTCAGCCCCATCGCCCCCACCAGCGCCAGTTTCCACGGCCGGATGCGCCGCGAGCGTGTCACATGATCCTGCATCATTCGGCGGCCACCTCGCTGGGTTGTGCGCGGGGCACGCGGCGACGCAGCGCCCCCGCTTCGGTCAGCGACAGGAAGGAACCGGCCAGCACCACCATCCAGCCCAGCCAGACCAGCCCGATCAGCGGGTTCCAGTAGATCTGCGCCACCACCGCGCCCGCGTCCTCATCGCCGAAGAAGATGTAGAGATCGCCCGCCAGTTCCGAGCGGATCGCGGTCTCGGTCGTGGCCATGCCGCGCAATTCGTAGAACCTTTGTTCCGGCAGCATCGTATCCACCACCGCCCCGTCGCGCAGGATCGAGAACCGCGCGAGCTTGCCTTGCCAGTTCGGGCCGGTCGTGTCCTCGACCCCGTCAAGCCGGACCTCGTAGCCGTGGATCGCCGCCGCCTCGCCGGGGCGCAGGTGGACGGTCTGCGCCTGCTGAAACAGGCCCGAGCCGATCATCCCCGCGCCGATCAGCACCATGCCGAAATGAACGATCAGCCCGCCCATCCGGCGGCGGCCCTGCAAGGTCGCGGCCAGCGCCGCCCGGCCCCAGCCGGTGCCGCCGACCCGCGCGCGGGCGGCAATGGCGCGGCCGATGTCGGCAAGGGTTGCCGTCGCTGCGAAGGCGATGATGGTCATGGCCGCCAGGGTCGTCGCATCCCGCGCGCCCATCGCCAGCCCGGCCGCCAGCGCGACCAGCGCCGCCGCGCCCGGCAGCCGCATGATCCGGGTGAACCTGTCGCCCGGCATCGCCCGCCACGGCACCGAGGGCCCCAGCGCCATCAGCACCATCACCCCCAGCATCAAGGGCACCATCACATGGTTGAAATAGGGCGCCCCGACCGAGATCTTGTCCCCGGTCGCAAGCTCGACCGCCAGCGGGAACAGGGTGCCGATCACCACGATCAGTGCCGCGATCATCAGAAGCACGTTGTTGGCCAGAAGCCCCGCCTCGCGCGAGAGCGGGCTTTCCACCCCGGCGTCGGATTCCAGGCTTTCCGCCCGCCAGATCAAGAGGCCGAAGCCCGCCCCCATCGCCACCACCATGAAGGCCAGGATATAGCCGCCCCGTGCGGGATCGGTGGCAAAGGCATGGACCGAGGTCAGCACCCCCGAGCGCACGAGGAAAGTGCCCAAGAGCGTCAGCAGGAAGGTCGCCACCACCAGAAAGGCATTCCACAGCCGGAACATGTGCCGCCGGTCCTGCGCCATCATCGAATGCATCAGCGCCGTGCCGGCAAGCCAGGGCATCAGCGAGGCATTCTCGACCGGATCCCAGGCCCAGTAGCCGCCCCAGCCCAGTTCGTAATAGGCCCAGTAGCCGCCGAAGATGATGCCCGAGGTCAGGGCCGTCCAGGCGAACAGCACCCAGCGGCGCACGGCGCTGACCCATTCGGTGCCGACATGCGCCCGCATCATCGCCGCCACGGCAAAGGCGAAGGGCACGGCAAAGCCGACATAGCCGAGGTAAAGCACCGGCGGATGGAAGGCGAGGCCGGGATCCTGCAACAGCGGGTTCAGGTCGCGGCCGTCGGGCGGCAGCGGGGCCAGGGTGGCGAAGGGGTTGGACAGGAACACGATCAGCGCCAGAAACCCGGCCTGCACCAGCGCCAGCGTGGCGATGATCCAGGGCATCGACAGCGGATGGTCGCGCCAGTGGATCAGCACCGCCGCCGCCGACAGCACCCCCAGATACCAGGCCCAGAGCAGAAGCGAGCCCTCATGCGCGCCCCAGGTCGCGGTGATCTTGTAAAGCACCGGCAGCGAAAGGTTCGAGTTCTGGGCGACATAGGCCACCGAGAAGTCCGAGATGACGAAGGCATGGATCAGGATCGCCATCCCGAAGCTGAGAAGCGCCGCGACGGCCAGCACCGCATTGCGCGCGGCGACCAGTCGCGCCGCGTCGCGGCCTTGCCGCGAGGCCAGCGCCAGCCCTGCGGCCGCAAGGCTGAGTGCCAGCGCCGTGGCGATGGCAAGGCCGCCCAGTCGTATCAGCGGAAAGTCCACCTCATCCCCTCCCATCCAGCCGGGCCATGATCCCGATCGCCCGCGCGATCACGTCTTCCTCGGTCGCCGCATAGCCCATCATCAGAAGATCGCCGTGGCGGTCGCCATGCGCACTGAGGCAGGCACCGCCATCCTCGACCGTGTAGATCCCGATGCCCTGCGTCAGGGCCAGTTGCTGCAACCGCCGCGCACAGCCGGTCTCGGGCAGCCGCCAGGCCAGATGCATCCCGCCGCGCCGCCCGAGGATTTCAGAGCCGGGGAAATGCTGGCCGATGGCGTCGATGAGCACGTCACGGCGCTGGCGATACATGGCGCGGATGCGGCGCAAGTGGCGCTGGAAGGCGCCCGAATCCAGAAACTCGGCCATCGCCGCCTGGATGATCCAGGGCGTGCCGTTCGACATCAGCTTCTTCCAGCGCGCCAGCGCCGGCGCGCTGCGGTCCGAGCCGACGATGAAGCCCAGCCGCAACCCCGGGCCCATCGACTTGGAAAAGGTGCCAAGGTAAAGCACCCGCCCGGCCCGATCCAGCCCGCGCAAGGCGGTCAGCGGCCCGCCCTCATAGCGGAAATCGCCGTCGTAATCGTCCTCGATGATCAGGCTGTCGGTCCGCGATGCCCATTCCAGAAGCCGCAGCCGACGCGGCAGGCTGAGCGTGACGCCGGTCGGAAACTGATGCGAGGGCGTGACATACAGCACCGCGTTGCGGATTTCGGGCAGGGCCTCGACCACCAGCCCGTCGCGGTCCACCGGGACCGGGTGGCAGGGGAAGCCCAGATGGCCGAACAGGAAGCGCGCGCCCTGATAGCAGGGGTTCTCGTGCAGGAAGGCGCGGCCCTCATTGCCGATGGCCCGGGCGATCAGCGACAGCCCGTCCTGCGAGCCGCCGACGATCACGACATCATCCGGCGCGCAGGCCACGCCCCGCGCCGGTCCCAGATGGTCGGCGATGGCGCGGCGCAGTTTCTCGTCGCCCTGCGGATTGCCGTAGCGGATCTGGTTGTGCAGCCCGTGGCGCAGCTTGCCGTCGACGATGCGGCGCCATTCGGTCAGGGGAAAGCTGCGCTGGTTCACCCGGCCGGGCCAGAAATCGACCCTGAGCTTGCCTTCGGCCGGATGTTCGACGGCCTGGGTCGGAAAGACCGATGCCGCGATCCGCTCCAGCAGGGTGTCCGCCCTTGGCACGGTGTCATGCACCAGTGCAAGCGGGGCCGCCGCCTGCTGCCCCGGCACCGGGTCGGGCAGGTTGCGGGCCACGAAAGTGCCGACATTGGGCCGGATCTCCAGATAGCCCTCGCTGAGCAGCTTTTCATAGGCGATCGTCACCGTGTTGCGCGACACGCCCAGATGCTCGGCCAAGAGGCGCGAGCCGGGCATCGGATACCCCGACTTCAGCCGTGACGACAGGATCAGGGCGCGGACCTGGTCGAAGACCTGATCCTGAAGCGTTCGCCCGTCATTCCCGTCGATGACAAGTGCAAGCGGCATGGGCTTCCCCCCGGCCCCATGATCCTAACCCGGATCCGGCAAATGATGAGTCCGGTATGTGGAATTATTATAGGTCCGGTTCGGGGAAGTGGGTCAGCTTCGGATGCCGTCGATCCGGTAAAGCCAGTAACCCTCGTGCTGCCAGACAAGGCGAAGGCCCGGCACCGCGTCGATCTCGCTGGTGTTGAAGGGCAGGAGCCGGGCGACCAGCGTCGTCGTCTCGGTGGCCTCGGCCAGATAATGCCCGCGCAGCCGACCCTCGGCATCGCGCGAGACGGCCCAGGCGACCTTGTCGTTCTCCTGCCCCCAGCGCCGGGCCTCGCGCGCGAGATCATGCGAGAAGCCCTTGGCCGTGAACAGCCGTTGCGTCATCGCCATGCGGCCGGGGCGCAGCAGGCCCAACTGGTAGGCGTCGTCGATATGGACCAGCACATAGGCCGAACCCTCGCCCGCCATGATCTTCAGCCGCGCCGCGCCGGTCCGGTCCTCGCTGAGCAGCGCATCGACCAGCCCAGCGGTCAGGTCGGGTGCCGGACCCTGCGGCAGGCTTTCGGCGGCAGGCCCGCCCCATTGCGCCGTCTCGATGGTGGCCACGGCGTCCCCCTGCCCCGCCCAGGGCTGCGGCATGACCAGCGGCTCGGCCTCCTTGGCCAGCGGGAAGCGCGCCGCGACCAGCGGGGCCAGCCGCCGCGACAGGCCGGGGAAGGCCAGGATCGTGCTGTCGGGCGGCAGGTATTTCTGCAGCGCCTCGACCAGCGCCAGATCCTCGTCGGCGCGGATGTCGCGGCGCAGGATCGGGGCCGGGGTCAGCGCGGCCCAGCCCAGAAGCCGTGTCGTGCCATCGGGCAGGGTCGCGACCTCGACCTCCGCCAGCGGCCGCGCCTCGCCCTCGGCCACCAGGTCCAGCACCGTCGCCGTGCCCCCCAGCCGCCCGGCCAGCCCGGCCGCCGCTTCGGAGGGCGCGGCATCGCTGGCAAGGTAGTCATGGGTCTGCGCCAGTCCCGCCCCTGCAAGACCTAATGCCAGAACCAGCCCGAGGCCCAGTCTTCCCACCGTCATCCCGATCATCGCACCTGCCCCCCTGTTGTGGCAGGCCCGCCACCACAGGGCGGCGGGCCTGGTCTTTCGCTTGCGCCGGGCGGTCTCAGTCGCCGCCCGCCGCCTCCAGCGCCTCGATGCGCTTCTCCAGGGCCGCGCCTTCGCGCAGGCGGGTATCCTCGTCGCGGATCCGTGCCAGCGAGCCGATCAGCTCCGACCAACCGTAGCTGTAGGTGAAGCCGCCGGGGTTGACATGCGCCAGGCCCTTGAAGTGGCGCATGATCTCCTGCTCCCACATCTGGGCATACTCATGCTCGACCGCGCTGGGGTTGTTGCCCTTGGTCCAGAACAGCCCGAAGAAGCCGCCATGCGTGTCGGCATCCGGGGCCGGCGGGGCCGGGCGGTTGTCGGCCTGACCGACCAGCAGCCCGTCCTCGTAGAGCTTCTTGACCACCGCATCGGCCTCTTGCACCAGCCCGATGCCCTGGATCGTGCCCTGGTCCATCATGTCGAGATAGCTGGTGGCGAAGCTGGGCGCGTGGCACTGGGTGCAGGTGGCGACCCAAAGCTCCTTGCGGGCCTGGAACCAGGGATGATCCAGGTTCTCGGCGATCGAGGGCATCGGGTTGAAGCCCCAGCGCACCTTCTGCACAAGGTTGTGGCTGTATTCGCCATTCACGCTCATGTGGCAGGTCTGGCAGGTCGGCGCGTTGTAGCCGGCCGAGGCGAAGGCTTCGGACAGCGGCGCCTCCCAGTTCCAGTTGTCGCCGTTGGTCTGGTAGATCAGGCCGTGGCGCGACATCATGTAGTTCTCGAACTCGTTGTGATCGACGCCGTTGTGGCAGTTGGCGCACATCTCGGGCTTGCGCGCCTGCGCGGCCGAGAATTCGTGCCGGGTGTGGCACTGGTTGCAGCTGGTCTGGGTGGTGTGGCACATGGTGCAGCCCTCGGCCACCTCGCGTTCGGCCATCCCGGCCCAGATCGCGGTCTCGTAGTTGGCGATCATCGACAGGGCGTGGCTCGGCCGTCCGGCGGGCCATTGGTCCTGCGGCCAGGTCAGGGTGTCGCGCTCGGACTCGCGCTCCGAGAACTGGCGGACGTGGCACTGGCCACAGGCCGCGCCGTCGGGCAGGCGCAGGTCGGTCTTGTGGTTTCCGGCCTTCACGCCGACGCCCATGTGGCAATCGGCGCAGGCGACCTCGGCCAGAACCTCGCCCTCGGCCAGCTTGCCCATGGTGCGCAGGTTGGCCTCGACCTCGTCCAGATGCTCGACTTTGTAGGCCCGGGGATCATCCGCCGGCAGGGCGCGCAGGGCCTGAAGGTCGGCGTGCACGCTGCGGTTCGCGGCATGGACCCAGCCGGGGGTCACGGTTTCATGGCAGGTGGCGCAATCCGCGCTTGTGACCTCGAAATCCAGAGCCTCGCGGCCCTGATAGAGGCCGGGGTCCAGGTAGCGTGCCAGAGCGGTCGGTTCCCACATCTCGGAGAACTTGCCCTCGCCATAACCCTTGGCCTGGTCGTAGTAGCGCGCCGCGACCGCCGCATAAAGGTCGCTGGCCGACACATCGCGCGTCAGCCCCAGCGCGGTGAACAGTTCGTCCGGCACCGTGGGCCAGCCTTCTGCCCGGACGGGTTCGCTGTCCAGGACGAAAACCGCGGCCGTCACGACGACAATGCCCCTCCAGCCCGGCCATCTTGAGGTCCAAATCATCTCCCGTTCCTCCCACGCATCCGCAGGCCCCTCCAAAAAGGAAGAGAGTCCCGTCCGTTTCAGACTGCGGAAGGCCGGCCCGGCGGTGTAGGTCCGGTTCGGTCGATTGACGTGGTTCCGGGGACGGCCAGGGACAGCCCCGCAGAAGGCAGCAAGCCCGTTCAACGCCCGACCTGCCCCCTGAGCGCGAAGAATACGCACCCGGCTGATGGCGCCGGAGAACTTGCCCGGCCTTGCCACATGGTGCAGTCTGCGGGCCTTGATGAATCCGGTGCCGTCAGGACTTTGACCCGGCCCCGGTCTGGCCAAAGGGCGAAGGCAGAACACCGATGACCGAGATCACACTTCTGGACGGCGGCATGGGGCAGGAACTGATCAATCGGTCAGGCGATGCGCCGACGCCACTTTGGGCGACCCGCGTGATGATCGACCACCCCGGCCTCGTTTGCCGCATCCACGCCGACTATTTCGCGGCAGGCGCAACCGTTGCCACCGCCAACACCTATGCGATCCACCACGACCGGCTCGAGAAGTTCGGCATTGATCACCGGTTCAAGGATCTGCACCTTCAGGCCCTGTCCGAGGCGAATATGGCCCGGGACAAGCATGGATCGGGTCGCGTTGCCGGATCGCTGGGGCCGCTCGTTGCCTCCTATCGGCCCGAGGTCTTTCCAGCCCATGCGGCTGCCGTTGCCCGCTATGCCGAGGTGGCGCAGCTTCTGGCTCCGCATGTCGACCTTCTGATCGCGGAAACCGTCGCCTCGATTGCCCATGCGCAGGCGGTGCTGGAAGGCGCACGGGCGGCTTACCGGCCTGTCTGGCTTTCCGTCACGGTCGATGACACCGAAGGCAGCCGACTGCGCTCGGGTGAGCCTGTCGCGGATCTGGCGCCGATATTGCGGGCCAACGGGGCGCTGGCGGTTCTGGCGAACTGCTCGACTCCCGAGGCGATGGAGGCAGCATTGCAGGTATTTTCGGGCTTCGGCCTGCCCTTCGGCGCCTATGCGAACGGCTTCCGGCAGATCACCACCGACTTCCTGAAGGACGATCCGACCGTCGACTCCCTCTCGCCCCGGCCCGAGATGACGCCCGCCCTTTACGCCGATTTTGCCCTGCGCTGGGTGGCTCTGGGCGCCACGATCATCGGCGGATGCTGTGAAACCACGCCCGCCCATATTGCCGCCATCGCCGACCGCCTGCGGGATGACGGCCACGTTGTCGTCTGACCCTCGCCGCTGCCTGCCCGTCGTGCTATGCGCGCGCCCCATGAGCGATTTCACCTATGCGCCCCCCGATGAACCGGTCCGCGTGATCCATGCCGATCACGAGGTGCTGGTCGTCGACAAGCCGGCGGGGCTTCTTTCGGTGCCGGGCAAGGGCGAACATCTGGCCGATTGCATGATGTCCCGCGTCCTGAAGATCCACCCCGAGGCACTTCTGGTGCACCGGCTTGATCTGGACACCTCGGGCATCATGGTCTTTGCCCTGACCCGCCATGCCCAGCGCCATCTGGGGCAGGAATTTGAAAATCGCCGCACGAAGAAGGTCTATCTGGCGCGGCTTTGGGGCCATCTGGAGCCGCGCGAGGGCCGGGTCGATCTGCCGCTGATCGTCGATTGGCCGAACCGCCCGCGCCAGCATGTGAACCATGAGACCGGCAAGCCTTCGGTGACGGACTGGCGGGTGCTGCGCCACGATCCCGATGGCACGACCCGCGTGCGGCTGATGCCGGTGACGGGGCGCAGCCACCAGCTGCGGGTGCATTGCCAGGCGCTGGGCCATCCGATCCTGGGCGATCCCTTGTATGCGGAAGGCCCGGCGCGCGATTTCCCGCGCCTGATGCTGCACGCGGAATCGCTGCGCTTCCGTCATCCTGAACACGGCAAGGGCATGACCTTTACCGCGCCCTGCCCGTTCTAGGGCCGCGCTCGGGCCATTGCCGGATTGCCGCTTTCCTTTTTGGCGGTTTTCCCGTATAGGCGCGCATCCGTTCCGTTTGGCCGCAAGGCTTTCGGGCGGACCTCTCCACGGGCCTTGCTGGACGACATCCCGGCCTGCGCCATAACCCCTCTCTTTTGAAAGGAGATCCCGATGTCGATCACCGTCGAGGAAAAAGCTCGCGTCATCAAGGAATTCGGCACCAAGCCGGGCGATACCGGTTCGCCGGAAGTCCAGGTTGCGATCCTGTCGTCGCGCATCGCCACGCTGACCGAACACTTCAAGTCCCATGCGAAGGACAACCATTCGCGCCGGGGCCTGTTGATGATGGTCGCCCAGCGCCGCAAGCTGCTGGACTACCTCAAGGCGAAGGATCAGGGGCGCTACGCGTCGCTGATCGCGCGTCTGGGCCTGCGCCGCTGATGTAAGATTCGCCCCGACGGTCCAACCGCCGGGGCGTTTCACTTCCATCCCCCGGGCATTCGGGGGCTGTTTTACCAAACGGGCCTGTCAAGGCCAGGTGCCTCCCTCCCGGGCCTCGGAGGACGGGCGGCAAGACAAGCAAGGGGCCACGGGCATGGGGCCCGTACGAAACGCCGAAAGGCAACATGCGCGGGGAGGGTCCCTGCGCGAGATAGGAAAACGCATGTTTAACGTTACAAAGAAATCCATCCAGTGGGGCCAGGAAACGCTCACGCTGGAAACGGGGAAGATCGCCCGTCAGGCCGATGGCTCTGTCGTCGCCACGCTGGGTGAAACCTCGGTCATGGCCAACGTGACCTATGCCCGCGCGCCGAAGCCGGGCCAGGACTTCTTCCCCCTGACCGTCCATTACCAGGAAAAGACCTATGCCGCCGGCAAGATCCCGGGCGGCTTCTTCAAGCGCGAAGGCCGTCCTTCCGAAAAGGAAACGCTGACCTCGCGCCTGATCGACCGTCCGATCCGCCCGCTGTTCGTCGATGGCTTCAAGAACGAAGTCCTGGTCATCGCCACCGTGCTGTCGCACGACCTGGTCAATGACCCCGACATCGTCGCGATGATCGCCACCTCGGCGGCGCTGACGATTTCGGGCGTGCCCTTCATGGGTCCGATCGGCGCGGCGCGCGTCGGATTCGCGAACGGCGAATATGTCCTGAACCCCGACGTGGCGGATATGGACAACCTGCGTTCGAACCCCGAACAGCGCCTGGATCTGGTCATCGCCGGCACCAAGGACGCCGTGATGATGGTCGAATCCGAAGCCTATGAGCTGACCGAAGCCGAAATGCTGGGCGCGGTGAAGTTCGGCCATGACGCGATGCAGCCGGTGATCGACCTGATCATCGACTTCGCCGAAGAAGCCGCGAAAGAGCCGTTCGATTTCCAGGCTCCGGATTATTCGGCGCTGTATGCCAAGGTGAAGGCTGCGGGCGAAGACAAGATGCGGGCGGCCTATGCCATCCTCAACAAGTCCGAACGTCAGAACACCATCGAAGCCGCGAAAGCCGCGATCAAGGCGAGCCTCAGCGAAGAAGAACTGGCCGACGCCAATCTTGGCCCGGCGCTGAAGAAGCTGGAAAGCGCGATCCTGCGCGGCGACGTGGTGGCAAACGGCAAGCGCATCGACGGCCGCGACACCCGCACCGTCCGCCCGATCGTGTCGGAAGTCGGCATCCTGCCGCGCACGCACGGTTCGGCCCTGTTCACCCGCGGCGAAACCCAGGGCCTGGTCATCACCACGCTGGGCACCGGTGACGACGAACAGATCATCGACGCGCTGCACGGCAATTTCCGGTCGAACTTCCTGCTGCACTACAACTTCCCGCCCTATTCGGTGGGAGAAGTCGGGCGCTTCGGCCCTCCGGGCCGTCGTGAAATCGGCCACGGCAAACTGGCATGGCGCGCGCTGCAAGCCGTGCTGCCGGCGCCGACCGATTTCCCCTACACGATCCGCATCGTGTCCGAGATCACCGAATCGAATGGCTCGTCCTCGATGGCGACGGTCTGCGGTTCGTCCTTGTCGATGATGGACGCAGGCGTGCCGCTGAAGGCGCCGGTCGCTGGCGTGGCGATGGGCCTGATCCTGGAAGACGATGGCAAATGGGCGGTCCTGACCGACATCCTGGGTGACGAAGACCACCTCGGCGACATGGACTTCAAGGTGGCCGGCACCGCGAACGGCATCACCAGCCTGCAGATGGACATCAAGGTGGCAGGCATCACGCCGGCGATCATGGAACAGGCTTTGGCGCAGGCCAAGGACGGTCGGATGCACATCCTGGGTGAAATGTCCAAGGCGCTGACCGAAGGCCGCAGCGAGTTTTCGGCCCATGCGCCGCGGATCGAAACCATGCAGATCCCGACCGACAAGATCCGTGAAGTCATCGGATCGGGCGGCAAGGTCATCCGCGAAATCGTCGAAGTGTCGGGCGCCAAGGTCGATATCAACGACGACGGCACCATCAAGATCGCCTCGGCCAATGCCGATTCGATCAAGAAGGCGCATGAGATGATCTGGTCGATCGTGGCCGAACCGGAAGAAGGCCATGTTTATACCGGCAAGGTGGTGAAACTGGTCGACTTCGGCGCTTTCGTGAACTTCTTCGGCAAGCGCGACGGCCTGGTGCACGTCAGCCAGATTGCATCGAAGCGCCTGAACCACCCGAACGAGATCCTGAAGGAAGGCCAGGAAGTGAAGGTCAAGCTTCTGGGCTTCGACGATCGCGGCAAGGTTCGTCTGGGCATGAAGATGGTCGACCAGGAAACCGGCCAGGAAATCGCGCCCGAGAAGAAAGACACCGAAGAGGCTTGATCGCCTGATCGCGTTCGATGACCCGAATCAAGGCCCCGGCGAAAGCTGGGGCCTTTTGCTGTTTTCACACTCGTTTCTTCGGTGTCATTTCTGAGTTGTCGAATAATCTTGCGCAATTTTCGATTCAACTCGAACAAATGACCAATAAGCGCATCCCCGGCAAATGAATACGCGAAAAGGTTTCACGCGAAAAAGCTATCCTGCCCGGCATGTGCGCAACGGGAGGTCAGGCCATGCGGATCGTCATTCTTGGGGCTGGTGTTATCGGTGTCACCTCGGCCTGGTATCTGGCCAAGGCGGGACATGAAGTCACGGTGCTTGACCGTCAGGACGGCCCGGCGCTGGAAACCAGCTTTGCGAACGCCGGAGAGATCAGCCCCGGCTATTCTTCGCCCTGGGCGGCTCCGGGCATCCCGCAAAAGGCCGTGAAGTGGCTGTTCATGAAGCACGCGCCGCTGATCATCCAGCCGCGCCCGGATTTGGCCAAGCTGCGCTGGATGGGCCAGATGCTGGCCAACTGCACCTCGGCCGCCTATGCCGTCAACAAAAGGCGGATGGTGCGGCTGGCCGAATATTCGCGCGACTGCCTGATGGACCTGCGGTCAACCACCGGCATCAGCTATGACGAACGCACCAAAGGCACGCTGCAGGTCTTCCGCACCCAGAAACAGGTGGATGCGGCGGCGAAGGACATCGAAGTTCTGCGCGCCGATGGCGTCCCGTTCGAGGTGCTGGACCGCGCCGGCTGCGTCGCGGCCGAACCGGGGCTTGCGGGCTCGCAACACAAGATCGTCGGGGGGCTGCGCCTGCCGGGCGATGAAACCGGAGACTGCTTCAAGTTCACCATTTCGCTCGCCGACATGGCGAAGGCGGCGGGGGTCGTCTTCCAGTATGGCACCGACATCCGCGGGCTGGAACGTTCGGGCGACAAGATCACTGCGGTCGTCACCGACACGGGCCGCGTGGTGGCAGATGCCTTCGTCGTGGCGCTGGGCAGCTATTCGCCGCAGCTGGTCGCGCCCCTCGGGATCCGCCTGCCGGTCTATCCGGTGAAGGGCTATTCGATCACCGTGCCGATCCGCGACGCGGGCCGCGCACCGGAATCGACCGTGATGGACGAAACCCACAAGATTGCCATCACCCGGCTGGGCGACCGGATCCGCGTCGGCGGCATGGCCGAAATCGCGGGCTTCGACATGTCGCTGAACCCGAAGCGCCAGGCGACGCTGGAGCATTCGGTCGAAGACCTGTTCGGCGGTGCGGGTGACCAGTCCCAGGCGACATTCTGGTGCGGCCTGCGTCCGATGACGCCGGACGGAACACCGATCGTCGGTGCGACGCCGGTGGGGAACCTGTTCCTGAACACCGGCCATGGCACGCTGGGCTGGACAATGGCCGCCGGATCAGGGAAGGCGCTTGCCGACATCGTTTCCGGCCGCACGCCGGAAATCGACACCTCGGATCTGGGCTATTCCCGTTATCTGCGCGGCAAGGCTTCGGGCGCCAGTCGTGGCGCCACATCGGCGGCCATCGCCTGAACAGGCGAGAATGACAAAGGGCGCGGGAACTGCTTCCCGCGCCCTTCGTCATTCCTTGCGAAGCTTCAGACCGGGCGCTTGGCGAAACGCAGGTAGGGCAGCTTGATATCCAGCGCGCCGAAGCGGGCGGTGGCTTCATCTGTCGGGACCGACATTGCCACAATCACGTCCTGCCCCGGCACCCAGTTGGCCGGAGTGGCGAAGGGCACGCCGTCGGTCGCCTGCACCGCATCAAGTGCGCGGATGATTTCCGCGAAGTTGCGGCCCACGGACATCGGATAGGTCATCGTCAGGCGCACCTTACGGTCCGGCCCGATGATATAAACGGTGCGGACGGTCGCGGTATTGGCAGGGGTGCGGCCGTCGGCCGGCAGGTAGTGTTCTGCCGGCAGCATGTCATAGGCCTTGGCCACCGTCAGCGAGGTGTCATCGATGATCGGGAAATTCGCCGGCGATCCGGCCACCGCTTCGATATCGCGCTTCCACTTGGCGTGATCCTCGACCGAATCGACGGACACGCCGATGACCTTGGTGTTGCGCTTCTCGAACTCGGGTGCCAACTGCGCGACGGCGCCGAATTCGGTGGTGCAGACCGGCGTGAAATCGCGCGGATGCGAGAAGATGATCGCATAGCCATCGCCGATCCAGTCATGGAAACGGATGGTTCCCTCCGTCGAATCAGCAGTGAAATCGGGGGCGGTATCGTTGATGCGCAGTCCCATGGCCTGTCCTTTCAGATGGGTTTTCTGCGCCTGCATAGCGCGATTCCAGTGCCTTGTCAGCGCCAGCTCGACCCTCGTTTGTCGGTGCCGGCCTGCCAGGCACGCCGCGCCGCCCAGGCCTTGTTGCGCCAGCGCCGCAGCGCGCGCCTGACCCGGTAACCGCGCACATTAACCAGCTTGGCGCGGGCCCCATCGGAATCGATCTGACTGGGCAGGTCGCGGCTGCGAAACAGCGGCTCGCTCAATGCCAGCCCACGCCCGCTTTGGCAGGCCCAGCGGCGCAGGAAATGGTCAAGCGGATAAAAGACATGGCTGGTCGCTGCCAGAAACCGCCGGGCACCACCACGCGACCACAGGACCGCGTGGCTGGTCAGCGGAAAGTAATGCGCCCGGACAAGTTGGCGCCCGGTATCCAGGGACGCGATCGGCCGGTGCAGGAAGGCCGGCGCGGCACCAAGGTTTACGACATCCCAGCCCGATTGCGGCAGGGCGCGGACAAGCCGTTCCAGAACCGGGCGCATGTCCGCGACGGGCGCCGCATCATCTTCCAGCACAAGCCCGAAGGCGGCGCCGCCGGCAAGGAATCTTTCCGCTGCAATCCGGTGGCTCAGGAAGCACCCCACCTCGGCCGGAGCCAGCGCCCGGCCGCAGTAAAGCCGCGCCGTCCAGGCCCGATAAACCCGGCGTGCGGCGGGTGATCTGCCATCATCGGCCGGTATCACGCGGGCAGCGATGCCTGCGCGGGCAAGGGCGGTGATAGCCCCGCCCTGCCTTGCGCTCCCGGGCAGGCTGATCAGGAACGACTCCAACCTTGGGTCGGGCGCTGACTTGCCTTGGCCGTCCATTCACCGCATCCTTGTGTCGATCTCTGTCGGGGAAGGCCCGTAGCGCCACCCGTCAGGGCCAGTTTGCCACGCCCAAGGAGAGGCACAAGATGCTTGTGAAGCGCCAGTTCTACATCAATGGGAAATGGGTTGATCCGGTCCGCCCGCAGGACTTCGATGTGATCGACCCTTCGACCGAAGAACCCTGTGCCGTGATCTCTCTGGGTGACCGGGCCGATACCGATGCCGCCGTCGCCGCCGCCAAGGCCGCCCTGCCCGGCTGGTCGGCCACCCCGCCTTCGGAGCGGCTGGCCTATGTGCAGAAGATCCTGGACATCTATCTGGCGCGCGCCGATGACATGGCCCGGGCGATGAGCCTTGAAATGGGTGCCCCCATCGACATGGCCCGCGAACAGCAGGTGGGCGCCGGCGCCTGGCATATCCGGAACTTCATCACCGCCTTCAAGGATTTCGAATTCATCCGCCCGCTTGGCCCCCATGCGCCGAACGACCGGATCGCGCTGGAACCCGTGGGGGTGGTCGGGTTGATCACGCCGTGGAACTGGCCGATGAACCAGGTGACGCTGAAGGCGATCCCGGCAATGCTGGCGGGCTGCACGATGGTGCTGAAACCCTCCGAGGTGGCGCCGCTGTCGTCGCTCTTGTTCGCCGAATTCGTCGATCAGGCGGGGGTGCCCGCGGGCGTTTTCAACCTGGTCAATGGCGATGGCGCCGGCGTGGGCACGCAGCTTTCCACGCACCCGGATGTCGAGATGATTTCCTTTACCGGATCGGCGCGGGCCGGTGCGGCGATTTCGCGCGCGGCGGCCGATACCTTCAAGCGCGTCTGCCTCGAACTGGGCGGCAAGGGCGCCAATCTGGTCTTTGCTGACGCGGACGAGAACGCCATCCGCCGCGGTGTGCTGCATGTGATGAACAACTCCGGCCAAAGCTGCAACGCGCCAACGCGGATGCTGGTTGAACGGCCGATCTATGACCGCGCAGTTGAAATCGCGCGAGATGTGGCCGAAGGCGTGAAAGTGGCCTCTGCGCATGAACCGGGCAAGCACATGGGTCCGGTCGTCTCGGAAGCGCAATACAGCAAGATCCAGGGCCTGATCGAGAAGGGCATCGCCGAAGGTGCGCGACTTGTAACGGGGGGCCTTGGGCGCCCCGAAGGGCTGAACCGCGGCTATTACGTCCGCCCGACCGTCTTTGCCGACGTGATCCCCGGCATGACCATCGAGCGCGAGGAAATCTTCGGCCCGGTTCTGTCGATGATGCCCTTCGATACCGAGGAAGAGGCGGTGCGCATCGCCAATGATACGATCTATGGCCTGACCAACTATGTCCAGAGCCAGGATGGTGCGCGCCGCAACCGTCTGGCACGACATCTCAAATCCGGAATGGTCGAGATGAACGGCCAGCCGCGGGGCGCCGGAGCACCCTTCGGCGGCGTCAAGGCCTCGGGGCGGGCGCGCGAAGGCGGCCACTGGGGCATCGAGGAGTTCCTGGACGTAAAGGCCATCTCGGGCTGGGCTGCGGAATAGGCGGCACCCTGACCCGGCGAATCCGACATGAATGCCCTCCGGCTGTCGTCCGGGGGCCTGTCGATCATGGCCTCCCACCCTAACATCCTGCCATGCTGAACGAACCTGAAAGCCTTCTGAAGATGACCACCCACCCCCACCTGATGTCACCCCTGCAACTGCGCGGCCACACGCTTCGCAACCGCGTCGTCTTTGGCGCGCACACGAACAACATGGCCGAAGACGGGCTGCCGGGCACACGCACCCATGGCTATCTGCTGGAGCGCGCATTGGGCGGGGCGGGGATGATCGTCTGTGAACCGATCCCCGTGCACCGGACGGGGGTGCTGACGCGCGGCAACTACCTGCATTCGACCGACGCGGTGATCGAGCCGTTCCGCAAGATCACCGAAGACGTCAAGGCCGCCGGCAGCGTTATCCTGCAACAGCTTTACCACATCGGCGCGCATGGCGATTCGGACCTGAGTTTCGCGCCGCATTGGTCGCCGTCAGGTGCGCCGAGCTATCACGACAGCGACGGCAGCCACCGCATGACCGTGTCTGAAATCCACGAGCTGATCGAGGCGCATATCGCCGCCGCAGTCCGCTGCCAGAAGGCCGGGTTTCAGGGGGTCGAGGTCTGGGCGGCCTATCATTCGCTGCTGGATCAGTTCTGGACGCCGTGGTCGAACACCCGCGATGACGAATGGGGCGGCAGCCTGGAAAACCGCACCCGCTTTTCACGCACCATCATCGAAGGCATCCGTCGCGCCTGTGGCGAGGATTTCGTGATCGGTCTGGCGATTTCCACCAGCGACACGCAGGACGTGATCCTGCAGGGCGAGGCGCTGGCCGAAGTGGTGGCGCTGCATGACGCGACCGGCCATGTCGATTACGTCACCTGCGGGCATGGCGGCTATCTGGATTTCGAACGGCTGATGCCGACGTTCCTGTTCGCCGAAAAGCTGACCGCGCCCTTTACCGAAATGCTGAAAGGCGTGGTTAAACACGCCAGGATCACCTCGGAAGCGCATATCCGCACGCCGGAGAATGCCGAAGCCGTCATCGCTTCGGGGCAAGCCGATCTGGTGTCGATCGTGCGCGGCCAGATCGCCGACCCGCATCTGGCGCGCAAGACCGCCGAGGGCCGGGCCGAGGATGTGCGGGGCTGCATTTCGTGTAATCAGATGTGCTGGGGCCGCCGGTCGCGGGACTACTGGATTTCCTGCCTCATCAACCCTTCGGCGGGCCGGGAATTCGAATGGGGGGGCGACCGCTTCACCGCTGCCGACACGCCCCGCGATGTGCTTGTCGTCGGCGCCGGACCTGCGGGGCTGGAGGCCGCCCGCGCGGCGGCGGAACGCGGCCATCGGGTCGAGATCGTCGAGGCCGGGCCGCAGATCGGCGGGCAGTTCCGGCTGGCGGGTCTGCAACCGCGCCGGGCGCAGATCCTTGAACTGCTGGAATGGTACGAGCGCCAGTTCGCCAAACTGGGCGTGACGCTGCGGCTGAACACCTATCTGGACGAGGATGAAATCGCTGCCCATCGCGCCGATGTCGTGATCCTGGCCACCGGGTCGCTGCCCGACCCCGATGCGCGGCAGCGCTGGCTACCCTCGGCTCCGCAACTGCCGGGGATCGAGGCCGGGCATGTCTGGTCGCCTGAAGAGGTGCTGCGCCGCGAGGCGCGGCTGGGCGATACCGTGATCGTTCTGGACGAAGGCGGCAACTGGCGCGGCACGGGCACGGCCTGGGCGCTGGCCGAACAGGGCAAGAAGGTGATCATCGTCACGCCCGACGCTTATGTGGGGAAGGAAATCACCCGCACTTCGGCCGACGGCCCCCTGCGCGGGCGTCTGGCGCAGGCGGGGGCGCGGTTCGTCACCGAAAGCGTCATCGCAGGCTGGCATGGTAATGGTGCGACAGTGCGCAGCCTGCTGACCGGAAAGGAAGAGACCATCCCCGCATCAGGTCTGGTGGTGGCGACAACCAATGTCGCCTTCGATCCCTTCCCCGAGATCTTCCCGGCCAAGGTAACGCACCGGGTCGGCGACTGCGCCGCACCGCGGCTTGCAGCCTATGCCTTTCACGAAGGCCGGAAGGTGGCTCTCAGTCTGTAAGGTTACAGGTTGAAAACCCGGTCTGGGTGCAATTCTCCGGACCGGTAGATGCCCACGGCGACCGGCTGGCCCTGATAGCTGGCCCAGGCTGGCGCGCCATACTCCACCCCCGAAGCGATCACCATGCCGGGGTTGCCGTGCCGGAGCCGGACCGCGCCTTCCGGCGTGGCGTGAAGCTCGGGCAGGTCTTCAAGCCCCACCTGCAAGGGCAGCACCAGATCATCCAGCGCCGGCGTCCGGGCGAGACCCTCGATGTCATCGAGCGTCACGCCATCGGCCACATCGAACGGCCCCGACCATTCCCGGCGCAGCCAGAGGACATGGCCAAGGCACCCCAGCGCCTGCCCCAGGTCGCGGGCGATCGACCGGACATAGCCGCCCTTGCCGCAGACCAATTCCAGCTCGACGGTGTCGGCGTCGATACGGCCCGTCAGTTCAAGGCTGTCGACCCAGAGCGGGCGGGCGGCAAGGTCCATCTCTTCACCGGCGCGGGCCAGCGCATAGGCGCGTTCGCCATCGACCTTCACGGCGGAATATTGCGGCGGCACCTGCTCGATCTGGCCGCGAAACGCCGCCAGCGCCGCCCTCACTGTATCGTCCGAGGGGCGCAGGTCCGATGTGGCGATCACCTCGCCCTCGGCATCGTCGGTGTTGGTGGCGGCCCCGAAGCGCACCGCGAAACGGTAGCATTTCAGCGCATCCATGATGTAGGGCACGGTCTTCGTCGCCTCGCCCAGCGCCACGGCCAGAACCCCCGTCGCCGCCGGGTCAAGCGTGCCGGCGTGGCCTGCCTTCTTTGCGTCAAAGGCCCAGCGGACCTTGCCCACCACCGCGGTCGAGGTCATGCCCGCGGGCTTGTCCACGATCACCCAGCCCGAAATCTCGCGGCCCTTCTTTCGTGCCATGTCGTGTCCGTTCGTCTAGTTGGGCGCAACAAGGCCGATCATCGGCCCCAGCGGAAAGCCCAGATCGTCGCGGCCCAGTTCGGGCGCGTAAAGCCGCGAGATGCTGCCATCGAAATACAGCGCCTGCGGCATGTCCAAGGCATCGCGGAACAGCCGCGCGAAGGTGTGGAAGTTCACCGCGCCATCGGAAATCGCAAAGACCGCGTGCTTGCCATCGGCACTGACGCCGACGCCGTTGCGGATATAGGTGCTGTCGGATTTTTCCAGGAACCGCGGGTGCAGTTCGCCGTCGATGACCAGCATCGGCCCCGACTGCGTGGCAAAAAGGCAATCTGGCCGGTTGCGCTCGAACCGTCCGGTCTCGATCACGGCAAAACGGTCCCTGGTCATGCAGAACACCCCGTTCGGCGCCAGACCGAAGTTGCCGCCGCCCCGCGAATGGACCAGCGGCGACAGCTCGGCCCCGTTCTCGACATAAAGACCAACCGGACGGCGATCCGGGTGATACATGCCCGCATTCATCGCAAAGACCAGATGCCGCCCTTCGGTTTCAACGGTCGCTTTCAGCCGGCTGAAGGTGCCGATGGGGGATCCTTCGCCATCCCGCAACCAGAGCCGCAGATCCTGGCCGGCATCAACGTCGCAAAGCACATAGCCTATGCCTTCGAACATCATCGGCCGGCAACTGACGGTGTCCTTCGATGCCCCGGTTGCCGGCGTCGCCAGCAGCATCAGCCCGACGAGGCTAGCCCTGATCGGAGTCATCGCCCGCCGCGTCCTCATCGCCGTCGCCCTCTGGCTCCGCGCCCTTGCGGATGTCGCGCTGCACCCGTTCATCCGCGAACAGCCGCCGCGTGTCATCCAGCCGGTCGAAGGTCTCATCCAGCACGAACCGAAGCTCGGGGGCGAATTTGAGCGTGAGATCCCGTGAGACCAGATGCCTCAGCTCGCCCTTGTTGCGGCGCAGCGCCGCCAGTGCCTCCTGGGCGTGCAACCCGCCAAGGGGCAGGACATAGGCCGTTGCCACCTTGAGGTCGTTCGAAAGCCGCACCTCGCCCACGGTAATCGAGATTCGGTTCAAGTCCGGGTCGTGCACGTCGCCGCGCGACAGCACATCCGAAAGCGTGCGCCGGATCAGTTCGCCAACGCGAAGCTGCCGCTGCGACGGGCCGGAGCCCTGAGAAGATCGGTAGGATGCCATGGCACCGATTTAGGCCAGTCGCGCCCCGCCCGCAACGGGGCTTTGCCACGGCGGGCCAAGCGGCTAAACGGAAATGACCAGATGAAGGACCAAGAGCCATGACCCAAGCGAAGGACCAACTTCCCGGAATCGTGATCACCGGCGCCTCGGGCCGCATGGGAAGGATGCTGGCACAGATCGTCGCAGGCTCGGACAAGGCCCGGCTGGTGGGCGCGGTCGAGCGCAAGGGGCACGACTGGGTCGGGCAGGATCTGGGTGTGGCACAAGGCGCAGCGAAGATGGGCGTCACTGTCACCGACGACCCGCTGGAGGCTTTCGCGCAGGCGCAGGCGGTGATCGACTTCACCGCACCGGATGCCACGGTGGAATTCGCGGCGCTGGCCGCGCAGGCGCGGGCCGTCCATGTCATCGGCACCACCGGGCTTGAAGACCGTCACCTGACAGCGATCCACGCGGCCAGCCGCCACGCGGTGATCGTTCGCGCCGGCAACATGAGCCTTGGCGTCAACCTGCTGGCGCGCCTCACGCAGCAGGTGGCGAGGGCGCTTGACGAGGACTGGGACATCGAGATCGTCGAGGCGCATCACCGCATGAAGGTCGACGCGCCCTCGGGCACCGCGCTGATGTTGGGCGATGCGGCGGCGGCAGGCCGGGGCATCGTGCTGGCCGATCACCGCGACGCTGGGCGTGATGGCATCACCGGGGCACGCAAGCGGGGCGATATCGGATTTGCCTCGATCCGGGGAGGCGATGTGGTGGGCGAACACGACGTGATCTTTGCCACAGCGGGCGAACGCATCGTGCTGCGCCATCTGGCAACGGACCGGGCGATTTTCGCGCGCGGCGCGCTGAAGGCCGCGCTTTGGGGCCAGGACAGGAAGCCCGGCGAATATGACATGATGGATGTGCTGGGCCTTTAGGCCCGGGCGTTCAGAAATCAACGGCAAGGCCCTTCTTTTCCCAGTCGCCGTAACGCACTGGTTCTGGCCCGTCGCGCCCGCCCAGTTCCGGCGGCAGGGCCTGCGCCTTCGCGGCCTTGCGGCGCTCGGCGGCTTCGGCCAGCGCGCGGCGGGCGGCGGGGGGCAGGTCGTCGCGGGCGGGTTCGGCGGGGTCTGGGGCGGTCTCGGCCATTGCGGGCCTCCTTGGTCGCTTGTCCGGGGTTCAGGCCTGATATACGGGGGGCGGGCAGGCGCAACAAGGATAGGCGATGGCACCGCGCGACACAGCCCGAAAATCCGGCGGCCCGGAAGACAGCGCACGGCGCGCGGCGCTGAGCCTGCTGGCCGGGGTTCTGGCGGAAAAGCAGATCATCGCGGATCAGTTGACCGGACCGGAAATCGCTGCCCTGTCCGCCCCCGACCGGGCGCGGGCACAGCGGCTGGCGCTGACGGTGCTGCGCAACCTTGGCCGCGCGGATACGGTGCTGAAGCCGCTTTTGCGCAAGGCCCCGCCGGACGACATCCTGCTGCTGCTGCGGCTTGCCGTCGTCGAGATGCTGATGGACCGGGCGGCGGCGCATGGTGTCGTGCACTCGGCCGTCGCGCTGACCCGCGCGGCGGGGCCAAGGGCCGAACCGTTTACCGGCATGGTCAACGCGGTGCTGCGCCGGGTGGCGGAAACCCCGCCCGAGGTCTTTGCCGCCCTGCCGCCGCCGCCATTGGCGCCCTGGCTGCGTCGTCGCCTGATCGAGGCCTGGGGCAAGCCCGCCGTGCAGGCCATCGAGGCGGTGCAGGTAAACCAGCCGCCCATCGACCTTACGCCGAAATCGGGAGACGGCACGGCCTTGTCCGTTGCGCTGGGCGGCACATTGCTGCCGACCGGAAGCGTCCGGCTGGCCACGGCCGGGCGATTGACCGAACTTCCGGGCTATGCGGAAGGCGCGTGGTGGGTGCAGGATGCGGCGGCTGCTGTCGCCGCGCGGGCCCTGCATGTTGCCCCCGGTGAAAGGGTTGCCGATCTTTGCGCGGCACCGGGCGGCAAGACGCTGCAACTGGCGGCTTCGGGCGCGAAAGTCACGGCGGTCGATCTGTCGGACCAGCGGCTTGACCGGCTGCGCCAGAACCTGTCGCGCTGCCAGCTTCAGGCCGAGGTCGTCGCCGCCGATGTGCTGACCTGGGATGGTGGCCCTTTCGATGCGGTTCTGCTGGATGCGCCCTGTTCGGCCACCGGCACCATCCGCCGCCACCCGGAACTGCCGCTGATCCGCGATGGCGGTATGCTGGCGGGTCTGGCGGCCACGCAGGCGGCGCTTCTGGACCGGGCCGTTGCGCTGACGCGGGCCGGCGGGCGGATCGTCTACTGCACCTGCTCGCTCCTGCCGGCCGAGGGCGAATCGCAACTGACCGCGGTGCTGGAACGCCACCCGGGACTGGTGGTTGATACCGCGGCGCTGAACCTGCCGGGCATCGCGCCCGACTGGATCGGGCCCGAGGGCGGTTTGCGCCTTCGCCCCGATTATTGGTCCGATATCGGCGGAATGGACGGGTTTTTCATCGCGGCCTTGCGCAAACTTGGCTGAAATCCTTTTGAAATGACTTGCGCGGCCCAGGCCCTTATGGTGCGCGCGGGCCGCGATCCCCTGATTGACGGGGACACACCCGGGCGGTCGGCGGGCAGGCAGATGAAACGGCAAGGGACAGGATGGCGCGGTCCACGAACATGGCGGGCGGGCGGTTGGTCGAGCGTTTGCACGCCCGGCTTGCGGCGCGGCGCGCGAGTGAGACCGGCTTTGTGGCCCCCCCGGAACCGCGGATCATGGGCAGTTTCGCGCGCGGGCGGCAGCTGATCGCCGGGCAGTTCCAGTTCGCGGGCTTCACGGTCGAGGCGAAGGAGACCTCGATCTGGTCCTTGCCGATTCCCGATCCGCAGCTTGATGCCGATCTGCACGGTTTTCTGTGGCTCGATGATCTGGCGGCGGTGGGCGATCCCCGGGCGCGGACCCGTGCGCAAGGCTGGAGCTGGGAATGGCTCGATCTTTACGGCACCGGCCGCGGCCCCGGCTGGCGACCGGATCTGACCGGGCGGCGGCTGATGCGCTGGATCAACCATTCGACGCTTTTGCTGACCGGACGGGACCGCGCCGCGTCTGATCGTTATTTCGCGGCCCTGGCCCATCAGGCCCGGTATCTGATGCGCCGCTGGCGCTCGGCCCCCGCGGGTCGGCCGCGGATCGAGGCGCTGACGGGGCTTTTGCACGCGGTTCTGGCGCTGCGCGGGTTCGAGCCGCAGATCCCTTCGGTGATCGAGGCGCTGGGAACCGAGGCGGCGCGCATCATCGACGCCGAAGGCGCGATCCCGTCACGCAACCCGGAGGAGTTGCTGGAAATCTTCACCCTGCTTACCTGGGCGACGGCGGCGATTTCCGAGGCCGGGCGCAGCCCGCACCCCGACCATCTGGCGGCGCTTGAACGCATCTCGCATGTGCTCAGGGCGCTGCGCCATGCCGATGGCGGTCTTGCGCGGTTCCACGGCGGCGGGCGCGGGACCGAAGGGCGGCTGGACCAGGCTTTGGCGCAGGCGCCGGGGCGCGCCACCACCGCGCCGGGGCTGGCGATGGGCTTTGCGCGGCTGGCGGCGGGGCGGACCACCGTCATCGTCGATTGCGCCGCCCCGCCCAAGGGCCGGACTTCGGAAAACGCCCATGCCTCGACGCTGGCGTTCGAACTGACATCCGGGCGGCGTCCGGTCATCGTCAGTTGCGGATCGGGCGTCGGCTTCGGGCAGGACTGGCAGCGGGCGGGGCGCGCGACGCCGTCCCATTCCACCGCCATGCTGCGCGGGATTTCCTCGTCCCGGCTGGGGGCACGGGGACGTCATGCTGGGCTGATGACCGAGGTTCCGGGTCTGGTCTGGGCGCAGCAGGAAACCGACGTCGAAGGGCTGCGGCTGGTCGCGGGGCACGACGGCTATGAACGCACGCATGGCCTGATACACGGCCGCGAATTGCGCCTGACACTCGATGGTCGGACGCTGATCGGCGAGGATACGCTGGGCGCCATGTCGGCGGCGGATCGGGCGCGGCTGGATGCGGTCTTTGCGAAGTCGCGGCAGGAAATGACGGTCGAGGTCCGGTTCCATCTGCACCCCGATGTCGACGCGACGCTGGATCTGGGCGGCACCGCGGTGTCGATGGCGCTGAAAAGCGGCGAGATCTGGATCCTGCGGCCCACGGGCGGAACCGAATCGATGCTGCTTGGCACCTCGGCCTATCTGGAATCGGGCCGCCCGCGCCCCAGGCCCACACGGCAGGTGATCCTGACCGGCATCATCCGCGACTATGCCTGCCACATTGGCTGGACCTTGGCGAAGGCACAGGATACCCCCACGACCATCCGCGATACCGCGCCGGCGAGCGACGGCAAGTAGCCCGCCCGGACCAGACACAGGAGATGCCCGATGATCACCGCGCCCAAGACCGAAGCCGCCGATCTGCAACCGCTGGCCCGTGCGCTGATCTCGGTCTCTGACAAGTCCGGCCTGCTGCCGCTGGCCAAGGCGCTGGCCGCGCGCGGGGTCGAACTTCTGTCGACGGGCGGCACCTCGCAGATGCTGCGGGATGCAGGGTTGCAAGTCCGCGACGTGGCCGATGTGACGGGCTTTCCGGAAATGATGGATGGGCGCGTCAAGACGCTGCACCCGGCGGTGCATGGCGGGCTTCTGGCGCTGCGGGATGATCCGGCGCATGTGAAGTCGATGGCCGATCACGGGATTGGCGCGATCGACCTGCTGATCGTGAACCTTTATCCCTTCGAGGAAACCGTGGCCAAGGGCGCCGATTACGCGACCTCGGTCGAGAATATCGACATCGGCGGCCCGGCGATGATCCGCGCGGCGGCCAAGAACCACGGCTATGTGACGGTGATGGTCGATCCCGCCGACTACGATGCGCTGCTGGAAGAGCTGGCGGCGAACGGCGGCAAGACCACCCGCGCCTTCCGCCGGAAGATGGCGCAGGCGGCCTATGCCCGCACGGCGGCCTATGACGCGGCGGTATCGACCTGGATGGCGACGGCAATCGGCGTGGACACCCCGCGCCACCGCGCCTTTGCCGGCGTGCTGGCGCAGCCGCTCCGCTACGGCGAAAACCCGCATCAGGCGGCGGCTTTCTACACCGATGGCACGAACCGGTGCGGAGTGGCGACCGCGACGCAGCACCAGGGCAAGGAACTGTCCTACAACAACATCAACGACACCGACGCCGCTTTTGAACTGGTGGCGGAATTCGACCCCGCCGATGGCCCGGCCTGCGCGATCATCAAGCACGCCAATCCCTGCGGCGTGGCCTGGGGCGGCAGCCTGGCCGAAGCCTACCAGCGCGCCTTCGACTGCGACCGGACCTCGGCCTTTGGCGGCATCGTGGCGCTGAACCAGACGCTGGATGCCGTGACCGCAGAAGAAATCGTCAAGATCTTCACCGAAGTCGTCATCGCCCCCGACGCCAGCGACGAGGCCCGCGCGGTCTTTGCGGCCAAGAAGAACCTGCGCCTTCTGACCACGGGTGGCCTGCCGGACCCGCGCGCCAAAGGCCTGACCTTCCGGCAGGTCGCAGGCGGTTTCCTGGTGCAGGGCCGTGACGCGGGCCGCATCGGCGCAGGCGATCTGCGCTGCGTGACCGACCGCACCCCGACCGAGACCGAGCTTTCCGACATGCTGTTCGCCTGGCGGGTGGCCAAGCATGTGAAGTCGAACGCCATCGTCTACGCCCGCGAAGGCGCGACCGTGGGCATCGGCGCGGGCCAGATGAGCCGCGTCGACAGCACCCGGATCGCCGCCCGCAAGGCCGAGGACATGGCGCATGCGCTGGGCCTGCACGCGCCGCTGACGCGCGGTTCGGTCGTGGCGTCGGACGCGTTCTTCCCCTTTGCCGATGGGCTTCTGACCGCGGTCGAAGCGGGGGCGACGGCGATCATCCAGCCGGGCGGGTCGATGCGCGACGACGAGGTGATCGAGGCCGCGAACCGCGCGGGGCTGGCGATGGTCTTTACCGGCCAGCGCCACTTTCGCCACTGAAGGGGTGCCCATGTCGCTTGTGAACCGGGTCGCGCTGGCGATCTTCGTGCTGGATCAGCTGAGCAAATATCTGGTCGTCCATGTCATGCGGCTTGACCAGCGGCAGGAGGTCGGGGTTTTCCCGCCCTTCCTCAATTTTCGCATGGCCTGGAACCAGGGCATCAACTTCGGCCTGTTTCAAAGCGGCGCAGATGTCATGCGCTGGATCCTGATCGGGGTGGCTCTGGTCATTGCGGCCTGGGTCTGGCTCTGGGTCCGGCGCGAACGGCATCAGCCACGGGTGCTGGTTTCGGCCGGCCTGCTGATCGGCGGGGCATTGGGCAATGTCATCGACCGGCTGATCTATGGCGCGGTGGCCGATTTCCTGAACATGTCGATGCCGGGGATCGACAATCCCTATTCCTTCAACGTGGCCGACGTGGCGATATTCGCCGGTGCGCTGGGTCTGGTGTTCTACACGGGCCGCCCCGCGAAAGCCGCGTGACGCGCCCGGTCACATGCGCTAAGACGGACACCAAGCACGGGCAGGGGAGTTTCTGATGGCAGGCAAGCGGTTCCTCGGGGCGGTGGCCCTGTCGATTCTGGCGCTGTCGGCCTGCGGCGGGCGCGAGGATCCGCGGCTGATGAACCTGCGCGCCTCGTCACGGGCGCCTGACGAATTCGGGATCCTGCCGACCAAGCCGCTCCAGATCCCGCAAGACCTGGCGCTTTTGCCCGAACCGACGCCCGGCGGCAGCAACATCACCGACCCCACGCCCGATGCGGATGCGGTGGCGGCCCTGGGCGGCAATCCGGCCCGGCTTGCCGCAGGTGGCGTGCCGGCGGGCGACGGCGCGCTTGTGAACTATGCCAGCCGCGAAGGCCGCGATGGAGCGATCCGTGGACAACTCGCCTCCGAGGATCTCGACTATCGCCGCCGCAACGACTCGAAGCTGCTCGAGCGGATCTTCGGCACCAACACCTATTTCAAGGCCTATGCGCCGCAATCGCTGGACCAGCATGCCGAACTGGAACGCTGGCGGTCGGCGGGCGCGCGCAACGTCGGCGCCCCCCCGAAGGGTATCAAGCCGAAGAAGATCAAGAAGTAATCCCGGCGCGGATCTTCACCGTATCGCTTACGGCGCGTCACTTCCCCGTCATCCCCCGCGCGAGCGGCTTGCGGCGCGCGCACTGCACCGGCAGGTTATGGCCGAACAAGGGGAAATTGCGAATGAAGAACTGGCTTTGCGGCACCGCCCTTGCGGCCATCCTGGCACCATTGATCGCTTTCTCTGCCAGAGCCGAGGATGTCACGACCTTCACGCTGAAGAACGGCCTTGATGTCGTTGTGCTGGAAGACCACCGCGCGCCGTTGGTCGTGCAGATGGTCTGGTATCGGGCCGGGTCGGCCGACGAGGCGCGGGGCAAGTCGGGTGTGGCGCATTACCTGGAACACCTGATGTTCAAGGGAACGAAAACCATGGCCCCCGGCGAGCTGTCGCGCGTGGTCGAGGCGAATGGCGGGTCGGACAATGCCTTCACCTCTTATGACTACACCGCCTATTTCCAGAGCATCGCCGCCGACCGCCTGCCGCTGATCATGCGGATGGAGGCGGACCGGATGCGCAACCTTTCGCTGACCGAAAACGACTGGAAGACCGAGCGCGACGTCATCATCGAGGAACGCAACCTGCGCACCGACAGCGATCCCGGCGCGATCTTCCACGAACAGCTCGGCGCGGCGCAGTATCTCAACCATCCCTACGGCACGCCGATCATCGGCTGGCGGCACGAGATGGAAAGCCTGACACGCGAAGACGCGCTGGACTGGTATCGGCTTTACTATGCGCCCAACGATGCAACGCTGGTCATTGCAGGCGACGTGACCCCCGAGCAGGTGAAGGCCCTGGCCGAGGAATATTACGGCCCGCTTGAGCCCAGCCCCGCGATCAAGCCGCGCCATCGCGTGACCGAGCCGCCGCAGCTGGCAGAACGGACGCTTGTCTACCAGGATCCGCGCGTGTCGCAGCCGATGCTGAGCCGCAGCTACCTCGCGCCGGAGCGCAACCCCGGTGATCAGCGGACAGCGGCCGCGCTGACCATCCTGGCCGAGGCGCTGGGTGGCAATGGCCAGACCTCGGTTCTGGGCCGGGCGATGCAGTTCGGATCGAAGACCGCGATTTCCACCTTTGCCTCTTATGACGGCACGTCGCTGGACAAGACTACCTTCAACCTGGGCGTCGTGCCCGCCGAAGGCGTGACGCTGGAGGCGGCCGAGGCCGAGGTGGACAGCGTGCTGGCCGATTTCCTGAAGACCGGCATCGACAAGGACCAGCTTGCCCGCATCAAGACCCAGATTGAGGCGGCAGATGTCTATTCCCGCGATTCCGTCCATGGCCGGGCGATGAAGTATGGCGAAGGCCTGACCATCGGGCTGACGATCAGGGATATCGAGGATTGGCCGGGAATTTTGGCCTCAATCACCGGGGATGAAGTGATGGCGGCGGCGCATCTGGTGCTGGACCGCCGTGCTTCGGTCACCGGGTTGATGGAACGTGGCGAGGAGGCGGCGCAATGATCCGGGCGATATTCGCGGGGCTTGCATCCCTTTTTCTGGCCAGCCCGGTGCTGGCGGCGGTGGACATCCAGCAAGTGACCTCGCCTGGCGGGATCAAGGCCTGGCTGGTCGAGGATCACAGCCTGCCCTTCGCCTCGCTTGAATTGCGGTTCCGGGGCGGGGCAAGCCTTGATGCGCCAGGCAAGCGCGGCGAGATCAACCTGATGACCGGCCTGATCGAGGAAGGCGCCGGCGATCTGGATGCGCAGGGCTTTGCTGCCGCCCAGGAAACGCTGGGGGCGCAGTTCGGGTTTGATGTCGATGATGACACCCTGTCGATTTCCGCGCGCTTCCTGACGAAAAACCGCGCTCCGTCTCTGGCGCTGCTGAAAAAGGGGCTGACCGAGACGCGGTTTGATCAGGATGCCATCGACCGGGTGCGCGGGCAGGTGCTGTCGATCATCCAGTCCGACGCACAGGATCCGCAGGCGATGGCCGGGAATCGCTGGGCCAGCGACACCTTCGGGAATCATCCCTACGGCAGTTCGCAAAACGGCACGGGCGAAAGCCTGGCCGGGCTGACACAGGCCGACATGCTTGACGCCAAGGCGCGAGTCATGGCGCGGGATCGGCTTTACGTGGCGGTGGCGGGCGACATGACGGCGGCAGAGCTTGGGCCGCTGCTGGATGATCTGCTGGGCGACCTTCCCGAAAAGGGCGCCGATTTTCCGAAGCCGCCCAAAATGACGATCAAGGGCGGAACCACGGTCGTTGATTTCGGCTCGCCACAGTCGGTGGTCGTGTTCGGCCAGAACGGCATTCAGCGCGATGATCCCGATTACTTCGCGGCCTTCATCCTCAACCAGATCGTCGGCGGCGGCGGATTCTCCGCCCGGCTGATGGACGAGGTGCGCGAAAAGCGCGGACTGACCTATGGAATTGCCTCCTATCTGATCGACATGGACCTGGCCGATACTTGGCAGGGATCCTTCGCATCGGCCAACGAAAAGGTCGCCGAGGCGATCGAGGTCGTCCGGTTCGAATGGCGACGCGCCGCGACCAATGGCGTAACCGAGGCCGAGTTGCGGGATGCCAAGACTTACCTCACCGGCTCCTACCCGCTGCGGTTCTCGGGCAACCAGAAGATCGCCAATATCCTTGCCGGGATGCAGTTGCAGGGCATGACGCCCGACTATGTGAATACCCGCAACGCCAAGGTCGAGGCGGTGACGCTTGATGACGTGGCCCGGGTTGCCAAACGGCTGATGGTGCCGGCGGATCTGCATTTCGTGGTGGTGGGCCGGCCGGTGGGGTTGAAATAGGCGCGGCAGAATCATTGGCCTGCGTTCGTGCTTTGTGCTAGGGCTTGTGGCATGAACGCAGAAACCCCCAACATGCGGGCGGATCGGCCTGTCATCCGGCAACTGGATGAAGCCGCCGCCAACCGGATCGCCGCAGGCGAGGTGGTGGAACGCCCCGCCTCGGCCGTGAAGGAGCTGGTGGAGAACGCGCTTGATGCGGGCGCGGTGCGCGTAGACGTGACCTATGCCGAAGGGGGCAAGACCCTGATCCGCGTGGTCGATGACGGCTGCGGGATGACGGCCGATGATCTGCCCTTGGCCCTGTCGCGCCATGCGACGTCAAAGATCGACGGGACCGACCTTCTGAACATCCGCAGCTTCGGCTTCCGAGGCGAGGCACTGCCAAGCCTTGGTGCGGTCGGGCGGCTGTCGATCACCTCGCGGGTGGAGGGGCAGGAGGGCGCGCAGATCGCGGTTTCGGGCGGGCAGATGGCCCCGGTCCGGCCTGCGGCGCTCAATCGCGGCACGGTGGTCGAATTGCGCGACCTGTTCTACGCCACGCCCGCGCGGCTGAAATTCCTGCGCACCGACCGGGCCGAGGCGCAGGCGATCAGCGATGTGGTGCGGCGTCTGGCGATGGCTTCGCCCTATGCGGCGTTTACCCTCACGGATGCCTCGGGGGGGCAGCGGCGCGAGGTGTTTCGCGCCGATGCGGAACAGGGCCATCTGTTCGATGCGCTGGCGGGGCGGCTTTCGGGAATCCTCGGGCGCGAGTTCAGTGCCAATGCGCTGCCCATCGACGCGATGCGCGACGGGCTGCACCTTTCGGGCTATGCGGCGCTGCCGACTTATTCGCGGGGGGCGGCGGTCGAGCAGTTCCTGTTCGTCAATGGCCGCCCGGTGCGAGACAAGATGCTGATCGGGGCGCTGCGGGCGGCCTACATGGATTTCCTGTCGCGCGATCGGCATCCGGCGGCGGTGCTGTTCCTGACCTGTGATCCGCAACTGGTCGATGTGAACGTGCATCCGGCGAAGGCCGAGGTGCGCTTCCGCGATCCGGGTCTGGCGCGCGGTCTGATCGTGAGCGCATTGCGTCACGCACTGGCCGAAGCGGGGCATCGCGCCTCTTCCACGGTCGGGGCGGCCACGCTGGGCGCGATGCGGGCCGAACCCGTGGCAATGGCGCCGCGACTTTATCAAATGGACCGGCCTTCGGGTGCTGCGCTGCGGGCCAGCTATGTGTCGCAGGCGCCGGTCCAGTCCTCGGGCTTTGCCGAGGCTGGGCTGGCGATCGCCCCCAGTGTGCGGCCGGCAGAGATCGCGGCGGACGACCCCGCCACTGCGCATCCCCTTGGCGCGGCGCGGGCGCAGGTGCATGAGAACTACATCATCGCCCAGACTGAAACCGGCATCGTCATCGTCGATCAGCACGCGGCGCATGAGCGGCTGGTCTATGAACGGCTGAAACGGCAGATGGCCGAACATGGCATCGCGGCGCAGGCGCTGCTGATCCCGGACATCGTCGATCTGGGGGCGGCGGGCGCGGCGCGGCTACTGGAACTGGCCGAGGATCTGGCGGCGCTGGGGCTGGTGATCGAACCCTTCGGCGGCGGCGCGGTGGCGGTGCGGGAAACGCCGGCGATCCTGGGCCGGGTGGACAGTGCGGCGCTGCTGCGCGACATGCTGGACGAGCTTCAGGACGTCGAGGACAGTCAGCGCCTGCGCGCCCGGATCGACGCGATCCTGAGCCGGATGGCCTGCCACGGATCGATCCGGTCGGGCCGGCAGATGCGGGCCGAAGAGATGAACGCGCTGTTGCGGGAAATGGAAGCAACGCCGCATTCCGGCCAGTGCAACCACGGGCGGCCCACCTACGTCGAATTGAAGCTTTCAGATATCGAACGGCTGT
The DNA here is from genome assembly GCA_020622085.1 of Paracoccaceae bacterium. Taxonomy (GTDB): domain Bacteria; phylum Pseudomonadota; class Alphaproteobacteria; order Rhodobacterales; family Rhodobacteraceae; genus QY30. The sequence continues at coordinate 1,101,348 of JAHRYM010000002.1, read as the reverse complement.
TCGGGCGCACATGATCACACTTGGCGACCAGATTTATTCCCTTGGCGATCCGCTGGTGCTGGCGGTCCTTGGCGGTGTTGCGGCCTTCGTGCTGCTTTTGTTGCTGGTAATCCTGACGATGCGGGCGGCAGGCCGGGCGGCGCGGATGGCCGAGCCGATGCTGGCGCAGATGGTGGCGTTGGGCGGGCGGGTGCAAAGCCTTTCGGACGGGCAGCAGCAATTGGCGGGCGGGCTTCATCATGTGTCCGAGGCGCAGGCCGCGGCGCAGGCGCGGGTGCTGGGGCTGATGGAGCAGCGTCTGGCCGAAGTGTCGCGGGGGATGACGGAAAGCCTGCACGGCACCGCGACCCGCACGGCGCGGAGCTTGGGAGACTTGCAGCAGCGGCTGGAGACCATCGACAAGGCGCAGGCCAATATCGAAAAGCTGTCGGGCAATGTGCTATCCCTGCAAGATATCCTTGCCAACAAGCAGACGCGGGGCGCTTTCGGGGAAATCCAGCTGAATGACATCGTGCTGAAGGCGCTGCCCTCGGACAGTTTCACGATGCAGGCGACGCTGTCGAACGGACGGCGGGCGGATTGCCTGATCCACCTGCCGAACCCGCCGGGGCCGATCGTGGTGGACGCAAAATTCCCGCTGGATGCCTATGAGGCCCTGCGGCGCGCCACCAACAATTCGGAACTGATCGAGGCGCAGCGGCGGCTGCGGATCGATGTGCGCAACCATCTGAAGGCGATTGCCGAACGCTACATCCTGGAAGGCGAGACGGCCGACGGGGCGCTGATGTTCCTGCCCTCGGAAGCGGTCTATGCCGAGTTGCACGCGAATTTCCCCGAACTGGTGCGGGAAGGTTTCGCGCTGAAGGTCTGGATCGTGTCGCCCACCACCTGCATGGCTGTCCTGAACACGATGCGGGCAGTGCTGAAGGACGCGCGGATGCGGGCGCAGGCCGGGGCGATCCGCAAGGAGCTTGCGGCGCTGCATGGCGATGTCGACCGGCTGGCCGGCCGGGTCGAGAACCTTGACCGGCATTTCGGCCAGGCCTCGAAGGACATCGAGGAGATCAAGATCTCGGCCGAGAAGGCAGGGAAGCGGGCGCGGCGGCTGGACAACTTCGATTTCGAGGAACTGGCCGAATCGCCGGTGCCGCGTATCGTTCCGGCGGAAGCCCCACGCGGCTGAGGGTGCGGCGCCGGGGGTTTTCCACCCCCGGACCCCCGGAGAGTATTTTCCCAAAGAAGAAGGGGTTGCGCGGGTGCGCGCCAGCCCCGACAATGGCCGGCGACAGGAGAAAGACCATGCTTCAGATTACCTCGGACAAGATTGCCTATGTCATCATCCGCGCCCGCGACTACGATTCGGGGGTCAGCGCTTGGGGAGCCGAGGGCCGGGGCCAGCATGGCAACGAGGCCGAGTTGCGCGCCTTCATCGCGGGCCTGAACGAGGATGAGCAGGCGAGCCTTGTGGCCGTGATGTGGATCGGGCGCGGATCCTTCGAGGCCGAGGAGCTTGAGGAAGCGATTGCGACGGCGCGTTCGGAAAAGACCACCCCGACCGAGGATTACCTGATGGGCGAGCCCAAGGTGGCCGACTATCTGGAAGACGGGATGGATGCGCTGGGGCTGTCGCCCGAGGACGCCGAGGACGACGTGCTGCCGATGACGTGAGCCGCTAGCGAAGGTGGTTGATGCGCAGGCAGGTCTGCGCCTGCAGGATGCATTGGTCCAGCAGGCGCCTGACCAGGCGCGGATCATGCGGGGCCGGATGGACGCCAACCGGTATCTCGCGCGCCATGACAAGCAACACGCAAAGGGCGACCGGAACCGATACCAGCCGCGCCAGCGCCGAGCCGCGGGTATCGGCTTCGGCATCCAGAACCCAGCTCTGATGCCAGACCGGACGACCCCCGGCCTCGGCCAGAAGGGTGACTTCCATGACGACGCGATCCGGCTCGTCGCCATGATAGGGATGATCGGCTGCCAGCCTTTCGGAAAGCTCGGCCAGTGCGGTCTCGCGGGCCTGTGGATCCTTGGGCATGGCGGCGATCTGGTCGAAGACGGATTGCCAGGCCATCGCCCAACCAAGCGGCCTGAGCGTCCCATGGAAGAATTCCCGGACAGTCCAGGCGGAATCGAGGAGCGAGGATCCCCAGTCGCGCTGGCTGTCGCGGATGGGATGCACTTCGAAGGTCTGCGGCCGGGGCAGCGGGACAAGCCGTTCTCCAAGGCCATCCCAGGGATGGGCGATCAACAGGTCGACGAAGCCCCGGCGATAGCGCGCAGGGGCAGAAAGCGTGCGCAGCATGTCGGTCGGCGGATGGTTGAACTTGCCCCGGAAAGGGCCGGGTTCGACCGGGAAACTGCCGCTGACCGACTGAAACGACAGGACATTCCCGGGCCGGCAGGCCAGGGACATGCGGTAGGCCGTGACAAGATCCTGCGCCATCAGGTGATCAAGACCGGGATCAAGGCCGATCCCGCCCATCAGCACCGAACCGGCCCGCCGGGCGGCGTCATCCATGCCGGCCAGTTCAGGCGAGACATGACCGGGCCAGAGGAAATGCGCGCCGCGCCCGATGCAGTGCCGCGCCAGATCGGCGTGGTCTTCCGCACGCAGCATCGAGACGACGATATCGCCCCTGCCGAGAACCGAATCGAGTTCCGACAGGACGTAACGCCGGACACCCCCGGGCAGATCGCGAAGCCTTGCCTGGTCCCCGTCCCCGGCTGGCACCCAGATCGTGACCGGAAAGCCATCCTGTGACAGGCGCCGCAATCCTGGCCCCGAGCCCGGGCCGATGCCACACCAATGAATCCGCATGGGCCTTCCCCTGATGGCCGCCTGAGACCATCCTGCCAAGACGTGACTTGCTGGAAAAGCAAAAAGACCGCCCATCGGGCGGCCTTGTCACTAGCTGGTCAAGCCTTGATCAGCCCTGACGGGCCTTGAAGCGCTTTTGCGTCTTGTTGATCACATAGACGCGGCCCTTGCGGCGCACGATCTGGCAATCGCGGTGGCGCTGCTTGAGCGAGCGGAGCGAGTTCGCAACCTTCATCGTTCTTCTCCTTCGCGGCGCGCGTGCGCCTGGAAAACTGTCTTCCCGGCAAGCCGGGGGTGAATGGTGGGCGCGACAGGGATCGAACCTGTGGCCACTACGATGTCAACGTAGTGCTCTACCGCTGAGCTACGCGCCCCTCCGTCTGCATTTCCGCCCGCGTCTGCCAACAGGGCAAACGCGGCTGGAACCGCGTCGGTCCGGGCGTCTATAGAAGGAGTCGCAAACCGTTTCAAGGGCTTTCGAGCGGCAATTCGAAACGGTCATGTCCGGACGCAGGGACTGGCTGCAACGGGGTTTTGGCAGCGCGCGTTCTGCGGCTATAGTGGGGATTGAATCAAGGCGGATCACGGATGTCATCGCGGCCCTATCATCTGACGTTGCCCGCAAGGTGCACGACCGGCGTTGTCTTTGCCTCCCCCCACAGCGGGCGGATGTATCCGGCAAGCTTCCGGCGCAGGTCGGTGTTGGATGAGCGCGCGATCCGCAGTTCCGAGGATGCCTTTGTCGACCGCCTGCTCGAGGTTGTGCCGGATTTCGGCGCCCCGCTGCTGACGGCGATAGCGCCCCGGGCCTTCGTCGACCTCAATCGCGCGCCCGATGAACTGGACCCTGCGGTGATCGAGGGTGTGACGGTAGGCGCACATAATCCGCGGATCAACTCGGGCCTTGGGGTGGTGCCGCGCGTGGTGGCCGGGGGCAAGGCGATCTATCGCGGCAAGTTGGCCCGCCACGAGGCCGAGGCGCGGATCGACACCTGGTGGCACCCCTATCACGCGCAACTGGCCGAGCTGATGGCGGCGGCGCGGCGCGAGTTCTCGCAGGCCATCCTGATCGACATGCATTCGATGCCGCATGAGGCGCTGGATTCGATCGCGGCGATCGGCGCGCGCAGCGGCTTGCGCCGCCCGGAAGTGGTGGTCGGCGACCGCTATGGCACCTCGGCCTCGGAAGAAATCGTGTCGGGCATTCAGGCGGCCTTCGAGGCGGTCGGGCTGCGGGTGGTGCGCAACACGCCCTTTGCGGGGGCCTATATTGTCCAGACCTACGGCCGCCCGCAGGCCGGGCATCATGCCGTGCAGGTCGAGATCGACCGGTCGCTCTACATGAACGAGCGCGAGATCCGCCCCAACGGCAATTTCCAGGGGTTCCGCCAGACCCTGGCCGGGGTTCTGAGGGAGATCACTGGCCTCGGACGATCGGTCCCGCCTGCGCTTGCGGCGGAATAGGCCGCAAGCCCTGCCCCGGCCCGGGATCTATGACAGTGACCGCCCCCGCACGATGGCCTGCGGGCCGAATCGGGCGCGTATCGCATCGGTCGCCCGTTCGGCCTTGCGCCGCGTCTCGGCGTCCGGATCCAGAAGATCGCCCATGGGATCGCCATCGGGGGTTGGTCCAATATCGGACAGTCCGACACCGATCAGCCGGAAAGGCCCGGGATCGCCCAGGCCCGACATCATTTCGGCAGCCGCACGATACAGGGTATCAGCCATCTGTGTCGGCTCGCGCAGCGATTGCCGCCGCGTGATCGTCGAGAAATCCGCGCGCCTGAGCTTCAGCTGCGCTGTCCGTCCCGCCAATCCCTTGGCCTTGGCGCGATCGGTGACCCGCTCGGACAGCCGCCACAGATGACCGTCAAGCACGTCGCGGGCGGCTGTGTCCCGATCGAAGGTGGTTTCCGCCGAAATCGACTTCATCGGTGCATCGCGCTGAACGCGGCGGTGATCCTCGCCGCGCGCAAGATGGTAAAGTCGTTCACCGCTTGCGCCAAAACGCGCCACCAGATCCGGCAGATCCCAGCGGCGCAGGTCATCGAAGCTGCGGATACCGGCCTTGTCCAGAGCCGCCTGGAACGCGGTGCCAACCCCCCAGATCATCCGAACCGGCTTGTCGCGCAGGAAATCGGCGGTCTCGGCCCGGCCGATCACGGCAAAACCGCGCGGCTTGTCGAGATCGGATGCGATCTTGGCGAGGAACTTGTTGTGCGACAACCCGATCGAGGCGGTCACCCCGATCTCCTGTTCGATCCTGTTCAGCAAGCGCGCGAGCAGGACAGCAGGCGGGGCATGGTGCAGGCGTTCGGTGCCGGTCAGATCAAGGAAAGCCTCGTCCAGCGACAGGGGCTCGATCAGCGGGGTCAGGTCTTCCATCAGCGCACGGATTTCCCGGGAAACGGCGGCGTAGTGACTGCCACGTGGCGCGATCACCGCCGCTTCCGGGCAAAGCTTCAGCGCCTGGAACATCGGCATGGCCGAACGCACACCCTTGATCCGCGCCAGATAGCAGCAGGTTGATACCACCCCGCGATGCCCTCCGCCGACAATCACCGGCTTGTCGTGCAGGCCCGGGTTGTCGCGTTTTTCGACGCTGGCATAGAAAGCATCGCAATCCATATGCGCGATGGACAGGCTGAACAGCTCGGGGTGGGAAACAAGCCGCACGCTGCGGCAGCCGGGGCAGCGCATTGGCGCCGGCGCGTCCGGGAACGGGGTCTGGCAGTCTCGGCACAGGACAGGCATAGAACCATGGATACAGCTTCGGCCAGGAGATGCCGAGCGGATTGCACAACGGCAGGCAGGGAGAAGCCACATGGCGGGACACTGGATGGCGGCGAAATGGGAGAAAAGCCTGAAGGGCGTGCCGGGATGGTTGACCATTGAGGAGGCGAGACTGCTGCATCACCTGGCAGCACGCCAACACCCCGCGGGCATCTGTGTCGAGGTCGGAGCCTATCAGGGCCGCTCTGCCATCGCCATGGCCAGCGCCCTGCCGGAGGGGCATCGATTGCTGTCCGTCGATACTTTTGCCGGATCACCCGAACACCAGCCGGGCGAAAGCCATTTCGACCCCACCACGCTAGACATCGCAGGCTCTGTCGATACGCTGGCAGCCTTCCTGCACAACACCGGGCGGGCCGGGCTTTCCACGCGGGTCGAACCCTGGCGCATGACTTCAACCGAGGCCGCAGGTCGGGTCGCAGGCAAGGTGGCGCTGTTGTTCCTGGATGCCGATCATTCCTATGCGGCGGTCAGCGCGGATATCGCGGCATGGCGGAGGCACCTGCATCCCGGTGCGATTGTGGTCTTGCATGATGTAGGTGACTGGGAAGGCCCGACGCGTTGCGCGGCCGATCTTCTCGCGCAAGGGTTCACCCGGGTCGATCAGGCGGGCAGCGCGCTGGCGCTCCGCCCGACGCCTGCTTGACCCGGACGGGGTGCGGGGGGCCACCCTTGCCTTTGAACCAAACCTGACCCAGACTCGGCCCCACCGAAGCCTTGGAGCGCCGATATGGACATCAATGAATTCATAGGCGGCAATGCTGTCCTGCTGTCTCTTGCCACCTTTGTCATACTTTGTATCTTTCTGGGGGTCCGGATTGTCCCGCAAAGCGAAAAGCATGTCGTCGAACGTTTCGGACGTCTGCGCGCGGTGCTGGGGCCGGGGATCAACTTCATCGTGCCGTTTCTCGACAAGGTGGCGCACCGCATTTCGGTGCTGGAACGGCAATTGCCCACGCACAAGCAGGATACCATCACCGCCGACAACGTGCTGGTCACGGTCGATACCAGCGTTTTCTACCGGATTACCGAACCGGAAAAGACCGTCTACCGGATCCGCGATGTGGATGCTGCAATTGCAACAACGGTAGCGGGGATCGTGCGGGCGGAAATCGGCACGATGGACCTGGATCACGTGCAGTCGAACCGCGCCGCGCTGATCGGCAAGATCCGCGATGCACTGGCGCAGGTTGTCGATGACTGGGGGATCGAGGTGACGCGGGTGGAAATCCTGGACGTCAACCTGGACGAGGCGACGCGGGCCGCGATGCTGCAGCAGCTGAACGCCGAGCGGGCGCGCCGCGCGCAGGTGACCGAGGCCGAGGGCAAGAAGCGCGCGGTCGAACTGAACGCCGATGCCGAGCTTTATGCCGCCGAACAGGTCGCCAAGGCCCGCCGCATCACCGCGGATGCCGAGGCCTATGCAACCGAAGTGGTGGCCAAGGCGATCAAGGAAAACGGCATAGAGGCAGCACAGTATCAGGTAGCGCTGAAACAGGTCGAAGCGATGACCAAGATCAGTGAGGGCGCCGGCAAGCAGACCGTGATCCTGCCCGCAAACATCGTCGAAGCCTTTGGCGACGCCTTCAAGCAGCTTCGGGGACGCGGATGATGCTTTGGCAGGCTTGGTGGGTCTGGATCGCGGCGGGCGTTGTTCTTGCCATGCTCGAAGTGCTGGTATCGGGCTTCGTTCTGCTCGGCTTCGCGCTGGGGGCGGTGCTGACGGGCGCGCTGATCCTGCTTGGGCTTCTGGGCCAGTCGCTGGCCTGGATCGTTCTGGCTTTTGCGCTGGCCTCGCTTGCCTGCTGGGCGCTGCTCAGGGCGGTTTTCGGTGTGAGGCGCAGCGAGATCAAGATCTGGCACAAGGACATCAACGACCATCGCTGACGCAGGAGCGGCCGTCAGACATTCGGGAACCGTTGCCAGCCGGGAGCGTTGACGGGTCAATGTGCATCCAGGAAGGAGTCGGCCATGGACCCGCAACGCCCCATTCCCCCCGAGCCGCCTCAGCGCGACGGAAACAACAGCCTTTACTTTATCGTTGCCGCAGTCATCGCCCTTTTGGCGGCAGTCGTGTGGTTTGTGTCGACTCCGCGCGAGACCGGTATCGTCACCGCCCCCGCTACCACGGCCGCCACGACCCCGACGGACACTAGGACAGCCACTACCACACCGGATACCACGCCGACCGAAACCCCACCAGTCACCACTACGGCGCCCGAACCCGCCCCATCCACCAGCACCGGAACACCTCCGGCGACGACGACCGCACCATGACGTTCCCATGTATGAACCTCCTGCGACACGGGGGACACGCCATTCATGTCCCCCGTGTCAGCCCCGCAAGAGGCCAAGTGCCATTGCAGCGGAAGACGTTGGCGCAAGCGATGCCTGGCTTCTGACGAGGAAGAGCTTCACAAGCCTTTCCATATTCGCAGGATCCTTGAACTGTTCGATCTCGCTGCTGCCGAATATCTGCTGGCTGCGCTTGCGCAGCACTGACATCTGAGTGTCCAGATCGACAGATGCAAAGGAAGACGGAAGACCAAAGGCCCCCTGAATGACATTGCGAAGCGGGGGCGAGGCCAGAACAGAGAGCCATTTTGTATCACTGGTCGAGCCGCTTGCGGCGATGGTGGCCAGTTCACGTTGGGCATTCAGGCCGAGGCGCAAGTCGTTGTTGACGCCCCCGACCGCGGTTTCCCAGCTGCGCGCCTGATAGGCAGCGACGATCTGTTCCACGAAGGAAGTATTCCCGGTGTTCGGCTCGCCTGTATCCAGAGCGAAGGCGCGCGAGAATTCGAGGTAGCGCTTGTCGGCAAGCCGATTGGCAAAGGCCGTGTCCTTTTGCGTTCCCTCGGCAAGGATCTTCCGGATGAACGCCTTGTTGTTTATGTCACCCTCAAGACCAAAGGCAGTCAGGGCCACCGAAAGCAGACGACGATCACCAACCAGTTCATCCGCCGTCCTGACCTTGCCGATCTTGGCACGAAAATGGTCGATGTCGCGGACGAGCTCGGGGCTCTTGTTCAATACGGCCTTCTGCCGGGCTGCCGTCTTCTGCAGGAACGTCCAGCCCGGATATCCCGCCAGGGGAATGATCGGCGCATACATCACGCCGACGCGGCCGCGAACAGCCGCTCCTCCCGTGGCAACAGAAGCCGGAGTGCTTTCAGCGCCGGATAATACTGCCCCTCGAGAACCGCGGCGGTCGCATTGGTCAGGTGCAAGCGGCTGTCGGGATCGGTCAGGATCTGGCTCAGCTGCTCGATTCCGCGCAGTAGCTGGAGTCGGGCTTCCTCTGGGTCGGCGTCGCCCGAGAGGACCAGCTGCACGATATAGCAGACCCGCCGGACCGGGGTGTTGACCTGTTCGGGATGAATTGCGTCGCGCAAACGCAGTATGTGTGCATTCGGGGTCAGGATCGCCAGACGGGACCGGCGCTCACCATTCTCGATCACGGCACCATTGACCAGAAGCCTTTCCTTCGGCGCCAGCTTCAGCACAAGCCCGTTCATCTGACGGCCTCCTGAGGCTGCAGGCCGCGCATGACGGCGGTATTGATATCGATCAGGACGTCGACCTTGGCTTCGGCGGCCAGAACCTTGGACGTATACTGGGCGGTAAAGTCCGCGAGATAGAAAAGACGCGCGCGCAAGGTGGCGGGAAGGGCGTTTCCGTCGTCGGAAAGGTCCATGGCAAGTGTTGCCCAAAGCTTGCGGTTGTCGTGCAGGGCGCGGGCAAGCTCTGCAAAACCTCCGGGCATGTCCGACTCTGCTGCGGCGCGCAGGCGCTGAGTGATACGCGCAAAGACCGCATATTCGATCGCCCGAGGCGTCCGGGTCGCCGCATCCCTGCCGGCATAGGCTGCCTGCGCCATGAAGTGTGCGTTCACGGGAAATTCCTTGATATGTGCCAGGGGAAGACCCGGGCGATTGACGCCCGGGCCCGATCAGATCAGCGGAACAGTGCGAGGATGGTCTGCGGCGCCTGGTTGGCGATCGACAGGGCCTGGATGCCCAGTTGCTGCTGGGTTTGAAGGGCCTGAAGACGCGCCGAGGCTTCTTCCATATTGGCGTCGACCAGAGCGCCGATCCCTGACTTCAGGGCATCCGAGAGCTGGCCGACAAAGTCGTTCTGGATGCTGATGCGCTTTTCAACCGAACCGAACTCGGCTGCGGCGTTGATCGAGGTCTGGATCATGCCCTCGATCTGGCCAAGTGCTGCCTGCGCTCCCGCGGCGGTCGAGACATCAACGGTTGCCAGATCGGCAAGACCACCCGTTCCTCGGGTTGCCGCAAACGAGAAGGCAGCCGCCTGGTTGGTGTTGTTGGTGACCTTCAGCTGGTTTGTGGTGGTGTCGATGTCGAGCGTGAACGCAGTGTCATCCAGTCCGCCGGCGATCAGCGCGTTCTTGATGCCGCTGACAATGGCTTCGGCGGTATCGCCCACCTTGATGGTGTAGCGGCCTTCGACGCTGCCGATCCTCAGTTTCAGCTGATCGCCCTCGACAAGCCCCGTGTCCACCGCATTCACCACACCTGCAGCCGTCCGGCTCAGGGCGGCCGTGCCGGTTGCGCCACCGGCATTGTCGAGGAAGGCGAAGGTGTCGAGAGTGATCGAGTCGTTCGTCCCGCCATCGTTGGCATCCAGCACACCTGCGGCACCGGGGTCCGTCCCGATGCTGGCGGCCGCCGAAGTCAGCGCGGTGCCTTGAGACAGCGACAGGTTCTTTACGTCCACGCCGATCTGTCCGGCAACCACCGACCCGTCGGACGACCGGTCAAGCGAGGCCAGCACATTGACGCCGGTCGCCCCGTTCGCGTTGGTGCTCGACACAGTTCCATCGACCAGGTTCAGACCATTGAACTGCGCCGTCTTGACCACCGATTCGATCGTCTTGCGCAACGCAACGATATCGGTCTGCAGCTTCGCGCGATCCTTGTTGTCTTCCTGAGCGGCCACGATCTTGGACTTGATATCGTTCAACAGGCCGGTAACGGTTTCGGAGGCCTGACGGGCAACCGCAACGGTCGTTTCCCCGAGCGACAGACTTTCAGCGATGCCCTTGAAGCCCTGGACATCTGACTCCATGACCTTCGAGATCGCCCAGACCGCGGCATTGTCCTTGGCCGAGCCAACTGCCTTGCCGGTCGAAATCTCGACCTGGGTGCGGTTGAGGTTGGTATTGATCGCCTTGAGGGATTGCAGCGCGACCATCGCGCTGTTGTTCGTCAGAATGCTCGACATGACGTCGTCCTTTCGAGAGGTGGCGCTTTGCGCCAGGTTTCAGTTGCCGCGAGACGCGGCACAAAAGGTTTCTGACCCATGCCTTCAGCCGGTGTGTCCGGTCTGGGGCGCCATCCTCGGGATGCAGGACCAACCTGCCGTGCAATCCATAAGGTTTCGCTAAGGTCAGAGCTGATTTGCGCGCAGTTTTATCGAACGGCGCCGGCCGCAAATCAGGCTCTGCGTTCATGCCGCACGATCGGCGTCGAGAAGGCCCTGGTCCGGCCGGTGTTGTCATAGGTCTGTAGCGTGGAGGCAAGATTACGGATCTGATCCAGCCTTTCCTGCGCGGTGCGCAAGCCGTTTTGTGCGGCCACGAACAACGCCAGGTTGGCCTGCGCCTTCGACATGACGCGTTCAAGAAGTGCCACGGTTGCTGCATCGGGATGATCGGCGATCCGTTCGATCAGCTGCTCCTTGCGCAAGGCCAGCTGGGGCAGCCCGTCGAAGGTGCCGTTTCGCAACAGGTTTCGCTCAGTCTCAAGCACGCCTTCGACATCGGTCAGAAGATGATCGATCTCACGCATCGCCTGCCCTCGTTGCCAGGGACTTGAAGATCGATTCGGCAAGACCGATGCCGCCGGCATTGGCCATTGCCCTGGCCTGTTCGTCACGCATCAGGGATGCGAACTGGTCCTCGCCAATGCCGCCGCCGAACCCTTCCGAGACAGTGCCAAGACCTGCCGAGGTCAGCATTTGCGAGAGAAAACTGGCCTCGAGCGCCCTCGCCGCTTCCCACAAGGGGCCGGTTCTCGGTGCTGCATCAGGCGCGCGAGTGTTCGACATCGGGGTGATCATGGGCTTTCTCCGGTTTTTCCAACCGATCCCACGCCGTGGTAAATTAAGAAGTAACGATCCTCTGCGACCAGTTGCGAAAGACAGAAGGTCGCTACAGATGATTCCCATGTTCCAGACGGCTGATCCCAGGGCAACGCCGGCATCGAGGATTGATTTGCGGAAGTCCCGGGATGACCGGCCCGATCACAGTGATTTCGATGCCGTCCTGCGGGATGCTCTGCGGCGGGCTTCGGACAAGGTTGCCAATCCAAACAGCGCTGCCCGGGCGACTTCCGGTTCGCGGCCACAGGATCATCCCGCCGGCCCGGCGCCAGACGCGGACACTTCGGCCCGCGCCACGCAGGGACCAGAACCAGCGGCTTCGGACAAGCTGGTGGAATCGGACCCCTCATCCCCCGGCGAGGATACCAGCGATGGCTGCGGAAAACCTGCGGAAACGGATCTTTCCCGTCCCTGGGACGGCGTCACCGCAGCCGGCCAGCCCTGCGTGATCTGGCCCTTGGATACCGGGCATGAAACCGCGGCTGCTTTCTCGAGCGTGACCGGCGGTGCGGCAAAGAATGACCCGCTTGCCGAAGCCGCAAGCCTTTCGGAACGGCGCGCTGGCCAAAATGTCGCAATCGTCGAAGAAAGCGATACGCGGCCGGGAACCGGCCATTCCGACAACGAAGCCCGGATCACGGTCCGCGCCCTGCAAGACAACGCTGGCCAGGGACGTCGGACCGAAGCCAGACAGGACGAATCAGTGCTTCTTCCGGCCCTTGATTCCCCCGATCAGCGGGATGGCGCAGCACAGGATGCCTATCGCGCCGGGGCAACGCCGCAGGCTTTGAAGCGGACGGAGGATGGCACGAACGCGAATGAGGAAATGCTTGGCGATTTCGGCGAAGAGGCTGATGCCCTCGCCCTCAATCCATCGTCCGAGCGCCGGGCGGATCGGATTTCCACAGTCCTGTCGGCGTCTCCTGTGCGCGACGTTTCGGCCGAGCAATCCTTGCTTCGCCAGATTTCGGAAGCAGTCATCCAGCAGCGATCGTCTCATGGTGCGGCCGAGATTTCCCTCTCTGGCAAGGAACTCGGACATTTGAGCATGACCGTCGCGCAAGGCGATGACAGTGTCGCGGTGACATTGACGGCGGATCGGCCTGAAACGCTGGACCTGCTGAAGCGGAACATCGATCAACTGGCGCAGGATCTGCAGGATCTTGGGTTTCAGTCGTTGAGCTTCAGCTTTCAGCAGGGCAACCGGCAAGGAACCGTCGAGTTCTTGCCGGATCCGGACGACCCCCTGACCACTGAGAACCGGCTTGCCGAACTTCTGTCCGGACACCGTATCGAACCCTCTGCCCATCATCGCGTCCAGACCTCTGCGGAACCCGGCGGCGGGCTGGACCTTCGCCTGTAAGGAACTTTTTCATGGCTGTTTCATCGATCCAGAATGCTGTGGCCGCCACTTCTGCTTCGGCGTCCTCGCCGCCAAAGCCCGGTGTCCTGACGAGTGACTTCACGACCTTTCTCAAGATGCTGACGACGCAGATGCAGAATCAGGATCCGATGAATCCGATCGAATCGTCGGATTACGCGGTGCAGTTGGCGACGTTTTCCGGAGTGGAACAGCAGGTTCGCACCAATCAGCTGCTTGAATCGCTGGCTTCACAGATGGGTGGCAACGGGATTGCCCAGTATGCCGGCTGGGTAGGAATGGAAGCTCAGGTAACCGCGCCTGTTGCCTTCTATGGCCAGCCCGTCACGCTGGATCCGGTCCTGAAACCCGGCGCCGACCGGGGCACCCTTGTGGTTCGGGATGCGCATAACCGGGAGGCCGCGCGCCTGGTGGTTGCACCGGGGTCGGGGCAGGTGGTCTGGGATGGCACGGACGGCAATGGACAGTTCCTGCCGCAAGGGCTTTACAGTTTCAGCCTCGAAAGCCTGAAGGGCGATGATGTGCTTGGCGCGGAAATGGTTGCCGCCTATGCCCGGGTGACCGAGGTGCGCGGCGGTGCCGCCGGTGCGCGGCTGGTGCTTGAGGGCGGGTCGGAAGTGAGGCCTGCGGACATTAATGCGCTTCGCGCCTATGCGGGCCAGATACCGCAGTGATCAGACCAGTTTCGCCAGCAGGACAGCAAGGATGGTCAGGCCCGCCCCCAGCACCGCACCGAGCACAAGTTCGGGCCGGGCGCGGCGTGCGGGGAGGCCCCGCAGCGGCTCGGACTGACGGATCAGCGCCGATTCGACCAGCTCGGGCAGTTTCGGCCCGAAATGGCCCAGCACGCGCAGGGTCTTCACCAGATCCTGCGCCATGGCTCGCGGTCCAAGGTTGCGGCGGATATAGGTTTCGACCACGGGCCGGGCGGCATGCCAGATATTGAGGTGCGGATCGAGGGAACGCGCCACGCCTTCGACCACGACCATCGTCCTTTGCAGCAAGATCAGCTCGGTGCGCGTCTGCATCCCGAAGCGCTCGGTCACCTCGAAGAGATAGGCAAGCAGGCGCGCCATCGAGATCCGACTGGCATCCATTCCAAAGATCGGTTCGCCCACGGCACGCAGCGCGCGGGCGAATTCGTCGATATCGCGGTCGCGCGGAACATAACCGGCCTCGAAATGCACCTCGGCCACGCGGCGATAGTCACGCTGGATGAAGCCCATCAGGATTTCGGCATAGACGCGACGGGTATAGACGTCGATCGCACCCATGATCCCGAAATCATAGGCGATCAGGTCACCGTTCGCGGCCACCTTCAGATTCCCCTGGTGCATGTCGCCGTGAAAATATCCGTCGCGCAACGCATGGCTCAGGAAAAGCTGGATCACGCGTTCGCCGATCCTGGTCGTGTCATGCCCCGCCGCCTTGAGTGCGGCGACATCGCCCAGCGGAATGCCCTCGGCCCAATCAAGCGTCATCACGCGCCGCGAGGTCAGCGCCCATTCGATTTCCGGCACGCGGAACCCGGCATCGCCCTTGGTCGTCGCGGCGAATTCCGAAGCGGCGGCCGCTTCGAGCCGCAGGTCAAGCTCTCCGGCAACCACGGATTCGAAATGGCCCACGACCTCCGTGGGCCGCAGCCTGCGCGAGGCGGGAGACAAGGCCTGGATCATGTCCGCCGCAAAATGGAAGGCGTCGATGTCGCGCTGGAAGGCACGTTCGATCCCGGGGCGCAAGACCTTGACCGCGACCTCCTTCCCGGTTGCCGCCACCCGCGCCCGGTGAACCTGCGCGATGGAAGCAGCCGCTACAGGTTCCGAAAACTCCAGAAACAGGGAATCGGCACTGCATCCCAGTTCGGCTGCGATGATCTCCTTGGCAACCTCGCCGGAAAACGGCGGCAGGTTGTCCTGCAGCATCCGCAACTGCTCGGACAGCTCTGCGCCAACCACATCCGGGCGCGTCGACAGGATCTGCCCGAACTTGATGTAGGCGGGGCCAAGTGCAGTGATGGCCCGCGTCACCGGTGGCAGGGCCGGATCACCACGATAACCCAGCCATGCAAACGGCACGCCGATGATCCGCGCCACGACGCGAAGCGCCTTTGGCGCCTCCATGGCCGCAAGCGCGACACCCATGGCGCCCGTGCGTTCAAAGGTCGCACCGGTGCGGACCAGTCGCCAGATATTGTGAGGCCCGCGCACCTAGAGTTTCCATCCCGAATGCAGCGCCGCAATTCCCAGTGACAGGTTGCGGTATTTCACCTGACCGAAACCCGCTGCACGGATCATGTCGGCAAACGCGTCCTGATTGGGAAACTTGCGGATCGATTCAACCAGATACTGATAGCTGTCACGGTCGTTTGCGACGATCTGACCCATCACCGGAATCACGTTGAAGGAATAGCGGTCATAGGCCCATTGCAGCGCCGGGCTGGGGATATGGCTGAATTCCAGCACCATCAGCCGCCCGCCGGGGCGCAGCACCCGGTAGGCTTCGGCCAGCGCGTCGGGAATCCGCGTCACGTTCCGGATGCCGAAGCTGATCGTATAGACATCGAAGCTGTGATCGGGGAAAGGCAGCGCCATCGCATCGCCAACGATCCAGCCCAGCCTGTCGGCCATGTCTTCGGCATCGGCCCGTTTGCGCCCCTCGACCAGCATCGATTCCGTCATGTCGAGAACCGTTGCTGTCGCCGCCCTTGCCCGCTTGAGAAACCGGAAGGCGATATCACCGGTGCCGCCAGCCACATCCAGCAGCCTTTGCCCCGGGCGCGGCGCCAGCCAGTCCATCATCGCATCCTTCCAGAGCCGATGGATACCTACCGACATCAGGTCATTCATGATGTCATAGCGGTTGGCCACACGGGTGAAGACGCCGTGCACCAGCCCGGCCTTTTCACCCTCGGCGACCGTCTGGAAGCCGAAATGGGTCGTGCGGTCGCTCGAAGCGTCGGGCTGCGGCATCTGCGGCGGGGTCTTGGGCGTGGACTGTGTCATGGGGCCTTGCCGATCCGGTTGGTGCTGCCTTCATATATGCGGGTGGGGGGCAGAGACAATGCGGCCTGTCCCGCCCGCCAGAACAAGACGCCTGTGACAGGGACCACCATGCCCGAACTGCCCGAAGTCGAAACTGTCAGGCGCGGTCTGGCCCCGGTGATGGAGGGTGCGCGGATCCTTGCTGCCGACGTGCGGCGGCCCGACCTGAGATTTCCGTTTCCCGAGGCCATGGCGGCGCGGCTGACCGGGGTTCGAATTGAACGAATGCGGCGCCGGTCCAAATACATTCTCGCGGATCTCTCGTCAGACGAAACGCTTCTGATTCACCTGGGCATGTCAGGACGGATGCTGGTTTCCGGCGGCGCGGGTCCAGTCGCGCCCGGCAAGTTCCACCATGATCACCCGGCCCCGCAGAAGCATGATCATGTGGTGTTCGGGCTGGATAACGGGGCGCGCGTCACATTCAATGACGCGCGGCGTTTTGGCAGCATGGACCTGTTTTCGACAGTGGCCGAGACGAATCATTGGCTGCTGCGCAACCTCGGGCCGGAACCTTTCGGAAATGATTTCAACGAAGGCTATCTTGTGGGCCGGCTACAGGGCCGTAAGGTCTCGGTGAAATCCGCCCTTCTGGACCAGCGAATCGTGGCGGGCCTTGGTAACATCTATGTCTGCGAGGTTCTGCATCGGGCCGGGCTTCATCCCGAAACCCCGGTGGCTTCGCTGGGGCCGGACTCGGTCGCGGCGCTGGTTCCCCTGATCCGCACCGTGCTTATGGAAGCGATTGCCGCCGGGGGATCGTCGCTGCGGGACTATCGGAAGGCTGATGGTGATCTGGGCTATTTCCAGCACGCCTTCCGCGTCTATGACCGCGAAGGCGGGCATTGCTTGCAGCCCGGTTGCGCAGGTCTCATCGAACGCATCGTCCAGTCTGGCCGGTCGTCGTTCTTCTGCCCGCTCTGCCAGCCGCAGCAGCACATGGTTTCGCCGAATTTCTTGGCAACGGCCGGTTGACTTTGGTCCGACTCGGGCCTAGAAGCGCGGCTTCAGATTTACCCGTATCCTGATCGGAACCCGACACATGGCCAATACGCCCCAGTCCGAAAAGCGCGCACGCCAGAACGAGCGTCGTTATGCCGTCAACAAGGCGCGTCGCTCGCGCATCCGCACTTTCCTCCGCAAGGTCGAGGAAGCGCTTGCCTCGGGCAATCAGGAAGCCGCGACCGAAGCGCTTCGCGCTGCCCAGCCTGAACTGGCCCGCGGCGTGACCAAGGGTGTGCTTCACAAGAACACCGTCGCGCGCAAGATGTCGCGCCTGTCGGCCCGCGTCAAATCGCTGACCGCGGTCGCCTGATTTCCTGAACGAAACCAATAGCTTGAAGGGCGCAGCCGAAAGGCCGCGCCTTTTGCGTTTTGTCACGTTTTTGCGGCGATTGTGGTTTCTTTGCACAGGCGCCGGATTCGGTTGCGCAAAAGACCCGTCAAGCACGAAGATCAGTTGCGGCAGCTTGAACGCACAGGCTAGCGTCACGGTGCGATTCACATTGTCCTGGGGGGACATGTGGCACGGAAGGCCGGGCAAAGCTGCTTTTGCCGGGCCCCGACCGGGATGCGGGGGCTGCTACCCGCGCATCCATGCCTGTTCTGGCGCGTCTGTCTCTCGGGCGCGCCTGAAACGCAAATCGACCGGCGAGTTTTTCGCGCCGGTGTTTTTCGTTGGCCTTGGCCCTGCCCCCCGCTTGGTCCCACACACGGGCCAAGTTCAAGAACGATGGCGTCGCCGCAAAGGTGTGGGCGGATCAACCGCCCTACGCAGGTACGGAAAGACGTAGGCAACGTAATGACCAAAGATACTTGGGGACAGGTCTGCAATGCACTTCAAAAGACAATCGGGCGGAACAACTACCTTACCTGGATCGAGCCGCTGCGCCTGAAAGATCTGTCAGACGGAATCGCCCGCTTTGATGTTCCCACGAATTTCATGCGCGACTGGGTGTCGCGCAATTATGGTGAACAGATCCGTCAGCAGCTGATCCGCCGCGGGGTCGAGGTGGATCGGGTGGAATTCATGGTCTCGGCCCCGGCGCAATTGGCACCCGAACCAAAACCCGTGCCGATCGAGAAGATGACGCGCAGCCACCGCGCGAAGGCGGTGGCACGCTCCGATGATGCCGACCTGCCCGCAGCGCCGCTTGATGCCCGTTTCACCTTCGACAGTTTCGTTGTGGGCAAGCCGAACGAACTGGCCCATGCGGCGGCCCGGCGCGTTGCCGAAGGCGGACCCGTCACCTTCAATCCGCTGTTTCTTTACGGCGGCGTGGGCTTGGGCAAGACCCATCTGATGCACGCAATCGCGCATGAACTCCAGGCGCGACAGCCCGAGTTGCGGGTGCTTTATCTGTCGGCCGAGCAGTTCATGTATCGCTTCATCCAGGCGCTGCGTGAAAAGCAGATCATGGATTTCAAGGAATTGTTCCGTTCGGTCGATGTGCTGATGGTCGATGACGTGCAGTTCATCGCCGGCAAGGACAGCACCCAGGAAGAATTCTTCCATACATTCAACGCGCTGGTCGACCAGAACAAGCAGATCATCATTTCGGCCGACCGCGCGCCGGGCGAGATCAAGGATCTGGAGGAACGGATCAAGAGCCGCCTGCAATGCGGTCTGGTCGTGGACCTGCACCCGACGGATTACGAATTGCGGCTGGGAATCCTCCAGCAAAAGGCCGAGATGTATCGCCAGCAGTATCCAGGCCTGACGCTGTCAAATGGCGTGCTGGAATTCCTGGCGCATCGCATCACGACGAACGTGCGCGTTCTCGAAGGCGCGCTGACCCGGCTTTTCGCCTTCGCAAGCCTGGTTGGCCGCGAAATCACGCTGGATCTGGCGCAGGATTGCTTGGCCGACATCCTGCGTGCATCGGATCGCAAGGTCACGATCGAGGAGATCCAGCGCAAGGTCGCCGAACATTACAACATCCGTCTGGCGGACATGATCGGGCCCAAGCGCGTGCGCACGATTGCCCGGCCGCGGCAGGTGGCGATGTATCTGTCCAAGCACATGACCACGCGCAGCCTGCCGGAAATCGGCCGCCGCTTTGGCGGGCGCGATCACACGACCATCATGCACGGTATCCGCAAGGTGGAGGAGCTCAGGGGTAGCGACAGCCAGTTGCGTGAGGATCTGGACCTGCTTCGCCGTCTTCTGGAGGCGTAAGGGCGGATAAACCTTGAGCCTGCGCGGAAAGTTGCTAACTTTCCGCTCCCGGCGGGTTCGGGCCATGACGAGGATACGGGAATGAAGATCAGCATCGAACGGTCGACCCTGCTGAAGGCGGTCGCACAGGCGCAATCGGTCGTCGAGCGGCGCAACACGATCCCGATTCTGGCCAACGTCCTGATCGAGGCCGAGGGCAATATCGCGTCCTTCCGGGCCACCGACCTGGATATCGAGGTGGTCGACAAGGCTCCGGCGCAGGTCGAACGCGCGGGTGCAACGACCGTGTCGGCGGTGATGCTGCACGAAATCGTCCGCAAGCTGCCGGACGGATCACTCGTGCAACTCACGTCCGATCCGGTCTCGGGACGGCTGACGGTGCAGGCAGGGCGTTCGACCTTCTCGCTGGCGACGCTGCCGAAGGAAGACTTCCCGGTGATGGCGAGTTCGGAATATGCGGCGAATTTCGCTGCCCCGGCATCGGTGCTGCGGCGGCTGTTCGACAAATCGAAATTCGCGATCTCGACGGAAGAAACCCGCTATTACCTGAACGGCGTCTACATGCATGTGGCACAGGGCGAGGATGGCCCGGTGTTGCGCTGCGTGGCGACCGATGGCCACCGACTGGCGCGGATCGACGCCGACCTGCCGGACGGGGCGCAGGGCATGCCCGGCGTGATCGTTCCGCGCAAGACGGTGAACGAGTTGCGCAAGCTTCTCGACGATGACGAGGCGAAGATTGCCGTGTCGGTATCCGAGACCAAGGTGCGCTTCGCCACCCCTGCCATCATGCTGACATCGAAGGTGATCGACGGCACCTTCCCCGATTACACCCGCGTGATTCCTACCGGAAACACCCGCAAGCTTGAGGTCGATGCGGCCGAATTTGCCAAGGCGGTCGACCGTGTCGCCACCGTGTCCTCTGAACGGTCGCGGGCGGTGAAGTTGCAGATGGACGAAGACCGGCTGGTGCTTTCGGTCAATGCCCCCGACAGCGGTGCGGCCGAGGAAGAGCTCGCCGTGGCCTACGGAGACGAGCGGCTGGAAATCGGCTTCAATGCGAAATACCTGCTGGAAATTGCTAGCCAGGTGGATCGTGAAAATGCGGTCTTCCTGTTCAACACCGCCAATGAACCGACATTGATGCGCGAAGGCGGCGATCTTTCGGCAGTCTATGTCGTGATGCCGATGCGTGTATGACCGCAGCGCCCGGCGTGATTTCCGCGCTGGGTCTGGTTCAGTTCCGGTCGCACCGGCGGACCGAACTGGCGCTTGATGGGCGGCCGGTCGCCCTGTGGGGGCCAAACGGCGCGGGCAAGACCAATATTCTTGAAGCCGCCTCGCTGCTGTCGCCCGGCCGTGGGCTGCGCCGGGCGCTGGCGCAGGACATGGCCCGGCGGCCAGATGCAATAGGATGGAAAATCCGTGCAGTAGCTGCGGGGCATGAGATCGAGACCTTCGCCGAAGGCGATGGCGCCAGGCAGGTAATTATTGACGCCAAGGCGGCACCGCAGGCAATGCTGGGGCGCATTCTGCGGATGATCTGGCTGGTTCCCAGCATGGACCGGCTGTGGATCGAGGGTGCCGAAGGGCGGCGGCGGTTCCTGGACCGGATCACGCTTTCTTTCGTGCCCGGCCATGCCGAAGCGGCGCTTGCCTATGACAAGGCAATCCGTGAACGGAACCGTCTGCTGAAGGATCAGGTGCGCGATCAGGCCTGGTATGCAGCACTTGAATCGCGGATGGCCGAAGCCGGGGCCGACATCGGCCGCAACCGGCGCGAGGCGTTGGGTCGCATCAACAGCGCTCAAGACGGCGGCAGCGGTGCCTTCCCGGTTGCGGACTTGCAGTTGGTGGGCAGCGATCCGGATGCCGACGCCCTTGCGGAAGCCTTCCAGCGAGGACGATCCGCAGACATGGCAGCCGGCCGGACCTTGATCGGCCCCCACCGTGATGATCTGGTCGCCACCTATGCCGCCAAGGGTATGGCGGCCGCCGAATGTTCGACCGGTGAACAGAAAGCCCTGCTGATTTCGCTGATGCTGGCCAATGCCCGCGCGCTGCGGGGTGAGCCTGTCGTTCTTTTGCTGGACGAGGTCGCGGCGCATCTGGACGCGGATCGCCGCTGCGCGCTTTATGACGAGGTCTGTGCTATTGCGGCCCATGTCTGGATGACAGGAACCGAACTTGCACTGTTCAGCGGCCTTGGTGCACGAGCACAAGGGTTTGAAGTCACCGAGACGGGCGGTATCTCTGCCCTGTCGGAAAGGAGTGTTCCATGACCCCGCAGCGGGTAACCCTGATCACGCTGGGCGTGTCCGATCTGGACCGGTCACGCGGGTATTACGGCCGTCTGGGCTGGGTCGAACATGGCGCAAGCCAGCCGGGCGTGGCCTTCTACCAGATGCACGGGTCGGTGCTGGCGCTGTTCGGGCGGGCCGATCTTGCCGCCGATCAGGGGCGCCCCGATGAGGCATTGGGCACAGGGGCAACCACCCTGGCGCAGAACTTCGCAACCGAGGCCGAGGTCGACCAAGCCTATGACCGTGCGATGGCTGCGGGCGCCCGGGGACTCAAGCACCCCGAACGCGTCTTCTGGGGCGGCTATTCGGGTTATGTTGCGGACCCGGATGGCCATGTCTGGGAATACGCCGTCAATCCCTTCTGGCCTCTTTCCGAAGATGGCTCCCTGACCCTGCCGGAGGCCCAATGACCCTGACGCTCTGGCAACTGGCGCTGTATTCCGGTGCGATGCTGCTTTTGTGGGTGACGCCGGGACCAGTCTTCGTGGCGCTGACGGCGCGCGGCCTTTCCGGCGGCTTTCACGCGACCTGGCCGCTGGCGCTCGGGGTGGCCATCGGCGACTTCCTCTGGCCCTTGACGGCAACTCTGGGCCTGAGCCTGGTGATTGCGCAGGAAGCGCAGATCATGGGCATCTTGCGCTGGGTGGCGGCGGGGGTGTTCGTGGTGATGGGCATCGGGTTGCTTCGCCACGCGGACGCGGTGGTGGGCAGCGATTCCCGTCTGGCGCGGCCGGGCATCTGGGCAGGCTTCAGTGCCGGGTTGGCGGCGGTGATCGGAAACCCCAAGGCGATCCTGTTCTACATGGGAATGCTGCCCGGCTTCTTCGACCTGAGCCGTATCAACGGCATGGACGTGCTGGTGATCTGCCTTGTGTCCATGCTCATTCCCTTTGGCTGCAACCTGATCATGGGGTGGGGCCTGTCGCATCTGCGCCTGCGCATCGGAACGCAGGCGGGGTTCGGGCGCATCAACCGGATCGCCGGAGCGGCCCTGATTGCCGTGGGTGCCATCATCACCCAGACCTGACCCCAAATCTGGTGGCGGTGCGTGACAATCCCGCACCATCCGCCTATAAGCGGGAGGCAAAATCCAAGGCGGACGGGCATGACCGAACACGAAAAGCAGACCGGGAACTACGGCGCGGAATCCATCAAGGTTCTCAAGGGCCTGGAGGCCGTGCGCAAGCGTCCGGGGATGTATATCGGCGATACCGATGACGGTTCGGGCCTGCACCACATGGTAACGGAAGTGGTGGACAACGGGATCGACGAGGCCCTGGCCGGCCACGCCGACTATGTCCACGTCAAGATCCACGCCGACAGCAGCGTATCCGTCCGCGACAACGGCCGCGGGATTCCCGTGGATATCCACCCCGAGGAAGGGGTATCCGCAGCCGAAGTCATCATGACCCAGCTGCACGCGGGCGGCAAATTCGACAATACCGCCGACAGCGGCAACGCCTACAAGGTCTCGGGCGGATTGCATGGCGTTGGCGTGTCCGTGGTGAACGCACTGTCCGACTGGCTGGAACTGCGGGTCTGGCGCAACGATCGGGAATACCACGCAAGATTTGAACATGGCGAATGCGTTGTCCACGTCCATGACGTGGGCCCCGCCCCCGGTGAACGCGGGACCGAGGTGCGTTTTCTGGCCTCGACCAAGGTCAACCACCCCGAAGGGACATTCTCGAACATCGACTACAGCTTCAAGACGCTTGAAACCCGCCTGCGGGAACTCGCCTTTCTGAACTCGGGTGTGCGGATCCTGCTGGAGGACGAGCGCCCCGCCGAGCCGCTGTTCACCGAGCTGTTCTACGAGGGTGGCGTGCGGGAGTTCGTGAAATACCTTGACCGCTCCAAGGCCTCGGTCATGCCCGAGCCGATCTACATCATCGGCGAACGGGCGGGCATAGGCGTGGAAGTCGCGTTGTGGTGGAACGACAGCTACCACGAAAACGTGCTGCCTTTCACCAACAACATCCCGCAGCGCGATGGCGGCTCCCATCTTGCGGGGCTGCGTGCGGCGCTGACGCGGACGATCAACAACTATGCGCAGTCCTCGGGGATCGCGAAGAAGGAAAAGGTGGAATTCACCGGCGACGACGCCCGCGAAGGCCTGACCTGCGTGCTGTCGGTCAAGGTGCCGGACCCGAAGTTTTCCAGCCAGACGAAGGACAAGCTTGTCAGTTCCGAAGTCCGGCCCGCGGTCGAAAACCTTGTGAACGAAAAGCTGTCGGAATGGTTCGAGGAAAATCCGGGCCCCGCGAAGATCGTCGTCGGCAAGATCATCGAAGCGGCGCTGGCGCGCGAAGCGGCACGGAAGGCCCGCGAACTGACGCGCCGGAAAACGGCGATGGACGTGGCAAGCCTGCCCGGCAAGCTGGCGGATTGTCAGGAAAAAGACCCGGCGCTTTCCGAACTGTTCATCGTCGAGGGTGACAGCGCGGGCGGGTCGGCCAAGCAGGGGCGCGACCGAAAGAACCAGGCGGTTCTGCCGCTTCGGGGCAAGATCCTGAACGTGGAACGGGCGCGGTTCGACCGGATGCTGTCGTCCGAGATGATCGGCACGCTGATCACGGCGTTGGGCACCGGCATCGGGCGGGACGAATTCAACCTGTCGAAGCTGCGCTACCACAAGATCATCATCATGACTGACGCCGACGTGGACGGCGCGCATATCCGCACGCTGCTGCTGACGTTCTTCTTCCGGCAGATGCCCGACCTGATCGACGCGGGTCATCTCTATATCGCCGAGCCACCGCTTTACAAAGTCGCGCGCGGCAAGTCCGAGGTCTATCTGAAGGATCAGGCGGCGCTGGACGACTACCTGATCCATCAAGGGGTGGACGGGGCGATCCTGCGCCTTGGGTCGGGCGAAAGCATCAGTGGCGCCGATCTGGCGCGTCTGGTCGACAATGCCCGCGAGGTGCGCAAGATACTTGGCGCCTTCCCAACGCATTATTCGAGCCATATCGTCGAACAGGCGGTGATTTCAGGCGCGCTTCTTCCCGGCCGCGTCGATGCCGATGCCCAGGGCGTTGCCGACACCGTCGCTGCACGGCTGAACCTTTCTGCGCTGGAATATGAACAGGGCTGGCAGGGTCGTCCGACCCAGGACCACGGCCTGCGGTTTTCGCGCGTCCTGCGCGGGGTCGAAGAAGTGCGGACACTGGACGGCCAAGTGCTGCGATCCGGCGAGGCACGGCGGCTGGCGGCACATACCGAGACGCTTCGGGAAACCTATGGTGGCGTTGCCAGCCTGATCCGCAAGGACCGCGAACAGAAGATCCACGGTCCGGTGGAACTGCTGAACGCCATTCTGCAGGAAGGCGAAAAGGGCCTGTCGCTGCAACGCTACAAGGGCCTGGGCGAGATGAACCCGGAACAGCTTTGGGAAACCACGCTTGATCCGGCAGCGCGGACGCTGGTGCAGGTCAAGGTCGATGACCTGACCGAGGCTGACGACATCTTCACAAAGCTGATGGGCGATGTGGTGGAACCGCGGCGTGATTTCATCCAGTCGAACGCCTTGTTCGTGGAAAACCTCGACGCCTGATCCTTGCCAGAACGGGGGCACCGGGCCACACTCATGCTGGAGTGCAGCTTGACAATGCTGCGCAGGCAAACATATTCAATATAAGGAATATATTTCGGACCCCGGCCCCCTGCCCCGTCCATCTGAGAGGTCGAGATCGTGCACAAGCCCCTGTTGATCCTTCTGGCCGCGCTGGCGCTGCCAATCGCCGCCCCGGCCGCCCCGCTACAGCCGGTTGATGTGACAGAATGGAAAGCGGTCTATGGCCGCATCGAATCGCGCAACCGCATCCCGGCGCGTGCGCGTCTTGGCGGCACCCTGGTGACGCTGGCCGTGTCCGAGGGCGACAGCGTGACGGCGGGGCAGGTGCTGGCGCAGGTGGTCGATGAAAAGCTGGCGTTCCAGCTTTCGGCAACAGACGCACGGCTCGACAGTCTGAACGCGCAACTGGACAACGCCCGGGCCGAACTGAAGCGCGGCGAAGAGCTTCAGTCGCGCGGCGTCACTACCGTGCAGAGGCTTGACGCCTTGCGCACGCAGGTCGATGTGCTGTCTGGCCAGATCGAGGCGACGCGGGCCGATCGCCGCGTGATCGAACAGCAAGCTGCCGAAGGCTCGGTCCTTGCGCCGATTGCCGGGCGCGTGCTGTCTGTTCCGGTTGCGGCCGGGGCGGTGGTTATGCCGGGTGAAGAAGTGGCATCCGTCGGCGGCGGGGGGATCTTCCTTCGTCTTGCGGTGCCCGAACGCCATGCCACAGGCCTGCATGAAGGCGCCGAAATCCAGATCGAACAGGGGGATGTCGCAACGGCGGGCAAGCTGGCCAAGATCTATCCGCTGATCGAAAACGGCAGGGTTCTGGCCGATGTCGATGTGCAGGGCCTGTCCGACCGGTTCTATGACGCGCGGGTGCTGGTCCGCCTGCCGGTAGGCCACCGCAAGGCGCTGTTGGTGCCGGCGCAAACCGTGAAAACCCACGCCGGGCTGGATGCGGTTGCCCTGAACACGCCACAGGGCCCGCTGATGCGAACGGTGGTTCCGGGGCCGAAGCACGTGATCGCCGGGCAGGACATGATCGAAATCCTTTCCGGCCTTCAGGCCGGCGATGACCTGGCGGAACAGAAATGACCGAACAGCCCGTCCGACACGCCCTTGGCATGGCCGGGGCGCTAACCCGTGCCTTTATCGCTTCGGCGCTGACGCCGCTGTTCATTCTGGCGGCGCTGGCCGCCGGTCTGGTGGCCCTGACCGCGCTGCCGCGCGAGGAAGAGCCGCAGATTTCAGTCCCGATGGTCGATATCCATGTTCAGGCGCAGGGTCTGGCTGCCGAAGATGCCGTGAAGCTGGTGACCGAGCCGCTTGAGGTCATCGTCAAGGGGATCAACGGGGTCGAACACGTCTATTCCTCGACCCGCGATGATGCAGCGATGGTCACGGCGCGGTTCGAGGTGGGCACCAGTTCGGAAAACGCGATCCTGCGGATCCACGAAAAGGTCCGCGCCAACCTGAACCGGATTCCGGTCGGCATTCCCGAACCACTGATCATCGGGCGCGGCATCGACGATGTGGCGATCCTGACGCTGACATTCGCGGGCGCGGATGGCCAGGCGGTTCCGGCCAATGACCTGACCCGCATCGCACGGCTGGTGCAGGCCGAGGTCGCAAAGACGGAAAACGTGGGCCAGACCTATCTGGCAGGCGACGTGACCGAAGCGATCCGCATCACCCCCGACCCGGACAAGCTTGCGCTGTATGGCGTGACGCTCCAGCAGCTTGCCGGGAAGGTCCAGCAGGCCAATCGCACTCTGAACACCGGCAAGCTGCGCGACGGCGGCCAGCAGATCGACCTGGTGGCCGGGCAGACCCTGACCGCACCGGCCGCAGTGGCCGACCTGCTGTTGACCACGCGTGACGGTCGGCCGGTCTATGTGGCCGATGTGGCCGATGTGAGCTTCGTTCCCGATACGTCGGAGCACATCGTCAGCATGGTGCGCAAAGGCGCGAATGGCACGGCGGAGCGGGTGCCTGCGGTCACGCTTGCGGTCGCCAAGCGTGCGGGCGCGAATGCGGTGGTGGTGGCCGAAGCGGCGCTGCACCGGATCGAGGCGCTGCATGGCACGTTGATCCCGGAAAACGTCACCATGACGGTGACGCGCGATTACGGCGAAACCGCCAGCGAAAAGGCCAATGAGCTGCTGTTCCACCTGGGCCTTGCGACCGTGTCGATCATCGGCCTTGTGCTTCTGGCCATTGGCTGGCGCGAAAGCATCGTCGTGGCCATCGTGATCCCGGTGACAATCCTTCTGACGCTGTTTTCGGCCTGGATCATGGGCTACACGCTGAACCGCGTGAGCCTGTTCGCGCTGATCTTTTCCATCGGCATCCTTGTCGATGACGCCATCGTGGTGATCGAGAACATCGCCCGCCACTGGGCGATGGGTGATGGCCGAAGCCGACGCGAAGCCGCCATCGACGCGGTGGCCGAAGTGGGCAACCCCACCATCGTCGCCACGCTGACCGTCGTCGCGGCGTTGCTGCCGATGCTGTTCGT
The DNA here is from genome assembly GCA_020622085.1 of Paracoccaceae bacterium. Classification (GTDB taxonomy): domain Bacteria; phylum Pseudomonadota; class Alphaproteobacteria; order Rhodobacterales; family Rhodobacteraceae; genus QY30. The sequence goes on along the minus strand of JAHRYM010000002.1, from coordinate 1,073,619 downwards.
ATCCGGCATGATGGGCCCCTACATGAGCCCGATTCCCGCCAACGCCAGCGCGGCGATGATCTTTTCCTTCTTCGTCGCGGTGATCATCACCCCCTGGCTGATGGTCAAGATCGCTGGAAAGGCGAAACTGTCTGGCCACGGCGCGCACGCGCCCGGAGAGCTGCCGGGCGGCGTCCTGGGCCGGATATTCGGTCACGCGGCGCGGCCGATCCTGAAGACCAAGGCCCGCAGCCTGACCTTCCTGCTGGTCATCGCGGCGCTGTCCTTCGGCTCGCTCAGCCTGCTTTACACCAAGCATGTGACGGTCAAGCTGCTGCCCTTCGACAACAAGTCCGAACTGGCGGTGATGATCGACCTGCCGGAAGGCGCCTCGGTCGAAGATACCGACCGCGTGGCGCAGGATGTGGCGCGGGTCGCGCTGGGCCTGCCCGAGGTGATGGCGGTGCAGACCCATGCCGGAACCCCCGCGCCCTTCAACTTCAACGGTCTGGTGCGGCACTACTTCATCCGGCAGGAACCGCAATTGGGCGAGGTGCAGCTGAACCTGACGCCGAAGGCCGACCGTGACCGCGCGAGCCATGACGTTGCGCTGGACCTGCGGCAGCGCCTTGCGGCGATCCCGGTTCCGCCGGGCACCAGCCTGAAAACCGTCGAGCCGCCCCCGGGCCCTCCGGTGCTGGCGACACTTCTGGCCGAGGTCTACGGCCCCGATGCCGAAACGCGGCGTGCGGCGGCGGAAAAGGTCAAACAGGCCTTCAAGGCGGTGCCCTTCATCGTTGACGTTGATGACAGCTACGGCGAACAGCCGCGCCGCCTGCGCGCGACGATTTCCACCGACGATCTGGAGTTCTTCGGAGTCCAGGAACAGGACGTATTTGACACGCTGGCCATCCTGAACGGCGGCCAGACGGTGGGCTATTCGCACCGGGGCGATGGTCGCTATCCGATCCCGCTGCAGATCGCGCGGGACAAGGGATCGAAGGTGCTAGACGAAACCTTCCTGACTACGCCGATCCCGGCCAACGTTCTGCCGGGTGCGCGGGGTGTGGTCGAGCTGGGCGATGTTGTGCGGGTGGCCGAGGAGAAGGCCTCCTACCCGATCTTTCGCCACAACGGTCGCGCGGCCGAAATGATCACCGCCGATCTGGCCGGCACCTTCGAAGCGCCGCTTTACGGGATGCTGGGCGTTTCGGACCAGCTTGAGAAGATGGATTGGACGGACGGCGGCAAGCCAGAGATCGCGCTGCATGGCCAGCCGGACGACGAAAGCCGCGTCACGCTTCTGTGGGATGGCGAATGGGAAGTGACCTATGTCACTTTCCGCGACATGGGCGCCGCTTTCGGGGTGGCGATGCTGGGGATCTACATCCTTGTCGTGGCGCAGTTCGGATCGTTCAAGCTGCCGCTGGTGATCCTGACGCCGATCCCGCTTACTTTCCTTGGGATCATGCTGGGCCACTGGCTGTTCGGCGCGCCCTTCTCGGCCACCTCGATGATCGGTTTCATCGCGCTGGCGGGGATCATCGTGCGGAACTCGATCCTGCTCGTGGACTTCATCCGCCATTCCAGCCCCGGCACAAGGCCGACCGTGCAGACGCTGATCGAGGCCGGCGCGATCCGGTTCAAGCCGATCCTGCTGACGGCCATTGCGGCGATGATCGGCGCGGTGGTGATCCTGGCCGATCCGATCTTCCAGGGGCTGGCGATTTCGCTGCTGTTCGGCTTGCTCAGTTCGACCCTGCTGACGGTGCTGGTGATCCCGGCGATCTACCGGGTGTTCCGCACGGCCTGAGCCTTGCGGCGGTGGTCAGACGACCACCGCCTGCGCCGCCTGATCGCCCACGCCGAAGACGCGCTTGTAGCGGTCGATCTCGGTTGCCGGGCCAAGCGCCTTGGTCGGGTTGTCCGACAGCTTGACGGTCGGGCGGCCATTGGCGCTGACCGCCTTGCAGACAAGGCTCAACGGCTCCAGCGCGTTGTCGGGTGCAAGGCCCCGGAAATCGTTGGTCAGCAGCGTGCCCCAGCCGAAACTGACCTTAACCCGGTTTGAAAAGCGGGCATGCAGGTTTTCGATCTGTTCGACATCCAGCCCGTCCGAGAAGATCACCAGCTTTCCACGCGGGTCTTCGCCATGCGATTTCCACCAGTCGATGGCGAGTTCGGTGCCGGCGACGGGATCGCCGCTGTCGATGCGGATGCCGGTCCATTTCGCCAGCCAGTCGGGGGCGCGTTTCAGGAAACCGGCGGTGCCGTAGGTGTCCGGCAGGATGATCCGCAGGTTGCCTTCGTGTTCGTCATGCCAATCGGCCAGAACGTCATAGGGCGCCTGAAGCAGTTCGGCATCGCTGTCGGCCAGCGCCGAATAGACCATCGGCAGTTCGTGGGCATTGGTGCCGATCGCCTCGATATTGCGGCGCATGGCGATCAGGCAGTTCGAGGTGCCGGTGAAGGCATCACCAAGCCCTTCGATCATCGCCTGCACGCACCAGTCCTGCCAGAGGTAGGAATGCCGCCGCCTTGTGCCGAAATCTGCGATCTTCAGGCCCTTGATCTTGCGCAGCCGCTCGATCTTTTCCCAGACCCGGGTCATGGCACGGGCATACAGCACCTGCAGCTCGAACCGCCGCATGTGGCGCATGACGGCGCGCGACCGTAGCTCCATGATGATCGCCAGCGCCGGGATTTCCCACAGCATGACTTCGGGCCACTTGCCTTCGAAGGTCAGTTCATATTGCCCGTCGCGCACATCAAGCCGGTAGGGCGGCAGGCGGAACCGTTCGAACCACTCCATGAAATCGGGGCGGAACATCTGCCGCTTGCCATAGAAGGTGTTGCCGCGCAGCCAGGTGCTTTCGCCACGCGTCAGCGAAAGGGAGCGCAGGTGGTCAAGCTGCGCACGCAGATCTTCTTCGGCGATGATGTCGGCAAGTCGGATCCGGCTGGTCCGGTTGATCAGGCTGAAGCGCACATTCGTGTCAGGCCGGTTGCGGAAGACCGACTGGCACATCAGAAGCTTGTAGAAATCGTCATCGACCAGCGACCGAACGATGGGGTCGATCTTCCAGGTGTGGTCGTAGACGCGGGCAGCGATATCCATGGGTCAGTCCTTCAGTGTAACCCCGGCCGCGCGCATGTCGGCGCGGGCCTGCGCCAGCGAGCCGTTCAGGTCGATGGCGCGGCAGGCGCCTTCCAGCACCGTGACACTAAAGCCAAGCCGTGCCGCATCCACGGCCGAATAGGCCACGCAGAAATCGGTGGCGAGGCCCACCAGCGTCAGATGCGTGACGCCCCGGTTGCGCAGATAGCCTTCAAGGCCAGTGGGGGTTTTGTGATCGTTTTCGAAAAAGGCGGAGTAGCTGTCGATCTGGGGGCGGAAGCCCTTTCGGATCACCAGGTCGGCGGGACCGGTGCGCAGCTCGCGGTGAAAGGCCGCCCCGTCCGTCCCTTGCACGCAATGAACCGGCCACAATACCTGCGGGCCATAGGGCATCTGCGTCAGGCTGAAAGGCTGGGCACCGGGGTGGTTCGCGGCAAAGGACAGGTGGTTTGCCGGGTGCCAATCCTGCGTCAGCACACGCACGGGGAAGTCGTCCAGAAGCGCGTTGACGCTCGGGATGATCGCATCGCCATCGGCCACCGCCAGCAGGCCGCCGGGGCAGAAGTCGTTCTGGATGTCGACCACGATCAGGGCTTCGTGTTCCGGGCGCATCGCGGTTCCTCCACTGCACCTGACAATCGGTAAGCAGCGTTGTCGGGACGGTCAATGCCCGCCAAGGCTTGTTTCGGCCATTGGTGCTTGCTAAGGCGGGCCTTCCCTGCTTCGAAGGCATCCCCATGACCGCCCCGGTGATCGGCATAGATTTCGGCACATCAAACACGGCGGCAGCCGTGCTGGAACGGGGCAGGCCGCGGATCATTACGTTGGAGCCAGAGCAGGAAACGCTGCCGACGGCGATCTTTCTGGATTTCGCATCCCGCCATACCTACTATGGCCGCGATGCGGTTTCGGCGCTGATCGACGGCCACGATGGCCGGTTCATGCGGGCGCTGAAAAGCGTGCTTGGAACGCCTTTGGCGCGGGAACGGCGGACGTTCCTGAACGAACGGCTCACACTTCTGGATGTCGTCGCGCGGTTTCTGGCCGAGGTCCGTGCCCGCGCCTCTGCCGATCTGGGGGCCGAGGTGCGATCGGTCGTGGCGGGTCGGCCCGTGCATTTTCATTCGGCGGATGCAGGGCGCGATGCGCAGGCGGCGGCGGATCTGGCCGAATGCTACGCGATGGCGGGGTTCGAGACTGTCCGCTTTCTGGCCGAACCCGAAGCCGCCGCCCTCGCCGCCGGTGCCAGCGATGGATTGAGTCTGATCGTCGACATCGGCGGCGGCACTTCGGACTTCACGCTGTTTCGGAGCAACGCCGGGCGCATGCAGGTGCTGGCCTCGCACGGCATCAGGATCGGTGGGACGGATTTCGACAAGGCGCTGAGCCTTGCGCATGTGATGCCGTTGCTGGGCATGGGCGGCGAGTTGAGGAATCTCTTGGGGAAGGGCCGCAACAGCGTTCCCCCGTCGATGTATCTGGATCTGGCCTCCTGGGAAAAGATCGTCTTCGTCTATGGCGCGGACAGCCTGCGCGATGCGCGGCAGATGCTGAAGCTGGCGGTCGATCCCTACCGCATGCAGCGACTGGTCACCGTGCTGGAAATGCATCTGGGCCATGACCTGGCCTTCATGGTCGAAGCCGCGAAAATCACCGCGAACGGGTCGGGGATGGGAGAGATCAACCTTTCCGTCATCGAACCGGGATTGCAGCCGCCGCTTTCCGAAGCCGACCTGATGACGGGCCTCTGGCCGATGGTGGAGCGTATCGGACAGGCGGCCTCGGATACCGCAGAAATGGCCGGGGTGGCCGAAGACGCGGTGGACCGCGTGGTGTTCGTCGGGGGATCGAGCCTGATCGGGGTGCTGGACCGGCTGATGCGCGTGCGGTTCCAGAACGCCGGGTTTGAATATTCCGAAGTCTTCACCGCCGTGGTCGATGGCCTGGCGTTGGCCACCGCCGAAGGCTGAGGCGCTTTATTTCACCGGGCAGAAGGCGTATCGGGACAGCCATGCAGATCGTCGCCGCGCTTTATCACTTCGCCCCGTTCGCCGATCCGGCGTCGCTTCGCCCGCCGCTTCTGGACCTGTGCCTGGCGGAGGGCATTCGCGGCACGCTTCTGCTGGCGCGCGAGGGCATCAACGGCACCATCGCCGGGCCCCGTGCCGGGATCGACCGCGTGCTGGCCCATATCCGCAGCCTGCCGGGGTGCGCCGATCTGGAATGGAAGGAAGCCACCGCGGACCAGATGCCCTTCGGGCGGATGAAGGTGCGGCTGAAGGCCGAAATCGTGACGATGGGTCAACCGGACATCGACCCGCGACGGTCGGTCGGGCGCTATGTGGCGCCGCAGGACTGGAACGACCTGATCCGCCAGCCCGATGTCGTGCTGATCGACACCCGCAACGACTACGAGGTGGCGATCGGCACCTTCGAAGGCGCCATCGACCCCGGCACCCGCACCTTCCGCGACTTTCCGGCCTGGTGGGCGCAGAATGCCGAGCGGTTCCACAACAAACGCGTCGCCATGTTCTGCACGGGCGGCATCCGCTGCGAGAAGTCCACCAACTTCCTGATGCAGCAGGGCGTGGAGGAGGTCTTCCACCTGAAGGGCGGGATCCTGAAATATCTGGAAGACATGCCCGAGGAATCGTCGACCTGGAAGGGCCAGTGCTTTGTCTTCGACCGGCGCGTGAGCGTTGGACATGGCCTCCGGCAGGGCGACCTGACCCTTTGTCACGCCTGCAGGCGGCCCCTGACTGCCGCAGATCGTGCAGATCCGGTCTATGAGGAAGGTGTCTGCTGCCCTCGCTGCCGCAACGAATATACCCCCGACGACAGGGCCCGGTTTCGGGAACGCCAGCGGCAGATGGCTCTTGCCATGCGTCGCGGGGATAATCACACGGCGGTGGAAAAGGATTGCGCGGTCAGCGATTCGAGCTGCCGGTAGCGTCGTCTTGCGACATGGATCCAGTCGTAGTCCTGCACCGCATTCCATGCGCGGTCGGCAATCGCACGACGCTGGTCGGCATCGGCGGCAAGGGTAAGGATCCGGTCAAGCAACTCATCGGTGGTCCCCGTTGACAGAAGGTCGATGCAGCCTGTCTCGGACCCGATGCGCCCGGCACCCATGGGGCTTGCGATCATCGGCAGGCCCGCAGCGCAAGCCTCGTAGGTCATCAGCGGATCGCCTTCCTCAAGCGATGGCAGAACGGCCATATCCGCATCGCGGTATTCCTTCGGCAGATCCGCCGAAAACCCGCCATGCGAGACGTTTTCCATGTTCAGGACATCGGCATAGCGGCTGGCAACCGACGCCTCGACCGGGCCGAGAAGCCGCAGCTCGATGTTGCGGGGCAGGCTTGGCCAGATCGCAAGAACCTTGTGAAGGCCCTTGCGGATATTGGGCGAGCCGCCAAACAGCAGCCGCAGGGGTGCGTCCCGGTCACGCGCGGGGCGCACGGGGCGGGTTTTCGGCACCCAGGTGCCATAGCTCGACGGCAATCCACGCCCGCAAAATTCCGTGCCGGCAAGGGCAGCGTCAGTTCCCGCGCTGGGAGAAAAGATCGCTGTGCAGCGGCTGTAGCGTTCGATCTGGTTGCGGATTCGCGCGTCGGTGATGCCGTGCCCCGGGGCCAGGCCAATCGCATCATATTCGGCGTCCAGCACTATCCTTGCGCTTTCCATCAGCGTATTGACCGACTCACCGATGATGGTCACGCCCCGCGCCAGCAGCCGGTCATAAAGGTCAAGTGGTGCGGCGGGCCAGATATGCGCAACATCGCCCGGCCCCAGAGCCCGCAGGAAACGCCAGTTCAGGACCGGGTCGATCCACTTCTGGAACCGGGCATATCCGATCGGTGAAAAGGCAGCCGGCAGGATCGTCCTGACATCGACATCGCGCGCCACACGGACGTCCATCCTTGGAGTGTGCAGGGATGTGCGATACCCCGACTGCCGCGCCCCCGCGACGATTCCCGCGCAGGCATTCCCGATCCCACTGGCCGCACAAGGCAGGGAAAAAAGCACTCTGACCGACGTTGCTGGCATTAAGGCCATTCCGATTCCCGGGCCCCGCGCGGCCCAGTTGCAAGGGACACGGCCACCGGCGACATGTCCAGCCGGCTTGTCTGTTAGGAGAGATTGCCTGGACCAGATCGTGGCATAGCTGGTGGAATTCGCAGGATCTAGCCGTCCGGCGGGCGCCCACGGGCGAATGATCGCCCAAACAGCCATTCTTTTGCCGAAAAGCCATCGCTACAGGTAGAATGCCTCGGGTTCTGCCTTTGCCTGGTAGACTGAGGTCAGAGACTGCACTAACAGACCCGGGACCGACGGATAGGACAGATGGCCTTGGCCGCAGCTAATACCGACATGACGGCCAAGGGTGCGCAAGCAGCCGCGCGCGGCCGCCCCTGGATCGCAATCTTCGCGTTGATCACACTGATGGTGCCGGTCAGCATTGACGTCGGCAGCCTGCACATGACTCCGTCCCGGGCGTTCTTCCTTTTGACCAGCCCTTTCCTTCTTGTCCGGCTGGTCTCGGGGAAATATGGCCGTTTCAACGCCGTAGACGGACTGGTGCTGAGTTACATGGCCTGGCGCACGATGATCCCGTTCATTCACAACCCTGATGTCGCGCTTCAATACGCCGGTTCCAATTCGGTCATTTTTCTGGGCGGATATCTGTGCGGGCGCTGCTCGATCCGGACGGCAACCGACTTTCGCATCGCAGCCAAACTGCTTGGCGCCTTCGTGATCTTCAGTGTGCCCTTTGCAATCTCCGAGGCGATCACCGGAAGAATGGTCATTCCGCGCTTCCTGGACATGCTTCCGTTCATTTCCAGCGTCGACGACGTAAACTACAGACGGCGCATGGGGATTGACCGGGTTCAGTTTGTCTTTGCCCACCCAATTCTATACGGCCTTTTCTGTTCTCTTGGCGTGGCCACCTACTTCACGGCCATGAAGGGATTCATGTTTGGAGTCCGGCGTTGGATTTCATCGGGTCTGATGGTTCTGGCGGTTTTCTTGTCTGTTTCCAGCGGCCCGTTCCTGGCCACACTGGTGCAGTTGGCGCTGCTGTTCTGGGGTTTTCTGTTGCGGAATGTCGGACCCAGATGGAAGATTCTCGGAATCCTTGCAGTTGCCGCATACATCATCCTGGAAATCATCGCGACTCGACCCGCGATCTATGCAATCACGTCGATCCTGGCATTTGACCCCGCAACGGCAAACGTCCGCCGCATCCTGCTGGAATACGGGCTGGCGCAAGTGGCCAGAACGCCGATTCTTGGCATCGGTTTCAACCAGTGGGATTTGCCATTCTACATGAGCGGAAGCCTGGACAACTTCTGGCTTGCAAACGCGCTGGTATTCGGGATTCCGGCCTTCGTTCTGTATTTTGCGTCTTTCGTCTGGGCGCTGATTTCCGTGGGTCGGCGCGATTTCCCGCGCGGAAGCCCCCTGTCCAACATTCGCCTTGGCTGGGCGGTGGTGCAGGTCAGTGTTATTTTGACACTTGCCACGGTCTATATCTGGAGCGAGATCGCCTCCCTGGTGATGTTTGTTCTGGGTAGCGGGCTGTTCCTTCTTGAGGCGGAACAAGACGACGGAACCGAAAAGGCATCTGAGCCCGCATCCACGACCATGCGGACGGCTGCTCCTGTGTTCACCCGTTTTCCACCCGGCGAAGGGCAGCCTTCCGCCACAGCCGTTGCGCCACGCGATTCCAGACCCGTTTCTTTCAGTAGGCCCCGCAGATGACGTCGAAGCTGTTTCCAAATCGATCCGCATTGCTCGATTCTATCCGGGCAGTTGCCGTGATCATGGTCGTCGTCTTTCATGTGGCGACACGTTATCCGGCAGATGCTCTCGACCCGATCGCACGGATTTTCTTGCGATATGGCTTCCTTGGGGTCGATATCTTCTTTCCGCTCAGTGGATTTCTGATCACCCGCTTTTTGCTGTCACATGACGGCTCTGGTGCCATAAAGGCGTTCTTCCTGCGCCGGATATTCCGGATCATACCGCTCTATGTGATCGCGGTTACGACCTTCTACTTCGCCGCCCGAATGACCGGATACGAGGCAGGAAACCTGCCCTTCATCTGGGCCACCTACACGTTTCTTACAGGTTGGTTTGCGTTCCTGAACGGGCCGGACAGCACCCCCTACACCATCACCTGGTCGCTGTCGGTCGAGGAATTCGCTTATCTGATCTTCGGGCTTGCAGCCTGGGCCATGCGCGGATCATTCCGCACGTTCCTTGTCGTTGTCGCCATATTGCCATTTGTTCTTCGGCTGTATCTTTACGCGCAAGGCCATGAGAACATCTACTATTTCCCATTGGCGCGGCTCGACTCGATTGCTTTCGGCGGGTTGACTGCTGTTCTGATCACACATGTCAGGCATCTGTGGGTCTGGCTCATGCTGATGTCTGCGGTGTCGGTGGGACTGATGCAGGCAGGCGGCGTGGTGGGGAAGGCGACGCTGTTCACGACCGTGACCCTTGTCGCCTGCACATTGATCGCACTGGCCGAAGGCCCCCTCCGGTCAACGCGCGGTCGGATATGGTCTGGATTGGCGAACGTCGGGCTTTATTCCTACTTCATCTATTTGTTTCACTTCTTCAATCTTTATGCTCTTGATATGATTTTCAGAAAGACAGGCCTCGGCCTGCCGCCATTCTGGGTGATGAGCCTGCTCTGCATGCTGACAACCTATCTGCAGGGCTGGATTTCATTTCGCTACTTTGAGGAGCCGGTCATGTTGTTCGGACGCAAGCTGGAAAGAAGCGTCTCGGGCCGACAGCCAACCGCCGGAGAAGCACGATGACCGAGGCAACCGCACCCACCCCCTACAAGAAAGCCAGGAAGCGCGGGCTGAACAAGCTCTCGGCGCTGCGCAACCTTCTGATCGACGCCAAGCGGGCCTGGTATCGCCGGTTCTGGAAGATGGATCTGCATCCGACGGTGCAATTCTCGCTCTCGACCAGGTTCGACCGGACCTTTCCCATCGGGGTGCATGTCGGCCCGCACAGCTATCTGGCCTTTGACAGCCGGATCCTCACGCATGACCGCACGCGCGGGCTTTATCTCCATACCCGCATCGGTGCCAACTGCTTCATCGGCGGGTGCAGCCTGGTCCTTCCCGGGGTGGAGATCGGCGATAACTGCGTGATCGGTGCCGGATCGGTGGTCACGAAATCGGTGCCACCACGGTCCCTGGTCGCGGGCAATCCGGCACGGATCCTGCGCAGCGATATCGAGGTCGGCGAATACGGCCGCTTCCTGACGGCGGATGCGACCGAATCGGCCTTGGCCGAACAGGGCCTGACCTGAAACGCGCTGTGGCAACGGCTCTTGGGGGCCTTGCGCTTGTTGCACTCCTTGGTGCCTGGGAATTGCGGTGGCAGGAACTGCCCGAACCACAGGACCGAGCCCTTCCGCAGGCGCAGCTCCCCGACCGGCCGCTGCGGATCCTGGCCTTTGGCACCAGCCTCACGGCGCGTGCCCTCTGGCCCGAAAGGCTGGCGGTGGAGCTTTCCCGCTGTCTTGGCCGGCCAGTGTCGACAGAGCGGATCGCAAGGCCCGGAGCCGGGTCCGACTGGGCGCTGACACTAGTGCGGCGGGCAAATGACGTGGCCCCCGACATCGTCATTCTGGAGTTCGCAATCAACGATGCGGATCTGCTTGACGGCGTGTCGGTCGAGACATCCATCCGGCAGCATCGGGAACTGATCGGTCGTTTGTCGGGAACCAAGACACCACCCGCTATCATCCTGATGACAACAAATCCCGTCGCCGCGGGCTGGCACTGGCTGCAACGACCATGGCTTGGCAACTATTACATGGCCTACCGCAGACTTGCAGCAGAGACGGGGACCGGTCTTGCCGACCTCTGGCCCCGCTGGACATTGCCGGGCCCCGGCGACGGCCTGCATCCCGACCCGGAGGACGAGGCCGATCTGGCAACGCCGGTTCTGCAGACGATCATCGGAGACCGCTATGGCAGAACATGCACCAGTTCGGGCAATCCCTGACCAAGGCCTGATCTGCCCGCCCGCACCGGGCCGCCTGCCGGCAACGGCGACCGGCACGCACCTATCTTCGGCGCCAACCGGTCGGCGGGGGCAGGGCCTGCGCTTGGGCCGATCGCAGCACCGTGGGCCGGGTGCAACCCAACGCACGGCGGGCGGGCAAGAATCCCCGGTTCGCCGCCGTTGTCAACAAGAGGCGCCCATGATCCATCTTTCATCTCTCGGCCTGGGGCCATCGCGTCCCAACGCGGCCGCCGTTGCCCCGCCCGGCGAAACGATCCTTGTCACTCCGATGTCGCGTGACCGATCCCTGTTCGACAGTGGCAGCGCCTTTGGCCGGACTTCGGCTATCGTCTCGGCGGCAGGCACGGGGACTGAGGGTTTTACTGTCCAGTTTCGGGCTGTGTCGGTCGATGATGGCGGCCTGGGCAACAGCCCCTGGACCGATGTCGGGGTGATCGGACCCGAGGGCACATGGTCTGGCAGCCTGACGGTTGAACGCTCCGCCTCCTGGTATCGGATAGAGGCACGGCTGAAGGAAAAGCCGGGCATCAAGGCCCAGTCCATCACCCGGTTCGGTGTTGGGCACGTCATCTCGATCTGGGGTCAGTCTGAAGTCGAGCGCATTGTTTCCACGTTCTACAACAGCACACCGGCTCCGTTGGTCACAGATCCCGACGCCGTGCAGATCATCACCGGCGCCGCTTCGACCCCGACACGTGCTTTTGTTACGACCCAGACCCCGCAGACCGCGGCGGTGGCGGCACTGGCAAATACCCTGATTGCCTGCCGGCCGGGCGAAAAGTTCGCGGTGATCTTCCATTCGGTCCCGGGAACGGATCCGCGCGATCTGGTCGACGATAGTCAGACCGGCCGATCCTGGGCGATGGACAAGGCCTTGCACGATTTCGCTTGTGCGGACGGGCAGTCCGTCGGCATCGCCGCCATGTCCTGGTTCGCCTCGCCCCGCAGCCTGGCGTCCAACTACGGCGAGGCGCTTTTCCCTTTGTTTTCAGGAAAGTCGCTTGCAGGCGTTCCGGTCCAGTTTCCGGGGACGATCAACTATCCGGGCGGCAGCTATCACGCCGATCACTGGTTTGGCGAACTTTACGATTACCAGAATACCCGCTGGGTTGCCTATGGTCCGCACCGCTTCGATCCGAGCCAGACCCTGAAGGATGCCACGCACCTGTCAGGGGGCGCTGCCGAAGCCGGCCTGACAGCCATCCAATCTTGCCGCAACAGTTGGCGTGCGATGCTGGCAAGCCCACACGCCACGATGTTCCTGCCCCTGGGGCTGGAGCCGACGACTTATGTCAACGGGTTCGACGACGGCGCAGGGGGCTGGACCGATTTTCCGCACCCGGCCGGCAACACCCCGGATGGAACGTCACGATGGGCAAGACTCACGGCCCACGCCATTCTGCGCGCTGCGGGTCTGGAGACCTGGCCCTTGCCCGAATTCGACCAATGCCAGTGGCAATCCGACGGCAGCCACGTCGAGGTGTGGTCATCAAGCGGCCCGATCACGACCACCCGGATCGCACGGTCAGAGCCGGCCCTGCCAGCCACCTATCCACATTGGACCGAAGTTGCAGGTTTCCAGATCAACGGAGCGCCCGCCACGGATGCCCGCATCGTGGCAGGGCGCGTGCGGCTGACGAAACCCGGGGGCCTGGTCCATGGCGATACGCTGACCTTCGGTGAAGGTGGGGCTTCCGGTTTGCTGCAAGTCCCCCAGGACCAGCAGAACGGTCTCTGGGAGAACCTGCCCATCGTGAATGTGGGGGCGCCGGGGGTCGAAGGCATTCCCCTGCGGCCGATGCCGTCGCCGGCGATCCTGGCCAATACCATCCCCGCCGGCGCTCAGTCGTTCACGATCGGCGGCACCGGCCCGCGGTTTGTCGATCCCGCAACCGTCGGATCGATCTCAAGGCTGACCGTAGTCTACGAGGGCTCGTTCGACACCCCTGCGACTTCCTGCCAGCCATTCGTGCCGACGGGCGGAAACATGACCTTCACTCTTCTCAACACCCGCAAGCCGCGCCTTTACTTCAAGGACAGCGCAAATACCGTCTTCGTCAACAGCGTGTCACTGGCAAACGCGCTGCCCTCTGGCCCGGTCCGTGTCGTGATGTCGGTTGATCTGCTGGCGGGCTTCCTGCGTTTCTGGGTCAATGGCACACTTGAAGGAAACTTCGGCATCGGTGCCAACTCCGGGTTGATCGCAACGTCGTCGCGGCAGTTCAGCCTGATGGCCACCAATACCGGAACAGCTCAGACTTCGGGGGTATTTACGCGCCTTGCCATCTGGAAGGCGGCAACGGCAGATGGCCAGGATCCGGCGGGGCCTGCCTACAAGACCCTGACCGGACCTGCTGCCAGCATCAACCTGGACAGCTGGAAGCAGGGCGCAAACGCCACTTGATGGAAAGAAGGCCGCCGGAGTGATCCTGCGGCCTTCAATTCTTCCCGTCATGCAAGGCCCGAGCGCGCGCAGGTTACCACAGCGCGACAAGAGCCCCTGCTGTAGTTCCTGTCGCGCGGATCCGGGCCGCACGCACCGGCAGAAGCACCCCGGCCGCGCAATTTTCGAACACGACGCTTTGCCCCCCCGCCATGACCACCGCGACATTGCCGGCAGCCCCGACGAACAGGGCACGGGGAAGCTGCGCCAGATCCGCAGAATCATTGGGCACAACCGCCACCGCGTCACGGGCTGGCGCGACGAGATTGGTGGGAAATTCGGAAAATCTGTCCATCTTGAGTCTCCTTTTTCAAGAATCCGGGCGGAAATCGGGAGCTTTACGTGCAAAATCTCGCCAGAAACCCGGCGTTTCCGGCGCAAACGGCGAAAAGCCGGGAATTGTTCCCCCGTTTCCCTGCCACGGTGAATTCAAACTTGCCGAAAATTGTTAAAAAACAGGACATTGAGCGGCCTGCGGAAATCGGGCAATATTTCGACTGTCGGGTGGGTCCGACGGTCATTTTCTAGGTTTGCGTCTTTGCCTGAGAGCCGGACCGGCATCAATCCGCGCATCTTTCCGGAGTCATTGGTTATAACAGTCAACGATTGGCGCCAGTTGTGCCCAATCTTTGCCACGAAGTTTATGATTGTTCCACATCAAGACACATTGCGAGAGGGAACTTCCATGATCGGTATCAGGGGCCTGCTTTTGGCCGGATGCAGTGCTGTGTTCTGCGGGACGGGTGCCTGGGCCACAGATTTCTTCGTGAAGCCGACAACGGCCGGCCCGGTCGCAGGGACACCGCTTGGGGCGGTCAATCTCCAGTCTTCGGCGGGCACTTCGGCCGGTAATCGTTCCAGCAGCGCCTACAAGCGTTTGCGCACGACAGTAAACGAACGCGGAAATACCGCGGGAAAATGGCTCCGCCCTGCCGAAGACGGCGTGGGCGCCAAACCCGCACCGACTACCACACAGACCACCACGACACAGACCACCACTACGACTGCGACCGTGACACCCACGGTAACGCAAGTCCAGCAGACGGCCGCGAACACCGGGCCGGCCTGGAACTCGATTGATGAGCTGCTCAAGTCCGGCCAGGTCAAGGGTGGCGACCGGATCCTGCTCATGGGCGGCTATTATGGCGCGATCAATATCCGCAATGCCCAGTTCGCCACGCCGGTGACCATCCAGGCCGTGCCAGGCCAGGTCGCACATGCCGAAACCATGACGATCCGCGCGGCCAGCAACCTGATCGTTCAGGATCTGAAGCTCTGGGCGCTGACCGAAAACCATCCGGTTCCAATCGTCGTTCGCACCTATGGCGATACATCGAATATCACGCTCAACAATCTTGATGTGCGCGCCTACAAGGACAGCGCCGGCTACATGAACTGGTCGCAGGCAAAGTGGCTGGCGAACCAGCGCAGCGCCTTCCTGCTGGATGGTGACAAGGTCACCATCAAGAACAGCCGCGTTACCGGCGTCTATCACGGGATCCAGTCGACTGGCCGGAATGGCACCATAGAGAACAACATCGTCGATGGATTTGCCGGTGACGGCATGCGTGCGCTTGGCGACAATGCGCTTGTGAAGGGCAACAAGCTGCAGAACTGCTTCCAGATCAACGCCAACCACGCCGATGGATTCCAGTCGTTTTCCCGTGACCCAGTGACCGGCAAGGCTGGCACGGGCGTCGTTTCGGGGTTGAAGCTCATCGGCAACAAGATCGTCGAATGGAATTCAAGCGCGACAAACCCGCTGCGCTGCAAGTTGCAGGGCATCGGCATGTTCGACGGCATGTATGACGACCTGGTGATCCAGAACAACCTGATCGTGTCTTCGCATTACCACGGGATCACGGTCACAGGCACAAGAAGGGCCGTCATCAGCAACAACACCGTCGTGAACATGACCGGCGGTGTATCAAAATATCCCTGGATCAAGGTCGCAAACCACAAGAACGGAACGCTCAGCGCCAACGTGACCATCGCGAACAACCTGGCAAACCAGGTCGCACCCCTACCGTCCGGGATCATCGGTGGCGTGACCAGCAACAACCTGGTGCCGGTCTGGTCGCGGGATTTCGTGGCGCCGCGGACGCTCAACTTCGCCCTGACCACCGGATCACCGGCGGGTGATGCGGGCTTGGCGAAATATGCGCCGAAGGATGATATCCTTCTTGTCCCGAGACCGAAAGGCAAGGGCCCGGACATCGGCGCCTACGAGAGCCGCTAGAATCGTCAAACTCCGGCCGGAAGGCCGGAGTTTTCATTTCTGTCTTCCACCGACGGCTTGTGCGAACATCCACCCGGCACGAAGCGCGCGGATGCGAAAAAGGGTCGTCGAGGCCCGCCAACGCTCCGCTGGTCGGTCCAGTTTCTTGCTGCGCCAGATCTTGGGCAAATGCGCCAGGGGGCTGAGCCCCATCGCCAGCGACCTGAGCCCCCAGCGGAGGCGGGCCGAGGCGCTCCCCCTGGCCGCGCATTGCAAGGCAAAGCTTTCCTCGGTGATCCGGCGAAATTTCTTCACCAGCGCCGGCCAATCCGACCGGGTCGGATGTGCCACGCGAAGATCTTCGGCCAGCACGATCCGAAAGCCCTTGGCCCGGGCCCGCAGGCACCATTCCGCATCCTCCGACACCCCGTCGATGAAATCCCCGATGGCCTCGAAAACAGCCCGGTTCGTCAACAGGTTGGCGGTCACCGAGAACCCTTTCCGCTCGACGTAGTTGCGGTTGTCGAAAGCGAAAACCGTCTCGAAAGCTTCAGCCCCGCTTCGGGGGGGGGGCGTTTCATCGAAAACGTCGATTGCGCCGCCGACCAGATCGCCACGCCGCACAGCCTCGCGCGCCACCGCGATCCAGTCGGGCGCCGGAAGGCAGTCCGCGTCCAGAAAGAACAGTTCCCGTGCGGTCGTCGCCTTAACGCCCAGGTTACGGGCATGTGCTGCCCCCTTGCGCGGCTCGACAAGGAAGCGAACCCAGGCAAAACGCTGCCGCAGCGCCGACAGGTCGACGACCGAATTGTTGTCCACGATCACGACTTCGATGCCGTCAACGACCTGCCCCTCCAGTGCCGCAAGACAGCGGTGCAACCGGTCGACATCGTTGTAGTGCGGAATGATCACTGCGGACTGAACCCGCATGCTCCGTTCCTCCGATTCTGCCTGACAGACACTAAGGATTTCCAATCGCTTGTCCTAGCCCGCTTTGCTTCGGTCACCATCTGGCCCGCGGCTGGACGAAGCTGCGATAACGAAGGAAAAGTGGCATGGCCGCCACAATCTGAGTTGCCCCGTCCGCAACATTGCGTTTCCCATTTAGGAACGGCAGCGCCAATCACGGCGCCATTGGCCCGTTTCTGAGGAGGATAACGTCTATTCCCTTTGATTTTGGCTTGATCCCGGTGAAATTGATCAACCGCAAGATGACTTCTGCCAGGGCAATTCTCGATTGTGGCACTTTTTTGGCAGCAAGGTGTTCCAATCTGGAAGCATTGTGGTAGTGTTCATTTGGGTTATTCGTTTGTGAATTTTCCGACTGAACTGAATGGGGTGTGAAAATGGTATCATTTAAAAAGCTGGCCGCAGTTGCGGCTGGTGCAGTTCTCGCAATGGGCGTGGCCTCGGCTTCGGCTTCGGTCATCGACTTCACCAAGGCAACGACCGGGACAACCGGCGCCGTTCTCGGCGGGACGGTCAACTGGACCATGACCGCGAACGGCATTCTGAACAACTCGCAGGCCTTCGACGGCAAGACGACGCCGGTTGGGTCGCCGCTGTCTTTCGAAACCGATGGCTACGGTGTTGGCGCGAAGGACGACGAAATCACGAATTCGCAGAAGCTGAAGGAAGTCATCACGCTGACTTTCGACAAGCCGACGCTGATCGACGCGATCTATTTCCTTGACCTGTTCGTTTCCCGCAAGGACGGCAGCAAGGAAGTGGGTGTCGCAACCTTCGACGGCCTCACCTCGGTCTTCCTGACGGCGACCGATCTGGCGAACACCGGCTCGGGCTATGTCGCCGCGACCTTTGCCCCGATCCTGGCCAAGGTGATCTCGTTCACCGTCCTCGACACGAACGACGCCTATGGTTACGCCGATGGTGCGCTGGCAGGCGTCGGTATTGCGCCGGTTCCGGTTCCGGCTGCTGGCCTGCTGATGGTGGGCGGTCTGGGTGGCCTTGCTGCGCTTCGCCGCCGCAAGAAAGCCTGATCTGCCAGAAATCATTCGGAAAGGCCGGGCTGTTGTCCGGCCTTTCTCGTTTCATGCGGATCAGGCAAGGCCCTGAATCGGCGCAGCCAAGTGCGCCGCTATATCCTGCCACCATGCCAAGCGGCCCGAGGTGACCGGATTTGCTGAACAGGCCCCGTAAGCGCAAAGGAGTCCGGTCCGGGCGCAAGGTGTCACTTGCACCCGCAACATGGCAAACCGGTTAGGTTATGCAGAGGGTGGGCTGCCAACGCCGGCAAGACCACCATGCTATTCGGGCACAGTCGGGGTCACGTCCGGGGTCACGTCTCCTCAAGGATCGCCGCCAGACGTTCGAAACAGCGTTCGATCCCCTCTGGCGCGTCTTCTGCGATGAAGGCATCGAGCCGTGCATGGACTCGGATCGCTTCGTCGATCAGCGGATCCGACCCCGCCTCATAGAGTCCGGCCTGCACCATAAGTTCTGCGCGTTCGTGGATGCCAAGCAGGTGCCGGGCTCGGGCGATCAGCCGGTTTTCCTCCTTGGTCGCGGCTTGCGGCAAGGAGCGGGACACCGAGCGCAACAGATCGATGGCCGGGAAGCGGCCGCGTTCGGCGATCCTTCGATCCATCACCACGTGACCGTCGAGCACCCCGCGAAGAATATCGGCGATGGGTTCTTCCATGTCGGATCCGGCAACAAGCACCGACAGAATCGCCGTGATGTCTCCTTGGGCGCCCTCTCCCGGGCCGGCCCTCTCGGACAGCGACATGATCAGATGCGATGTCGAGGGAGGAAAACCACGAAGTGTCGCCGGTTCCCCGGCGGCAAGGGCGACCTCCCGATGGGCTTCGGCAAGCCTGGTGATGGAATCCGCAATGAACAGCACCTGAAGCCCCTGATCCCGGAAATGCTCGGCCACCGCCATGGCGGCCCAGGCACAGCGACGCCGCGTCAGGGGCGACTGGTCTGAAGTGGCGGCAATGATCACGCTTCGCGCCATCCCCTCGGGCCCAAGCACATCCTCGATGAAATCACGCAGTTCGCGCCCCCGCTCTCCGACCAGAGCGATGACCGTCACATCGGAGCGCACACCGCGCGCCAGTTTCCCGATCAGGGTCGATTTCCCGACGCCGGAACCCGCGAAAAGTCCCACGCGCTGACCTTGCACCAGCGGCAGGAGCGTATCAAACGCTGCTGTCCCCGTCTCGAGCCTTGGCCCCAGCCGACGCCGCCGCCCGGGCGCAGGCGGCGCCGATCGCAGCGATCGCACCTGCGGACCACGCCCGATCGCCCACCCGTCCAGGGGCCGCCCGAACGGATCGAGGACGCGCCCCACCCAGCTGTTGTCCGGTGCAAGATTGATCGCACCAAGGCACTTCACCCGGTCGCCCAACGCAACGCCGTCGGGTAACGCATCCGCCATCACAAGAATGCCGCTGCGTTCGATGGCAATGACTTCACCGGTCCAGATGGCATCCCGCGACCGTCCTTCCACCCGATCACCCAGACACCAGTTTCCTTCGGTTCCAACGAGCCTGACGATCCCCCGGCCGATTTCGGTCACCCGGCCGCAATGGCGGATCACCTCGATTGCCCGGATCGTTTCGCGCAAGCCGTCCAATGCGATCGCCGACATATGGTCTCCTTTTGTTCACGGATTACCCTTTCTAAACGAATCGCGGTTAAACCTTGGTTGAAGACACGGCGGAGAACCCCCGATGAAAGCCAGTAATGATCTGATGAATATGGCGTTCGCCTCGGCGCGCCATGCCGCAGCGCGACAGGAACTGATTTCGAGGAACCTGGCAAATGCGGATACGCCGCGATACCGCGCTCAAGATCTGGATGATTTCACCCCTGACGATGCGTCATCCTTCACTCCGGCGGCCACGCGACCCAGGCATTTTCTGGGTGCGATGCAAGAAGGTGCGTTTCAGCCGCGGTTCGCCGGGGGCGCGATGGCGCCGAATGGCAACGACGTCTCGATCGAAACCGAAATGGTGCGCGGGGTGGATGCCCGGCGGCAGCATGATGCGGCCATGGCCATCTACAGGGCGTCGCTCGACATCCTGCGGACAAGCCTCGGCAGGCGATAGGAGCAATCAATGAGCGGATTTGGCGACAGCCTGGCGGTCTCAGCCAGTGGAATGGAAGCCCAGGCGCGCCGGCTGCGCGTCGTATCGGAAAACATCGCCAACGCCGATACCCCCGGCTATCGGCGCAAGCAGGTCAGTTTCGAATCCCAGCATGACAGCGCCGGCAATGAAGGCCGCGTTTCGGCGGCAAAGCTCTCGCTCGACCGCTCGCCCCTGCCACGGGTCTATGACCCGACGAACCCGATGGCGGACGGTACCGGGTATTTCGACGGATCGAACGTCAACATCATCATCGAAATGGCCGACGCCCGAGAGGCCCAGCGCAGTTATGAAGCCAACCTTCGCATGTTCGAACAAACGCGGCAGATGTCGCAAGGTCTGCTTGACCTGCTGCGCCGCTGATTTTCCTGAACATTCCTGATTTTCAACGGAAAGGAGTCCAGAATGGACATTTCATCGCGCATTGCCGCACCCCTCGCCCAGCAGGCCTATGCCAAGGCGCGTCCGGTCACCGAACACACCGATGCACAGGGCGATGGCGCCAATGCAGCCGCGACGGCCTTCGAAGGTATCGGCAAGGCTTTTGTCGATACCTTGCACGGCGGTGAGGAAGCCGCGAAAGGCGTTCTTGCCGGCGGGGCTGATGCGCATTCACTGGTCGAGGCGCTTGCAGCGTCACAACTGGCGGTCGAGACAGCTGTCACGGTGCGCGACAAGGTCGTTGAAGCCTACCAGGAAATTCTCCGGATGCCGGTCTGATGGAGCAGGCGGTTTTCTTCGATACCTTGCGGGAATCGCTCTGGATAGCGGTGCGGCTCTCGGCGCCACTGCTTGGTGTCGCACTGGCCGCAGGGCTGGTGATCGGCCTGTTCCAGGCGCTTACCTCGGTCCAGGAGGCCACCCTGACCTTCGTCCCGAAGGTCGCGCTGCTGATCGCGGTGTTCTGGGTTTCGATGTCCTGGATGACGACCGCATTGGTCACCTTCTTCACCGACCGCCTTGTTCCGCTTATCATCGGAGGCTGAGCCTTGGAAAATACCATCTATGCCTCGCTGAACCGGCAGGCGGGCCTGATGTCCGAAATGCGGGCGATCGCAAACAACATCGCCAACGCCTCCACGACCGGTTTCCGAAAGGAAGGCGTGGTCTTTGCCGAACACGTCAAGGCACTGGGCGGCGGCGAGCCGTCGCTTTCAATGGCTATGGCCAGTGGCCGGCTGGTCAATCTTGAACAGGGCGGGCTGAAAAGAACCGGCGGAACATTTGATCTGGCTATCGAGGGCGATGGTTTCTTCATGGTCCAGACACCTTCAGGCCAGCAACTGACCCGCGCCGGCAACTTCACGCCCTCGCCCGAGGGTGAATTGGTCACGGCCGACGGCTACCCGGTCCTTGACACCGGCGGCAGTCCCATCCCCGTGCCGCCAGGAACGCGGTCCTTTGCCGTGGCACAGGACGGAACGCTCTCTGCCGACGGCACACCGGTGGCGCAGATCGGGCTATTTGCCGCCTCTGATCCTTCGCAGCTGATTCACGCCGGTGACAATCGCTTCAGCACGACCACACCCCCCCAACCGCTGGAAGGCGGCCGGATATTCCAGGGCTTTCTCGAAGACTCGAACGTGGCCCCCGTCACCGAAATTGCCCGGATGATCGAAGTGCAGCGCGCCTATGAAATGGGCCAGTCATTTCTCGACAAGGAAGATGCCCGGATCCGCGCCGTCATCCAGTCGATGACCCGCTAAAGAAGGAGACACCCCATGCGCGCCTTGCAGATCGCTGCAACCGGCATGTCGGCGCAGCAGATGCGCGTCGAAGTCATTTCGAACAACCTCGCCAACATGTCGACCACCGGCTACAACGCCCGCAGGGCCGAGTTTGCCGATCTGCATTACCAGCAGCTCACACGGCCGGGAACCATCAATGCCGCAGACGGGACCATGGTCCCGGCGGGGGTCCAGCTTGGCCTTGGCGTCCGCCCCGCTGCGGTCAGCATCAACGTGGCGCAGGGGTCGCTTTCTGCCAGTGGCGGCGATCTTGATGTCGCCATCGAAGGCCTTGGTTATATCGAGGTGACGTTGCCCTCGGGCACTTCGGGATATACCCGCGATGGTGCACTCAAACGGACGGCCGACGGGCTGATCACCACGTCCGATGGTTATCCGGTGGCGCCCGGAATCACCATTCCCGCCGAGGCCCGCAGCATCTCGATCAACGCCTCGGGCGAAGTCTACGCCTATTTCACCGACCGGGTAGAGCCGGAACTGCTGGGCCAGATCACGCTTGCGGGCTTCACCAACGAAAAGGGACTCGAAGCGATCGGTTCGAACCTGTTTCTGGAAACATCAGCCTCGGGGCCGGCAACTGTCGCCAATCCGGGCGAGAACGGCCTTGGCACGCTTCGCCAGGGGTTTCTTGAGGAAAGCTCCGTCGATGCGGTGCGTGAGATCACCGACCTGATCGAAGCCCAGCGCGGCTACGAGATGAACGCCAAGGTCATCACGGCGGCCGACCAGATGCTGGGCGTCACGGCACAGGTGCGATGATGCGCAAGCTTTGGGCCGTCCTGGTCGCATGCGCCTTGGGCGTCGCACCTTCGCTGGCCGAGGCACCGCTGGCTGCACGCACGATCCGCGCCGGGGCAACCGTTACCGCCGACGACATATCACCCGCCAATGTCACCTCGACCGAAGCGCTTGAACTGATCGGCCAGCAGTCCCGGGTAACGGTCTATGCCGGGCGACCGATGCGGGCAGAGGATTTCGGCGCACCCCAGGTCATCTCCCGCAATCAGGTCGTGACCCTGGTCTTTCGGCGCGGCTCCCTGGTCATCCGGGCCGAGGGCCGTTCCCTGGGCCAGGGTGCCGTCGGCAGCAGCCTGCGCGTTCTCAATACCGCGTCGCACACGACGGTGAGCGGATCCATTCAGCCCGACGGAACGATATCTGTCCTGCCCCAGCCCTGACCTCCAGCCCTTCCCTTCCCTGCCTTTCCCTGATCGGAGACAGTTCGATGCCCTACTTCCCCCTTTCCACCGCCGGATCGCGGAGGATCCTGAAGCTTGCCTGTCTGTTTCTGATCGCAACCGCTCCTCTTTCGGGATGTGCCCGACTGAAGAATGTCGGCAAGACCCCGGATCTGAGCCCCGTCGACTCGAGCGCTGAATTCATGGCGATGAACAACCCGCCGATGCCGCAGACAACCCGGACAGGCGGGCTCGGTTCCGCCTCGCTCTGGTCTGGGTCGCGGGCCTCTTTGCTGGGCGACCACCGTGCCGGGGTCCGGGGCGACATCCTGACGGTCGTCATCGAAATCAACGACAAGGCCGAAATCTCCAACAGTTCGGGTCGCAGCCGCAGCTCCTCGGAAAGGATGGGCATTGGCGGAATGCTGGGGATTCCGCAGCGCCTGAATGCCGAGCTGCCCGAGGGGGCAAGCATGGACGAGGCGATGAACAGCAATTCCAAATCCAGCTACCAGGGCAATGGAAATGTGGCGCGGAAGGAAAAGCTTACGTTGCGCGTTGCGGCAACCGTGCTTGAAACCCTGCCCAACGGCGTCCTGCGGATCCAGGGCTCGCAGGAGGTAAGGGTCAATTACGAAATCCGCGAACTGATCGTGACCGGCTTCGTGCGTCCCGAAGACATCTCGCGCCAGAATGAAGTCACCTATGACAAGATTGCCGGTGCCCGGATTTCCTACGGTGGCCGGGGCATGATCTCGGATGTCCAGCAACCCCGCTATGGCCAACAGGTGGCCGACGTCGTCCTGCCGTTCTGAGGAGTCACCATGCGCAAGCTTCTTCCGGTTCTTCTTGTTCTGATCGGCCTTTCGGCGGGCGGCGGTGCCGGCTACATCTTCCGCCCGCAGCCAGCCGCAGAATCCGATCCCAGGATCATCTGCCCGCCGACTGACGCCACCAGAGCCCAGATGCCCCCGCAAGAGTCAGAGGTCGCGGACCACGAAACCGAGTTCGTCAAGCTCAACAACCAGTTCGTCGTTCCGGTCGTCGAAGATGGAACAGTTGCCGCGATGGTCATCCTGTCGCTCAGCCTCGAAGTGCCCAAGGGGGAGGGACCCAAGGTCTTCGAGCGGGAACCGAAGCTGCGCGACGCTCTCTTGCAGACCCTGTTCAATCATGCCAACGCCGGCGGCTTCAAAGGCTCGTTCACCGATCCGCTGGCGATGGAAGCGCTGCGCACGGCGCTGCTGGAAACCGCGCGGAGTGTCATGGGGGCCGCAGTCGGCAGCATCCTGATAACCGATATCGTGCGGCAGGATGCCTGATGCGCCCCGGGGTCATGGCAAGACGGCAGCAGGTCGCCGCTGCGGCCTGGCCTGCCGATTGCAGGATGCCCGGTCGCCGACCAGGCGCTCCGCGCGAGCGGACAGGTGGATGCCGGCAAAAACCTTTCCTTCGCCGCCACTGCCGAGTCTGATTGGGTATTCATGCGGACGGATCGGCAACTGATGGCTGCGCCGCAGGATCGGCGGGCCGAGACCCTTTTGCGATCGGCACAACTTTCTGCCACTTGCCGTGTCACTACCTGCCGCTCCATCACTTCACTCGTCTCTCGACAGGTCGCCCACCGGGATCCGCGGCACCTGCCTCGAACAGACCTGGCAGCTCCGGCCGGCGTAGATCCCTGCGTGGTTGCGTTGTCCGCGAAATCGGGTATCTGCGCGAACGCTGCGGAGATGCCATGTCCTTCATCGCCTTCCTGTCCGGGGTTCTTGCGCTGTTGCTGGCTCCGGGGCCAACCAATTCACTAATCGCATTGTCGGCGGCATCAGACGGCCTGCGCCGGGCCCTTCGTCTGTTTCCCGCAGAGCTTGCCGGGTATCTCGTGGCAGTGGTGCCGCTGGCGCTTGCAGGAGAGGAACTGGCTTCGCGCTGGCCCCATGCCGGATCGGCCCTGACCTTCGCTGCGGCGATCTGGGTTCTGGTGCTGGCGTTGCGCATCTGGCGTCGCAGCGCCATGGCAACTGGCAACGTCCAGATTGGCCCCTGGACCGTATTCTGCACGACTGTCCTCAACCCCAAGGCGCTGGTGGTCGGGCTGGTTCTTCTGCCCCCGGTTGCCAGCCATGGATTCAGCCTGCGGCTGGCGGTCTTTTGCGCCGCTGTCGTTACCGCAGCAGCGGTCTGGGCGGCAGGTGGTGCACTGACCCGCACCCGTCGCGGCCCGGCCCTGCCGCCGATGCTCTTGCAACGGATAGCGGCAGGCTGGCTCGGGCTTGTCTCGCTGACGCTGATGACGCAGATCCTGTCCGCCTGACGACTGCGCACCCCCGGCGGCATGTTCCGGCAAGGAACAGTATCGCCTCCGAATGCCCGCATTGGCATCCACCGGGGCACGGGTCTATAAGAGCCCATCAACAGATGGATCCCTGCCCTTGACCATTCACCTTTACAGCCGCGACCTGCCCGATAGCCTGAACCTTGGCAACCTTGTGGCGATCGACACCGAAACCATGGGTCTTGACCCCCGCCGTGACCGGCTTTGTGTCGTGCAGCTCTCATCAGGCGATGGCGACGCACATCTGGTGCAGATCGAGCGCGGCCAGACCCGCGCGCCCAATCTGGAGCAACTGCTCGCCGATCCGGCGGTGGTGAAGCTGTTCCACTTCGGCCGCTTCGACATTGCGGCCCTTTACGCGGCCTTCGGCGTTGTCACGGCGCCGGTCTATTGCACCAAGATCGCATCGAAACTGATCCGCACCTTCACCGATCGGCACGGCCTGAAATACCTGCTTCAGGAACTGGTCGGCGTCGATGTTTCGAAGGCGCAGCAGACCTCGGACTGGGGCGCGGCCGAACTGACCGAGGCCCAGCGCGAATATGCGGCCTCCGATGTGCTTTACCTGCACCCGCTGAAGGCGGAACTTGATCGCCGTCTGGCCCGCGAAGGCAGGGCCGAGCTGGCGCAGGCCTGTTTCGAATTCCTGCCCACTCGCGCGCGACTGGATCTGATGGGCTGGTCCGACCCGGCCGATCTGTTTTCGCATTAGGCAGCATGGCCGGATCGGACACATATCTTGAAACCGCCCGCCGCGTCATCGGAATCGAGGCGCGCGGCCTTGATGCCTTGCAAACGGCCCTGGGCAGCAGTTTTGCCCGGGCAATCGACCTCATGCTTTCGGTAGAAGGCAGGGTCATCGTCTCGGGCATGGGAAAGTCGGGCCATGTCGGGCGCAAGATCGCAGCGACCTTCGCCTCGACCGGAACGCCGGCGCAGTTCGTGCACCCGGCCGAAGCCAGCCATGGCGATCTCGGAATGATCACGAAGGCCGATGTGGCCCTGGTCCTGTCGAACTCGGGTGAAACGCCCGAACTGTCGGACATCATCGCCCATACCCGCCGCTTCGACATCCCGCTGATCGGGGTCGCGGCCCGCGAGGGATCGACGCTTCTGCGCCTTGCCGACGTGGCGATCCTGCTTCCTCGGGCGGAAGAGGCTTGCGGCACGGGGATCGTCCCCACCACCTCGACCACGATGACGCTGGCGCTGGGCGACGCGATGGCGGTTGTCCTGATGGAGCATCGGCAGTTCACGCCTGACCATTTCCGCGCCTTCCATCCGGGCGGCAAGCTTGGGGCGCGGCTTGCCAAGGTGCGCGACCTGATGCACCGCGAAATGCCGCTGGTTTCCGAGGATGCGCCGATGCCCGAGGCGCTGCTGGCAATCAGCCGCAAGGGCTTTGGCGTCGTCGGCGTGACGGATGCAAGGGGTCGTCTGTCCGGCATCATCACGGACGGCGACCTCCGCCGCCACATGGAGGGCCTTCTGTCACGAAAGGCCGCCGAAGTGATGACCCCGAAGCCCCGTGTGATCGCCCCCGATGCGCTGGCCGAACAAGCCGTCGCCATGATGAACGAGCAGAAGATCACCTGCCTCTTCGCCGTCTCGCCCGACGGTGCCGGGCAGGCCGAAGGCATCCTCCACATCCACGACTGCCTGCGCGCGGGGGTCGTCTGATGGCAGCGTCCCCAAAGGACGACCTGCACAGCCGGCTGGTCGTCTGGCTCAAGATCACCTTGCCGCTGATTGCCCTGGCAATCCTTGCGACGCTGTTTCTGTTCTCGAACCGGATCGGAGGCGAGGGCGAACTGCCCTATGCAAAGGTCGATGTCGAGGAGCTTGCGCGCCAGCAACGCGTCACCGCGCCGGAGTTTCTGGGGACGACGATGGACGGCGCCGCCATTTCCCTGCGCGCGCGCTCTGCCCGCCCCGCCCAGGGAACCGAGCAGGCCGCGATGGACCAGCTTGCCGCCAACTACCTTGGCCAGGATGGCACCTCGGTGGAACTGCGTGCCGAAGAAGGGCGCATGACGCTCGATGGCGAAGCGGTCATGCTGGACAAGGGCGTTGAAATGACCACATCGGCAGGCTACCGGCTGACAGCGCAGGATCTGACCGCCCTCACGACCCGAACCGAGGTCAGCACCGCAAACCCCGTCACCGCCGAGGCGCCCTTCGGCACCATCGAAGCCGGAGCCATGACGTTTTCGCCCGACCCGGTGCGGCCGGAAACATATGTTCTGGTGTTCAAAAAGGGCGTCAGGATGCTATACCAACCCGGTCCCTGAGGTTCAGATGCGTTTCTCCGGCCCTATCCTGCTTGTTGCCTTGCTGCTGTCCGGCCCGGCCAGCGCGCAAAATCAGGTTGCCTTCGGTGGCCTGAAGGCCGACACGACCCTGCCCGTCGAAGTGACGGCCGACAGCCTTGCCGTGAACCAGTCCGACGGCACCGCAACCTTCGCCGGCAATGTCACGATCATCCAGGGCGACATGCGGCTGAAGGCAGGAACCGTTGCCGTCGTCTACAAGACCGATGACCGCAAGCGGATCAAAAGCCTCTCGGCCACGGGCGGTGTCACGCTCAGCGCCGGACCCGATGCCGCCGAATCACGCGAGGCAGTCTATGTGATCGACACCGGCCAGGTGGTGATGACGGGCGATGTGCTGCTAACGCAGGGCGCCGCCATCATTTCGGGCCAGAAGCTGACCGTCGATCTGAAAAGCGGAACTGGCATCATGGATGGACGCGTCAAGACAGTGCTGACACCGGGGGGCAACTGATGGCCCAGCCCGATCTGAAAGTGACCGAGGGCGCAAGGGGGCTTCAGGTTCTGCACCTGCGCAAGAGCTACCGCCGCCGACCGGTGATCCGCGATGTTTCGCTGGAACTGGGACGGGGCGAGGTGGTGGCGCTGCTGGGGCCGAACGGATCGGGAAAGACCACCTGCTTTTACAATATCGCCGGTCTGATCACGCCCGACAGTGGCCAGGTGCTGATCGACGGGGTGGATGTGACGGGCCTGCCGATGTATCGCCGTGCGCGGCTGGGCGTGGGGTATCTGCCGCAGGAAGTGTCGATCTTTCGCGGCCTGTCGGTCGAGGACAATATCCTTGCCGTGCTGGAAATCACCGTGCACGACATCCACAAGCGGCGTGAACGTCTGGAAGACCTGCTGTCGGAGTTTTCGATCACCCACCTGCGCCGCGCCCCGGCCATGGCCTTGTCGGGCGGGGAACGGCGCCGCGTCGAAATCGCCCGCTGCCTTGCCGCCGACCCGAAATACCTGCTTCTGGACGAGCCCTTCGCCGGGGTCGACCCGATCTCGGTCGCCGATATCCGCTCGCTGGTCCATGATCTGAAGGATCGCGGCATTGGCGTGTTGATCACCGATCACAACGTCCGCGAAACGCTCGAGATCGTCGATCGCGCCTATATCCTGCACGATGGCACCGTCCTGATGAGCGGAAGCGCCGACGAGGTCGTGCGCGATGAAAACGTTCGCCGCGTCTATCTCGGCCAGTCCTTCCGGATTTCCTGACCCGGCGCGCGCGCCCTGCCCCGATCGGCCCCCGAACGCCGCCGGAATGGCCCGACCCGGACTGAGGCGACGCCGTGACACGATCAACCACGCGATGCGGAGCCGGTTGGACCTGATGCCGCCCAGTCCTGGCGATCACCTCCGAGTTGGTCATCGGATTGTTCGCGGGCACCATCATGTCAAGGATCTGGCGGGTGGCGAAGGACACCACATCTTCATGGTAAGGCGTCACGCCGGGAGCCGCTGCCGTGGCATCGCGCCACCATTGCTGGCCAAGCAGGAACCTTTGCCCGACCGGTTGAAGGCATCCTGGCCCACTCCCCGGCGTCAAACCGGTTGTCAGCCACCCGGGCTTCTATCCGGGGTTGTGCGTCGCGGTTAGTCATTGCGCCGTGGGCATGGGCGGCACGGCTGGTCGCCTTTCACGGCCAGGTCCATCTGTTTGCCGGGGGCATTGCCAGATGCATCGACCAGTCGATGAAGGCCAGCACCAGCGCCGCCGATAAGCCGCCGGTGAAACGCCCACGGTGCGCCGACCAGACCCGATCGGCCAGCCGAAAGCCCTCGTCCTTGTCGCCATGGTCTTCGGGAGTGCGGGTTTGCGGGTTAATCCTGGGTTTCTCCCATGGCTCGGACGCAGGGTCATCCGGTCACGCTCATCGACCGGCGGAACAGCAGCAGGCTGGCCGCGAAGAAGGCTGCCCCCAGTCCGGCCATCAGCAGAAGCTGCGGCCAGACCGCCGAAAGCCCCGCGCCCCGGAAGGCGACCGCCTTGGCGAAGGCCAGGAAATGCCGCGAGGGCAGCGCCTGCGTCAGCTTCTGCACAAGGTCGGGCTGGCTTTCGACGGCGCCCATGCCGCCCGACAGCATGATGACCGGGATGATCACCATGATCACCAGCAGCGCGAATTGCGCCATGCTGCGGGCCAGCGTGCCCAGAAGCATCCCGATCGCCGCGGCCGCCCAGAGGTAGACCGCCGCCCCGCCCACGAGAAGCGGCATCGGGCCCGCGACAGGCACATCCAGCACCCCCCGGACCACGATCAGAAGCGAGCCGGCAAAGGCCGCAAGCACCACGATCATCGTCGCCAGCACCTTGGAAAACGCCACTTCGGCCGGGTTGATCGGCATCACCATCAGATGCTCGATCGTGCCATGCTCGCGCTCGCGCAGCATGGCGGCGCCGGTCAGGGCAATAGTCAGGACCGAGAGTTGATTGAGCAGCGACGACATCGCCTTGAACCAGACCGGATTGCCGTTGGGGTTGAAGGCGCGGCGCAACTCCAGGCTCAGGTCGGGCAGCACGGCATCGGGGCCGGTGCCCAGGAACACCCGCGCCTCCTGCTGCACGATGTTGCGCAGGTAGTCGGTGCCAAGCTGCGCCTGCGACACCGCCGTCGCATCGGCCTGCAGCTGCGCATACGGCGCCCGGCCGGCGATGGCAGCGGCGGCAAAGCGGGGCGGGAAGGACAAGACGAACATGATCTCGCCCCGGTCCATCGCGGCGGCGGCCTGATCGGCAGTCATCTCAACCGGCGTCTGGAACCAGGGCGGCATCAGCGCGTCTGAGATCTGACGCGACAGGGCCGAGCGGTCCTCGTCCACGATGGCGATGGTCGCATTGCGCACCGTGTCGCCCGCGCCTTGCGCCTCGAGCATGACGGCCACGACGAAGGACCAGGCGATCAGAATCACCATTACCGGATCGCCAAGGACGCTTTTCAGTTCCTTGCCGGTCAGCCAGAAGGTGTTGATCAGGGGGCGCATCTACCTCTCCTGTTTCTTCAGTAGGGCAATCGCGATCCCGGTGAAGACCGGGCCGAACAGGGCAAGCCGCGTCAGCGCGCCGCTCAGGTCGGCAAGACCCAGCCCCTTGGTATAGCTGCCCACGCTTACCTTCATGTACCAGGTCGTCGGCCACAGGCTGCCCAGAACGCGGGCGGGGCCGTCGAGGGA
Organism: Paracoccaceae bacterium; assembly: GCA_020622085.1. Classification (GTDB taxonomy): domain Bacteria; phylum Pseudomonadota; class Alphaproteobacteria; order Rhodobacterales; family Rhodobacteraceae; genus QY30. The sequence goes on along the minus strand of JAHRYM010000002.1, from coordinate 1,042,923 downwards.
CGAAACCGGCGTCAGCATCCCCGAAAACTGCAACGTCGGCATCACCGACAGCACGGTTGCAGCAAACACGGCGGTAACCTGCGTCGCCGTCATCATCGACACCATCAACCCGTAACCCGTCGCCGCCACGACATAGACGATGGTCGCAAGCACCAGGACCAGCGGATTGCCCTGCAGCGGCACCCGCAGCACCAGAACCACCAGCGCGGTCAGGATGGCGAAGTTCAGCAGACCAATGCCGATATAGACCAGCTGCTTGCCGATCAGGAATTCGGCGCGGCCGGTGGGGGTGACATAGAAATTGGTGATCGTGCCGATCTCCTTCTCGCGCGCCACGCTGACCGCCATCAGGATCGCCGGGAACAGCAGCAGAAGGAGCGGCGGGATCGAGGGCCCGATGGCGGGCAGGCTGGCCATGTCGGGGTTGTAGCGGAACCGCGGTTCCAGCGAGACGGGGGGTGGCACCTGTGCCTCGGCCCGCCCCGGCGCGATGGCCGCCAGCGACGCCCCGTGTGCGCCCGAAACATAGCTTTCGATGGTGCCGGCGCGGCCCGTGTCCGCGCCGTCGATCGTCGCGGCCACCGCATTGCCATGGCCTGCCCGCAGACCGGCGCCAAAGCCGGGCGGGATCTCCAGCGCAAGCGCCAGTTCCCCGCTGGTCATCCGGTCGTCCAGCGCCTGCACATCCATGAGCGGTGGCCGCAGCTCGAACCAGGGGGAATCGCGATAGGCCGAGACATAGGCGCGGCTTGCCGGGCTGTCGTCATGGTCAAGCACGGCAAAGGGGATGTCGCGCACCTCTTGCGAGATGCCAAAGGACATGACGAGGAGCAAAAGCGCGCTGCCAAGGAAGGCGAAGGCCAGCCGCACCGGATCGCGGCGCACCTGCATCGCCTCACGCGAAGTGAAGGCGAGAAGGCGCGAAAGGCTGAAGCCCGCCGCATCGGGGGTCTTTGCGGCCCGTTCGGTCAGGGCGGGCGGTGCCTTGTCCTCGGGCGGGAGTTCGGCGGCCATATAGGCGATGAAAGCCTCTTCCAGCGATGCGGCACCGCTGTCGGCCACGATCTTCGCGGGAGGGTCCGACACCAGAACGCGCCCGGCATGCATCAGCGAAATCCGGTCGCAGCGCATCGCCTCGTCCATGAAATGGGTCGAGATGAAGATCGTCACCTTGTCCCTGCGCGACAGGTCCAGGAGCAGGCGCCAGAAATCGTCGCGCGCCTGCGGATCGACGCCCGAGGTCGGCTCGTCCAGGATCAGGATTTCGGGCGAATGGATCACCGCCACCGCCAGCGACAGCCGCTGCCGCAGCCCCAGCGGCAGATCGCCCGCCTTCTGGTCCATGTGTTCGGTCAAGCCGAAACGCGGCACCAGATCGGCCAGCCGTTCGGCGGCAAGCGCAGCCCCGAGATGGTAAAGCCGGGCATGCAGGATCAGGTTTTCTCGCACCGTCAACTCGCCATAAAGCGAGAAGGATTGCGACATGAAACCGACGCGGGCGCGCGCCTCCAAGCCCTGATCGGCGATCGGCTTGCCAAAGATCCAGGCCTCGCCCTCGGAGGCGGGCAGAAGGCCGGTCAGCATCTTCATCACCGTGGTCTTGCCGCAGCCGTTCGAGCCGAGAAAGCCGAAGATCTCGCCCCTCGGGATGTCGAAGCTGACGGAATCGACGGCGGTAAAATCGCCGAAGCGGCGGGTCAGGTTGCGCGCACGGATGGCGATCTCGCCGCCGTCGGGCAGGGCAACCGGGGCCGGAGCAGGGGGCCTGGCGTCCGGCTGCGGCAGCAGTGCGACAAAGGCATCGCCCACCGAAGCGGTGCCGGTCCGCGCCATCAACTCATCCGGGCTGGCTTGCGCCAGCACGCGGCCCGCGTCCATCGCCACCAGATGATCGAAAAGGGCCGCCTCCTCCATATAGGCAGTCGAGACCAGTACGCTCATCTCCGGCCGGTCGGCGCGGATGGCGGCGATCAGGTCCCAGAACTGCCGGCGCGACAGGGGGTCGACGCCGGTTGTCGGTTCATCCAGCAGCAGGAAATCCGGGTCATGGATCAGCGAGGAACATAGCCCGAGTTTCTGCTTCATCCCGCCGGAAAGCTTGCCCGCCGGCCGGTCGAGAAACGGATGCAGCCCGGTGGCGCGGGTCAACCGTTCGATCCGCTCACGCCGCTCGGCCCGGCCGAGGGCGAAAAGCTTGCCGAAGAACTCCATGTTCTCGCGCACCGACAGGTCGTGGTAAAGGTTGCGCCCCAATCCCTGCGGCATGAAGGCGATGCGCCCGCCCATGGCCGTGCGGTGGCGGGCGTGGGCCATGTCGCCGCCAAGGCAGGTCACGCTGCCCTCTTGCAACCGCTTGGCCCCGGCGATCAGGCCCATCAGTGTGGATTTTCCCACCCCATCCGGCCCGATCAGCCCGACCATCCGCCCCGCGGGCAGATCGAGCGTCAGATCGGCCAGCGCCACCACCTTGCCATAGCGGTGCGTGACGCCCTGGAGCCGCGCCACGGGTTCCGGCGTGGCGGTCATGGCACGGCCAGAAGCGGCGGGGTCAGCCCGTCGGGCCATGCGGTCAGGGTGCCATCGGGCGCGGCCAGCCGCACCCAGGCCACCCCGCGCACGCCGGTCTTGACCTGATCCACGCGCGCAAGCACGAATTCGGGCGGGATCCGCACCCGGACCCGGAACATCAGGCTTTCGCGTTCGCTCAGCGTCTCGACCTGCTTGGGCGTGAACTGCGCCTGAGGCGAGACGAAGATCACCGTTGCCGGGACCGACTGGCCGGGCGCGATGTCCGCCACGATCCGCGCCTCGTCGCCGATGACGACGCGGGGTGCATCTGTCGCGGACAGGAAGAACTCCATATAGACTTCTTCCAAGCTGATCAGCGTCAGGATCTTGCCGCCGCTGCCGACGATCTCGCCGGGCTGGGCAAGACGGTAAAGCACCCGCGCAGGCCCAGTGGCATGCAGCGTGGAGTCTGCAATCCGCGCGGCAATTTCGGCGCGGGCGGCCGTTTCGGCCTCGACCCCGCGCTCCTTCGACAGGCGCGTTGCTTCTGCAGCGGCCAGATTGGCCTCGGCCAGTTGCGTCTCGGTTCGTTTTACATCGAGGTTCACGCGCGAGATCACGTCACGTTCGCCCAGCGTTTCGGCACGTGCCTGCTCGCTTTGCGCGAGGGCCAGCCGCGCCTGCGCCTCCTTGACCTGCGCGGCAGCCACACCCACGGAGGCCTCGGCGCTGGCAACGGCCGCGTCGGCGCGGGCAAGCTGGGCGCGCAATTCGGCGGTATCCATCACCGCCAGCACATCGTCTGCCTTGACAAGATCGCCCTCGCGCACCCGGATTTCCGCCACCCGCCCGGCGAGTTTCGGCGAGACGTCGATCAGATCGGCCTCGATCCGGCCGTTGCCACGGGAAAACCCATCCGGCGGCAGGTCAGAGGGGCGGAGCAGCACCGTCCAGGCGCCAAAGCCCAGGAGACCGACGAGAAGGATGACAACGACAAGGATACGGCGCGACATTGCAGGTTTCTCCAGGGCGGTGCAGGGCTGCGTTCAGGGGCGGGCGCGGATCATGGTGGCGGCGTCCCGCCATAGATGCGTTCAAGCGCGAAGACGGGCGGCCCTCCTCCGGGCCAGGATCGCCGCCCTGATGCTTCTGGATCGTCCGGCGGGTTCATCGCCCGGCCACCTCGCGCGCTGCTCCAAGAACGGTCAGCTTCATGCCCGGCCCTCCGGCGCGTGCTCCGCCGCAAGCAGGCCCGCGCGATAGATCACCCATACCCGCGACGCATCGGCACGCATGCGCGCGCTGTCGCCATGGATGAGATGCTGCATCACAAGCCCCTGAACCATCCCCAGAAAAAGTGTCGCGGCGGCATCGATATCAAGACCGGGGGGCACCACACCTTCGGCACGCGCGGCCGCAAGGATCCGGCGCAGCCGGTTGCCATAGTTTTCGACCAGCGTCCGCGCCAACCGCTTTGCGGGGGTCTCGCCGGCATTCTGCAACTGCCCGGCCATCATGCGCGGCACGCCCGGATGTTCGGCGATGAAGTCGACGTGGCCAAGGAACATCGCCTCAAGCGCCGCGAGCGGATCCGTCTCTGCCCCCGCCAGCCGGTCGATGCGCGCCAGCAGGCGGTCGGAGACCCACTCCATGACGCCCTGCCAGATCGCATCCTTGGTGGGGAAATGCCGAAACAGCGCGCCCTGCGTCAGCTTCATCCGCGCGGCAATGGCGGAGGTGGTTATCTCCTCCGGATTGGTGCTTGCGGCAAGCCTGATCACCGCCTCGACCGCTTCGGCCCGGCGCTCCTCCGATGGCAGATGCCTGGGGCGTGGTGTCATTGGCTGCCTGCTCCATTATGTGAGTAAGTAATTACTTTGACATGGTGGCAGAAGATATGTCAACAATATAGAGGAAATGGTGCGACATTCATGCTCTCTCCGTATGCTCGCGGTGCCATAGATACAAAATCTGTAATAGATTACTTGCTTTTGCCACAGCCACAGGATCAGACAAAGGAGGGTGACCATGGGTTTCCAAGTCCGCAAGGCCATGCTGTTCCTGCCGCTTGCCATCGCGTTCTGCGCAATCCCGGCTCAGCCGGTGCATGCCGATGCGATGACCGGCGCAGAGATCACCGCGCAGATCATCGGCAAGGATCTGGTGACGCGGCGCGCGGGCATGACCGTGCATCTGCGTTATGATCGGGACGGATCCGTGACGGTAAGAGCGCCACTGTTCTCCGGCCGCGGTCGCTGGACGCTTGCGGGCGGCACGCTCTGCATGACCCTGACAGAAGGGCCACGGCGGGGCGAGACCTGCCACACATTCGAGGGGATGGGCGCAGACAGCTATCGAAACTCCGAGGGCCAGATCTTGCGGCAACAGTGAGATAGCGTCCGCGGGGATCTTCGGGAAAGGGCGCCGCCGTTCGGCCTGCCGTCCCGCAATCCCGACAAGCCGGGTTCGCCCGATGCAGGCTGGATCGCGCCCCGGCACGTCACTCTCTGGACAACACATGTTTGACTGGCAATCGGGGCTAGGACGGCGCTTCGGTCTGCATACCAAGCTGCACGCAGTCACGAACGCCAGGGGGTGTCCACTGAGCTTCTTCGGCCAGATCACAACCACACCGGCACAGTGGCCTTGTTGGTCAGCCTGCCAGCCGGTCATTGGTTGATCGCGGACCCGGGGTCCGAAGCTGGCTGGTTCCGGGAAGCGTTGAAAGACAAGGGGATGCGCCCCCTGCATCCCGAGTCGATAGCCGGGGCATGTTAGGTGGCGGCCGCTAGGGCTCGGGTTCGTCCCGCTGGTCGGGCGAAGTCAGGACTATGGCGATGGCAGCATGGGCCAGGGCCATCATCACGGCCCGGGCATGGGCCAGAACCACCGCTACCAAAGCTGGCGCGACCGGCAGCTTCAAACCTGCGACGATGACTTCAGGGCCTTCAACGAAGAGCCCCAGAAGACGTTCGACAGCGAATTCGAGGATTGGCGGAAGAACCGTGGATCGCGATTCTCGTCGCGGCGCGGGGGTAACGGCGATGATCATGGTCAGGGCGGCTGGTTCGCTGAGTCCGAGGGCCATGCCGAAGCTGCCCGCTTCGGCTGGCGCAGTCGCTGGGCCTTGATGGGCCGGCCTTGGCAGCTTGCGCCGCCGAAGCCGTTTTCATGCCATGTCCTGCCCTGTTTCACACATCACCCGCGACACCATCGCGATGGAAACAATCGCTCAGCATCTTCTTCGTTGTCCGAATACCGGGGGTAGCCGTGGCCCTGTTGCCGCCCGAAATCCGCCGGCCCCGGGCTCTGTTCGGGGCTATAACCGGCCTGACCCTTGCCCTCGGCACATCGAGACCCCAGCTTCAGGATGAGGGCGTTGACATCCCGGGGTGATCTGGCGCCAAATACAGCAAATGCATGCGCATCCTTTCGACATACCGGCGGCGCCGGCGGGCCATCACGCCACAGGCAGAACGTGCGGAGCAGACCCGAGCCCGGCGCAACCTCATCCCCGAAATCACCGGCAATTAACCAGGCCTTTGCCAGAAAAGCATTAGCTGGACTGGCAGGCACCACCACGGAGGAAGCATGATGCGGTATCAGATCAGCGGCAAACAGATCGACATTGGCGAGGCGCTTCAATCGCACGTCAAGGCTGAGCTGGGTGCGACGATCGAAAAGTACTCTCAGCGACCGGTCGACGCCGCAGTTGTCTTTTCGCGCAACGCCCATGAATACCTGTGCGAGGCGAACGTGCACCTGTCGACAGGCCTGAATGCCGCAGCCAAGGGCCACGCCATCGAAATCTATGCCGCTTTTGAAAACTGCCGCGAAAAGATGGACAAGCAGTTGCGCCGCTACAAGCGTCGGCTGAAGGACTATCACCGCGAGCGGACCGAGCCGGTTGAATTCAACGAGGCCTCCATGTATGTGCTCGCCGCGAATGGCGGAGCCGAAGAAAGCGAACCCGAGAGCCTTGCACCCGTGATCATCGCCGAGATGGAAACCAGGGTTCCTTCCGTCTCTGTCGGTGAAGCTGTGATGCAGATGGAGATCGCGGGGGCGCCGATGCTGGTTTTCCGCAACGAGAAGCACGGCGGCGTCAATGTGGTCTATCGCCGGGATGATGGAAATATCGGCTGGATAGATCCCGCCTGAAGCTGAATGCCTGGCCTGTCCCGGCGCGGAAAAGAAAAGACCGATGGATATCTCTAGCATTCTGTTGCCGTCCGCCGTCCGTTTCATCAGCGCCGTCGCCAGCAAGAAGCGCCTGTTCCAGGATCTGGGCGACATCGCCCAGTCCATCTATGGGCTGGATTCCACCGCGACGGTCGATGCGCTGCAGGAACGCGAAAGCCTTGGGCCAACAGGCGTGGGGCACGGTGTGGCCCTGCCCCACGCCCGGCTGCACGGATTGCAACAGGTCAGGGGAGTTTTCTTGCGCCTTGAAAAGCCGCTGGATTTCGACGCCGTCGACCGACAGCCCGTCGACCTGATCTTTGCGCTTTTCGCCCCCAAGGACTCGGGCGTCGAACATCTGAAGGCGCTGGCCCTGGTGTCGCGCACCCTGCGAGATGCGGGCACTTGCGCAAAACTGCGCGCCAATTCCGATCCGGCGGCACTTCACGCGGTGCTGACGGCGCGCTCCACACAAGTGGCGTGATCCAGCGTCGCCAACCCCTGCGTCAATTCCGCTGTCAATCCCCCTGCGCCGCCCGGAAGGCGGCAGCATAAGCGCAGTAATGCGTGATGGTGCTGGTGAAAACCGCACGTCGCGCATCGTTCATCGCGGAAATGGGCCGCGCGGGATTGCCTCCCCAAAGCTTTCCCGAAGTCAGCACCTGACCGGGTTCGGTGACCGTTCCCGCCGCAACAAGCACATCGGTCTGCACTTCGGTGCCTGGCGCGATCCGCGCGCCCATGCCGATCAGGGCACCATCGGCAACACTGCAATCGGACATCTGCACGTTATGGCCGATCGTCGTGTCCGCACCGATCACCAGATCGCGCGCCTTCGCTTGCAGGATGGAGTTGTCCTGCACATTGGTCCGCGCCCCGATCCGGATCCTCCCGCCCAGCGCAGTCAGGTCACAGCCGAAGAACACGCTTGCATCTTCTCCCGCCTCGATCTTCCCCTCGATCCGCGCCGTTCGCGCAACAAAGATCCCCGGAACGTGCCCAATGGCGGCCGGAATCCGATCTTGCGTCGCGGCATCAAGGATCGCGGCGCGAAGACGCGCCCGCAACGCGCCGTCTGCCGGACCCTGCGTGCTGGCCGGCACACCGGCGTAAATGGTGTTGGGGTCGAGCCTGCTGCGCGGAAACACGATCGTGCCCGGCATCAGCACCACACCATCCCCCAGGGTTGATCCGTCAAGAATGATGCTGTCCTCGCCGATGACGCAATCCTGTCCGACCGTGCAGGCGTGAATGACGGCATTGCGGCCCGCTGCGACCCGATCCCCGACATGCGTGGCATACTGGCCACCCGAGATATGGATCAGGCCGCGCGCGCCAAGAACGAAGTCCTCTCCGATCGTCACGTCTTCGCCATCGGCGCGGATTGTCGCACCCGCCCCCAGAATCGCGCGCGGCCCCATCTGCACGCGCCCCAGCACCGCCGCCCGCGCACCCGCGCTGCCGAAGGGTTCAGCAATCCGGGGAGAAACTCCATTGAAGGGCAGGGTAAGGGGCATCCGCGTCACGTTCGGTCCTCAGATCAGGAATTCGGCCAGCGTCTCGTCGTCGGTGAAGTCACGCCAGATAAATCCGGCCGCGTCCATCTTTTCGGCCAGCGCGGTAAAGCTCTCGGGGCTTTTCGCCTCGATCCCGATCAGGACCGAACCGAAGTTGCGGGCAGATTTCTTCAGGTATTCAAACCGGGCGATATCATCTTCGGGGCCGAGGAAGCTCAGGAATTCGCGCAGCGCGCCGGGGCGCTGCGGCATCCGCAGGATGAAATACTTCTTCAGCCCGGCATAGCGCTGCGCGCGCTCCTTCACTTCGGGCAGGCGTTCGAAATCGAAATTCCCGCCAGAGGCCACGCAAACGACCGTCTTGCCGCGGATCTGGTCAGACAGATCCCCCAGAACGTCGATGGACAGCGCGCCCGCGGGTTCCAGCACCACGCCTTCGATATTCAGCATCGTCAGCATGGTGATGCAGACCCGGTCCTCTGGCGCCAGAAGCACATGTGCCGGATCGACGTTTCGCAACACCTCGAAGGGCAGCGCACCGATCCTGGCCACGGCCGCGCCATCGACGAAACTGTTGATCTTCTTCAGCGTGACGGGTTCACCCGCCGCCAGCGCCGCCGTCAGGCTGGGCCCGCCCAAGGGTTCGACATAGCGCAACTCGCAGCCTGCACCCGAGTCGCCCAGATACCGGGTAACGCCCGCCGAAAGCCCCCCGCCACCCACGGGAACGATCACCAGATCCGGCGCGCGCTCCAACTGGTCCAGGATCTCGACCGCCACGCTCGCCTGACCCTCGATCACGTCGGCATCGTCGAAGGGCGACAGGAAATGCGCGCCTTGTTCAGTGCAGAAATCCTGTGCCGCCGACAGCGTCCGGTCGAAGTAATCCCCGGTCAGCACGATCTGGATCGCATCGCCGCCAAAACTGCGGGTCTTGTTGATCTTTTGTTGCGGCGTCGTGACCGGCATGAAGATCGTGCCCTTCACGCCGAAATGCCGGCAGGCGAAGGCCATCCCTTGCGCATGGTTCCCGGCGCTGGCGCAGACGAAATGCCGCATCTCGGGCCAGGCGGCGCGGATCTTGCGCATGGCGTTGAAGGCGCCGCGCAGCTTGTAGCTGCGGACCGGCGTCAGATCTTCGCGCTTGAGCCAGATATCGGCCTCATATTTCTGCGACAGGAAGTCGTTGCGCAGAAGCGGCGTCGGGTCGAACAGTCCGCGCAGGGCAAGGGTGGCGGCCTCTGCCGCTTGGGTGAAATCGGTCATTCGACCGGAATGCCGCAAGTGGCCCGCTTAGGCAAGCGTGGCCACCCCACTGGACCCTTGTCCACAGGGATTTTTCGCACTATCCCCCGCCTGACCCATAGCCCGGAGGAACACGATGTCCGCCCCCAAAAAAGTCGTCCTTGCCTATTCCGGCGGACTCGATACCTCGATCATCCTGAAATGGCTGCAAACGGAATACGGCTGCGAAGTGGTGACCTTCACCGCCGATCTGGGCCAGGGCGAAGAACTGGAACCCGCCCGCGCCAAGGCCGAACTGCTGGGCATCAGGCCGGAAAACATCCACATCGTCGATGTGCGCGAGGAATTCGTGCGCGATTTCGTCTTCCCGATGTTCCGCGCCAATGCGGTTTACGAAGGCCTTTACCTCTTGGGCACCTCGATCGCGCGCCCGCTGATTTCCAAGCACCTGGTCGAGATCGCCCACAAGCACGGCGCCGATGCCGTGGCGCATGGCGCGACCGGCAAGGGCAACGACCAGGTCCGCTTTGAACTTTCGGCCTATGCGCTGGATCCCTCGATCCGAGTGATCGCGCCCTGGCGAGAGTGGGATCTGACCTCGCGCACGAAGCTGATCGAGTTCGCCGAAAAGAACCAGATCCCGATCGCCAAGGACAAGCGCGGCGAAGCGCCCTTCTCGGTCGACGCGAACCTGCTGCACACCTCGTCCGAAGGCAAGGCGCTGGAAAACCCGGCCGACGAAGCGCCCGATTACGTCTATCAGCGCACGGTGGCGCCCGAAGCCGCGCCTGACACGCCGGAATATATCGAAGTGGCCTTCGAAAAGGGCGATGCCACGGCGATCAATGGCGTGGCCATGTCGCCCGCAACGATCCTCACCAGGCTGAACGAACTGGGCGGCGCGCATGGGATCGGGCGACTGGATTTCGTGGAAAACCGCTTCGTCGGCATGAAATCCCGCGGCATCTACGAAACGCCGGGCGGCACCATATTGCTGGAAGCGCATCGCGGCATCGAACAGATCACGCTGGATGCCGGCGCGGGCCACCTGAAAGACAGCCTGATGCCGCGCTATGCTGAACTGATCTACAACGGTTTCTGGTTCAGCCCGGAACGCGAAATGCTGCAGGCCCTGATCGACAAGAGCCAGGAACATGTCACCGGCACCGTGCGGCTGAAGCTTTACAAGGGATCGGTCCATTGCGTCGGGCGGTGGTCGGATCATTCGCTTTACAGCGAAAAGCACGTGACCTTTGAAGAAGACGCCGGCGCCTATGACCAGAAGGACGCGGCTGGCTTCATCCGCCTGAATGCGCTGCGACTGAAACTGATTGCGACTCGCAACGCGCGAGTGGCGAAAAAGGGCTGATACTGTTTCTAATCCTCGCAAGAACCGGTCCAAGCCTTTGGTTTGTGGCCGGTTTTTGTTGCGCGCACACAATTTCGCCCAAATGATGCCTGAATGGCAGACACGTTGTCTGGCAATCCACTGGTCAAATAGACCCCAGCCAAAGAGGATTCCCATGAAGCTGCGTCCAGCACTTGCCGTTCTCGGTCTTGCAATCGCGCTCGTCGGCCCCGCGCCTTCCTTCGTTTCGCCTTCACTTGATGCCGCCTTTGCCGGAAATGGCAATGGCAATGGTGGCGGCGGCAAAGGCGGCGGAAATGGTGGCGGCAAGGGCGGCGAACGCGGCGGTGGCAAGAACGGTGGCGGCAAGGGCGGCGGTGCCAAGGGAGGCCAGAAAGCTGCCAGCCGTGATGCCAAGGCCGACACCAAGGCCGCCAAGACCAATCAGGGTGCGATCGCGTCGGAACTCAAGGGGTTGAACGCCTCGAAGGCAAACGCCAACGCCATGGCCAACGCTGCGCCGAACAGTCAGGTCGGTCGGATTGCCGCCTACCGCGATGCCGCGCTGGCAACGGCCGGCGCCGCAACCGCCGCCGAGGAAGCCGCCGCTGCGGCCGAAGCCGCGGCTGCAGGGGCAGCAGCTGCCACGGCCGAGGTGAGCGATGCGCAGGCCGCCGTCGATGCGGCACAGCAAGCGGTCGATGATGCCGTTGCCGCCGGTGCGCCGCAGGAAGATGTCGATGCGCTGAACCAGGATCTGGCCACAGCGCAGGACGGTTTGGCAGCCGCCGCCCAGCAGAATGCGGTGGATGCCGACGCCGAGGCAGCAGCCGCGCAGGCCGAAGCCGATGCCGCTGCGCAAGCGGCCGCAGATGCACAAGCCACCGAAGACGCGGCACTGTCGGTCGCCGCCAATGGCCGTGAACTGTCGCCCGAAGCGATGGCGGAACTGCGCGGCAACTTGGGCCTGTAATCAGCGACCGAACGAAATCAGGACGGCCCGCCTTCGCCGGCGGGCCGTTTTCCGTTTCACAGTCTGAAGGCCGCAAGCCGTTCGTAATGCTGCAGGGCCTCGGCCTCCAGCGCACGATATTCGGGCGGAAGCTCAGGCAGCGCCCCTTCCGGCTCATCAAAACCGGTCGAGGCGTGGACAGCGTTATACCAATGCGACGCCCAGACACCGTCATAGGGCTTCGGCCCCGCCGGCCAGCGCAGCATCGACTCGGTGAAGGGGATGCCCAAGGCCGCGCACAGCCGCGAAAGGGTTTCCCGGGGCGCTGCCCGGACATCGGCCGAATCAACCACAAGCGGCGCCCGGCCCAGCCACCCGGCCACCTCGTCAAACAGTTCCGCTTGCTGCACAAAGCCGACGTCGGCGAGCGTCGGCGCTTCCCGCTTTCTTGAATAGCTGGCGATCACCCGCGCCGGGTGGCGGATCAGGAAGACATTGGTGAGCCCCCGCATGAAGCCGCGATCGAAACCCGGGATCATGTGCAGCGTCATGTGCTTCTGGTAGAACAGCGGCTTGCCGTCCGGGATCGTCCCCAGACAAGCCGCGCCCACGCGGTTTGCATCAGTTTCCCCTGCGGCGATGACCTCGGCCGCCATCGGATGGTCGATCCCGGTGGCTTTCAGATAAGCCGCATAGAAAGGCTCGTCCCAGACCGCGCAATCGCCCCGCGCCGCAAAGGAATACATCATCGCGGTCGACAGATTCCGGGGCCCCGACCACATCGCAATCCGCATGGTTACGCCCCCACCAAAGTCTTGTATAACCCGCGCAGCCGTTCGGTAATCGGCCCCATCTGGCCCGTTCCGATCACCCGCCCGTCGATTTCCCCGACCGGAGTCTGCGCGCCGAAGGTTCCGGTCAGGAAGGCTTCGTCCGCCGAATAGGTATCGACCAGGCTGAAGTTCCGCTCATACACCGGAATGCCGTTGGCGCGGCAAAGCTCGATCACCTTGCCCCGCGTGATGCCGTTCATGCAGTAGTCCCCCGTGCTGGTCCAAACCTCGCCGCGACGGACGATGAAGAAGTTGCAGGCATTGGTGGTGTTCACGAAGCCATGCACATCCAGCATCAGCGCCTCATCCGCTCCGGCTTTCTGCGCGGCGATGCAGGCAAGGATGCAGTTCAGTTTCGAATGGCTGTTCAGCTTCGGATCCTGCGTCATCGGCAAACCGCGCAGATGCGGGACCGTCGCCAGACGGATCGGGCGCGGCAAGGTCGGGCGGGAATGTTCCATGATGATGGTCACGGTCGGCCCCTGCTGCGACAGGCGTGGGTTCTGGAACGGCCGGGTCTTTACCCCCCGCGTCACCATCAGCCGGGCATGGGCATCGGTTGTCATGCCATTGGCCTTTTGCGTCTCTGACACGGCGGAAATCACCTGTTCCGGCGTCATCCCGATATCGAGGTCAATCGCCTTCGCGGCTTCGAACAGGCGGCGGATGTGATCATCGATGAAGGACCAGCGTCCGTTGTAAAGCCGGATACCTTCCCATACGCCATCGCCCAGCATGAAACCGGAATCATAGACGCTGACGACTGCTTCGGCCTTCGTAACGATGCGGCCATTCAGCCAGATCAGGATCTTTTCGTTGCGCGCATCATCCGCGGCGGCATGGGTGGAAACGTGATCGGTCATTGCTCCTCCAGAAATGCATCCACCTCGGCCCGGATCGGGATCGCATCGGCGGTGCCAACACGGGTGACTTTCAGCGCAGCCGCCGCCGAGGCAAGGCGAAGCGCGCGGGCCGTGGTTTCACCCGCGTCCATCGCGGCGGCGAAATATCCGACGAACGTATCACCGGCCCCGGTTGAATCCACCGCATCGACCTTGACCGCCGGTTGGCTTGCCCGTTCACCTGTTTGCAGTGACCGCCATTCGGACCCTTCGGACCCTTTGGTCACCAGGATTTCCGGCACCGGCAACTGGTCCAGCGCCACGCCCAGCGCTTCGGTCAACTGCTGGGCCTCCACCGCGTTCAGGGCGAGGATGGTGGTATATTCCAGGACGGCGCGCACCGCTTCCGCATCGAACGGGGCGGCTGAATAGATCACCCGCATTCCCTTCAGCTTGCCGATCCGCGCCGCTTCGACCTGATGGGCGGTTTCGTTCTGCAAGATCAGCGTGTCGTTCGGACCCGCCACCGACAAGGCCAGTTCGACCTCCCCCAGACCAAGGGCGCGGTTGGCGCCGGGGAAGATCACGATGGAGTTTTCGGCCCCTTCATCGACGTTGATGATCGCATGACCGGTCGACGTGCCAATGCGCGAGACATTGGCCACATCCACACCCCAGGACGCCAGCCGATCGACGGCCCAGCGGCCCTTGTCGGGCCCAACGGCGCCGATGTGGAAGACCTTCGCCCCGGCCTTTGCCGCAGCCGCCGACTGATTCGCGCCCTTGCCGCCCAGGCCCACCGAATAATCGTGGGTTGCAAGGGTTTCGCCGGGCGCCGGAAGATGGCTCAGGCGGTAGAAATGGTCGATGTTGATCGAACCGAGGTTGTAGATCGCCATTTCCCTCTCCTGTCTTCACCGGCACGGCAGGTGGATCAGCCCCCCTGCCCCAACCGACAGGCCGCAATGGCCGCCATGTTCAGGATATCGTTTACCGTGGACCCGGTCGAACAGATCTGGATCGGCTTGTTGACCCCGGTCAGGATCGGCCCGATCACCGTCGCGCCCGCCATTTCCTGCATCAGCTTGACCGAGATCGAGGCCGAATGCCGCGCCGGAACCACCAGCACGTTGGCCGGGCCGGTCAGGCGGCAGAAGGGATAATGGGCCATCCGCTCCATGTTGAGGGCAACATCGACGGTCATTTCGCCTTCGTATTCAAAGCTGACGCCGCGCTGGTCCAGAACCTTGGGGGCCATGTGCATCTTGGTGGCGCGTTCGCTGACCGGATAGCCGAAGGTCGAGAAGGACAGGAACGCCACCCGGGGTTCAAGGCCAAGGCCCCGCGCGACCATCGCCCCGCGTTCGGCAATGTCGGCAAGGTCGTTTTCATTGGGCCATTCCTGCACCAGCGTATCGCCGATCAGCACGATCCGACCCTTGTTCAACACCGCCGTGATGCCCACGGCCCCATCTTCGGCGCGGGCGTCGAAGACGTGGTTGATCAGTTCCAGCACATGCGCAGCCTTGCGCGTCACGCCCGTAATCAGCCCGTCGCCGTGCCCATGCGCCAGCATCAGCGCCGAAAAAACGTGACGGTCGCGGGTGGCAAGCTTGTGGACATCCTCGCGGTCGAAGCCCTGACGCTGAAGCCGCCGATAAAGCAGGTCGCGGTATGTATCGAGGTGGCGCGAATTCGCGGCATTGACGATTTCCAGTTCGCGCACCGCATCGCCAAGGCCGACGGTTTCCAGCTTTTCCTTCACGTCCTGATCGCGGCCAACGACCAGCGCCTTGCCCTGCCCCGAGCGTTGCCAGGCCACCGCCGCGCGCAACACCCGAGGATCGTCACCTTCGGCAAAGATCATCCGCGCCTGCGCCTGTCGGGCCCGCGCATGGATGCCTTGCAGGATCGTCGCGGTCGGGTCCATCCGGGCCTTCAGGCTCAGTTCATAGGCCGCCATGTCGATGATCGGCCGCCGAGCCACGCCCGTCACCATGCCTGCCTTGGCCACCGCAGGCGGGATCACATGGATCAGCCGCGGGTCGAAGGGCGTCGGGATGATGTAGTCGCGCCCGAACGAAAGCTTGCGGCCATAGGCCATCGCCACTTCATCCGGGACATCCTCGCGCGCCAGTTCGGCCAAGGCGCGCGCGCAGGCGATCTTCATTTCGTCATTGATCGCGCGGGCGTGGATATCCAGCGCACCGCGGAACAGATATGGGAAACCAAGCACATTGTTGACCTGGTTGGGATAATCGCTGCGCCCCGTCGCCACGATCGCATCGGCGCGCACGGCGTGCGCTTCTTCGGGCGTGATTTCGGGATCGGGGTTCGCCATTGCGAAGATCACCGGATTGTCGGCCATGCTGGCGATCATCTCGGGCGTCACCGCACCCTTGGCCGACACGCCCAGGAACACGTCCGCACCCACCATCGCCTCTTCCAGCGTGCGAGCATCGGTCTTGGCGGCGTGGGCCGATTTCCACTGGTTCATGCCCTCGGTGCGGCCCTGCCAGATCACACCCTTGGTATCGCACATGATGCAGTTGTCGTGCTTGGCGCCCATGGCCTTCAGCAATTCCAGACAGGCGATCCCCGCAGCGCCGGCGCCATTCAGCACCACCTTCACGTCACCGATCTTCTTGCCGCTGATTTCCAGCGCGTTGATCAGGCCGGCGGCGCAGATCACCGCCGTGCCGTGCTGGTCGTCATGGAACACCGGAATGTCCATGATCTCCTTCAGGCGCTGTTCGATGATGAAGCACTCGGGCGCCTTGATGTCTTCAAGGTTGATGCCCCCGAAGGTCGGCGCCATCAACCGCACCGCCTGGATGATCTCGTCCGGGTCTTCGGTGTCCAGCTCGATGTCGATGGCGTTCACGTCGGCGAACCGCTTGAAAAGGACCGCCTTCCCCTCCATCACCGGTTTCGAGGCCAGCGCGCCCAGATTGCCAAGACCCAGGATCGCAGTGCCGTTCGACACGACGGCGACCATATTGCCCTTGACGGTATAATCATAGGCGGTTTCCGGGCGTTCCGCGATCGCATTCACCGGCACGGCCACGCCGGGGCTGTAGGCCAGCGACAGGTCGCGCTGGGTCGCCATCGGTTTCGTGGCCTGGATTTCATATTTTCCCGGTTGGGGAACAATGTGGTAGCTTAGCGCCTCTTCGGGCGTGATGCGACTTTTGCTGGACATTTCAAACTCCCATGCGCCCCTCTTAGCGCCCCGGTGTTTCGGCCTCAACGGAAATGCGCCTTCCGTGGCGCGCGGGGGTTTTGTAGGGTCCGCCGACGCCAGGGGGGCCGAACATGACCGAAACCGTCACGCCGATGATGGCGCAGTATCTGCAGATCAAGGCCGCCAATCCGGGCGCGCTGCTGTTCTACCGGATGGGCGATTTCTACGAGATGTTCTTTGAAGATGCCGAAGCGGCAGCGGCGGCGCTGGATATTGCGCTGACCAAACGCGGCACCCATCTGGGTGAACCTATCCCGATGTGCGGCGTGCCGGTCCATGCGGCCGAAGGCTATCTGCTGACGCTTATCCGCAAGGGCTTTCGCGTGGCGGTCGCCGAACAGATGGAAGACCCGGCCGAGGCAAAGAAGCGCGGATCGAAATCCGTGGTGGCGCGGGATGTGGTGCGGCTGGTGACGCCCGGCACGCTGACCGAAGACAGTCTGCTTGAGGCGCGGCGCCACAACCACCTTGCCGCCTGGTCAGAGGTGCGAGACGAAGCCGCGCTTGCCTGGGTCGATATTTCCACCGGAGAGCTGCGGGTAACCCCCTGTCCACTAAGCCGGCTGTCGCCGGAGCTCGCGCGCCTTGCCCCGCGCGAATTGCTGTTTGCCGAAGGCGGTGACGCAAATCTGGCTGGAATAGTGACTGATTTCGGCGCCGCGCTTACGCCACTGGCTCGCAGTTCCTTCGACAGCCAAGGGGCCGAGAGGCGCCTTTGCGCGCAGTATCAGGTGGCCACACTCGATGCCTTCGGCAGCTTCGGTCGGGCCGAGCTTTCCGCGCTGGGCGCGATCATCGACTATCTGGATCTGACGCAGCGCGGGAAACTGCCGCTTCTGCACCCGCCTGTCCGGGAGGAATCGGGCGGCGCCATGCAGATCGACGCCGCCACCCGCCGCAATTTGGAACTGACGCAGGCCCTGTCGGGCGGGCGCGAAGGCTCGCTTCTGGCCGCCATCGACCGGACGCTGACCGCTGGCGGCGCGCGTCTGCTGGAACGGCGGCTTTCAGCACCGTCGCGGAACCTGACAGAGATTCGAAACCGTCACGAAACTGTGGGTTTTCTGCTGGAACAGAGCCGCTTTTGCGACGATCTGCGCCAGATCCTGCGCCGCTGCCCGGACATGGATCGCGCGCTTTCGCGGCTGGCTCTGGACCGGGGCGGCCCACGTGACCTTGGCGCGATCCGGGGCGGGCTGGAACAGGCGGCAGAGCTTTCGCGGATACTGAAAACCGCCTCGGATAAAGGGTTGTCGCAACATGCCCTTGCGTTGGACGGGTTTGCGGAACTGGTGGCCCTGCTTGATGCGGCGCTGGTCGCGGAACCGCCGCTTCTGTCGCGGGATGGCGGCTTCATCGCCAGCGGTTTCGATGCCGAACTGGATGAAACCCGCGCCCTTCGCGACGAAGGCCGGGGCGTCATCGCCCGGATGCAGGCGGAGTATATCGCGCAGACCGGCATCCAGAGCCTGAAGATCAAGCACAACAACGTGCTGGGCTATTTCATCGAAACCACCAGCACCCATGCCGAACGGATGCTGGCCGCACCACTGACTGAAACCTTCATCCATCGACAGACGACAGCCAATCAGGTGCGCTTCACCACCCTGCCGCTATCGGAACTGGAGACGCGGATCCTGAACTCGGCCAACCACGCGCTTGAGATCGAAAAGCGACTCTATGACAGCCTGAAACGCGCAATTCTGGATCAATCGGCACCCATCTTCAGGGCCGCCCGCGCACTGGCAGAGATTGACCTTGCTTGCGCCTTCGCCGATCTGGCCGCCGGTCTGGACTGGTGCGCCCCGCAGATGGACGACGGCCGCGCCTTCCAGGTCGAAGGCGGGCGCCACCCGGTTGTGGAACGGGCGCTGACCAAGACGGGCGAGATCTTCGTCGCCAATGACTGCGATCTGAGCCAAGGGAAAACTCCGGCAATCTGGCTGCTGACCGGCCCGAACATGGCCGGCAAATCGACCTTCCTGCGCCAGAATGCGCTGATTGCCCTTCTGGCGCAGGCGGGAAGCTACGTCCCGGCGCGAAAGGCCCATATCGGCATTGTCAGTCAGTTGTTCAGCCGCGTGGGCGCGGCTGACGATCTTGCCCGGGGCCGGTCGACTTTCATGGTCGAAATGGTGGAAACCGCCGCGATCCTCAATCAGGCGGATGACCGGGCGCTGGTGATCCTTGATGAAATCGGACGCGGAACGGCGACATATGACGGCCTGTCCATCGCCTGGGCGGTCCTTGAACACCTGCACGCCGCGAACCGCTGCCGGGCGCTTTTCGCCACGCATTACCACGAAATGACCGCGCTGGCCGCCAAGCTTCCGGGCGTCGAAAACGCCACCGTGACGGTGCGCGAGTGGAACGGCGAGGTGGTTTTCCTGCACGAGGTCCGCAAGGGCGCGGCGGATCGGTCTTACGGGGTGCAGGTCGCGCGGCTTGCCGGTCTGCCGGACGCGGTGATCGAGCGCGCGCGCGACGTGCTGCACCAGCTGGAATCCGGTGAACGCCAGACCGCGGCGCAGCGCCAGAGCTTGATCGACGATCTGCCGCTGTTCCGCGTCACCCCCGTGCCGGCACCGGCACCCAAGGCAGAGTCGCAGGTGGAAAGGCGTCTGGCCGGGATTTCGCCCGACGAACTTTCCCCGCGCGAGGCTCTGGCGGCGCTTTATGAACTGAAATCCCTGCTTCAGTCGTGAAACGGGGGCCATCAAGGCCCCCGAAATCACGACTTCGGCGTGGAGCTGACGCCCACCTGTGCTGGACGCAGAAGGCGGTCATGCAGCATGAAACCTTCGGTCATCACCTGGATGATGTCGCCCGCCTTTGTGCCCGGCAGCGGCGCTTCGAACATCGCCTGGTGTAGCTGCGGGTCGAAAGCATCGCCGTTCTGCGGATTGACGGGCTTCATGCCGTGACGGTTGAAGGTCGACAGCAACTCGCGCAGCGTCAGCTCAACCCCTTCGATCAGGGCCTTCGTCGCGCTGTTTTCCGCCTGTTCGGCATCCGCAGCGGTGTCGAGCGCGCGGCGCAGGTTATCGTAGACCGTCAGAAGATCGCGGGCGAGCTTCGATCCGCCATATTGCTCGGCCTCGCGCCGGTCGCGTTCGCCGCGCTTGCGGATGTTTTCGGCATCGGCCAGCGCCCGCATGTAGCGATCGCGGAATTCGTCGCGTTCGGCCCGCAGCGCCTCGATCTCGGCATCCATGCCATCAAGGGCCAGCGGGTCATTGATCTGGGCCTGATCCTCGGCCAGCTCGTCTTTCTTCATATCGGTCATGCGCCTTTACCCCTTCTGCTTGCCCGACAACATCCGCCCGACAAGCTGCGCCGTGTAATCGACAATCGGCACGATGCGGCCATAGTTCAGCCGCGTCGGACCAATGACGCCCACGGCACCAATGATCTTACGGTCTGCGTTCATATAGGGAGAGACCACCAGAGAGGAACCCGAAAGTGAGAAAAGTTTGTTCTCTGAGCCAATGAAGATACGCACCCCTTCGCCCGCATCGGTCAGCTCAAGGAATTCGGCGATGTCGCGCTTGCGTTCCAGATCGTCAAAAAGGGTTCGGATGCGCGTCAGGTCGGCCTCGTCGGCATTGTCCAGAAGGTTCGAGCGGCCGCGCACAATCAGCCGTTCCGTCGATTCCCCGGGGTTTTCCCAAACCGCGAGCCCGCTTTCGACCATTTCCCGCGCCAGATTGTTCAGTTCCTGCCGACGCGCGGCGATCTGCTGTCGCATGTGGGTCCGAAGTTCAGACAGGGTGCGCCCTTCGGCCAGCGCATTGAGGAAATTCCCCGCCTCGCGCATGGAAGACGGGGTTTGCCCCACCGGCGGGTTGAAGACCCGGTTTTCGACCTGACCATCGGCAAAAACCAGGATCACCAGCGCCCGGCCCGGCGCGAGGCTTACGAATTCGATATGGCGGATCGCCGCTTCATGCTTGGGCGTCAGGACAAGCGACGCCCCATGCGTGATCCCCGAAAGCGCCGCACCGACCCGGTCCAGCAGATGCGCCACATCGGTTTCGCCTTCACCCACCGTGGAATTGATCGCATCGCGGTCCTTGTCCGAAACCGTTCCCACCTCCATCAGCCCGTCGATGAACATCCGCAGGCCCAGTTGCGTCGGAATCCGGCCCGCCGAAACGTGGGGGCTGTCGAGCAGCCCCAGAAATTCAAGATCCTGCATCACGTTGCGGATCGTCGCGGCTGACAGCTTTTCCGAAAAGTTCCGCGTCAGCGCCCGCGATCCCACCGGATCGCCGGTTTCCAGATAGGCTTCGACAACGCGTCGAAACACTTCGCGCGAGCGGTCGTTCATGTCGGAAATCAGGGCCATGCCGTCACTCATGCTTGAAATAAAGGCATTCCTGCGCCCCTCGTCAATCGGCTGCGGGCTTGCATCGACCGCCCTCGCCGCCTTAATGGGGCCAACCATCGGGAAAGGACAGACCATGCGGCCTTCGGGGCGGAAACTGGAACAGATGCGCGCCATCTCCATCGAGACGGGCGTGACCAAACATGCGGAAGGTTCCTGCCTGATCCGCTGCGGCGATACCCATGTCCTGTGCACCGCCACCATCGAGGACAAGGCGCCGTCCTTCCTGAAAGGCACCGGCCTTGGCTGGGTGACGGCCGAATACGGCATGCTGCCCCGCGCCACCAACAGCCGTAACCGTCGCGAAGCCGCCGCCGGCAAGCAATCAGGCCGCACCCAGGAAATCCAGCGCCTGATCGGCCGCGCGCTGCGCGCGGGCGTGGATCGCGTGGCACTTGGCGAACGCCAGATCGTCATCGACTGCGACGTGATCCAGGCCGACGGCGGCACCCGCTGCGCCTCGATCACCGGGGGCTGGGTGGCGCTGCGGCTGGCCGTGAACAAGCTGCTGAAAGCTGGCGTGATCACCAGCGATCCGCTGGTCGACCACATCGCGGCAGTGTCCTGCGGCATCTATGCCGGGCAGCCGGTCGTCGATCTGGACTATCTGGAAGACAGCGAGGCCGGGACCGACGGCAACTTCATCCTGACGGGCCGCAACCGTCTGGTCGAAGTGCAGATGTCGGCGGAAGGCGCCACCTTCAGCCGCGATGAAATGACCCGGCTGCTGGATCTGGCCGAAACCGGGATCGCGCATCTGGTGGCCGCGCAGAAGGCCGTGATCTGATGCGGCGCTTCACGGGAAACCGTCTTCTGGTGGCGACCCACAACAAGGGCAAGCTGGCCGAGATCAAGGCCCTGCTTGCCCCCTTCGGCATCGCCTGCACAGGCGCGGCTGACCTGAACCTGCCCGAACCCGCCGAAACCGAAACCACCTTCATCGGAAATGCCCGGATCAAGGCTCATGCCGCCGCCAAGGCGACCGGCCTGCCCGCGCTGGCCGATGATTCCGGCATCGAATGTGACGGGCTGAACGGCGCGCCCGGGGTCTATACCGCCGACTGGGCCGAAACGCCGCAGGGGCGCGATTTTCACATGGCAATGCGCAAGACCTGGGAGGCGCTGGAAGCTGCGAACGCGCCCCACCCCCGCACCGCACGGTTTCGCTCCACACTGGTTCTTGCCTGGCCGGATGGCGAGGACGAGGTGTTCCAGGGCAAGATCGAAGGTCAGGTCGTCTGGCCGATGCGTGGCGAACAGGGCCACGGTTACGACCCGATGTTCCAGCCCGACGGCTTCCAAATCACCTTTGGCGAGATGGACCCTGACGAAAAGAACCGCATCAGCCACCGCGCCGATGCTTTCCGCAAACTTGTCACCTGCTTTGGAGGCTGAAATGTCAGACCGCAAGAACATCTCGGGCGGATCGCCCTATGAACCGAAACTGGGATATTCCCGCGCCGTCGTGCAAGGCGACTGGTGCTTTCTTGCCGGAACCACGGGCGCGGATCCTGTCACCAAGACCTGGCCCGACAGCGTGCTGGAACAGACCCGCAACACACTGGCAACCATCAAGTCGGTTCTGGAAGGTGCGGGCTTTGGGCTGAAGGATGTCGTGCGCGCCAACTACATCATCACCGATGCGGCATATATGGAAGAGATCATCCCCGCCCTGTCCGAAGCTTTCGGCGAGGTTCGGCCCGCAGCAACAATGATCGTCGCGGGGTTGATCAATCCGGGGATGAAGGTCGAAATCGAAGTCACTGCATTCCGGGGCTGACGACAAAAGATGGAAGACTGGCGGAACGGCGGGTTCGGGCTTTATCTGCACTGGCCGTTCTGCGCCTCGAAATGCCCCTACTGCGATTTCAACAGCCATGTTGCGGCGCAGATCGACGAATCCCGCTGGAACAGAGCCTTTCTGGCCGAGATTTCACGCGTCGCCGCCCTGACACCCGGGCGGGTGCTGAATTCGGTCTTTTTTGGCGGCGGGACGCCCTCGCTCATGTCGCCAGAGCTGGTGCATTCGATCCTGGACGCGGTGCGGGCGCATTGGACGCTGGCGAATGACATTGAAATCACCCTCGAGGCGAACCCCGGCAGCGTCGAAGCAGGTCGCTTTCGGGGCTATGCCGATGCGGGGGTCAATCGCGTCTCTATGGGCGTGCAGGCGCTGAACGACGATGATCTGCGCCGTCTTGGCCGCTTGCACAGCGTATCAGAGGCGCGGGCGGCCTTTGATGTCGCACGAAACGCGTTCGACCGGGTGAGCTTCGATCTGATCTATGCGCGGCAAGGACAAACGCTTGCGGACTGGGGCAAGGAACTGCGGGAAGCCCTGTCGATGGCGGTGGACCATCTGTCCGCCTATCAGCTGACGATCGAAGACGGCACGACCTTCGGCGCCCGTTACGCCGCCGGAGGGTTGCGCGACCTGCCCGCGGATGACGATGCAGCCGACATGTATCTGATGACCCAAGATATCTGTGCAGCGCATGGCATGCCAGGCTATGAAGTCTCTAACCATGCCCAAACCGGGTCGGAAAGCCGCCACAACCTGATCTATTGGCGCTACGGCGATTATGCCGGCATCGGCCCCGGCGCCCATGGCCGCTTGACGCGGGTTGGTATCCGCTATGCGACCGAGGCGGTCCGTGCGCCGGGAGCATGGCTTTCGCAGGTTGAATCGAGAGGCCACGGTGAGCTTGCCCCCGAGGCCCTTCGACCCATCGATGCGGGAACCGAGTTTCTGCTCATGGGGTTGCGTCTGGCGGAAGGAATTGATCCGCTGCGCTATGCCGAGATCAGTGGTCGCGGACTGGATCCGGCGACAATCGCCCGGTTGGAGGAAATGGGGATGCTGGCCACAGGGGCAAGGATCGCAGCGACCGACAAGGGTCGCGCCGTTCTGAACGCCCTCTTGCGGGAATTGCTGGCGTGATGCGGCTTCTGTGGCTGATGTGCGGATCAACGGCGATGGCCATGGGCGTTGTCGGAGTCGCGCTGCCGATTGTCCCGACCGTCCCGTTCCTGCTTCTGGCTGCCTTCTGCTTTGCACGATCGTCCAGACGCCTGCACGACTGGCTGCTGTCGCACCGGCATTTCGGCCCGCCGATCCGCGCCTGGAATGACCACGGCGCCGTGCCGCGCCGCATCAAGATCATGGCATCGTCATCAATTCTGGCTGGCGTGGGAATTTCAGCGCTGGCCGGCCTGCCCGGCTGGGTGCTTTTGACCCAGCTTGCGATCCTTGTCGCGGTGTCGGCCTTCATATGGACGCGCCCCGACGTCTGATCAGCGCGGAGTGCTGAGGATCTGGCAAAGCTCATCAAGCTGGTCGAGCCCACGATAGGTGATGGTCAGCACCCCGCCATCCAGCCCCTTGTGGTCGATCACCACCTTCATGCGAAGGTTGGCCGAAAGATCCTGTTCCAGCGCCTTTGTATCGGCATCCTTTTCGCCGGCTCTGCCGTTGCGACCCGCCTTGGAACCGCCCTTCTTTTCCTGCGTCCCTTGGGCCAACCGTTCGGTTTCGCGCACCGACAGGCCCCGGGCGATCACTTGTTGCGCAAGCTCGACCGGATTCTTGGCGGTGATGAGCGCTCGCGCATGGCCTGCGGTCAGCTTGCCTTCGCGTAGCCAGGCCTGAATCTGCTCGGGTAGCGTCAGCAGTCGCAACAGGTTGGCAATATGGCTGCGGCTTTTCGACAGCGCCTCGGCCATCCTTTCCTGCGTATGGCCGAAACGGTCCATCAGCTGCCGGTATCCCAGCGCCTCTTCCAGCGCATTCAGATCGGCGCGCTGGATGTTCTCGATGATGGCAACTTCCAGCACTTCGGTGTCGTCCAGATCCCGCAGGATCACTGGCACCTCGTGCAACTGCGCCAGTTGCGCCGCGCGCCAGCGCCGTTCGCCGGCCACGATTTCGTAACTGTCTGATTTGCGGGGATTGGGTCTCGCGATGATCGGCTGGATCATGCCCTTTGTCCGCAACGACGCCGCAAGTTCTTCAAGCGCCTCGGGCGAGAAATCCCGGCGCGGCTGATCCGGATTTGGCTCAAGCTTTTCTACCGGAAGCGTCGTATCGGCCCGGCGTGGACGGGTATCGCTTGTGGCTTCAACCAGATTGACATCCGCCATCAGGGCAGAAAGACCCCGGCCCAAACCGCGACGTTCGTGTTTCTTGTCAGACATGGGAACCCTCTAGGCCGGAATGCGGTGGCGCTGGCGCAGTTCCTGCGCCAGGGCCCGATAGGCGGCACTGCCCTTGGACAGGGTGTCATAAGTCAGGACCGGGATGGCATGTGACGGCGCTTCGCTGACACGGACGTTGCGCGGAATGACGGTGCGAAAAACAACCTCCCCAAGCGTTGCCCGGACGTCGGCCTCGACTTGTTGGGACAAGTTGTTGCGGTTGTCTGCCATGGTTAACACAACACCTTCGATGCGCAGGTTCGGGTTCGCGGTCTGCCGCACCTCCCGGATTGTCAGCATCAGCTGTGAAAGCCCTTCAAGCGCAAAGAACTCTGCCTGAAGCGGCACAAGAACGGAGTGTGCCGCCACCATGGCATTGACCGTCAGGAGGCTGAGGGATGGAGGGCAATCCACAAGCACATAATCAAAGCCGTAGGCATCAATTGCAGTCTGCCGCAATGCATCATGCAGCAGGAAACTGCGCTTTTCATTCGCCACCAGCGCGATATCGGCCGAAGACAGATCCGTTGTCGCCGGGCACAACCAGACGCCAGCGGTATTCGTGGGCCGAATGACCGCATCAAGCGGTGCTTCGTCGATCAGCAGATCATAGGTCGTCATGCCGCGGTCGGCGGGTTCGATGCCCAGGCCGGTAGAAGCATTTCCCTGAGGGTCAAGGTCAACCAGCAGGACGCGGTGGCTGTGCTCGGCCAGGGCCGCGGCCAGGTTGATCGCCGTCGTGGTCTTGCCCACCCCGCCTTTCTGGTTCGCAATGGCAATGATCTTCGGCCCCGGCGGGCGGGTGGGATCAGACACGGGACAATCCTTCGATGGCCAGAATCGCTGCCGCCGGGTCGGTCAGGCTGCGGTGCACTTGCAGAGAAAATCGCCACCTTGAGCGGGCAATGTCAAGCTCGGCCTGGGCGGCCTCTCCTTTCGGGAACAAGGCGATACCCGTCGGGGCGAGATGCCGCTCAGAGTATTCCAGCAACTTGTCCAGCGAAGCCAGCGCCCGGGCCGAAAGAACATCGGCGCCAAGCGGCGGATGCAGCTCGGCGCGGACAGCCAGAATCTGCGGACTCAGGCGCAGCTCCCGGGCAACTGCGCCCAGAAACGTTGCCTTTCGCTGATCACTTTCGACAAGCGTGACGACCATATCCGGCCGTTGTTCAGCCGCAAGGATGGCCACCACCATTCCCGGAAACCCGCCACCTGACCCGATATCGACCCAGGAGCGGGCCCTTGCTGGCGCCAAGGACCAAAGCTGGGCCGAATCAACGAAGTGTCGGTGCCACGCATCGCCAAGTGTTGACTTGGCTACCAGGTTTATGGAGTTGTTCCATTTCACCAACAATTTGTAGTAAAGTGACAACGCATCCATTGTTTCACGTGAAACATCGAAGGTCGCGGCAAAGTCCTTTTCATCCATCATGCAGATCTCGACGACCGATCGTGCCGCAGGCGCGCGAGTATCAGAGTCACCGCAACCGGAGTCATTCCCTCGATCCGTGCCGCCGCAGCGATAGACGCTGGTCGGATTGCTGCCAACTTTGATGCTAGCTCCCGCGACAGGCCAGGCAGCGTTGCGTAATCCAGATCCAGTGGGATCTGGATCGCCTCATCTCGCCGCAAGGCCTCGATATCGGCATGTTGCCGGTTGAGGTAGGTCGCGTAGATCGCGTCGCGCAAGATCTGCTCTCGGGTTTCGGCATCCACCGATGCGAGCTTTTGGTTGAGCGGAACAAGGGTGTCAAACTTGACTCCCGGAAACGACAGCAATGTATAGCCCGACCTGCGGACACCATCTGCGCTGACCGCAATCCCCAGTTTTCGCGCCTCCTGGGGGGATATATCGATCGCCTCCAACTCTCCCCTGGCGTCGCTCAGCCGGCTCATCTTCTGATGGAAATGATCTCTGCGATGACCATCCACGCAACCAAGCGCGATCGCTTTTGGCGTCAACCGTTGATCGGCATTATCGGCCCGAAGAGAAAGACGAAATTCGGCGCGCGAAGTGAACATGCGGTAAGGTTCGGTAACGCCCCGCGTAATCAGGTCATCAACCATCACCCCAATATAGGCTTCCGAGCGTGAAAAAATAACCGGATCCCGGCTCAGGGCAGCGGCGGCCGCATTCAGGCCGGCAACCAGGCCTTGTGCTCCGGCTTCCTCGTATCCTGTGGTGCCATTGATTTGCCCGGCAAGGTAAAGTCCGGGAATGTTCTTCAGGGACAGGGTTTCGTTCAACGCTCTTGGGTCGACGTAATCATATTCGATCGCATAGCCCGGCTGAAGGATCCGAACAGCCTCCAACCCGCGAATGGACCTGACATAGGCCTCCTGGACATCGATGGGAAGTGAGGTCGAAATGCCGTTCGGATACACGGTGTCGTCATCAAGCCCTTCGGGTTCCAGAAAGATCTGGTGCGATTCCTTTTCGGCGAAGCGAACAACCTTGTCCTCGATCGAAGGACAATACCGCGGTCCCACGCCCTCGATAAAACCGCCATACATTGCCGACCGGGCCAGGTTATTGCGAATGATGTCGTGTGTATGCGCGTTCGTTTCGGTAATTCCACAGTCGATCTGGCGGACAAAGGGCCGGTGATTG
Source organism: Paracoccaceae bacterium (assembly GCA_020622085.1). Classification (GTDB taxonomy): domain Bacteria; phylum Pseudomonadota; class Alphaproteobacteria; order Rhodobacterales; family Rhodobacteraceae; genus QY30. Next base: position 1,015,060 of record JAHRYM010000002.1, on the reverse strand, counting down.
AGGAAGGAGAACATCGTGGGTTCTTCGTCGCCAGGCTGCCGATCCAGAATGATCCAGTTTATGGTTTTGCCATCCAGCCTGGGCGGCGTCCCAGTCTTCAGCCGCCCGAGCGGCAGCCCTAGATCGTAAAGCCTGCCCGCCAGAGGAATCGACGGGGCATCACCCATCCTGCCTGCTGGACGATGCTGATCGCCAACATGAATGACACCGTTCAAGAATGTGCCAGTCGTAAGGACGACTGCGGCAGATGTAATAATCGATCCGTCTGCCAGGACGACCCCCTGCGCGTCGTCGGCAAGGTCAACGACCTCTGCCTCGATAATCTCCAGGCTGTGGCAGGGGTCCAGCATCTCCTGGACGGCAGAACGATAAAGCTTTCTGTCGGCTTGCGTTCGCGGCCCCTGAACGGCTGGCCCCTTGCGCCGATTGAGCAGTCGGAATTGAATGCCTGCCCTGTCGGCGGCCAACCCCATGACCCCGCCCATCGCGTCGATTTCCCGAACCAGGTGGCCCTTGCCCAGACCACCGATAGCTGGGTTGCACGACATGGCGCCGATTGTCCTGCGGGAAAACGTGACAAGTGCAGTGCGTGCACCCATGCGTGCCGAGGCATGGGCGGCTTCAGTGCCTGCATGCCCGCCTCCCACAACGATGACGTCAAAATGTTTCACGTGAAACACTCCTCACTTGCCAATGCAGAACGAGGAAAAGATCTCCGAAAGGAAGTCTTCCACATCGACCCGCCCGATCAGGGAATCCAGCGAACGCAACGCTCGACGAAGCCATTCGGCCGCGATCTCGGCGTCGCCCGACTCACATAGGTGATTGCGGGCTGATTCCAAAGCCTGATCTGCGTCGATCAACGCCTTTCGATGCCGTTCGCGGATCATGCTCCCCGCTCCGGCAGCCCGTGCGGACAAGATGCGGCTGATGTCATTGATCAACCGGTCAACTCCCTCGCCCGTCTTTCCAGAAACTGAAACTCCTTCCGTCTGCCGCTGATCCGCCTTGCCCCAAACGACAAGGTCATCGGCCTCTGGTGTCAAAAGTGGCACTTCCTGGTTTGACAGAAGGAAAACCCGCAGATCGGCCTGCCTGGCCCGGTCCAGCGCGCGTGCGATGCCAATCGATTCGACCGGATCCAAGGTTTCTCGCAGACCGGCTGTATCCAGAATCGTTACCGGCAGCCCGGAAAGGTCCATCCGAACCTCGATCACATCCCTTGTGGTTCCGGCATGTTCCGATGTGATAGCGGCATCACGACCGGCCAGAATGTTCAGCAAGGTTGACTTCCCCGCATTCGGTTCGCCGACGATGGCAACCTCGAACCCGTCGCGGATACGTTCCGCCATATGATATCCCCTGATCTCCGCTCGCAGGGATAAGGAAACTTTTTCAACTATATCAATGACTTCTGGTGTCACGTCTATCGGAACGTCCTCATCCGCGAAGTCGATCGTCGCCTCGATCAAAGCGCCGGCACGAACAAGCAGACGACGCCACTCCTCGGCACGTTTGCCGACAGCACCGGAAAGAACCCGCAGCGCCTGCTTGCGCTGTGCTTCGGTCTCCGCCTCGAGCAGATCGGCAAGACCCTCGACTTCCGCCAGATCCAGATTGCCGTTCTCCAGCGCCCGCCGCGCAAATTCCCCGGCTTCGGCCATCCGCAGACCGGACATGGCGCCAAGTGCGCGCAAGATGGCCGAAACTGTCGCAGGAGATCCATGCACCTGGAGTTCGGCCGCCTGTTCACCCGTGAAGCTCGCGCCCGCCTCGAACGTCAGCATAAGCGCCTGATCGAGTGGCTCTCCCTTGTCCCGCAGAACGGCTAGCGTCGAGCGCCTTGGAGGCGGCACCGTGCCAGCAAGCGCCCGCACGGCATCCCAGGACCGCGGCCCTGAAATGCGAATGACCGCAACCCCCGCCCTTCCGCGGGCAGTTGCGGGCGCAAAAATGGTGTCCATTTCCGTAACCTGTTGTCAGGGAACAAAAAATCAGGCGTTCATCGACTCGAAGAATTCGCCGTTGGTCTTGGTCTGCTTCAGCTTCGAGATCAGGAATTCGATGGCGTCCGTCGTGCCCATCGGGTTCAGGATCCGCCGCAGGACATAGGTCTTCTGCAGATCCTTCTGCTCCACCAGAAGGTCTTCCTTCCGTGTGCCGGACTTCAGAATATCCATGGCCGGGAACACGCGCTTGTCGGCCACCTTGCGGTCCAGCACAATTTCGCTGTTACCGGTGCCTTTGAACTCTTCGAAGATCACTTCATCCATCCGGCTGCCGGTATCGATCAGCGCGGTGGCGATGATGGTCAACGATCCGCCTTCCTCGATGTTCCGGGCTGCGCCAAAGAACCGCTTCGGCCGTTGCAAGGCGTTCGCATCCACACCGCCGGTCAGCACCTTGCCCGAGGACGGCACGACCGTATTGAAGGCGCGCCCCAGACGCGTGATCGAATCGAGCAGGATCACCACGTCCCGCTTGTGCTCTACCAGGCGCTTGGCCTTTTCGATGACCATCTCTGCCACCGCGACGTGCCGCGTCGCGGGCTCGTCGAAGGTCGAGGACACGACCTCCCCCTTCACCGACCGCTGCATGTCGGTCACTTCCTCGGGGCGTTCGTCGATCAGCAGAACGATCAGGTAGCACTCTGGATGGTTGGTCGCGATGGAATGCGCGATGTTCTGCAACAGCACCGTCTTGCCGGTCCGCGGCGGCGCGACGATCAGCCCGCGCTGGCCCTTGCCGATCGGCGCAACCAGGTCGATGATCCGGGCCGAGCGGTCGCGGATCGTCGGATCCTCGATCTCCATCTTCAGGCGCTCATCGGGATAAAGCGGCGTCAGGTTGTCGAACGCCACCTTGTGACGGGCCTTGTCGGGGTCTTCGAAGTTGATCCGCGTGACCTTGGTCAGGGCGAAATACCGCTCGTTCTCGCCAGGGGCGCGGATATCGCCTTCCACGGTGTCGCCGGTGCGCAGTGAATACTGCCGGATCATGTCGGGGCTGACGTAGATATCGTCGGGGCCCGGCAGATAGTTCGCCTCGGGCGAGCGCAGGAAACCGAAGCCGTCCTGCAAGACCTCGAGCACCCCGTCGCCACCGATTTCCCAGCCCTCTTCCGCATGTTCCTTGAGAAGCGAGAACATCATCTCGCCCTTGCGCATTGTCGAGGCGTTCTCGATTTCCCATTCCTCGGCCAGCGCCAGCAATTCGGCCGGGCTCTTGGCCTTCAGGTCGGCAAGGTTCAGGTGTTCTTTGTTCATGGCGTCGCTCATGTCGGGGCCGGGCCTTGCGGCCATGGCAGATGCATGCGGGGGAACAGCTTTCCGGCCAGGACGGCCATGCTCGGCATGCACTTACACCCCGCCGCGCCCGGAAGTCAACGATCTCAGAACTTCACGATGACCGACAGCACGATCATCACCATCAGGATGGTCGGCACTTCGTTCATCATCCGGTAGTGGCGCCCGCTCCGGGTGTTGCGCGCCTTGAGAAAGTCCTTTCGGCGCCAGCCAAGCCAGTGATGGAACCAGGTCATTCCCAGCACCGAAACCGCCTTGGTCCAGGGCCAGATCTCGTTCCAGTAGACTCCGGCCTGCGGGGTAAAGACCAGGGCCAGCCCGAAAATCCATGTGGCAACGCTGGCCGGGTTGATGATCGCCTTCAGAAGCCGGCGTTCCATGGTCTGGAACATGGCATCTGTCGGGCTGCCCGCCTCTACCTGCTCCACGTGATAGACATAAAGCCTTGGAAGGTAGAACAGCCCCGCCATCCAGGCGATGACCGAGATCACATGCAGGGCCTTCGTCCAGGGATAAACCTCTGCCAGAAAATCCGTGATCATCGGTCACCTGCCTCTCCTTGCCTTCATTAAAGAGAAAGAAAATGAAAGAGAAGATGAAGATGTAAGGCCTGTGGATCATGTGGATTACAGCGACAGTCCCGGAACCATTCACATGCGGGTTGCGCTGTGTGAAGTTCTGTGGATAAACGCAAGCATATCAGATTAAACACAACTAATGTATATAAAACAACATGTTACCATATACAAATGCGGGCATCCTATGTGAATAACCCTATGCGTTTTCACTGTGGAAACCCATCACGCACAGACAGCGCCTCGATCCGCTGCACAACAGGATGAAAAGTCCGGTCCGCTTGACAGAAGGGGGGGTTTTCCACGACCTCTGCCGGCAGAGAGAACCATCCCGGTCTCGTCCCCACGCCTCGACCCCGAGTCGTCCACAGAGATGTCCGCATGCAATATCCGTCACTCGTCCTGGCGTCCGGTTCCGAAATCCGCGCCAGACTTCTTGCCCAGGCCGGACTATGCTTTGAAAAGCGTGCCGTTCAGCTCGATGAGGCTGACGCACGCGACCACCTGCTGTCAGATGGCGCATCACCGGCAGATCTTGCCGCGGCACTTGCGCGGCTGAAGGCCTGCCATCCCGCGCTTGCCGGTGAAAGGCTCGTCCTTGGCGCTGACCAGGTGCTTGACTGCGAAGGCCGGGTCTATTCCAAGCCGGAAACCCCGCAAGACGCCTGCGCACACCTGCATCGATTGTCCGGCAGGGTGCACCATCTTTATTCCGCAGCAGTCGCCAGCCGCCGGGGTGTTCCGGTCTGGCAGCATGTCGGACATGTCCGGATGACGATGCACGACCTGTCATCGGATTTCATTGCCGGTTATGTCCGGCGCAACTGGGACAGCATCCGCCACGCCGTGGGCTGCTACAAGCTCGAGGAGGAAGGAGTGCGGCTTTTTTCCCGCATCGACGGAGATTACTTCTCGATCCTCGGACTGCCGTTGATCGAGTTCTTGACCTGGTTGCGGTCGCAGGGAGAGATTGCCACATGACTGAGACGCATCGCATCCCGCTGGCCGGTGTCATCGGCTCTCCAATCGCACATTCCCGGTCGCCTCTGCTGCATGGGCACTGGCTCAGGGTCTACGGCATAAAGGGATATTACATCCCGATGGATGTGGCCCCCGAGGCTCTGGCCGAAGTCCTGATCGCCCTGCCCAAGGCCGGTTTCGTCGGTGTCAACATCACCATCCCTCACAAGGAGGCGGTGTTGGCGCTTGCCGACGTGGTGACGGACCGCGCAGCCCTGATCGGGGCGGCAAATACCCTGATCTTCCGCCCGGACGGGCGCATTCACGCCGACAATACCGATGGTTATGGCTTCATCGCCAATCTGCGGCAGAACGCGCCGTCCTGGAATCCGGCTGTGGGGCCGGCTGCGGTTCTGGGCGCGGGCGGTGCGGCGCGCGCCGTGATCGCGTCGCTGCTCGAAGTCGGCGCCCCCGAGATCCGCCTGGCCAACCGGACCCGTGCCCGCGCAGAAAGTCTGCGGCACGAATTCGGCGCGCGGATCGTCGTCCATGACTGGGCGCAAGCGGGAAACATGCTCGAGGATGCCACGACAGTCGTGAATACTTCGTCGCTGGGAATGCAGGGAAAGCCGGAATTCCGGGTTCCGCTGGATGCCCTGTCGCCAAAGGCCGTCGTCACCGATCTGGTCTATGCGCCGCTCCGCACCCGCCTGCTTGAGGAAGCCGGGGCCATTGGCTGCACGACGGTCGACGGACTGGGAATGCTCTTGCATCAGGCCGCCCCCGGATTCGAGCGCTGGTTCGGCATCAGGCCCGAAGTCGACCAGGCCACACGCGACGCGGTTCTGGCCGGATGAAGGCTGGCCTGTCCCGGCCCTATCGTCTGGGCCTTACCGGTTCGATCGGCATGGGCAAGTCGACGACCGCAGCGATGTTCGCTGCCGAAGGCATTCCCGTCTGGGATGCCGATGCCGCGGTCCACCGGATCTACGCCGCCGGTGGCCTGGCTGTTGCCCCGCTGTCGGAGGCCTTTCCCGAGGCCTTGGTCGAAGGTGGCATCAGTCGGTCAGCGCTCCGGTCCATCATTGCTGCGGATCCCTCTGCCCTTTCCCGGATCGAGCAGATCGTTCACCCGCTGGTCGCCTCCGATCGGACCCGATTTCTGGATCAGGCGGCAGATGACGGCGTCGATATCGTCCTTCTCGATATCCCGCTTCTTTTTGAAACCGGCGCCGATGGCCAGATGGATGGGATCGTCGTAGTCAGCGCGCCGCTGCACCTTCAGCGCGAACGCGTGTTGGCCCGGCAGGGCATGACGCCGGCTCAATTCGACCTGATCCTCTCGCGGCAGATGCCTGACGCAGAAAAGCGCGCGCGAGCAACCTGGATCATTGATACTTCGACCCTGCCGGAGGCAAAGGAACAGGTCCGGCAAGTCTTGGCCCGGATCCGCAAGGATAAGGCAGATGCGTGAAATCGTTCTTGATACCGAAACCACAGGCTTCGAACCCGCCGAGGGCCACCGGTTGGTGGAGATCGGCGCGGTTGAACTGATCAACCATGTCCCGACGGGGCGGACCTATCACCAGTATATCAACCCCGAACGTTCCATGCCTGCCGAGGCTTTCGTGGTGCATGGCCTTGGCGATGACTTCCTGCGCGACAAGCCCCGTTTTTCCGAAGTGGCGCAGGCTTTTCTGGATTTCATCGGTGCCGAGGCCCGGCTTGTCATTCACAACGCCTCTTTCGACATGAAATTCCTGAATGCCGAACTGTCATGGGCGCGGATGCCGGAAATCCCGATGGACCGGGCGCTGGACACACTGGCCATCGCGCGGCGGCGGTTTCCGGGATCGCCGGCGACACTGGATGCTCTTTGCCGTCGCTTTGCAATCGACAATTCTGCCCGCGAAAAGCACGGTGCACTTCTTGATAGCGAATTGCTGGCCGAGGTCTATCTGGAGCTGACGGGTGGCCGGCAGCCGGATTTCGCCCTGGCAGCCGCGCCGGAACGCGGCGGCCCCAATCCGGTCGACCCGACCTGGCGCCCCGTGCCCCGCACGGCCCCACTTGCCCGCCGGATCACCGAAGCCGAGCTGGAAGCACATCGCGCCTTCGTGTCCACATTGGGCGAAGGCGCGATCTGGCATCGCTTCAGCGATTGATCATTTTCCGGTCGCCCGCATCACGACGGTGACCGTCCGCAAGAGGATCGACAGATCTTCGGCAATCGATATCCGGCGCACATAGCGCGTATCGAACAGCGCACGTTCCGAAAACGACCCGGCATTGCGACGCTCGATCTGCCAAAGGCCGGTGATCCCCGGCCGCACGCGATAATAGGCGACGTCCATGCGCCCATCACCATAGATGGCCTGTTGTTCCGGCATGAAGGGGCGCGGACCGACAAGGCTCATCGTGCCGTTCAGCACATTCAGAAGCTGCGGCAGTTCGTCGAGGCTGGTCTTTCTCAGGATGGCTCCGATCCGGGTGATGCGGGGATCCTTCGCCAGTTTCTGGTTGCGGTGCCACTCCTCGGCGATTGCCGGGTTTTCGGCGATCATGTCGCTCAGAACCTGCTCGGCATTCGGAACCATCGTCCGGATCTTCCAGCAGCGGAAAACTTTCCCGTCCTGGCCGATCCGCAGTTGCGAATAGAATGGGCTGCCACCCTGCAACAGGGTCAGGGCGACAATTATCATCATGGCGGGCAGCAGGACAGGCAACGCAAGAAGGATGAATGCTAGATCGAGCGCGCGCTTGCCTTTGGATGCATAGAGACTCGTTACAGCACCAGACGCCGGAACCGTCGGCGTTTCAACCAGGAGGTACGTCATCTCTCGATGCTCCGTTCTCAAATGACCTTCAAAAAAACCAGCCCCCCGGCCTTCGTAAGTAATGTCCCTTCTAGTCGACTATTGTATTAATAACAAACGACAAAACTGGGGCAGTCAGAAACGGACTAGCCGCGCCATCGCCACAATGGACCGCATTTCCATGAACAGGTGCGGAACGAATGGTTAAGATCCGGCCCTCGCGCCATCTGGATGCCACAAACTTGCGCCGCGCCGCAGCGAAATCGCGGCACCTTGTCACAATCGGTGTTTCAAGCCAGCCGGCCACACGATTCGCGCAGGTCTAGACGAACCGGTTCCAGAGGTTCTCCAACCGCTCCTGTTTCCCCGACCGTGGCTGAGGGTCGATGTCCTGGGCCAGCACCCTGGCCGCGATCCCGTCAAGGGTTCCGCCCTTCAGCATCGCCAGGTTCTCTGGCCTGTCCCAGCCGGCATAGCGTTCGCCGCGCGCCCGTTCCAGCGACCCGTCTTCCCACAGCGCCGCCGCAGCCTTCAAGGCCCGCGCGCAGATATCCATCCCGCCGACATGGGCCAGGATCAGATCTTCCGGATCCAGGCTTTGCCGCCGGATCTTGGCGTCGAAATTCGTGCCCCCGGTGGTGAAGCCGCCGGCGCGGATCACCTCGTAATAGGCGCGCGCCATTTCGGGAACATTGTCGGGAAACTGGTCGGTATCCCAGCCCGACTGATAATCGTTGCGGTTCATGTCGATCGAGCCGAACAGCCCCAGCGATGCCGCCAGCGCAAGTTCATGCTCGAACGAATGGCCCGCAAGAATCGCATGGCCCTGCTCGATGTTCACCTTCACCTCGTTTTCCAGACCGAAGCGTTTCAGGAACCCGTAAACCGTGGCCACGTCGTAATCATACTGGTGTTTCGACGGCTCCTGTGGTTTCGGCTCGATCAGGATCGCGCCTTCGAAGCCGATCTTGTGCTTGTAATCGACGACCATCTGCAGAAACCGGCCCGCCTGCTGGCTTTCGCGATTCAGATCGGTGTTGAGCAGCGTTTCGTAGCCTTCGCGCCCACCCCACAGGACATAGTTCTGCCCACCCAACCGATGCGTGGCGTCCATGCAGGATTTCACTGTCGCCGCGGCATAGGCAAAGACGTCCGGATCGGGGTTGGTGGCCGCCCCCGCCATCCAGCGCCGATGCGAGAACATGTTGGCCGTCCCCCACAACAGCTTCGTGCGGCCCCCTTCGATCTTGTCGGCGAAATAGTCGGTGATTTCTTCAAGATTGCGCAGGCTTTCGGCAAAGCTTGCGCCTTCGGGGCGCACATCGGCATCGTGGAAGCAGAAGAACGGAACGCCCAGCAGACCGAACATCTCGAAGGCCACATCAGCCTTCAGTCGCGCCAGATCCATCGTGTCGCCAAACCAGGGTCGCGCAAACGTCTGGCCGCCGAAGGGATCGCCGCCCGGCCAGGCGAAACTGTGCCAATAGGCGACGGCAAAGCGCAGGTGGTCCTCCATCCGCTTGCCCAGAATCATTTCATCGGGGTTGTAGTGGCGGAAGGCGAACTCGTTCGTCGATTCCGGCCCCTCAAATCGGATTTGCGGGATTCCCTTGAAAAATTCGGTCATGTCAGCCCCTTTATCGCGTTGCGGGCGGCGGCGTGGCGCGCGTGCCCTTCATCGAAAGCGTCCCTCAGTGTGGCCTCCGGTTCGATCACGCGGGCAATCGCCGGCATCCGCGCCACCTCCGCCCCCGCCCCGGTCGCCGCCATGATCGCCAGCCGCCCCGCGCCGAATGCCGCACCGAAATCGCCGGCTGCGGGCAGGCTGACGGGAGTATTCAGTGCCGTGGCGATGGCCGACAGCCAGTAGTCCGACCGCGCGCCGCCGCCCACCGCCAGGAGCCGGTCGATCCGCGTGCCGGTGCTGGCCAGCGCATCGCGGCAATCGCGGATGGCAAAGGCCACGCCTTCCAGCACCGCGCGCGTGCCCGCCGCGCGGTCGGTCGCGTGTTCAAGCCCGACAAAGGCGCCACGGATCAGGGCATCGTTCAGCGGTGTGCGTTCCCCGCCCAGATAGGGCAGGAACCGCGTCTTGCCCGGCGCTCGAAGCGGGCCCATGTCATATGTCAGCGATTCCGCATCCGATCCGACCAGCCGCGCAAACCAGTTCAGCGCATCGGTCGCCGCCAGGATCACCCCCATCTGGTGCCACGTGCCCGGAAGCGCATGGCAGAAGGTGTGCACCGCCGTCGCTGCATCTGGTCGGTAGCCGTCATTGGCGGCAAACAGCACGCCCGAAGTGCCCAGGCTGACGAAGGCCTGTCCCGCGCGGACCACTCCCACGCCGATTCCCGATGCCGCATTGTCACCGCCGCCGCCCGCGACGACCACGCCCCGTGGCAGGCCAAACCGCCCTGCCAGCGCATCGCGCAACATCCCCGAGGGGTCGGATCCCTCGACCAGTCGCGGCATCATCGCGCGGTTCATCCCCGTCGCAGCCAAAAGCGCGTCTGACCAGTCCCGCGCCCCGGTATCAAGCCAGCTTGTGCCCGCCGCATCCGACATGTCTGCCGCATGCTCGCCCGTCAGCCACAGGCGCAGGTAGTCCTTGGGCAACAATACCCTTGCGGTGCGCGAAAATACCGCCGGTTCATGCCGCGCCACCCACATAAGCTTGGGTGCCGTGAAGCCGGGGAACACGATATTGCCCGAAGTCGCGCGAAATTTCGGATCGGCGTCCAGCTCGGCGGCTTCAAGGTGCGCGCGTGTATCGTTCCACAGGATGCAGGGCCGCAACACATTGTCCGACCCGTCCAGCAGCGTGGCACCATGCATCTGCCCCGAGAGCCCGATGCCCCGCACCGCCGACAGGCCATGTTCGGACAGCCGGCCCAGCACCGTTTCCGCCGCTGCGATCCAGTCGGTCGGCGACTGCTCCGACCAGCCATCCCGGGGGCGGCTGACATTCAGCGGTGCCGATGCCTCCGACAGCACCTTCTGATCCTCGTCGATCAGAATCCCTTTCAGGCCCGAAGTCCCCAGATCAAGCCCGATATACATCAGACTGCCTGCGGAGGTTTCTTGCCGAGGATGATCATTCCAAGGATGTCATCGTCTGTCACCTCGGCCACGTTCACCGTGCCGACGCGTGCACCGTTCTTCATCACCACCGCCCGGTCGCAAAGCTTCATCACCGCGTGGATGTCATGTTCGATCAGGAAGATCCCAAGCCCTTCGCGCTTCAGTTCCTGGATCAGTTCGGCAACCATCTGGGTTTCATGCGGACCAAGGGCTGCGGTCGGCTCATCCATGATCAGGATGCGTGCGTTGAAATAGACCGCCCGTGCAATGGCCACCGATTGCCGCTGCCCGCCGGACAGCGCCGCAACCGGCACCTTGAACTTGCGGAAATTCGGGTTGAGCCGCGCCATGATCTTGCGCGTCTCGGCTTCCATCGCGCCGTCGTCGACGAAGCCCATCGGCGTGACCAGTTCACGCCCCAGAAACAGGTTCGATGCTGCATCCAGGTTGTCGGCCAGCGCAAGCGTCTGATAGATCGTCTCGATGTTGTAGCCGCGCGCGTCGCGCGGGTTGTTGATCACGGCCTGCTCGCCGTTGATGAAGATATCGCCCGCGTCGGCGTGATAGGCGCCTGACAGGCACTTGATCAGCGTCGACTTTCCGGCGCCATTGTGGCCCAGCAGACCCACCACCTCACCGGGGAAAAGGTCGATCGACACATGGTCCACCGCCCTGATGCCTCCGAAGGAAATCGAGATGTCGCGCATCTCGACAAGCGGTGTGCCACGCGGGTCGATCTTTGTTTCAATGGTCATGGCCGCCCCCTATTTCAGCGCGCCGGTGCGCTTGCGATACTGGATGTCCAGCCAGACGGCGAGGGCAAGGACCACGCCGACGACGATGTTCTGGAAAGGTGCTTCGGCGCCAACCATCGCCATCCCCGATTGCAGCGATTGCATGATCAATGCGCCAAGGATCGCGCCATAGATCGTGCCGACCCCGCCCGACAACGCCGTGCCGCCGATGACAGCGGCCGCGATGACGCGCAGCTCGTCCAGCGTGCCAAGGTCATTGGTATGGTTCTGCAACCGGGCCTGTGCGATCACCGCCGAAAGCCCGCAGAGAATCCCCATCAGCGCAAAGACCTTGACGGTCAGCCAGCGGGTGTTGATGCCCGAAAGCTCGGCCGCATCGGGGTTGCCGCCGGCGGCAAAGATATAGCGCCCGAACCTGGTCCGAAGCGCGATGATCGTCATCACGATCGCCACGACGATCACCACGACGACGGAAATCGGCAGGCCGAAGCCTTCGGTATAGCCCTCGGGCATCACCTCGCCGCGCGCCTCGAACATCCGTTTCAGCCGGGCGTCCGGGATCAGGTAGGAATTGAGGAAATAGACAAATCCAAGGATCGACGCGGCGATCACGACTGACAGCGCGACTTCGGCACCGATGGGCTTGACCGGAAATTCGTGGCGCTCCTTGACCTGCCGTGCGCGCCATACCGCCCAGACGGCAGCGGCCGCCGCCAGCGCCCCGATGATCCAGGAAAGCGTGACGCCAAGCGTGCCTTCCGATCCGCCGAACTTCAGGAAGGTGGGATCAAGCGGACCAAGGGTCTGGCCCGATGTCAGATACCACCCGACATTGCGCCAGATCAGCAACCCGCCCAGCGTGACGATGAAGGCAGGAACCCCCTGATAGCCGACCAGCCAGCCATTCAGCGCCCCCACCGCCGCGCCGGTCAGAATGCCCGCAGCCATGGCGATCGGCGCGATCAGCGGGCTACCCAGCGGAATGCCGTATTGCGGCAGGATCCGCACCTGCAAGAGGCCCATCACCGCCGAACACAGCGCCAGAAGCGCCCCCACCGACAAATCGATGTGGCGCATGACGATCACGAAGACCATTCCCGTCGCCATGATCGCGACCGAAACGGTCTGGATCGTCAGGTTGAAGATGTTCCGCGCCGAGAGGAACCGGCCATCGGTATACCAGGTGAAGGCCAGACAGATCAGGATGAAGGCACCGATCATGCCCAGAAGCCGGGTGTCGATTTCCAGCGTCTCGAACAGGCCGCGCTTCTGTTCGGGATCAGTATGGGGGGAGGCCACGTCAGTCATGTCCGGTCCTGTGATTGAACGGCTGCCGCCTGGGCCGGGCGGCCTGGGGTGAAGCCCCGGCTCCATGGCCGGGGCTTTACGCGAAGATCAGTTGCAGGGGGCCGGACCGCCGGTCACGCCCTGGCACAGTTCTTCCTTGGTGATCCAGCCGGCATCGACCACAAGGCCAAGGTTGTCCTTGGTGATCGGCACCGGGGTCAGCAGAACGGCGCTCATGTCATTGCCGCCGGGGGTCTTGAAGGTCTGCACCTTGTCGATTTCGGTGTTCTTCTTGCCGCCCGCCAGCGCCAGCGCGATTTCGGCGGCGTTCTTGCCCAGGTCGCGCGAATCCTTCCAGACCGACACCGTCTGCGTCCCGGCGGCAATCCGGTTCAGCGCCGCCTTGTCGGCATCCTGGCCGGACACAGGAACCACCATGCCCTGCGCCGCCAACGCCGCAATCGCGCCACCCGCCGTGCCATCATTCGAGGCGACGACGGCATCCACCTTGTTGTCGTTCTGGGTCAGGATCTGTTCCATGTTCTTCTGCGCGTTCGCGGGCAGCCAGCCATCGGTATAGGCCTCGCCCACGATCTTGATGTCGCCCTTGTCGATCGCCGGTTGCAGCACCTCCTGCTGTCCGCCACGCAGGAAATCGGCGTTCGGATCGGTGTTCGAACCCTTGATCATCACGTAATTGCCCTTCGGAGCCACCTTCAGCACCTCGCGCGCCTGCATCCGGCCCACCTCGACGTTGTCGAAGGTCAGGTAGAAGGCCCGCGGGTCTTCGATCAGCCGGTCATAAGCCACGACCGGAATCCCTTGGTCCGCCGCCGCCTGCACAGCCGGAATCACGGCCTGCGTGTCCTGCGCCAGCACGATCAGCGCATTGACGCCCTGACCCAGAAGCGATTCGATATCCGACAGCTGCTTGGCCGACGACGACTGCGCATCGGCGGAAACATAGGTGGCACCAGCGGCTTCAAGCGCGGCCTTGATCGCGGCTTCATCCGTTTTCCAGCGTTCTTCCTGGAAGTTCGACCAGGAAACACCGACCTTCATCTCGGCCATGGCCGAAGTGGCGGCAAAGCCGGCGGTCAGAGCCACCGCTGCCAGAATGGACTTGTGCATGCGTAACCTCCCTGTTCGGGCATTTGCCCCTGTCACGGCACCCTGTGCCGGAGTTCTTGAACGATGCGGCTATTAATTTTAGTTGTCAAATTAAAATCATGCGACAAGACTGGGTCAGTGGCAGGAACCGAGGCATTTTGCCGCTGCAACGCGGCAAAATGCCCGATGCAAGCGCGAATAAGCTGATAGAAGCCCTTGGAATAATTTGGAGGTTAAAGAAATGACCCGCAGCACCCTTCGCGCAGGGCAACCCTTCCTGACCTTCAATGATCAGGAACGCCAGGGATGCGGCCCGATGATCCCCTCGCTGTCGGAAACGCCGCGGCCGCTGCGCCAGCAGATCTTCGAACGGGTTCGTGCCGCCGGCCAGATGCCCAGAGTGCAGGTTGCACGCGAGCTGGCCATCAGCCCGGCAAGCGTGACGACGCTCACATCGGAACTGATCGAACTTGGCCTGCTGGAGGAAGTTTCCACCGCCTCCGAAGGCGCGCGCGGTCGGCCGGCGGTATCGCTGGGTGTGCGGGCGGCAGCGCATTACGTGGGCGGGGTGAAGCTCTGGGATCGCGGGCTGATCGCGGTGGTGATGGATTTCGCGGGCAACGTCATGGGCGGCGAATCGATCCCGCGCGATCCCGGCCCTGTCGAACCTGCGGAACTGATCCGCCTTGTCGCCGAGATCCTGACACGGGTCTGCGCCAATATCGGGTTGAATCCCGGCGATCTGTCAGCGGTGGGCCTTGGCCTTCCCGGCTTCGTCGACACGAACAGCGGCATCGCCCATTGGTGCCCGGTGCTGTCGGAACGGCATGTTCCGGTTGCCGCGATGGCGGCCGAGGTATTGGGCCTGCCGGTGAATGTGGACAACGACGCCAACCTCGTGACGCTTGCCGAACTCTGGTTCGGTGCCGGGCGCAGGCTGTCGGATTTCGCCGTCGTCACCATCGAACACGGCGTCGGCATGGGTTTCGTGCTGAACCACCGCATCTATCGCGGCGCGCAGGGACTGGGGACAGAGCTGGGCCACACCAAGGTTCAGCTTGACGGCGCGCTTTGCCGCTGCGGCCAGCGCGGCTGCCTCGAGGCTTACATTGCGGATTATGCCCTTGCACGCGAGGCGACCACTGCCCTCAACTGGTCCAGCCGGGAAACGCAGTCGATGAATATCCTGCTGGAAAGCCTTTATGACCACGCCAAGGCCGGCAATGCGGCGGCGCGGTCGATCTTCCATCGTGCCGGGCGCTATCTGGCACTGGGTCTGGCCAATGTCGTGAATCTGTTCGACCCTGAACTGATCATCCTTTCGGGCGAACGCATGCGCTACGACTACCTTTACGCCAAGGAAACCCTGGCCGAGATAGAGGCACTGGCCCTGAACACGGGCAGACCCGCGCCCCGGATCGAGATCCACGCATGGGGCGACCTGCTTTGGGGTCATGGCGCTGCGGCATTGGCGCTGTCCGCCGTGACCGAAGGCTTGCTTGGTCCGTCGCGCGACACGCCGGCCGCTTGACGCAGGCCACGAACAGATCGGCACCTCCGGTGCCGCGCATCCGGTGCCGATTGCAGCACCTTTCCGTTAAACCGGACAAGACGCGGGGCGTTGCAGTTCCGGTGGCCATCGCCGAAGATACCGGCAACCCGCAGAAGGGAGTGCCGGCTCCTGTCCACGATCGAGCCCATCCGCCTGTCTGAACTGACGCGCGCCGTCTGGTACGCGCTGGACGAACGCAATCTCGGGCTGATAGCGGCCGGAGTTGCCTTTTATGGCATGTTCTCGATCTTTCCTGGCATGGCAGCGACCATCGCCATCTGGGGGTGGTTCTACGATCCAACCGTCATCGCCGGCGGGCTGCACGCCGCGCGGGACTTCATCCCCGAAGAAGCTTTCCTTTTGCTGGAAGGCCAGTTGACCACATTGTTGCAGGCCAATACCCGCACGCATGGATGGACTACGGTCATATCCTTGCTGATCGCCCTCTATTCGGTCCGATCGGGCGTCGCTTCGTTGATCACCGGCCTGAACGCCGTGCATTCGCGCGGCCATCAACCGGTCTTGTTGCGGGTGTTTGCGTCGCTGGCAATGACACTGGCGCTGATCGGGCTGGTGCTTGCCGCATTTGCTACCGTCGTCGGCGTTACGGCCGTGCTCGCCCATGTCGAGTTCCTCGGGTCGTGGGAGGGGCTTATCCTGACCGTTCTGCCTTTCGTGGTGATGACGGTCGTCGGTCTTGTCGCCTTGGGCCTGTTCTACCGCTACGGCCCCAACCAGCCCGAGGCCCGTCATGCCTGGGTCACGCTTGGGGCGCTGCTGGCAGCGGTCCTTTGGGCGCTGGCCTCGGCCGCCTTCTCGCTCTATCTGGCCAACTTCCACAGCTACAACCGGATCTACGGCTCCATCGGCGCCGTGATCGCCTTGCTCATGTGGTTCTACATTTCGGCCTATATCGTGCTGCTGGGCGGTGTCGTGAATGCCGAACTGGCGCGGCTCCGCTGGGAACATCGCGCCCGCAGCACCCGGGGCTGAGCGCCAGGGCCGCGCCCGGATCTGATGTCACTTTTTCTTTCGTGTCGTGGCAAGACCTGCCAGAAAGGCCTCGGCCAGCGAAGACCAGACCACAGGTGCGGGCTCCGGTTCGTCGGTGCGGTCGTTGCCGGCAAGAATGATCGCCAACACGGCAAACGCCAGGTAAATCCCCCCGACGATGGCAGCGGCAGCAACCGGATTCAAGGTTGCGCTCAGCCACAGGAACCCTGCAGCCGTGAAGAAACCAAGGGCCACCAGCGCACAGAACGCTGCGGCGGCCCCCAGAGCGGTCTTGCGGACGGCCTTGCGGACCGTCCGCTTCATCCTGTTCAGGAACAGCTGGATCAAGACCATGGCCACGCAGCCGTCAACGGCGCCGCGTCAGCATTCCGACCAGCACCCCAAGCCCCACCGCGATGCCAAGCGCGACGGCAGGACGTTCGCGCACCATTTCCTGCGTGCGACCCGCAAGATCGGATGCCTGCGTGCGCAACTGACCTGCGGCTTCCGTTCCCTTTTCCATCAGCCGGCTGGCATCATGGCTGGCCGAACGTGCCAATGCCTTTCCGTGTTCGCGGCCGCCCTCGTAAAGGCTTGATGCCATCGCGCCCAGTTCGTCCTTTACCGAAGACATCCGGTCCGACATCTTCGAGGCCGCATCCGCCGCCGCCTTCGAGGTAGAGTCATGAATAGCCATCGGGAATCTCCTTTCTGAACCCTTGTCAGTTGAACCTTGAAGGTCACGCAGGGGTTCCACCGGGGAATTGTCATTCGCGTCACACAGGCAGATTGCTGCGTGATCACCCGACAAGGGTTTCGGTCGACGCGAAGAACATGGCCTGGCTTACCGCAGACCGGACCTGTTCTTCGCTGTAAGGCTTCGAAATCAGGAAGGCGGGTTCCGGGCGTTCGCCGGTCAGCAGGCGTTCAGGGAAAGCGGTGATGAAGATCACCGGCACAGCACCCAGTTCGGACAGAAGATCATTGACCGCATCGATCCCCGAACTGCCATCCGCAAGCTGGATATCCGACAAGACAAGATCCGGCCTGGCCTTGCGACCCAGTGCGCGGGCTTCATCCCGGGTGCGGGCAATACCGGTGACGCGATGCCCCATCGCGCCCACGATGCTTTGCAGATCAAGCGCGATGATGGTTTCGTCTTCGATCACCGTCACCGACCCAAGGACCGAACCTTCCATTTCGCGCAACGCGATATTGACCAGCGCTTCGGCTTCGGCGGGCGGAATATCCATCACCTCGCCAACCTGCGCAAAGCCCAGATCCTCGATCGTATGCAGAAGAAGTGCCTCGCGCGTGTTGCGGGTCAGCCCGCGCAGATGGACCAGCGCCCGCCGCTCCAGCGTATCCGCGCCCTGTTCCGCCACGGGTGCCCCGGCGCTTGACCATATTGCGTGGAACACACGAAACAGCGCCGTGCGCGGTGCAAGATCGGTCCTGAACACGGAATTGTCTGCCAGAATCGCTTCCAGCGTGGCCGCGGCAAACGCATCGCCCGATTGCTGGCTTCCGGTCAATGCACGGGCATAACGCCGCAGATAGGGAAGTTCCTGTCCGATGATCCCGCCAAAGTCGGTCATACTTTTGTATCCTCTTGAAGCATTTTTTCTTCACCACTGGAACCAGAACGACCTGATCAGCGTTTGGTTCCGCCAGAGGTAGAAAAACTGTGGTTGAATACTGTGCAACGGAAACAGGCAGATGTCAGAAAACAAGAGGCAGTCCACGGTCGAGAAACAGATCGACGAAAACCTCCGGCGCGTCTACGAACAGGCCATCCAGGAAGAAATACCCGACCGACTGCTTCAGTTGCTTGCCCAGCTCAAGGCCCAGGACAAGCCGAAATGACAGGGGCGACCGACCCACGGGACGAAATCGTGCAGCACCTGGGCGCCCTTCGCGCCTTTGCGATAAGCCTGACGCGATCGGCTTCTTCTGCCGATGATCTTGTGCAGGATACGGTGGTCAAGGCCTGGACGAATATCGACAAGTTCACGCCCGGAACCAACATGCGCGCCTGGCTTTTCACGATCCTGCGCAACACCTTCTATTCATCGCGGCGTCGCGTCCGGCGCGAGGTGGCGGATGTGGACGGGATGTATTCCACGCGGCTGGCCAGCAAACCCGACCATGATGGCCGACTTGCCATGCGCGACTTCCAGGCCGCGTTTGCGAAGATCGGCGACGAACAACGCGAGGCGCTGATCCTGGTGGGCGCTTCCGGCTTTTCCTACGAAGAGGCCGCCGAAATGTGTGGCGTGGCCGTCGGCACCATCAAGAGCCGCGCGAACCGGGGCCGCAAGCGTCTGGCCGAAATTCTGGACATGGCCGGTGATGATGAGATCGGCCTGACCGATCCGACAACGCTTGCTGTCTTGAACGGCCTCTCGGGTTCCGCCGGCTGAGGATGCCTGGCCTGCACCATCATCAACGGCTCGGCACACGTCTGGTGGTTCTATTGTCGATCGCGCTCCTGCCGCTGGGCGCTCTTGCGGGGCTGCAGACCTACCGCACCTACCTCCAATCTGTCGAAATGACCCGAAGCGCGATCCTGGGCCAAACCGCCGAGGCAGCCGCGGGCGAGCGAGCGCTGATCCATCGGTCGCTGGGTGCCATCGACGCGCTCGCCCCCATCATCCTCGAGTCCGGCCCGACCGATCCCGGCTGCAGCGAAAGGCTGCGCGAATACGTCGAGCGGTCTCTTTCGTTCGTCTTTGCGGGGCTCACCTCGCCAGAGGGCCGGATCCTGTGCGCATCGGAAGGCGCGGGGCGCGACATTGCCGACAGCCCGGGGTTCCAGACGATCCGCAATGCCGGTGGCAAGACGGTCTACACCACGGGCCGGGGGCAGGTCACTGGTCTGCCGGTCATGGTGGTCGCGCAGCCCCTGAAGCGGGCCGATACCCTTGTCGGCTACCTCTCCTTGTCGATGCCGGCCACCATCCTGACGATCGGCAACAGTTACGCAGGGTCTCACCTGCCGGTCGATATCGTCACCTTCAATGCCAGAGGCGAGGTGTTGACCGCCAATCGCGCCGACGGCATCGAACTGATCGGCGCTCAGACGGATGCGCTCTTGCCCCGTGATGTAGACCTGACAGGCCTGACCGCCGACCGCGAAGCCGAGTTCTCGGGCATTGCCCGTTCCGGAGAACGGCGGCAGTTCGCCGTGGTGCCCATCGTGCCCGATCTGGTCTTTGCCCTGGGCAGTGTGCGACTTGGCGCGACGGATCGCCTTTCCATGCTGGCGGCATCGGCCCTGATGTTTCCTGTGCTGATGTGGATAGCCAGCATCGTGATCGTCTATGTGGCGGTTGATCGGCTGGTGATTTCCCATGTGCGCGAACTGCGCGGCCAGATGCGCCGCTTTGCGCTGGGCGATCGAAGCGCCCCGCCCGAGGTTCTGCGCAACGCCCCCGCCGAATTGCAGGAAGCCAGCCAGACGTTCCACAATGTCGGTCGCATCCTGATCCGGGACGAACAGCAACTGGCCCATTCCGTGCAGGAAAAGACCATCCTGTTGAAGGAGATCCATCATCGGGTGAAGAACAACCTGCAACTGATCGCCTCGATCATGAACATGCAGATCCGCCAGGTGCACGAACCCTTGGCGAAAGCCGCTCTCACACGCGTGCAGAGCCGGGTGATGACCCTCGCCGCAGTCCACAAGCTGCTCTATCAGAACCAGACCCTTTCCGCGGTTCCCGCGCGCGATCTGCTGGGCGAGGTTATCTCGCAGCTTGCCGGCGCAATCCGGGCGCAGGCGCAGGATCCGGTTGTCTCGACCGATATAGACCCGGTCCTGCTCTCGCCCGAAGAGGCGGTGCCGGTTGCGCTTTTCACCTCCGAGGCCGTTGCGAACGCCCTGAAATACGCCCAAAGCCCCGGGCCCGGCCAGCGGCCGACAATCAGCATCAGCTTCAAGCAGAAGGACGAGGGCGCCCTCCTGTCAGTGGTCAACAGCATCGGAACGACAGGCCCGGCGGCGCAGGATGGGCAAGGGCCATCGGGGCTGGGGTCACAACTGATGGCGGCCTTTGCCGCCCAGCTCGGGGGGCAGATCGAACACGGTGTTCAGGATGGTGAATACCACCTGCAGATCCGTATCGGCATGAACGCCGCCATCGTGCCGCCCGATCAGTAATCGCGTTCGTAATAGACCCCGATTCCGGTATTCCCGTCCGTTTCAACCGTGCCACGGACCTTGGCATGCCTTGACAGATCAAGGTTCAGGTTCAGTTCTGTCATGCCGTCGCCGCCAACAGTGATGTCGGTATAGACGTTGCTTGAAAGATATTTCCCGGCCTTCAGCGCAAGGTTGCCATCTTCGCCGGTCTGGAAATCCAGATCATCCAGCCCGAAACTGCCCCGCAGCCGCGACACAAGGCCCCCGTCTCCGCGCCCTGTCAGCGTAGCCACCGCCGATGCCAGCTGCACCGCCTGAAAGGCCGAAAGGCTGGTCAGCCCGCGCCCGAACAGCAGTTGCGCCACCACTTCTTCTTCCGGCAGTGACGGTGCCGAGGTGAAGCTGATCCGGGGAGAGGCCGCCGGGCCGTCAATGACGATCGACACCGAAAGATCGGCCGTGTCAGTGGTGGCAACGAAATGCAGGTAGGGGATCAGCGCGCCCTCCAGCGCCACGCCGCCCTCGGTGATCTCGAACCGCTTGCCCAGAAGCGAAAGCCTGCCGCGGATCAGCTCGAAACTGCCCATCGGAATGACATTCGCCGTCGTCCCGGTCAGGCGCACCGATCCGCCCAGTTCGGCGTCAAGCCCACGACCGCGGACAAAGATCCGGTTGGGCGCGTCCACCTGGATATCGAGCCCCATGGGCCGTGCACCGTTGCCGCCGCCTGTCGATGCGTCTTTCGCCGTGCCGTTCAGCCCCGCACGATGGCGCGTGGCCACCACGCCGGCCGGCGGGGAAATATGTTCGATCGGCTCGATATCGGCATAACCGCCAAACCCGGAGGAAGGCACCCGCAGTTCCGTATCCCCCAGCGCGATCCGCCCGGCCACCACCGCCCCGCCCCTGAGCGGCCCGGTGATCGCCAGATTGCCGCTGGCGGTGGTGTCAAACAGGTTCGGATTGCGCAGCCGCACATCACGCAGTTCAAGCGCCAGTTCGGCCGGGAAAGGCGCGGTCAGCGACACCGGCCCTGAAAGCGCAACCGTGCCGCCCCCCGACACGCTGCCCGAGGCCAGGATTCGGGCGGTTCCGCCTTGCAGATCGGCGGTCGCCCGGATGCCTTCGACGGCGATCCCGGCTTCGGGGTCGGACAGGCGCAGGTCCGGCAGTTCGATACGGCCCGCCAGATCGGCAAGCCGCGGCTGACCTCTCAGCGTCAGGTCATAGCTGACCGGCCCGGCCACGCTGCGTTTGCCAAGAAACACGTTGGCAATTCCCGCCTGCGCCTGGCCGCGGATCGTCAGGTCGGTGGTGCCATTGCCGCCCACGGATCCGTTGATCGTGGCCGAGGTGCCCCCCGGCCCGCTTGCCGACAGATCAAGCCGCCAGTTCGTCCCTGCATGTCGCGCCGTGCCGCCAAGTTCGGCCGGGCCGGGAAATTCGGGCACCAGAACACCCATGTTGGCAAGCCGGACCGACAGATCGACCTGCGTCGTGCCCCCCGTGTCGGCGGCCTTGGCCGTTGCCTGAACCTGCCCGGTGCGCAGGACAAGGTCTTCCAGAACCACCGTCCCGCGATGTTCCCGTGCCGTCAGTGCAAGGTCGGCAATTCCCCCCAGAAGGCGATCCGCCTCGGCCTGCCCCACCCGCAGATCCCGGCCGGTGCCGGCCAGCGTCAATTGCCTTTCGCCGGCAATGCCCGCAAGGGTCGCATTTGCCGAAAGTGTCCCGCCATAGCGCCGCCCCATCGCCCCCAGATCCGGCAGCACGAGGTCAAGCGTCAGGTCTTGCCGGCCCGAGCGCAGGTCGATGCTGCCTCCCGCGGTCGCTGTGACTTGCGGATTGCCAAGCCGGAAACTGTCGATCCGGATCCGGCCGTCTTCTTCCGTGGCCGTCAGCGCAAGAGCCGTTACGCCCTTCAGCAGGCCATCGGCTTCGGTCCTGCCAATGCCAATTCCGTTGCCGCTGCCGGTCACCGTCAGGTGGTTCACCGGACCATCGGCCGTCAGTTCCGCGCCTGCCGCAAGCGTGCCGCGATAACCCGGCCCCAGCGCGGACAAGTCGGTGAAATCCAGTGTGGCGGTCAGGTTGCTTCCATTGGTGCGCAGCCGGCCCTGCGCCTGCAACGACAACGTGCGCGCCGCAAGGTGAAGCGACCGGATTTCCGTTCCCGCCATATCGCGGGCAAGCGAAAACGCGATCCGCGAGGTGCCGGCCAAGATCGCGTCCGCCTCGGGCTGCGACAGTCGCAAATCCTGCCCCCTGGCCTGCCCCGTCACATCGAAGGCGCCGCCCAGAATGGTGAAACTGCCGTCGGCCGCGACATCCGCCGACCCGCCGATCTCGCGCCCGGCCAGCCCCGAGAATCGCGACAGATCCGCCACCTGCCCGGTCAGATTGCCCGCAACCACCGCGCCCTTTTCGGGGTCGGAAATGCTCGCCTCGCCCGAAAGCGTGATACCCGCGCCGGAAAGCGCCAGGTCCGCCAGCGTCAGCGGCTGCCCCTTTTTCCAGCCAAGGGCGACATGCCCCGCCATGCTTTCCCCAAGCATCCGGTCCGTCGCCGGATCCGTCGAAGAAATCCCCACCGCGCCGAAATCCAGCTTTCCGTCAAACAGCGGCGCATCGGCTGCGTCACGCCCGATCCGACCCTCACCCGCCAGGGACAGATCGCCGATGCTCAGGTCTGCGCGGCGAAACCCCGACACGCGGCCATCCAGCAGCCAGTTGTCCCCGCGTGCCGCGTCGAAGCTGAACCGCAGCCTTGCCGAACGCAGGAAAATATCCGCACCTGTCGTGGGCAGCAGGATATCGGACTTGTCCGGCAGGCCAAGCGCCAGCGACAGATCGGCCCTTGTCGGCACGCCGTCGGCATCGACCTCTGCATGGCCTGACAGTGTCGCGGCCTGCGCGGCGATGGTCAGTTCCGAGAGCGTGAACCCCCCATCGGCCAGGGCCTGCCCCGTGGCGACAAGCCGTGCGCGGGGGCCAAAGAAGCGCTGATATTCAGGGCGAAACAGGGGCGCCACATCGCCGTCAAGCTCGGCATGGAAGCCGCGCTGGGCCACCGCCTGCCCTTCGGCGAGGGTCGCCGTCAACTGCACCGTTCCGGCCAGCCGGCGCCGGTTGTCGGTTGCAAGCGCCACGTCCGCCTTGAACGTGTCGATCACGCCCGCGCCATGCACTGCAAGCGTGAGCGAGGGCGCACCCGGAAGCTGCATCCGCGTGGCCGCAAGCCCAGCCGGCCCCTCGTTCATCAACAGGTCCAGCATCAGCTCGCGGCTGGCGTTGGCGAAAGACCCTTTCAGCGTGATTTCACCCGTCTTGCCGTCGATCCGCGTCAGCGACAGGTCAGTGCTGCCCTCGCCCCCCGCAAGCGTCATGGTGCCCCTTAGCGCCACCTCGGCCGGCTGACCCAGAAGCGGTGCGCCAAGCGTCACACGGTCGGCACGGATCGCCCCGATATTCACCGAGACGGGTAGTTCCGGCAGGGCAAAGCCGCTTGCTTCGGCGCTGGGGCTGGTGTCGGAAACGGGCGCCCGCGGCATCTCGATGGAGGCTGCCGTCAACTCGTCCACCTCGACATGCCCCGACAGGAGCGCGGCCCGGTTCCAGGAGATCGCGCCCTCGTTGATCGTCAGCCAGACGCCTTCGGCATCGGCAATCGTCATCCGAGAAAAGGTCGCGCGCGAAGACAGTGCACCGGCAAATCCGTCAATCCGCACTGTTCGGCCAAGTCCCGAGAGGTTCCGCTCCAGAAACGAGGTCAGATAACCCTTGTCGGCCTCGCTTGCCGCGTCCTGTGCCCAACCGGCCAGTGGCAGGCAGGCAAGTGCAAGGGAAAGAAGGAAGCGGCGCATCAGAAGGCCTGCCCGATACCAAGGTAGATCTGCATGCCGTCGCCGGTATTGCCCGCGACCGGTGCCGCGACATCAAGCCGGATCGGGCCGATGGGCGTGGCATAACGGATCCCCGCCCCCGCCCCTGCGTGCCAGCCGTCAAGCCCGCCAAAGAATTCCTGCGCCGAGACATAGCCGACATCCGCGAAGGCCACCGCGCCGATCTTCGCTGTCACGTCCACCCGTGCCTCGACGGATCCGGCGGCAAAACTCATCCCGCCAGTGCGCAACCGCGCCGGCCCTGCCCGCAGCACGTTCACGCCAAGCGATTGGTAGGGCTGCCCGCGCACCGTGCCGCCGCCGCCGGTGTAGAACAGGTAGTCGCGCGGCGTGGAAAGCAGCGTCGGACCCACGACCGTGCCCATCTGGACGCGCGCCGCCAGCACCACCCTGTCGTCAACGCCAAATCCCCGGTAAACCCTGCCATCGGCCGTCAACTGCGCACCGTTCCCCGTCGAGCCGAAGCCCAGGAAGGGGGTCGCCGTGGCGCCCAGATAGAACCCGCGCGTGGCATCGAGGGGTTTGTCGCGCCGGTCCCAGGCCAGTGTCGTCGGCACCGCGATCAACTGGTAATGTTGCTTGCCGCCCTTGTAGCGCACATCCGCAGCTTCATAGCTGAGCCCCGCAGTGACCGTCAGTTGCGGGCTGAACTCCTGCGAAAGCCCAAGGCCTATGCTTGCCTTGTCGGCGGAATAATCGGCCTCGTCCAGATGTTCGATCCGCGCTTCGACGAAGGCGGTGGTGTCGCGTGAAAATGTCGCCGGCCGATCCAGACGAACGCCCAGCGCATAATCCGTCCCCCCCGTTGACCCGGAAATCCCGGTGATCTCGCCATCGATCTTCAGGCGTTCCGCGCCCCCGAAAAGGTTGCGGTGCATCCAGTAGGCGGTGAGCGCCGCACCATCTGCCGTGGACCATTCGGCCCCCGCCCCCATGCGGCGCTTCTTTTCCTCGACCAGCGCCAGGTGATAGCCAAGCGTGTTGCCCGGGCCGAGCGTCTCATCCTCGGTCAGGGTGACAGACTTGAACACTCCGGTGCGATGCAGGCGGCGGATCACCGCGTCGAGCTCATCGGGATCGAAGCGTTTGCCGGTAGGAAAGTCCGCGATCCTCGCCAGCCGGGCAGGCCTCATGCGCTCATGGCCTTCGATGGTCACGGAGCCGAAGGTCACGACCGGGCCGGGGCGCAGGAAGATCCAGCTGTCAATCGTCCGGCTGCGGTGATCGGCCGTGATCTTCTGAGTCTCGACCCCGGCCTTCGCGTGGCCCAGCGCGCGCCACCCGTCCACGCCTGCCCCGGCGGCCGCAACGATGGCGGTCGATTTCGCCGGCGCTGTATCCAGATATTCGCGCGGCAGTTCTGTCCCCGGCGCATAGGGCCGCATCCTGGCCTGGCGAAAGGTGAACAGGGGCCCCGGGTCGACCGTCACCTTGATGCTGCCGATCTTCGAGGGCACCTCCAGCGCCGCGATATCGGAGGCTTCCCGCCCGTCGATCAGGATGTTGATCACCCCGCCATACCGTCCCGCGGCATAAAGCGCGCCCAGAAGCCGGCCGTAATCGGCGCGCGCCGCCGCGAACAGATCCTGCGGGCCTTGGGGGGTCTTCTCGTCGGTCGACTGCACCAGAAGCGATGCGCCAAGCAGGCTTGACCGCAGATCCTTGTCGGCACCGGGGGTCTGGAAGGTGAAGCCGTCAAGCGCCTCTCCGGGCGTCGCCCAGCCAAGGACCGCTGCCAGAGCAACTGCCGCCGGTCGAGCCCATCTTCCCGGCCTCATTCAAGCGCCCCTGTCATCAGACCCCTACCCCGACACCGCGCGGACTGGCAAATCCCGCATTGCCACTTTCGCAGGATCGGATGGCAAATGCCAGATCAGGGCAATCGGTTCCTGCGCAACCGGTTCGGGAAACGGCCCGCCCGCGTCCGGGGCGAGCCGGATTTCGTCACGATACCGGCGTGGGCTGGGCCTGCCGGCGTGCTAGTTCCTGCCGGTAAAGCGCAAGAAAATCGACGTTGTCGATGTTCAGCGGCGGGAAGCCGCCGTCGCGCGTGATGTCCGATATGATGCGGCGGACATAGGGGAACAGCAGCCGCGGGCATTCGATCAGCAGGAAGGGGTGAAGCTGGTCTTCCGGAACGCCTTCCACATGGAAGACACCGCCGTATTCCAGTTCAAGCAGGAAAAGTGTCGCCCCGTCGCTCTTGTTGGTCGAAGTGACGCGGTATTTGTTCAGGACTTCATACTGGTGATCGACGGCGCGCTTGCGGGCGTCCAGCGACACCGCCACCTGGATTTCAGGCTGCACGTCGCTGCCCGCAAGCCCCTTTTGCGCCACCGCGTTTTCAAAGGACATGTCGCGGATATACTGCGCCATCACCTGCATCTTGACCTGCGGCGCCTCGGGCGCGGCTCCATTGCCGTTTTCGGACATGAACATTCTCTCCCGGAACTGGTTCGGGGGCGGTGTAGCACCTTGCCGGCATCGCCTCAATCGGCAGCAGACGTCTGACGGGCCATCCCGCCTATTGCTCGCGCGTCCAACCCGACGGCCGCCGGGGCCGTGGCGGCAGGCGCGGCTCGTCGGGGTCGATCTCGTAGAACTCGGCGTCGATCACCGTCGAGCGGCCGCGATCATTGGCGTAAGGGCCTTGCGCATCAAATCCGAAGGCGGTCGAGCGGATGAAGGACGCCCGTTGTGCCATACGCCCGATCAGCCAGCGCCGCACCACCGGCACCAGCAGCGCCAGCGCCACCAGATCGCCCAGGAAACCGGGAACCATGAACAGGAATCCAGCCAGCGCAATCAGTGCCCCATGCGCCATCGGTTCGGAAGGGTCGTTCATTCTGGACAACCGGTTGCGCAGGTCATCCATGACCATCAGCCCCTGCATCCGCACCAGCCAGACGCCGAAAACCCCGGCGCCAATGATCAGCAGAAGCGTCGGCAGGATCCCCAATGCACCCCCCACCTTGATGAACACGGCGATTTCAAGGACCGGCCACAGAAGAAACAACCACATCAACGACATTCAAGACCT
The DNA here is from genome assembly GCA_020622085.1 of Paracoccaceae bacterium. Lineage (GTDB taxonomy): Bacteria > Pseudomonadota > Alphaproteobacteria > Rhodobacterales > Rhodobacteraceae > QY30. The sequence continues at coordinate 987,540 of JAHRYM010000002.1, read as the reverse complement.
TTCCGGACGTTGGCGCAGGTGGACTTGACGACACCCACATCTTACATAAGTGGAGAATGACCGGTTACCAAGATACGCCGGTCATTCGCGTTTCGGGAAGGATAACCACATGTCAGGTGCCATCATTCAGCTCATCGTCCTGGCGGGCGTGGCGCTTTTCCTGATACTGAAGTTGCGTGGCGTCCTTGGAACGCGAGAAGGTTTCGAAAAGCCGGCGGCAACGGAAGCACGGCGCCCGACCGCTGTTGCGCGCACGATGGGCGACACCATCGAGGGCGGACCGGACCGCGACATCATCGACCATGTTCCGGCGGAATCGGATGCCGCACGGGCGCTGGCCGCGATCAAGCTGGCCGAACCGGCATTCAGCGTCGCGCAATTCCTGCAAGGCGCGCGGGGGGCCTATGAAATGATCCTCATGGCCTTTGAGCGGGGCGAACTGGACAAGGTGCGCCCCTTCCTTGGATCCGAGGTTCTGGAAAGCTTCGAACAGGTGATACGCGCCCGGCAGGAACGGGGCATCACGCTGGAGTCGAACTTCATCGGCCTGCGCGAACTGGCGCTGAGCGACGCCCGCTTCGACCGCGCCAGCGGCGAGGCCGAAGTCACCGTCCGGTTCGGGGGCGAACTAACTTCGGTCGCACGTGACGCAACAGGCCAGATCGTCGAGGGCAATCCGCGCGAAACCCGCCGCCAGCGCGACATCTGGACCTTCGAGCGCCACATCGGTTCGAACGACCCGAACTGGCGTCTGGTTGCGACCGGCGAGTGATGCCCGCGTCCTTGGCCGAAACTGACCCCGCAAGCCTGCCGGGCTGGTTCGAGGACGACCTTGATCAAGCCCTTGCCGCCTATGCGCTGACCGTGGATCGCCTGCCAAATCATTGGCCGCGCCCGGATGGAACCAGAGCGGCGGAATTCTTCCAGACCCGGTTCCGCTGCCTGCCCCCGCAAGAGGCGCTTGTAACGGGCTACTACGAACCAGAACTTACGGGTTCGCCCGTCGCCACCCCCGTTTTCCGCTACCCGCTGCACGGCCTGCCGCCGATGGACCGCGCCCCCTGGTTCACGCGCGCCGAGCTTCTGGATGGTGACCATCTGGCGGGCCATGAACTTGTCTGGCTGGACGATCCGCTCGAGGCGTTTCTGGCACAGGTGCAGGGATCGGTCCGGGTGCGGCTGGCGAATGGACCGGTGCTGCGGCTGGGCCATGCGGGCAAGAACGGCCACCCCTACCGGTCCATCGGGGCAGAGCTGGTGGCACAAGGCGCGATCCCGGCCCACCTGATTTCGACCGATACGATCCGGGAATGGGCGAAGGCCCATCCCGACCTGCTGGACGGGCTTTTGCGCCGCAACCCGTCCTATGTCTTCTTTCAGCTGCGGGATCTGACCGAAGATACCGGCCCGCTTGGGGCGCTGGGAACGTCCGTGATCCCGGGGCGCAGCATCGCCGCAGATCCTGTCCTGCCCGGCGGGGCGCTGATCTGGCTGGGCGGGCTGAACCGCCTGACCGTCGTGCAGGATCGCGGCAGCGCGATCACCGGCACGCGGATCGACGTCTTTTGCGGCACGGGGAAAGCCGCCGGGCATCAGGCCAGCGCGATGAAACTGTCCACCCGCACCATCGCCCTGGTCCCGAAGGCCCACCCATGAGCCGCCGGCGCATCCTGACGCCGGAAGAGCGTGAAATCTGGGCTCGCGTCGCCCACACCGCGCAGCCGATGCACCCGAAGGTGAAGGCAAGCCACCCCCCCGAACCGCGGCCCGCGCCTGCGGTGCCGAAACCGAAGCCGCCGATGCGCGACCTGATGCGCGATTTCCAGATCGGTGACTCCTCCCGCCCCTTGCCGCAGGGCCATGACGTCTTGCCGCCGCTTGAGGAACGTCTGGCCCAGCAACCGCTGCGGATGGACCGCAAGACCCATCAGCAGATGGTCCGCGGCAAGACCGCGCCCGAAGGCCGGATCGATCTGCACGGGATGACCCTGTCCGAGGCGCACCCCGAACTGATCCACTTCATCCTCCGGTCCCATGAAAACGGCAAACGGCTGGTGCTGGTCATCACCGGCAAGGGCAAGCTGCGCGACGACTGGGGTCCGATCCCGACGCGGCTGGGGATCCTGCGCCATCAGGTGCCCGTCTGGCTGACGCAGCCGCCTTTGGGATCGGTGGTCATGCAGATCGCGCCCGCCCACCTGAAGCATGGCGGCACGGGGGCCTATTACGTCTATCTGCGGCGCGCGGGCGGCGCTCAGCCCCGATAGCCGCTGATCGCCGCCACCGGCGACAGGATGATTTCGGTCGCGTTCTGGAAGGTCAGGATCGCCCCGGGCAAAAGCCCCGTGCGGCCGCGCGTGTCGCGTTCAAGGGCGCGGTCCACCGTGCCGATCTGTGACAGGACCGCCAGCAGTGCCGGCGAATTGGCAACATTGAAATGTCCCGCGCCACGGCTGAAGGCCGTCGTGTCCAGCACGGTGACGTTGAGATCGGCCAGATCCCGCGCGGAGTCCAGATTGCCCAGGCGGCTCTGGTTGCGCCCGGTCAGACGGGCCGACAGCGACAGGGCGCGGTCCTTGCGCGAGGTGAAGATCAGGAAGGGTTGCGGCAGCTTCCCGATCCGGGCGGCTTCGCTGCGAAACAGGTCGACATCCAGATCGGGTGACACCAGCACCACGCCACCAACCTTGGCAAGCTGCTGCTGCTGGCCGCCGATCTCCATCTGCCGCAGGGTTTCCATCAGCACCAGCGAGCCGAGCGAATGCGCCACCAGAAGGACGCGGTCTGCTCCGGCGCCTTCGACATCGCGCAAAAGCTCTTCCAACCCGTCGCGCGCGAAAAGCGCCGAGTCCCGGTCATAGACATAGCCAAGGGGGTGCCCCTTCGACGGCCAGGAATAATGCACCAGAACACCGGGGATCTTCAGGTCATGGCCAAGTTGCGCCATGCGATAGGCGCCCTCCGCGAAGGTGGTGTTGAAGCCATGCACGAAAACAACCGCCTCGCGCTTGCCTTTGGGCAGTTTCGCAAGTTTCGCGCTCAGCGCCCGCCGGAAAGTATCCTTCGAAGGATAAAGGTCGGCGCTCACCGTCAGGAACTGCCTGCTTGGGTCGGGGGCAGCGCCCTTTCGGGGCCAGTCGATATCCCCTGCCTTCCGGTCCGGCGGGATCGAGACATCAAGCCGGGCGAATTGCAGGCCCGCATGTCGTCCGCTGCCGAAGATGGCCGAAGTCTTGTCGGCCGGCCCGCGCGTGGTGCCGATATAGACGGGTTCGACCGCGCCCACGCCTGCTGCAGCAGGGTCCATGACCAGCTCTCCGCGCTGCGCGCAGGATGCAAGCGCGGTCATCAGGACCAGAACCACTATGCGAAGCCGTGTCATGGCGCCCCCGAAACCGCAGACACCCCAAGCTTAGCGGCGGCGCCGCCCGGGGAACAAGTCCGGTTTCACAGGACGTAGCGGCTGATGTCGGCGGACCGTGACAGCGCCCCCACATTGGCCTCGACGTAATCCGCATCGACCGTCACGCTTTCACCCGAACGGTCCGGCGCCTGGAAGGACAGTTCCTCGAAGACCCGCTCCATGATGGTGTAAAGCCGCCGCGCCCCGATGTTTTCGACGCTGCGGTTCACCTCGGCGGCGATGCGGGCAATGGCGGCGATCCCGTCCTCGGTGAAGGTGACGCTGACCCCTTCGGTCTGCATCAGCGCGGTGTATTGCCGGGTCAGGGCATTGTCCGTCTCGGTCAGGATGCGGACAAAGTCGCCTTCCTCCAGCGGTTTCAACTCGACCCGGATCGGCAGCCGGCCCTGCAATTCCGGCAGCAGGTCCGAGGGCTTGGCGATATGGAACGCACCCGAGGCGATGAACAGGATGTGGTCGGTCCTGACCGGCCCGTGCTTGGTCGAAACCGTGGTGCCTTCGATCATCGGCAGCAGATCGCGCTGCACGCCTTCGCGGCTGACATCGGCGCCGCGGGTTTCCGACCGCGCGGCCACCTTGTCGATCTCGTCCAGGAAGACGATGCCGTTTTCCTGCACCTCCGTCAGCGCCGCCACCTTCACCGCCTCATCATCCAGAAGCTTGTCGGCTTCCTCGGCGATCAGGGCTTCATAGCTTTCGGCCACGGTCATCTTGCGCCGGGTGCGGCGGCCCCCGAAGGCCTTGCCGAAGATATCACCGATGTTCATCATCCCCATGCCGGGCTGGCCGGGGATCTCCATCATCGGCAGCGGGTTCGATGTGTCGGCCAGTTCCAGCTCGATCACGGTATTGTCCAGCTCACCCTTCTTCAGGCGCGTGCGGAACATCTCACGCGTCTGTTCGCGGGCATCGGCGCCCGCGATGGCTTCGATCACCCGTTCCTCGGCAGCCTTGTGGGCGCGGGCCTTCACCTCTTCACGCATCCGGGCACGGGTGTCCGCGATGGCCACATCCATCAGGTCGCGGATGATCTGTTCGACATCGCGGCCCACATAGCCGACTTCGGTGAACTTCGTCGCCTCGACCTTGATGAAGGGCGCGCGGGCCAGCTTTGCCAGACGGCGGCTGATTTCGGTCTTGCCGACGCCGGTCGGCCCGATCATCAGGATGTTCTTCGGATAAACCTCGTCGCGCAGATCGTCCGACAACATGTTGCGCCGCCAGCGGCTGCGCAGCGCCACGGCCACTGCGCGCTTGGCGTCCTTCTGGCCGATGATGAAGCGGTCAAGCTCGGATACGATCTCGCGCGGGGTCAGGTTGGTCATTGGGGCCTCTTTCGCCATGCTTCCTTCGGGCGCCTCAGCCCCCGATGGCTTCCACCGTCAGGTTGCCATTGGTGTAAACGCAGATATCGGCGGCAATCGCCATCGCCTTGCGGGCGATCTGTTCGGCGTCCAGATCGGACTCCATCAGCCCGCGTGCCGCCGCCAGCGCGAAATTCCCGCCCGATCCGATGGCGGCCACGTCGTTCTCCGGCTCCAGCACGTCGCCCGCGCCGGTGATGACCAGAAGCGTCTTGCCATCCGTGACGATCAGCATGGCCTCCAGGTTGCGCAGGTATTTGTCCATGCGCCAGTCCTTGGCCAATTCGACACAGGCACGGGCCAATTGCCCCGGCATCGCTTCCAGCTTCTTCTCCAACCGTTCAAGCAGCGTGAAGGCATCGGCTGTCGAGCCGGCAAAGCCCACCACCACGTCATGCCCGCCCGGCGACAGCCGCCGCACCTTGCGCGCAGTGCCCTTGATAACGGTCTGGCCAAGGCTCACCTGCCCGTCGCCGGCCACCACCACCTTGCCGCCGCGACGGACCCCGATGATCGTGGTGCCGTGCCATCCGGGAAACCGGTCTTCTGCCATGATGCCCTCCGTTTGGCCCAACATAGGCGCGCGGCCCGCCATGAAAAAGGGCGCCCGAAGGCGCCCCGATTTCAACCCGCCGATCCCTCAGATCGAGGAATCGATCCAGTTCTGCAACGCCGCCTTCGGGGCCGCGCCGACCTTGTTCGACACGACCTGTCCATCCTTGAACAGGAACAGCGCCGGAATGCCGCGAACGCCGAACTGCGCCGGAAGGTCGGGGTTTTCGTCCACGTTGACCTTCACGATCTTCACCTTGCCGTCATATTGGGCCGACAGCTCCTCCAGCGAGGGGCCGATCTGCTTGCAGGGGCCGCACCACTCGGCCCAGAAATCGACGACGACCGGAACCGGGGAATTGCGGACCTCGGCATCGAAGGTGGAATCGGTTACGGCAACGGTGGCCATGTCATTTCTCCAATCTGGAAGGTTGGCCCAAACGTAGGTCTGCACCCGGCGAAGGTCAAGGTATCGTCAAGACATGGTGGCCCGGATGATCGCCTGCCGCAGGATATCGGGGGGAAGCGGCATGAGTGTGGCGTTCGCCGTCCACAGGATCGCAACCTCAACCGGTCGGTCGGTGTAGATCTGCCCCAGCAGGTCGGCGTAAGCGGCCATCTGCCGCAGGATGCCTTCCGGCGTATCCTCCGGCCCGTCCGGGACCGTGGTGTTTGTCTTGTAGTCGATGGCCAGCACCCGGTCCGGCTGGATCACCAGCAGGTCGATGATCCCATGCATGACCCGTCCGCCCAAAGCCCCGATCCGCCCCGTGATCTCGACTTCGTGGCGTCGCTCGCCGGTCAGGTCTGACAGGGGGCCCGCGCTGATGACAGCCGCGGCCTGTGCCAGAACTGTCTCTGTTTCAGCCAAAGTCGCCGGTTCCTCGTCATTGGACAGCAGGCGCCTTGCGATGTCGGGCCAGTTCGCCTGCGCATGATGTGGCAGATGTTCAAGCAGCAGATGCAGATGCGAACCGGTCCTCATGGCGGCTTCGCGGTCGATCACTTCCGGCCCCGGAGCCGCCTTGCCCCCCCCCAGATCGGAGGCCGACAATGCGGCTTCGGCCGAAGGCGCCGGCGGCGCGGGTTGCCAAGCCCAGTCGGGCAGGGATTCGGGACTTTCTTTTGCCGTGGCAGTTCGGGCCGCGGCATCCGGCCAGTTGCCATGCGTCAGGCGCAGCCCGGCACCAAAGGGCAGGGGGCTGCCGTCAGGCAAGGCGGCGACGGCGCCTGCCGCGATCATTCCCTGCTCGACCAGCCCATACCAGCTGTCTTCGGGCGCCTTTCCCATTTCTCCGGCGCCGCAGACGATCAGCCAGCTTTCGGCGCGCGTCATCGCCACGTAAAGCAGCCGCATCCGTTCTTCGCGCCCGCGTTGCAGCGCCTCTTCCCGCGCCGCTGCCATCGCCGGGGGCATCTCGTCCCTGGTCACGCGCCATACCGCCACCCCGTCCAGCGCAAGGACTTCATCGCGCAACTGGTCATCGCGCCTTTGCGGAGTCGTATCGGGCAAGATCACCACCGGCGCCTCCAGCCCCTTGGCACCATGCACCGTCATCACCCGGATGGCGCGGGATTCCGAATCAAGCCGGCGCCTGACCACGATTTCGTCGCTTTCGAACCAGACCAGGAACCCGGTCAGGCTGGGCACATCGGTGCGTTCATAGGCCAGCGCCTGCGACAAAAGCTCGTCGATCCCGTCCTCGGCCTCCGGACCCAGCCGCGCCAGCAATCGCCGGCGCCCGTCATGGCGCGTCAGCACCCGTTCGACAAGCTCGTAGGGGCGCAGGAAATCCGCATGATCACGCAGGTCGCGCAGCATTGCCAGCGTGTCCGCGTGGTCCTCCCGGTTGCGCAGCGCCTCCCATAGCGTCGCGCCCTTTGCGCGCGGCTGGGCCAGCGCGTGAAGTTCCGCTTCGGACCAGCCAAACAGCGGCGACCGCAGCGCGGCGGCCAGTGAAAGGTCGTCTTCGGGCGTCGTCAGGAACGACAGCAGCGCGCGCAGGTCACGAACCGCCAGTTCGCCACCCAGCTTCAGCCGGTCTGCCCCCGCAATTGCCAGCCCGGCTTGCTTGCAGGCGTGGATGATTTCCTCGAACAGGTCGGACCGGCGCTGCACAAGCACCATGAAGTCGCCTTCATGCAGCGGCCGCACGATCGTTCCCGATCCGGCGCGCACCTCGCATTGCGTCCCGGCGTCGATGATCCGACGGATTTCTTGTGCGATCTTGCGCGCCAGAAGAATAATTTCATGTTCCGGCGGCAGAATGTCCACAGGATCAAACCATTCTGTCTTCTCCGGCGCTTCGGTCTTGGGCAGGGGCGCCCAAAGATCGACACGTCCTGGCATCATGTCCCGAAACGCGACATGGCTCGGGCGCCCGCCCAGCCCACGGTTCACCTGTTCGATGAAGGTCGCATCGACCAGCCGCAGGATCGCTTGGGACGATCGGAACGAATGCTCAAGCTGCAGCCGTTGCAGCCCGGCAGGCAGGGTTTCGAACCGCCGGGTGAAATGCACGGCCATCCGGTCGAAGCCCGAAAGGTCGGCCCCCTGGAAGGAATAGATCGACTGCTTCTTGTCGCCGACGACAAAGATTGTCCGATCGGTTCCGCGCGCACCTTCGCCGGCGGTGAATTCCTCGGCCAGCCGTTCGATCACCGCCCATTGCGACGGCGAGGTGTCCTGCGCCTCGTCCACAAGGATATGGTCGATGCCGCCGTCCAGCCGGAACAGCACCCAGGCGGCAACCGACCTATCCGACAAGAGCGCGGCGGCCTTGTCGATCAGGTCATCAAAATCCAGCCAGCCACGGGCCGCCTTGCGCGCCCGAAGCCGGGGCAGGAAGGCTGCGGCAAAGCGGTGCAGCAATTCCGTCCGCTCCATCGCCCAGAGCGCGATCCTGTGCGGCCGTGCCGCCTCGACCCGCAGCATAAGCGACCGGAACCTTGGCATCAGGGTGGCCGCCGCGCCGTTCGCCAGCGCCTTGGTGGGAAGGCTCGATTTCGGCGAAAACGGCGCATTGGCCGTGGGGCCGGTCAGAAAGATCCTTTCCAGCCCGGCCAGCAGGCGGTGATCGCGCCGGTCCAGCCGCAGCCGCGCCAGCGCCGCCCCTGCCTTGCGGTCATTCGGCCCGCTTGCCAAGAGCATCGGCACCAGATCGGCGATCAGGTCTTCCTCGCCACCCGGAAGCACGTCATCCAGAAGCTGGTCGATGGTCAGGTCCGGCGCAATTCCAAGGCGGTGCGCCAGCGCCTCGCGGGGCAGGGGACGTTCCAGTGCCGCGCCCATCCGGGCGATTGTTTCAATCACCGGGCCGACGTTTTCGCCCCCCAGATCGGCGATGGCGTCAACGGCGGCGATATCCGCGTCCATCGCCATTTCATCAAGGATTTCCTCGTGAAGCCGCTTGGTGGTCTGTTCGTCGAGTTCGGTGAATCCCGGCGTTACTCCGGCTTCAAGCGGGAAGCGGCGCAGGATCCCCGCACAGAAGGAATGGATCGTCTGGATCTTGAGCCCGCCGGGCGTCTCGATGGCACGGGCAAACAGCCGTCGCGCCCGCGCCAGCCGGTCGGCGTCGATCAAGCCTTCCTCGCCCAGTTCGGCCAGTTCGGCGCGCAGCCTGTGGTCTTCCAGCATCGCCCACTTGCCCAGACGGCGGAACAGGCGGTTCTGCATCTCGGATGCCGCAGCCTTGGTATAGGTCAGGCAAAGGACGTGCTGCGGCTCTGTTCCCCCCAGCAGAAGCCGCGCCACCCTGTCTGTCAGCACGCGGGTCTTGCCCGATCCGGCGTTGGCGGAAAGCCATGTCGAAACGCCGGGATTTGCCGCCCGGACCTGGCGTTCGCTGGCGTCATCGCGGCGCATCATTCCATATCCTCGGGGCGGGGGGCGTCGCTGGTTGCCCATTCACCATAGCGGGCAAGGTGGTCGTAATCGCCGGGAAAGCGTTCCTGAAACACCGCCCTGCGCGAGACATATCCCCGAGACGGATCCATGTAGCTGGCGATCAGGCGTTCCAGGTCTTCCCAGGCGCGGGCGGTGTCTCCCGGCTCCAGTGTGGTTTCCTTGGTCTCTCCGGCGCCGCCCAGATGGATATAGCTGTAGGCGGCGGCCTCGGCAGCGCCAAGGATCGGAAACCCACCCGCCTCGGCAATGGCGCATTCAAGGATCAGCTGCTTCTCGAAATACTTCTGCTGGTCCGGCGACGGTGGCTCGCCGGATTTGTAGTCGTAGACATGGATGCGCCCATCGCGCATCAGGTCAATGCGATCCGCCCGCGCCGTAAGCGTGAACCGCCCCGACAAGAGCGTGGCACTCCCCTTGTCCTCGATCGCGCGCGGCTCGCCGGCTTCGGCGCGGTCGGCCTCGGCCGCAAGGAACGTCTCGGCGATCCGCCCCATCCGCCCCAGCCAGAAGCGGCGGGCCGCAGGCCAGGGAACGGTCTCGTCCAGGATTTTTCCAGCCAGGGACAGAAGCTCCTCGCGGGTCATTCCGAGCCGGTCGGGCGTCTTCAGATAGGCTTCCACCACCTTGTGCAGAACCGTTCCCCGCAGACGGGCATCGGGGCTGGGCCGCAAGGGATCAAGCGGCCGGAGCCTCAGGACCCGTCTGGCATAGATGGCGTAAGGGTCGCGGATGAGCGTGCGGATATCCGTCACAGGCAGGGTGGTCGGCCGTTGCCCGACCGGGGGTCGCGGCGCCGGGCGTGATGCAGGCACACCCGGCGCGACCTGTTCCAGCGCTGCCGCCCGCCGCAGCCAGAGCTGGCCGCGCGCCTTCATCTCCGCCAGCGCCCCCGGCCCGTCCTGTGCGGGAAGTCCCTCCATCAGGTTCGTCAGCCGGGCCAGCCAGCGCGACGCCACGGTTTCGGCTTCGGCATCGCGCAGCGACCGGCTCAGAACCACCTCAGGCGCGCCTGCGGCCTGCTGGTAATCATGCGCCGAAAGCCCGATCTGGCGTTCAGGCAGCAAAAGCCCGGCGCGCAGCCGCATCTGGCGCGAAAGCCATGGGTCCGGCGCGGCAGGCGCGGGCCAGATACCTTCGTTCAGCCCGGCAAGGATCACCAGATCGGCGCCGCCCACCCGTGCCTCGAGCGTCCCGAGGATCGAGACCAGCGGATGCACCGCCTCGGACTGCCGGACGGTGTCGGATTGCAGCACGCTGTCCAGCAGGTCGGCATACTCGGCCGCCGACATGACGGACCCGGCGTCGGCTTCGCGCAGCAAGGCATCCATCGCACGTCGCGCCTTCTGCCCGGCTTCCTTGTTCCATAGCTCGAACGGTCCTCGCCTGGTGTCGGGACCAGCCACCAGCAACTCGGTTGCTGCCAGATGCGTCTCTATCCAGGCCGAAAGCGGCTGTTCGCCCTGATCGAGCGCCGCAGTCATCTGACCCAGCCACAAGGCCCAGGCCAACGCGGGCGCGCCGCGGGTTTCGGCCCAGTTTCGCAGATCCGCAGCTGTCGGAAAGGCCGGGCCCCACTGGCGAAGCGACAGTTCAAGCTGCTGCACCTTCAGCACATGGTCGCCCCGTTCGCCACCGCTTGCGGTCAGTGGGTGCTTGAGCAGCACGAGCAGGTTATCCGCCGCCAGCCGCGTGCCGAACGCCCGTGCCACATGGCGCAGCAGCCGCCCCGGCGGCGTCAGCGGCAGGGGGTGGCCGGCGCTGTCGTCGGGCACGATGCCCCAGCGGTCAAGTGCGGCCGCCACCCGGCGCGTCAACATCCGGTCGGGCGAGATCAGGGCGGCGTGCCGTCCGTCTTCGGCGGCCTGGCGCAGGATCATCGCCAGTGCCACGGCTTCGCTTCGCGGGCTTGGCGCCTCGATCAGGGTCATGCTGCGGGTGGCCGGCACCAGGTCGCCAAGCGCCGGGCCCTCGCTGCGCCATCGGTCGGTCACCGGAGCCGGGCGCAACGAGAGCGAGATCAGCGCATTGCGCGCCGGATCGGGCGCCGGGGCGCCGGTCCAGGGGCGCACCGCCGACGGATCGACCCCCAGATTGCGCATCAGCGGCAGGAAACGGTATTGCGGGTGGTCTTCCTGTGGAACTGGCCCGGAATCGAGACTGTTCCACGCATTTTCGGGCATATCGCCATCGAACCCCGGCAGGATCACCGCGCCTTGCGGCAATTCGGCCACCGCCTTGAGCAGGATCTTCGTGCTGCCACGCGACCCGGTCGATCCCGCAACCATTACCGGATCCGCGGGCGGAGACGCCGCCCAGCGCTCTGCCAGGGCTTCGACGACTTTCCTTTGCCGCGCCTTGGCATCCGGTTCGGTCGAAGTTTCGAAATAGCGGGCCACAAGGCCGATGAACCGCAGGCTTGATTCCCAATGCGCAGCGTGGTCTTCGGCCAGCGCGGGCGTAAGCGCCGAAGGTGGCACCCCTTCGTCCTGCATCTCGCCCATGAGCGCAGTCAGGCTTTCGGCAAGGTCGACGGCGGCGGTCGAGGGCGCGAAATCGGGCCGCGTCCGCAAGAGCGAGCCAACCATCTGCGTGAGTTCAAGCCGCCGGCGCAGTGGCGCGACCGCAGGCGGAAGTGCCATCAGCGGATCCTGCCCCAGATCGGTGATCAGCCGCAGCCGGGGCAGAAGCCGCGTGCCGTGGCCATCGAACAGCGCCCGCACCCGCCGCCGCATCCGGGCCGAGTTCAGATAGACCGTCACCCGTGACAGGGCATCGGGTGGAAGGTGCGCCGTCCGCGCGATCAGCCCCGCGACCAGTTCCCGGGCGAAGTCTGCACCGGGAGGCAGGCCGAACAGCCGCGGGCGCGGGTCTTTCTCAAACATCGGCCTTCCCCAGCATCATTTCGGCCAGCGCGATGGATTCGGGCCGCCCGACATCACACCAGCCACCCTTGTGCTCGATTCCGAAAAGCGTGCCGGAGGCGGCCATGTCGTCCCAGATCCGGCCAAGCGAGAAAACCGGGTCGGCGATCCCGGCAAGCCGGTCGGTGCGGATGATCTGCAGCCCGGTATAGACATCGCCCGCGCCACGCCGCAGCCGGCCATCGCTGTCGGCGATGAAGTCGCCCTTGCCGCCATGCCCGACGGCGCGATCCTTCGGCACGGTCAGAAGCAAGGCCTCCATCCGGCCCGGATCCCAATGGCGCAGCAGCTGTCCGACGGGGCCTGGGCCAGTCCAGACCGCATCGGTATTGAGCGTGATCACAGGATTGCCATTCAACAGCGGCAGCGCCTTGCGCAGGCCTCCGCCGGTTTCCAGAAGTCGGGGCTCGTGGGAAAAGCGGATGCCGTGGCGGCCTTGCAGGTGATCCTGGATCTGCCGGGGCAGATAATGCAGGTTGATGACCACCGGCCCGGTATCGACGCCGTCCAGCAGGCCAAGCGCGTGGTCGATCAGCGGACGCCCGGCCACCGGAATCATCGGTTTGGGGCGGTCCGCGGTCAGCGGAGCCATGCGCGTGCCCAGGCCGGCGGCGAAAAGCATCACGGGTGGGGATATGTGCCGCATTGATCCTTGATCCGTTCGATGCGTTGCGCTGTCGGCTCGGGCAGTCCACCTGCGACGGCGCGGGCCAGATCGGCCAGTGCCGGATGGGCAAGATTATCCTGCAGGTGGTTCCAGACCCGGGGAAGATGCGCCAGATAGCCGGCCTTGCCGAAATGCAGACAAAGGCGTGCGAAGACACCGATGACCCGCAATTGGCGTTGTGCGCCGATCAGGGCATAGGCGGCGTGGAACGTGGCAGGGTCATGGCCCGTCTGGCCCAGATAGCGCGCGATCATGGCGGATTCGGTTCCCGGCGACAGGTCGCGGCGCGCATCCTGCAGCAGCGAAACCAGATCATAGGCCGGGTGGCAGGCAACGGCATCCTGATAATCCAGAAGACCGATATCTGCCGGGGACTTGCGGCCGGGCAGAAGGATCAGGTTTTCGGCGTGGAAGTCGCGCAGCGCCATCACTTGCGGCCCCTTCGCCAACCTGTCGTAGGCCCGAGCGACAAGATCGGGGATCTGCCGGGTTTCGGCATTCGGCACCTCGCCAATGGCGTGTGGATACCACTCGACCGTAAGCTCGACGAGCTTCGCCATCGCCGGGCCGTCAAGCGGCTGCACGAATTCCGGGGCGGGGAGGCGGTGCAACCCCACAAGCGTGTCGATTACGCTGGAATAGAGACTGATCTCGTGGCCGGGCTCCGCCTCGACAAGCTGCGCGACCAGCGCATCGCCGAAATCCTCGATCAGCAAGAGGCCCGATGCCGGATCTTCCGCCAGTGTCGCGGGCGCAGAAAAACCGTGCGCCCGAAGCCAGCCGCCCACCCGCAGGAATGCGGTGACGGATGCGGCCTGATCTGGCGCATCCATCAGGATCGCCGACCGGCCCGCAAGGGTGAGCCGCTCGTAGCGCCGCGTTGATGCATCGCCTGCAAGTGCTGCCCGCACCGCACCGGACCAGCCCGCAGTTGCCAGGAAGGTCTCGATCCTCGCGCTGCGATCAGACATTTCGCTGGCGCTCGATCGGCAGCGCGTCGATCAGCACACCCCAGCGCAGATCGCTGAACGACAGCGTGAGCAGGCGCGAATCGGGCTCCGGCCCGTCCGAGAAGTGCATCCCAAGCGCCTTGGCTGGTGCGAGGTCGCCCAGCCGGTCGGGCCATTCCACAAGGCAGATCGCGGTGTCGAAAGCCTCGGTCAGGCCCAGTTCCACCGCCTCGTCGGCAGAGGTCAGGCGGTAAAGATCACTGTGCCAGATCTCGGTGTCGCCCACGTCATAGACCTGCACCAGGGTGAAGGTCGGCGACGGCACGTCCTCGGCCCGGCCCAAGGCTGCAAGCCTTGCCTGGATCAGCTTGCGGGCGAAATGGGTCTTGCCTGCGCCGATCTCGCCGCTGAGCAACAGCACGTCGCCGGGGCCAAGGCGGGGGGCCAGCCATTCGGCCAGATCGGTAGTCGCCTGCGGCGTGGGCAGCGCCAGGACGACCGGCGCCTTGGCATGGCCGGGAGGAGGGAACAGCATGTGGGCGTCGGGCTGGTTCATGCCCCCATGTTGAAGCCCCGGCGCGCCGGCTGCAAGGGCTGCTCAGGCGTCTTCGGTTTCGTCCTGTTGCGCCAGCAGACTTGCCCGCCGCACTTTCAATGGCCGTCTGGTTTCCGCGGCATCGGCCGGATCGGCAAAGCCGACAAGCGTGGCCCCCCCCGACATCGGCACCAGCCGGCATCCCAGCATTCGCCCGTCCTTGAAGGCGGCCTTGGCCGACCAGCCGTTGCGGGGGCCAAGGGTCAGGACGAAATCCCGCACCTCGGTCCAGAGCGGATCCGCCCGCGTCATCGCCTGCCAGTGGCGCACGCAGTCGCGAATGGTGACGTTGCCAAGACTGGCGCCGGGATCGACACCCCAAAGCCGGGTATAGGCAGCATTGGCCCGCAGCAGCAGACCCGCCGGGGAAAACACGGCAATGGCCTCGGCAATCTGATCGGTGATTTCCTGACCCATCTCGATCTCCGCGCGGAAGCGACGGGTCAGCGAGACTTCGGCGGAAATGTCCTCGAACAGGAAGGCCACCGCGCCATCGGGGTGCGGGCGGCCGGTCACGCGATAGGTCTGTCCCGTAGGCAAGCTCCAGGTTTCCTGATGGAAGCCCGCCGCCGCCGCGCGTTCCAGATCCGCCATCTGCTGACGCCAGCCGCGATAATCCTTGGGTTCGGGGATCATCCGCATTTCGCGCAGACGGTCGAGAACCGTGAAAAGCGTGGGCCGTCCGATCAGGAATTGCGGGTCAAGGCCGGTCAGGTCCAGAAGCGCGGGATTGAACAGCGCAAGCTGCCGTTGACGGTCAAAGATCGCAAGGCCGACCGTCAGATGGGCAAAGGTCTTGCCCAGCGTCTGGATGAATTCCTTGAGGCTGGCCTCCGCTTTCACGGTCGCATCGATCGGGGTTGCGAAATGCGCCGTGCCGCCCCCCATGGGGCGCGATGTCAGTTCGAACCAGGATTGCCCGCGCCCGTCGAGGGAAGGCATCGCCACGCGGCTTGTGCTTGGCAACAGCCCGTCGGGCGCTTCCAGCAGCGCCTCGATCGGCCAGCCAAGTTCATGGACGGGAACGCCGCGCCGTTGCGACACCGTTGCCAGATAGGCGGAATTTGCCCACTCGATGCAGCCATCCGGGCGCTGGCGCCAGATCAGGATCGGCGCCTCGGCCGTGATGGCGCGAAGCTGGCGCAATTCATCATCCTGCGCCCGCTGGCTCAACCCGTCGACGATCACGCCCTGTCCCTCTGCCGCCGGGTCGGCGATGGTGATCCGCGCCATCCCCGACAGAAGCTCCGCCCGAAGGCGAAGCGTGCCGTCAGGCCCGCCGCTCAGTTCGATCTGCCCAAGGCTCGACAGATTGCCAAGTCCGGCCGTGGCGCCGGGGAAATTCTGGCCCAGATAGGATTCCAGCCGGCTCCATTCGCCGTTGCTTCCTGGACCCAGCAACCGCAGGGCGGAAGGCGTGGCATCCACCAGCATGCGGTCCTCGAAGAGAAAGATCGCCGGCTCCATTCCGGCCGGCATTTCGGGCAATCTTGGCCGCGTATCGCGCCGGCCCTGGGCAATTGCCGCGATCAGCAGTGCGAGCACGGACGAGGCGACCGAGGTTGCAAGGATCACGCCGGCAAGGGTCATCGACGTCAGCATGGGGTTTGTCGCACTCCGGCTTTGGGTGGATGGCTGCAGCGCGATCCTTGCCGCAGTTGGTTAACGCGCGGTTAAGGTTGCCGGGTCGTCATGCCGTCACCTGCGGATTTTCCCCCAGCGGCACAAAGTGCTCAACCTCGATCGCGTGGCGCGGCCACCGGATGGTCACGATCGCGCCGGACCGGACCGGCCTTTCACTTTCGCTCAGGAACGGGTCGCCACCATTGGCAAAGGACATCTGCGCCCCGCTGCGTTCCAGAAGCGTCTTGGCGATGAACAGCCCAAGCCCCATCCCGTCATAGCCCGGTCGCCGGGAAGCCTCTGCATCACTCTGTCGTCCGCGCATGAACGGATCGCCGATCCGGCCGATGACTCCCGAAGGAAACCCGGGGCCATCATCGGAAATCGTCAACCGCAACTGATCTGCCGTCCACTCGGCATCGATCCAGACGTTGCCCCGCGCGAAATCAGTCGCGTTCTGGATGACGTTGCGCAGCGCATGGATGATTTCGGGGCGGCGCTGCACGAATGGCTCCCTCTCCGTTGGCAGCGGCACGGGCATGTGAAGGGCCTTGCCGCGCTGGGCATGGGGCTCGGCAGCCTCGCGCAGCACATCCGACAGCGGCGCCGCGCGCACCATCGCATCGTCCTTTCCCGCCTGACCCATGCCACGCAGGATGTCACGGCACCGGTCGGCCTGCTCGACGATGGTCCGCGCATCCTCGCGTGCCTCGGGATCGGCCAGATCCTGGGCCATTTCGCTGCTGATGAGCTTGATCGTCGCCAGCGGTGTTCCCAGTTCATGCGCCGCCGCCGCGACCACGCCGCCCAGCACCGTGAGCCGCTGTTCACGCGCCAGTGCCATCTGCGTTGCCATCAGCGCGCTTGCCATCGAATGCAGCTCCGAGGCGACCCGGCGCGCATAATGCGACAGGAACACGATCCCGATCACAAGTGCGAGATACTGGCCGAAACCGAAAAGCGGCGGAACCTGGATGAGAGTGCCGTCGGCGGCCACCAGCGGCAGGTGGACCTGCCAGACCAGTGTCACCAAAGCGACAGCCAGCGTTCCGACCACGGCGGTCGAGCGCCCCCGAAGCGCAGTGGCGGTGATGGTCGCCGGAGCAAGGATCATCAATGCGAAAGGATTGTTCAGCCCACCGGTTATGCCGATCAGAAAGGCCAGTTGTGCGGTGTCGAAGATCAGCAGCAGCAGGGTTTCCTGCTCTGACAGCCGCCGCGATGCGGGGAAAAGCGTCATTGCCAAGGCATTTGTCAGCGCCGAAAGCCCGACTGCAAGGCCGCAAAGCCAGACATCAAGCTGGATCCCCAGGATCCAGGTCGCCACGACGATGGTGCCGGTCTGGCCGACGATGGCAATCCAGCGCAGCAGGGTCAGGGTTCCAAGCCGCACCCAATCGCTGTGCGTTTCGCGCATGTCGCCAAGTAGCTGCGGTGCCACAGTGGCCGGTGGGGGGGGTTGGGGGACCATGGCGCGCTCCTGTCACAGTCGATCGCGGATTGATAGACGCGGCAGGATCGGCGATCAATGCATCGCGCCGGAGTGAGGGTTCCTGTGGCGCCCGATCATGCAATGGACCCAGAGGAAGTTTCCATGCCGCTTTCGTCACGCACCATTTCCCTTTCGGCGGGCGCTCTTGTCATCGCCGGGCTGGTTGCAACCTATGTGATGACCCGGCCCGAAGGGGACAACCCGTTTGCACCCTGCCAGTCGTCGGTCATGGCGGGTGCGGGTGCAATCGGTGGCCCGTTCACCATGATGGATGAAAACGGCAAGACAGTCACAGACGCGGATCTGTTTACCAAACCCAGCCTTGTCTATTTCGGCTACACTTATTGCCCGGACATTTGCCCTGTCGATACCGCGCGCAATGCCGAAGCCATCGACATTCTGGACGAAAAGGGCATTGAGGTGACCCCGGTCTTCATCAGTGTCGACCCCCGCCGCGATACGCCCCAGACGCTCAGGGACTGGACCGACAACGTGCATCCCCGGATGATCGGTCTGACCGGAACGCCGGATCAGATCAAGGTGGCCGCACAGGCCTACAAGGTTCTGTATCAGGTTCCCGAAAATCCGGCTGACGACAGCTACACCGTCAATCATACGACCTTCAGCTATCTGATGCTTCCCAGGACTGGATTTGCCGAGGTCTTTACCAGGGACGTAACTGCCGACAAGATGGCCGAGACGATCGCCTGCTATGTCGAGAATGCCAAGTAGGGCATATTTGATCATGCCCTGCCTCAAGGTTATGTAGCGTGCTTATGAAAGGGGACGCATCTATGCCCGAAAGCGATATCGCAGACCTTGGGGCGGATCGGTCGCTGCTGCTGGTCGATGATGACACCGTTTTCGTGACCAGGCTGGCCCGCGCCATGGAGAAACGCGGATTCCAGACCGAAACCGCTGAAAGCGTGGCGGCCGGAAAGGTTGCGGCAAGCCTGCGCCCCCCGGCCTATGCGGTCATCGATTTGCGTTTGCAGGATGGCAACGGGCTTGACGTCGTCGAAGCGTTACGGGCGCGCAGACCCGACTGCCGGATCGTTGTGCTGACCGGATATGGCGCCATCGCAACGGCTGTTGCCGCCGTCAAGGCAGGTGCCATCGACTACCTGGCAAAACCCGCGGATGCCAATGACATTGCCAAGGCGCTGCTCGCGCAGGGCGATGCCTTGCCCGGGCCTTCGGAAAACCCGATGTCTCCGGATCGTGTCCGGTGGGAACACATCCAGCGCGTCTATGAAATGTGCGACCGCAACGTTTCCGAAACCGCGCGCAGGCTTTCGATGCATCGACGCACCCTGCAGCGAATCCTTGCCAAGCGCAGCCCGAAATAAATCTTGCCCGCAGAAAACGAAACCATTTCTATTGATCCGCGCCCGGAATTGCTGCATCACGCCCAAGTGGATTAATCAGGGGACCACAGAGAATGAATATAGATGCACTTGATCTGAAAGAACTCAAGGAATTGCAGACCCAGGTTGCAAGGGCCATTGCAAGCTATGAGAGCCGCAAGCGCAAGGAAGCCGTGGCGGCGCTTGAAGAAAGCGCCAGACAGCACGGATTCAACCTTGCCGATCTGGTCGAGTCACTGGGAACCGTGCGCAAACGCAAGCCCGCGAATGCCAAATATGCAAATCCCGCCAATCCTTCGGAAACCTGGACGGGCCGCGGGCGCAAGCCGCGCTGGATCGAGGCGGCGCTCGCCTCTGGAAAGTCGATCGACGATCTGCTGATCTGATCAGACGCTGTCTTTCAGCCAGCCGATGAATTGCCGGGCTGCCGCACGCTGCGGCCCGGCAGGTGTCACGATGTAATAGGCAAGCCTGTCATCGTTGGAAACTGCAAGCTGCAGCAACTTTCCGCTCTGGATGTCATCCGACAGGAGAGCTTCGTTTTCGACATAAAGCCCATATCCCTGACGAGCGGCTGAAAGTGCCAGCTCCTCGGTCGGCATGAGCGTGACATTCAGTTTCGCGGCGTCCAGGCCAATGGCGGCCAGCCAGGATACCTGATCATTCCAGCCTGCCTCCAGGATCCAGGGCATCTGCTGCATCTGCGCCAGGGAAACCGCGCTTTGTCCGGCCAGAAGCGAAGGCGCCGAGACCACCACGTAACGTGCCGGGACCAGCCGTTCGGCAACGGTCCCAGGCCAGTCGCCATTGCCGTAGCGGATGGCGACGTCCACGCCTTCGCGTCGCAGGTCCATGATCCGGTTATCGGGTTGCAGCGTTACGGCCAGGTCCGGCAGGCGGCGCCAGAAATCACCCATCCGCGGCATCAGCCATTGAAGCGCGAAGGACGGTGTCAACGTCACGACAAGCGGCCGGTTCGCGCCGCCCGCCCGCACCAGATCGACCCCGGCCTGGATCGACAGGAAACCGTCGGTCAGCGCCCCCGCCAGTTCGGCGCCCTCGGCCGTCAGGCCCAGCGCGCGGCCGTCCCGCACCACCAGCGCCGTTCCCAGATGGGCCTCAAGCGCGCGCACCTGCTGGGCCACGGCGGCATGGGTCACATTCAGCGAACGCGCGGCGGCACTGAAGCTTTTGGCCCGCGCCGTGGCTTCGAAGGCCCGCAGGGCCGCAAGCGGCGGCATCCGCCGCCATGACACGTCATTCATCTGCAAGCCCTGCTGTCAGGGGCCGAGGCATCGCCCCGGAAATTGTCCAACAAGTATTGCACCCGGGACAGGCAACACAAGAAGGTCGGAACGGCAGGCTTGAAGACTGCCGACGCCGGAGTCCCGTCAGGGCGCAATCTTCTGCAACAGCGCCTGGTGGCGGGCGGTGAAGGCCGCGCGCACCTCGACCGGGGGCCGAAGCCGGATCTGGAGGCCTGCGATCACCGTCCGGTCCGGCACGCCGAAGAACCTGTCGGCTTCTGGCTGCTGGAATCCTGCGATCTGCACCGCTTCCAGCCAGGCGGAAATCCGGTCGGCCTGCTTGATCGCCTTCTTGATTGCCGCCGGCAGAACCGCAGGCAATCCGAATCGCAGATGCACTGCGGCGGACAGGCGGTCATCCAGCGCCCCATAGCCCGGACCAACTGCGGCCTTCACCGGGCTGATCATGTCGCCGATGACATATTCGGGCGCGTCGTGCAGCAAGGCTGCAAGGTGCCATCTTGCCGCCATCCCCGGATTCTGCCGATCGAAGATTTCTTCGACCAGCAATGAATGCTCTGCCACGGAATAGGCATAATCACCGATGGTCTGGCCGTTCCAGCGTGCAACGAAGGCCAGTCCGTGGGCGATATCCTCCACCTCGATATCCATGGGCGTCGGGTCCAGCAGGTCAAGCCTCCGGCCTGAAAGCATTCTTTGCCAGGCCCTGGTTTGTTTCAAGATCCGGACTCCTGTTTTTCCACTTGCGGCAGAGTTGCTTCTGCCAGTCTTGCCACAATCATGCCATGATCACGGAAAGAGAATCTATCCTGTGTGTCCGTAATGAGTATTGGCGTCGGTGTTTCGCGCAGCGAAAGCGCGCAGATAGAAGTATTGCGCGCGCTTTGCATCACGATGATGATGTGGGTGCATGTCAGCCCGGGGATTTCCAACCCTTCATTCGTCAATACAGGTGATCATGCCTGGATTGGCGCCGCGCTGGGTGACTTTCTAGGCCGGTCGAGCGTTTCTGTCCTTGGCTTTGTCTCTGGCTACCTTATCTGGACCGGTGCTATCCGCCTGCCGTTCGACAAGTTCTTCTCACGGCAGATTCGCACGATCTTCCTGCCGATGGTGATCTGGGGCCAAATCTTCATCCTGTTGCTTCTGGCAAAGTCGGCGCTGACCGGCGAGGCACCCAATCAGTTGCAGGCGGTATCTCCCACGCCGCTCGGGATCCTCGATCAGATCGTCGGCCTGACCGGACCCACCGCCAACCTGTCTCTGTTCTTCCTGCGCGATCTGCTGGCATCTTCGTTGATCCTCTGGCTGCTTCGGCCGGCCGTCGCGCGCTGGCCGCTGGCGGTGCTCTGCGCGGTTCTCGTCTGGGGCATGTTCCTGCCGACAGCACCGGTCGTGTTCCGGCCGATGATCCTTCTGTTCTTCGTCGGCGGCGCGGTCATGGCCCGACTTGGTGGCCAGATCGATGCGATCTCGCGTCCGGCCGTGGCGCTTCCGCTCGCGGCGATGGCTTATCTGGTCTATCTGCTGCTGCCCCATCTGCTGCTGCCGGAGGTAGGCAGCGCTGCGGAAGCCATGGCGACGATCAAGCGCGTCAGTGTCAGCTTCCTGATGCTGGCGGTGTCGCGCAGCATCGTTCGCCACTGTCATCCGGCCTGGATGGTCAGGTATGGCAAATACATGTTCCTGTGTTACCTGGCGCACATGCCCATGATCGGCTTGCTTTGGGCGGTCTGGAGTCACCTCGTCGGAACCCCGCAGGATGCAAGCTACCTTGCCTTCTATCTGCTGGCGCCGATTGCCTGCGTAAGCCTTGGTCTGGCTGCGGGACGGCTGATGGATGGACTGCCCGCTGATCTGCAGTGCCTGTTGCGCGGCAAGGCTCTTGGCGTGGCACGAGGCCCGGCGGTTCAAACCGGTGCAGGGGCCTGATGCGGCCTTGGGTGCTGCGCGATTGTCGCCGCGCACGAGTGGTGCTAACTGACCACCGAATTAGCATTTCAGGGAGCGCAGCCCATGCCGAGTGACTTTATCGTCAAGGACATCACACTGGCGGACTTCGGCCGCAAGGAACTCGACATCGCGGAAACCGAAATGCCGGGCCTGATGGCACTGCGCGAGGAATTCGGCGCGGACCAGCCGCTGAAGGGTGCCCGGATCGCGGGCAGCCTGCACATGACGATCCAGACCGCCGTCCTGATCGAAACGCTGGCCGCGCTGGGCGCCGATGTGCGCTGGGCCAGTTGCAACATCTTCTCGACCCAGGATCACGCCGCCGCCGCGATTGCCGCCGCCGGCGTCCCGGTCTTTGCCATCAAGGGCGAAACGCTGGAAGATTACTGGACCTATACCGACAAGATCTTCCAGTTCCCGGAAGGCACCTGCAACATGATCCTCGACGATGGCGGGGATGCGACGCTTTACATCCTCATGGGTGCGCGGGTCGAAGCGGGTGAAACCGGGCTGATCGACACCCCGACTTCTGACGAGGAAGTTTGCCTCTTCAACCAGATCCGCAAGCGCCTGAAGGAAAGCCCCGGCTGGTTCACGAAACAGCGCAACGCGATCAAGGGCGTGTCGGAAGAAACCACCACCGGCGTTCACCGCCTGTATGACCTGCACAAGAAGGGCCTGCTGCCCTTCCCGGCGATCAACGTCAACGACAGCGTCACCAAGTCGAAGTTCGACAACAAATACGGCTGCAAGGAATCGCTGGTCGATGGCATCCGCCGCGCCACCGATACGATGATGGCCGGCAAGGTCGCGGTCGTCTGTGGTTATGGCGACGTGGGCAAGGGCTCGGCCGCCAGCCTGCGCGGTGCGGGTGCGCGGGTGAAAGTGACCGAGGTCGACCCGATCTGCGCGCTGCAAGCCGCGATGGACGGGTATGAGGTCGTGGTGCTGGAAGACGTGGTCGATGACGCCGACATCTTCATCACCACCACCGGCAACAAGGACGTGATCCGTCTCGAGCACATGCGCGAGATGAAGAACATGGCCATCGTCGGCAACATCGGCCACTTCGACAACGAAATCCAGGTGGCCGCGCTACGCAACCACAAATGGACCAACATCAAGGAACAGGTCGACATGATCGAGATGCCCTCGGGCAACAAGATCATCCTTCTGTCCGAAGGCCGGCTTCTGAACCTGGGCAACGCGACGGGCCATCCGTCCTTCGTGATGTCCGCGAGCTTCACCAACCAGGTGCTGGCGCAGATCGAGCTTTGGACCCGCGGCGCCGAATACCAGCCGGGCGTCTACATCCTGCCGAAGGTGCTGGATGAAAAGGTCGCGCGCCTGCATCTGAAGAAGATCGGCGTCAAGCTGACCGAGCTGCGCCCCGAACAGGCCGACTATATCGGCGTGTCTCGCGAAGGTCCGTTCAAGGCCGATCATTACCGCTATTAGGGATATTCCCCTTGCCATCATGGCCCGGACCTCGCTTTCCTGCATCAGGGGCGCGGGGTCTTGGCTTTGGCCTGACGCAACTGCACCAGGAGGAACGGCCATGTCGGACGCTTCGCGGGAACCTTCGCGCCGCGATGCTCGCCGGCGCGAGCTTTTGTCGAAACTGCCGAAGGCCGCGGTGGCGGCGGAAATAGGCGTCTGGGAAGGACGTTTCAGCGATGTGATCCTGGAAGTCACCGCGCCCCGCGAACTGCACCTGATCGACCCCTGGCTCTATCAGCCCGAATTTTCAAACACCGGCTTCGGGCGCAGGAAATTTGCCGACCGGATGGAAGAGATGCATCAGGATGTGTCGCGTCGCTTTGCCGCGGTGCCCGAAGTGCGGATCCACCGTGCCATGTCGGGCGATGCGCTGCGGGGGTTCGCGGACGGCTATTTCGACTGGGTCTATATCGACGGCAACCACAACAGCCCGGTCGTGGATGAAGATCTGGCTCTGTCGGCGGTGAAGGTGCGCCCCGGAGGGTTGATCGCGGGTGACGATTACAACTGGCAGGCGGAAGAGGGCGCCCCCGTCAAGACCGCGGTGAAAGCGCTTATGTCACGGCTGGGCCCGCAGGCAAGATTCCGCACCTTTGGCAACCAATACCTTGTGCGACTGCCAGAATGAGAAGCCGGACGGGATTTTCCCGTTGCTGAATTCATAAAACGCTTCATTCTGTTGCCCGGCGATCCATGGGGCCGCCCCTTGCGGCACCCGATAATAAAAGGAGTGGACAATGGGCAAACGTGACGAATTGGTAGAAAAATATGCGGACGACCTGAAGAACAAGTGCCGGGTGACGCCCGACATGGGTCTGCTGACGAAGGTAACGATCGGATGCGGACCGTCGATCTATGACAACGACGCCGCGACGGTGGCTGCCAGCCAGCCCAGTGAGCTTGAACGGATCAAGCAGAACTTCCTGATCAAGAAACTGGGGCTGAAGGACGACGCCAAGCTGGACGAAGCGATCGCTGCCGCGATCGAGACCTACGGCAAGTCCGAACGCAACAAATACCGCGCGGTGTTCTACTATCTCCTGGTCAAACATTTCGGCAAGGAATCGGCCTACGCCTGACCGTGGTCCCGGGGCGCGGCGGAAAATTCGCGGCGCCCTCATTGCAATACATTGAATTTGAAAAAAATACTTGAAACGTCTTGCTTGCCCAAACGCGCCCCTCTGCACTATGAATAGGCCTACGGTCAGGATGACCCGAACCTTTTCAGATACCAGTGGTGCAGGGGTGCGCCGGGGTGGCAAAGGGTCTCGGGCGTTGTCCGGGGCCCTTTGTTCGTTTTGCGCTACGGCTCGACGCCGCCCAATTCGCAGACGATGCGCCATTCCTCATCGCTGACCGGCTGCACCGATAGACGGGTGTTCTTCACCAGCGCCATGTCCTGCAAGCGCGGGTCGGCCTTCGCCTCTTCCAGCGTGACAGGGCGCTTCAGGGCCTTGATGGCGCGGATATGGACGCAATCCCAGCGCGGATCGTCGGTCGTGCTGTCCGGCGCACTTTCCTGACTGACCTCGACGATGCCCACGACCTCTTTCCCGATGTTGGAATGATAGAAGAATCCCCGGTCGCCAATCTTCATCGCCCGCATGTTGTTGCGCGCCTGATAGTTCCGCACCCCGTGCCATTCCTCGCCCGCACCGCCCTTGGCAACCTGCTGGTCCCAACTCCAGGTGTCGGGTTCGGATTTGAACAACCAATAGGGCATCAGCCGATCACCTTCTTCCATTCGATGACCTGCACGCTGTCAAACAGCCCCGCCGCCTTGTAGGGATCGCCCGCCGCCCAGGCCTGCGCCGCCTCAAGACTGTCGGCGTTCAGGATCGCCAGCGTGCCGACCATCTGACCATCCTCGATGAGGGGGCCGGCCATGGCGACAATGCCGGTCTTTTCGATATAGGCCAGATGGGCCGCGCGGGTATCGAGCCGGGTTTGCACGTGGCCGGGCTTGTCACGGCAGATGACGGCATAGGGCATCAGGGGATTTCCTTCTTCAATGGCCGCGCCATCAGCGCGGAAACGGCGTCTTCAACGGCAATCTTTCGTTCGGTCAGCTGGGCGACCATGGTGCAGATCGGCATGTCGATGCCGCGCACCGCCGCCAGCCGCGCCACGGCTTGTGCGGTCGCGGCGCCTTCAACCGTGACATCGGCGTTCCACGCAGCGCCCGATCCCAGCGCCTGACCAAAACGGAAATTGCGCGACTGGTCCGAAGTGCAGGTCAATACCAGATCGCCAAAGCCCGACAGCCCCATCAGCGTATCGGCCCGCGCCCCCAGCGCCGTGGCAAGGCGCACCATTTCCGCAAATCCCCGTGTCATCAGCGCCGCCCGGGCCGAATGGCCAAGCCGGGCCCCGATGACGACGCCGGCGGCAATGGCGATGACGTTTTTCAGTGCGCCGCCCAATTCGGCGCCAAGCGTGTCGTCGGTGCGATAAAGCCTGAGCGTGGGCGTCGACAACTGATCCTGGAGCCGCGCGCCAGTCACGTCATTGGCGCAGGCAAGCGTCAGCGCCGTTGGCAACCCCTGCGCTATGTCGGCGGCGAAACTCGGGCCGGTCAGAGCGGCAACGCCGCCCCCCAGTCCGGCTGCCGTCAACTCGGCGACGGGGCCCTGCAAGGTTTGCAGGTCGATGCCCTTGGCACAGGCCACAAGGTCGCTGCCCAAAAGCATGCCGCGATACGCTGTGACAAAGCCGGCAGTCTGCTGCATCGGCAGCGCCAGCAGGATCGTGGGACTGGCCGCCTGCGCCAGCTCGGCGGTGACAGACAGGCCATCGGGAAAGGTCACCCCGGGCAGGCGTCGGTCATTGCGGCGCGCTGTCTGCATTTCGCCGACATGGCCCGCATCGCGTGCCCAGAGCGTGACATCGCACCCGCCGCGCGCCAGGGCCACCGCCAGTGCCGTTCCGAAAGCGCCTGCACCCAGAACCGTGATTCTCATGCCTTGGCCCCTCTGCGGCCTGTGCCCAGCAAGGGCGCGGCCTGATCGTCCAGTGGCCAGCGGGGCCGTGCCGACAGATCGAGCCCGTCGACCAGCCCGCGACCCAGCCGCTCGATCCCGGCCCAGGCGATCATGGCGGCATTATCGGTGCAAAGCGCAAGCGGCGGCGCAAGGAAACGCAGCCCTTCGCGGGCACAAAGCCTTTCCAGCCCGGCCCGGATCGCCCCATTCGCCGCAACACCCCCCGCAACGGCAAAGGCGGGTTCGGCAGGAGTCAACGCCATGTAGCGGGCGATGGCGCGCCGCGACTTGGCCACCAGAACGTCCCGGACTGCGTCCTGGAAAGCGGCGCAAAGATCGGCGCGGTCCTGCGCCGTCAAGGTGCCGCCATGGCTTGCCACCAACTGGTCGCGCGCGCGCAACAGTGCGGTCTTCAGCCCGGAAAACGACATGTCGCAGCCCTCGCGGTCCAGAAGCGGCCGCGGAAAGGCAAAGCGCGCCGGATCGCCTTTCCGCGCCTCTGCCTCGACGGACGGACCCCCGGGCAGGGGCAGGCCCAGCAACTTGGCTGTCTTGTCAAACGCCTCGCCCGGCGCATCGTCGATCGTGCCGCCAAGCCGCGTGAAGGTGACGGCATCCCCGGCGATCAGGAACTGGCAATGCCCGCCCGAGACCAGAAGCATCAGATAGGGAAACCCCAGGCCATCCGTGAGCCGCGGTGTCAGCGCATGGCCCGCCAGATGGTTGACGCCCACCAGCGGCAGACCCGTCACCGCGGCGATACCCTTGGCGCACATCACGCCCGACAGCACGCCGCCGATCAGCCCCGGCCCTGCCGTCACCGCGATGCCTGACAGATCCGACAAATCCATGCCCGCCTGTTCAAGTGCCTGTTCAACGCACAGATCCACCCGTTCGGCATGGGCGCGGGCCGCAATTTCCGGCACGACGCCCCCGAAATCGGCATGAAGCGCGCTCTGCCCCATCACGACCGACGACAGGATCTGCCCGCGATCCCCCGAAGCCGCGACGATGGCGGCTGCCGTGTCGTCGCAACTGCTTTCGATCCCGAGCATGACAAGCGGCGCGGAGCGAGGGGGCGTGGACATGGACACTCCGGTTGCTAATCCGTTCCCCGGCAGGTAACACCCCCGTCAACGTCATACAATCCAAGACGGGCCGGCGCAGATGATCAAGCATGATCCTTCCCCAAGACCGACCCTGATCCTGACCCGGCCCGCACTGCAGGCAGAACGATTCGCCCGGGCCTTCGCGGCGCGGTTCGGCGACTGCTGGCCCATCGTGATTTCGCCAATGTCGCGGCTTGATATCCTGACGACGACGCTTTCACTTGATGATGTCGAAACTCTTGTCTTCACATCCGAAACCGGGGTGACGGCCTTTCTGCGACTGTCGCAGCGGCGTGATCTGCATGCCTGGTGCGTGGGTGAACGCACGGCCGAGGCGGCCCGTGCGGCGGGTTTCCGCGTATCGGTGGGGCCCGGGTTCGGCGCCGGGATGATCGAGGCGATCATCGACGAATCCCCCCGTGGTGTCCTGCTGCATGTCCATGGGCTTCACATGGCCGTGGATGTGGCGCGGGAACTGATGAAGGCGGGCCTCAGGGCCCGCGGCGCCACGGTCTATGACCAGATCGCATTGCCGCCCACTCCGCAGGCATTGTCGCTGCTGATGGGAGACGGGCCGATCCTGCTGCCGCTGTTTTCGCCGCGCGCCGCGCAGTTGATGACCCGGCTCGATCCGCTGCCCCGGGCGCCGCTCCATATCGCCGCAATCAGCCCTGCGGTGGCGCGTGCGGTCGAGGCCCTGTGTCCCCGCCAGATCGAGATCGCAAGGGAACCCGCAGCCGGCATGATGCTTGACGCTTTGGAGAGGCTGATTGCCGCACAGCCGGAGTGGACTGCGACACGTGCTTGAAGCACGGGGGGCGAGACGGCTACATTTGTCAGGCCCGGCGGGTGCCGGCCTATCGGGGAGATGATCGTGGCGGATACCTCAGACGAAAAGGCGAAGGTCGAGCCCGCAGATTCGCCGGACGTGACCCACTCCCCGGGAAGCAAGCTTGACCAGATCGTATCAAGGATCGAATCAGAGGACGGGGCAACTGCGCCTCGCGGCGCCCGGGATGGCGTGGATCGCCCGGTCGAACCTGCCGGAAGCCGTGATCGTCAAGCCGCACCGCGTCGCAAGGGCGGGTTCCTCGGCGTCTTCCTTGGCGGTGTCTGTGCGGCGGCGCTCGGGTTTGCGTCGGCGATCTACGTCCTGCCGAAGCTGCCGCAGGAATGGCTGCCGCTGACAGATGGTGCGACCGCGACACAGGCCGTGCTTGATGCGCAGGCTGCCCGCATCGAATCGATGGCACAGGAAATCGCCAGCCTGCAGCAGGCGCCGGCGCCGATCGATGCCGCAAGGCTTGATTCCGAACTGGCGCGACTGCGCGATGACATGGCCACCACTCGGCCCACCCCCCCGGATCTTGGCCCGCTTGAGGCGCGCCTGACCGATCTGGATGCACGACTGACCACCATCGAGAAACGCCCCGTCGCAGGTGGCGCGGCGTCTTCCACTGCGATCGACGCGCTGAGCCGTGAACTCGGGGATCTGCGGGCGCAGATGGCGCGCCAGACCGGCGGCGATAATGACGCGGCCGCGCGTATTGCTGTCGCTGCCGCGCAGGCGCAGGAACAGATCCAGGCGGCCGTGGACGCGGCCGCGAAACTGAAATCCGACGCGGAAGACATCGCCCGCAGGCAAAGTGCCCGCTCGGCGGTGCGTCTGGTGCAGGCGTCACTGGAAAGCGGTGCGCCTTTCGACAGGGCGCTGGGCGAGCTGGCCGCCGCAGGGGTGGAGGTTCCCGCAGGACTGACGCAGGACGACGGCGGCCTTCCCTCGCTTGACCAGTTGCGCACCGACTTCCCCGAGGCGGCGCGCAGCGCCCTTGTGATCGCGGCCCGACCCGCGCCCGACGCCGGAGCGCTTGATCGTCTGGGCGCCTTCCTGCGGGGCCAGACCGGCGCACGATCGCTCACGCCACGCGAAGGGTCCGATCCCGATGCCATCCTTTCTCGCGCCGAAGCCGCGTTGAAAATCGGCGATCTTTCTGCCGCACTGGTCGAGGTCCGGTCTCTTCCGCCGGAAGTCCAGGCGCCGATGTCCGGCTGGATCGCATCCGCCAATCGGCTCCAGGCCGCGCTTGATGCCGCTTCCGCCTTGTCGGCCACAGTGAACTGAGGGCTGCGATGATCTGGAATTTCCTCAAGATAGCGGTCTTCATCACGGCGATCGCCGCTGTCACCTTCGGTGCCGCGCTTCTGTCCGCATCGGGCGGTGAATTGCGCCTGACGCTTGCCGGCATGGAATATTCGCTGGGGCCGCTCCGGGCACTTCTTGGGCTTCTGGTCCTGTTCGTCGTGCTTTGGGCGGTTCTCACCGTCTCGGGCCTTCTGGTTACTGCCGTGCGTTTTCTGGCGGGAGATGACCGGGCTTTCCGGCGCTATCTGGACCGCAGCCGCGAACGGAAGGGCTACCATGCCCTGTCGGAAGGGATCATGGCGCTGGCGTCGGGCGAGCCCAAGGCGGCGCTGGCCCAGGCCACCAAGGCCGAGCGCTATCTGGATTCACCCGAACTGACCACGATCCTTGTGGCGCAGGCCGCCGAGGCGGCCGGAGACCGCTATCGCGCCTCCGAGGCCTACAAGCGGCTGCTCAGCCACCCGCAATCGCGCTTCATCGGAGTGCGCGGGCTGATGAACCAGAAGATCGCCGACGGCGACACCGAAACCGCGCTGAAACTGGCCGAGAAAGCCTTTGCGCTGAAACCCCGCAATGCCGAGGTGCAGGACGCGCTGCTGGCGTTGCAATCGCAGAAGGGGGATTGGAAGGGCGCGCGCAATGTCCTGGGGGCAAAGGCGCGGCAGGGGCTGCTACCAAGGGATGTGCATCGCCGCCGCGATGCCGTCATGGCACTGCAGGAAGCTCGGGCCCTGATCGACAAGGAGGCGTCGATCGAGACGCGTGAAGCCGCGATAGCGGCCAACAAGGCCTCGCCCGACCTGATCCCCGCTGCGGCGATGGCTGCCCGTGCCTATATTGCCGACGGTCGCCCGAAATACGCGACCCGCGTGCTGATCAAGGCCTGGGAAGCCCAGCCCCACCCTGATCTGGCAACGGCCTTCGCCGAAATCGAGCCCTCGGAAACGCCGCAGGAACGGCTCCGGCGCTTTGCGGCCCTGCTGAGGCTGCGGCCCGATCACCCGGAAACGCGGATGCTGGCGGCCGAGCTCAATATCGCCGCCGAGGATTTCCCCGCCGCGCGCCGCGCGATCGGCGATCTGGTCGACACCGATCCGACCGCGCGCGCCCTGACCATCATGGCCGCCATCGAACGCGGCGAGGGCAAGGACGACGCGGTGATGCGTGGCTGGCTCACGCGCGCGCTGACGGCAAGCCGCGGCCCGCAATGGGTTTGCGACAAGTGCCACCAGGTGGCGCAGGACTGGACGCCGGTCTGCCCGCACTGCAACGGCTTCGATACGCTGAGCTGGCGGGAACCATCGCAAGGGGCGGTTCCGATGCCCCATGGCGCCGACATGCTGCCGCTGATCGTCGGCAAGGGCCGGACCGACCCTGAACCGGCGAAAGGCGCCGAGATCGTCGAACCAGAGGCGAAGACAGAGCCGCCGCCGCCCGCAGACGTATCGACGGTGATCGAGGAGCGGCAGGGCGATGTCCGGTCACGACCCTTTGCCGTCGACTATGCCGAACCTGCCGACACCCGCAAAAGCTGACCTGCGCTTCGGTGAAATAGGGGCTACACACCCCGATCCGTTGGTGCTAATCACCCGCCACAACGCCGCAGTAGCTCAGCTGGTAGAGCACGTCATTCGTAATGCAAAATCTGTGGCAACACTCATAGCGGTTACGTCCACAAACCACTGAAAAACAAGGATCACCGTCAACACTCGGTTGTGTTTGATCCGGGTTAGAACGTAACGTCGGCCTTGCAAAAGTTCACGGTTTGCAAGGAACCAGCCATGCCCCAGATCAAGTTCACAGATGCGGCGGTCGCGAAACTCGAGGCCGACACAACGACGTGGTTCACCGATCCATCGGTCAAAGGATTGCAGCTCTGTGTCACACCGGGCGGCACCAAGACGTGGTATCTGAATAAGTGGGACGCGACGGCGCAGAAGGTTCGGCGCGTCAAACTCGGTCAGTGGGCATCAAAGGGCACTCACACGCGCTGGGCGAAGGATCAGATCGGCAAGGCGGCTCTCGACGTGCAGGAGGGTAAGGCGCGCACGAAGGCCGAGAAGGCCGCAGACAAGGCCAACCTTGGCATCCCAACATTCCGCGAGGCCCTTAACCAGTACATTGCGCACAGGACGAGCGACCGCGCCTCTGGCAAGGCGCGCATGATCGACCAGACCGTGAATGACTACCGGCTCGCCTTCGACAAGCATCTAGGCCGCTGGGGTGACGTGCTGGTGTCGGAATTGCCGGTCCTTGAGATCAACCAATACCTGAACGCGCTACAGGTCGAACACCCTCACGCGGCGCACAGGGCCGGTTCGATTGCGGGCGCAGTGGTCCGCTTCGTCAATCGCCTCTGTGCCCTCTCCCTGCCGATCCCGGCGCTCTTGGACAACACCAAGATGAAGTCCCGTGTCCAGACCGGCAAACTCGACATGCAGGTTCCGTGGGCTGACCGCTGGGCCGAGATTGAGGCCATCGAAAACGAGCATATCCGGCTTGCATGGATGATCCGCTGGCTGTCGGGATCACGCTGGCGCAATGCGCTGCAAACCCTGACATGGAGGGATGTTGACCTGTCCACGGGCGTCGTGTCCTTCGCCCGCCTGAAGCGCGACGAAACAGGGCGTTCCATCGTCGTCGCTGATGAAGTCCTGCGCCTGTTCAAGCGGCTGCACGAAATCAGGTTCGATGACTGCGACTGGGTGTTTCCGTCTCGTCGCCGGATCGACGGTGAACGCGGCCACCTCGACAACGCTCTCGACCGTCTCGCCTTGACCTGTGCTGGCGATCTGCGCCACTTCTGGATGACTTCCGCCCGTGAAGTCGCACCCCGGCATGTCCACCGCTGGCTGGCTCAGCAGACCATGACAGACGACGATTTGCAGATGCTTGGGCACTATGGCGAGCCGACACGCGAGGAACAGAAGGCCACGGCGAACGCGATTGCGAGCCACATCCTTAAAAGGCTCCGGCGAGTGCCGACGAATGTTGTTGAAATCGAACGCGTGACTGCTTAACTTGAGTTTGCCTCCTCATGTCGGAAACCCCCGGCATGTGAGGCCGTGGTCCGACTACGAACCGACAACGCCGAGGAACCCGAAGCAGCCCATGTGGCGGTGAAGGCGCGTTGGGGAGGGGATGGGAGGAAAGGGCACGGCTGACTGGCTTCATTCCACATGGAGTCCAATCATGCCTACACCTGACCTCGGTCAGCAGATCGCTGACTTGCGTGCCGTCGTATTGCGCGCGAACGCCCCGGAAGTCATGACCCCCGCAGAGGCGGCTGACTTTCTCTCTGTCACGACAGAAACCCTCTACCGTTGGCGCAAGGATGCCATCGGCCCCAAGTACTCGCAGCCGAATGAGCGGATCGTTCGCTATCTTCGCGATGACCTCGTTGCTTTCTTGAAGGAGCACCGGGCATGACCAGCTTTCGCGAAAGGCAGGAGGAGACGGACTTTTTCTGGGAACAGGGCGAATTGCTTCGGACCTATCGTGGGGTCGTGAAGAAGATCGTGCCCCGTGCGCAGCACATGACGCGCAAGCATCCTCGTCTCCAGAAGGAAATCTCGGAATCGACACTGCGGAAGGCGATCAGCGGCGATCACGTCTGGGAACCAATCGCGCAGATTCTGGGCGAGCTTCGCCGTGACGTTGCGCTTGATCCGCGCCCGGTTTGCGAACCGCCGCAGATCCCGGAGTCCATCGACGATTTCCGCAAGGGCGCACTCGACTATGCCCCGAACACTTGGTGGTATAGCACCCTTGGCTTGGACGACCTGTGCAAGCCGAGTTCGTTCCAGACTTGGATGTCTCGCGGCGAACCGAAGGAATGGCCTGCGGTCAGGGAGCGGGCAGTTGCTTGGCGTTCGCGCGTCATGGCGGCACTCGAACGCTGGGAACGCTGCGCGCGGGAGCAGTTTGATCGCTTCGAAATGCTCGACACTTGGGTGAAGGACGTTCTCGACACCAAGGGCGAAGTCGCGGCCTTGCAGGAGTTCAAGCGCTTGCGGGACTATGAGTCGATCTCATATCGCATGTGCTTCGATCCCGCTGAACCTGAACGGCCTCAGTTCGAGTTCCGGCACCGCAAGGACGAGAGCGAAGACGCGGCGGCGTTCAAGAAGCTGGTCGATGAAGGCTTTCGCTTCTATCGCCCGGATGCGCCAAAACCTGAAACCCGCGAGGTTGTCGCCACCACGCAGAGTTTCGTTTCCGACGACTTCCGTTGGGAATGGTATTCTCAGGTGACGGTCGAGCAGACGCTTCGCTGGGACGCATGGTCGCGGAGCATGGCTCGCACGGACAGGTTACTTCGGGTTCGGGTCAAGGTGCCGCCGTCTCTGGCCGTCGAAGGCGAGACCATCGAACAGGATCGCTGCCGCCGCTGGATCGAACGCAAGGCAGAATGGTACTATGAGTTCATGCCCTATGTCTGGCGGTGGCGGGACGTTGACGAATACGACGTTCCCGGTGGTGCTGATGCGCGCGATGAGGCGATCAGGCGCGCAGGACTTGACGCTGAGGGGAGGGAGCCTGTCATGGACGGCTATCTGCTCGATTCCGCGCCGCCTATCGAGAAGATCGAAGGAGGCAGGGTTTATACCCTCGAATGAATGAAGGCCGGCGATAAGCCGGCCTTTTTCGTTTCATAGTGTCGGCGCGATGATCAGGCGAAAGCCGCGCGCGAGGCCACGCCCTGAGCCACACGGGCGTTGTAGCGCAACACGGCGGCAGTGCCCATGGCGGCACGGCGGAAGGACCAGCGGATCAGTTCGCGGGCGGTGCGCGGGTCGCTCTCGCGCGCCATCACGTCTTCAATCACCTGGTCGATCTGGCGAAGGTCGTTGGCAAGTCCGGGGTTCATGGTCGGGTCTCCGTTCTATGGCGCTATGGGCGCGGTTGATGCTGAGAATCATATCGCCAAGGCGGAAGGTGTCTCGACCACGCAACAAGGTGAGTCCTCGAATAACTCGGTTATGCAGGGTGGGCGATCAGGTCGGCTGATCCAAGTGCTTTCGTTGCTGCGCTCTATTGTGCGCGCGTGCATATGCGAAAAAAAATGATGATGATGGCTTCGAGTTTTATCATCATCATTTTTTTATGCATATGCATGTGCGCGCGTCGTAGTGCAGCATTCGCCTTGACCCTCACCACCGGCAGAAAGTCGTCCTCTGGCCGTTTTCACCCTGCTACGCATGAGCAATGACCGGGGCTAGACACCTAACCGATTGAGCGCCAAGTGGCATTCTGGTTCGCTTCCTTGCAACGCCAAAGCCATTGCAAGACGGCGTGTGCTTCTGCGCCTGAAACCGCTGCTGTTGCCCGGTCAACGGGTGATCTGGCGGCGGCATTGGCGTTCGCCGCACAGCGCGCCTGTCGCAATACTGGAACATCATCAGCGCCCCGGCCAGCTTGGGCAGCGCTGGGCGTTCTGGGGTCAGCCCCTGTGTGGGTGGGGCAAACGCTCGAAACCGCCTCACGCCTCAAGCCACGCGGTTTTCTGACAGGCACAGATTTTCAGGTGTTCTGCCCATTCCACCTGAAACCGGGCAACACCTCCCCCGACGTGGCACTTATGACGTTCGCACGGGTCGGCTGGCGAAGACAGCGTGCCTTGGGGAGGCCCGTCATTGTCCTTCGCCCCCAAGGCGCGCACCCCCGAAAGGACACCCCATGCAGATCATCATCGAAGAACAGGGCGACCGCTGCGCGATCATCGCGGCCGACCTTGCCACCACCACGACTTTCCCCCTGAACATCCCCGGCGA
The DNA here is from genome assembly GCA_020622085.1 of Paracoccaceae bacterium. Classification (GTDB taxonomy): domain Bacteria; phylum Pseudomonadota; class Alphaproteobacteria; order Rhodobacterales; family Rhodobacteraceae; genus QY30. The sequence goes on along the minus strand of JAHRYM010000002.1, from coordinate 951,947 downwards.
CGCCCTGCGCCAAGGCCTGCGCACGATCCTCGCCGCCCACGAAGCCAAGGATTACACCATCCCGGATGGCCCCAGCTTCGTGCGCCAGCCTGACGGCATCACCGTCGTGACTGTCGCGGGCCGGTTCGCCATCCCCTATGCCCACGCCTTCCCGCTGGTGCTGTGATGGCAAGGAAGCCCACACCCAAGCCAGCGCCGCAGGCAGACGACCGCCTCGTCACCCTGCGCGCCCAAGGCCTCAACGTGTCAGCCGTCAGCGAGCGCGAGGGAACCCCTCTCATCCACTGGCATCGCCCGCCCACCGAGGCCGAACGGGCGCAAGCCAACCTGATCCTGCCGGGGGCTTTGCACGATGCCTGACGCGGCCCTTCTCGAAGTGCGCCGCGCCGGGAGCGCCGTCACCTTCTTCTGGTCTGATCAACCGACAGGCTACCAGCGCAAGGTGGCTGAGGAAGCCAACCCCTCGAACGGCCAGCGCATCGGCCATTCGTGGCCGGGTGATCGTGACGACGGCGCACCGGGCGCATACCGCGTGACAGGAGGTCGCCCCTTCCGATGACTTGGCGCGCACTCGACCTGACAGCCAACCTCCTGCGCGAACGCGGCCTTGATGTTGTCGCTGTCTGGACCCCTGACCAAAGCCTGACCCCTCAGACGGTCTACTGCCGTTGGCAAAAGACGACGACCGCAGCCCAGCGCGCAGAAGCTGACCGCTTCATCTTCGCCCAGACCATCCATCACCTAGACATCTGGGAACGCCCGGAGGGTTGCCCTTGGTGACAGTTGCCTATGAGGAAACGCAACTCTATCAGGCGGTCCTTCGTCAGGCCGTCGCAGACCTTTTCACGGATTCCGCCGCTGGGGGCGCTGAGGAAGCAAAGCGCAACCGGACGGAAGCCCTGCTGTTTCTCACGAATAGGTCTGGGCCATGGGCGCACATGCGCGCCGAAGTGTGCCTCGTGATCGACCGCGACCCGGAGACCGTGCGCGAGAACATCGTTGCCATCCTCGACGGTGCAGACCTCCCGGCCTATGGTCAGATTCGCGGTCAAGGCCTCGAAAAAGCCCGAGCACTCTGGGCGGAACACCGGCCAAGAAAGGCGGCAACACCTGCCCCTGCACCACCAGTCCGACCTGCCCCTGTGATCGTGCGCAAGCCACGGCCAATAGCGCCCGCAATCGTGCCCAAGCCCGTTGCCCGACAGCCAGCGAAGCCCGAACAAACCACTGGACGGGTTTCTGCATCGAAGAAAGCAGCGAAGCCTTGGCTCTGCCCGCCTCGCGACCCTGCGGACGACTGGCTCTATGGAATCGCGGCAGCGGAATAAGGTCCAATCCGCTTCCACCTCATTCGTCCGGTTTTGGTCGCGATTCCATCGCCTTATCGTTCATTCATAGGCGGGCGGTGTTCGCGTTCCTCTCTGTGTGATGAAACGGAGACGGCGGGGCGCTCGGAAGCCCCGCCGTTTTTGTTTCGAGAGAGGATCGAACGAATGCCCGACGACACGACAGCCGCACTGCAAGCGCTCATTCAGCAAGTCACGACTCTGACCCAGACCGTGACGGCCCAGCAGAAGCGCCTCGACGATCTGCACGCCTTCAACAGCAAGATTCTGGACGAGAAGAAGGACGTGACCCGCGAAAAGGACACGGCGCTGTCCTCCGTGGACAAGCTGCTGGCCCAGCTTGAAGTCGATCAGCGCGAACGGGCCTTGAAGGCCGCGAACTTCACGCGCGATGCCACGGGAAAGTTGATCTTGGGCGGCTCGCAGTCCGAACCCGGCGTCTATCTGTCGCGCGATGATGCCCGCGACCCGGTCAAGTACCGTGAGGCGAAACAGCAGGCCGAGAAACGCGGTGTGCCTCTGCGCGTGATCGAAGCCAGCGAAGACCCGACCCGGCGCAACACGGGCAAGCGTGAAGTTGCTCCGACCAAGGTCTTCACCTTCGACGACGAGCACGAGCGCGTCCGGTATGTCCGGGCCGACATGCAGACCGGCAACGGCCTTGTGCAACGTCGCCTCGCCGCTGAACGCGAGGGCTACACGATCAAGACCTTCCACACCCCGGACGATCTGCCCGGCCATGCGCGCACGAAGTTTGACCTCATGGAGCGGGCGGCGAACGCGGGCGGCGAGGCCTGACCGATGCCCAAGTCGAAGATCGACCTGATGCCGCAGGCCAAGCGCGACGAGATTGTCCGGGACATTGTTCTCGGACGCCGGTCGATGTGGCAGGTGTCGAAAGACCTTGGGATCGCTGACACGTCGGTCGGTCGATACATGGCGACCGTCAAGGAGGAAGAACGCCTTGAGATCATCGCCCGCGCGGCGCACGATTCCAAGATCGCCGCCGCGATGCAGAATGCGGACCTCGTCAACGAACTCGGTGCTGACACCGACAAAGACCTCAAGTTTGTCCTGCGCGAACTGAAAGCCCTGCTCGACGCGGCCAAGGGCGACGAAGACCGCATCTTGCAGCTTGGCACCCTGAAAGAGCTTCGGCAGGCGCTCATGGCGCTGAGCGAGATGCAGGGCAAGCTGAGCAAGAAGGTGGAAATCACGTTCGGCCTGCATGAAAGCCCGGCCTTCCTCGAACTGCGCCGGGTGATTCTGGCAGTCCTCGAACGCCACCCGGACGCGAAGGCCGACTTCCTCACGGAAATGGGGCGACTGAAAGTCGTCAATCCGAAGGGCCTGCCCGGATGACGGTTGCGGCAAACGTCCGGGACTTCCTTGCGGGCCTGACGGTCAGCCTTGATCCCGTGGAACGGTTTCGCGCGGCCATCGGGGAACCTGATCCCTTTCAGGTGGAAATCCTGCGCTCTGACCCCGCGAACGATCCGCAAGACGCGATGCTCTGCTGCGTCGCATCGCGCCAGATCGGCAAGTCAACAGCAATCGCCGCACTGGCTTGGGATGATGCGACGAGGGGCAAGACGGTTCTGATTGCCTGCCCGTCACTGCGCCAGAGCACGGAATTGCTGCGCCGCGTTGTCGAGTTCAAGAACGCGGACCCCTTTGCGCCAAAGGTCGTGCGGCAGGTTCAGACGGAAATCGAAACGATGAACGGGGGCCGGATCATTTCTATCCCGGCCACCGACAACGCGCGCGGCATGACCTGCGACACACTGATTCTGGACGAGGCGGCCTTCCACGAGGACGAGGCGATCACGGCGCTTCTGCCCATGAGGCGCAGCACGGGCAGAACCCTGATGATCTCGACGCCGAACGGGCGGCAGGGTTTCTTCTGGGAGGTGTTCTCGGAGAAGAAAGCCCGGATCATCTTCGCGCGTTCTGTGGACTCGATGCGCCCGGATGTTCTCTCGAAGGTCGAGTATGACCGGCGCTTCATGGCCGATTTCCGGTTCCGGCAAGAACACCTCTGCGAGTTTCTATCCGGCAACGGCACCCAACTCATTTCATGGGACACCCTGTCCCGCGCGACCGACAACACGGAGAAAGCCCTTGTCCTCTGAGATCATCGAACGCGACGACGGTTCGCTCGTCCTGCCGTCCTCGGCTGACCCTGCGGTCGCCATGTATCAGGCAGTCGGTTTCCGCAGGTTTTCCGTGGGTCTTGACGTGGGCCGCTACTCGGACCCCTCCGCGCTCTGCATCATCAAGGCTGAGTCAAAGCCGTACTTCACAGGCCGGGGGTTCGAGCAGAAGCTGACCCAGCCGCAATACTCCATCGTTTACACGGAGACCGTGAAGAACCTGGACTACACGGACCTTGTGGACATGGTTGTCGCGCGGCTCCGCAAACTCAGGCACTGGAACCTGCTGTGCGATGCAAGCGGCATGGGCGGACCTGTGGTGTCGCTCTTTCATCAAGCATCTGTGCGCTGCACCGGCGTCACGATCACGGCTGGCTCGACGATCACGCGGGACGGGTCAAAGGTGACGTGCAGCAAGAACCTGCTTCTGGAAAACCTCGCGACCCAGATCGAAAACGGCTCCTGCGTCATTGCCCACGATCTGCCGGGACGGGACCAGTTGTTGCAGGAAATCGCGGCCTTCGAGTTGACCTTCACGAGCGCAGGGAACCCGGTCCTCCAAGGCGGCGGTAAAGGCCATCACTCGGACACAGCGATTGCCGCCGCGCTCGCACTGCTGGGGGAAACGCATCTGAGTTCGCGGTCCATGGAGGTGCGGAAGTTGCAGGGGTTCTTCTAGAAAACCGCCTGCTCTCGCCTCGCTCGTGATCGTCGTGCCCGTCATTGCCCAACGAACCGCCCGAGAGCCGCAGCCAGCTTGGGCAGCGCTGGGCATTCTGGGCCGTTGCCCTGCCCATGTGCCCGCTGCGCCTCAAACCGCCTTAGCGACGCGCTGCTTGCAATTCGCGCTCGAACCAGTCCGCGACTAGGCGCACCCGGTCGGGGGAGGTCGCGTTGCCCATGATCGAATTGGCGAGGTGAGACACGAGGACGACGTTTCCAGCAACATAGCCCTCGTTCGGGTCAATGCGGTCAAAGGACAGGGAGTTGCGTTTCGGTCCTTTGCGTTCGACCCCGTCGCTGCCGGGCAGGAGAAAATCCAAACCCAAGACGGGGCACAGGCGCGGCCACGCAATATCCTCGAACCGCAGATCGAAGGAGACGCCCGCCTTCTTGGCCGCATACTTCTTCATGGCGAGAAGTTGCTTGCGGCCATCCCAACCGTTCAGCCGGAACCCTTCGATCTGCGGCAGCAGTGCGGCACGCTCCTGCATCTGCAAAGGCGAAAGCGCCATCCAGTCTGCAACCCGACGCAACTGCTCAGGCGTCGCGTCCAGCTTGGTCGTGTTGCAGCCCCGACAGAGCAGCCGCGCGTTCGATAGCGCCCTTTCCCCCGGAACAAGGTGATCGAATGATGCCGCCGCCCAATGGTCGCCGCGTGTCAGTTGAATGCCGCAGCAAGGACATTCAGCGGCCATCAGCAAGGCAAGCGTCGACTTCGTGACCCCGTCGAACTTGGTCCTGAGATTGTCCATCAGTGCCCTTTCATAGGGCAGTGTGGTGCAGGCGTTGTCGTTCACATATCTTTCGACGCCCTTTGCGTCGATGTAGCTCATCCGGCCAGCGGCGAAGGCCTTTGCCCGCGTCACGCATTTGGTTGGCAAGCCAAGCTCGCCCATCCTGTAGCGCTCCCAGACCTGATCCCCGTGCTTACCAATCAGGCGACCGACGCGCACCGCCTCGTTCCACGGCCCGAAGCGGCCCCCTTCCTCGAACAACTGCCGCGCGAGTTCGATGCCTTCGGCGGGGGTTGGCTGCCATGTTGGCGTCCGGACCATTGCAGCGACCCGGCCAGCGTCAATCTGGGCAGCAGTAAGGGTGATCGTCTCGGTCATGCGACATGCCTCCGTTGTTGCGTCGCAACATCGGTGGTGCTGCCCGGTGGCTGCAACCGGGCCTTCGGGTCCACGATGCAGTGCCGGGTTTTCCGCCAGTAGGCCGGGGCCGTGATCAATTCGACAACGGCGATTGCGAGAGCGGCTGTATGCAGGAAGGAGTAAAGCGGCAGGGCCAGCGCATCGCGCATGGGTCGACCGATGCGACGGGCGGCAACGGCGAAAGTGACAATGGTCAGTAGGTAGCCAGACACGAGCAGGACGGCGAGCGGCCCGTGCGGATCACTGACGGCGACGGCCATGCCCACAGGATGGGAGGCGATGCACAGCAGTTGAACCGGCAACTGCACAGCGAGCGCCAGACGATCACGAAGGCGCATCGGGGGCGTCCAACGATCAACCGGGCGCAGCAGCCCGTGGACAAGTGTCGTCTGGCAGAATCCCTTAAGCCAGCGGGATCGTTGATGCAGCCACGCCGCGACAGATACGGGCGCTTCCTCGCCGGTCACGGCCAGCACGACGGACGACGTGTAGCCAGCCCGCGCAAGGCGCACAGCAAGGTCTGCGTCCTCCGTGACGTTGTGGGCATCGAACGCACCAACGGCCAACAGTGCATCCCGGCGAAGGTATTGGCTGGTTCCGCCCAGAAGGTAGGGCAAGCCGAACCGGCTCAGAAACGGCAGCACACCGCGAAAGAGAACGGCATACTCCAAGGTCCAGAGCCGGGTGATCAACGGCCCGTCATGATCACAGGCCAGGACGCCTTGCACGACTGCCGCGCCGGTTTCGATCATGCGGGCAACGGCGCGCTTTGGCTGATCCGGCGCGGGTCTGTCCTCTGCATCGAACACCACGACGATCTCGCCGCGAGTGTGCAACAGGCCGTAGTTCACGGCACGGGGCTTTGTCCGCGGCCTGCCATCAGGGACGACAAGAACCTGAAATGGCCAGAAGTCGAGGGCCGCGCGCGTCGCGTGGTCGTCGTCTTCGACGAGCAGCACGATTTCTAGAGAAGGGTAGTCAAGGGCGCGCATTGCGTTGGCAAGGTCCGCTATGACTGCTGGCTCGCGATAGACTGGCAAGAGGACGGTCAGGCGCGGCCATTGCACAGGATCAGGGTCGGTCACGTCCTGCCAACTGAACAGCGCAGCCGCCCGCAGGATCAGCACGGCGAGAAATGCCGGAACCAGCAGCCATGCCAGCGGCGGAAACAGGAGCGGCGACGCTGCTACAAGCAGCAGCGCGAAACCGAGCCAAGGCGCGCGGATCGAACGCGCGGACAGCCGGTCAGGGACCGACGACGAGGCCCAGCGAATGGCCTCCTGATCTGGAAAGACATGCTTCATGGAATCAGAAGGGCCGCCCTCTCGGACGGCCCCCTCCCGATCAGTGTTTCGGGATTACTTGCAGGCGGCGAGCAGGACTTCGCCTTGTGCGCGGCCCTTCTCTCCGATTGCCGGGCGCTTCAAGAACGCGGGCAGCACGAGGCGCAGAACGCCAGCCTCACGCCGCACGCCGTAACCTGCGGCCCGCATGTCGGTGTAAAGCGCGGATGATGCCACGTCCCGGCGCCAGCCCGTCACAGCCGCGAGTTCTTCGAGAGTGCAGCCCTTCGTCAGGGCAACAACCATCGCGTGCCGCTTCGTGCCTTCCCGGATCGGCTTCACAGCGGCCATATCCTTGGCCGGTTCGACGATCAGGCGGTCATCCGTCTTGCGTTCGGCTTTGGCCTTCGGAGCCGGTTTCGCCTTTTCGACCTTCTTGCCCTTCGCAGGCTTGATCGTCGCCTTCGCCTCGATGCCTTCGGCCAGCAGATCAAAGGCGACAGACAAGCCCCAGTCGGTCAGCACCTGATCCACACCGGGTTGCCTGTTCGGCTTTTCGTTGCCAACAGACAGAATGCCTTTCGACGAGAGCGAGGCGATTACGCCTTGCACTTGCTTCTTCGTCAGGCCGGTGCGCTGGGCAATCTCGGCCACGTCGGCAAAGGTCATGTTGTCGCTCAACATGGCGTCGAGCGTTTCCGCGCCGTTACATTCCATCCCGGCGTCGAGGTGCGCGACGGTCACGGCCTTTTCGAGCGGGGTCATCTTCTGGACGACTTCGCGAAGGGTGGGTGCGCTGGTGTTATCGGTGGTCATGTCGTGTCACTCCGTTGATGGAGAGGTATCTAGATACCCCATACCACTACGTTACGACCCGTCACCGGGGCTGCTCAACCGGAGATTGTTTCCGCAAACCGGCCTGCGATGCGAAGCCTATTGAGCGGCATAGGCCAAGTCGTCAGCCTCTGTTCCAGCGAATACCTCACCGGCCTTGAACCAACGCCGCGTCCGCACATGGGACTTGATGTAGACGCGTCGGAACTCGTCGGTTGCCAGTCGGTAGCTTGGTCCAAGGGAACCGTTCGCAGCCGCGTCGAGCAATCTGGACACAACAGATGCAGTCACCAGCCCCAGCCGCACTGGAACCGCGTTACCGATCTGCAAATACTTCTCAGCGGTCTTGCCGACAAAAATCCAACTATCTGGAAACTCCTGCACGCGGGCGTACTCGCGCACGGACAGCACGCGAACCTCGTTGGGGTGACACAGCGAGGTGCTTGCATGGTTGGGCATCGTGACCAGTGTGGGGCAAGGGAAGTCCCAACTCAGGCGACGCCACCAGCCGGAACGCCCACCCTTGGCGTGCCATGCCCTACCCATTGACTCCTGCTGAATCTCGACAGGCAAGGAACGCCAATTCCCACCCTCGGGCACAAGCGATAGAAACCCCTTCTTGCGCGGGCTGAAATCCATCAACTCTGGCTTTTCTTCCCGAAGGTCGCCAATCGCATCGCGTAGGGTGGCCCAAGGCTTCAAATTGCCCGTGGAAGGCGAGAAAAAATCAGCCTGATCGTCAATCGCTTCGACGCCATGTGTCGGCTTTGGAAACTCAACCTCTACCCCGAACGAATTGCCGATAAAGACCACCCGCTCCCGAATCTGCGGGGCACCATAGTTGGCGGAATTCACCTCGAAGGCGTCGATATGGTATTGACCGCAGGTGCGCTCGCTGAGGTCTGCGGCAAACTTTGCAATCACTGAACCGGGTTGCTCATCGTCGGAAAGTTCAGTGCCGCCCTTTTCAGGACGGTCGGCAATCTGCCTATGAAAAAGCGCCGCCGACATTAATCCGCGAACATTCTCCATTACGAATGCCTTAGGGCGCAGCGCGACGACAAACTCTAGGTATCTCCAAAGCAGAGTGCCACGTCGATCCTGGACCGACTGCCGTCGTCCTGCCGTGCTGAACGACTGGCAGGGAGGACCGCCTACTAGCAGGTCGAGTTGACCGGGCTTCAAGCCGATCTCGGCCATCAGTTCCTCTGGGGAAAACTCGAAGATGTCACGACAGTAGACCTTGGGCTTTCCGGTGAAGTTACCACTGTCCACGTTCGCTTGGATCGTCGCACAAGCTGCCTGCTCGCGCTCCACGCAAGCCAGAATCTCAAAATCCCCTTGTAACTCAAAGCCGAGATCCATCCCCAGCGCGCCGGAGAAGAGAGATACTACTGTCTTTTTGCTAGACTCGGACAAGGGGTTGTGGCTCCTAGTGGTACGAAACACCACCGCTTAGGATTTATCGTCTTGGCCATCGCGACGCAACGCTTCAATTTTGACACCTACGCCGCGCCCGTCCGCCTGACGGTGGCCGAAGTGCAGACTTTCTTGACTACCTTGGGCGATCCTGCACAGGCCGCGAAGGTCGCTCGTATGCAACAGTTGCAGGCGGCTCTCGAGGCGCGGATGCGGCAGATCAACGCCCGGTCCCCCGCCATCGACGGCAAGTCAACGAACCCCTTCGTGCTCGCCGCATATGCCGAGTTATTCGACATCGCCAGCCTGAAGCAAGTGGATGACATCGTAGCGGCGGCGAAAGTGTTCTCAAGCCTCGAAACCGCTGCTGGGCGCGTCGTCGAAGACGTGGTTCCCCCGTTCTATGGCTGGGCGCAGGTGGATTCGCCCGGCCATACACTACTGTCAGAGATCGACAGCGCTCGCGTCAAAGACGGCACTGTGGAACTCATCGCGCTGAAAAGCGGCCCCATGTGCATCAACGACTCAATGGTTTCGCAGATCGCCAACGCCGTATCCAACAACTGGATTGCGTGGGCCGAAAACTACGGCGTGAACAATGTCCGGTATATCGTCGGGATGAATTACTCGACTGCGAGAAACAGCAACAAGAAAGACTGGCACATCGTCCGCTTGGCACAAGAGCGCTTGGCTGCGCAGGGCCTACAAATTACGCAGGGTTGCTCGCGACCTGCGCCGCGCAGACCGATTGCAGACGCGTTTTTCACGGCAGTCAGCGGCGACAAGACGCTTCGCGTCGAGACAATGCAGGGGCGCGGCCTGTGGGCACATGTTGCTGGCGCGTCTGACGCTTTCTTGCAGATTTGCTGGGCAATGACGAAGTGCCTCAATCCCGCCGCCGTTGCTGCTGGCGGAAATTACACGACGGGAGAGATGCGGGAGATTGTTGCATTCTCCGCACGCGTAAACGCGCCCAATGTCAGTGAAGCCGAAAAGCAGTGGCTCGTACTGTTCGCGCGGCATTTTGTGGATGTTCTCGAAGGCGAGCAACCGCAGCCAATAGTCCTGATTTAACTTGCCTGCCACGGCCGACGCCTCAGAAGGGCGCTTTGCCGTCGTCCTCAACCTTAACAGTCGGGTTCGGCTCTGACCTCAGGCCGACTTCGTCGAGCAGCGAGACCGGCAGCTTGTCCTCTCCGCCGAGGCCGATGGCGCGCAGAACCAAGTCGCGCAGCTTGTCGTGATCCTTCTGCGTCTTGACTGCACCTGAGTCGAACAGGGCCGAGTGACGGCGAATGTCTGGCTCCAGCTTGCGCAGCACGGCGCGCAGGTCGAGCATCCGCTTGCGTTCGGCTGCGGCCTCCGCTTCGGACATGGTAGCTGGGTCACGCTCCTGAGGGGCGTAAACGCGCAGCTTGCCTATGTCTCGTCCGCGGTTATTGTCTGCCATGACAAAGAGGTAGCAGAGCGGGTGACGGCGTTCAATTGCTGTTGCACGTCGGCGCTTCGTCGTTTAAACGAGGCGTCGCGTAGCCCCAATAGCTCAGCTGGTAGAGCACTTCATTCGTAATGAAGGGGTCTTCGGTTCGAATCCGGATTGGGGCACGCTGACTGACTCTTGCAACATCCTTGCATCGAAAAGTTGGCGCAGCAGAAAACGCTTAGTTTTCAAGCTGGTTGGCGTCCAGCCCACGTCATTCGTAATGATGGGGTCGGGGGTTCGAGTCCCTTCTGCGGCACCACGTCTTTCCCGGACATCGGCAGGACCACCTTCGGGGCGCGCGGGAAAGGCCCGTCCGCGCATGGTCATCATGCGTCGGCTTCCTGCAAGAGGCCCATGATCTGCGCTCCGATCCCCATGTCGGGCATCTGGCCGAAGTGACGGGCGCGCATCCTGCCCTGACGATCGATCAGCACCAGCGTCGGCGTGCCTTCCAGACCCCAGGCCTCCATTGTCCGGGGCAGGGGGCCCCTTGTGCCCGGCAGGTCCACCGCCACAGGGAACCGGATCCGGTATTCGTGGCAGAAGGCGCGCAGGGCCGTCACCGTCATGGCATCGTGGTGTTCAAACACCGAGTGCAGCCCGATCACCGCGACTTTCGCCGGATCGAAGGTCTGCGCGATCCGTGCGGCTTGCGGCAGGCCATGGTTGACGCATCCGGGGCACAGCATCTGGAACACCTCGATCGCCAGAACGCGGCCATGGAAATCGGCCAGCGTCGGGGATTGGTCGGTGTTCAGCCATTCGGAGACGTGGAAGGGCAGGGTTTCCATTGTCAGTTCCCTCAGGAAACGGGCGGCGCGCCGGCCGCCGCCCGCGGTTGCATCAGTTGTTCACCTTGCCGGGCAGGCTCAGATCGCCCGAGGCCACATCGAACACGTCGGTCACGCACAGAAGCGGCGCGTGGACATCGGCATTCACCCGCAGGCCCGCCGTCACGCCATCGTAGCTTGCCGCCTTGACCGCGCCGATGTCGGCGAAGGGCACGCGAACCTCGACCGTCTCGGCACTCAGGATCGGTTGCCAGCCGGGGCTGTCGATCAGAAGCGGCAGGCCGGGCCAGGTGGCGGGCAGGCGGGGGGTCGTGCCTTCGGGAATGTCGATCACCTTCAGCGCCCCTGTCCCGCAGGCCTCGTCCGGGCCAAGGACGACCCAGTGGCTGTGCCACAGATCGCCGTCATTGCCCCTCTGGCCATCGCCGTTCTCGTCCAACAGCGGCGTGTCGTCGAAATCGGGATGCGCGGTGGCGGCCAGCGCCAGGATCCCCGCGCCCGGTTCAAAGCCGACGGTGCCGGCATCAAGGCTGGTCGGCCAGACATAGGCAAAGACCTGCGATCCGGCCAGCGCGCCAGTGGCCGAAGGCCGCGACTCGCCTGCCGCCCCCGACACCGCCATGTGGAAGATGGCGACATTGCCCTCGGTCGTGATCGTCGTATGCACGATATCGAAGGGCGCGGGGCTGGTGGCGTCGGCCGTGATGCCGCCGGAATGGTCATGCGCGCCATCGGCAAGGGCCATGACGGGAATCGCCGTCAGGGCGGCCAGCAGCGCGGCTTGGCGGAGGTTGGAGTTTCGTGGCATGATGGTCTGTCTCCTGTCTGTGCAAAAAAGGCGGAGTGGACAACAAGGACGCCCCGCCCGTTGCCGCAGGCGGGGCGTCCGGCTGATGGCTCAGGTGGCCGCGAACTGCCGCCAGATGGCGGCGGCTTCGCCGGACGGAGCCGCTTCGTGATCGCCACAGTCAAGGCGCAAGGCTCCGTCCCCGAAGGCGGCATTCACGAAATCGCAATGATGCGGTGCGGCCGCATCGTCATGGGCATGGGGCCGGAAATGCCGGCAGGTGACGCACATCCGTTGGACTGGAATTGCGCGGGCCTGCTGCAGATCGCGGATGATGCGCATGAGGCTGGTCAGCAGGTTTTCCCGATCGGCATGGGGCAAGGCGCCGATCGCTTCGGACAGCGCATGCGGGGTGGCAGGGATCTGCGCCGCGATCTGGCGGCCCAGTGGCGTGGCACTGACCAGCCGGGCGCGTCTGTCGTCAGGGTCGGGGCCGCGCAGCGCCAGGCCCTTGGCAACCAGCGCGGCAATCGAATCGCTGAGAGAGGCCGGCGACACGCCCAGATGCGCGGCCAGATTGACGGCGCGCTGCGGTCGCTCGGTAATGCGCAACAGGATCTCGGCCTGGGTCGGGTTGAGGCCCAGCCGCACCCCGGCCTGCCACTGGCATGCGCGACCGAAGGCGGCAAGCCGACCCAGTCCTGCCGCGATCTGATGCACCTGATCGTTCATCGCCTGCCCTCTTTTCACATAATGTAATTAGGACTCCTTATAAAAATGGAGTCAAGGTCAATCTGTCTCTGGCGAGCCGCCGGCAACCGATCCATGTTGCGCCAAGCCATTCTGGCGGCGTCACGGAAAGGAAGACGGACATGGAACCGCGGATGAATTACTTCGCCAAGGCGCCCGAACTGATGAAGTCGGTTCTGGCGCTGAACGAGGCGGTCGAGGCTTCGGGGCTGGAGATGAGCCTTCTGCATCTGATCAAGCTGCGCGCATCGCAGATCAACGGCTGTTCCTATTGCGTCGACATGCACGCACATGAAGCACTCGCGGACGGTGACAGCCAGCAGCGGGTGCTACTGGTTTCGGCGTGGCGCGAATCGCCCCTGTTCACCGATCGCGAACGCGCCGCGCTGGCCTGGACCGAGGCGTTGACCCTTGTTGCCAAAGGTGGGGTTCCGGATGCCCTTTACGCGGCGACCCGTGCGCATTTTTCGGAAAGCGACCTTGTCAAGTTGACTGTCGCGGTGTCGATCATCAACACATGGAACCGGCTGAGCGTAGCCTTCCATGCCATCCACCCGGTCAGGGATTGAATCACCGTGCCGGGCGCAACGCGCCCGCTGTCCGAGGACCGATCAGTATGGAAGGATCCTTACCCTTGGTAGTGGGTAAGTGGTGCCCAGAAGAGGACTCGAACCTCCACGCCTTGCGGCACTGGTACCTGAAACCAGCGCGTCTACCAATTCCGCCATCTGGGCGATGTCGTGGGGGCGGATGTATAGCGGCGGGCAGGGGCTGTCAACGGGCCGCGGGGGAAATTCTGCAAATCCTTTCATGCCTGTCCGCTGACCGCCCCGTGACTGAATGCAGCATGCATTCAGCCTTGTTCCGGCGGCGCGCGGGCGGTAATTGTCGGAAGAACAGAAGCGGAGAGTGCGACCGATGGCACAGCTTGTCACGATTTATGGCGGTTCGGGTTTTGTCGGGCGTTACATCGCCCGCCGGCTGGCCAGGCAGGGCTGGCGCATCCGCGTGGCGGTGCGCCGCCCGAACGAGGCACTGTTCGTGAAATCCTACGGTGCCGTCGGCCAGGTGGAGCCGGTCCTGTGCAACATCCGCGACGACCTGTCGGTGCGTGCGGCGATGCAGGGGGCGGATGCCGTCATCAATTGCGTCGGCACTTTCGACAAGGGCGGTCGGAACAACTTCAATTCCGTCCAGGTCGAGGGCGCGGCCCGCATCGCGCGGATCGCGGCCGAAGAACGCATCGACCGGCTGGTGCACATCTCGGCCATTGGCGCCGACCCGCAGGCGGGGTCGGGCTACGGCCTCAGCAAGGGGGAAGGCGAGGCGGCGGTCCGGTCGCGCTTCCCGACTGCGGTAATCCTGCGGCCATCGGTGATCTTCGGCCCCGAGGACCAGTTCCTGAATCGCTTCGCCGGCATGTCGCGCATGGGACCGATCCTTCCGCTGATCGGCGGCAAGACCCGGTTCCAGCCGGTCTATGTGGAAGACGTGGCCAAGGTGGCGAGCATGGCGGCAAACGGCGATGTGCAGGCCGGTATCTATGAACTTGGCGGACCGGATGTGCTGACGCTGCGCCAGATCGTCAGGGAAATCCTTGCGGCGATCCATCGCCGCCGCGCCGTGATCAACCTGCCGTTCTGGGTCGGCTCGATCATCGGCACGGCGCTGGATCTGGGCTCGCTGCTGACAGGCCGCCTTGTCCGCAACACGATCCTGACCGCCGATCAGGTCCGCAGCCTGCGCCATGACAATGTGGTTGGCGCCAATGCCCGGGGCCTTGCGGGCCTTGGCATCACGCCGACGCCGATGAGCGCCGTGATGAACGACTATCTCTGGCGCTTCCGTCCCTCGGGGCAATATGACGAGATCAAGGCTTCGGCCAAGAATCTGCAACCTTTGCCGGAGCGCACTGTCGCAGGACAGTGATCGCCTCCGGCTTGCCAGCCTGACGGGCCTTCCCTAGGGTGCGCCGCGCATCCTTGCCCGGCAAAAGGCCCCTTTCATGTCAGACACCACGATCACCTCGCTGTTCCTCGGGTTTCTCGAGGGGCTGACCGAATTCCTGCCGGTTTCATCCACCGGGCACCTGTTGCTGGCGGGGCATTTCCTGGGTTTCGAAAGCGCCGGAAAGACATTTGAGGTCGTGATCCAGCTTGGGGCGATCCTGGCCATCCTTGGTGTCTATGCCGGCAAGCTGATCGCGGTCTTCCGCGCGGCGCCGCATGATCCCGCCGCCCGGCATTTCATCCTGTCAGTTCTGGTCGCCTTCTTTCCGGCGGTGATCATCGGCGTCCTGGCGCATGACTTCATCAAGTCGGTGCTTTTCGAGACGCCGAAACTGATTGCGGTGATGCTGATTCTGGGTGGTGTCATCCTGCTGATCGTCGACCGGCTGCCGCAGAAACCCCGCCATGACGATGCGATGCGCTTTTCCATTCCGATGGCGCTGGCGATCGGTCTGGTGCAGTGCCTGGCGATGATCCCGGGCGTTTCCCGCTCGGGCTCGACGATCGTTGGCGCTCTGTTCATGGGCGCCTCCAAGCGGGCGGCGGCAGAGTTTTCCTTCTTCCTGTCGATGCCGACGATGGCCGCAGCCTTCACCTATGACCTCTACAAGAACCGCGATGTGCTCGACACCAGTGCCATGGGTGAAATCGCACTGGGCTTCGCCGCGGCGACGATCACCGCCGTGATCGTTGTGCGCACTGTCCTGAACTATATCTCGCGTCATGGTTTCGCGCTGTTCGGCTGGTGGCGAATCATTGTCGGTTCGCTTGCGCTGGCGGCACTTTACGCTGGATTCTGATATATATGGCAGCTTATCTTACCTTTATCGTGCCGTATTTTTGAGCAACCAGCATGTCGTGATGCGGTTCCGTCAATATAGGTCAATACAGGTGACTTTTATTCCAGCCTGAGCGGCCGTAGGAAGGCACAGCCGATATCAGGGAGGGCCGTGCCTTGGCCAAGGAACGCATGCTGCAATTCGTGACCGTGGCACGGGGCATGCCCCTGAAGCGCAGGCCCGAGGATCGCCTACGGGACTTCCACGAGATCTACCGTGACTTCGCCGAGCGCAACGCGGCCGAGCAGGCATCGCGCTGTTCGCAATGCGGCGTGCCTTTCTGCCAGTCGCATTGTCCGCTGCACAACAACATCCCCGACTGGCTGCGCCTGACGGCAGAAGGCCGTTTGCAGGAAGCCTATGAACTCAGCCAGGCCACCAACACCTTCCCCGAGATCTGTGGCCGCATTTGCCCGCAAGACCGGCTTTGCGAAGGCAACTGCGTGATCGAACAGTCGGGCCACGGCACCGTCACCATCGGCGCGATCGAGAAATACCTGACAGATACGGCCTGGGAAAACGGATGGGTCAGGCCGATCGAACCCCGCGCCGAGCGTAGCCAGAGCGTCGGCATCATCGGCGCCGGCCCCGCCGGGTTGGCTGCGGCCGAGGCGCTGCGCCGCGAGGGTGTCAAGGTCACGGTCTACGACCGCTACGATCGCGCCGGCGGTTTGATGACCTATGGCATCCCCGGCTTCAAGCTGGAAAAGAACGTGGTCATGCAGCGCATCGCCCAGCTTGAACAGGGCGGCGTTCGTCTGGTCCTGAACTGCAATGTCGGCGCAGACATCGGTTTTGACGCGATCCGCAGCCAGCATGACGCCGTGCTGATCGCGACCGGCGTCTACAAGTCGCGCGACATCGCCTTCCCCGGCGCAGATGCCCGGGGGATCGTTTCTGCGCTGGACTATCTGACAGCTTCAAGCCGCAAGACCTTTGGCGACCGCGTGCCCGAATGCGAATCGGGCGAAATGGATGCCAGCGGCAAGCGCGTCGTCGTTATAGGCGGCGGCGATACCGCGATGGACTGTGTGCGAACCGCGATCCGCCAAGGGGCGACTTCGGTCAAGTGCCTTTACCGCCGCGACCGGGCCAACATGCCCGGCAGCCAGCGGGAAACCCAGAATGCCGAAGAAGAAGGTGTCGAATTCGTCTGGCTTTCCGCACCCCTGGGCTTTGTCGGCGATGGCGAAGTCACCGGCGTGACCACCGAACGGATGCGTCTGGCCGCGCCTGATGCCACCGGGCGCCAATCGGTCGAACCCATCGAGGGATCGGCCTATCTCGAACCGGCCGATCTGGTGATCAAGGCGCTGGGGTTCGAGCCGGAAGACCTGCCGCGCCTCTGGGGCGCCGAGGGACTGGAGGTCACGCGCTGGGGCACGATCAGGGCCGATTTCCGCAACCATGCCACCAGCCTCCCGGGCGTCTTTGCGGTGGGCGACATCGTGCGCGGCGCAAGCCTTGTCGTCTGGGCCATCCGCGATGGTCGCGAAGCGGCGCAAAGCATCCTCGGCCGGTTGAACCGGCCTGAGCAACTGGCGGCGGAGTGACCCCATGCGCATGACCCTTGCCATCCTGCTATCGCTTGGTGCCGCAACGCCGGCCCTTGCCGCCGAAAAATTCGCGCCACCCGAGGGCTGCACCGTCTTTGCCACGGTCCAGCATCGCAACTGCGAAATCTCGCAGCATTACCGATGCCAGAAGGATCCCGCAGATCATCAATGGGCGATCTACGCAGACGCGAACGGTCCGTTTTTTGCTAGCCGGATCGACGGCGAAACCCGCTGGATCGAAAGCCATGATCTTGCTGACGGCAGATCGGAAACGCTGACTTCCGAAGCCGATCCGGCATCATTTTCAAAACTTCTGGAAACTGGCAAAGACACTTACGATTTCACGCAGACCGACAATGATGGTCTTGTCACCCGCTATGTCGGCGTTGACCGGCTGACCGGCACAACCGTCCGCATCAGTGGGCAAACGCTCGAACGCACCGAATATGACATCAAGGCCTATGACGCGCAGGGCCGCCTTCTTTGGCATCGCCTGGGCCATGACCTCGTCCATCGCGACTGGCGCCTGTTCTTCGGCGACAACGAGCGGTTCGAGAACAGCTTTGGCGACGTGGTCGAAAGCACCAGCACACCGATCGCCATCGCGCTTCCGGGTGAAAAGGGCTTTCTTGCGACCAAGCCGGAATTCGACTGCGAGATGATGATGACCGAGGTGCTGCCATGATCGAAGGACATTGCCTTTGCGGAGCCGTGCACCTGACGGTAGATGCCCATGACCCCCGGATCGGCGCCTGCCATTGCCGCATGTGCCAGCGCTGGTCAGGCGGGTTGTTCCTGTGCTTCACGTCCAAGGCCTCGGGCGTCAACGTCACGGGGCCGGTGCAACGCCATGCGTCATCCGAATTTGCCGAACGCGCCTTTTGCGGCACCTGTGGATCGCATCTGTGGATGCGAGACACCACACGGGAAGACGCCGATTATGAACTGATGCCCGGCCTTTTCGATGCGGCCGTCGACTGGCCGCTGCGCAGCGAGATCTACACCGACCGCGCCATGGCGGCCGTGCGGCTGGTGGGCGACCATCGAAAATCGACCCGCGCCGAATACGAGGCCCGGAACGCCCATCTGGAAGGGGACATGCCATGACACTGCACAGCGACTGGGCCCGGGAAGAGGAAGCCCGCCGTGCCTTTATGGAGACCCACAGCCTTTATCGCGCCGAAGATGAACATTCGTCCTGCGGCGTCGGCCTTGTGGTGTCGATCAACGGCAAGGCCAGCCGCAAGGTGGTGCAGCACGGCATCGACGCGCTGAAGGCCGTCTGGCACCGGGGCGCGGTCGATGCCGACGGCAAGACCGGTGACGGCGCGGGCATCCATGTGCAGATTCCGGTCAAGTTCTTCTACGACCAGGTGCGCCGCACCGGCCACGAACCCGCCGCGAACAAGCTGATCGCCGTGGGCCAGGTCTTCCTGCCGCGCACCGATTTCGGCGCGCAGGAACGCTGCCGGACGATCGTCGAAACCGAAGTCCTGCGGTTGGGCCACTACATCTACGGCTGGCGCCACGTTCCGGTGAATACCGAAGTTCTGGGCGAAAAGGCCAATGCCACGCGGCCTGAAATCGAACAGATCCTGATCCGCTGCGACCGTGACATCGACAGCGAAGCCTTTGAACGCGAACTTTACATCATTCGCCGCCGGATCGAGAAGGCGGTGATCGCGGCGCAGATTTCGGGCATGTATATCTGTTCGCTGTCCTGCCGGTCGGTGATCTACAAGGGCATGATGCTGGCCGAACAGGTGGCGGATTTCTATCCCGACCTGACGGACGAACGCTTCACCTCGGCCTTTGCGATCTACCACCAGCGCTATTCCACCAATACTTTCCCGCAGTGGGCGCTGGCCCAGCCCTTCCGAATGCTGGCCCACAACGGCGAAATCAACACGCTGAAAGGCAACGTCAACTGGATGCGCAGCCATGAAATCCGCATGGCGTCGAGCACCTTCGGAGACGCGGCCGAGGACATCAAGCCGATCATCCCGGCGGGAACATCCGATTCGGGCGCGCTGGATTCGGTATTTGAGGTTCTGGTGCGGTCTGGCCGGTCGGCGCCGATGACCAAGACGATGCTGGTGCCCGAAGCCTGGTCGAAGGCAACGACCAACATGCCGCAGGCCTGGGCTGACATGTATGCCTATTGCAACGCCGTGATCGAACCCTGGGACGGCCCGGCGGCGCTGGCCATGACCGATGGTCGCTGGGTCTGCGGCGGGCTTGACCGCAACGGCCTGCGCCCGATGCGATTTGTGGTCACGGGCGATGGGTTGCTGGTTGCCGGATCCGAGGCGGGCATGGTCCCGGTGGACGAGGCTGCCGTGCGCGAAAAGGGTGCGCTGGGTCCGGGGCAGATGATCGCCGTCGACATGGCCGAGGGGCGTCTTTACCACGACAAGGAAATGAAGGACCGCCTGGCATCAAGCCAGCCTTTCGGCGACTGGGTGGAAAAGGTCATCGACCTGAACTCGATCCTGCGTGACGTGCCCGAAGCGCCGCTGTTTGCCGGCGCCGATCTCCGCCGACGCCAGGTCGCTGCCGGCTACACGTTGGAAGAGCTTGAACAGGTTCTGGCGCCGATGGCCGAAGATGGCAAGGAGATGATCGCCTCGATGGGCGATGATACCCCCGCCGCAGTGCTGTCGAACCAGTATCGCCCGCTCAGCCACTTCTTCCGACAGAACTTCAGCCAGGTGACGAACCCGCCGATCGACAGCCTGCGTGAAAGCCGGGTGATGTCGCTGAAAACGCGGTTCGGCAACCTCAAGAACGTGCTTGAGGAAAGCTCGACCCAGATCGAGATACTGGTGCTGGAGAGCCCCTTCATTGCCAATGCCGAATTTGACGCGATGGTGCGGCAGTTCGGTGAAGACGTGGCCTTCATCGACTGCACCTTCCCCGCCGATGCCAGCCAGGACGCACTGCGCAACGGGCTCGAGCGTATCCGGGCCGAGGCCGAGGATGCCGTTCGTTCGGGTGCGGCGCATCTGGTTCTGACCGACCAGCACCAGGGCGAATCCCGCGTGCCGATGCCGATGATCCTTGCGACCAGCGCGGTCCATTCCTGGCTGACCCGCAAGGGCCTGCGGACCTTCACCTCGGTCAACGTGCGGTCTGCCGAATGCATCGACCCGCATTATTTCGCGGTGCTGATCGGATGCGGCGCCACAACGGTGAACGCCTATCTGGCGCAGGATTCCATCGCCGACCGCCTGCGGCGCGGCCTGCTGGAGGGCAGCCTTGAAGACGCGATGCGCCGCTACCGCGATGCCATCGACTCGGGGCTCCTGAAGATCATGGCCAAGATGGGGATCTCGGTCGTTTCGTCCTATCGCGGCGGGCTGAACTTTGAAGCCGTGGGACTGTCCCGCGCGATGGTGGCCGAGTATTTCCCCGGCATGCAAAGCCGCATTTCGGGGATCGGTCTTGTCGGCATCCAGCACAAGCTGGAGGAAGTCCACGCCCGCGGCTGGAAAAGCGGCACCGATGTTCTGCCGGTGGGCGGCTTCTACAAGGCGCGGCGTTCGGGTGAAAAGCACGCCTGGGAAGCGCAGACCATGCACCTTCTGCAATCGGCCTGCGACCGTGCCAGCTATGACCTGTGGAAACAGTATTCGGCGGCGATGCGGGCCAATCCGCCGATCCACCTGCGCGACCTTCTGGACATCAAGCCGCTGGGCCGGCCGGTGCCGATCGAGGAGGTGGAATCGATCACCTCGATCCGCAAGCGTTTCGTGACGCCGGGGATGAGCCTGGGCGCGCTTTCGCCCGAGGCGCATATGACGCTCAACATCGCCATGAACCGCATCGGCGCCAAGTCCGACAGCGGCGAGGGCGGCGAAGACCCGGCGCACCACGCCCCGCTGCCAAATGGCGACAACCCTTCGGCCAAGATCAAGCAGGTCGCATCTGGCCGGTTCGGGGTGACGGCGGAATACCTGAACGCCTGCGAGGAACTGGAAATCAAGGTGGCCCAGGGCGCCAAGCCCGGCGAGGGTGGCCAGCTTCCGGGCGTCAAGGTCACGCAACTGATCGCGCGGCTTCGGCATTCGACGCCGGGGGTCACGCTGATTTCGCCGCCGCCGCACCACGACATCTATTCGATCGAGGATCTGGCGCAGCTGATCTACGACCTGAAGCAGATCAACCCGCGCGCCAAGGTGACGGTCAAGCTGGTTTCGGCCAGCGGCGTCGGCACCATCGCGGCGGGCGTGGCCAAGGCCAAGGCCGATGTGATCCTTGTGTCGGGCCACAACGGCGGCACCGGGGCCTCGCCCGGCACCTCGATCAAATATGCGGGCCTGCCCTGGGAAATGGGCCTGACCGAGGCGCATCAGGTTCTGGCGATGAACCGGCTGCGTGAACGCGTCACTCTGCGCACCGATGGCGGGCTGCGGACCGGACGCGACGTGGTGATGGCCGCGATGATGGGTGCCGAGGAATTCGGCATCGGCACCGCCGCGCTGATCGCCATGGGCTGCATCATGGTGCGCCAGTGCCAGTCGAACACCTGCCCGGTGGGCGTCTGCACCCAGGACGAACGCCTGCGGGCGGTCTTTTCGGGCACGGCGGACAAGGTGGTGAACCTGATCACCTTCTATGCGCAGGAGGTGCGCGAGATTCTGGCCAGCATCGGTGCGCGCAGCCTGGACGAGGTGATCGGCCGCGCCGATCTGCTGAACCAGGTCAGCCGCGGCCATGCCGATCTGGATGATCTGGACCTGAACCCGCTCTTGATCACGGTCGATGGCTGGAACCGAATCGTCTATGACCGCTCGCGCCCCCGCAATGCCGTGCCCGACACGCTGGATGCCGAGATCATCAAGGACGGCCACCGCTTCTTCGAGGATGGCGAGAAGATGCAGCTTTCCTATGCGGTCCGGAACACCCACCGGACCATCGGCACCCGCGCCTCAAGCCATATCGTGCGCAAGTTCGGGATGCGCAATGCCCTGCAGCCCGACCACCTGACGGTGAAACTGACCGGGTCTTGCGGGCAGTCGCTCGGCGCCTTCGCCGCGCCGGGGCTCAAGCTCGAGGTGTCGGGCGATGCCAACGACTATGTCGGCAAGGGCCTTTCCGGCGGTATCATCGTGGTGCGCCCGTCGATGGAGAGCCCGCTGGACGCGTCGGAAAACACCATCATCGGCAACACGGTGCTGTATGGCGCAACGGATGGCTACCTGTTTGCTGCCGGCCAGGCGGGGGAACGCTTTGCCGTCCGCAATTCCGGCGCGAAAGTGGTGATCGAGGGCTGCGGCACCAACGGTTGCGAATACATGACTGGCGGCGTTGCGGTGATCCTTGGCCGGATCGGCGCGAACTTCGGCGCGGGGATGACGGGCGGCATGGCCTATGTCCATGATCCCCATGGCACGGCGCTGGACTACATGAACCACGAAAGCCTGCTGACCGGCCCGGTCGCGCACCCGCATTGGGAAGCTCAGCTCAGGGGTCTGGTGGAACGCCATGCCGCGGAAACCGGCAGCCGCAAGGCCGCCGCCATCCTTGCGAACTGGGACGTGGAGCGGGGGCGTTTCCTTCAGGTCTGCCCCAGGGAAATGCTGGTGCATCTTTCCCATCCGCTGGTGGCCGGGGACAGCATGCTTCTGGCGGAATGACCGGCGCCCCCAGCCACTCATTTCCTGGTCGCGGCGGTCAGCGCCGCGACCAGGAAAGCGATGCGCGCTTGCGGGTGAAGGATTCGCCCATCAGGCCCACCAGCAGAAGCGGCAGCGTGACCAGCAGCGGATAGGTCGGGCTGGTATGGTGGGGCGTGTAGTTCAGAAAGACATAACCCCGCGCCTGGTCGATGGTGTGGAACAGCGGGTTCCAGGTGAACAGGTAGAGAAACTGGAAGCCGAGCGTGTTGGCCACGAACATCTTGCCCGACGCGATCATGTTGGCGCGGGAATAGACCGACTGGGCCATTCCCGCAGCCGCCGGAAACCATGGCCTGAGCGCCAGGAACACCATCCCGATGCCGACCCCCGAGAACCACGCCAGCAGGAACATGCCCAGCGCGGGGACCGGTTGTTCGATGGTGATTGGCGTGAAGCCGACGTGATAGACGAAAAGCACCACGACCATCGACAGGAATTGCAGATAAAGCGACGACAGCGCTGCGGAACTGATGGCGATGACGGTGTTCATGGGTGCGTGCAGCATCATCGAGGATGTCGGGCCTTCGGAATTGAAGACCGCGCCCATGGCCCGGGTATGGGTCATGTAGAGAAAGACCCCTGACATCAGATAAAGCACGAAATCGCCCCGGATGGCGGTCATGCGGGTTCCAAGCAGGGTGATCATCAGGTAAAATATTCCGATCAGAAGCACCGTCCGCAAGATGTTCTGCATCAGGCCCAGAACCGGGTTCTGCTGGTTCTGGCGGATGACGCGGACCGTCGCATGGTGGATCAGCTCGAGTATCCCGAAGGCCCGCGCCACTGAGGTCTTGCGTCGTTCGATCCTGAACATGATGCGTTGTGATCCGTCGTTGCCCTGTCGGGTTGCAGGGTATTCTTGTGGTTTTCACAATTCACATCATAATCGCCGCGACTGACACCGGCAACGGATGCCGCAGGGGGCGACGACTTGGACTTCGAAAGACTGACCTTCGTGATGCGCAGGCTGGCTCTGGATGCCGGCGAGCGGATCCTCGAAATATACAATGCACCCGATTTCGACGTGCGCCAGAAAAGCGATTCAAGCCCCGTCACAGCGGCGGACGAGGCCGCAGATGCGCTGATCAGCGCGGGCCTTGCCGAGGCCTTCCCCGACCTGCCGATCGTGACCGAGGAACAGGCCGAGACGCATTCGCTTGATGCCGACCGGTTCCTGATCGTCGATCCGCTGGACGGCACCAAGGAATTTGTCCAGCGCCGTGGCGATTTCACCGTCAACATTGCCTATGTCGAGAATGGCGTGCCCCTTCGCGGAGTGGTCTATGCGCCCGCAAAGGACCGGCTGTTCTACACCCTTGGCGATGGCCGCGCAGTTGAAGAACGGATGCCCTTCAGCAAGGAAACGCCCGGCCAGCTTGTGAATATCGCGGTGTCGATGCCGGACAATCGTGCGCTGATGGTGGTCGCGTCGAAATCGCACCGAGATGCCGCGACCGACGACTATATCGGGCGCTATTCGGTCAAGGATCTGAAAAGCGCCGGATCCTCGCTCAAGTTCTGTCTTGTTGCCACCGGGGAGGCTGATCTTTACCCCCGGCTCGGGCGCACCATGGAATGGGACACCGCCGCCGGCGACGCCATCTTGCGCGGGGCGGGAGGGTCGATGATGCGGCTCGAGGACCACGGACCCTTCACCTATGGCAAGCCGGGCTTCGAAAACCCCTTCTTCATCGCCTGTTCGCCCGGTGTGCTGCTGTCGAAGTCGCACCTGCGCGACCCGTCGCAGGATGGCGATACGTCGGGCAACGACGCTGAAGCCGAACCGGGGTCGGAATGGGAGTTCTGATTGCCATTCCCGCCCGCTACGCCTCGACCCGCTATCCCGGCAAACCGCTGGTGGCCCTTCGCGGCGCAGACGGCACCAGTCGCAGCCTGATCGAGAGAAGCTGGCTTGCCGCGCAGGCGGTCGCGGGCGTGGACCGCGTGGTGGTCGCCACCGACGATGACCGGATCCGCGACCATGCCGAAGGCTTCGGCGCCGAGGTGGTGATGACATCGGACCAGTGGCGCAACGGCACCGAACGCTGCGCCGAGGCGCATGAAAGGCTGGGCGGGGGCCACGATATCGTGGTCAACCTGCAGGGCGACGCGCCGCTCACGCCGCCTTGGTTCATCGAGGCGCTGATCGCGGCGTTGCGGGCCGATCCGGAGGCCGAGATCGCCACGCCGGTTCTGCGCTGCGAAGGCGCGATGCTGGAAAGCCTTCTGGCCGATCGCCGCGCCGGTCGGGTGGGCGGCACGACGGCGGTCTTCGGCGCAGGTGGGCATGCGCTGTATTTTTCAAAGGAAGTGATTCCCTATACCGGCCGCAGCTATGGCGCCCGTGAATTGACGCCGGTCTATCATCACGTGGGCGTCTATGCCTATCGGCCGGCCGCCCTTGCGGACTATCCGCTTTGGCCGGTCGGCCCGCTTGAGATGCTCGAAGGCCTCGAACAGTTGCGATTCCTTGAAAACGGTCGTGCCGTTGCCTGTGTCGTGGTCGAATCGCAGGGTCGCAGTTTCTGGGAACTGAACAATCCCTCTGACGTGGCCCATATCGAATCGCTGATGGTCGAAATGGGTCATAACTGACCGTGCGGGCTTGCCACGGGCGTGAACTTCCTGTCGCCTGACTGGATTTTCGAGGTAAGAAGCAGGAGCCCGACCGCGCCACGCTGCGGTGCAGCGCGGAAAAGCGCCGAAGGATCGGCCCGGAAGCGCCAGATTTTGAGAAACGACATATTGCGATCTCCCGCGTGGGAACGGAACTGGTGTATAAAACGTATTGTGATGAAGTGATTGGCGAGGAAATTCCCCGTCACCACGCCGCCAAATCGACATAGACACGTCCCAATGTTGACGAAGGCGCAACATATCAGAGGCCGATCCCCGATCGGGCACATGACTTGCTGAAGGTGAATTGATGAAGCGCAAGGTAACAAAGGCAATCTTCCCCGTGGCTGGACTGGGAACCCGATTCCTCCCCGCAACGAAGTCGATCCCGAAAGAGATAATGACCCTGGTCGATCGCCCGCTGATCCAATACGCAATCGACGAAGCCCGCGCCGCCGGCATCAAGGAGTTCATCTTCGTCACCTCTCGGGGCAAGGGCGCGCTGGAAGATTACTTCGACCATGCGAACGAACTGGAAGCGACGCTGAAGCGTGCGAAAAAGACCTCGCTGCTGAAGACGCTGCAGGCAACCAACATGGATTCGGGCGCCATTGCCTATATCCGCCAGCACAAGGCACTTGGCCTTGGCCACGCGGTCTGGTGTGCCCGCCGCCTGATCGGGGATGAACCCTTTGCCGTCATCCTGACCGACGATGTCATCGCTGCCGAAAAACCCTGCCTCAAGCAGATGGTCGAGGCCTATGCCGAAACCGGGGGCAACATGGTCGCGGCGATGGAAGTGCCGCCGGCCAAGGCCTCGGCTTACGGCGTGCTCGACATCGGCGAGGACATGCGCAGCATCGTCAAGGTCAAGGGCATGGTCGAGAAGCCCAAACCCGAAGAGGCACCTTCGAATCTTGCGGTGATCGGCCGTTACATCCTGACGCCGGCGGTGATGGAAAACCTCAACCGCATGAAGGCCGGCGCGGGCGGCGAGATCCAGTTGACCGATGCGATCGCGCAGGAAATCACCAAGTCGAACAACGTCTACGGCTACCGTTTCCGTGGCCAGCGTTTCGATTGCGGCTCCAAGGCGGGTTTCCTTCAGGCGACGGTGGCCTTTGGCCTTGCCCGCCCCGAACTGCACGACGAATTTGCCGAATTCCTGGGCGAGATGACTCAGATCCGCAAGGCTGCCGAATAGGGCATGACGCAGGCCGTTCTGGTTACCGGCGGGGCAGGATATATCGGCGCACACGCCTGCAAGGCGCTGCGCGACGCCGGGTTCCTGCCCGTCACCTACGACAACCTGTCGAACGGCTGGCGCGATGCGGTGCGCTTCGGCCCGCTGGTCGTAGCCGATCTGGCCGACCGGGCAGCGCTGGATGCGGCCTTTGCCCAGTATCGCCCTGTCGCCGTGATGCATTTCGCGGCGCTGAGCCTGGTGGGCGATGCGATGCGCGATCCTGGCAGATACTGGCGGGCGAATGTTCTTGGCGCGCTGAACCTGATCGAGGCGGCGGTCGCGGCCGGATGTCTTGATTTCGTATTCTCATCGACCTGCGCCACCTATGGCGATCAGGATGGCGTGGTGCTGGACGAGGATTCGCCCCAGCGCCCGATCAATTCCTACGGCAAGTCGAAGCGCGCGATCGAGGACATGCTGGCCGATTTCGGCGCCAGCCATGGGCTTCGGTCGGTGATCTTCCGCTATTTCAACGTCGCCGGCGCCGACCCCGAGGCGGAGGTGGGCGAATACCACCAGCCCGAAACCCACCTTATTCCCCTGCTGCTGGATGCCATCGCCGGCAACCGCCCGGCACTGACCGTCTTCGGCACCGATTATCCCACGCCGGATGGCACCTGCATCCGCGACTATGTCCATGTCAGCGATCTGGCCGATGCGCATGTTCTGGGGGTAAACTGGCTGCTGGACGGCAAGGGCAGCCGGGTCTTCTGCCTGGGCACCGGCAGCGGCTTTTCGGTGCGCGAGGTGATCGAGCAGTCGCGCATTGTCACAAACCGCGACGTGCCGGTGATCTATGGCGATCGCCGCGCCGGCGATGCCGTGGCGTTGGTATCTGGCAGCGACCGGGCCAGGATCGAACTGGGCTGGGCGCCCCGGCGGTCGACAATGCACGACATGATCGCCGATGCCTGGCGTTGGCACCAGACGGGCGGATTCTGCGGCTGATCGTGGCAAGACCGTTGTCTGCACCTCCCCGCGCGTTTATTCAGGCAGGATCGGAGATGCGCCGACGGCCATTTGCCCGTGGGCGCAAAGGGGGGCCGATTGGGCTATTGGCAGGGATACCGACTGCGCTTGCGCCGGCGGCGCATCTTGTGGCGGTCATTTCGCAGCCGCCATGCCCTGAGCGTGGTTGCCGACCGCACCCGCACTATCGGCAAGTCGGATATCCTGCTCTTTGCCACGCTGCGCAATGAAGGTCCGCGCCTGCCGTGGTTTCTGGACTATTATCGCAAGTTGGGCGTTCGCCACTTCCTGTTTGTCGACAACGCCTCGACCGACGGCTCCGACAGCTATCTTGCCGCACAGCCGGATGTGTCTATCTGGCGCACAGAGGCAAGCTATCGCGCGGCCCGATTCGGAATGGACTGGATCGGCTGGCTCCAGATCCGCCACGGGCATGGTCACTGGTGCCTTGTCGTCGATGTCGATGAATTCCTGGTCTATCCCTTCTGCGACACCCGCCCGCTGCCCGCACTGACGGAATGGCTCGACATGGGCGGGATCCGGTCCTTTCCGGCGATGATCCTTGACATGTATCCCAAGGGGCCGGTCGATGCGCATCCTTATCTCCCCGGGCAGGATCCCTTTGAGCAGGCCTGCTGGTTTGATGCCGGCAACTACACCGCAAGGCGCAACGAACGCTTCGGCAATCTGTGGATCCAGGGTGGCCCGCGGGCGCGCGTGTTCTTTTCCGATGCGCCCGATCGGGCGCCGGCCCTGAACAAGATCCCGCTGGTGAAATGGAACCGCCGCTACAGCTATGTCGGTTCCACCCACATGCTCCTGCCGCGCGGCCTGAACCTTGTCTATGAAGAATGGGGCGGCGAGCGCAGTTCGGGCTGCCTGCTGCATGCCAAGTTCCTCAGCGACTTCCCGGCCAAGGCCGAGGAAGAGATGCGCCGCCGCGAACATTATCACGACAGTATCGAATACCGTGCCTATGCCGACCGTGCCGCCGGGCCGACCGACCTGTGGTGCGTCTGGTCGGAGCGCTATCTGAACTGGCGGCAACTCGAAATTCTGGGCCTGATGTCGAAAGGCGGCTGGACATGAGCGGGCCCCTGGGCATCGTCATGCTTTGCCATACGGCCCTTGGCCGCGCGACCGAACTGGCGCGGCATTGGGCGGCTGCCGGCTGCCCGGTGGTGATCCATGTCGACCAGCGCGTGCCCCGCGATGATATTGAGGCGATGCGCCGCGCCCTGGCCGACTGTCCGGGCATCGGCTTCTCGGAACGCTACGCCTGCGAATGGGGAACCTGGTCGCTGGTGGCGGCAACGCTTGCGGCAACGCAGCAGTTGCTGGCCGACCATGCCGATGTGCGCCACGTCTGCCTTGTCTCGGGCATGTGCCTGCCCTTGCGACCGGTGGCCGAGCTGGTCGCATATCTGGAGGAACATTCGGGAACGGATTTCATCGAAAGCGTCACCACCGCCGACGTAGGCTGGACCGTCGGCGGGCTGAACATCGAGCGATTCACCCTGCGCTTCCCGTTTTCGTGGCGCACACGGCGGCGGTTGTTTGACCGCTATGTAGCGCTGCAACGCCGGATCGGCTGGCGGCGGCGGATCCCCCACGGGATCGAGCCGCATCTTGGCTCGCAATGGTGGTGCCTGACCCGCAAGACCCTCGAGTCGATCCTGAATGCCCCCGACCGCAGCCGGATCGAGCGCTATTTCCGCAGGGTCTGGATCCCGGATGAAAGCTATTTCCAGTCGCTTGCGCGGCGTTATTCCACCCGGCTCGAAAGCCGCTCGCTCACGCTTTCGAAATTCGATCCGCAGGGGCGTCCTTTCGTCTTTTATGACGATCACATCGAACTGCTGCGCCGGTCCGATTGCTTTGTCGCCCGCAAGGTCTGGCCGGGGGCGGACAGGCTTTTCGCCACCTTCCTTGCCCCGCCCCCCTGGCCCGGTGCCCGGCTTTTGCCCAACCCGGGCCGTATTGACCGTCTGTTTTCGCGTGCGGTCGAGCGGCGGTTGCGGGGCAGGGCAGGGCTATACATGCAAAGCCGCTTCCCGAGGCTCGATCACGAGAACGGCAAGACCAGCACGCCCTATTCGGTTTTCCACGGCTTTACCGACCTGTTCGAGGATTTCGAGGCCTGGCTCTGCCGGACCACCGGCGCGCGGGTGCATGGCCACCTGTTCGCCCCGGATCGGGTGGACTTTGCGGGCGGCGAGCGGTTCTTCCATGGCGCGCTGAGCGACAGCGCCCTGCTGCGCGACCATAACCCGCGCGCCTTTCTGACCAATCTCATCTGGAACGCGCGGGGCGACCGGCAGGTGTTCCAGTTCTCGCCCCGGGACAATCAGGCCTGCAACTGGTTCATGGCAACCGATCCCAACGCGCAGATCTCGGTCATCACCGGATCCTGGGCGATTCCGCTGATGGCCCGGGATGCCGATTTCGCCGCGACCCGCGCCGAGGCCGCCCGGCTGCAACGGATCGAGACCGCGCATCTGGCGATCCTCAGGTCGATGTATGTGAAGGCCCAGGTCCGGATCTGGTCGCTTGGCGAATTTCTGGAATCTCCGATGGAGGCGCTGCAACCGATCCTTCACGATATCGCGCCACGCCAGCGCCGCAGCCCGACCGAAGTTCCGCGGATGCTGCCGCTCGACACTCTGGGCCGGTTCCTTCAGAATCTGCGCAACCAGGGCATGCAGCCGACGCTTGTGGGAGATTTGCCCGACACCCCGCCGCAACCCTGGCCCGATCAGGGCCGGCCCTATCTGGTGCGATAAGATCTTGTCCGATCCTTTCGACTGGTTCGTGATGCTTGCGGGAATGCGCACCGGCTCCAACCTGCTGGAATCGCGCCTGAACGCCGCGCCGGGTGTCACCTGTCATGGCGAGGCGTTCAATGGTGTCTTCCTGGGAAAGCCGCGGCAGGAAGAGCTGCTTGGTGTCACGCGCGCCGAACGCGACAGTGATGCCGGGCTGTTGCTGGACCGGATCCGCGATGCACCGGGGCTGAACGGGTTCCGGCTGTTTCACAATCACGACCCGCGCGTTCTGGCCCGGGTGCTGCAGGACCGCCGCTGTGCCAAGATCGTGCTGAACCGCAATCCGCTGGAAAGCTACCTCAGCCGCAAGATCGCGCTGGAAACCGGGCAGTGGCTGCTGCGGCAAGATGCGCGTAATCGCCGTGTTGCCCGCGTCGCGTTTTCGGCGTCCGAGTTCGAGGCCTACCTTTCCGACCTTCAGGATTTCCAGCTGGTCATCCAGCGCGAATTGCAGATCTCGGGCCAGACGGCCTTCTGGATCAATTACGACGACCTTCAGGATCTGGAAATCTTCAACGGCCTTCTGCGCTTCCTGGGCAGGCCCCCGGTTGAACGGCTGGCAAGCGATCTGGTCAAGCAAAACCCCGAAGCCTTGATCGACAAGGTCGTGAACCCTGCGGAAATGGACGTGGCGCTCGCGCGGTTCGATCGCTTCGATCTGTCGCGCACGCCGGATTTCGAACCCCGCCGCGGCCCGGCCGTGCCCGGTTTCATTGGCAGCGATGCCGGGATCCTGCTGATGCCGATCGCGGGCTGTGGCGAGGCGCGGTTGCGCGACTGGCTTGCCCGAACCGGTGCCCTGACGGAAGGGTTCACGCAAAGGACGCTGCGGCAGTGGCGGCAGGCGAACCCCGGCCATCTTGGCCTGTCGGTGGTGCGCCATCCCTTGCCGCGGGCCTGGGTCGCGTTCCGCGATCACATCCTGAACGGCCATTATGCGGCGATCCGCGATTACCTGATCCGGGTTGCGCGGCTGCCGCTTGAAGATGCAGATCCCGGACCCGACCAGCTTCATGCGGCTTTCTCGGGGTTCCTGCGCTGGCTCAGGACCAACCTGAATGGCCAGACACCCGTTCGGGTCGACGCCGCATGGGCAAGCCAGAGCGCCGTTCTGGCCGGCTTTGCCCGGATATCCCCGCCCGACCGCGTGATCCGCGAACCCGACCTCGCGCCTGAACTGGACCACCTGGCCCGGCTGCGCGGCATCCCGTTCCCGGCGCTGGCGGCGGATCGTGCATCACCCGCAGATCTTGCGCCGATCCTGACACCCGAACTTCAGCGACTGGCGTGCGAGGCTTACCCGCGCGACATGCTGACCTTCGGCTTCACCGACTGGAGCCCGACATGACGACAGACCCATGGCTTGACCGGCGATTCCCGGATGCGGCGGCGATGGAAGCCACGGCCCTGCGGCGCATGCCCGGCTTTGCGAGCGACTATCTTTCCGGTGGAATCGGCGCCGAAACCTGTCTGGCCCGCAATCGCGCCGACCTTGACCGGGCGATCCTGATGCCGCGCCATCTGGTGGAAGATGCCGCGCCCGACCTTTCGGTGACGATTGCGGGCCAGCGCCTTGCGGCGCCATTCGGCGTGGCGCCCCTTGGTCTTGGCGGCCTGCTCTGGCCCGGGTGCGAAACCGCGATCGCCCGCGCCGCGGGGCAGGCAGGAGTGGGGCATGTCCTGTCAACCTATGCCACGACGGCCATGGAAGAGATCCGCCCCCTTGCCGGGCCGACTGCCTGGTTTCAGCTTTATCCGCCCGCGGACGAAGGGATGGAGCGGGCGATGATCGATCGCGCAGCGGCAGCCGGCTATCGCAACCTTGTCGTGACCGTCGATATCCCCGGCCCGACGCGCCGCCGCCGCGACATCCGCAGCGGCCTTGTGGTGCCGCCGCGGATCGGGCCGCGCATGATTGCCCAGATCGCCCGGCACCCCGCCTGGGCGCTGCGCGCCGCCCGCACCGGCATTCCGGAATTCCGGAACCTGTCGCCCTATTTCCCTGCCGGTTCCGGCCTGGCCGGCGCGGCCGAATTTCTGGGGCGGATGATGCAGGGGCATATCGGCCCCACCCGGCTGTCCCGCATTCGCGCCGCCTGGCAAGGGCCATTGCTGGTCAAGGGGGTGCTCGGCCGCGAAGATGCCACCACCGCGCTGGATCTGGGGGCGGATGGCATCATCCTTTCCAATCATGGTGGGCGGCAACTGGACGCGGCACCAACCGCGGCGCAGGTTCTGCCGCAGATCCGCGACCATCTGGGCGAGGGGGCGCTGATCCTCGCAGATGGCGGGATCCGCTCGGGGCTTGATATCGCGCGCATGGTGGCGCTGGGCGCTGATGCGGTGCTGGTCGGCCGGCCCTTCCTGCACGCCGCCGCCATCGGCGCGCGCGGGCCCGGTCATCTGATCGCCGTCCTGCACGAGGAACTGGCAACGACGATGGTTCAGCTTGGCTGCGGCTCGTTGGCGCAATTGCGTGGCCGTGTCGCGAGCCCGGCGCCCTTCTGACCGGACGATCCGCAGAATTGCTGTTACATTTGCGGTGTATCGGTTGCTCGGACGACTCCAGCGACGGACGGGGCAGATGCAGGCCGGAATATCCCTTGATCGAGACTCGGCGGCGCAGGCGGCGCTGGTCGTGCATTTGCTGGACGCAGCCGGGGATTTCGTGGCCGCGCTGGAAACCACCATGCAGAACGACGATCCGCATGGTCCGCATCAGGCGCGGGTTGCGCTCCGGCGGATGCGGTCCCTGCTTGCGGCTTACGGGCCGATCCTTGACGCTGGCTTCGTCAGGGGCCTTGAGGAAGAAGCCCGCCAGCTTTTCCGCCATCTGGGCCGGATCCGCGATGCCGACGTGATCCTGGCGGCAACCGATGCCGAACCCGAACGAAGCCGGCGGCTTGCCGAGGCCCGGGAGGTGCGCAGGACTGTCCGCAAGCATCTGGCGCGGGGCAAGGCCGGCGGATTTGCGGGCCGGCTGGAAAAACGCCTGGGCAAGAAGGGTTGGAAGGCCCCGGGCAAAAGTGCAAGGCGCCTGCGCAAGGCTCCGCTTGCGATTCTTGCCGCGCATGCGCTGGATCGGGCGGCCCGGGAAATCCAGCCCGACATGGCGCTGGACCGGATGGACAATCGCCAGCTTCACGACCTGCGCAAGGAGGTGAAGGTAAATCGCTACCTGACCGAAACCTTCGGGCCGGTGCTTCAGCGCGAAGGCTGGGACGCAAGCCTCGAGGCGCTGAAGGAGTTGCAGGACAGGATGGGGCAACTCTCCGACATGGCGCTGGCTCAACGGCAAGACGATACCACCGTGCGCGCAGCCCTGATCGCAGCATCGCAGCAGCTTCTGGACCGGGTGAATGCGACCGGCCTGTGGTGGCGCGACTGATCCGCTGCAACGTGTGGTGGCGAAAGGCGCAGCACGACGCGGCAATGTGACACAGCAAAAGGCCCGGGCGCAACCGCCCGGGCCTTTTGGTCTGTGAATGGTGAGCCGGACAGGATTCGAACCTGTGACCCACTGATTAAAAGTCAGTTGCTCTACCAACTGAGCTACCGGCCCATCTCACAGGGCGGGTCTTTAGGTTGGCCTGCGGAGGCGGTCAAGTGCAAAGATGCACGGGCGCTGGCAAAACTTTCATCATGGTCCTATATGGCGGCGCATGAGCGCGACAGATGCCCCCGACGGTCTGGCCTTCCTGAAAATGCATGGCGCAGGCAACGACTTCGTGATCCTCGATTCCCGGGGGGGCGGCGCCGTGACGACTCCGGCATTGGCGCGCGCGCTGGGCGACCGGAACCGGGGCGTGGGCTTTGACCAGCTGGCCGAGATCCGCGACAGCGAAACGGCGGATATCGCGCTGGATTTCTGGAACTCGGATGGATCGCGCGCCGGGGCCTGCGGCAATGCCACGCGCTGCGTTGCCCAGCATGTCATGGCCGGACTTGGGCAGGATACCCTGCACATCCGCACCGAACGCGGCGACCTTTTCGCGGTGCGCGATCCGGATGGCCGGGTGCGCGTGAACATGGGCCAACCGATTCTCGACTGGGCCGCAGTGCCTGTCGCGCGGGATGTCGAGCTGCTGCACCTGCCGCTTCGCGGCGATCCGGCAGCGGTGGGGATGGGCAATCCGCATTGCATCTTCTTCGTGCCCGATGCCGAAGCGGTGGACCTGCCCGCACGGGGTGCTGCGGTCGAGCACGATCCCCTGTTCCCGGCCCGCACCAACGTCGAATTCGCCAGCCTTTTGGGCCCCGACCACCTGCGGATGCGCGTCTGGGAACGCGGCGCTGGCATCACGCTGGCCTGCGGTTCGGGCGCCTGCGCCACCGCCGTCGCCGCGCATCTGCGTGGGCTCACGCGTCGGCAGGTGCGGCTGGATATGGACGGCGGCGTGCTGACCGTGGACTGGCGCGAGGATGGCGTCTGGCTCTCAGGCCCCGTAGCGCTGGTCTTCGAGGGGCGGCTGTCGCCCGACTACCTCGCCAGCGTCCAATGAAGCCCCCGGTCTTTTCAACGCTTGGCTGCCGCCTGAACGCCTATGAGACCGAGGCGATGAAAGAGCTGGCCGAGGCCGCAGGCATCGACAATGCCGTGGTCGTCAACACCTGTGCGGTGACGGCCGAGGCGGTACGGAAAGCCAAGCAGGAAATCCGCCGCCTGTCGCGCGACCATCCCGGCGCCACGATCATCGTGACGGGCTGCGCGGCGCAGACCGAGCCCGAGACCTTCGCCGCCATGCCCGAGGTGGCGCGGGTGGTGGGAAACCACGAGAAGATGCAGCCCGAGACCTGGAAGGGCTTCGCCGCCCCCGACCTGATCGGCCAGACCGAAAAGGTGCAGGTCGACGACATCATGTCGGTTCGGGAAACTGCGGGCCACCTGATCGACGGTTTCGGCCGCCACCGGGCCTATGTTCAGGTCCAGAATGGCTGCGACCACCGCTGCACCTTCTGCATTATCCCCTACGGGCGCGGCAATTCGCGGTCTGTTCCGGCGGGCGTGGTGGTGGAACAGATCAAGCGGCTGGTGGATCGCGGCTTCAACGAGGTGGTGCTGACCGGGGTCGACCTGACCTCCTGGGGCGCCGACCTGCCTGCCAGCCCCCGTCTGGGTGATCTGGTCATGCGGATCCTGAAGCTGGTGCCCGACCTGCCGCGCCTGCGCATCAGTTCGATCGATTCGATCGAGGCCGACGACAACCTGATGCAGGCCATCGCGACCGAACCGCGCCTGATGCCGCATCTGCACCTGTCGCTTCAGGCCGGCGACGACATGATCCTGAAACGGATGAAGCGCCGCCACCTGCGCGACGACGCGATCCGCTTCTGCGAGGACACCCGGCGCCTGCGCCCCGGGATCGTCTTTGGCGCCGACATCATCGCCGGCTTCCCGACCGAGACCGAGGCGATGTTCGAGAACTCGCTGAAACTGGTCGAGGACTGCGGGTTGACCTTCCTGCACGTCTTTCCCTTCAGCCCCCGCAAGGGCACCCCCGCCGCCCGGATGCCGCAGGTCAGGGGGCCGGAGGTGAAGGACCGCGCCGCCCGCCTGCGCGCCGCAGGCGATGCCGCGCTGGACCGGCACCTGCGCGAACAGGTGGGGCGCGTTCACCAGATCCTGACCGAAGGCCCGCGTCTGGGGCGGACCGAGCAGTTCACCGAAGTCGCCTTCTCGGTGGACCAGCCGGAAGGCACGATCCTGACGGCGACGATCACGGGCCAATCGGCGGGGCGGCTGCTGGCCTGCCCCCGAATCCTGGCAGGCACCGTCGGGGGGTAGAGAAACAGGATCCGTCCGGCCAATGCGCTGATTGCCCGCTTGCCGAGCAGACGTGTCGCGCGGCAGAGTGACGCAGAAACCCCGCCAGCCCGAAGGACGGACCCGATGCGCCTTTATCACTCCGCAACCTCACCCTTTGTGCGCAAGGTCATGGTCGCCCTGCACGAAACCGGCCAGCTTGCCGATGTGGCACTTGTGCCGGCTTCGGGCACGCCGCTGGATCCGGCGACAATGCCGGTCGCCCAGAATCCGCTGGGCAAGGTGCCGGCGCTTGAACGCGAAGACGGACCCGCGCTTTACGACAGCCGGGTGATCTGCCGCTATCTTGACGATCGGGCAGGGGCCGGGCTTTACCCCGCCGCGCCGCGACTCTGGGACACGCTGACACTGGAAGCAACAGCCGACGGCATCATGGAGGCGGCGGTGCTTGTGGTCTATGAGGGCCGTTTGCGCCCGGAAAACTGCCGTTTCGCGCCCTGGATCGCGGGCCAGCACGCGAAGATCGACCGCGCGCTCGACGCACTCGAGGCGCGCTGGATCTCGCATCTGCACGGGTCGCTGGACATGGGCCAGATCGCGGTGGGTTGTGCGCTGGGTTATCTGGATTTCCGTCATGCCGACCGGAACTGGCGCGCCACGCGCCCCGCGCTAGGCGAATGGGCGGCCAAATTCGCCAGCCGTCCGGCGATGCTCGCCACTGCACCGCAGGGCTGATCTGCTTGTGGCCGGTCCGGCCGCCGCGCGCGCCGAAAAGCCCGGTCTGCGTGGCCTTGCGGGAACACTTGCCCGAAACCACAGGAAGTCGGGCTTGCCTGTCCTTTGTGTGCTGGACGCCCCCGGTTTAGAAAGATAATAACCTGCCCGTGATGGCCGCGGGAAACTGCGGCCCTTCGATACATGGCCACCCCGGCCGAGAAAGGGAGAAGATCTCGTGTCCCACGCAGAAGAGCACGCAGGCACCCGGAGGGATTTCCTGTACTACGCTACCGCAGGTGTCGGTGCCGTTGCCGGTGGCGCGGCTGTCTGGACCCTTGTCGACCAGATGAATCCTTCGGCCGACGTCAAGGCGCTCAGCTCGATTTTCGTCGATGTCAGCGCGGTTGAAGTCGGCACCCAGCTGACCGTCAAGTGGCGCGGCAAGCCGGTGTTCATCCGCCGCCGCACCCCCGAGGAAATTGACGCGGCGCGCAAGGTTCCGCTGGATGTCCTGATCGACAAGGGCGCCGAGAACGCCAACATCGACGCGACTGCAACGGCGGATGACAAGAACCGCACGCTGGACGAAGCCGGCGAATGGCTGGTGATGATGGGCGTCTGCACGCACCTTGGCTGTGTGCCGCTGGGCAACGGCTCGGGCGATTTCGGCGGCTGGTTCTGCCCTTGCCACGGGTCGCACTACGACACCGCCGGCCGGATCCGCAAAGGCCCCGCGCCGCGCAACCTTCCCGTTCCGGTGGCGAAGTTCACTACCGAAAACACCATCCTGCTGGGCTGAGGGGGCAACATGTCTGGTATTCCGCACGACCACTACGAACCGAAGTCCGGCTTCGAGAAGTGGCTTCATCAGCGCCTTCCGATCGTCAGCCTTGTCTATGACACCCTGATGATCCCGACACCGAAGAACCTGAACTGGTGGTGGATCTGGGGCATCGTCCTGGCCTTCTGCCTGGTTCTGCAGATCGTCACCGGCATTGTCCTGGTGATGCACTACACCCCGCATGTCGACATGGCCTTCGCTTCGGTCGAGCATATCATGCGCGACGTGAACGGCGGCCACATGCTGCGTTACCTGCATGCGAACGGCGCTTCACTGTTCTTCCTGGCGGTCTACATCCATATCTTCCGGGGCCTTTACTACGGCAGCTACAAGGCGCCGCGCGAAGTGACCTGGATCATCGGGATGCTGATCTACCTGGCGATGATGGCGACGGCCTTCATGGGCTATGTGCTGCCCTGGGGCCAGATGTCCTTCTGGGGCGCCACGGTGATCACCGGCCTTTTCGGTGCAATCCCCGGCATTGGCGAGCCGATCCAGACCTGGCTTCTGGGTGGGCCGGCGGTGGATAACCCGACATTGAACCGCTTCTTCTCGCTGCACTACCTGCTGCCCTTCGTGATCGCGGCGCTGGTCGCGGTGCATATCTGGGCCTTCCACACCACCGGCAACAACAACCCGACCGGTGTCGAAGTGCGCCGCACCTCGAAGGCCGAGGTCGAAAAGGACACCCTGCCGTTCTGGCCCTATTTCGTGGTCAAGGATCTGTTCGCGCTGGCGCTGATCCTCGTTGTGTTCTTCGCGGTGGTGGGCTTCATGCCGAACTACCTGGGCCACCCGGACAACTACATCGAAGCGAACCCGCTGGCGACGCCCGCGCATATCGTCCCGGAATGGTATTTCCTGCCGTTCTACGCGATCCTGCGTGCCTTCACCGCCGATGTCTGGGTCGTGATGTTCACCAACTGGATCACCTTCGGGATCGTCGACGCCAAGTTCTTCGGTGTTCTGGCGATGTTCGGCGCGATCGCGGTCATGGCGCTGGTGCCCTGGCTGGATACCTCGCGGGTGCGCTCGGGCCGCTATCGCCCGATGTTCAAGTGGTGGTTCCTGCTCCTGGTGATCGACTTCGTCGTGCTGATGTGGTGCGGCGCGATGCCTGCCGAACCGCCCTATTCGATCATCTCGCTGATCGCGGCCGCCTATTGGTTCGTTTACTTCCTCGTGATCCTGCCGCTTCTGGGCGTGATCGAGAAGCCGCTGGCGCAGCCGGCGACGATCGAGGACGACTTCAACGCCCACTACGGCGCCAAATCCCATGCGGCCGAGTGACGGAAAGGACAGATTGAAATGCTGAGAAACACCAAGATCACAGCGGTTTCGGCTCTGGCCCTGTCCGCAGTGCTGTCGGGCGGCGTGATCGCCCAGACGGCCACGACAACGACGGAAAGCCCGGTCACCACCGAAGCACCCGCCGTGACGACCACGACAGCACCGGTCACGACCGAGGCCCCGGCTGCAACGACCGAGACGCCTGCGGCCACCACTGAAGCTCCGGCCGCAACGACCGAGGCACCTGCGGCCACCACTGAAGCCCCGGCTGAAACGACGGAGGCACCTGCAGCCACCACTGAAGCTCCAGCCGCAACGACGGAGGCACCTGCGGCCACCACTGAAGCTCCGGCCGCAACGACCGAGGCGCCTGCGGCCACCACTGAAGCCCCGGCTGCCCCGGCTGCGGTTCATACCCCGGTGATCGAGGATATTGCCTACAGCTTTGAAGGCCCCTTCGGCAAATTCGACGAACACCAGCTTCAGCGCGGCCTTCAGGTCTTCACCGAGGTCTGTTCGGCTTGCCACGGGCTGCGATATGTGCCGATCCGGTCACTGTCGGACGCGGGCGGGCCGCACCTGCCCGAGGACCAGATCCGCGAATATGCCAAGAACTTCAGCGTGATCGACAAGGACACCAAGGAAGAACGCGAGGCCAAGCCTTCGGACAACTTCCCCGCCAATACCGGGGCCGGCGCTCCCGACCTCAGCCTGATGGCCAAGGCACGTGCCGGCTTCCACGGGCCCTATGGCTCGGGCGTCAACCAGTTTTTCCGTGGCATCGGCGGCCCGGAATACATCCACGCTATCCTGACCGGTTACAGCGGCGAAGAAAAGGAAGAGGCGGGGTCGGTCTTCTACGAAAACCACGCTTTCTCGACCGGCTGGATCGCCATGAGCCCGCCCCTGTCGGACGATCTGGTGACCTATGCCGACGGAACCCCCGCGACCACCGACCAGATGGCCAGGGACGTGTCGGCCTTCCTGATGTGGGCAGCCGAGCCGCACATGATGGCGCGCAAGCAGGCAGGTTTCCTGGGTGTCCTGTTCCTCGGGCTGCTGACGGTTCTGCTCTATCTGTCGAACAAGCGCCTCTGGGCGCCGCACAAGGGCAAGCACTGACTCCGGACAAGGCCGGGGGTTTCACCCCCGGACCCCCGAGAGTATTTGGTCAAAGAAGAAAAGCAGAAGGCCCCGGGGCACATCCCGGGGCCTTTTCATTTTCCAAGGTATCGACGCAGGCTCGGGGGCGGGTTTGCCAGCAAGTCAGTGGTGGAGACCGGCGGATGCGCCATGCCATCGGCCACGAGAATGGTCTGGGGGGCGGTGCGGAGGGCATCGTCCGGGTCGTGGCTGACCATCAGCACCATTGCGCGGGTTTCGGTTGCCAGTGCCACGACAAGATCGAGCATTTCGGCCTTGAGCGCCGGGCCGAGGCCGGCAAAGGCTTCGTCAAGCAGAAGGAGAGGCCTTGCGCGGAGCAGCATCCGTGCCAGTGCGACCCGCGCCTGTTGCCCGCCCGAAAGTTCAGAGGGCAGACGGGCACCCAGCCCGGCAAGCCCGGTGCGCAGAAGGGCCTGATCAACCCGCGCCCAATCTGCCGCCGTCAGGCGCAGCGATGGCGACAGGCCAAGAGCCACATTCTTTGCTGTGCTCAGGTGTGGAAACAGGTTCTGATCCTGGAACAGCATGGTCAGGGGCCGTTGGCCCGGTGCAAGCGGCAGAAGATCCTCGCCGTTCCAGAGGATTCGGCCGGATTGCGGCACGAGAAAGCCCGCGATCGCGGCAAGCAGCGTTGATTTCCCCGAACCCGAGGCGCCGATGATCGCCGTCACGCCCGGATCTTTTACGGTCAGGTGCGCCGCAAGCCGGAAATCGCCCACGGCAAGGGTCAGGTGGTCAAGTGCGAGCATTCCGCCCCCATCTGTCGCAGATCCAGAAGAGCGTGAAGCTCAGAACCAGCAGCACCACTGCCCCGGCTGCCGCGACATTCGTGCGATAGGCCCCCATCAGGCGGAACACTTCGAGCGGGAGGGTCGCGCGATCAGGGTCGCCGAAAAGCGCGATCACGCCAAGGTCACCCATCGCAAGCGCCGCCGCGAGCCCGGCCGCAAACCCCAGTGGCCGCCGCAGGCGCGGCAGGGTGACAAGGCGCAGGCGCGGCCAGCCGGTGACGCCGAGACTGTCCGAGAGCCGGCCGTAGCCCGCCTGGATCTCGCGCAGGCCGGGCAGCAGGATCCGAAGCACGAAGGGCACCGCCATCGCGGCGTTGACAGCCACGGTGGCCGGCAGTGCCACCGCAGTCGGGTCGATCAGGGGCCTGAGCAGCAGGAAAAGCCCGGTTCCCATCACCAGGGGCGAGGCCGAGAGGCTGAGCATTCCCGTCACTTCGGCAAGCTTGCCCGCCGGGCCGGCGCGCAACGCGACATGTGCGAGCGCCAGCGCAATGCCAAGCGCCAAGGCACTTGATGCCACGGCCATGATCAGCGAGCGAAGGGCGGCAAGGGCAAGCGACGCCGGCATGTCGAACAGGTAGGGCAGACCCGCAAGCACCACCGCCAGAAGCGGCGCGGAAAGAAAGGCGGTGACCATGAGAAGAATCGCCACATCATGGATCCGTGCCCCCGCAGCCTGTGCAACGATGATCCGGATCGGGCGGTCCAGCCCGGCGCCGAACCCGGCGCCGGCAGCGAAGCGCATGGTGGCAAGCGTCGCGCAAAGGCACAGTGCGAACTGAACGGCACCAAGCATCGCCGCCCGGGCCGGGTCGAACTCGAACCGGAAGGCCTGGTAGATCGCCAGCTCGACCGTGGTTGCGCGCGGCCCGCCGCCCAGCGTCAGTGCGACGACGAAACTGGTCAGGCAGATCAGGAAGATGGTCAGGATCGTCCCCGGAAGCGTGGTGCGCAGCATCGGCCATTCCAGCAGCCGGGCAACGTCGCGTGGGCCGAACCCCAGCGAGGCCGCAAGGCGGAAGCGTTCCGCGGGAATGTCGTGCCATCCCTGCAGGATCAGCCGGACCGCCAGCGGCAGGTTGAAGAACACATGCGCAAGGATGATCCCGGCCGGACCATAGATCTGCAGCGGCGCAAGACCCAGGGGGGCAATCGCCCGGCTGATCCAGCCCGCACGCCCGAAGACCTCGAGAATGCCGATGACGGCGACAAGGCCGGGAAGCAGGAACGGCGCCCCCATCAAGGTGATCAGCGCTCCCCGGCCGGGAAATATCCGCCGCACCAGAGCGCGCGACACCGGAACGGCAAGCGCCGCGCTGATCAGGGCCGAGGCCGCAGCCTGGAGGGCCGTGAATTGCACCGCCGCCCAGTCACCCGGCCCGGGCCGGGGGGCGGCGCCGGCACGCACCAGCACCGCCGCCGTCGTGCCGACGGTCAGCAAGAGCAGGCCGGCTGTCGCCAGCCACCCGGCTGCGGCGCCGAGACTCAGCGGCCGAGCGCGCTCAGCCATTCGCTCAAGGCTTCATCGCGGACCTTCTTTGCCTCGGCGGGCGGAAAGACAAGGGCCTTGTCGGGAGTAATCAGCGTCCCGAACCCGGTGGGCAAGCCGGCGGCCGGGGTGATCGCCGGATACATCCAGTTGGTTTCGGGGATCACCGCCTGAACGTCGGACGAGGTGAGATAGGTGAGGAAGCTGTCGGCCAGATCGCTCTGCTGGGCCCCGGCCATCTTTGCCGCCACTTCAACCTGCAGGTAATGCCCTTCGGTGAAGGGTGCGGCGGCCTTGCTGTCGTCCTGCTCGGCGATCAGGTGATAGGCGGGCGAAGTCGTGTAGGACAGCACCATGTCGGATTCACCCTTCAGGAACAGGCCATAAGCCTCGGACCAACCGGGGGTGACGGTTACGATGTTGTCGGCAAGATCCTTCCAGACCTGCGCGGCGCCATCACCATAGGCCGACTTGACCCACATCAGCAGCCCAAGGCCCGGCGTCGAGGAGCGCGGATCCTCAATGATGATCTTCAGCGGCGATGCCGCCAGCGCCTTGAAGTCGGTGGGCACGTCCTTGACCTTGGTCTTGTCGTAGACGAAGGCGAAATAGCCCCAGTCGAAGGGCACGAAGACCGGATCCTCCCAGGCGATGGGCAGGGTGTATTCCGCGTCGATCTTAGGATGCTCGGCGAAAAGGCCGGTGTTCCGCGCCTGCGCCATCAGATTCATGTCGAGGCCCAGCACGACATCGGCCTTGCCATGCGTGCCTTCCATCATCACCCGCGACAGGAGTGCGGCACCATCACCCGCAGTGACATACTTCAGGTCGCAGCCGCAGCTTGCCTCGAACCCCTTTTCGACCGCAGGGCCGGGGCCCCATTCCGATGCAAAGCTGTCATAGGTATAGACGGTGAGGACGGGTTTTTCCTCTGCCAGGGCAGGTGTGGCAGTCAAAAGGCCCGCGATCATCAGCGCCGAGATAGTCTTCTTGGTTTTCATCTCTCACTCTCCGATGGTCATTCGGGCGGAGATGGGGGCGCAGCCTGGCGCCAACCTTCCCTCCGCCGGTCTTAACCGGTTCAGGTTCAACGGGTCCGCATTCGCATCTCAGCCCTGTCACACAGGGCACCCCGAGGTGAGCGCGAACATAATGGCCCGGGCGCCGCGTGCAAGCGAATTGTCTTGAGGTGCCATCTGCCCGCCGCTATGCCCGGCTTGATAAGGAGCCCGGACATGAGCCTGAACACCTTCGGTCATCTTTTCCGCGTCACCACCTGGGGCGAAAGCCACGGGCCGGCGCTGGGCGCCACCATCGACGGCTGCCCGCCGGGGATCGCGCTTTCAGAAGCAGACATCCAGCCCTGGCTTGACTTGCGCAAGCCCGGCACGTCGAAGTTCACCACCCAGCGGCGTGAAGACGACGCGGTGCGCATCCTGTCGGGCGTGTTCGAAGGGCAGACGACCGGGACGCCGATCCAGTTGATGATCGAAAACACCGACCAGCGGTCGAAGGACTATGGCGAGATCGCCCAGGCCTTCCGGCCCGGCCATGCCGATATCGCCTATCACCAGAAATACGGCATCCGCGACTATCGCGGCGGTGGGCGGTCTTCGGCCCGGGAAACGGC
Source organism: Paracoccaceae bacterium (assembly GCA_020622085.1). Taxonomy (GTDB): domain Bacteria; phylum Pseudomonadota; class Alphaproteobacteria; order Rhodobacterales; family Rhodobacteraceae; genus QY30. Next base: position 907,797 of record JAHRYM010000002.1, on the reverse strand, counting down.
GGCGCGGGTTGCCGCTGGCGGCGTGGCGCGGGCGGCACTGGCGGCGCTGGTGCCGGGGCTGGCGATCACCGGCTACATGGTGCAGATGGGGCCGCGCACCATCGACCGCAGCCGCTTCGACGCGGCCGAGATCACCCGCAACCCGTTCTGGACGCCGGACCCGGTCGCCGCTGCGGACTGGGCGGACTATCTTGATGACCTGCGGAAATCCGGCAATTCCGTTGGCGCGGTGATCGAAGTGGTGGCCAAGGGCGCGCCCGCGGGGCTAGGCGCGCCGATCTACGGCAAGCTCGACAGCGATCTGGCGGCGGCGATGATGTCGATCAATGCGGTGAAGGCCGTCGAGATCGGCGACGGCATGGCTTCGGCCGCGCTGACCGGGATCGAGAATGCCGACGAAATCCGCATGGGAGAAAGCGGGCCGGAATATCTGTCGAACCACGCGGGCGGTATCCTGGGCGGGATTTCCACCGGGCAGGACATCGTGGTGCGTTTCGCGGTGAAGCCCACCAGTTCCATCCTCATGCCGCGGAAGTCCATCAACCTCCGCGGCGAAGAAGTCGATCTGGTGACGAAGGGCCGCCACGATCCTTGCGTCGGCATCCGCGCCGTTCCGGTGGCCGAGGCGATGATGGCCTGTGTGATCCTTGACCACCTGTTGCTGGATCGCGGCCAGACCGGAGGCATCCGCGGACGGATCGGCTAGCTGGCTTCGCGCGGCGCCGGTTCCCGTTTCGACATCTGCACCATGAAGATGCTGATCGCAATGATCGCAACGCCGATCAGGTCCAGCGACCCCAGCCGTTCGCCCAGCAAGGCAGCGGCGACGGCGACACCGAAGAACGGGTTGAGAAAATGGAACGACGCGGCCTTGACCGCGCCGATCCGGCCCACAAGCCGGAACCACACCCAGGTGGCGAGCAGGCCGGGCACCAGCGTCGTGTAGGTGAAGGCCGCGATCAGCCTTGGCGACCATGTCACAGTCCATGTCTCGAACAGCAGGGCAGCAATTCCGACCGCCACCGCGCCCACAAGCATCTGCAATCCCACGATCATCAGGACATTGCCACCGGCTGCGGCGCTGCGCACCGTCAGGGTCGCCACCGTCAATGCCAGTGTCGCCAAGAGGCAAAGCGCCAGCCCCGCAAGGTCGATCCCCCCCGTGATCCGCGCACCCATGATCAGCGAGACGCCGATGACCCCCGCGACAAGTCCCGCGATGGCCATGGGTTTCAGCCGCTGCCCCATCAGCAACCATCCGAAGAAGGCCACCATCAACGGCATGGTCGAGGCGATGATCGACACGACCGAGGCTTCCACCCACTGCATGGCGACAAATATCAGGCCCAGATACAGCGCATTCTGGCACAGGCCGAAAATCACGGTGGATTGCCATTGCTCGCGCGACAGGCGCCAGCCCTGGCCCATCATGCGGGCGATGATCACCCCAAGCATCCCCGAAATCAGGAATCGGATCGCCAGTGCCGTCAACGGCGGCGCGTATTGCACGATGATCCGGCCCGACGTGAAGGCCGAGGACCACATCAGCGCAAAGCCGAGCCCCATCAGGATTGCGCGGAAGTCCATCTGCCAGTCCTCAGACAACAAGGGCCGCCCGCAGGCGACCCCATACGATTGCTTTCAAGGGGCGAATGGCGCTCAGCCGTTGACGCTGTCTTTCAGCGCCTTGGCCACCGTGATCTTCACGACCTTGTCGGCCGGCTTGGTGATGACTTCGTTGGTGGCCGGGTTGCGAACCTGGCGTTCCGGGCGGGCGCGGCAGACGACCTTGCCGATCCCCGGCAGGGTCACCGCGCCACCGGCGACGACTTCGGAGGTGACGACATCGGCAAGCGCGTCAAGCGCGGCCGAGGCGGTTTTCTTGTCGGTTCCCATCTTGTCGGCAAGCGCGGCAACGAACTGGGTCTTGGTCAGCGGTTTGGACATGTCCTGTCTCCTGTGTTTGGTGCCCGCTGGCGCGGGTTCAGTCGTCGGGATGCAAAGCATGGCCGCTAAACACAGGCTTTTTCCGCGCGAAGCAAGGGGTTTTCAACCAATTCGTCCTTTTTGACGCCTCAAAGGAAGGCTGTTTCCTCGAAACTGCGCAATTTCCTGCTGTGGATGCGTTCAAGCGGCATGTCGCGCAGCTTTTCCATCGCGCGCAGGCCAATCTGCAGATGCCGCGCAACCTGCCCGCGATAGAAGCCGCTTGCCATTCCGGGCAGCTTCAGTTCGCCATGCAGCGGCTTGTCGGAAACACACAGGAGCGCGCCGTAAGGCACCCGGAACCGGAAACCATTGGCGGCGATCGTGGCACTTTCCATGTCCAGCGCAATCGCGCGTGATTGCGACAGGCGCTGCACCGGACCCGACTGGTCGCGCAATTCCCAGTTGCGGTTGTCGATCGTCGCCACGGTGCCGGTGCGCATGATCCGCTTGAGCTCGTAACCCTCGAGCTGCGTCACCTCGGCCACCGCACTCTCCAGCGCAATCTGGATTTCCGCGAGCGCCGGGATCGGCACCCAGACCGGCAGATCGGCGTCCAGCACATGGTCTTCACGCAGATAGGCGTGGGCAAGCACATAGTCGCCCAGCGACTGGCTGTTTCTCAGCCCCGCGCAATGCCCAACCATCAGCCAGGCATGCGACCGCAGCACCGCGATATGATCGGTCGCCGTCTTGGCGTTCGATGGCCCGACGCCGATATTGACCAGCGTCATTCCCTGCGCGCCACGGCGTTTGAGGTGATAGGCCGGCATTTGCGGCATCTGTGGCCGATGCGCCAGAGGTTCGTCTGGCGTGGTGATCTCGGCATTGCCGGGGGCGACGAAGGAAGTATAGCCCGAAGCCGGATCGCGCAGCATTGCGCGGGCATAGGCCTCGAATTCGTCGACGTAGAACTGATAGTTCGTGAACAGGACGTGATTCTGGAAATGCTCGGGCTGGGTGGCGGTATAATGCGACAGGCGCGCCAGCGAATAATCGACACGCTGCGCCGTAAAGGGCGCGAGATGCCCCGACCCGTCGGGATTGCGGCCGGCGGTGCCGTTGACGATATCATCGTCCATCGTCGACAGATCCGGCACGTCGAAGACATCGCGCAGCGGGAAGTTCAGCACGCCTTCCTGGGGCACCGCCAGATCGGCATCCTGGGCCATGGCAAAGTGGATGGGCATCGGCGTCGTGCTGGCGCCAACCAGAACCGCCACTCCGTGATTGTGGATAAGCAGGTCGAGTTGCTGCACAAGGTAGTCATGGAACAGATCCGGTCGCGTGATCGTCGCGGCATAGGTTCCCGGAACGGTGACATGGCCGAAACTCAGGCGGCTGTCGGCAAGGACATGGCTTGTCGTGGTCAGGCGCACTTCGGGGTAATAGGCGCGGATACGTGCCTGCGGCCGACCCTTCGCCAACGTTTCGCGGAACTGGGTCTGCAGGAACCCGCGCGCCTGAGCATAAAGCGCCTCGAGCCGAAGCACGGCGGCACGGGCATCGGTGAAGTTCTCGCGGGCTGCCACTGGCGGGGTCAGCAGGAACTGGGGGTCAATCTGCATCTGAAACCTTGTCGCAAGCCATACCGCACGGGCAGGCTGAACATTCTTGCCTGACCCTGCCAGATCGCAGAAAGGCCCGCAAGCCGGCCCCGCCGGCGACGGCCTGCCCGCTTGCGGAGGCTGTCGTCCCGGGAAATAGTGGCCGACATGACGAACCCGACGCTTCTTTCCCTTGGCCACGGCTATAGCGCCCAGGGCCTTGCCCGGATCCTCAAGCCGCAAGGCTGGCGGATCATCGGCACGTCGCGCAGCCCTGACGGCGCCGAGGCGATCACCCGTTCGGGGGTCGAGGCGCGGCTTTGGCCAGGTGCGGATCTGGGGCCCGATCTGGAGGATGCAACGCATCTTTTGTGTTCCATCGCGCCGCGGGGCGGGGATCCTGTTCTGGAACGGATGGCTGACCGGATCGCCGGGGCGGCGCCGCATCTGCAATGGGTGGGATACTTGTCGACGACCGCCGTCTATGGCGACCACGCGGGCGGCTGGGTCGATGAGGACACGCCGCTTGCACCGGCGACAGAGCGGGGAAGGGAGCGGGTTGCGGCGGAATGCGGCTGGCAGGATCTGGCCGCCCGCGCCGGCCTGCCGCTCCACATCTTCCGGCTGGCAGGGATCTACGGGCCGGGCCGCGGGCCGTTCGAGAAGGTCCGCGACGGCAGCGCGCGGCGGATCGTCAAGCCGGGGCAGGTGTTCAGCCGGATCCATGTCGATGACATCGCCCGGGTGCTTGCCGCTTCGATGGCGCGGCCCGATCCGGGGCGCATCTACAACGTCTGCGACAACGACCCGGCGCCCCCCGAGGAGGTGCTGTCGCATGCGGCCCGGCTGCTTGGCCTGCCGGAACCGCCCGCCGTGCCGTTTGACCAGGCGGTGCTGTCGCCCATGGCGCGCAGCTTCTATGCCGAATCGAAACGCGTGCGAAACGACCGGATGCGGCTGGAACTGGGTGTGGAGTTGCGCTTCCCGACCTACAGGGAGGGCCTCGCGGCCCTTCTGAACGAAGGTTCGCGGTGAATCGGGGCCAGCGTCACGGGGGGTGGCGCTGGCAGATGAGTATTTCTGCAAAGAAGAAAAGCCCGACGCCAGTGCGGGAAGACGCGTCGAGCCCCTTTCACGCCAGCCGCAGAAGCGCCGCACCTCCCGCGACGACCGCGACAGCCGCGGTCCGACCGAGCCCGACCTTTTCGCCAAGGACAAAGGCCGAGATCGCGGTGGCAAAGAGGATCGAGGTTTCCCGCAGCGCCGCCACCATGGCGACGGGCGCATGGGTCATGGCCCAGAGTGCCGCGCCATAGGAAACCATGGTGCCGACCCCGCCGATCAGGCCGACGCGCCATTGCGCGGCCAGTTGCCCCACAAGCGCCGGGCCGCGTCGCGAGAACGCCCAGACAAGGACCGGGGGCGCGGTCAGCAGGAAGATCCACAAGGTATAGCCAACCGGCGCCGACGACTGGCGAACGCCGAAGCCGTCGCAAAGCGTATAGGTTGCGATCACCAGCGCATTGGTCAGCGCAAAGGCCAACCCCGCCCCCGACCCGCTGCGGCCAAGGGCGGCAATCCCGGCGATACCGCCAGAGATGAGCAGGACACCAAACCACGCAATTGGCGGCAGCACCTCGCCAAACAGGAGACCCGCCAGGACGGCGACGATCAGGGGCGCCCCGCCACGCATGATGGGGTAGGCCTGGCTCATGTCCACACGGCTATAGGCGGCGGCGACCAGCATGTAATAGACGGTCTGAAGGCAGACCGATCCGGCGATGAACGGCCAGCTCTGGCGCGCCGGCTGGGCAACCATGGGCAGCGTGACCGCCGCCATCAGCGATGCGGCGATGCAGATGGCCACAGCCGAGGCGGTCTTGTCGCCCGATCCCTTCACGATCGCGTTCCAGCCGGCATGGAAGGCGGCGGTCGAGATGACGATGAAAAAGACGGTGGCGCTCATGCGCGGGACTTTGCTGCCTGCGCCCGCTGCTGGCAAGGGCGGAGGGCGAATTGCCGTGGCCGCGGCCTTGACTGCGCCCAAGGGCGCACCATCTTGAACGGGCAGACCGGGCCCCTCTGACGGCATTCGCCGTGATGTCGGACTGCATCGACTGTGTTCGATGGTCAGGCCCGGCGTTCAAGCAACATCTGCCCCCATCCGCACAGACCCAAGATGTAAACGAGGTTTGTGAATGGAACTCCTGCTGATGCCTTTCCTGGGCACGCCCCTCTGGATGTGGGCAACATTTCTGTCGATCGTGGTCGCGCTCTTGGCCTTCGACCTGGGCATCCTGAACAAGGACAACCGGGAAATCGGCGTGCGCGAAAGCTTGCGGCTGTCGTCGCTTTACATCGCGCTGGGGCTGGCGTTCGGCGGCTTCGTCTGGTGGCAGGCGGGCACCGGCCCCGCCGCTGAATACTGGACCGCCTTCGTGGTGGAAAAGAGCCTGGCGCTGGACAACATCTTTGTCATCGCGCTGATCTTTTCCTTCTTCTCGATCCCGCGCGCCTATCAGCACCGGGTGCTGTTCTGGGGCATCCTTGGCGTGATCGTGCTGCGCGCGCTGATGATCGGCTTCGGCACGGCGATCGTGTCGAGCTACGCCTGGGTGCTTTATGGCTTTGCCGCCTTCCTGATCCTGACGGGCGTGAAGATGCTGTTCACCACAGAGAAGGAACATGACCTGTCCACCAACCCGGCGCTGCGCTTCATCCGCAGGCATTTCCGCGTGGCCGAGCGGCTGGAAGGCAGCGCCTTCTTCGTTCGGGTGGCAAATGTTTCGGGGAAAGCCTCGTGGATCATGACGCCGCTGTTTCTGGCGCTGATCATGGTCGAACTGGCGGATGTGGTCTTTGCCGTCGATTCGATCCCGGCGGTCTTCGCGATTACCACCGATCCCTTCATCGTCTACACGTCGAACATCTTCGCCATTCTCGGCCTTCGGGCGCTGTATTTCGCGCTGGCGGCGATCCTGCACCGCTTTGCCTATCTGAAGCAGGCGCTGGCGGTGCTTCTGGTGTTCATCGGCGGCAAGGTCTTCGCCGCCGACCTGCTGGGCATCGGGAAATTCCCGCCGGCACTGTCGCTGGGCGTCACCTTCGCGATCCTCGGCGCGGGCGTTGGCTTGTCGCTTTGGAAGACGCGGGGGCAGGCAACGGCCGGAATCGCGGAAAACTGACCCTTCCCCTGTCGCGCCCGCATCCCCACATAGAGCGGGCGCGATGATTGCGTTATCATCGCCCCACGAAACCCGCAGGAGCCGCGATGACATCCGACGTCGATAACCCCGCCAAGACCTGGCTCAAGACCGCCGAAGCGGTGGGCCACCTGACGCCCGAGCAATATCGCGTTACCCAGACCGACGGGACCGAGCGGCCCTTTACCGGCGAATTCTGGAACCACAAGGCGCCGGGCCTTTATGTCGATGTGGTGTCCGGCGAGCCGCTGTTTTCGTCAGCCGACAAGTTCGACAGCGGCTGCGGCTGGCCAAGCTTCACCCGGCCCGTCGTCGATGAGCATGTCATCGAGCGCCGGGACGTCAGCCACGGCATGATCCGCACCGAGGTCCGGTCGCAGTTTGGCGAAAGTCACCTGGGCCATGTCTTCGAGGACGGGCCCGAGGACCGGGGCGGCTTGCGTTACTGCATCAATTCGGCCTCGCTCAGGTTCATTCCGCTCGACCGGCTTGAGGCGGAAGGTTATGGCGAATTCGCGGACCGGATCCGCGGAGGGGACGAATGATGGCCGAGGAACGCGCAATCCTGGCAGGGGGCTGCTTCTGGGGCATGCAGGATCTGATCCGGCGGATGCCGGGGGTCTTGCGGACCCGCGTGGGATATACGGGTGGTGATGTGGCCCATGCCACCTATCGCAACCATGGCACCCACGCCGAAGGCATCGAGGTGGTTTTCGATCCGGCACGGCTGTCCTACCGGCAGTTGCTGGAGTTCTTCTTCCAGATCCATGATCCCTCCACGCTGAACCGGCAGGGAAACGATCTGGGGCTGGGCTACCGCTCGGGCATCTACACCCTGACCCCCGAACAGAAGGCCGAGGCCGAGCGGACCATTGCGGATGTCGATGCATCGGGGATCTGGCCCGGCAAGGTCGTGACCGAGGTGAAGCCCGCAGGCGATTTCTGGGAGGCCGAACCCGAGCACCAGGATTACCTTGAGAGGTTTCCCAACGGCTACACCTGCCATTTCCCGCGCCCGAACTGGCGCCTGCCGCGAACCGCGGCCTGACTGGCGGGGCGGCGTCGCCGGGGGTTTGCGGATTTCATTACGGACGATACAGGATGCAAGACCTTCCGCCTGACGCCGAAGCGCCAGAGCCAGACGACTCCCTGACCGATCAGCGGCGCCGGCGCCGGCGGCTGCACAATCGCAAGCCCGCGCCCCGGCGGAAGCGGCTGTCGGAAATCCTGTCCGCCCTGTCGCAGGCCGAGGGTGCCGGGACGATTTCGGTCGGGGATCTCTTGCGGGGCATGGATGGCCGGGCCTTCGGCGCCCTGTTTCTGATCTTTGCCTTTCCGAACATCCTGCCATCGCCGCCTGGCCTTGCCGGGGTGCTGGGATTGCCGCTGATCTATCTGTCCGCGCAGATGATGCTGGCCAGATCACCCTGGTTGCCGCCGTTCATCGACCGCCGGGCGATTTCGCGCGAAAGCTTCCGTGCGCTGGTCGGCCGGGCAAACCCGTTTCTTGAACGGGCGGAACGCCTCCTGCGCGCCCGCCTGATGATGCTGACGTCACCCATGGCCGAACGGTTTCTCGGTGCACTTTGCCTTGCTCTGTCGCTGGTGCTGATCCTGCCGATCCCGCTGGGAAACCTGCTGCCGGCGCTGTCGCTCAGCATCATCGCGCTGGGAGTGCTGGAACGCGACGGCATCTGGATCATCGGCGGCGTGCTGTTGTCGATCGCCGCCTTCTTCTGGGTCGGCGGGCTGGCCTATGCGCTGGTCAAGTCGGCGATCTTCCTGATCGTCAACGCGTTCTAGCGGGCGGCGGGCTCAGGCCCGCTTCCCCGCCACCAGCGCAACGCCCAGCACCTCAAGCACTTTCGCCTCGATCTGCGGGGCGTTCATGCCGGCGGTGGCATACATGTCCTCGGGGCTGGCCTGGTCGATGAAGGTGTCGGGCAGGACCATCGAGCGGAACTTGAAACCCCGGTCGAAGATCCCTTCGTCGGCCAGAAGCTGCGCGACGTGGCTGCCGAAGCCGCCGATGGCGCCTTCCTCGACCGTGATCAGCGCCTCGTGTTCGCGGGCCAGTTGCAGGATCAGGTCGCGGTCCAGCGGCTTGGCAAAGCGGGCGTCGGCGACGGTGGGCGCAAGACCGCGCGCGGCCAGCGATTCGCGGGCCTTCAGCACTTCGGCCAGACGCGTGCCGAAGGACAGGATCGCCACGCGCCCACCTTCGGCGACGATGCGCCCACGGCCGATTTCCAACGGCGTTCCGCGTTCCGGCATCTCGACCCCGACCCCTTCGCCGCGCGGGAAGCGGAAGGCCGAGGGGCGGTCGTCGATGGCGGCGGCGGTCGCGACCATATGCACCAGTTCGGCCTCGTCGGCGGCGGCCATCAGAACCATGTCGGGCAGGTTGGCCAGGAAGGCGATGTCGAAGGCCCCTGCATGGGTCGCGCCATCAGCACCCACCAGCCCGGCGCGATCAATTGCGAAGCGCACCGGCAGGCGCTGGATCGCCACGTCATGCACCACCTGATCGTAACCGCGCTGCAAGAACGTCGAATAAAGCGCGCAGAAGGGCTTCAGCCCCGCCGCCGCCAGCCCCGCCGCAAAGGTCACGGCGTGCTGTTCGGCGATGCCCACATCGAAGCAGCGTTTCGGGAATCGCTCGGCAAAAAGGTTCAGGCCCGTGCCGTCCGGCATCGCCGCCGTGATCGCCACGATCCTGTCGTCACGCCCGGCCTCGGAGATCAGGCTTTCGGCAAAGACCTTGGTGTAGCTTGGGGCGTTCGACGGTGCCTTCTTCTGCACCCCCGTCACCACGTCGAACTTGGCCGTCGCATGGCCCTTGTCGGCGGCGCGCTCGGCCGGCGGGTAGCCCTTGCCCTTCTTGGTGATGGCGTGGATCAGCACCGGCCCCCGCGCCCTTGACCGGGCCATCCGCAGCACCGGCAGAAGCTGGTCCAGATCGTGGCCATCAATGGGGCCGACGTAATCGAAGCCCAGTTCCTCGAAAAGCGTGCCGCCGATGGTCAGGCCCTTGATCATTTCCTTCGCCCGCCGCGCGCCTTCCTGCAGCGGCCCCGGCAGCAGGCTGACCGCGCCCTTGGCGGCCTCCCTCAGGTCCTGGAAGGGCGCACCGGCGTAAAGGCGGCTGAGATAGGCCGACAGCGCCCCCACCGGCGGCGCGATCGACATGTCGTTGTCGTTCAGGATCACGAACAGCCGTTTCTTCAGGTGGCCTGCGTTGTTCAGCGCCTCGAAGGCCATGCCGGCGCTCATGGATCCATCGCCGATCACCGCCACCGCATCGCCGGTGTTCACGCCCAGATCCCGCGCCACCGCAAAGCCCAGCGCCGCCGAGATCGAGGTTGAACTATGCGCGGCCCCGAACGGGTCATAGGCGCTTTCCGACCGCTTGGTGAAGCCAGACAGCCCGTCCTTCATCCGCAGGGTGCGGATGCGGTCGCGCCGCCCGGTCAGGATCTTGTGCGGATAGCTCTGGTGGCCGACATCCCAGATGATCTTGTCGCGCGGCGCGTCGAAAACGGCATGAAGCGCCACCGTCAGCTCAACGACGCCCAGGCCCGCGCCCAGATGCCCGCCGGTGACGGACACCGCGCTGATGGTTTCGGCCCGCAATTCATCCGCCAGCTGGCGCAATTCGCGGTCCGTCAGCCCCTTCATGTCAGAGGGCAGGTGCACGCGGTCCAGGATCGGGGTGGCGGGACGGTCGGTCATGTAGCCCTCCGGGGGCGGGTGAAGGGGCGCTTAGCTCTCGCGGGCAATAACGAACTCGGCGGCCTCTGCCAAGTTCCTGCCCGCAGCGCCGTAGGGGGCAAGGGCGGCGACGGCCTCGGCCACCAGATCGCGCGCGCGTGCGCGGGCGCCATCCAGCCCCAGAAGCGATACGAAGGTGGCCTTCCCGGCCCCGGCATCCTTCCCCAGACGCTTGCCGGTCTTTTCCGGGTCGCCCTCCACATCCAGGATGTCATCGGCGATCTGGAAGGCCAGACCCAGCGCCCTGGCATAGGCGGCAAGCGGCGCGGGATCCTGCCCCGCCAGAGCCGCGCCGGATGTGGCGGCAAAGCGGATCAGCGCCCCGGTCTTGCCCGCCTGCAGCCGCGTGATCTCGTCAATCGTCAGCGGCTCGGGCGAGGTTTCTGCCGCGATGTCCAGCGCCTGGCCCAGCACCATGCCGTCCGCGCCCGAGGCCCTTGCAAGCTCCGCCACCAGCGTGATCCGCCGCTCTGCCGGACCCAGCGCCGGATCGCAGCACAGCTCGAACGCCAGCGTCTGCAGCGCATCGCCCGCAAGGATCGCCGTCGCCTCGTCCCATTTCACATGGACCGTTGGCTGTCCGCGGCGCAGATCGTCGTCATCCATCGAGGGCAGGTCGTCATGGACAAGACTATAGGCATGCAGCGCCTCGACGGCAGCGGCTGCCGAAATCGCCTGGTCCTCGCCAATCCCGAACAGCGCGGCACTTTCCAACACCAGAAAGGCGCGGATGCGCTTGCCGCCCCGCGCCGCATAGCGCATCGCCGCCACCACCGGCACCTCGGCCCGGTTGGCCAGCGCCAGTTGCAGCCGCGCCTCTACCGCGAGCTGCGCAGCCCTCAGCCGTTCGGGAAACACCTTACAGGCCTTCCACCGGCGTCGTGCCCGCGGGCTTGCCGCCTTCGCCCAGCGTGATCTTCTCGACCTTCTCTTCCGCCGCCTTCAGCCGCTCTTCGCAGCGTGCCCTCAGCGCAGCACCGCGTTCGTAAAGCGCGATCGATTCCTCCAGCGCGACATCGCCGCGTTCCAGCTTGCCGACGACGGCTTCCAGTTCCTTCATCGCATCTTCAAAGCTCATCGCCGCGATCTCGGTCATGCGCCCCGCTCCATCAAAACCCGGACATACGCCGCGACCGACCGGCCCAGCGCCGGCAGATCATAGCCCCCCTCAAGGACCGAGACCACCCGCCCCCCGCAACTGCCTTCGGCCAGATCGCAGATCGCATGGGCAAGCCAGGCGAAATCCGCCTCCGTCCAGTTCAGGTTCGCAAGGGGGTCGTCACGATGGGCATCAAACCCGGCCGAAACCAGCACCAGTTCCGGCTGCGTCTTCGCCACCTGTTCCAGCGCCTGTTCCCATTCGCGCCGCATGGCCTTGCCGTCCGACCCCGGCGGCAGCGGCAGGTTCAGGATCTGACCCTGCGCACCCCGTTCGGAGTGCAGCCCGCTTCCGGGCCAAAGCGGCACCTGCTGGGATGACACGAACATGACGCGGGCCTCGTTCCACAGCGCCTCCTGCGTGCCATTGCCGTGATGGACGTCGAAATCCAGAACCGCCACCCGCGCAAGACCCAGATCATCAAGCGCCCGCTTCGCGGCAATGGCCACGGTCGAGAACAGGCAAAACCCCATCGCCTGATCCCGCAGCGCATGGTGCCCCGGGGGGCGCATCGCCACGAAAGCGTTCCGCGCCGCGCCGCCCAGCACCGCATCCACGGCATCGTTCGTCCCGCCGATCGCCCGCAAGGCCGCTTCGAACGACCCGCCCGAAACCCAGGTATCGGCATCCAGCGGCACGGGGTCCGGTCCCGCCGCGGCTTCCCGAATACGCTCCAGATACTCGGGCGCATGAACCCTCAGCGCCTCGGCCTCCGGCGCAAGCGGGGCAGCCCGGCGTTCAAGCCCCTCGAACTCCGGCCCCCGGAGCGCATCGTAGATCGCCTGAAGACGCTCAACCCGTTCGGGATGCCCCTCGGGCGTGACATGCCGCAAGCCCGCCTCTTGGGTGATGAAAAGCGTAACCATGTTCTTCTTTGCCCCAATACTCCGGGGGGCCGCCGAAGGCGGTGGGGGCAGCGCCCCCTCCCCCTCCCTCTCATCTCCTCAGTCCGGCGCCAGCATGTAGCCCGCGCCGCGCACCGTCTGCAGGTAGCGCGGCTGCTTCGGATCTTCCTCCAGCTTGCGGCGCAGGCGCGTGATCTGCACATCCACCGCCCGTTCCTGCGCCCCGTCGCCCGAAGCTCCGGCCCGCCCCAGATCCTCGACCAGCTGCATCCGGCTGACCGGCTCGCCCGGATTGGCCGAAAAGATCCGCATCAGCGCGGTTTCGGTCGCCGTCAGGCGGATCAGCGCCTCGCCCTTCCACATCTCGGCACGGTCCACGTCATAGCGCACGGGGCCAAGGTTCAGAACCTTGGGCAATGCCACCGGCACCGCTGCCACCGGTGACCGCCTGAGGATCGCGTTGATCCGCAACAAGAGCTCCTTGGGCTCGAAAGGCTTGGCCAGATAGTCGTCGGCCCCGGCCTCGAACCCGGCGATCCGGTCCGAGGTTTCCCCCCGCGCGGTCAACAAGAGGATCGGCGTCGACAACCGGCTCCGAAGATCGCGTGTCAGCGTCATGCCGTCCTCGCCCGGCATCATCACGTCCAGAACGATCAGATCGAATTCCAGTCCCGCCAGAAGCCGGCGGGCCTGCACCGCGTCCCGGGCTGCCGTGACCAGAAAGCCGTTCTTGACCAGAAACCTGTGCAACAGGCCCCGGATCCGCTCGTCGTCATCGACGATCAGCAGGTGAATGTCAGGCGCCGTCAGCGAACGCATCGTCAGGCTTTCCTTTCCTGCCCGGGCCGTCCTGCCGCAGGGCCGCACGTCACCGATTCATAGGTCCGGCGCAGGTCACTGTCCATGATCGCCTCCAGAACCTGCCGGAACCCGGCCACGGCCTGCGGCCCCGCCGCACGGTAGGCTGCGCGCATCCTTGCGCGTTGGGCATCAGACAATTCCCGCTCGAGCCGCTGCCCCGCCTCACTCAGCGCAAGATGTCGCGCCCGCTTGTCCTGCCGGCCGACCCGCGCCTCGACAAGGCCATCCTCGACCAGTGCCCGCAAGACCCGGTTCAGCGATTGCTTGGTCACCCCCAGCAGCGTCAGCAGCGCCGTCACCGTCAGCCCGGGCTGACGGTTGATGAAATGGATCGCCCGATGGTGCGCGCGGCCATAATCATGCTTTGCCAGTATTGCGTCAGGGTCAGCGGTAAAGGCGCGATAGGCGAAGAACATCGCCTCGATCCCATTGCGAAGCTGCTCATCCGTCAGGAACAGAAGGTTCTCGCCTCCAGGCATCGCAGCAGTCGAGTTGCCGGCCATGTTTCGCCCTCCTTTGCGTCGAAAGCGGATTTTACGTCAGGCTTGTTGACTTTCCAAGTCTCGACTGTTAGCCAAAATACCGATTTTGCGCAACATTATGTCCGATGCGGCCCTAACTTGCGCAACTATGAACCAGATGCGGAGAAGAGAATGGCGGGTTCCTACGACGATCGTGACGGCTGGATCTGGATGAACGGCAAGCTGGTGCCCTGGCGCGATGCCAAGGTCCATATCCTGACGCATGCAATGCATTACGCCTCCTCGGTGTTCGAGGGCGAACGGTGCTACAACGGCAAGATCTTCAAGGGCCATGAACATTCGCTGCGCCTGCGCAACTCGGCCGAACTTCTTGACTTTGAAATCCCCTGGTCCGCCGAGCAGATCGACGCCGCCAAGGATGCGATGCTGAAGGCCAATGGCTGGACCGACGCCTATGTGCGCGCCGTGGCCTGGCGCGGGTCAGGCGAAGACATGGGTGTTTCGGCCAAGCGCAATCCGGTTTGCATGGCGGTCGCCGGCTGGGAATGGGGCGCCTATTACGGTGATGCCAAGATGCAGGGCGCGCGAATCGACATCGCCAAATGGAAACGCCCGAGCCCCGAAACCATCCCCGTCGCCGCCAAGGCCGCCGGTCTTTACATGATCTGCACCATGTCGAAACACGCGGCCGAGGCGAAGGGCCTCTCGGATGCGCTGTTCATGGACTGGCGCGGCTATGTCGCCGAATGCACCGGCGCCAACATCTTCTTCGTCAAGGATGGAGAGGTCCACACGCCGCTCGCCGACTGTTTCCTGAACGGCATCACCCGGCAGACCGTGATCCAGATGCTGAAGGAAAAGGGCATCACCGTCCACGAGCGCCGGATCGAACCTGCGGAACTGGAGGGCTTCCAGCAATGCTGGCTGACCGGCACCGCAGCCGAGGTCACGCCCGTGTCGCAGATCGCCGACTTCCGGTTCGAGGTCGGCGCCCTGGCGCGCGACATCGCTCAGGACTACGAGAAACTGGTCCGCAGCTGACATGGGAAGGGCCCCTTCCGGGGCCCTTCGCTGTCTGGATCAATAGCCCTTCGGGCATTGGGCGCGATATTCGCGGCCATCCGGATAGCGGTAGATGCAGTTGCGCGGATTGGACGCCGCGTCGATCAGCGCGCCGGTCGCGCCGCCGGCCACTGCGCCCAGGGCCGCACCTTCCAGCCGGTCGCCCTTGTCGCTGGCGATCGCGCCCACGGCCGCACCTGTAAGCGCGCCGGCCGTCACGGTCCGGTCGGTCGAGGTTTCACAGGCGGCCAGTGAAAAGGCCAAGGTCACAAGCAGCAGAAACTTCTTCATCAGGGAGCCTCCTGTTGGATCCAGCCTCACAACACATTTTCAGCCAGAAAGTTCCGCGGGCCTGAAAAAGCTCAGGTCTCGATGCCGCGCTCGATACGGACAAAGCGCACAACCGTCGCAGCGCCGTCCCGCTTGACGGGGCGGGAATGCAGGATCCGTGTCGCCGGATGCAGGCCGTGTTCAGCCTCCTTCCGGGCGATGCGCAGAAAATTCAACGTCCGGCTTCCGGTTCTTTCGGCGTCATGGTCGATGATGTGGCGCGTCATCCGATACCTCCCTCCGGTCTGTCTGGTCCTCGCCGAAAGGATGCACCCTGCCCACAGATTCTGCCAAGGGATATTGCGCGGCATTTGCAGAAAGCGACGGAAAGCCGCCCAAGGGGGTCAGGCCCGCCGCAACATGTCGGCGGCCCAGGCGGCGGCTTCGGCAACCGTCGGGTCGGGGTCATCCCGCAATGTTTCAGCGACGACGATCAACCCCGGCGTTGCCGAATTGCCGATGGCGTAAAGCACGTTGCGCACGAACCGATCACGACCGATGCGCTTTACCGGGCTGCCGGCAAAGCGTGCACGGAAGGCGGCATCGTCAAGCGTCGCCAGTTCGGCAAGTTCCGGCGCGCCAATACGGGGCTGATAGCCGATCTCGGACGCGGCCTGCGCAAACTTGTTCCAGGGACAAACCGCCAGACAGTCGTCGCAGCCATAGATCCGGTTTCCCAGCCGCGACCGCAACTCCGGGTCCACCGGCCCGCGATGCTCGATCGTCAGGTAGGAAATGCAGCGCCGCGCATCCAGCTGATAGGGCGCCGGGAAAGCGCCCGTCGGGCAGATGTCCAGACAGGCGGTGCAGCTTCCGCAATGGCTGACCTCGGGCGCATCCTTCGGAAGATCGAGCGTGGTGAAGATCGCGCCCAGAAAGAACCAGTTGCCAAGGTTCCGGCTCAGCAGGCCGGTATGTTTGCCCTGCCAGCCCAGGCCCGCCGCCTGCGCCAGTGGCTTTTCCATCACCGGCGCGGTGTCGACAAAGACCTTGATCTCGGTTCCGGGCCCAGCCTGTTCGATCATCCAGCGCCCCAACCGCTTCAGCCGCCGCTTGACCAGATCGTGGTAATCCTTGCCCTGGGCATAGACGCTGATCGCGCCCCGGTCCCGCAACTCCAGAACCGCCAGCGGATCGGTCTCGGGCGTATAGGCCTCGGCCAGCATGATCACCGTCCGGGCCTCGGGCCATAGCTCGGTCGGGTCGCCCCGCCAGCCCATCCGTTCGGCCATCCAGCCCATCTGTCCGTGCCGGCCTTCACCAACATAGATCCCGAGCCGTCCCGCAGCTTCGGGAATCGCGGACGGCGCGCAAAATCCGGCTGCGGCGAAACCCTCTGTCGTTGCCTGCGCGATGATCCGCGCTTTCAGTTCCGCAATGTCCAATCCCGGCCCTCCTTCATCTTGGCCGAAATATCCCACGGGGGTCCGGGGGTGTGAAACCCCCGGCCGGTGCCATCAGAAATCCAGGTCGGCATAATGCGGCGGCGGCAGGAATCCTGGCACCTGATCGGCCAGAAGCGACCGGAACGAGGGCCGCGACTTGATCTTCGCATACCAGTCGCGCACGTTCTGGCTGCGGTTCCAGTCCACGTCCGAGATATAGTCCAGCGCCGACAGATGCGCAGCGGCGGTGAAGTCCGCCAGCGTCATCTCGTTCCCCGCGAGCCAGCGGCGCTGGTCCAGCAGCCAGCCGATGTAGTCCAGGTGAAACTTGATCCGCATCGCGCCGAACTTGACGTTCTTGCTGTCCGGGTAGCCTTGCCCCATGACCTTCTTGTTCACCCGTTCATACAGGAGTTTCGACGTGACCTCGTCGTGGAACTTGTCGTCAAACCAGGAACAGAGGCGGCGCACCTCATAGCGCGCCTCCGCCGAGCGCGGCATCAGCGCAGGGGTCGGCACGGTTTCCTCAAGGTATTCGCAGATCGCCTGGCTTTCGGTCAGCGTCCGGTTGTCCAGCTTCAGGATCGGAACCTTGCCAGCCGGATTGCGACGCAGGAATTCGGCCGACTGTTCCCAGTAACGCTCCTCGATCAGCTCGACCTCGATCTTCTTTTCCGCGAGCGTCAGGCGAACCTTGCGGCAGAAGGGTGACAGCGGAACATGGTAAAGACGGGCCATCAGGGATCTTTTCTCCGGGACTCCCCCCCTGATACCGGCGGCGGACGGGGGGATCAACTAGTCCTGGAAACAGGCGGCACGCCCGTCAGCCGCGATCGTCTCGGCGCCGGCAATGATCTGCGCAGCCCGGCGCCTGACCAGGGGGCCGGGACGGCCGGCGCGACGATCCTTGGGATCTGGCAGCACCGCCGCCAGACGGGCTGCCTCGACGGCGGTCAGATCCCTGGCATCCTTGCCGAACGCCGCCTGCGACGCCGCCTGCACCCCGAACACCCCGTCGCCCATCTCGGCCACGTTCACATAGACCTCAAGGATGCGGCGCTTGGTCCAGACCAGTTCGACAACCGGCGTCATCACTGCCTCAAGCGCCTTGCGGATCCAGCTTCGACCTTGCCACAGGAACACGTTCTTCACCACCTGCTGGCTGATGGTCGAGGCGCCGCGGTTCGCGCCCTTGTCCAGCGCCAGCCGGATGGCGCGCATGTCGAACCCCCAGTGCAGGCAGAAATTGGCGTCCTCCGCGGCAACGACCGACCGCGCGAAGGCCGGCGCCACATCCTCCAGATCGACCCATTCCCGATCAAGCGGGCCGTGACGCCAACGCTCGGCGAGCATCGTCATCGTGACCGGAGGGTTGATCACGGCAAAGACCAGAACCAGCGCGAAAACGCCGCCGGCCGCCCAAAGCAGTGCCCTTCCCGACGACGCCAGAGCCTTGCGCAATGTCGACTGCCCAGGGGTGGTGCGGGGCCTGCTTTTACGCGCCTTTGCGGAAGACGCGCCCTTGCCGCTGCGCCCAGCCCGTGGCTGCCCGCTCCGTGGCCGGGCCGGCGGCACTTCTTCTGCATGTTCGTCGTCTGTGCCGCCCGGTTCTTCCATCGCCCGAACATAGCCATGCCCGGCCGCACTGCGTCAAGCGCACCGCCACTCGCAGCCGCCTGGGCAGCCTTTCGCGTTCACATCGATTGGGTGATCGGGTCGACCGGAGCCTCGGAGGATGCGGCCTGCGCCCTCTCGAACAGCGCCTTCCATGCCGCTTCGTCGGTTGTCGAGAGCGATGATTGCAGAACCCGCCCCCTTGCCCGGAAGGCACCAAGGCGCTCCAGCACCTTGTCCGCGGTGATCTTGCGCGACAGGAAGAAGACCGCCGATCCGCCGGGCTTCAATGTCTGACCGACCTCCTTCATGAAATTGTCGTTGATGCCCGCATCGGTCAGCGCCCCCGAAAGCGCGCCTGCCCCGGCACCCAAGGCCGCCCCCAGAAGCGGATTGAGGAACAAGAGCCCGATCAGGGCGCCCCACATGCCGCCGCCGGCGGCGCCCACGGCGGTCAGATTGACGCTCTGGTGAAGCTTGACGGCACCGTTATCGTCCCGTGTCACCACGACGATGTCTTCCATTTCCAGAAGGTAGTCCTTTTGCAGCCGCCCAAGTTCGGCGCGCAGCTCGAACCCGGCGCTCTGGTCATCAAAGGCAATCACGATAAGGTCGGACATGATGGTTCCCCCGTAATCCCGGTCGACAATGCCACGGCAACGCCGGGGGGGGCCGAAGGGTTCCCGATCGCATGGATGCAATCTGTGCGATTGCGGCAATCCGGGTGGCGGGATGCCGCCCGCCGCGCCCTCCCGGCCCGAGGGTGCCGCCCCGCGATCGCTCCATGACCCCTTCGTGTTCACGCCGGGGGTGGAAACGGCCGCGCGGGACGCTACATTCGCCCCATGAAAGCAATGTTCCGCACCGCCATCCTGTTTTGCACCGCCATCCTGACACTGTCTGTCAGCCTTGCCGTTCCGGCTGCTGCCGCGCCGGTTCCGCTGGCAGACCTGTCGGCCTACCTGAACGGGATCAAGACGGCCGAAAGTCCCTTTGTGCAGACCAATGCCGATGGCAGCAAATCCTCGGGCCGCGTGGTGATCCAGCGCCCGAACCGGATGCGGCTTGAATATGCCAAGCCCGACAAGACGCTCGTCCTTGCGTCTGGCGCCTCGGTTGCGGTCTTCGATCCGAAGTCGAACCAGCCGCCCGACCAGTATCCGCTGCGCAAGACGCCGCTGAACCTGATTCTCGCCGACCGGATCGACCTTGCCCGCGCGCGGATGGTGGTGGACCATGGCGAACAGGATGGCATGACGACTGTCACCGCCCAGGATCCCGAACATCCCGAATACGGCACGATCAAGCTGTTTTTCTCGGCCAACCCCGTTGCGCTCAGGCAGTGGATCGTGACGGATGGCGCCGGCGCAAAGACCCGGGTGGTGCTTTCGGATCTGGTGATGGGCAAGCGCTATGACGCAACGCTGTTCTCGATCTCGATTGCCAACAGCCAGCGCAACGAAAGGTGACGGCAGGCGGGGTCAGCCCCGCCCGCACATCATCAGCTGCTGACGATAAAGCTCGGACCGGGCTCCGACATCTGCGGCAACCCGCATCAACCAAGCCTTTTCATTGTAGCTGCCGCGGGCATAGCCACCATGGCCTTCGTGATATGCCAGATAGTGGCTTGTGGCGTCATATTTCGACAGCCCGAGCTTCCGCTCCGACCGGTCCATATACCAGCCGATGAAATCTGTCGCATCCTCTATCCGGTCGCGGCGCGCGCCAAAGCGGCCCGCGTCCTTTCGATAATCATCCCAGGTGTCGTCCAGCGCCTGGCTGTAGCCATAGGCCGAGCTTTGCCGGCCCATCGGGATGATACCCAGCGCATAGCGGAACGGGGTGCGCGCATTTCCGATGAACTTCGATTCCTGATACATGGTCGCCATCTGGACATGCACCGGAACGCCCCAGCGGCGCTCAGCCCGCCTCATCGCCGAATAATAGGCGGGCCGCTGATCCAGGATCGAACACGCGTCGTCAAGGTTGCGCGGCGCGGAGTGATTGCCGCCGCCGCATGACGCCAACAGCAACAGCCCCGCAATGCGGATCAATCTGCTCATTCTGCCTCTCGTCTCGTTCTTCTTGTTGACCCAAGTTTACCCCCATTCACGCGCCGGTGAAATCACAAACCTTTGTGACGCGGCGCAGGCGGACTGTCGGGGCGTCCACCACAATCTGTTTCCGGCTGATTCCGCGGCAATCGTGGACTTTTGGCGCCTCGGGGCGTAAATCTTTGCGGCAGGGTGCGGATAAGATGTTCAAGGCGAGTGCAAAATATCATCTCGGTCAGGTGGTCCGCCACCGCGAACACCCCTTCCGGGGCGTCGTCTTCGACGTTGATGCCAGGTTCTCGAATACCGAGGAATGGTATCGCTCCATCCCGGAAGAAAGCCGCCCGGCGCGCAACCAGCCCTTCTATCACCTGCTGGCCGAAACCGAGGACGATTATTACGTCGCCTATGTCTCGGAACAGAATCTGATCCCCGACTCGTCGGGCAAGCCGGTCGACCACCCCGATCTGCATGACCTTTTCGGCGATTTCGCCAACGGTTGCTATCCGCTGCACTTCAACCTGAACTGACAGGTCGTTGGTCCGGCCGGTTCTGGTCCGGTAAACCCGATGCCATGAGCTGAAGTACCTCGGCACCGCATATCGGGTGGGGGCTGTTGCATGCGGTGCCGAGGGAAGCCTTGTGCAGCTACAGGATTCATCTTGATGGCTTATGCGGCCGAGTTGCGGTTGAACAAAGGCAGAAGCAAGGCATTGATATCGACGGCGACGCAAATCATTTCTCAATTGATGTATTGTTGCGGGTCTGAATGCACTGCTCCTTGGATTCATCTGTCCAAAAGGTTTTCGCGCCCACCAGAAAGATACTGTCCGTGCCTGACAACACCGATCAGTTGTCGTGATTCTCGGTCTTGGGCAGGACGAACTGCAGGATATTCATGCCGTCCTTGCGCTGGTATTGCAGTTTCCGGACATGCATCCGGATCAATGCCCAGCCGAAGCCGCCTTCCGGGAGGTCCTGGATGATCGTGTCGATCTGCGGCGGCCTGGCCTTGGGCAGCCGGCCACCGGGCATCGGCAGGCCATTGTCAAGAATGGTGCAGGCCAGCCCGTCCCGGCGTGCGGCGATGCGCAATTTCGCCTCTCCCTGGTCGCCGGGTGAGGCGGCATGTTCGACGACATTGTTCAGCGTCTCGGCCAACACGAGTTCGAGCGTCGCCAGTTCCGGCTCCGAGACCATCCCGGTGAAATGCGTCGTGATCAGCGACAGGGTCTGGCGCACGGCTTCCGAAGTGGATCGCATGGTCACCGCGAACCGGCGATCATCGACCAGATCAAGAGGTTCGCCCATCAATCCGACCCGCCCATCAGGCCGCATGCTGGTCGCCGCCGTCGGGCGCCTTGTCGTGAATGACGAAGACGCCATCCATCCGCGTCAGGCGAAACACGCGCAAGACATTGGGTTGCAGCGCGGCAATTTCCAGCCGCTGCCCGGGGGCAAGAAACTTCATCACGGCGACAATTGCCCCAAGCCCGGAACTGTCCACGAAGGTGACTTCGGCAAGGTCGAGGATCACAGGGCATGGCTCGATCCGTGCCGTCGGATCGGCGGAATTGTCGTGGTCAAGCTCAGGAACGATTGATCGCATCGCATCCTTGAACCGGATGGCCACAAGCGAATCGATCCGCGCCTCCTCAACGCGCACGATCATTGCCCCCCTGGCCTGCCTGCTGGATAGATTCATGGCCTCTCGCACCCTGCTCCTCTGAGGTCAGGCTAGCGGCCAATCCTTACCAATCCGTGTCCTCGATCCCCGTGCCGATTTCGTCCTGTGCTTTTCAGCTTGGCACAAGTATCCCGGGGGTCCGGGGGCAGCGCCCCCGGTCTTTCGCAACAGGAGACCGTGCCATGCCCGACTATCCCGCGCTGATCCGGACGATTTCCGCGCTTGCCGAAGGTGAAGCCGACGAGGTTGCGTTGATGGCGACCCTGGCCTGCGAGATCCACCACAGTGATGACCGGTTCGACTGGACCGGATTTTACCGCGTGACCGAACCGGAAGTCCTGAAGATCGGCCCCTATCAGGGCAGCCATGGCTGCCTTGTGATCCCGTTCTCGCGGGGGGTCTGCGGGGCCGCGGCGCGCAGTGGAGAGATCCAGATCGTGCCCGACGTGGATGCCTATCCCGGCCACATCGCATGCGCGTCCACCACCCGGTCCGAGCTCGTGTTGCCGGTTTTCGGCGCCGGTGGGCGGCTGATCGGTGTGCTGGACATCGACAGCAATCGGCCGGCTGCCTTCACCGAAGAAGACGCCCGCAACCTCGGAGAAATCCTGGCATCGGTATTCGGCCACTTGTGACATGTTCGGGAACGGACCATTCCGGTGCCCGGCCCATGGATTGTCGGGTGCCGCGCCGGCCTGACCGCAGCGCGGTCCTCTCGGGGTGAATGTCATGCCGGCGCAGTCTCACCCTGGTTGCCTTTGTCTGGTCGGGCGGTTCAGAACGACCGCCCCATCCCCCGCGCCCGCAGCAGCAGCAGCGCCTGGCGTTGTCGTCCTGCGCGCCCTGTTCGATGTCGCAATAGTCGATGATCCCGGTCGATAATTGCGTGCGCATGGCGCTGTCATAGCTCCGCTTGGCATTGTGCTCGGCACTGATGGCGGCGACGCCGATCAGCAGGGCCTTGCGCGGCCCCAGTTTTCACTCGCCGTAAGCCCCGCCATTGTTCCAGACCCGGTCGACCCAGCCCTTCGACATCGCGAGCAGAGACCACCACCAGACCGGAAGCACGAATATGCAAGCGCATCGTTGCGCTAAAGCCTCTCCGGTTCGGCCAGCGGGGCTGTAAGCCTTGCGCGGGTTGTCCCAGTCCGGCGCGTCCTCGGGCCCCAGACACGGATCGAAGCCTTCGCGGTGCAGATCGACGATTATCGCCCGGTGGCCTTGGCCATGCCTTCGGCAAAGGCATCCAGCACGGCCCCGCAGAAGGAATCGCGCCGGGGATGATCGAAGATGATCAGGACGTTCAATTCAATGCTCCGAACCAGGTGTCGGCCAGCGTGAAGCCCCGCCGATAGGGGGCGGTCGGGTCCATGCCCGACTGGGTCAGCCCGCCGATTCAAGGCCTGACCGGCCAGTGCGGGGATGACGGCCGGACAAGGGCCGGCCTTTCCCAGCCCGTCAATGGCGCCGGTGAAGCGGCTGCCGGTGATCGGGCGGCGGATGAACTTCTGGCCCGGGTCGCACAACGCGCGGGCCTCGGACGGCTCGATCGCAAGGCCCGGATCGGCCACCTCGACCATGGAGAATGTCATGCCGCCGAAGGCGACTTCGACCCGGATGCTGCCGGTTTCCAGCAGCACGGTGGCGACCCGGATCGCATTCGATCCCGGCATGGCCGGGTGTTCGGTGCGTTCCATGATGACAAATCCCATGTCCGCCTCGGGGTGGCACGAGGGGAGAAGGATACTGGCACTGTGCCAGATCGCGCCGTGCGGCTCATAAAGCACCATGTTGCGGAGTTATCGGGTGTTCTTCAAGATAGGGTTTCTTGTCGAACATGGGCCGAGTCATCACCTGCGGCATCCCGCCGGTGATGACTCGGCCCACTTCGCCTTCGCAGTGGCAGTCGACGATGGTCAATGCACCTTTCCAGCGCATGGCGGGGGCTTCGAGCAGGGGCGGGACCGGACGGGATGGATCAGACTGCGCGGGTTACTCCGCCGTCGACGCGCAGGTTCTGGCCGGTGATGTAGCCCGCACCCTCCGAGGCGAGGAAGGCCACGGTTGCCGCGATTTCCTCGCTGGTTCCGTAGCGCTGCATCGGCACGCCCATGCGGCGCTCTTCGGTTGCGGGCAGGCTGTCTATCCAGCCGGGCAGGACATTGTTCATGCGGATGTTGTCGGCGCCATAGGTATCCGCAAAGATCTTGGTGTAGGAGGCAAGCCCCGCCCGGAACACCGCCGAGGTCGGGAACAGGCTGACCGGCTCGAACGCCCAGGCGGTCGAGATGTTGATGATGGCGCCACCCTTTCGCTCCTGCATCACCGGGGTGACCAGGCGCACCGCCCGCACCACGTTCAGGAAATAGACATCCAGTCCCTTGTGCCAGTCCTCGTCGGTGATCTCGAGAAGCGGCGCGCGCGGGCCGTGGCCGGCGCTGTTCACCAGCACGTCGATCCGGCCCCAGCGGGACATCGCACCCTCCACCAGCCGCCCCAGATCCTCGTTCGACTGGTTGGATCCGGTCACGCCGAAACCGCCCAGCTCTGCCGCCAGCGCCTCGCCCTTGCCCGAGGAGGACAGGACGGCAACCCTGAACCCGTCCTGCGCCAGTCGCCGGGCCGAGGCGGCGCCCATGCCGCTGCCGCCTGCCGTAACAAGCGCTACTTTTTCTGCTGGCATATCGCTGCTCCCTTTCGTGCGAGCCATCCGGTGTGAGGGATGGCAGATCATGCAGACATAGCGCGTTGACACTTTCGACACGAGACAGGATGGCGGCCATCAGCCGGTAGAAAAATTGGCGACGGGGCAGGTTGCGCCATGTTGCCCTCGCCCAATGGTCTGCGCGCTTTCGAAGTGGCGGCCAGGTATCTGAACTTTCGCATTGTGGCCGAGGAACTGGGTGTCACGCAAGGCGCAGTCGCCCAGCACATTCGCAATCTGGAAGCCCCACCGGGCCTGCAACTGTTCCTGCGCCAGCCCCGGACATTGATCCTGACCGAGGCCGGGCGAGGTTATGCCGCCAATATCCGCAAGGCCTTCGAGCTGATCACCGAGGCGACCGCCGTTCTGCGACCCGAGCCCCAGCACCTGACGATCAGCGTCGCGCCCACTTTTGCCGCGAAGTGGCTGATCCCGCGTCTTCCGGCCTTTACCAGCCGGCATCCTGAAATCGACCTGCGTATCGTTGGTTTCCCAGGTGCGGGGCGATGGTCGACCGGCATGACACCCGGCGCCTTCACGACGGGCCATGTGCCGGGGTCTTTCTTCGGCGGCAGGCTGGTCGAGGCCTGGTGTGGCCGGATCATGCTTCTGGTCTTCAACATCCTGGCAGGCATCGGTCTGATCCTCTTCCTGCCGCCTGCGTCTCCGCTTGCGCTTCTGGCAGCACTCGGGATCGGGGTCTTGTTCGGGGGGTCGGCCCCTCTCATGCCAGTGCCGATCGCCGAACAGTTCGGCGCCGACCCGATCAGCGATATCTGCGGCAAGCTGATGCTGGCCTATGGTGTCGCGGGGCTGACGGCTCCTTCGCTTTCGGGGAAGATATTCTCGGCCACGGGTGGATATTCGGCACCAATAGGGCTGGCGCTGGCCCTGTGTCTGGCGGATTTGATCCTTGGCCTGACCCTGCGCCGGCCCATGGTCGGGCTCCTGCGCGGCCAATGACGCATTTCAACCCGGTAGGGGCACTGCAGGCTTGCCTGTTGACGGACGGAAACCGGGATCCAGGCGACAGTCTTCTCGACCGCCTCCCGGACCTGACCCTGATCAGGGCGCAAGGCTGTGTAGCGGGTGAATGGCGGGCGGTGCCTGCTGGCGGCAGGTATTTCGCGGTTGTCGATTCCGCAACTGGCGAACGGGTCGCTGTTCTGCCCGATATGGGTGCGACCGAGACCGCCAGGGCCATCGCCGCCGCCCATGCCGCGCAAGCCGACTGGGCCGCCCGCACCGGCAAGGAGCGTGCTGGCCGGCGCCATGCCTTCGATGCGGCCTGCCCGCGAAGAGACCTTCGGCCCGGTTGCAGCCCTCTTCCGCTTCGAGACCGAGGCCGAGGTGATCCGGCTGGCCAATGACACCGAATTCGGCCTCGCCGCCTGTTTCTTTGCCCGCGATGTCGGACGGGTCTACCGCGTGGCCGAGGCGCTGGAATACGGCATGGTCGGCATCAACACCGGGTTGATCTCCACCGAAGTCGCCCCTTTCGGTGGCATCAAGCAATCCGGCCAGGGCCGCGAAGGCGGGCGGCAGGGCATCGGCGATTATCTGGAAACCAGATACCTCTGCCTTGGCGGAGTCTGACCAGCGCCACGTCTGGCCGGAATTTCAAGGAGCCTGCCCATGACCATTCCCTCGAAAACAGATGTCGTCATCATCGGGGGCGGTATTGCCGGCTGTTCCATCGCCTATCACCTGGTGAAGCTCGGGATCAGCGACGTGGTGCTGTGTGAACGCAAGCAATTGACTTGCGGCACCACATGGCACGCGGCCGGGCTGGTGACGCAGTTGCGCGCCACCCAGCGGATGACCGAACTGGCGCAATACACCGGCGAGTTGTTCGGCAAGCTGGAGGCCGAGACCGGACAGGCCACCGGCTTCAGGCGCAACGGCTCGCTTCGGCTGGCGAAGACCCCGGCGCGGTATGAGGAACTGGCCCGCGGCGCCTCGATGGGGCGCAACTTCGGCCTGCCGGTCGAACCGCTGACGCCCGACCAGATCAAGGAACGCTGGTCGGCGGCTTCTGGTTCCCCGATGACGGGCAGGTGAACCCGGCCGACGTGACCATGGCCTATGCCAAGGGCGCGCGGATGGGCGGGGCGACGATCCTCGAACATCTGGCGGTGACGAAGATCGTGGTGGAAAACGGCCGCGCGGCGGGGGGTGATGACCGATGAAGGGCCGATCCACGCGAAAAAGGTGGTGATCTGCGGCGGCATGTGGCCGCGCGATCTGGCAGCCGAAATCGGCGTGACACTTCCCCTGCACGCGGCCGAGCATTTCTATGTGGTGACCGAGGCGATCCCCGACCTGCCGCGCGACCTGCCGGTGATGTTCACCGCCGATGAATGGGCCTATTACAAGGAAGACGCGGGCAAGCTCTTGGTCGGCTTCTTCGAGCCGGGTGCCAAGCACTGGGGCCAGAAGGGCATTCCCGAAAGCTTCTGCTTCGACGCCATCCCCGAGGATATCGACCACATCGCGCCCTATCTGGAACAGGCGATGCGGCGGGTGCCGGTGCTGCAGAACACCGGGATTCAACTGTTCTTCAACGGCCCCGAAAGCTTTACCCCCGACAACCGCTATCACCTGGGCGAAACGCCCGAGGTCGCGGGTCTTTTCTCGGCCACCGGCTTCAACTCGATCGGCATCCTGTCCTCGGGCGGGGTGGGCAAGGCGATGGCCTCCTGGATCGCCGAGGGCTTTCCTCCGGTCGAGCTGATCGACGTCGACGTGCGCCGCACGCAAGGCTTCCAGCGCAACCGCAAATACCTTGAGGATCGCTCGGTCGAGACCATCGGCACGCTGTTCGACATGCACTGGCCGGGGTTGCAGTTCACCACCGCCCGCGGCATCCGCCGCTCGCCCTTCCATGACCGGATGCTGGCGGCGGGGGCCTACATGACCGAACTGGCCGGGTGGGAGCGGCCGGGCTTCTTCGGCACACCAGAGGAAGTTGCAAAGGTCGAATTCTCCTATGACCGGCCCAGCTATTTCGCCAATGTCGCCACCGAGTGCCGCAACACCGCCGAGAATGTCTCGGTCTTCGACTATTCCTGCTTCACCAGATACCGGGTCGAAGGGCCGGGCGCACTGGCTGCGCTGAACCACATCTGCGCAGGAGAATGCGACGTTCCGGTTGGAAAAATCGTTTATACACAATGGCTGAACCCGCGCGGCGGGATCGAGGCCGATGTAACGGTGATCCGGCTGGCGGAAGCTGCCTTCCTGGTGGTCACGCTGGCCCTGTCGCAGCGCCGCGACCTGGCATGGTTCCGCCGCAACATCCCCGCAGGGGCGCAGGTCCACATCAGCGATGTCACCTCGGGCACGGCGATGCTGGCGGTGATGGGGCCGAAGGCGCGCGCGCTGATGGCACGGGTCTCGCCGGACGACTTCTCGAACGAAGGCTTCCCCTTCGGCACCTCGCGCGAGGTCGAGCTTGGCTATGCCCGCGTCCGCGCCAACCGACTGACCTTTGTCGGGGAACTGGGCTTTGGGTTTCTGATCGACACCGAATTCGCCGCCCATGTCTACGACGTTCTGGCCGAGGCCGGGCGGGATCTGGGCCTGAAGCCCGCAGGCTATTTCGCGCTGAACTCGCTGCGGATGGAGAAGGGCTACCGCCATTGGGGCCATGACATCGGGGAAGAAGACACCCCCTTCAATGCAGGGCTCGGTTTCGCGGTGGCGATGAAGAAGGCGGACTTCATCGGCCGCGATGCTCTGCTGGCGCAGAGGTCAGAAGGTCCGATCCGCCGCCGCCTTGTCCAAGTCATGCTTGCCGGCGGCGAGAATACACCGATGCTTTATCATCACGAGCCGATTTTTCGCGACGGTAAGTTGGTGGGATCAGTCATGTCAGGCGGCTATGGCCACAGGATCCGTGCCTCGCTAGGCTCCAGACTCATTGAATTTCACAGCCAGAACAAGACGGTTGCGGCGAGCATGATCGCAGAGAAGTACGTTTCCGGGCATCGGTCGTAACGGGTTGCGACGCGTCTCCAATCCTTGAGGCGTCCGAACATGATCTCGATGCGGTTGCGCCGTTTGTAGCGACGCTTGTCATACTTCACGGCCTTCTTGCGAGACTTCCGGCCAGGGATGCAAACCTTTATCCCCCTGTCTTTCAGCGCTTCTCTGAACCAGTCGGCGTCATAGCCCCGATCGGCAAGAAGCCGGCCCGCCTTCGGCAGGCTGCCCAGAAGCGCCGCCGCTCCGGTGTAATCGCTGACCTGGCCGGCCGACATAAAGAACCCGATCGGCCGCCCCTTGGCATCGGCAACGGCGTGCAACTTGGTGTTCATGCCACCTTTGGTTCGGCCAATCTGGCGTTCGCGCCCCCCTTTTTCACCCGCAGGCTCGATGCCGTGCGGTGTGCTTTCAATAGGTCGCGTCGATCATGACCGTCTTGTGCTCGGCGCTCTCGGCGGCGAGGCCGACCAAGATCCGGGCGAAGACGCCATTGTCGCTCCAGCGTTTCCAGCGGTTGTAGAGGGTCTTCGCCGGGCCGTATTCCTTCGGTGCATCGCACCAGCGCAACCCATTGCGATTGATGAAGATTATGCCGCCGAGAACGCGACGATCATCGACGCGGGGCTTGCCATGGCTTTTGGGGAAGAACGGCTCCAGACGCTCCATCTGGGCGTCGGTCAGCCGGTATAGGTTGCTCATCAATCAGGTCTCCTCGCGGAGCCTGAATCACGCCAAAAGCCTGAAATCAATGGGTCCTGACCCTAGCTTAACCTGCTGTCCACGAAACCGGCAGCAGGCCACCTACAGCCCCGCCGCCTTGGTCAGGTTGACGCGGAAGCGGTCGCGGCGGCGCTGGTAGCGACGGGTCATCTCGGCGCTGGCGTGGCCAAGCTGCTTCTGCACGTGGCGCTCGTCGACTTCGGCGGATGAGGCCAGTCCGGCGCGCAGGGAATGGCCGGAAAACAGGGCAGGGCGGTCCCCCTCGGCCAGATCGCCGCGCAGCCCGGCGGCGGTGGCGGCGCGTTTGACCAGGCGGGCCACCTCGCGGTCGTTCAGGCGGAAGGGCCCGGGCTCCTTGCCTTGTCCAGTGATGCGGCGAAACAACGGGCCCTGGCTGATGCGGGCGAATTTCAGCCAGATCTGCAGCGCCTCGACCGGGCAGGTGGCAGGCGACGAGCCGCGGCCGATCTCGACCTCGCGCCAGCCGGTCTTGCCGCGCAGCCGGACCAGCAGCCCGCCTTCCAGCACCTCGACCCAGCCACGGCCGTCCTCGGTCTGATCGCGGCCCATGTCGAGGCCGGTGATCTCGGATCGCCGCAACCCGCCGGCAAAGCCCACCAGCAACATCGCCCGGTCGCGCAAGCCGCGCAAGGAACCACGGTCGCAGGTTTCCAGCATCGCCAGCAGATCGTCGGGCAGGATTGCCTCTTTCTGCCTCGGGGGCGCTGCATGGCTGTTGCGGATGCCGGCCAGCACGGTGGCGATATGGCGGTCGCGTCGATCAAGGGTCAGCCTGCGTTGCGTAAAGGCCCAGACCAATGCCGACAGGCGCCGTTCAATGGTGGAAACCGCATTCTTCCGCCCGCCAACGGATTTCGCGCCGCTGGCGCAGGCGGTGATATAAAGGCCCACGATCTGCGGATCGGGGCTCAGCGCCTCAAGCCCTTCGCGCCGACACCAGCCGGCAAAATGCTTCCAGTCGGCGGCATAGGCCTTGCGGGTATTGGCAGAGCTCGCCGCCTCGGCATAGCCGCGCGCCCGTTCGGCCAGATCGCGCAGCGCCGGCGGCTGGTGTTCCGGTGGGGCAGGGGAGGGGGGTGGTTCATTCGCCATGGCCAGCGGTCCCGATCTGTCGCAAGAGCAGGGCGGCCAGCGGGGCGGTGTCGCCGCGCCAGGCCGCAATCGACACGGCGAGCATCTCGTCGGGCGGCGTGCCTTTCCAGGTGAGCGGATGGCCCGCGCGGTCTGCGAGATAGCGCACATATTCGCGCAAGGCGCGGCCGTTGCCGTCCCGGAACGGGTGAAGGACATTGAACTCGCCCATGTACCACGCCATGCGCTCGGCGAAGCGCCTGGTTGGCAGACCGGCCAGCCAGTTTTCCTGGGCCAGATCCGCCGCCAGTCGTGCGCCCTCCTGCTCTATGAAGCGCCAGTTGGCGAAGCGATTGCCGCCCTTGGAAATATCCACATTCCGGACCGTCCCTGCCCAGGCATAGATGTCACCGAACAAGGCCCGGTGGATCGTCAGAAGGTACGAGAAATCGGGGCCTTCGGGTGGTTCGGGCAGGGGGAACTCGCCGATCCTGAGCGTGGCGACCAGGACGATCGAGGTTTCGGCGTCGTCAAGCTCTGCTTGATCTGTGATTCCGAGCAGATTGATGAGTACGCCGGAACCTGAATAGAGATCCCGGTCGTCGCTGTCGTATCGGGCCATCGGTCAGCCCGTGGTGGACGGTCTGCGGTAGCGTTCCAGCAATCGCGTGTGCAAATCCGACAAGCTCAGAGTTCCGGCTTCAATCTCGCGGAATTCCGCCGCTGCCTGTGGGCTGAGATGAAGGCCTTCGATCTCCTGGCTGGCGATCGCACTCGCCAGAAGCCGGGCGGTGGGCGTGGCGCTGCGGGGGACTTCCGTCGGGGGCTGGGAGGGCTTGGTGCGCATCGAGAAAATCCTGTCTGTTGGATGAAGCCTAGGGTCGAGACTCAATCAAGTCCACCAGATGATGATTGCGGCGATTGTGACGGCGGATGCGAAGTTGATGGCCAGCTTGTCGTAGCGGGTGGCAATGCGTCGCCAGTCCTTGAGGCGGCAGAAAGCCCGCTCGATCAGATTTCTGTCGCGATAAGCCGTCTCATCGTAGGGGATGGGCACCTTGCGTGATCGGGTGGAGGGGATGACGGCCTCGGTTTTCGTCGCCGCGAGGCGGTCACGCAGGCTGTTGGCGTCATAACCCATGTCAGCCAGAAGGCGTGTGGGGGCGGTGCATTTGTCCAGAAGCGCCGGAGCCTCCGAGATGTCGGCGTGGTTTCCGGGGCTGAGGCTGAAGGCCACCGCGCGTCCGCAACCATCTGTCAGAGCATGGATCTTGGTGGTTGGACCGCCACGCGAGCGCCCGATGCCCTGAATTTGCGCCCCCCTTTTCCGCCGTGTGCAGAGCGGTGGGCGCGCACGGCGGTGCTGTCGATGCTCAGGTCGCCGGGCAGTTCGGCCCGTGCCGCAAGGGTCGCAAAGATGCGTCCCCAGAGGCCGCGGTGGCTCCATCGATTGAAGCGGTTGTAGATCGTCGTCGGCGGGCCATAGCTGGCTGGACAATCCTCCCACCGACACCCGACCCGCAGCACATGGATGATGCCGCTGATGACGCGACGGTCATCCACCCGCCTCGCCCCCGGTTGGTTCTTCGGCAAAAGCGGCTCAATCGCCGCCCAGGCCCGATCCGAAAGCCAGAAACCTGCCGACATTCCACACCCCCCCTGCATTGCAGAGAAAGTGAACCAGATAGATGACAATATATCAATAGATTGATTGGGTTTCGGCCCTAGCAGAGACCTGTCGGCGTTGCATCATCGGGTGTTCACCGCACCTGGGCTTCGCAGGCACGGCCGCGCAAACATCGTCGAAAACCCCCGCGCTGCAGGGTCCCGCGGAGGCATCCCGGGCGCGAATTCCGGCTGTTTTGACGGTGCGAGAACGCATCCTTCTATAAAAGACAAAAACATCCGATAATGCAAAATTATTGGCCATTATACATGAATGACAGGCGCGGCGCTTTGGCGTGAAAAATATGGCCGTAACCGCCGTCCTCTGTTAGCTTGCCGCCATGCCGCGCGACCTGAAACCTCCAACCGTCCCCCGTTCCGATCCCGCGCTGCCGCGCTGGGTCCGGCAGGGCGCGGGACGGGAAGATCTTGAAACCGCGCTGTTTTCGGCGGGCGCGGCGCTGGCGGCTCTCGATCCCCTGGCCCGCTCCGACGACCCGGCCGGATCACTGTGGCGCAAGCGGCTGGCGCTTTCGGCAGCGGCGGCGGTTGCTACGCTGGAGGGGCGCCGCGAAGCGGAGGGACAGTTGCGCGACGCCCTCGCCCTCTGCCGTCTCGGGGATGATCCCGGCCCGGGTGGGCGGCTGCTGATCGCCTGGCGGCATCTGGGCGCGGCGCGGGCGCTGCATTCGGCCGACTGGCCAGCGCGGTTGCCGGGGCTGTTCGACCTGCCGCCGCACCCCCTCTCTGACCTGCTGCGTGATCTGGCCGTGCGGTTTGCCGGGCGCATCCTGCCGCTGCGCTTTGCGGCTGAGGCGGCGCGTGAGGTTCTCGCCCTCGGCCCGGCGCATCGGGGCCTTGCACTCTGGCTGGCCGATGCGGCTCTCGCCCGCGCCCTCGGCTGGGATCGCCCGCTGCCGCTATTGGCGGCGCATCTGCCGCGCGCCGCCTTCCGGCTCGAGGGCGAGGCGTGGCTGACCGCCTGCGCCGCGGCCTGGGGCAGGGGGGCGGTGGCGGCGTTTGATCTGCACACCGATCTGGCCCGCCGCGCCGATGCGCTCCGCGCGATCGCGTTGAGGCTGCGCGGCAAGGATGCCGCCGCCGTGGTGGCCACGCTGCTGGCCGAGGATGCGCTGGCCGCCCAGGCGGGCGCGCAGACCAGCGACCGTGCCGCGCGGCGGCTGTTCGAGCGGCTGACCGCGCTTGGGCTGGTGCGCGAACTGACCGGGCGGCCGACCTTCCGGCTTTACGGGCTGTGACGATGGCCGGGAAATCGACCGAACTGCTGGATACCGAATTGGCCGATCTGCCGCAGGCTTTGCGCTGGCGCGAGTGGATGGCGCGGGTCGAGGCCGTACTCTTCGCCTCTGCCGAACCGGTGAGCCGCGACATACTGGCCCGCGTGGTCGGCCGGGACTGTGCCCTCGATCTGCTGATCGAGGATATCTGCGCCGAACTGGCCGACCGTCCCTATGAGATCGCCCGCGTCGCTGGTGGCTGGCAGTTCCGCACCCGGCCGCGCCATACCGAGGCGATCCGCGCCGCGCGTGGCGATACCGACAGCCCGCGCGATCTGACCCGGACCGAGGCCCTGGTCCTGACCATCGTCGCCTATCTGCAGCCGGTGACGCGCGGCGCGATCTCGCGGCTCACGGGGCGTGAGGTCAGCCGCGATCTGATCGCCAGGCTGCACCGTCAGGCCCTGATCGCCCGCGGCCCGCGCAGCCCTGAGGCCGGTGCGCCCTACACTTACGTCACCACGCCGGGGTTCCTGGTGCAGTTCGGGCTGGAGACATTGCGCGACTTGCCGGATATCGAGGCGCTGGAAGACGCCGGCCTGCTGAGGCCCGCCGCGGATGTCGCGCTGGATCTGCCGATCGCAAGTGAGGAAGCGGACTAAGTTTGGTCGAGGTTGCCCGCGCGGGAGTGGGCGCTGACCGTTCTCACCGTCTCATTCACCGCTCCAAGTCCCCGAACATGGGTCTTGCGCCAGCTGGATCCATTTGCGGTTCGCATGAAATGTCCCCGAATCCGGTGGGCTCGGTGTCTCGCGCCACCAGCTCCACCTTCTTTCTCATCGATCGCACGCAGGTGAAGCTTGCCCTGTTCATTGATCCGGATCCAGGTCACGGTCGGCGCTGTGCCTTCCTGCCCCTGCCGCCTGCAGTCCCGACCTCAACCCAATCGAGATGGCCTTCGCCAGGCAGGCGCTCCTGCGCAAAGCCGCCGTGCGGACCTACGGCGACCTCGGGGAGGTCATCGGCACCGTATGCCATCTCTTCCCAGGAGACGAGTGCTCCAACGACTTCATAGCTACAGGCTGTAAACCCAATTGAACGCAACACGCTCTAACTGCAGTCAGCAGCGCCAGATCATAGCATCTGTGCGAGTCCCGTTCGGTTTAAAAAATCAGACCGGCCATGTCCAGTAGCAATGGCCAGTTCCCGCCCCGAACAAGACTATGTAGGGTTGCGCTCGTCTGGCTGGCTGCGCCATCGGCGCCAATGCGGCAGAGCGATACTGAAATTGCCAAGGATGAACATGTCCTTCGACCAGATCCTTCCTTCTCTCGAGGCCCTCGGCCTCTGGTCCTACTGGATCATCGGTCTGGCGTCGTTTCTGGAAGCTTTCTTCGCCACCGGGGTTTTCGTCCCGGGAACGCTGATCGTCGATGCCAGCGGCATCCTGGTGCATCAAGGGCTGCTCGACTTCCTCGACCTGGTCTCGTTCGTGGTGATCGGTTCGGCACTTGGCGGGGAAGCGGGCTTCTGGCTGGGTTCTCTGGCGCGCAGGGGGACCACCGGCCGATGGCAGCCGGAAAGGTCACCTAGCTATCAGCGGGCCGTGGCACTTTTCGATCGTTACGGCGGTTTCGCGATGGTCATGGGCCGTTTTCTCGGCCCGGTGTCTGGTCTGGTCCCGTTTGCCGCCGCGCTGTCAGGCATGTCGCGGCGCAGGTTCCTGCTCTGGAATATCCTCAGCGGTTTTCCCTATGCCCTCGCCCATATCGGGTTCGGCTTCGTGCTTGGAGGGGCCGCAACCAGTTTCGCCCCGCTCATGACCCGGCTCGGGCTTTTCCTGGCCGCTGTGCTGGCGGTGCTGATCGTGCTGATCTGGCTCGTGCGGAGAATCCTGCGACTGTGGCCGCTTCTCAAGTCGATCCTCAGATCGATCGGCCAGGCGATCCTAGACAACCCCGATGTCCAGGCCTGGGCCCGGCGTCACCCGCGGGCTTTGACCTTCCTTCTGCGGCGTTTCGACCGGCAACGATTCTCAGGGCTACCGACCACGCTCCTGGCCGTCGCGGTGCTTTATCTCATCACCATCTGGGCCGGTTCGGTTTTCGACTTCCTGATGCTTGCCCCCATAGTCGAGGCCGACGTCCGGCTTGCGAACCTGATCCATGCCTTCTGGTCGTCCGGGCTACTGCGCATCGCCACTCATGTAACCGGGCTTGGAGACTGGAAGGCCGTCACGCCGCTGGCACTGGCGGCCCTCGTTGCAACATTGGCACGCCGCCGGTTCGACCTGTCGCTGGGGCTGACGTCGGCTCTTCTGGGCGAAGTGGTCTGTGTCGCGATACTCAAATGGCTCTTTCATCGGCCGCGCCCGGATCTGGCCTATTTCTCCGAAACCTCCGGCAGCTTCCCTTCTGGCCATGCCGCGGTCTCGGTCGCCTTCTATGCTTTCCTCTTCTTCATCCTCTGGCGACTGAAGATCCTCCGCGCCCTGCCCGCAGCGATCTGCGCCGTGACGCTGGCCTTCCTTATCGGGCTGAGCCGAATCTATCTGATCGAACATTATCTGTCGGATGTGCTGAATGGCTGGATCGTAGGGGCAATCTGGCTCATCATCGGGGTGGCGGTCGCGGAATGGTGGCGTGAGTTCCGACCCAGGACAGGCGGCGGCGCAGTCCAGAGGGCAGATACCGTCGCCACGCTTGCCGTCCTGTCGCTTCTGGGTCTGGTGGCGGTCTGGCAGGTCGCCGTCCATGACAAGGCGCGGAATGTCGTGGTAACTCTCGACAGGGACATGACCATCGCGTCGATCGAAGAACTGACCGGGTCGGGCCGGATTCCGACCGAAACGGAATCGATCATTGGCTCGGCGCTGGAGCCGATCAATGTCATCGTCCTTGCGCGAGACGAGGCGGCCTTCACCGATGCGATGGCGGTCGCAGGATGGATCAAGGCGCAGGACCCGGGCGTCCTGTCGCACCAGCGGGCCGCCTTCGCCGCCTGGACCAACAAGGCCGACGACACCGCGCCCGTCACCCCCTATTTCTGGCGCAGCCAGCCCAACGATCTGGCGTTCCAGAAACCAACGGTCGACGCCACGCTACGCAAACGCCACCACGTCCGTTTCTGGCGCACCGAGTTCGTCACAGCGGATGGCCTGCGGCTCTATTTCGGTGCGGCGAGCTTCGACGACGGCCTGGACTGGGGGCTTCTGCACCACATCGACCCGAACATCGACGCGGAACGGGAAACGCTTGCCGCCGATCTCGGCGCGGGGGCCGCCGAGATCACCTACCATCGCATGTCGCAACCCCGGCTCGGCCAGACGGTCGCCGGAGATCCCTGGTTCACGGACGGCAATGCCACGGTGATCCGGCTGCGTTGAACTTGTGGCTTGTCAGGTCCGGGGCGCGCGATGTGGTCTGGGATGTGGAACTGGTCGAAAAGCATGTGCTTTGGTCATTGGATTCCGAGGTGGACGCGTGGTCAGGCCATCAGTGCGTGTATGCAGAGTGCAGCGAACTGAAGATCACTGCAGACCGTGCCGATTGCGCCAGCGACCTGGGCTGCGGGATCAGAGCGGCACGACGGATATCTTGGGATCTTATCTGTCTGCAGCCATTTGACTTGGCGGAGAAAACTCCAGAGATGCCCGCAGGCCCGGTTCGTTGTCGGACAGTTTCAAGGTGGCTCCGTGCAGTTTGGCGATAGATGCAATCAGAGTAAGACCGATGCCGCTGCCTGCTACTGAACGGCTTGCATCCAGCCTTACAAAACGGCCCAGCACTCGGCCGCGATCAGAAGCAGGGATTCCTGGTCCGTTATCACTTACGACCAAGACTGGACCTGTCGTTTCAATGCGGACTTCGATTGAAATCGGGGCCGGTGCCGGACAATGGCGTAGGGCATTGTCGACCAGATTGACCAAAGCTTGCGAGAGGAGTTCCTCATCTCCCAAGACCCAAGCTTCCTCGACGGCAAGATCAAGTGTCAGGAGACGCCCTGCATCGGCGGCGGTGGGTTCCAGAAGTTCATGCACATCGCGCGCGATAGAGCAAAGATCGACGGGCTGCAGGCGTAGCGTAGCCGTGCCCGATTCAAGCCGTGCCAGCCTCAGTATGGCATCGAAGGTCGCCGAGATTGCATCAATGTCCTGCAGGGCCGATCCGATCTCGTGCCGCGCGTCATCGGGCAATTCGAGGGACAAGGCTTGTGGTTCCAACCGCATCCGGAGCCGTGCCAAAGGAGCACGCAAGTCGTGGGCGACGTCAGTAGAAACCTGTCTGACGGCCTCCACTCCTTTTTCGAGCTGGTCGAGCATCCGATCCACTCGCGCGGACATGTCGGCCAGGTCGTCGTCGCCTGAGTCCTTTATCCGGCAATCAAGGCGTCCAGCACCGACCGCGTCGAGAACTTGATCCATCCTGTCGATCCTGCGTTCGTTGCGCCTTGCAATCATAAGAGCCACGCCGATGCAAAGAAGGGTCGCAAGGCCGAGCGACGATGCGGTTGCCTGGATCAGTATCTCGCCACTTTCCGTTACCCAAGCCTCGTCACGTGCGGCAATGACCCAGCCAAGATCAGTTCGAATTCCGTAGGCCAGATAGGCTTCCGGAGGGTTGAGGGCGGTGTTCGTGGCTTTCGGAATGTCTTGCCCGACGAGCAGTCTGTGTGGCCCTTGAAAGGGCTTTGCAATCTGCAAGGATCCAAGCGTTTCACCCGAGGCGACATCGACAAATGCGAAAAGGGCTGCGGCATCTCGGCTGGCGCGTACCTGCGCAATGACCTGTTCTCTTAGATCGGTCCTATCCCCTGCCGCCGCAATCTGCGCCAGACTTTCGGCGCTGGATTGCACATCGGCGGCGAGCCGTGCGGCCATCTCTTTCGAGAGTAAAAGATACGACAGGCCGCCCGCCGTAAGCGTGCCGATGGCAAAGACCGCCGATAGCGCAAGCGCAAAGCGCATGGATGAGGAGAGCCGTTTTCTCATGGTTGAAAGACGTAGCCAACGCCATGCAGCGTAACGAGGTAATGTTTGTCGAAGGTCTTGTCGATCTTGCTACGCAGACGGCTGATGTGGGTCTCGACCACGCTTGTCTTGGGATCGAAATTCAGTCCCCAGACCGACTCGAGCAGGACGGTGCGGGTCTGTACGCGCCCCGGTCGTTCCATGAAATGCTTAAGCAGCAGAAACTCGCGCGGTTGCAGGTCGATCCGGGCACCTTCCCTTGTCACCTCGCGTTTCAGAAGGTCCAGGCGCAGATCCCCGATAACCAGTTCAAGCACTTCATCGCGCGACGCCGGCCGACGAAAGATTGTGTCGACGCGAGCCAAGAGCTCGACAAAGGCGAAGGGCTTCACAATATAGTCGTCGGCCCCACCGCGTAGGCCGGCCACCCTGTCGTCGACCGCGCCCATAGCGGTCAGCAGGATCGCAGGCGCATCGATCTTGGCCGCGCGCAGGGATTTCAGTATCGACAACCCGTCAAGCCCCGGCATCATGCGATCGAGGATCAGAAGATCATAGTCGCCCGACATCGCCTGACTGAGGGCGTCCCGGCCATTCGCAAGGTGATCAACGATGTGACCTTCTCCGGTCAAACCCTTGACTACGTAGGTTGCGGTTTCACGATCATCTTCTGCCAACAGGATCTTCATGATGAAGGGTCTTTCCAATACAGTCGCCCGGCCGCACGTCGCGGCCGGGCAAGCGGGTGATCTTCAACGGGGGAACATCAGCCGTCGTTCGTCTCGCCATCCTGTTCGCCGTTTTCACCTTCGGCTCCGTCCGCATGGTCTTCCATAGTCGAAGACAGGGCCGAGGCGAAGACTTCGCCCGACTTGGCATCGATGAACACCGTCCAGGACTGGCCATCGCTGCCGATCACCACCGCCTCATAGGCCGCGCGGCCGTTCTCGTCGCCGAAGGTCACGGCAGCCAGCGTGCCCGAATGGGCTTTCAGGGCGGCATCCCCTGCCTGCTGGATCGTCAGCGAGGCACTGCGGAACATGTCGAGTTCACCCTGGTTCATAGTTTCGGCCGAGGCGGCGAAGGGCAAAATGCCCAGCAGAGCCACCGGGAACAGGATCAAAGTTTTGCGAAGCATCGGGTCATTTCCTTGTTTGAAGCAGGCTGTCTTGCCTGCCTTCCACAATTGGGGATCCCTTTCGACGATCGCTTTTCCAAGTCTATACAGTTTTGTATGAAGCGGGTCGTCGGCCTGTTTGCCGGTTACAGGCACGACCTTTGAGGGTTAAGAAATATCCCCAAATCCATTGTTCCGAACGGACGAGAGGCGGGATGGCGCGACTGAACCTTCAATCTCTTCGACATGCCGCGCCCGTCCTTCTGGGTGCTGCCCTGTTTCTCCTGGGCCTTTATGCGCTTTTCCACCTGCTGAAATCGGTCAACCCTGCCGATGTGGCCGCGACCATCAGGGCAACGCCGGTGTCGGTTCTTGCTACGGCCTTATGTGCCACAGTCATCGGGTATGTCGCACTCATCTTCTATGATTGGTTCGCGTTGCGCTTCATCGGGAAGAGGCTAGACCGGCGCGTCGTCGCTCTTGGTGGCTTTCTTGGATATGCCTTCGGGAACACGATCGGCGTCAGCGTCGTTTCTGGCGGTGCGGTCCGCTACCGGATCTATTCCGCTGTCGGTTTGAATGCTTTCGAGGTGGCCGCGGTTTCCGGATATATCGCCCTTGTCTTGGGAACCGGGCTAACCCTTGTAGGCTTGGCGGCACTGGCTATTCATCCTGGCGCGGTCGGAGCCTTGCTTCCCTTTTCGCCACAGACAATCCAGACCGTGGCCACCCTTTTGACTGCACTCTCAGTTGGATTGATCGTCCGGCTGTCCGGCAGTCAACGGTCTGTCAGCATTCGCGGCCACGACTTGCGGCTGCCGCCCCTGGCCGATCTTGGCGGGCAACTTGTTGTGACCCTGATCGACATCGCCGCGGCCTCCTTTGCGCTTTGGGTTCTGCTGCCCGACGGCAAGTCGGACTATGCAACCTTTGTTGCCGTCTACGCTGCGGCGACAATGATCGGTGTGCTCAGTCACGTTCCCGGCGGAGTCGGCGTGTTCGAGACCGTCGTCATCGGCACACTCCCAACCGCTGTGCCGGTCGGCGAGGCCGCTGCAGCGCTGCTGCTGTTCCGGCTGGTCTATTATCTTGTGCCATTTGCATTGGCCTTCTTGTTGGTGGCGCTGAACGAAATCCGGCTTGCCAGCGGCCTTGGCAGCCGCTTGCTGGCACGGGCGCCGACTCTGCAACCAGCCTTTGCCACCCTGCACGGGATATCGCCAGGTCTTGTTGCTTCGGTGGCATTCGGATTCGGGGTCTGGCTGCTTCTGATCACGATGCTTCCCTCTGTCCGCGCCGAGGCGATGTCCGAAGGTGATGTCGTCGGCGTTCTGCTGCTGGAGGGCGGGACGCTCGCCTCGGCCGTTGCCGGGGTTGCCCTGATCATCGTATCGCACGGCCTGGCGCGCCGTGTCTCTTCGGCCTGGTGGTTCGCTGTTGGCGCGCTGCTGGCCGGAGCTGTTGCATCGCTCGTCAATGATTTCGACTTCGGGAATGCGGCTTTCCTTGGGGCCGGTGCACTGTTCCTTCTGCCATTCCGCAAGGCTTTTGACCGCCCCGGCCAGTTGACATCCGGTGTCTTTGACGCCCGGTGGTTTGTCACGGTCATCAGCGCTTGCGCCGCCGCGGCGGCGTTCTTCCTTTTCGTCCACAAGGCCGTTCCCTATTCGAACAACCTCTGGTCCGAGTTTTCGCGCAATTCCAACACACCACGCGCCTTGCGGGCTGGGCTGGCGGCCACGACGGTGCTCTTCTTCTTCGGCATCTACCTGTTGACCAGACCGATCCGAACACCGCGCCTTGAGGTCACAGCGCCCGAAGCCATGCCACGCGCCTTTGCCCTTTGCGCCAAGGCCGATGATCCGCAGGCATGGCTCAGTCAGACCGGAGACAAGTGGTTGATGTTCTCCGGTACCGGCAATGCTTTCCTGATGTATGGTGTTCACGGGGCGTCATGGATCACTTATGGCGATCCTGTGGGCGACCCGGCCGAGTTTGAGGCGCTTGTCTGGACCTTCACCGATCAGGCTGCCCGAGCCAACGCGCGGCCCATACTCTACGAGGTCGGCCGGGAAAACCTGCCGCTCTGGGTCGAACTTGGCCTGACACTGCACAAAATCGGCGAGGAAGCAGTGGTCCGGCTGCCGGAGTTCAGCCTTGCCGGCGGCCATTTCAAGACCATGCGCACGACGATGAAAAAGCGTCAGCGGGATGGCTATGAATTTGCCCTGCTGTCTGCACCCCATGACGCGACCTTGATCAACACGTTGCGCGTCATCTCGGACGCATGGCTGGGCGGCAAGACAGGGCGCGAAAAGGGATTTTCGGTCGGTCGCTTCGACCCGGCCTATCTTGCGCTGTTCGATATTGCCGTCGTGCGCAAGGAGGGCAGGATCATCGCCTTTGCCAATGTCCTTGCCGGCAAGGATGGGCGGAAGATCACGGTCGACCTGATGCGCTACCTGCCCGACGAGGCATCCGGCCTGATGGAATTCATGTTCCTGAGCCTGATCGAGCATTACAAGGCCGAAGGGGCGCAGGAGTTCAGCCTTGGCATGGCGCCCTTGTCCGGCCTGTCGGAAAGGTCGGTATCCCGTTCCTGGAACCGCTTCGGGCGGCTGATCTATCGCCATGGTGGCGCGTTCTACAATTTCGAAGGCCTTCGGGCCTTCAAGCAGAAGTTCCAGCCGGAATGGCGCCCGCGCTATCTGGCCCTTCCGCCAACTGTGTCGCCCATGCGCGCGATGGGCGATGTCGCCCTGCTGATCGCGGGTTCGGCGCGCGGACTGATCGCGAAGTGACCTCATGAACCTTTCCGTCGACCAGATCCTTCCGTCCCTGCAGGCCCTTGGCGTGTCTGGCTATTGGCTGATCGGGCTTGCGTCGATGCTTGAAGCCTTCTTTCTGACAGGCGTGGTCATCCCCGGCACGCTGATCGTCGATGCGGGCGGCATTCTGGTGCAACACGGGCTTTGGGACTCCTTCGATCTGGCATGGTTCGTCGCCATCGGGTCAGCGCCGCCAACACCCTGCCTGTTGTTCGATGCGGTCTATGCGGCGATTGAAGGCAACGAAGACGCCACGGTTGAAACGGTTCCGCATTTCTGGCGCGGGCAGCCAAATGAGTTGGTCTTCGTGCAGCATGGCACAGATGGCAAGCCCGCGCTGAACGACCCGAAGGCACACAGACCATACGCACAGACCAATCTTTGCTGGACAGCCTCATCGGAAAGTTGCAGGAGCGGGAGTCGGTTCCCGACCCCCCGATTGACCTGCATCAGCAATCGCCGATTGGCGAAATCACAGGGATAGTTCGGGCGGCCGTCGTCGAGCTTCGCTGAGGCGCTCCGGACAAGAACAGGACCACGGAACCATGATGCACAGCCTTGACACTTCGCTGTTCAATCTGCTGACCGCCGGGCCAGAGGCGCCCGAATGGCTGGTATTCGCAGCATCAGTGATGGCAAGTGCCGTTGTGCCAGTCGTTGCGCTGATCCTGCTGGTGACCTGGATCAAAGGGTGGTTAAGGCCTGCCCTCCTAGATGCGGTCGCCGCCGGACTTATTGGGCTGGGGATAGTTCAGATCATCGGTGAACTGGCCTATCGTCCGCGGCCTTTCGAGATCGGGTTGGGGCTGAACCTGATGAACCATGCGCCTGAAAATTCGTTCCCATCGGATCATGCAACGCTGATGTTCGCGCTCGCCGTGTCGCTGGCGCTGTCGCCCTTGCGGAAGGCTGGCCTTGTTCTGCTGCCTCTGGCTTTGGCGGTCGGCTGGGGCCGTGTTTATCTGGGCGCGCATTTCCCGTTCGACATTCTGGGCGGCGCCGTGATTGGGACGGCTTGCGCGCTGGCAGTCAGGGCTGTGCCACAGCGCCAGAGGCTATGGGCCTTG
This sequence comes from Paracoccaceae bacterium, assembly GCA_020622085.1. Taxonomy (GTDB): domain Bacteria; phylum Pseudomonadota; class Alphaproteobacteria; order Rhodobacterales; family Rhodobacteraceae; genus QY30. The sequence continues at coordinate 864,424 of JAHRYM010000002.1, read as the reverse complement.
ACCGAGCGGCTTTACAGGGCGGTGCTGGCTATGGTGGTCTGACCCGCCGCTCTGCTCCGCCTTCCGGCGACTGAGGCGAAATAACCGTTTTGTCAATCGGCACGCAAAACTGACCCCCTATCGGCGTCCAAAATTGACCCCCCTATGCTGCGTCGAGATCAGGGCCTGAGCCGACGGAACTGATCACAGAGTGGAGGCGGGTCAGGCCCTGATCGGGGTCAGGCGCGGTTTTTGAAGCGCCAGGACTCGTTGCCGGTTTCGATGATCTCGCAGTGATGGGTCAGGCGGTCGAGGAGCGCCGTGGTCATCTTGGCATCGCCGAAGACGGTCGGCCATTCGCCGAAGGCGAGGTTGGTGGTGACGATGATCGAGGTGCGCTCGTAGAGGCGGCTGATGAGGTGGAACAGGAGCTGCCCGCCGGACTGCGCGAAGGGCAGATAGCCGAGCTCGTCGAGAATGACGAAGTCGAGGCGGGTCATGTAATCGGCGAGCCGTCCTTGTTTGCCGCCACGGGTCTCGGTCTCGAGACGGTTCACCAGATCGACAACGTTGTAGAAGCGGCCACGGGTGCCGCTGCGGATGAGCGCTCGGGCAATGGCGATGGCGAGGTGGGTCTTGCCGGTTCCGGTGCCGCCGATGAGGACCACGTTGCGCTGGTCGGCGACGAAGCTGCCATTGGCAAGTTCCCTGACCAGCCCTTCGTTGATCGGCGTGCCGGTGAAGTCGAACTCTTCGATGTCCTTGGCCAGCGGCAGCTTGGCGACCGTCATCTGGTAGCGGATGGATCTGGCCTGCTTCTCGGCAATCTCGGACCGCAAGAGATCACCGACGATGCGGGGCGGTTCATGCTGGCGCTTGATGCCTGCGGCCATGACCTCGTCATAGGCGCTGCGCATCCCGTAAAGCTTGAGGCTGCCCATCAGGTCTAAGATTTGGGTGCGTTCCATGTCGGCTGGTCCTCCTGAGGCTGTCGTAGCGGGCGCAATCGGCCACGGGTTCGTGGGTCAGGCGCAGCGCGGTTGGGGTCAGTAGAAGTGGTGGCGGGGTCGGATCGCGTCGTCGGGCGAGGATGTTGATGACGACAGGGGCGGAATGGACGCCCTGATCGACGGCTTCCCGGCAGGCGGCCTCGACGGCCTGCAGCCCGTCATCGGGCACGCAGCTCAGGATCTGAACCATCTGCCGGTCGCCGTCATCGCTGCCCTTCAGCTTGCGCCGGATCGCGGCCATGGCGGGCGGGAGCACCCAGTCCCTGAACGGAGCCCCATTGCGCAGTGCCCCCGGTTTGCGCGCCAGAACAGGCACATAGTGCCACGGATCATAGACGGTCTGGCCGCGGCCGAAGGCGCGGGCATGTTCGCCGACGATGACGCCATCCTGCCGGATGACGATGCGTTCGGCATAGGCGTGCACATCAACGGGACGTCCGACCGCCGTGGCCAAGACCGAGTATTTGTTGTTGTCGAACCGCACCGTGCAGGTCTTCGAGACGGAAGCGGGCACGCTGTGGAAGCCGTCGAAGTGGCCAACATAGGGCACCAGATGCGGCCGCTCGGCCTCGAACATCTCCCAGATCGTCTTGTCGGTCTTTTCCACATGGCGATGCGCCTTGGCATAGGCCACGCACTTGTCCAGCAGCCAAGCGTTCAGCTCGTCGAGGCTCTTCACCCGCAGCCGCGGTGTGAAGAACCGCTCCCGCACCAGCCCGACCTGGTTCTCGACTTGGCCCTTCTCCCAGCCAGAGGCGGGCGTGCAAGCGACGGGTTGGACAAGGTAATGGCTGCACATCTGCAGGAAGCGGCGGTTGTAATGCCGTTCCTTGCCGGTGAAGACCGCCTCCACCGCCGTCTTCCCTCGCCATGGCCTCGAACCAGTGGCGGCTCATGGCTCGATGTCGTAAATCCCGCGCGTGCAGGTGCCCTTGAAGAAGGCGAAGGCCCGGTCGTGCGCGTCAAAAACCATCTCCTGGCTCTCGCGCATGTAGGCCCGAGCGAACATCATCCGGCTGTGGCAAAGCCGGACATGCGCAACCTTCACCGTCACCGTGACACCCGAGATCACCACGACCTCGTGGCTCCAGTCGAACTGGTAAGCCTCGCCAGGTGCATAATAGAGCGGCACATAGGCTTCCGCCGTCACCGCGCCACGGCTCTGTGACCAGCTCTTCGCGAACCGGCGCACGGCATCATAGCCGCCCTCGTATCCGAGCCCGCGCCGTCGGGGCATCCCTCGGACCAGTGGCGGGATGCCCCTCCACCTCGAAGATGCGGATCAGCGTCAGCCGTTCCCGCGACGGCTTACCCGCATTGGACGACAGGAACTGTTCAAGATGTCCCTGCCACGGCCCGATCCGCGGCATCGGTTGCCGCTCGCGCTCGTAGCTGAAGTCCGTCTCATCCGTTCGCAGGATCTTCCGGACGGTATTCCGCGACACGTGCAGTTCCCGCACGATCTTCTTCATCGACCAGCCCTGAACGTAGAAGGCCCGCCGCACCCGCGCGATCGTATCCACCCGCTTCATCCCTCCCTCCGTTCGCTGCCTCGCAACGAACGGTCTGACAGAACGTCAGGGGGGTCAAAATTGGACGCCGATACCCCGCCTTAGGGGGTCAAAATTGCACGCCGAAACACAAATCGTTTCTTACCAAAGTGTAAGAAAGCCGCCAAACGCCGCAAGATCTTCCTGTCATTTGTTGCTGCACGGACCTTGGACGAAGGCCCGCGACAAAGCAGACAGGAAGCCTTCCATGACCCCAACCCTCAGGAATCTGTTGCTGTCAGCCGTGCTGATAGCCGTGCCGGCAGGCGGATTCGCATTGGCCGAGATCATGATCTCGCCCGCCGCGCAATCGGTTGCGGCAAGCGTCTCCCCCGGCCTCGGTGATCTTTCGACCTTCAAGACCATTGTGGCAGATACGCAGGTTATCGCCGCCACCGGAAACTTCGACGCGGCCGAGCGGCGCATCACCGACCTTGAAACGCTCTGGGATCAGAACGCAACGGCGTTGCGGCAGGTCGATCAGGCCGCGTGGAACAGTGTCGATGCCGCAGCTGACGAGGCCTTTTCGGCCCTGCGCGCGCCCGCGCCAGACAAGGCCTCTGTGGAAACCGCGCTGTCCACCCTTGCCACAACACTTGATGCGCCCGTTCTGGCTTCGGCCTCGGGTCCGGTGCAGTTTGTCTCGGGCATCGCTGTGACGGACGAAACCGGCCGCGCGCTGCCCTGCGAAGAACTGATCGGTCAGTTGCGCAGCGCGATCGGAAGCACGACTCCCGTCGCTTCTGTAGCCGACCTTCAGGCAAAGGCGCTGGAGCGCTGCAATGCCGACGATGACGCCCATGCCGACGCCTTTTCGGCGCAGGCCCTCGCGATGATGAAAGGATGAAACGGCCATGAGCGACGCAACCTTTGCAGATTTCGACCCGCTGCCGCCGCAGCCTGTCGGGATCAACCGGGTGCCAGAAGTCACGCCCGGGTTCTGGGTCATCAAGCTGATGGCGGTGACCATGGGCGAGACCGCCGCTGACTTTTTGGCCGTCAACCTTGGCCTTGGTCTGGGCGCGACGACGGTCCTGATGACCGCCATCCTGATCGCCGCGATGATCTGGCAGTTTCGCCAGAAGGCCTATGTACCTGCCGTCTACTGGATCGCGGTGGTCCTGATTTCGGTCGTGGGCACGCTGATCACCGACAACATGACCGACGCGCTTGGCATCCCGCTGATCACTTCGACCATCGGTTTCACGCTAGCCCTTGCCGCAACCTTTGCGCTCTGGTTCGCGGTCGAGCGGACCCTGTCGATCCACCGGGTTTTCACCTTCCGGCGCGAGGCGTTCTACTGGCTGGCGATCCTGTTCACCTTCGCGCTTGGCACGGCGGTGGGTGACCTGATCTCTGAGTCCTTCGGCGTGGGCTTTGCCGGAACCGGTGTACTGTTCGGGCTGATCATTTCCTCTCTGGCGTTTGGCTACTTCGCGCTTGGCCTGGATGGCATGTGGGCCTTTTGGCTCTGCTACATCTTCACCCGCCCGCTTGGCGCGTCCTTCGGCGACTTCCTTGCCCAGCCGGGCGAGTTCGGGGGTCTGGGGCTTGGAACCATCATCACGAGCTTCGCCTTCCTTGCCGTGATTGCCGGGACGGTCGCCCTGATGACCGCCCGGGCCGCGCCTGACCTGGCCGAGTGATCCTGAACAATCCGCACGAAGTAGGCCCCGGCGCAGGTCGGGACCATCTCTCCCCGAAAAGGACCCATATTCCATGCCTTCCTCCAATCCCGCTGTCCCTACCCACGGCCTCGGCAGATCTTAAGTCGATGCAGTGGCGCTTCATCCGCTGACCCTAGATCTGCAGAGCGGCGAGGCTTTCGGAATTCTCGGCCATCACGGTGGTGGCAAGACGACCATGATCCGGCTTCTGACAACGCTTCTTGCACCAGCCACAGGCCGCGCACGCGTTGGCCTGACATGGGCGGCTGGCGTTCTCTATCTGACTGCGCTTTTCACGCTTGGCTTCGGCTTGAGCGATGCCCCCGGACAATGTAGGTCCGGTGCAACATAGGAGCGCCCAATGTCCTCAGCCCTCAAATTCGCCGCAGGCAGGAACGCAATAGCAGTGCCGTCGCGGATGCGAGGGGGCGGCCGATCGGGTTCGGTATCTGGTGTCGCCAGGGCTGCGAATACATGGAGGATCGGGACGTGAGGCGAAAGCAACTCGCCGCCCTTTGATCGGTCTTTCAAATTACCGGAACTTTTTTAAGTGCTCCACCGGCCAATATCCGTCTTGCAGAGCCAGCGATCTATGGATCTACGATGCACGAGCAGTCGCATCAAACGGGTGCCAGGTCATGGTTAAGGTACTTCCACCGATCTCCGTCACCGGGCACAGACGCGTCTTCGGTCTCTGGGACCTGTTGGCACTTCTGCTCGTTGTGGCGACGGTCGCGCTGCTGATCGAGGCAGGTCGGGTGGCCGTGGCGCCGCAGCACCCGGTCGGACAGACCATCAGCATCGATCCTGTGAACCTGCCTTATTATGCGCTGCGGACGACCCTGCGGATGGCGGCGGCACTGGCGTGCTCACTGCTTTTCACCCTGACCTATGCCACCGCCGCAGCAAAAAGTCCGCGGGCGGAGAAGATCCTCATCCCGGTTCTCGATCTGCTGCAATCGGTGCCGATCCTCGGCTTCATCTCGATCACGGTCGCCTTCTTCCTGTCCATCAGCCCCGGTCATGCCTTCGGGGCAGAATGTGCGGCGGTCTTCGCGATCTTCACCAGTCAGGCCTGGAACATGGCCTTCAGTTTCTACCAGTCGCTCCGCACCGTGCCGGTGGAGTTGAAGGAGGTCAGCTATTCGATGCGTCTCGGGCCTTGGATGCGTTTCTGGAAGCTGGAGGTTCCCTTCGCGATGCCCGCCCTCGTCTGGAACATGATGATGTCTGTTTCGGGCGGCTGGTTCTTCGTCGTGGCCTCCGAGACGATAAGTGTCGGATCGACGCAATTGGCCCTTCCCGGCATGGGTTCCTACATCGGGATGGCGGTGCAGGAACAGAATGTCACGGCGATCCTCTGGGCGGTGGCGACGATGCTGGTGGTGATCCTGATCTATGACCAGATGCTGTTCCGGCCGCTGGTCGCATGGGCCGACCGCTTCCGCTTCGTGCAAGAGAGCGAATTGTTGCCACCCCAGTCATGGGTGCTGACCACCTTCCGCCGCTCGCCGATCCTCTGGACGCTTGCGCGGCCCCTGTCGGGATTGCGCGACTGGAGCTTTCGCACCTTTCCCCGTGGTCAGGAGTCCATGCCCGAGACCGCCCCCGCCAGCCGCCTTGCGGATCGCGTCTGGCTGGCTGCGGCCATACTGGTTCCGGCGGCGGTCGCGTGGCGGTTTCTCGGGCCGATGATGGCGGGTAAGGGACTGGACGGCCCGCTCGTCCCGCTGGGTCTGGGACTTCTGACGCTGGTCCGGGTCATGGTGCTGATCCTGCTGGCGAGCCTCGTCTGGATCCCGGTCGGCGTCTGGATTGGCCTGTCTCCGCGCCTTGCGCGCATCGCGCAACCCGTCGTGCAGTTCATGGCGGCGTTTCCGGCCAACCTGCTGTTTCCCATCGCCGTGCTTGCCATCGTGCATTGGCGCCTTGACCCGGACATCTGGCTGTCGCCGCTGATGGTGCTCGGCACCCAGTGGTACATCCTGTTCAACGTCATCGCCGGCGCCTCCAGCATTCCAACCGAACTGCGCGACATCGGCACGAGCCTCCGGGTGCGCGGTTGGCTGTGGTGGCGCAAGATCGCCCTTCCCGCCGTCTTCCCCTTCTACATGACCGGGGCGCTGACCGCCTCGGGCGGGTCATGGAACGCCGCCATCGTGGCCGAAATCGCGACATGGGGCGATGTCACTCTCCGCGCGCATGGGTTGGGCGCCTATATCGCCGACGCCACCGCGGCGGGGGACTTTCCGCGCATCCTGCTCGGCATCGGCGTGATGAGCAGCTTCGTCCTCATCCTCAACCGCGCCTTCTGGCGCCCGCTTTACCTCTATGCCGAACGCAAGTTCCGCCTGAGCTGAGAGGCCCGACATGGAAACCGCCAAACTTCTGGACGTCGTCGATGTTCACAAGGGATTTTCCCGCCCCGACGGCTCGGAATATGTGGTGCTCGACGGGGTGAACCTTTTCCTCGCGCAGGACGAGATCGTCGGCCTCCTTGGTCGGTCAGGATCGGGCAAGAGCACTCTGCTCCGCCTGATCGCCGGTCTGTCGAAGCCGGGGCGTGGGCGGTTGACCTGTTTGGGGCGCGCGGTGAACGGTCCGCCCGAAGGCGTGGCAATGGTGTTTCAAAGCTTCGCGCTCTTCCCGTGGCTGACCGTTCTTGCCAATGTGGAGATAGGGCTGGAAGCGCGGGGCGTCCCGCGCGAGGAGCGCCGGCGGCGGGCCCTGGAAGCCATCGACCTGATCGGGCTCGACGGTTTCGAATCCGCCTTCCCCCGTGAACTCTCAGGAGGGATGCGCCAGCGTGTGGGCTTCGCGCGGGCCTTGGTCGTGCAACCGGAAATCCTGTTGATGGACGAACCTTTCTCGGCGCTCGACGTTCTGACGGCCGAGACGCTCCGCACCGATTTTCTTGACCTCTGGGGCGAGGGGCAGCTTCCCATCAAGGGCGTGATCCTGGTCACCCACAACATCGAGGAAGCGGTGCTGATGTGCGACCGCATCCTGATCTTCGGCTCCAATCCCGGCCGCGTCCTGCGCGAGATCGCCGTCAGCCTGCCCCAGCCCCGCGACAGGCTCGATCCCGAGTTTCGCGCCCTTGTCGAGGAGATCTATGTCGAGATGACGGCCCGGCGCACGGGAGAGGCTCCTGCCAGCCATGTCGAACGCTTCCCCGGAACCGGCATTGCGACGGTGCTTCCCGAGGTGTCGACAAACCTGATGGCGGGCCTTCTGGAACTGGTCGATGCCAAACCCTATGACGGCAAGGCCGACCTGCCCGACATCGCCACCGCCCTTCGGATGGAGGTTGACAACCTCTTCCCGGTTGCAGAAACGCTTCAAATGCTCCGCTTCGTCGAATTTTCTCGCGGAGACATCCAACTCAGCGCCGAGGGCCGCCACTTCGCAGGGCTCGGCACCGACGGCCGCAAGGCCTTGTTTGCGCGGCATCTGCTGACCTATGTCCCTCTCGCCGGTCACATCCGCCGCGTCCTCGACGAACGCCCGAACCACACCGCCCGTTGGGATCGCTTTACCGAGGAACTGGAGGATCACATGTCCCCCGAAAAGGCGGAGCGCACCCTGAAGGCCGTGGTCAGTTGGGGGCGCTACGCCGAAGCCTTTGCCTATGACGACAACACCAAACTCCTCAGTCTGGAAGACCCGGACTAGGGTCGCGCCGGCACAGGCGGATCGGAAGCCCAAGCCTTTCCGTGGGCGCGGATTTGACCATCGCGCCGGTGATCGCCGGGGCAACTGCGGGCACCTTCGTCACCGCCGCCGGGGCTGGGTCGTCAGCCGCTGTCCTTGCCCTGATGGTGGGCCTGCTTGTCTTATCCAGGATCGGGCTTTCAGTGAATGGAAGCCACTGCCCGCCACGCCATTTATGGTGGGCAGTGGCGGCGGCTGGGCTGGCTTGCGCATCTGCTGTCGTCCCCGGTCGGTGCGGGCCTGATGGCGGGGATCGCGGCGCACATCGTTGTGGGGCGGCTTCCGTCGCTTCTGAACCTTGACATGCCGATCCTGCCGATCGGGCAGACGCTGTTCAGCGTCGTGCGTGACATAGAGGCGGCAGATCCCAGGCCCCTCGCACTGGGCCTTGGCATCGCGCTGGCCCGTCGCGCTGGCCGCGATCATTGCAGCCGGCACTGTGGCTGCCGTGGTCGATCCGCAAGGGGCCAGACTCCCACGGGTCGGGGCACTGTCCGGCGGGCTTGCATGGTTTGCGGGCGGGCTGCCAGATGCCGATACGGTCGTTGGACTGATCCCCGCTGCTGTGACGATCGCCTTTCTCTGCATCACCCAGAGGAGGACACCCCCTTCAACGCGGGTCTCGGCTTTGCGGTGGCGATGGGCAAGCCCGGCGGTTTCATCGGCAAGGACGCACTGGTGCAGCAAAAGGCCGAAGGCCCTATGGCGCGGCGTCTGGTGCAGGTGCGGCCGACCAACACCGCCCATCCGCCCTTGCTCTTGCACAACGAGCCGATCCTGCGCGACGGACAGATCGTCGGATCCATCATGTCGGGCGCCTACGGCCACCGTCTCGGTGCCTCCCTGGGTCTTGGCTATGTCACCCGGCCCGGCGGCATCACGCCGGACTGGCTGGAATCGGGCAGGTTCGAGGTCGAGATCGCCATGAAGCGCTTTCCGGCCGAAGTGCAGTTCGGGCCATGGTATGATCCAAAGGGTGAACGTATCCGATCCTGATCATTGGCCCCGCGCCACTTCCCCTTCGTCAGCAAGCGGCAGGCCCCGGGCAGGTCTGCCGGCCGGAGCCGACGGCGGTCACCGGTTCCGGGGTGGCGCTTTCATTTCCGCAAGCAGGGTCTTCAGCGCCAGTTCGGCGCGGTCGTGATCCTCGGCGTCGGAGAGGCCCGAGATGGTGATCAGCCCCACAATCCCCGTGCCCCTGACCCGGATCGGGCAGGCGCCGCCGCGCGTGGCGTGATCTTCGGCGGCAAATCCGTGTGTTGCCAGCGATTCGCCCCTTTCGCGCAACATGTGGCGCACATGAAGGGATGACATGCCGAATGCGAAGGCGGTCGCCGCCATGCGTTCAACCCAGCCGTCATGCAGCGGCGTCGTTCCCGGAAGCGCGGCCCGGAACAGGATGCGGTTTGGCGTGCGGATATCCACCACGAAGGGCAAGGCGCCCTTGTCCGCCTGCCGCAAGGCAACCAGTCCGAGCTTCAGCGCGATGCTGTCATTGAAACGGGGCAGTGCCAGTCGCAGCTCCCGGCTGCGCAACACGGAAGTATCCATCCGCAAACCTCGTTACCCAAACACACCGGTGGCGGCCCCGGCAGGATTCGAACCTGCGACCTACCGCTTAGGAGGCGGTCGCTCTATCCCCTGAGCTACGGGGCCGCACCTATCTGACTGGATAGGGTGGCCCTTTCGGTTTGGCAAGGAGAACGCGGTTAACGCGGCGCGGTGGCATTGGACGGCGCGCCGTTCCCGGCGCAAGCCATCATTCGTGCCGAGACGCGTCATGTGGCGGGGTTCGCCGCTGATGGACCACCGCAGGCGGATTATTCCGGTTGAATGCGCCACGACCATGCGGCAAGGTTCACCCGCGCCGGAACCACGTTGATTTCAAGGTTGTAACTTCCATGCGGCCAGGCCCCGGGCTCATCGGCATCTTTGGTGTGACGGGTTTCATTGGCACCGCGCTGATGACGCATCTGAAAGACCGCGGACATGATCTGCGCGGCGTTTCGCGCCATATCAGTCAGGATTTCCGCAATACCCATGCTTCCCCCCGGGTCGAACTGGTGGAGGCCACCATTCAGGATCCCTTTGCCATCGCGGCCGCGCTGCAAGGGGTCGATACGGTCGTCCAGCTGATTTCGACCTCGGCCCCGAGCCTTGGCAACCGCTTCATCACCTCCGACATCATGGACAACGTGATCCCGCATGTCACCGCGATCGAGGCAGCGCTGAACATCGGTGTCCGCCGCTACATCTTCGTGTCGTCGGGCGGCGCGGTCTATGGCGCTGGCGCAGCGGTGCCGACGCCCGAGGATGCACCGACCTTCCCGCTGAGTTCCCACGGCATCACCAAGCTGATGATCGAGAAATACCTGGCCCTGTTCGGCGCGCAGGATGATCTTGATTATGTGGTGCTCAGGCCGTCGAACCCCTATGGCCCCGGTCAGGTCTTCCGCAAGGGGCAGGGGCTGGTTCCGGCAGTCCTGCAACGCGTCGCGCGCGGCCTGCCGGTGCAGGTGTTCGGCGATGGCAGCGCGGAACGCGACTACGTCTTCATCGACGACGTCCTGCGCGCCATCGAGTCTGCGGTCCTGTTGCCCCAGGCGCGGCAGCAGACTTTCAACATCGGATCCGGCCGGGGCACCTCGGTGACAGCACTCCTGGATGCGCTGCAGGAAGGTCTGGGCCGGCCGATTGCGCGCGACCACCTGCCCGCGCGAAAAAGCGATGTGCCACGCAGTGTGCTCGACATTGCGAAAGCTGGTGCGCTGCTGGGCTGGGCGCCGTCTGTCACGCTGCAGGACGGAATCGCGCATACCCTGCGCGCGCAGGGTCTTGTGCGATGACGGTCAGCCTTGATCGATACCGGCTGCTTTATGTCTCGGCGCCAAAGGTCGCCTGCACGTCCGTCAAGACCGCGATGTTCGAACTGGAGAACGGAGTCCCGTTCCGGGAATTCCATGCCAACGGGGTGCAGCGCCACATTCACGATCCGGCGATCTATCCCGCCTTGCCCTTCGAACAGGTCAGGCAACTGGCCCGCCCGGGGATGCTGAAGCTGGCGCTGGTGCGCGATCCGGTGCGGCGGCTCTTGTCGTGCTATGCCAACCGGGTCGTCCATTACCGTGAACTTTCGGTCAAGGTGCTTGGCTCAGGAGCCTTCAGCGCCGAATTGCCGCCCGACCCCGATCTGGCCACCTTCCTTGCCCGGCTTGACGGCTACCGCGCCATTTCCGGATCGATCTGGCTGCACAGCCAGCCGCTGGTCTATTTTCTGGGGCAGGATCAATCCTTCTACGACCATCTGTTCGACATCACCCGAATTTCGGAATTCGACGAAACCATCCGCGCCCATACCGGGCGGCCTTTCCGCTCGCCGCACCTGCAGACAGGTGGCCCGGCACTGGGCCGCGAGGATCTTTCTCGGGCACAGATTCAGGCGATCCGGTCCCGCTATGATGAGGACTGGCGCGCCTTCGGGTCGTTATTTGCCTGAGGGGGTGCTAGGAACGCCATCAGTCAAGGTGCGAGGGCGAAGGTGACGAGGGCCGCAGCAGAAGACGGGGGGGCGACGGAAGCTGCCCGATGGTTCGATGCCGGATACTACCTCCGGCGTCATGGCGACGTGGCCGCAGCCGGGGTCGATCCGCTTGGCCATTACCTGCACGCCGGATGGCGTGAGGGCCGCGACCCCAGTGCAGTCTTTTCAACCCGGATATATCTGGATCTGAACCCCGCGCTGGCGCCACAGGGGATCTGCCCGCTGGTCCATTTTGCGTCCCGCGCCCTGCACCTGCGGCCCGGATCGCTGGCGCGGGCCGAACATGCGGCGACCGAGTTGCGGATGCTGGGGTGTCTGCCGCCGCATCTTCTGCGGCTGGCCGGGATCGCGCCGGACGACGATCAGCGCGCCGGTCTCCTGCTGCGGATCTTTGCGGCAGACGACTGGCGCATCGCGGCCGGGCTCGCGCCTGAAACATCGATCCCCGATGCATTGATGCACTACCTGCTGAACGGGCTGCCGCACGACCGCGCGCCCGGCCCCATGTTTCAGCCCGACCATTACCGCAAGGCCCTGTCCGACGCTGGCCTGCCGCCCGCCAGCGGGCCGCTCCTTGCCGACTGGCTTGATCGCGGCATCGCCTTGCAGATCAGCCCGATGCCGCTGTTCGTGTCCGCGGATTATCTGGCGATCAATCCCGATGCAGCTCGCTTTGGCGGCTGGGTCTTCGACCACTGGCTTCGCTTCGGCATGGACGAAGGCCGCCAGTTCCATCCCACCCTGCATCTGGAAAGCGGGCCGGAAGGTCGCCCCGGGCCCGCGCGGCAGGCGGTTGCGCGGCAGGCCGTTGCCCGGCTCGGCGGGCCGGGGCCACAGGCCGAACTTGCCCGGATGGAGCGGTTTCGCACCGGCGAAATGTCGGGCATCGTCGCCGCTGCCGCCGTGCATGATCCCGATATCCGTTCGGTCCTGCCGCGGCACAAGTCGATCCTGCCGCCGTGGCACGATCATGGCTACCGGTTCTTGCGCGACTGTCTTGATCTGCTGCCTGATCGTGCCTTCGATATTGTGGTCACGATGCCCTGTTGCCGTCTTGGTGGCGCGGATCGTGTCACCGGCGCGCTTTGCGCGGCCCTGTTGCAGGCGGGGAACCGAGTTCTTCTGTTGCGGACCGATCAGGGCGACTGGGCACGGCCCGACTGGTTTCCCGCAGGGCTGGCGACGGTGGATCTCTCGCCCGTGCTGGGCCGCGCTTCGTCGTCCGAGGCAACGCGCGCATTCTACACCCTGCTTGGAATGATCGCGCCGCAGGCGGTCTTCAACGTCAACAGCGCGCTGATGTTCGCCACACTCGATCGCTTCGGCCTGCGGCTTGCGGTGCAGATGCAGGTGTTCTGCCATTATTTCTGCACGGAACGCACGCCCGAAGGTGATGAAAACGGTTGGCCGATCACGCATTTCGCGCCCTTGCTGCCGGGGCTGACGGCAGCACTCTTCGACAGTGCCGCACTGGCCGGGGATCTGTGCCGGCGCTTTGCCGTGCCGCCCGAGGCAGGGGCGCGGGTGAAGATTCTCCGGTCTCCGGGCTCCGACCCTCTTCCGGCCGAGCCCTTGGTGATCCGGCAGATCGCCGGCCGCCAGGACCGCCCGCGCCCGCGGATTCTCTGGGCGTCGCGGCTGGACCGGCAGAAACGCTTCGATCTGGTCATGGAGATTGCCCGCGCCCTGCCTGACTGGGATTTCCTGTGCTGGGGCGCGGCACTTCTGGAGACAGCGCCCGACCTGTCCGGCATGCCCGCAAACGTGACCTTGAACCCGCCGTTTTCGGATCTGTCGGAACTGCCGATCGCGGATTGCGATGGCTGGCTTTACACTGCGGCCTGGGACGGGCTGCCGACATTGCTGATCGAACTGGCCCGACTGGGCATGCCAATTGTCGCCAGCGCCGTCGGCGGCGTCCCCGAACTGGTCGACGAGGCGACGGGTTGGCCGGTGCGGGGCGCAGACGACCCCGCCGCCTATGTTGACGCCTTGCAGGCCATGCTTTCGCAAGACGCGGACCGGCTGAGCCGCGCCACCGCCCTGCAGGCGCGCTATGGCGCGCGGCATCTGCCGGAAAGATACGCCCAAGCCATTGCCGGGCTTCTGGCCGGGAAGCTGCCATGACCGATCTTTCGATCATCCTGCCGCTGCACCGCGAAGGGCTGCTGCTTGGCCCCACGATCCACAGCCTGGCGGAAGCCATCGCGCGGGCAAGGGACGGCGGGGTGCAAGGCGAACTGATTGCCGTCCTGGATCGCGCCGACACCCTGACCGAAGCGGTCCTTCATCAGGCGCTGCACGACACTGGCTTGCCGGTGCGGGTGCTGCGCAGCGATCTGGGCGATCCGGGGCAGGCCCGCAATCACGGCATTGCCGCAGCGGCGGGCGATGTCGCGGCATTTGTCGACGGCGATGATCTTGTTTCGGCAAACTGGCTGCTTGCGGGTTGGAAGGCGCAGCGCGCGCAACCCGATGCAATCTGGCATTCGGATTGCAACATGGTCTTCGGCGAGGAACGGATGCTGTGGTGGCATGTCGATTCCGAAGGCCCGCTGTTCGATCCCGATTACCTGGCCTGGCTGAACTACTGGGATGCGATGTCGATGGCCGCAACCGCGATCTATCGCCGCCATCCGTTCAGGTCCAATGACCTTGCCCTGGGGTTCGGGCACGAGGACTGGCACTGGAACCGGATGACCCTTGCCGCCGGTCATGCCCACAGGCCCGTCCCCGGAACCATGCATTTCAAGCGTCGCCGCTCGGGGTCGCAGATGGCGCGGGTCGCCGGTGCCGACGGGGTCTCGTGGCCCGTCGGTGTCTGATACCCCTGCCGGCCGGGTCTTGCCCCTGCTGCCGGGACCATCGCCCCTTCAAGGGACTTGGAAGAACTGCCCCGCAAGGGTTATGCAAAGGGATGCAGCCGGATCCAGAACAAAGGGAAGTCTGACCGTGACCACCAAACCACCCGCCGATCCGCGCCGCCCGCTCACCCTTCGGGATGTCTCCGAGGCTTCGGGCGTTTCGGAAATGACCGTGAGCCGTGTCTTGCGCAACCGGGGTGACGTGTCGGAAACCACCCGCGAACGCGTGCTCGAGGCGGCAAGGGCGCTGGGTTATGTGCCCAACAAGATCGCAGGCGCGCTCGCCTCGCAGCGGGTCAACCTTGTGGGCGTGGTGATCCCCTCACTTTCTAACCTCGTCTTTCCCGAAGTGCTGTCCGGCATCTCGCAAGAGCTTGAGGAAACCGGCCTGCAACCGGTCTTCGGCGTCACCGACTACAATCAGGAACGCGAAGAGGCGGTGCTTTACGAAATGCTCAGCTGGCGGCCCACCGGGATGATCGTCGCGGGGCTGGAACATTCCGATGCCGCGCGCGCCATGTTGCAGAACGCCGGTGTGCCGATCGTGGAAATCATGGATGTCGACGGCGATCCGGTGGATTCGGTCGTCGGCATCTCGCACAAGCGGGCCGGGCTGGAAATGGCGCGGGCCATCGTGAAAGCGGGCTACCGCAAGATCGGCTTTCTGGGCACCAAGATGCCGCATGACCACCGCGCCCGCAAACGGCTTGAAGGGTTCGAGGCCGGTCTGGCCGAGGCAGGCCTGACGCTTGCCGACAAGGAGTTCTATTCCGGCGGCTCGGCGCTTCTGAAGGGGCGCGAGATGACGGAAGCCATCCTGAAGCGCAGCCCGGATCTGGATTTCTTGTATTATTCGAACGACATGATCGGCGCGGGCGGGCTGCTTTACTGTCTGGACAAGGGCATCGACGTGCCGGGCAAGCTGGGCCTTGCGGGCTTCAACGGCGTCGATCTGCTGGATGGCCTGCCGCGCCGTCTGGCGACGATGGACGCATGTCGCCGCGAAATCGGCCGCCGCGCCGCCGCGATCATCGCCGGGCGCAGCGAAAGCGGTCTGGTGGGCGGCGAACGGGTCGAGTTGACGCCGACGATCCAGATGGGCGACACGATCCGCAAGTGACGTTGCTTGGCCATGGACGCTGGCAACCTCCGGCAGATCGACGCGCGGTCAGTATCCGGCCCAGATCTGCCAGATCAGCCGCAGCGCCAGCACGGTCGAGCTGACCACCAGAAGCGGCTTGATCAGCCGGGCACCGTTACGCATGGCCAGCCGAGACCCGATCTGTGCCCCGGCGGCCTGCGCCAGCCCCATCACGACCCCCAGCCCCCAGAGCGGCGCGCCTGCCAGGCTGAACGCCACAAGGCTTCCGATGTTCGACGCGAAATTCAGAAGCTTCGTATTCGCCGTGGCTTTCAGCACGCCGTAGCCTGCCAGCAGCACGAAGCCGAGCATGAAGAAGGCGCCGGTGCCGGGCCCTACCAGTCCATCGTAAAACCCGATCAGCGGCACCAGCGTCAGGCCGTAGGTGGCCGGTGTCATCCGCTGTGCCCGGTCGAAATCGCTCAGCCCCGGCTTCAGCGCAAAAAACAGCGCGATGCCGACCAGAATCACCGGCAGGATCAGCCGCAATGCGTCGGTCGGGATGAAAGGCACGAGTGATGATCCCGCGACGGCCGCCAGAAAAGACGCAAGTGCCGGGCGCGCCTGCGACCGAAGGTCGATATGGCCGTGCCGGGCATAGGTAAAGGCTGCCATCCCCGAGCCGAATGCGCCCTGCACCTTGTTCGTGGCCAGCGCGTTCACGGGGGGCACCCCCGCCAGCATCAAAGCAGGAACCGTGATCAACCCCCCGCCCCCGGCGATCGAATCGATCAATCCCGCGACAAAGGCCGCGGCTGTCAGCATCATCACGACTTCGGTCGTCAGCTCATACATCCCATGACCCTCCGCCCGTGCGTGGGGCCACGCCCGGGCCGCAAAGTCAAGGCCGGGGCGATGTTCACCACGATGTGAAGACTGCTTCGGGCGCCCTTTTCAGCGGCGAAATCGCGTGTATACACGTGCGCAAGAAACGTCGGGGGCAGAGAACGGACATGCGCATTCTGGCAATAGTGTCATTATGTCTTGCGGTGCTGGGGCTGGCAGGCTGCGGATCGAAGTTCCGCAGCTACAACGGGCCCGAGGTCACGCAGCTTCTGGTCAAGAAATCCGAACGCAAGATGTATCTCCTGCACGGCAACGAGGTGCTGAAGGAATACAAGATCGCACTGGGTGGCAATCCGGTCGGGCCGAAGCAGATCGAAGGCGACAGCAAGACCCCCGAGGGCTTCTACCGAATCGACCGCCGCAACCCCAATTCGGCCTATCACCTGTCATTGGGGATTTCCTATCCCAACGACCAGGACCGCGCCAACGCTAGGGTTCTGGACAAGAGCCCCGGCGGCGACATCTTCATCCATGGTCGCGCCAAGGCAAACCGGGGACGCGGCAAGGACTGGACGGCCGGCTGTATCGCCGTCAAGGACGGGCAGATGGAAAAGGTCTATTCCATGGTGAAAGTGGGAACGCCCATTTATATCGCCCCCTGACGACGCCAATGGAACCGTGATCCGGGAATGCAGACGGCGGCCTCCTTGGGCCGCCGTTTTGTCAGACGGGCTCCGGCTCGGGGTCGGTTCAGCCGCCCGTGACCAGCGTCCACCAGATCTTGCCGCCGGGTTCCTGGAACCAGGAAAAGCCAAGGTCGCGGGCGTTGCGGTCCATCAACACGGCCCGGGTGTCGGCCAGTTCCATCCAGGCCGTCAGGGTCTGGGTTTCGTTTTCGTAGGTCTCCGAGATGTTTTCACCCAGCATCCGGCCCGTGTAACCCGCGCGCTGCACCCGCGACAGCGCCGAAGACCCGTCCGAGCCGAAGTGCCAGGGGCGGTTCTGCACCGACATGTCGCGCGAATGCGTGGCTGCGGCGGCGGTCAGCTGGGCATTCAGCTGTAGCGGCGGTGCGCCGGCAGATCCGCGAAGGGCGTTGATGCTGTCGAGCATGTTGTAGGTGACCTTGCCCTCATCACCCGGGTTGATCCGGTAGACCTGCGGCAGCGGCTTGCCATCCGGGCCAAGCTGCTGTTCGATTGCCGGTGCGGCGCAGGCGGCCAGCGTGGCGGCACCCAGAAGGGCGAGACCTGTTCGACGATTGATCATCGGTGTCCTCAACACTTGTTTTCCCGGTTGTCTACAGGGCCACGGCGTCGGGATCAAACCTGATCTGTCTGGCGATGCCCCGCTGACGCAGGATTGAATTGAGGTTGCAATGGCGTGGAAATAGTGTCTTTGGGTGGCCCAAAAACCAGATGGCAAACCACCCCGAGCACAGGACATACCCCATGAGCTCCGATCCAGACTTCAAACCCGGCCGCCGCGGCTTCCTTGGTGCTGCGGCAGCGCTGGGCGCGATTTCGCTGGCCGCGCCGGCACTGGCGCAAAGCAATGACGGCACGGTTGAGATCGAGAACGACCTGAACTCGAACTATCGCCGCAACATCTCGAGTTTCCGGTCGCTGCAGTGGCAGCCCTATTTCGAGAACACGAAGCGCGGCGCCATTCTTGTCGACATCACCTCGCGCGCGCTGCACTACTGGTCCGAAGACCAGTCGATCTACAAGCTTTATCCGACATCCGTGCCACTGAACGAAGACCTGACGCGCCGTGGACGGACCGAAGTGGTCGAGAAGGTGGTCAATCCGCCCTGGCGGCCGACGCCATCGATGCGCGAGCGCAACCCCGAATGGCCCGAGCTTGTGCCCGGCGGCGACCCGAAGAACCCGCTTGGGCCGCGGGCGCTGTATCTGTCGTGGCAATATTACCGCATTCACGGCACGCATGACACGCGCAAGATCGGCCGCCGGTCGTCGAACGGCTGTATCGGGCTTTACAATGAACACATCTCCGAACTGTTCAATCTGGCGCAGGTGGGCACACAGGTGTTGCTAATTTGACGACGAGTGCGATTTTTCATTTTACCCCCTGACTCGCGGTTGCAAAATTCCGCCGGTGCGCGTTACTGACCACTACGAGGTACAGCAAAGAATGCCCCGGCGGTCCTCAGTTCCAAAGCCGGGGTGCAGATGGAGAATGCTCACATGAAAAAGATCGCGCTTGCCGCCGCTCTCTCGGTCGCTGCTTCGTCGGCTTTCGCCGGCGGTATCGAAGCTCCGGTGACCCCGGAAGTCGAAGTCACCAAATCGGCCTCGTCCTCGGGCGGCGTGCTGGTTCCGCTGCTGCTGCTGGTCCTGGTGGCCGCTGCTGTCGCCAGCAACTGATTTCTGATTGCCAGAATCAATGGAAAAGGCGGTGGGTTGTCCACCGCCTTTTTCATTTAGGGCCGGCAGGGAAGATGCCGGCACATAAGCTGGGGGCACATAAGCCGGGCCAGTCAGACCCAGCCTGCCAGATTTTGCCCGATCACGGCCATCAATGCGCGGATATGGGCATCGTCATCGTTGAGACAGGGAACGTAGGTAAAGCTTTCCCCGCCCGCATGCAGAAAAGCTTCGCGGATCTCGCCGTTGATCTCTTCCAGCGTCTCGATGCAATCGGACGAAAACGCGGGAGAGATCACCGCGATGTTCTTCTTTCCCGCCTTCGCCAGTTCGGCCACGTGTTCGACCGTATAGGGCCTTAGCCATTCTTCCGGTCCGAAAACCGACTGGAAGGTGGTGTCGATCGCATCCCGCTCCCAACCCAGCCGTTCGCGCAAAAGACGCGAGGTCTTCTGGCATTGGCAGTGATAGGGGTCGCCCTCCATCAGGTAACGCTTCGGCATGCCGTGATAGCTTGCAACCAGCACGTCGGGGCGGCGGTCCAGCGTCGCATAGACCCGTTCGACCGACTGCGCCAGCGCCTCGACATAAAGAGGTTGGTCAAAGTATTCGGGCGCCGTGCGAACCGCCGGCTGGCGCTTCTCGGCCATCAGGGCGCGAAAGAACTGGTCGTTCGCCGTGGCCGAGGTCGCGCCCGCATATTGCGGATAAAGCGGCAGGAACAGGATCTTTTCGCACCCTGCCTTCACCATCCGGGACACGACCTCATTGGTGGACGGATTTCCGTAGCGCATGCAGAAATCGACCATGACCCCGTTGCCATACTGTGCTGTCGCCGCTGCGCGCAGCTTTTCGACCTGTGCCCTGGTGATTGTCATCAGCGGGCTTTCGCCCTTGTCGTGGTTCCAGATCAGCCGGTAGTTCCGCCCCGAAGTGAAGGGCCGTCTGGTCAGGATGATCAGCTGCAAGAGCGGCTGCCACTTCCACGCGGGATAGTCGATAACGCGCTTGTCCGACAGGAATTCGTTCAGATAGCGCCGCATCGGCCAATAGCCATAGCCATCGGGCGTGCCAAGGTTGGCGACCAGGATCCCGATCCGCGCGCGCGCGACCGCAGGGTGGCTGGCCGGTGCATTGGCAAGGCGGCCCAGGCCTGCGCTGTCATGTTGGGCTGGACTTTGCGTCATTCTTCACCGCGCCTCACCTGTGTATTCACCTAACTACCCGCTGGGCAGGGCACTGCAACCCCCTTGCGGGTTCAGTTCACCTTGCCGTTGCCTTGGTTTTTGCCCAGCGCATCTGCCAGCCGCGTGATCGCCGAGCCGGGGCGCAGCGGTTTCTGCTGGCTTTCATGCGGCGCCCAGCCCGTCAGGACGATCATGCTGAAGGTGGCAAGGATCCTTCCCTCGTCGGCAGGGAAGTGTTCGGCATAAAGCTGCGCGGCTTCGGGAAACAGCGCGCGCGGCGCGGGCCTGCGCGGCCGGTCTGCCAAGGCGCTGGTCTCCCCCATCGCGCGCAGGTCGGCGATCAGGTGGAACATCGTCCGGTAGGTCACCCGGCGCGTCAGCACATCGGCCACCGGCAGCGAAAATCCCGCGCGCTGCAACAGCCCGCCCAGATCGCGGATTTCGCCCATCGGCAGGACACGCGGCGACAGGCCACCAAAAAGCGCCGCTTCGGCCTGCGCCAGGCTGGAGCGCAGTTCGTGCAGCGTCTGGCCGCCGAACGTGACCCCCAGAAACAGCCCGTCGGGCCTCAGCGCGCGGCGGCACTGGATCAGTTGGCCCACGGGATCATTGGCCCAGTGCAGGCCCAGCCCGTGGATGACCAGATCATGCGCTTCGGGTTGCAGGTCGAGCACCGGATCGTCGGGCAGGATCCGCGCGTCGGGCAGCAGGTTGCGCCACGGATCGGGAAAAGCGGTAATGATCGCCGGCGCCGTAAACCTTCTGTTAACCTCGGCGAGTCTTTCCTCGATCTCGGCGACGGATTCTTCGTGCAGGAACATCTCGGCCCCCTGCCGCACGGCACGGTGGCGATGGTGCACAAGTGCGGCTCGGTCGGTCAGGATTGGAGGCGTCGACATGATCACCAAGCCTATCGCCTTTGGTGGTGGATTGCAAAGCAGGCTGCTGCGGCTGGGTCAGTCCGCACTGCGGCAGGTGTTTCCGCCGCAATGCATTTCCTGTGGCGCCCGCGTCGACCGCGAGTTTGCGCTCTGCGGCCCCTGCTGGCGGGAAACGCATTTTGCCATGGGACTGGTCTGCGACGGCTGCGGCACGCCCCTGCCCGGGCAGGACGAAGGCCGGCCGGAACATTGCGACGACTGCCTTGCCGCGCCGCGCCCATGGACCCGGGGCCGCAGCGCGCTGGTCTACCGCGACAACGGGCGCAGGCTGGTTCTGGCGTTGAAACACGGCGACCGGCTGGATCTGGCGCGTCCGATGGCCGACTGGATGCTGCGGGCCGCGGCGCCGATCCTGTCGCCGGGACTCATGGTGGCGCCGGTGCCGCTGCACCGCTGGCGCCTGTTCCGGCGCCGCTACAACCAGTCGGCGCATCTGTCGTCGCGGCTGGCGCGACTGGCGGGGCTTGATCATTGCCCGGACCTGCTTCTCCGCCGCCATGCCACCTGCAGCCAGGAAGGCCGAAGCCGCGCCGACCGATTCGAGAACGTGGATGGCGCGATCATTCCCCATCCGCGCCGCGCGGACCAACTTGCCGGGCGCCGGATCCTGCTTGTCGATGACGTGATGACATCGGGCGCCACGCTGGCAGCCGCGACCGAAGCCTGCCTGATGGCCGGTGCGGCCGAGGTGCGGGTGCTGGTGCTGGCCCGCGTTGCGAAAGACGGCTGAGGGGCTATAGTGACGCGAACCCTGCTTTCCCCGGAATGGCCATGCAGCTTGTCGAGATCTACACGACCCCCACCTGCCCCTATTGCCTTGCCGCCAAACGGCTTTTGGCAAAAAAGGGCGCCAGCTACACGGAAATCGACGTTTCGGGCGACCCGTCGCTGCGCGCGGCAATGACCCAGCGCGCGGGCGGGCGCCGCACCGTGCCGCAGATCTTCATCGGCGGCCGGCATGTTGGTGGATCGGATGACCTTCACGCGCTGGACTACGACGGCAAGCTGGACGCGCTGCTGCGGGGGCTGGCGTGAAGGCGGCATTGGTCCAGCTGTCCGTCGGCGACGATCCGGCGGCGAACCTGCCCCTGACGCGGGATCTGGTTCGGGAAGCGGCGGGGCAGGGCGCGGGCTTTGTCCTGACGCCCGAAGTGACGAACTGCCTGTCGTCTGACCGCGACCATCAGCGTATGGTGCTGCGTCACGAAGAAGATGATGAAACGCTTGCCGCGCTTCGGGCCGACGCAGCAGACCTGGGGATCTGGCTGCTGATCGGATCGCTCGGGATCAAGACCCACGATGCCGATGGACGCCTTGCCAACCGGTCGTTCCTGATCGGCCCCGATGGCGCCAACGCCGCGCGATATGACAAGATCCACATGTTCGACGTGAACGTGTCCGATACCGAACAATACCGCGAATCCACGGGCTATCGCCCCGGCACCCGCGCGGTTGTGGCGCAGACGCCCTTTGCGACGCTGGGCATGACCGTCTGCTATGACCTGCGCTTTCCCTATCTTTACCGGGCGCTGGCCCATGCCGGGGCCAATGTGCTGTGCATCCCGGCGGCCTTCAACGACACCACCGGCGCCGCGCATTGGGAGGTTCTCTTGCGCGCCCGCGCGATCGAGACCGGCTGCTATGTGCTGGCGCCCGCGCAATGCGGCAGCCACGCCAGCCACAACGGCCGTCCGCGCCGCACCTGGGGCCATTCGCTTGCCGTCGCGCCCTGGGGCGAGGTTCTGGCCGATGGCGGAACCGAGGTCGGGATCACTTATGTCACGCTCGACATGGGTGAGGTGGTCCGCGCCCGCTCGCGCGTGCCGTCGCTGACCCATGACCGCAGCTTCGACCTGCCGGCCTGAGATGAGCGACAGCGAACCCTTGGCCGCGGCCCTGTTTTCCGAAGTCTTCATGACCGACCAGCTGGCGCGCAACCGGCTGTCGAAGGCCCTGCCCAAGGGGATGGAGCTCAGCCATTTTTCGGTGCTGAACCATCTGGCGCGTGCAGCGGACGAACGCACGCCCGCGCAACTGGCCAAGACCTTCCATGTCACGCGGGGGGCAATGACCAATACCCTGACCAAGCTGGAATGGGCCGGACATATCCACATCCGCCCCGACTGGGACGATGCGCGGCAGAAATTCGTGTCGATCAGCCCCTCGGGCCGGGCGGCGCGCGATGCGGCGCTGGCGGCCATCGCGCCGGTGATCGGCGATGTCGTGCGCGCGGTGGGGGCGGAAAAGGTCCGTGCCGCGCTGCCGGTCCTGCGCGAACTCCGCCTGCGGCTTGAACAGGACTAGGGTCGAGACTCAATCAAGTCCACCAGATGATGATTGCGGCGATTGCGACGGCGGATGCGAAGTTGATGGCCAGCTTGTCGTAGCGGGTGGCAATGCGTCGCCAGTCCTTGAGGCGGCAGAAAGCCCGCTCGATCAGATTTCTGTCGCGATAAGCCGTCTCATCGTAGGGGATGGGCACCTTGCGTGATCGGGTGGAGGGGATGACGGCCTCGGTTTTCGTCGCCGCGAGGCGGTCACGCAGGCTGTTGGCGTCATAACCCATGTCAGCCAGAAGGCGTGTGGGGGCGGTGCATTTGTCCAGAAGCGCCGGAGCCTCCGAGATGTCGGCGTGGTTTCCGGGGCTGAGGCTGAAGGCCACCGCGCGTCCGCAACCATCTGTCAGAGCATGGATCTTGGTGGTTGGACCGCCACGCGAGCGCCCGATGCCCTGAATTTGCGCCCCCCTTTTCCGCCGTGTGCAGAGCGGTGGGCGCGCACGGCGGTGCTGTCGATGCTCAGGTCGCCGGGCAGTTCGGCCCGTGCCGCAAGGGTCGCAAAGATGCGTCCCCAGAGGCCGCGGTGGCTCCATCGATTGAAGCGGTTGTAGATCGTCGTCGGCGGGCCATAGCTGGCTGGACAATCCTCCCACCGACACCCGACCCGCAGCACATGGATGATGCCGCTGATGACGCGACGGTCATCCACCCGCCTCGCCCCCGGTTGGTTCTTCGGCAAAAGCGGCTCAATCGCCGCCCAGGCCCGATCCGAAAGCCAGAAACCTGCCGACATTCCACACCCCCCCTGCATTGCAGAGAAAGTGAACCAGATAGATGACAATATATCAATAGATTGATTGGGTTTCGGCCCTAGGGCGTGACGCCGACTTGTGTCCCGATGTCCAGCCGGTAGAACCGCGCGCTCCAGCCATCAAGCGTGCAGCGGACACGGATCAACAGATGGTCGACCCCCTCGGGAAGCTGCAAGCCCGTCAGTTCTTCGCGAATCGGTTCGCCGTCCGGATGCGGATGGGTGATCTCGGCCAGTGCCAGAACCGTTCTGTCCGGCGCCAGAATCTGCCAGCCGCTGGCGTAATGGTCCCAGCCGCTGTCGGGGTGGCGGATCAACGCGCGGACGGTCCAGCCCGCGCCTTCCTGAACGATGCTGGCGGATTCGACCCTGGGTGCCTCGGCCCGGGCAAGAGAGGCAAGGGCAAACAGGCATGGCACGACAAGGACAAGGGCGCGAAGCTGGATCATGGCCCGGAGACAGTCTCAGAAAGGGCGCCGATTGGCACGTCACTTTGGTGTGTCGGACATGAGAATGCGCCGTGATTGTGACCAGAATTCCCGCCTGAGAGTCATCCACAGGACCAGCGCCGTGCCGATGGCCAGCGCCAGCGGCGACACGAGCCACCCCAGCGCGCCCATGCCGAAATAGACGCTCCGCAGCCCGCGGTTGAAGTTCTTGGCGGCGTGGATGTTGATCTCGCCGGCCTGCCTTGCGCGCGCTTCGGCCAGCGGATCGGCGACGTCATTCGGAACGGCGGCCATCACGATCGCGCAATAGCCGAACAACCGATGCGACCAGACGAAGTTCAGGAAGGCATCCACCACGAAGAACAGCACCGGCAAAAGCCGCAGCTTCCACACCAGCGGGTCATGGGGCAGGGCCTTCAGGTCCTGGGCGATGCCTTCGATGGCGGTGGGATTGCCCAGGATCGCGAGGATCCCGCCAATCGCCAGCATGGTGGCCGAAGCGAAAAAGGCCGTTCCCTGCCGCAGGCTGTCGACGATGGTGGCGTCAAAGATACGCGGCTGGCGGTTCAGGAAGGTCACCATCCATTCGCGCCGATAGGTCTTCATCAGCGCCGAGACCGATGGGTGTCGGGCGGGCGGCTTTTCGACCACATGCCCCACCGCCAGCCAGGCGATGATGATTGCCGCCACGGCGAGGATGTCAGCCCACGACAGGACGTCGGAACCTGATGGGGGAAAGGGCAGGGTCATACATGTCCTCAGCACATGATTGTCATTCTTGGCACGGCTGGCATAACATCCCCCGACCGGCTGGAGGAGCCTTTCATGCAGATGCCGCCCCCCGATCCCGCGATCCTGTCGCGCAAGGACCAGATCGTTCAGGGACTGCGCGCGATTCTTCCCGCCGACGCGGTGATCGACGATCCGGTTGAGACGCGGGCCTATGAATGCGACGCGCTGTCGGCCTATCGCTGCGCGCCGCTGGCCGTGATCCTTCCGCGCAGCACGGCGGAAGTGTCCGCCGCGCTCAGGTTCTGTCACGACCAGCGGGTGCCGGTGGTGCCGCGCGGGGCGGGAACATCGCTTGCGGGCGGGTCGATGCCGACGGCGGATTCGGTGGTCTTGGGCATCGCGCGCATGAACCGCGTGCTCGAGGTCGATTACGCCGACCGCTTCATCCGGGTCGAGGCAGGGCGCACCAACCTGTCCGTTTCCGGCGCGGTGGAAGGTGCGGGGTTCTTCTACGCGCCCGATCCATCAAGCCAGCTCGCCTGCGCGATTTCCGGCAATATCGCCATGAACTCCGGCGGCGCGCATTGCCTGAAATACGGCGTGACGACGAACAACCTTCTGGGCGTCACGCTGGTGCAGATGGACGGCACGGTTGTCACCCTGGGCGGGCCTTTCATGGACGCTAGCGGGCTTGACCTGCTGGGCGTCGTCTGCGGATCGGAGGGGCAGCTTGGCGTGGTGACGGAAGCTACACTGCGGATACTGCCGAAACCCGAAGGCGCGCGGCCCGTGCTGATCGCCTTTGGCGCCAATGAGGTCGCCGGCGCCTGCGTGGCCGACATCATCCGCGCGGGCATCCTGCCGGTGGCGATCGAATTCATGGACCGCCCCTGCATCCGCGCCACCGAAGCCTTCGCCCACGCGGGCTACCCCGATTGCGAGGCGCTCTTGATCGTCGAAGTCGAAGGATCACCCCCGGAAATCGACGAACAGATCGCCCTGATCCGCCAGATTGCCGCCCGCCATTCCCCCATCGAATTCCGCGAGGCCCAGACCGAGGATGAGGCCCGCCGCATCTGGCTGGGCCGGAAGGCCGCCTTCGGCGCAATGGGCCAGATCAACGACTACATGTGCCTTGACGGCACCATCCCGGTGTCAACCTTGCCCGAAGTCCTGCGCCGCATTGGCGATCTGAGCCGCGAAGCGGGGCTTGAGGTGGCGAACGTCTTCCATGC
This sequence comes from Paracoccaceae bacterium, assembly GCA_020622085.1. GTDB lineage: Bacteria > Pseudomonadota > Alphaproteobacteria > Rhodobacterales > Rhodobacteraceae > QY30. The sequence continues at coordinate 838,151 of JAHRYM010000002.1, read as the reverse complement.
GGGCGACGGCAACATGCATCCGCTGATCCTTTACAACGCCAATACTCCGGGTGATCTTGAACGCTGCGAAAAGCTGGGCGCCGATATCCTCAAGCTTTGCGTCGAGGTGGGCGGCTGCCTGACCGGCGAACATGGCGTGGGCGTGGAAAAGCGCGACCTGATGCGCGTGCAGTTCCGCGCCGCCGACCTTGAGGCGCAGATGCGGGTGAAGGATGTCTTCGACCCGCATTGGCTGCTGAACCCCGCCAAGGTCTTTCCGCTGGACGACAGTGCGGCGCGGCGCGCCCCATGACCCATGCCCCGGAAACCGAGGCCGATCTGGCCCAGTTGATCCGCGGCATTCCCGGCCCTGTCGCCGTTCGCGGCGGTTCGACCCGCGCCGGACCGGCGGATGGCCCGGCGATCCGCACCGCCGGACTGTCGGGCGTGGTCCTTTACGAACCCGCCGCGCTGACACTGGTCGTGCGGGCCGGAACACCGCTATCGGTGGTCGAGACGGTGCTTGCCGCCGAGGGCCAGCGTCTGCCGTTTGAGCCGGGCGACTGGCGCGCTGTGCTGGGGACCGAAGGCACCGGCACCATCGGCGGGGTGGTGGCCGAAAACGCCTCGGGCCCGCGCCGGGTGCAGGCCGGGGCCTGCCGCGACAGCCTGATCGGGGTGCGCTTCGTCGATGGCGGGGGCGAGGTTGTCAGCAATGGCGGGCGGGTGATGAAGAACGTCACCGGCTATGATCTGGTCAAGCTGATGGCGGGAAGCCGGGGGCGGCTGGGCGTGCTGACCGAGCTTTCCTTCAAGGTCCAGCCCGCCGTGCCCAGGCAGGCGACGATTCGCGTCGATGTGCCGGTCGGGGCGGCACCCGCCGTGCTGGCCGCGGCGCTGGGATCGCCCTTCGACGTGACCGGCGCGGCCTGGGTGGCGGGGCAGGGGGCGCTGATCCGGGTCGAGGGGCTGGCCGGGTCCGTCGATTATCGCGCCGGGCAGTTGCGAGACCGGCTTTCGGCCTTTGGCGAGGCGCGGGTCGAGGAAGACGGCGCAATCTGGGCCGGGGTGCGGGCCGTGGCGCCGCTTGCGGGGCTGCCGGGCGATCTCTGGCGGTTCCATCTGCGCCCCTCGCAGGCCGGCGCGGTGGCGGCGCGGCTTGGTGGGGCGGTGATGCTCGATTGGGGCGGCGGTTGCCTTTGGGCGCGGGTGCCGCGCGGTGTCGATGCCCGCGCCATCGCGACGCCCTTCGACGGCCATGCGCGGCGGATGACCGGAACCGGCCTTGCGCCCGCCGACCAGCCAGAGCCCGAAGCGGTGGCCCGGATCACGGATGGTTTGCGGGCGGCCTTCGACCCGCGCGGGATTTTTGCAGGGGATGCCGATGCAGACGTTCTTTACCCCTGAACAGCTTCAGGATCCGGGGATCGCCACCTCGAACAAGATCCTGCGGACTTGCGTGCATTGCGGCTTCTGCACCGCGACCTGCCCGACCTATCAGGTGCTGGGCGACGAACTCGACAGCCCCCGGGGCCGCATCTACCTGATCAAGGAGATGCTCGAATCCGGTCGCCCGGCGGACGCCCGCACGGTGAAGCATATCGACCGCTGCCTGTCCTGCCTGTCCTGCATGACGACCTGCCCCTCGGGTGTGCATTACATGCACCTGATCGACCATGCCCGCGCCCATGTGGAAGCAACCTATCGCCGCCCCTTCATGGACCGGATGCTGCGCCGGGTGCTGGCGCTGGTGCTGCCCTATCCGGGGCGATTCCGGCTGGCGCTGCGCGGGGCAAAGCTGGCGCGGCCCTTTGCGCGCTTCCTGCCCGATCCGCGGCTGCGCGCCATGCTGGACATGGCCCCGCGCGACATTCCCCCGCCCAGCCTGAATGACCGCCCGCAGGTCTTTCCGGCCCAAGGTGAACGGCGCCATCGGGTTGCTCTGCTGGCCGGTTGCGCGCAGCGGGCGCTGAACACCGATATCAACGACGCGACGATCCGGCTGTTGCGGCGGCTGGGTTGCGAGGTGGTGGTGGCCCGTGGCGCCGGCTGCTGCGGGGCGCTGACCCATCACATGGGCCGCGTGGACGACAGCCACCATCAGGCGGCGGGCAACATCCGGGCATGGATGGCCGAAAAGCGCGGGGCGGGTCTGGACGCGATCATCATCAACACCTCGGGCTGCGGCACCACCGTCAAGGACTACGGCCACATGTTCCGAAACGACCCGCTGGCCGGAGACGCGGCGGCGGTATCGGCCCTGGCGTCAGACATTACCGAATTCCTGACCCGAATCGGCTATTCCGGGTCGGCGCCCGCAGCCTTGCGCGTCGGCTATCACGCGGCCTGTTCGCTTCAGCATGGGCAGCAGGTGAAATCCGCGCCCAAGGATCTGCTGAAGGCCGCGGGCTTCACCGTGGCCGAGCCCGCCGACAGCCATCTGTGCTGCGGTTCCGCCGGCACCTACAACCTGATGCAGCCCGAGATTTCCGGGCAGTTGAAGGCGCGCAAGGTCGCAACGCTTGAAGCCGTGACGCCGCAGGTCATCGCGGCGGGCAACATCGGCTGCATGATGCAGATCGGCAGTGGCACCGCGATACCTGTCCTTCACACGGTCGAGCTGCTGGATTGGGCCACGGGCGGGCCGGTGCCAAGGGCGGCGCGCGGTGTCGTGGATGGGCTGTCGCTTCAGCCTTAGCTGTCATAATCTGGCCGCAGTGCAGGGCTAGGGCAGTGGGCCTTGGCAGGGTGAGGAAGGGACGATGCGCGCAGTTCTGGTGGCCCTGATGCTCTGGGCAGGCGCAGGCCTTGCGCAGGCCGAGGAAACACCGCTCCACAGCCTGCTGACGGCCGACGAAACGCGCGGATGGGAAGCCGTCGGCCGCATCAATCTGGGCGACAGCGGATTCTGCACCGGCGCGCTGATCGCGCCCGATCTGGTGCTGACAGCGGCGCATTGCCTTTTCGACCAGAAGTCCTTCCAGCCCTATACGGTCAATACCATCGAGTTTTTGGCGGGCTGGCGCAATGGCCGGGCTGCCGCCTATCGCGGCGTGCGCCGGGCGATGGCGCATCCGTCCTACACCTATGACGGCACCGACAAGATGGGGCGCGTCGCCTATGACATCGCGCTGTTGCAACTGGACCAGCCGATCCGGCTGTCGTCAATCAAGCCCTTCGACGTGGCCGCCGACCCGCAGGAGGGTGACAAGGTTTCCGTCGTCTCCTATGCACTGGATCGGTCCGAGGCGCCCTCGATGCAGGACATCTGCCATGTGCTGGGGCGCCAGCCCGGCTTCATGGTTCTGACCTGCAACGTCGATTTCGGGTCTTCCGGCGCGCCGGTCTTCGTGATGCATGACGGCGTGCCGCAGATCGCATCGGTGATTTCGGCCAAGGCCGAGATGGATACACGGCCCGTATCCCTGGCCTCGGCCATGGAGGTGCCACTGACCGAGTTGCGGCAGGCCTTCGGTGCGGCGGATGCCACCACGCCCGGGGTGCGCCGCATCGGGTCTGGAGCGCTGGTATCGGGCAGGTCAGCCGCCACCGGGGCGGCGATGTCGGCAGGCGGGGCCAAGTTCGTCAGGCCATAGAAAGTGGCGACCGCCTTCCCCCTGCTCCTCCGACGCCCCTTGAAACCGCGCCTCGATGGTTCCATCTGACGTTTTGCGGGGCGCCGATCCGGGCCTTGTGAACCTCGCCCGTCCCGGAAGGGAGGGTGCAACCAGAGCATCGCTTTTCGAAGGATGATTCCCATGCGTAACTACGACTTTTCGCCGCTTTACCGTGCCACCGTCGGCTTTGACCGCATCGCCGACCTGATGGATCGGGTGTTGACCACCGATGTCGCACAACCGACCTATCCCCCCTACAACATCGAAAAGACCGACGAGAACGCCTATCGCATCTCGATCGCGGTTGCCGGTTTCTCGGGCGATGAACTTGGGGTCGAGGTGAAGGATGGCGCGCTGATCGTCACCGCCCGCAAGGCGGCCGAAGATGGCAAGCGGACCTACCTGCACCGTGGCATCGCCACCCGCGCCTTTGAACGCCGCTTCGCGCTGGCCGATCATGTGCGCGTGACCGGCGCGGCCCATGTCGACGGAATGCTGCACATCGACTTGGCGCGCGAAGTGCCCGAGGCACTGAAGCCGCGCCGGATCGAGATTGCCGGCCAGAACAATCTTGAGGCGAAGGCGGTCGAGGACAAATCGGCCACCGCCGTCTGATCAGGGCGGATTCCAGTGGGGCGCAGGGGTTTTCTTGCGCCCTTTTTCGCGCAACCCAGGGGGTTGCTTCGCTTTCTGGGGAGAGATTGGCGCAAAGGCCACTTCCCCCCGGCGCTCACGCGGGATACCAATTCCGGCATGAAATGGAACCTGCCAAACACCCTGACCGTCCTGCGGCTGCTGGCGGCGCCCGGCGTGGCGTTGATGTTCCTGTATTTCCGCCGGCCCTGGGCCGACTGGCTGGCGCTGTCGCTGTTCGTGGGCGCGGCCATCACCGATTATTTCGACGGCTATCTGGCGCGGCTCTGGAAGCAGGAATCGAACTTCGGCCGGATGCTCGACCCGATTGCCGACAAGGCGATGGTCGTCATCGCCATCATGGTGCTGACCGGCTATTCCGGCATGAACCCGTGGTTGATCCTGCCCGCCACCGTCATCCTTTTCCGCGAGGTCTTCGTTGCCGGCCTGCGCGAATTTCTTGGCGCGAATGCCCTGCACCTGAAGGTCACGAAGCTGGCCAAGTGGAAGACCACGGCGCAGATGGTTGCGATTGCGGTGTTGTTCCTGGGAACGGGGCTGGAATACCTCAACGGCGTGGCGATGCATGGCATGACGACGGAACAATACAACGATGCGGTTGCCAATGGCCTGGCTGATCCGGTCCGCGCCTGCGGCAAGCGCGATTGCGCATCGCTGGCCAATGACGTGGGCCTCTGGCTGATCTGGTTTGCGGCCGCGCTGACTGCAATCACCGGCTGGGAATACTTCTCGAAATCCATTCCCTACCTTGGGGACAAGAAATGATCGACGTCCTGTATTTCGCCTGGGTCCGTGAACGCATCGGCCTGCCGAAGGAACGGATCACCACCTCCGCCGTGACGGTGGCCGATCTGGTCGCCGAACTGGTTGCCCGCGAAGAACGCTATGCCGCCGCCTTCGCCGACACCCGCGCGGTGCGCGTGGCGCTGGATCAGGAGCTTGCCGATTTCTCAAGCCCCATCGCGGGGGTGCGCGAAGTGGCCTTCTTCCCGCCGATGACCGGAGGCTGATCCATGCATACGGTCCGCATTCAGGACAGGCCCTTTTCCTATGGCACGGAAAGTGACAGCTTTGCCGCAGCGGCCGGGCCGGCGGGCGCGGTCGTCACCTTTCTTGGCCGGGTCCGCGATGATGGGGGCCGGCTGTCCGTCATGGAGATCGAACATTACCCCGGCATGACCGAGCGTGCTGTCACCGCCATTCTGGACGAGGCGGTGACGCGCTGGGATCTGACCGCCGGCCTGGTGATCCACCGCCACGGCCGGATCGCGCCGGGTGAAGCGATCATGATGGTCGCCACCGCCGCCCGCCATCGCGCCGAAGCCTTTGCCGCGGCCGAATTCCTGATGGACTACCTGAAATCGCGCGCGCCCTTCTGGAAAAAGGAGTTCGGCCCCGACGGCGCCGAATGGGTTGCGGCACGGGATGCCGACGAACAGGCGCTGGATCGCTGGTGACGGCCCCCATCCCCGCGATCAGCGTGCGTTGACCTTCTCGATATATCGGCGCAGTTCCTCGGCTTCGGCGCGGGCATCGCGCAGCCCGTCCATCGCCGCACGCAGTTCCGCATGGGTCTGCTGGAGCTGGCCGGTCAGTTCGGCCTCGCGCTCTTCCAGATAGGCCAGCGCCTGGTCACGGGTCTCCTCGGCCTCGTGCAGGTTGCGCGCCATGCTATCAAGCTCGTTCATGTCGGTCTGCGTCACGCGCGTCATCCGGTGCATCAGCCAGGACACCGCCCAGCCCAGCAGGAAGGCGACGAACAGGATGATCGCCGTCGTCACGATGAATTCGGTTCTGTTCATGCCCGGTCCGTTCCGCTGTGCCGTGATGTGTGAGGGTCAGTTCTCGGTGGCCGGCTCGCCGTTGCGCCGGGGGCGCTTGGCGGGGCGGACCGCATTCTTGTCAGGTGTCTGGACGTCAATCGTGCCGTCCCCTTCGATCGCATCGCCGGGTGCTGCACCATCCATCGACTGGTCGTCGCCGGAATTGGCCCCGTCCGGGGTGGTAGCCGTTTCGGGGCTCGGCATCGCCCCCGTTGCGGGGGGCTCTCCGGCTTGCGATACGGAACCCGCCTGCGTTGCCCCGGCCCCTTCGCCGGCCGGCCGTGCCGGGGTCGGGTTTTCGGCAACAGCATCCGCGCCCGTCAGCGTGAAGGCAATCCGCCGGTTCTGTTCCCGGCCCGCCTCGGTGCCGTTATCCGCGATCGGTTCGGTTTCGCCGTAACCCTTTGCTCGCAGCTTTCCTGTCAGCACACGGCGGCCCTGAAGTGCCGCGATGACCGATTGCGCACGATCCTGGCTCAGCCGCAGGTTCATCTCGTCGCGGCCCTGGCTGTCGGTATGGCCGGCGACTTCCATCTCGTAGTCGGCGCATGTCTTCATCAGCGCGGCGATCGTGTCGAGAGTGGGCGCCGCATCGCGGGTGATGGTGGCCGAACCCGGTTCGAAGGTGATCTTCTGTTCCGCCAGCGCCTGGTTGATCTGTTCGATGCATTCCGTCGCCGTAGGTAGCCCGGCCAGCGGGTCAAGCTTCTTGTCATAGCGCACGTCGATGCTGAACTTCGCGGTTTCACCCAGCTTCGATGACAGGATCCGCGCGATGCTGTCTGACGCATTGGCGTTGCCAGACAGCCCCTTGATGACGATGGTATCCGCCCGCACGGTCACCGACCCGTCGGAAAGTTCGGCCAGCGATTCAAGCGCCGCCAGAACCCGCATTGGCCAGCCGGCAGGAAGTTCGGGATCCAGCCGGGTTGCGGCATAGACATCCGCCGCGCCAAAGCGTGCACGGGCATAGCTGTCTGCGGCGTCGCGGGTCAGTGCATCCGGAACCCGGCCCCGAAGCTGGACCTTGCCATCGGCGGCAAGCGCGGCCGAAAACTCCGCCGGACCCGACCCGGCCGACCCGGCAGGCGCGACCATCCGGGCATGGAGCGAAAAGACCTCGGGCAGGTTCGATTCAAGCTCGCCCACGGCACGGTCAAATGCCGCCTGGCTGACGCCTGCCTCGGCCACAAGTGCCACGTCCGCATCCGAGAATGTGATCGAACCCTTGCCGATTTCCTGCACGGCCTGGATCCCCATCACCACCGCGTCTGCCCATTCGGGCGTCGGCACGCCAAGGCCGATGTTGCAGGTGGAGCGGTCTGTCATTCCGGCGGCCACCGCCGCAGCGAGGATGCGCGTGCGGACCTCCTCGCTGTCGGCGGAACAGGCATCGAAACGCGTCGTGTTGCCGTCGCTCACAAGGCGCAGTGTGAAGGGCGCGATCACCGGATGGGGTGCGGTGATCTCAAGCGTCAGCTTGACCGACCCCGGAACCTTGCGGCGCAGCCGGGTCTGCAGATCGGCTTTTTCGGCCGGTGTGTCGGTGATCGCGTCGATCGTGACCCGCCCGGGTGCAACCGAAATCTTGGCGCGCGGCAGGTCAGCCATCGCAGCCAGCGCAAAGTCGACGGCCTCGTTCCACCCTGCGGGCGCCGGATGGTTCGCGGTTTCGAGCATGTCGGTGACCTTGCCCTTGCCGTCCAGAAGGTCGCCGAGCGTCTTCAGAATCGACTCTCGGTCGGTGCTGGCGGGCATCAACCCGATCAGCGACACGCCGCTGTCGTTGCGCAGCATCTCGAGCGAGAAGTCCGGCAGCTTGATCGTCGCCGGCGCCGCAACCTCGATCCGGTCGCGCAGGCGGGAACTGTCGATCTGGCCGCCGGCCGTGTTCAGGGCGTTGAACCGCTTGGCTTCTGACGGCGCAGTGCCCGACAGGATGATCTGAAGGCCGCTGGCCTCGACCTGGACCCAGCTGTGCCCGGCGCCCGTCAGCGCGCGCCGGACCGCGTCGGCGGATCTGGATTCGATCAGGCGCGCAGCACCGACCGCCGCCGCCACGCAGAGGATCGCGGCAACGACAAGAGCGGCCGGAGTGGCGAATTTCGCGGGAATCTGCATCAACGCCCTGACTTGATGAAACGCTGCATGCCTATCGGCTTCGCGGCGCCGGATCAATCAAAGGCAGGCGGCGGCGGCAAGAAACAGCGCAGCAAGAAGCCCCGCGTCGCGGTTGCTGCGAAAGAGCCGCAGGCACAGCGCGGAATCGTCGATGTCCAGCCGCGAAAGTTGCAACCAGAGGTGCCATCCCAGCGCCCAGGGCGCCGCCAGCGCGACCACAAGCTTCAGCACCGCCGCCTGTGGCAGGGCGGTGGCCAGGATCGCCACCGCCATCAGCAGGATCGTCAGAACCATGAAGATCGACAGGATCCTGCCGGTCGCGGCGCCGAAAAGCCGCGCAGTGGATTTGACGCCGATCAGCACGTCATCTTCCTTGTCCTGATGGGCATAGATCGTGTCGTAAAACAGCGTCCATGCGACGCCCGCCGCATAAAGCAGGACCGATCCAACGCTCACGGTGCCGGTATGGGCAGCATAGGCCAAGAGCGCGCCCCAATTGAAGGCAAGGCCAAGGAAGGCCTGCGGCCACCAGGTGAACCGCTTGGCGAAGGGATAGATCGCCACGATCAGGATCGAGGCAAATCCAAGCGCGATCGCCGTTCGGTTGAATGTTAACAGGATCACCGCCGAAAGCCCCATCTGGATGAACATCCAGGCGATGGCGCCCTTCACCGTCACCTGCCCCGACGGAATCGGCCGCGACCGGGTCCGCGCCACCGAGGCGTCGAAGTCGCGGTCGGTGATGTCGTTCCATGTGCAGCCCGCCCCGCGCATCAGGAAGGCGCCAAGGGCACAGCCCGCCGCGATCCAGAGATCGCCCCAGCGCCAGCCATCTTCCATTGCGGCAAGCGCGAGCCCCCACCAGCAGGGCAAGAGCAGAAGCCAGGTGCCGATCGGCCGGTCGGCGCGTGACAGCCGCAGCCAGGGGCGGCTCCAGTCCGGGGCAAGCCGGTCGACCCAGTTGTTGCGGGGCGCGTCGGCCACTTGCCCGCGGGTCTCTGGCGTTTCGGAAGGGGGGGCCATACACTCGCCTCATGACTGCGAAGATCAGGCTTTGTGTAGACCATCCGCTGGGGACGGGGCAATCCGTCGCCCTGACCGAGGCGCAGGCGCATTACCTCTTCGGGGTGATGCGTCTGGGTGCAGAGGCCCGCATCCTGCTGTTCAACGGCCGCGACGGGGAATGGCTGGCGCGGATCGCGGTTGCTGGCAAGCGCGGCGGCAGTGCCGAGTGTCTTGAGCAGACCGCGCCACAGCGGATGCCACCCGACCTTTGGCTGGTTTTCGCGCCCATCAAGAAGGCCCGCACCGATTTCATCGTCGAAAAGGCGGTCGAGCTTGGTGTGGCGCGGATCCTGCCGGTGCAGACGGAGTTCACCAATGCCGAGCGCATCCGTCAGGACCGGCTTCAGTCCCACGCTGTGGAAGCCGCCGAGCAATGCGGCGCCACCCATGTGCCGGTGGTCGAGGATCTGACGGCGCTCGAAAAGCTTCTGGCGCGCTGGGACGCTGGCCGCCGCATCCTTTGGGCCGATGAGGCCCGCGTCGGCGCGGCGACGACCCTTGCGGGCGCCGAACCGGGCCCCTGGGCCATCCTGATCGGGCCCGAAGGCGGTTTTTCCCCCTCTGAACGCAGACGTCTTGCCGCGCTGCCCTTCGTCGCGCCCGTCTCGCTTGGCCCCCGGATATTGCGCGCCGATACCGCCGCCTGTGCCGCGCTGACGCTGTGGCAGGCCAGCCTTGGCGATTGGCGGTAAGGGCCGATGTCGCTGATCCGGCCCGAACTTCTGGAAAGACTGCGCCCGTTCCGCGAAGCGATGGTGGCGGGAATGCTGGCCCTTCTTGGCGGATGGCTTGTCTGGCTCGGGGGGTTCCTGCTGATGCCGGTGGGGGCGCTGGTGCTGATCGTCGCGCTCGGCTGGGCCCTTTCGGCCCTGCGCCGCGCAAGGTTCGCCCGCCGGATCGAGGCGCCGGGGGTGGTCGAGCTGGACGAAGGCCAGATCGGCTATCTGGGGCCTACCTTCGGTGGTTATGTCGCCCTGGCCGAAATGGTCGAGCTGCGCCTGATCGAGATGTATGGCAGGCGCCACTGGCGGCTGCGGCAGGCCGACGGGCAGGTTCTGCTGGTGCCGGTTGCGGCCGAAGGCGCCGATGTCCTGTTTGATGCCTTTTCGCTTTTGCCCGGCGCGGACATGGCGCGGATTGCCGCCGCGATCGACGCCCCCGTGGCCCGCGCGCCGCTCTGGACCCGCCCGCCGTCCGGGCTTCGGCGGATTTCGTCGCCATGATCCGCGGGCGTGGGCGCCGTGCATTGCATGTGAGACGGGTGCGTGAAGGACTGGGCTTGACTTGATCCTTGCCCCAAGTCACGTCTGCACCCCTGTAGAGAACCAGAAAGCCCGAGGCTCCCAATGTCCATTCCCCAGTCCGGCGGCGGCCCGATCGAGAGCTTCGAGCAACTGGCAGACTATGTCGCCTCGGGCTGCAAGCCGGCCTCCGACTGGCGCATCGGCACCGAACATGAAAAGTTCGGCTATTCGCCCGATACCATGCTGCCGCTGCCCTATGACGGTCCCTGTTCCATCAAGGCTCTGATGGAGGGCCTGCGCGACCGCTTCGGCTGGTCCGAGGTGCTGGAACAGGGCAAGATCATCGGCCTGACGCGGAACGGCGCCAATATCAGCCTGGAACCGGGCGGCCAGTTCGAACTATCGGGTGCGCCGCTGGAAACTGTGCATCAGGTCAAGGCCGAGCTTGAGAATCACCTGTCCGAAGTTCACGCGATTGCAGACCCGATGGGGGCACGGTTCTTCGGGGCGGGTGCGGCGCCGGTCTGGACCCATGAACAGATGCCGATGATGCCGAAGGGCCGTTATCGCCTGATGACCGATTACATGGGCCGCGTCGGCACCCACGGCACGCAGATGATGTATCGCACCTGCACCGTGCAGGTGAACCTGGATTATGCGTCTGAAGCCGACATGGTGAAGAAGTTGCGCGTGGCGCTGGCGCTGCAACCGGTGGCGACGGCGCTGTTTGCATCCTCGCCCTTCTTCGAGGGCAGGGTGAACGGCCACAAAAGCTGGCGTTCGCGCATCTGGCGCAGCCTTGATGATGCACGGACCGGGATGCTGGATTTTGCCTTCCGCGACGGAATGGGCTTCCAGGCCTATGTCGACTGGGTTCTGGATGTGCCGATGTATTTCGTCTACCGCGACGGACATTACATCGACGCGCTGGGGCAAAGCTTCCGCGATTTCCTGAAGGGCGAACTGCCCGCGTTGCCGGGCGAAAAGCCCACCCTTTCTGACTGGGCCGATCACATGACCACCGTCTTCCCCGAAGCGCGGGTGAAGAAATACATCGAAATGCGCGGCGCCGATGTCGGCACGGAACCGCATATCGTGGCGCTTCCGGCCTTCTGGGTCGGGCTCATGTATGACAGCGCCGCGCTGGATGCCGCATGGGATCTGGTCAAGGGGCTCGACGCCGAAACCCGCGAGGGCCTGCGGGTCGCGGCCTCGGTCGATGCGCTGCAGGGGCAGGCGAATGGCGTGCGGTTGATGGATCTGGCCCATGCCGCCGTCGGCCTGTCCCATGCCGGACTTGCCGCCCGTGGTCACGGCGAGGAGGCGCATCTGCGCCCGCTGGTCGAAAGCCTGAACAGCGGCCGCGTGCAGGCCGATGTCTGGCTGGAACGCTTCCACGGCGACTGGGGCGGCGATCTGACGCGGCTTTACACCGACGCCGCCCTTTAGGCCGCTGGTCGATCAGCGGCGCGGCACCGACGGGATCGAGGTCGGACCATAGCTGCCCGGTTGACCGCCCGCCGAACCACCCGCGCCGCCCGACAGCGGATCGGGCCCGAAGCGGTTCGCACCCGCGGTGCCACGGCTGACGTAGAACACCAGAAGCACGATCCAGCCGATCAGCGGGATCAGCCACAACAGCAGCCACCAGCCGCTGCGGTCGGTGTCATGCAGGCGCCGCACTGACACCGCCAGTGTGGGGATGAGCACCGCCAGATGCCAGATCACCGACAGCATCGACATATGTGGCGGCTCTCCGGTTCCGGGCCAGATGCCCCGTCCGTCAAGCGCCAGCCCGACGAACATGTTCAGCAGCCAGAACCACCAGAATTCGGATCGCGGCGCGCGGCCCGAAAAGGTCGCGTATTTCGTGAAGACCGATCCGATCGCGTCGAAAAATCCCATGTCCTAGCCTTTCTTGCCGATCCGCGGCTCGGTTCCTGCCAGAAGGCGCGCGATATTGGCCTTGTGGCGCAGCACGACCAGCGCGGCCAGAAACGCGGCCAGCCCCCAGACATCGGCGCGCCCCAGAAGGAAAGCATAGGGAACCGAGGCCGCAGCCGCCACCAGCGCCGAAAGCGATGAAATCCGCGCCAGAAGCGCGACGGCCAGCCAGGTCAGGCAGGCGGCCAGACCCACCGGCCAGGCCAGCGCCAGAAGGGTGCCCAGAAAGGTGGCCACCCCCTTGCCGCCGTTGAACCCCAGCCAGACCGGGAACAGATGGCCCAGAAAGGCGGCCCCCCCCGCCACCTGCGCGGCATCCTCGCCCAGGGCCGCCCGCGCCAGCAGAACGGCGACGGCGCCCTTGCCCGCATCCAGCACCAGCGTCAGGAACGCCGCCAGCTTGTTGCCCGTGCGCAGGACGTTGGTCGCCCCGATGTTGCCCGATCCGATCTTGCGCAGGTCGCCCAGGCCCATCGCCCGCGAAACCACCACCCCGAAGGGCACCGATCCCAGAAGATACCCCAGCACCGCGACCAGGATCAGAAGCGGTATCGACGTCACTAAGACCGGCATTCGCTATTCTCCGAAAACCCGGACGCCCCCCACCCAGGTGGAAAGCACTCTGCCCTCCATCCTCGTTCCGTCAAAGGGGGTATTTTTCGACTTCGATTTCAGCGTGAAACGGTCCAGCACGAACGGCGCGTCGGGATCGAACAGCACCAGATCCGCCGGCGCGCCCGCGGCCAGCCGGCCCTGCGGCAGACCAAGCCGATTGGCGGGATTGAGCGCCAGCGCCCGGAAGATCTGCGGCAGCGTCAGGTCACCCGAATGGTAAAGCCGCATCGCCGCCGGCAGAAGCGTCTCAAGCCCCACGGCGCCCGATGCCGCTTCCTCGAAGGGCAGGCGCTTGCTTTCCTCGTCCTGCGGCGTGTGCATCGACCCCACGACATCGATCAGCCCGCTGGCCACGGCGGCAACCAGCGCCACGCGATCGTCTTCCGACCGCAAGGGCGGCGTCAGCTTGAAGAAGGTGCGGTAATCGCCGATGTCGAATTCGTTCAGCGCGAGATGGTGGATCGAAATGCCCGCCGTCACGTCCCGGCCATTGGCCTTGGCGCGCTGCAGCGCGGGCAGGGCGCGGGCGGTGGTGATCTGGTCGAAGTGATAGCGCACGCCGGTCATCTCGATCAGCGCCAGATCGCGATCAATGCCCATGCGTTCCGCCATCGGGTTCACCGCCGGAATCCCGCGTAAGGACGCAAACTTGCCATTCGTCGCCGCAGCCCCCCGCGACAGGCCCGGATCCTGCGGATGGCCGATCACCAGCGCGCCCAGGCTGCGGGCATAGGTCAGCGCGCGCGACAAGACCTTGGTATCCTCGACCACATGATCGCCGTCCGAAAACGCCACCGCGCCCGTGTCGAGCAGAAAACCGATCTCGGTCATCTCGCGCCCCTGCCGGCCCTTGGTCAGCGCCGCCATGTGATGGATGCGCACCGGGCTTTCGGCGGCGCGGCGGGTGACGAATTCCAGCGTTTCGGGCGTGTCGATCGCGGGGTTGGTGTCGGGCCGCGCCACGATGGTGGTGACGCCCCCCGCCGCCGCTGACAACCCGGCCGAGCGGAAGGATTCCTTGTGCCGCTCGCCCGGTTCGCCCACCTTCACGCCCCAGTCGACGATGCCGGGCGCAAGGCACTTGCCGCCGCAGTCTATGATGGTGGCGCCCTTGGGGGCGGTCATATCCCCAAGCGCGGCGATTAGGCCGCCTTCAATCAGGGCCGAGCCTTCTGTGACGGTCAGCGCCTCGGGGTCGATGAGGCGGGCGTTGGTGAGGAGGATGGTCATTAACCTAGATCCTCTCCAAGATCTCGGAGGGAGCGCAAGCTTCCCCGGTTGCGGGTGATAAAATATACTTTCTCGCAGTTGTGGCATTTGTATCCGAAGCCACCAGCGAAGTTGTCGGAAACCAGCCGAAATGGCTTTTCCACCTTGACGTAACACTGATTGCAGTATGGCTCGTCAATATGATCACCGTGTTCATCAACTTCATATAGCAACCCGCGCTCGTCTTTTAGGCGTGACTTCTGAGCAAGTTGCTCTTCCAACGCGGAGATGCGCTTTTGCAGCTCAAACGCGCGTTCCTGCGCCTCCTGAAGTGCCTGCTTCGAATCCAGGAGCTTGTCGGCAACTTCAACAAGTCGAAGTTTCAACTCGGCTTTGTCAACTTCCCGGTCAATCTTTCTGAGTTCATTGACAAGCTTTAGCCCTTCAGTGGCCGCTGCAATTCCACCGATTACATCCATCACACCGTCACCTCCACGGCCTGCGTTTAGTGTTCTGTGTCAAAAACTGACGCTGCCCGCTCAAAGCCAAACCTTCATCCCCGCGCCCCCGAAATCCGGGCGATCACCGCCTGCGGGTCGGCCTGATAACGGATCAGGTGCTTGTCGCCGCCCTTGGTGACGATCTGCACATCGCCCATCAGACGGCGGACCTCCTTCACGTCTGTCAGCCGCACCTGCCGGCCCTGCGGCCCGATCAGGCGGCGGTCGGTCAATTGCCAGCGGCGGGCGAAGACCTCGGATCGGAAGAAGACGTAGCGGAAGCCGATGGCCAGGATCACGCCAAGGGCGCCGACCCAGATTTCGTTCGTCTTGCCCAGGAAGATGAAGGCGATGCCCACCAGCACGATGAACAGCGCCGCCAGCATGACGTGATCGCGGGTATAGCGCGCCGGATCGGGCAGGAAGGTGGCGCGCACCTCCTCGCCCGGCTCCAGCGGCAGTTCGGACTGCGGGCCGGGGCGGTAGTTCAGGATCGGGTCACGGCTGGTCATCGGCTTGCCCCTGCTCAGTCAGGTCCAGCGCGCGAATACGGTCGTGGAACAGGCGATGAAGCCGGTCGAGCCTGTCGGCGAGCCAACCGTGCTGGCGCGGCCAGTCCGATACGTTCCAGATATCGACATCCGGCAATGTCTCGCTGATCCGGGTCTGCTGGCGGCCGGGCATGTGATCCCATTCAAGGCCGGGACCATAGGCCGCGTCAATCTCCGCCTGCTGCGAAACCAGTCGGGCGAAGGCCAGTTTGCCTGTCGCGCCGGTCATGGCGAGTTCGGCCCGTATCGCGCCATTCTTTCCCGCTGCTGTCGCCACGAGTGCAAAATTCGCCCGACCGATCGAGAAGTTGGTCCATTGTGCCGGAGTGCCCTTCTGGGGCTTGAGCAGCGTCTTGCGACGCCGGATCAATGTGCCCAACGCATCCCAATACCGGATGTAGAGTTTGCGCAGATCACTCAGATCGGGGTCCGCCGCGTGGTCGCGCACCCACTCATTCGGGCGGGAAACGACCGAAAACCGCGGTGCGGGGGGGGATTCACCTATCCGCCACAACTCGATCTCGATTCCAAAGAAGCCGATTGTGCCGGCCGTATTGCCGTTCAGCCAGTCAAGCGCAGCCCGATGCTCGTCGCGCAGCTTTTCCGCGATCCATACGATCGTGCGGACGGGTTCCTTCTGTCCGGCGGCGTAGGTGATGATCTTGCCCAGATGATCGTGATTGGTCGCCCCGAACTGGTTTTCAATCAATACCAGCCCGCCCTCTGCGGCAAGGGTGTCACGGGCGACGATGTCGGCGTAGAATGCACCGACATTATCCTCGACCTTCAGCACCTCGAGGCCCTCCGGGCCATAGCCGATGGCTTCAGAGAGTTGACTGATGTTTTCGGGCCGGGCGAGCCAGGGAGTGAAGCTGCGGGCTTCGTGTGGCCAGATCGGCTTCAGATTTTCGATCTTTTCCAGCTTTCCCAGCGTCACACCATCACCCCCACCGCCTGCGCGCCGCGTTCCGCCCGCAGGTTGCGCGCCAGAAGGTCCATGCAGGCCATGCGCACGGCGACGCCCATCTCGACCTGCTCCTGGATGACGCTGCGGTTGATGTCGTCGGCGATCTCGCCGTCGATCTCGACGCCGCGGTTCATCGGTCCGGGGTGCATGACGATGGCATCGGGCCTGGCGCAGGAGAGTTTGTCGCCATCAAGCCCGTAGCGATGGAAATATTCCCGCTCCGACGGGATGAAGCCGCCGTCCATCCGTTCCTTCTGAAGGCGCAGCATCATCACCACATCGGCGCCTTCCAGTCCGGCGCGCATGTCGTCGAAGATCTCGCAGCCGAATTCCTGCACGCCCGGCGGCATCAGGGTGGGCGGCGCGATCAGGCGAACGCGGTTTTCCATCTTGCCCAGCAGGATCAGGTTCGACCGCGCCACGCGGCTATGCGCCACGTCGCCGCAGATCGCCACCGTCAGCCGCTGGATCCGGCCCTTGGCCCGGCGAATCGTCAGCGCATCCAGAAGCGCCTGCGTCGGGTGTTCATGCCGCCCGTCGCCCGCGTTCAGCACCGCGCAGTTGACCTTCGACGCCAGCAGGTTGACCGCGCCCGACGACGGATGCCGCACCACCAGCAGGTCGGGGTGCATCGCGTTCAGCGTCAGCGCCGTGTCGATCAGCGTTTCGCCCTTCTTCACGCTCGATTGCGCGACGGACATGTTCATCACATCCGCGCCGAGACGCTTGCCCGCCAGTTCGAAGCTGGCCTGCGTGCGGGTCGAGTTCTCGAAGAACATGTTGATCTGCGTCATCCCGGCCAGCACGTCCGATTGCTTGACGGTGCGCCGGTTCAGGTCGACGTAGGTCTCGGCCAGATCCAGAACGCTGCGGATATCCTCGGGGGTCAGGTGTTCGATCCCCAAAAGGTGCCTTGCCCGAAATGCCATCCGCGGCCCTCCTGTCCTGTTGGGGCCTTATGGCAAAGCCGGGCCTCGCCGGCAATGGTTGAAGGCGGCAGGCCGCGGGGCTAGGGTGAGGCATGGACGGGGTAATCGACTTCTGGGCGGCAAAGGCCCTTCTGGAATGGCAGATCGAGCTGGGGGCGGATGAGCCGATCGGCGATCTGCCGGTGAACCGCTACGAAATCCCCGCCGAGACGCCGAAGGCCAGACCCGCGCCCGAACCGATGGCGCCGGTGGTCATTCCCGCCGTCGATCCGGTCGCGGTGGCCGAACGCATGGCCGCCGCCGCCCGCGACCTGGATGCGCTGTCAGAGGCGCAGAGGGCTTTTGACCATCTGGACCTGAAGAAGGGCGCGCGGAACCTCGTCTTCGCCGACGGCATCCGGGGCGCGCGCGTCATGGTTATCGGCGAAGCGCCGGGCCGCGAGGAAGACATCGAAGGGCGCCCCTTCGTCGGCAAGGCCGGGCAATTGTTGGACCGGATGTTCGCCGCCATCGGCCTGTCACGCACCGCGCCCGCACCCGACAACGCGATTTACATCACCAACGTCCTGCCCTGGCGTCCGCCCGCCAACCGCACGCCGGAACCTGCGGAAATCGCCATGATGCTGCCGTTCCTGAAACGGCACGTCGAACTGGCCGCGCCGGACCTGCTGGTGCTGATGGGCAACACCCCCTGCCAGGCGGTGCTGGGGCGGCAGGGCATCCTGCGGCTGCGCGGACAATGGGCCGAGGGCTTTGGCCTGCCGGTCATGCCGATGACGCATCCGGCCTATCTGCTGCGCCAGGGTCCGGCCAAACGCGATGCCTGGTCTGACCTGCTGGAGATCAGGGCGCGACTTCAGGCCTGAGCCTTCCTCTCCGCATCAGCCGGTGCAACCGTTGATCTCGACCACGCGGCCAGAATCGCCGAAGACGGTGATCCGGACCCCCTGGCGGTTCAGCGCAAAGGGCTGGGCGTCCTGCGGAACCAGATCGGCGGTTGCGGTCAGCGTGCCTGCCGAGCGCCGGCTGACCGCTTCGGCGACCCAGACGCCTGCGTTCGCCGTTTCGACCACGGTGAATTCGTCGGATCCAAGCGGCGGCATGTCGATCGCAGCGGTCAGCCGAAGGCCGTCCTTGATCGGATCGACGGTGCAGCGCACGCCGCGCACACCGGCCGCCTTTGCCGCTTCGGGCTGGCGCAGAAGCGCGGTGCGGATCGCAGAGGCGGTATCGGCGCCCTGCGACAGATCTTCGGCGGTTCCGGCAAGCCGGAGGCTTACGGGAACGCAGACGTCCTTGCAGACCCCGATCGCCATTTCGGCGCGCAACTCGACCGGTCGTGCCGCATCGGCAGGCGTGACCTCGACCGGCAGCACAAGTTCGTCGTGATAGCCGACCGTCGTCATTCCGTTCAGGTCGAACAACTCCGGGCGCGGCCAGTGCAGGCGCACGCTTTTCAGGTTTCGTGAACCCGACCAGTCGAAGGCCGGCGGGATGCCCGCGTCGCCGGGGCTGCGCCAATAGGTCTTCCACCCCCTTGCCAAGGTCAGGTGCAGGGCTGCCATCTGCTTGCCCTCTGCCATGCGCCATCCCGGAAGCAATTCGACCCGCACCAGATTGGCCGGCAGATCCTGCGCAGCGCCCGCCACGGGGAGGAATAGGCAGGTCAAGATGGAAAGGAATACCCTGTGCATGATGGGCAGATTTAGGCCGGCAGGCCGGCAAGGAAAGTCACAAAGCGATGAGGGCGTCGAAGATGTGCTGTTCGCGCCACTTGCACCAACCGATCCGGCGCGCAAATGTAGATGATGGAGGTGTCGATGAACCTGAGTGGCAAGATCCTGATAGCGATGCCCGGCATGGGCGATCCGCGCTTCGATCACAGCGTGGTATTCATCTGCGCCCATTCGGATGACGGCGCCATGGGCATTATCATCAACAAACCAGCGCATGATCTGACATTTAGCACCCTTATGAAACAGTTGGGCATTCCCGCCAGTGAACAGATGCGTGACATCCGGGTGCATATGGGTGGGCCTGTGGATCTGACCCGGGGCTTCGTGCTGCATTCGTCGGACTATCAGGGAAGCGCGGCAACGCTGAAGGTCAATGACCGTTTCGGCATGACGACGACGCTCGACATCCTCGAATCGCTCGCAGCCGGCGAGGGGCCGGACCAGTCGCTGCTGGCGCTGGGTTATGCCGGCTGGGGCAAGGGCCAGCTTGAATCCGAGATCGCCCGCAACGGCTGGCTGACGGCGGATGCCACGCCCGATCTGGTCTTTTCGCGCGCCAGCGAAACCAAATGGTCGGCGGCGCTGCGAACGCTCGGGATCGAACCGATCATGCTGTCGCCCACGGCCGGGCGGGCCTGATCGGTCAGGGTCGCGGTGCAGCCGCGCGTCGCAGCCGGTCGTTGATCGCGCGCCCCAGCCCCGTATCCGGGATCGGCGCGACGGCGATAACCGCGCCTGCCCCGGCACGGTGGTCGGCCTCTCGCAGATAATGGAACAGGTTCGCCGCCGCCTCGATCAGATCGCCCGAGGGTGACAGGTTCAGATCACTTGCGCCCGGCCCGAAGCCCAGCCGGAACTCACCGGGCCGCGCGTCCTTCGCGGCCAGCCGCACCGCCGCCTCTGGCGCATAATGGCTTTCCAACTGCCCGGGCGCGGTAGGGGCCGTGGCACTGCCACCGCTCGACAACGGAGCACCGAGAACTGCCTCGATCGCCTCGGCCGAAATCCCGCCCGGGCGGAGAAGGACTGCGCTGCCAGAGGCATCGAAGCCGATGATGGTCGATTCGACACCTACCGCACAGGCGCCGCCTTCGATCACGCCGGCAATGCGGCCTGACAGACCGTCAATCACGTGTTCGGCCCGTGTCGGGCTGATGCGGCCCGAAGGATTGGCCGAAGGCGCCGCCACCGGCCCCCCCACCGCGCGCAGGAGCGCCCGCGCCAAAGGATGCGCCGGCACCCGGATCGCGACTGTCGGCAGGTCGGCGGTCACAAGGGGCGAAATCCCCGCGCCCTCGCGTTGTGCCAGAACCAGCGTCAGCGGGCCGGGCCAGAAAGCGGCCGCCAACGCCTCGGCCTGCGGCGTGAAATGGGCAAGGGCACGCGCGGCACCGACATCGGCGACATGGGCGATCAGTGGATTGAAGCGCGGCCGGCCCTTGGCATCGAAGATCGCGGCCACGGCCCGGTCGTTCCGGGCATCGGCGCCAAGGCCATAGACCGTCTCGGTCGGGAAGGCGACAAGCTGCCCCGCGCGGATCAGCGCCGCCGCCCGGGCAAGGCCCGCTTCATCCGGGGCGATCAGCCGTGTCTTGTCCATCACAGAGGTTTTCCGTTACGCAGCGTTCGGGTTGAACGGGCCCGGCCCCCGGTCCAGCATCCCGCCTGCCCCAGATACGCGCCCTGACCGGCCTTGCCAAGCACCCGGCAGGCGCGGCCCCGTGATACGAGGAGATGCCATGGCCTATCGCGCGCCCGCCGCCGAAATCCGCTTCATCCTTGATCATGTCGCTCCACTGGCCTCTGTCGCGGCCACCGGGCATTTTGCCGACGCCACGCCCGAGACGGTCGACACCGTGCTGACAGGCGCCGCGCGGCTGTGCGACGAGGTGCTGGCGCCCCTGAACCGCAATGGCGACACCGATCCGGCGCGGCTGGAAGACGGAAAGGTGCGCGCGTCAACGGGCTTTGACGCCGGCTACCGCGCCATTGCCGATGGCGGCTGGATCGCGGTTTCGGCTCCGCCGGAGTTCGGCGGCATGGGCCTGCCGCAGACGCTTTCGGTGGCGTTGAACGACATGATGTCGGGGGCCTGTCTGGCGCTGCAACTCAATCCGCTGCTGACGCAGGGCCAGATCGAGGCGCTGGAACATCACGCGGACGATGCGATGAGAAACCTGTATCTGCCGAAGCTGATTTTGGGCGAATGGGCGGGCACGATGAACCTGACCGAGCCGCAGGCCGGATCGGACGTCGGCGCGCTGCGCACCCGCGCCGAACCGAGGGGCGACGGGACTTATGCCATCACCGGCCAGAAGATCTTCATCAGCTGGGGTGACGGCGACCTGACCGGCAACATCTGCCATCTGGTGCTGGCCCGCCTGCCCGATGCGGTGCCCGGAACGAAGGGCATCAGCCTGTTCATGGTGCCGAAATACCTGCCCGACGATCAGGGCAACCCCGGCCCGGCCAACAGCCTGAAGGTGGTGAGCCTTGAACACAAGATGGGCCTGCACGGATCGCCCACCTGCGCCATGGCGTTCGAAGGCGCGACCGGCTGGATGGTGGGCCGACCGCACAAGGGAATGGCTGCGATGTTCACCATGATGAACAACGCGCGCCTGGCCGTGGGCGTGCAGGGGATCGGCGTGGCCGAGGCCGCGTTCCAGAAGGCGCTGTCCTATGCACAGGACCGCAACCAGACGGGTCCGATCATCCGGCACCCCGACGTGCGCCGGATGCTGGCCACGATGAAGGCCGAGGTCTTTGCCGCCCGCTCGATCGCACTTGCATGCGCGGTCGCGCTCGACATGGGGCGTGCCACCGGCGACCCGGACTGGACGGCTCGCGCCGCACTGCTGACGCCGATCGCCAAGGCCTATGGCACCGATGTGGGTTGCCGCGTCGCCGATACCGGCATCCAGGTGCACGGCGGGATGGGCTTCATCGAGGAAGCCGGCGCGGCGCAGTTCCTGCGCGATGTCCGGGTGACTGCGATCTATGAGGGCACGAACGGCATTCAGGCGATGGATCTGGTCGGGCGCAAGATGATGGACGAGGGCGACGCCGCCTTGCGCCTGATCGAGGAAATCCAGGATCACGCCGAGGCGGCGCGGGAACGGATGCCTGATCTGGCGGGCGAGGTCTGGTCCGCCGCCGAAGCCCTGCGCGAGGCGACAGAGGCATTGCTGGCGCAGGCTCTGGATGATCGTTTTGCGGGCGCGGTGCCCTACCTTGGCGCCTTTGCCCGTGTGCTCGGCGCGCATTTCCACCTGCGCGCCGCAATGGCCGGAGGCGCGGCCCGCACCGCATTGGCGCGGGTCCATCTGCGCCGCATCCTGCCCGCCTTTGAACCGCTTCTGGCCGAAGCCCGGGCGGGTGGATCGGACTTGCTGGCGCTCGCATTCGACGAGGCGACGTCTTGACGGAGGTAGCGGATATGACGGGGCGCGGCGGCGAAGGTTCGATTCGCATGCCCCATGCCGAACCTCCGGCACCCGGCACCGCAACCGAGGTGGCCGAGGGCATCCTCTGGATGCGCCTGCCGCTGCCGATGGCGCTTGATCACGTCAATGTCTATGCGCTGGATGAAGGTGCGGATGGCTGGACGATCATCGACACCGGCCTTGACAGCCACAAGACCCGCGCAATCTGGGAAGTGGTGCTTTCAGGGCCGCTGGGCGGGCGCCCGGTCACGCGCGTGATCGTCACCCACCACCACCCCGACCACATCGGCCTTGCCGGATGGTTCCAGGGCCGGGGCGCCACGCTCCACACCACGCGCACGGCCTGGCTTTTCACCCGGATGCTGGTGTTGGATGTGCAGGACCGGCCCAATGCGGAAACGATTGCCTTCTGGAAATCGGCCGGGATGGACCGGGCGATCCTCGCTGCCCGCGAAGCCGAAAGGCCCTTCAATTTCGCCGACTGCGTCCATCCCTTGCCACTGGGGTATCAGCGCCTGACCGACGGAACGGCGATCCGCATGGGCGGGCGGGACTGGCTGGTGCGCTGTGGTGACGGCCACGCCCCCGAACATGCCACCTTCTGGGCCAGGGACGACAGCCTCGTGATCGGCGGCGACCAGCTCCTGCCCGGAATTTCGGCCAATATCGGCGTCTACCCGACCGAACCCGACGCCAATCCTCTGGACGAATGGATCGCCTCCTGTGCGGCCTTCGTTCCCCATGCCCGCACTTCGCAACTGGTCCTGCCGGGGCACAAGCTGCCCTTCACCGGGCTGCCGACGCGGCTCTTGCAGATGATCGACAACCACGAAGGCGCGCTGGACCGCCTGCGCAACCACCTGGAGACCCCGCGCACTGCGGCGGAATGTTTTGCCCCCCTGTTCAAGCGGTCGATCGGTGCGGCGGAATATGGGCTGGCGCTGGTCGAAGCGGTTGCACACCTGAACTACCTGCGTCACGCTGGGCAGGCCGTGCGGAAACGGCGGGAAGATGGGGCTTGGCTATGGCGCAAGGTGGAATGAGCGATGTGATCCACACCTCGGTCGAAATGGCCGAGCAGGCGGAACTGGATTGCCGCCGCGGGCTTGCAACCACGCGCAAGGGCAAGCCGCAGTCGGTCGAGACGACTCCGCTGCCCAAGTCGGTTGCCCGCAAGCTCGAGGACAAGAGCCCCGCGCAATGGGCCTATGAACGCGTCATCCTTTATATCAAGAATTTCGAGGAACAGCTCGACACTGAACATGAAGTTGCCATGGGCTTCACCGGCGGCGATGCGGGGATCCTCAGGATCGAGGGGATCGGCTGGTTCGCGCCCGACATCCTGACTTTCTATGGCGAGGACGACGAAGGCAGTCGGACACAATTGATCCAGCATGTGAGCCAGCTCAACGTCATGTTGCGCGCCCTGCCGAAAGCCCCCGAAGAGGAAACCGCCCGCCGGATCGGTTTCCGGCTGGCCGAGGGGCTGGAGCCGCCCGCCGAGGCCACGCCTGCCCCGCAAGCCGACAAACCCAAGCGAAAACCGGGCCGTGCCCCGAAAGGCCCGGGAAAGAAAGGGTCGTGACGGGCGGCGCCAAATCCGGTATTCGGGGCACGACAAATCTGCGAACGGGAGCGAGAGATGGCTGAACACAAACCGGGAACGATGAACATCACCACCCAGGAACGCACATTCGCGGGCTTCATCCGCCTGATGACCTGGGGGGCCATCATCACGATTCTGGTGCTGATCTTTCTTGCGCTGGCCAACGCCTGACTCCATCTGACTTCTTGATTTCCCGGGGGCATCTATGCTGCGCCGTTTCCTGTTGTGCCTTGTCCTGCCCCTTGGTCTTGCGGCCTGTGGCGCCGACAACAAGTGGGCATCCGACGCCGATGTGGCACGGGCTGTCTATGTCTCGCCCGAGCCGCCTTCGATCACGCTCTACACCGTGGTCCGCAAGACCGGCGAAGGCGCACATTCCGGCATAATGATCAACGGCAGCCAGCGCGTGCTGTTCGATCCGGCGGGCACCTGGTATCACCCCCATGTGCCCGAACGCCATGACGTGCACTTCGGCATCAACGATCAGATGAAGCGGTTCTATGTCGACTATCACGCCCGCGAAACCTACGACGTGATCGAGCAGACCGTGCCCGTCAGCCGCGAGGTGGCCGATTTCGCCATCCGTCGCGTGCAGCAGAACGGTTCTGTTTCAAAGGCGATGTGCGGCGAATCCGTCAGCGGCGTATTGCGTGACATCCCTGGCTTCCAGTCGATCCCGCGGTCATTCTTCCCCGGCAAGGTGATGCGGGCCTTTGGCGAGCTGCCCGGCGTCGTGACCAAGCTGCATGTCGACGGCGACCCCGATGACAACTCGGGTGTCCTGATGGTGCAGAAAAAGCAGGGCTGAAGGTTTCGCCGGCCATGAAGATCGCCGGGTTGATTCTTGCAGGCGGCGAAGGGCGGCGCATGGGCGGGGCCGACAAGGCGCTGCTGTCTCTGGGCGGCCGACCCCTGATCCGCCATGTGGTCGAGCGGCTGTCACCGCAGGTCGAGGAACTGGCGATCTCGGGCCGGACATCGCATTCCGGCTTTGGCCTTCCGGTGCTTGCCGACGCGCAGATCGAACGGTTCGGGCCCCTGGCCGGGGTGGCGGCCGGGCTTGCCTGGGCGGCCGGGATCGGCGCCGATCATCTGGTGACCGCCGCTGTCGATACCCCCTTCCTGCCGTGCGATCTGGTGCCGCGGCTTCTGCTGGCGGCGGAAGGCCGCGACGGGTTGGCCATCGCCATTACCCCGGAGGGGACGCATCCGACCTTCGCGCTCTGGCCTGTCAGCCGGCTTGAACGGATCGGGCAGCTTCTGGATGCCGGGGAACGCCGGATGCGCGTGGCGGCTGACGGCGCGGGCCGGGCGTTGTTTGCCGACGATGACGCATTCTTCAACATCAACACGCCCGAAGATCTGGCGCGGGCCGAAGCGATGCTGGCAAAAGGTGGCTAGTCGAAGGTTCCGCTGACCCGGCCCAGCAGCATGAAGGCCCGCGCGGTGCGGGTGTCGGTGAAAGCCGCGATTTCGCCATCGCTTGCGGACTTCTCGAAGCTCTGGAAGCTGCGGTCGAACTGGCGCAGGAAATGGTGCGCCGCATCGCGGAAGATCGTATCCTGCCGCATCCGCGCGGCCGAGAGCGCAAGGCTCGACCGGTCGCGGATCCCGCCAAGCGCCGCGATGGAGCGCCCGCGTTCCCCGCCCGCAAACCGCCGCCAAAGGTCGGGATGGGCGCGGTCGGGGATCAGGTCGTCCATGAAAATCCCGTCACCGCCCAGCAATGTCAGCACATCCTGCGAGGCGCGGATCAGCTTGGCCAGACTGCGGTCGGCCAGCGCTCGGCGCAGGGCGTGGATGCCTTCATGGTCTTCGGGGCTGTCGGGAAAATTGAGGGCGCGGATCAGGTCGGGCGCCGCGACCGGATCGGGCATGAATTCCTGATCGAGCGCCAGCGCCGCCTGTTCCTCGGTCGGGGCGGGCGCGGTCTTTGCGGCCTGCGCCGGATCGCGGCGCGACGCGAAGCTGCCCTGTGCCGCAGGCTGGCCCGGCGCGGCTTCTGTCGGTGCGGTGGCGCGTGGCGATGCGGTTTGCACCTGCGCCAGATAGTTATGATGCAGCCCCTCAGCCGCCAGCCGCAACCGCGCCGCTTCGGCACGCAGTTCACCAAGCTGGCGCATGGAATGCGCAGCCACCCATGTCAGCGCAACGGGTGCAAGCGCGCTGAGCAGCAGGAGCACCCGCTGCAAGGCACTGGCATCCGCCCAGAACCCGATCAGCAGCAGCGTCCCCGAGATCACCAGGACCACCGACGCGGCAAGTGCGATCCGTTCCGCCGGGCCAAGGCGCAGGCGTTCCCCCGCCCCTTGTCCGGACGGCCGTTCTGCCCGGAAGCCGGGGGTGGGTTCGGTCATCGGCGTCTCCGGGCCGGCTCAGCTGTAGCGGATGCTGAGGACTTCGTAGCTTTTTTCGCCGCCGGGGGTGCGGACATCGACGCTGTCGCCTTCGTCCTTGCCGATCAGGGCCCGTGCCAGCGGCGACCTGATGTTCAGAAGTCCCTTTTCGATATCGGCCTCGGATTCGCCGACGATCTGATAGACACGCTCTTCCTCGGTGTCTTCATCCATCAGGGTGACGGTCGCGCCGAACTTGATCGATCCCGACAGCTTCGACGTGTCGATCACCTCGGCGCGCGACAGGATCGCCTCAAGCTCCTTGATGCGGCCTTCGACAAAGCTCTGGCGTTCTCGCGCGGCATGGTATTCGGCATTTTCCGACAGGTCGCCGTGTTCGCGCGCCTCGGCGATGGCACGGATCACGGCCGGACGCTCGACGGACTTGAGCGCCTTGAGTTCGGCATCCAGCGCGGCGTGGCCTGCGCGTGTCATCGGTATCTTTTCCATGGCGCTCATCGTGAAATCAGGCTTCGCAAAAACTGGCAGCAAAGGCCTGTAAACAGGGTAAGGGCAACGAAAGTCAATACCGGCTCCGCCATATCCATGCTAAGCCCCGACGATCTCCAGGACGGCTTGCGTGGCTCTTTTGTCAAATTACTTCCGTTTCTCAATTGCTTATTTTGGTATCGCGGTGGCCGTGTCCTGGGCCTTCGCGCCGTTGGACATGGAATTGCTATACGCTGGCCTGGCGGCGACGCTGAACTATGCGCGTGTGCTGACCAAGGCGCTGGCTTTGCTTTTGCCGCTGATCCTGGGCCTGGCGATCTATGCCGGCTGGGGCACGATGCGGGGAAGGATCGGCGGTGCGCTTTATGCGGCGGCGGCAACGGTGGTGCTGCAATGCGGGTTCTCGCTGCTGAAATCCTCGATTCCCTTCATCGTTCCGTTCTGGGCCGATCCCTACCTGGAAACGGCCGACGAATGGCTTCTGGGCCGGCCCGCGTGGGAGGTGCTGAATGTTGCCCTGCCCGACTGGACCACGGGTATCCTTCATGTGCTCTATCTTGCGGTCTGGACGGTGCTCGCGTTTGCGACGCCGACGGTGATCGCGCTGACGGACGGTGACCGGGCCCGCGTCGGGCGGGCGATGCTGCTTTACCTGTTCTGCTGGATCTTCCTGGGGAACGTCGTTGCGACCGCCTTCGCCTCGGTCGGTCCGGTCTTCTACGATGCCGTCCATGGCGGCGACCGCTTTGCCGGCCTGGATGTCGTGCTGCACCATTCCGCCGCTTCTGGCAGCATGGTGGTGGCCACGCAGGCCTATCTGCTGGAGGCCTACCAAAGCCGCAGCATGTCGTTCGGGTCGGGGATCTCGGCCTTTCCCTCGATCCACGTGGCGATTGCGACAATGGTGGCCCTTTACGTGATCGAGCGCGTTCCGGTCCTCATGCCGGTTGGCGTGGGTTATGTTCTGGTGACATTCTTCCTGTCGATCTGGACGGGATACCACTATGCGCTGGATGGCTATGCCTCGATCCTGCTCATTTTCGTGGCCTGGATCGCGCTGCGTCGTTTTGGCCCGTTCCGATTGGCGGTCCAAAGGGCTGCATAGCCCCCGTTTTGATTGCTCTCATGCCCGACCTGGGCTAGTTGAGGCCGAATCCAGACGGAGCGAGGGGGCAAGAAAATGACCGAAATCGTGCGCGAGCAGATGGAATATGACGTTGTCATCGTCGGCGCCGGGCCTTCCGGCCTGTCTGCGGCCATCCGTCTGAAGCAGCTTGACGCAGATCTTTCGGTCGTCGTGCTGGAAAAGGGCTCCGAGGTCGGCGCGCATATCCTCTCGGGCGCGGTGCTGGATCCTTCGGGGCTTGACGCGCTTCTGCCCGACTGGCGCAGCATGGATGCCCCGATCAGGACAGAGGTCAAGCACGACAACTTCTACCTGCTTGGCCCCGCCGGTCAGGTCCGCATTCCGAACTGGCCGATGCCGCCCCTGATGAACAACCACGGCAATTACATCGTTTCCATGGCAAACGTCTGCCGCTGGATGGCCACCGTGGCCGAGGGCCTGGGCGTCGAGATTTTCCCCGGCATGGCGGCAAGTGCGCTGGTCTGGGGCGAGAACGGCGAAGTGCGGGGCGTGGTCGCAGGCGAGTTTGGCAAGAACCCGGACGGCAGCATCGGCGACAGCTATGAGCCGGGGATGGAGCTTCTGGGCAAATACGTCTTCCTGTCGGAAGGCGTGCGCGGCAGCCTCGCCAAGGAAGTCATGGCGAAGTTCGACCTCTCGAAGGGCCATTGCCCGCAGAAGTTCGGCATCGGCATGAAGGAAATCTGGGAAATCGACCCCGCCAAGCACCGGCTTGGCACCGTCACCCACACGATGGGCTGGCCCTTGGGCAAGAACGCGGGCGGCGGGTCGTTCATCTATCACCTGGAAAACAACCAGGTCTATGTGGGCTTCGTGGTGCACCTGAACTACGCAAACCCGCATCTTTATCCCTACATGGAATTCCAGCGGTTCAAGCATCACCCGATGGTCGAGGAACTGCTGCGGGGCGGCAAGCGCGTGGCCTATGGCGCGCGCGCCATTTCCGAAGGCGGCTGGCAGTCGATCCCGAAGGTGGTCTTCCCCGGTGGCGCGCTTCTGGGTTGCTCGGCGGGCCTCGTGAACGTGCCGCGGATCAAGGGCAACCACAACGCCATGCTGTCGGGCAAGGCGGCGGCCGAAGCCGCCCATGACGCGATCAAGGCCGGCCGGCAGGGCGATGAACTGACCGCCTATGAGGCCGACCTGCGCAGCGGCCCCATTGCCAAGGATCTGAAGAAGGTCCGCAACGTCAAGCCGATGTGGTCGCGCTGGGGCATGGTGCCGAGCCTTGCGCTGGGCGGGCTTGACATGTGGACGAACACCATCGGCCTGTCCCTGTTCGGCACGCTGGGCCACAAGAAGACCGACGCGGAATCGACCGGGCTGGCCAAGGACTACGCCAAGATCGACTACCCCCGCCCCGACGGCAAGATCAGCTTCGACCGGCTGACCAACGTGGCCTTCAGCTTCACCAACCACGAGGAAAGCCAGCCTGCGCACCTCAGGCTGAAGGATCCGGCGATCCCGATCGCGGTCAACCTGCCGAAATACGACGAACCGGCGCAGCGCTACTGCCCGGCGGGCGTCTATGAGGTGGTGGCCGAAGAGGGCAAGGATCCGCGCTTCGTCATCAACTTCCAGAACTGCGTCCACTGCAAGACCTGCGACATCAAGGATCCCAGCCAGAACATCGTCTGGACCACGCCGCAGGGCGGAGACGGCCCGAACTACCCGAACATGTAACATTCCGGCGATTGCTCGCACGGCCTTGTCCTGCCGCGTCTGGTGCCGATTGCACGAGGCGCGGCTTCTCTTTAGGTTCGGCGACGCCATATCCCGACGGAGGTCCGCCATCGTGTTCCCCATCATCCGCGCCGCAGCCGGTGTCGCCCTTGCGCTGTCGCTGGGCTTCGGCTCCTGGAATGGCGCAAGCGCTGCGGATGGCGAGGCCGGCGCCTACCTGGCCGCACAGCTTGCCGGGGTTTCGTCGGATTACCTGGCCGCGGCCGAATGGTATCAGCGCGCATCCGACGCCGATCCCGGCAACCAGCTTCTGCTTCAGCAGGCGGTGTTTTCGCAGATTCTGGCCGGGCATGTCGACAAGGCCATCGGCCGTGCTGCCGCCCTGGACGGCAAGGATGCCGTGGCGACCGTTCTGGTCATCGCGGATGCGGCGGCGAAGGAAGACTATCAGCGGATACTGGATGAACTGGCGGCGGGGCGTCGCTCGGGCCCCTTGATCGACGGGTTGTCAAAGGCCTGGGCCCAGTTCGGCATCGGTCAGGTGAACGAGGCGACAGCGACCTTTGACGACCTTGCGAAGCAGGCGCCCCTGCGGCCCTTTGCGATGTATCACAAGGGCCTTGCATTGGCCCTGGTCGGGGATTTCGAAGGCGCACTGGCGGCCATGGAGGACAAGGCGACCGAACCGCTGCGAACGACGCGCCGCTATGCACTGGCAAAGGCCCAGATCCTGAGCCAACTTGAACGAAATGGCGATGCGGTGGCCGTGTTCGAAAAGAACTTCGGCACCAATCCCGCGCCGGGTTTTCTTGCCCTGCGCAAGCGTCTGGAAGCCGGAGAACCGCTGCCGTTCAACGTCATTGAAAACGCGCGCGACGGTGTGGGCGAGGCCTTCTATTCCACGGCCCTGGTCAGCATCAACCAGACTTCCGACCCCGAAACGCTGAGCTATGCGCGCCTTGCGGCCTTCCTGCGTCCCGCCGACGTCGATGTGACGCTGTTGGTGGCAACCATCCTGGAAAAATCGGGCCAGAACGATCTGGCGGCGGATGCATATAGGTCGATTTCCCGCGAGGACCCGGCCTGGTATCCGGCGGAACTGGGCCGTGCCGATGCCGTCTCTGCCGCCGGACGCACGGATGAGGCGATCGCCATCCTTGAAGAACTGGCCAAGACCGCGCCGGATACCCCAGATGCCTGGGTGCGCCTTGGCGACATGCTGCGCCGTGCCGAACGCTATGGCGATGCCATCGCCGCCTATGACAAGGGCATCGCGGCGCTGGGCAAGCCGCAGCCCGACCATTGGGGTGTCTACTACGCCCGCGGCATCTGCAATGAACGCAACAAGGACTGGCCCCGCGCCGAGGCCGATTTCACGCAAGCGCTGAAGCTCAATCCCGATCAGCCGGATGTGCTGAACTACATGGGCTATTCGCTGCTGGAACGGAAAGAACGCCTGGACGAGGCGCTGTCGATGATTGAACGCGCTGCGAAGGCCGAACCCGACAGCGGCGCCATCATCGACAGCCTTGGCTGGGGCCTCTACCGCCTGGGCCGCAACGCGGAAGCCGTGGCGCATATGGAGCGCGCGGTCGAACTGATGCCGGTCGATCCGGTCATCAACGACCATCTGGGCGACGTCTACTGGTCTGTAGGTCGCAAGCGCGAGGCCGAATACCAATGGAAGCGCGCCCTGTCGTTCAAGCCCGACACCGAGGATGAGGCCAACCGGATCCGGCTGAAGCTGGAACGTGGGCTTGATGCGGTCCTGAAAGACGAAGGCACAGGAACGCTGCCTGCGCCCGCCGATGGCAACTGAGGACTTCGCGCCCGCCAAGATCAACCTGGCGCTGCATGTCATCGGCCAGCGCGACGACGGCTATCATCTGCTTGACAGCCTCGTGGTCTTTGCGGGTCTGGGCGACCGGATTTCAGTCGGCGAAGGGCAGGGACTTACGCTGCGAATAACCGGGCCCTTTGCCACGGCGCTCGCCGATGACCCCGACAATCTGGTGCTGCGGGCGGCGCGGTTCCTGGGGGTTTCCGACGCGGCGATCACGCTGGAGAAGAACCTTCCCGTCGCCTCGGGGATCGGGGGCGGCTCGGCCGATGCTGCCGCCACGCTTCGCGCCTTGTCCGCGGCGACGGGCCGGCCCTTGCCCGAAGCGCCCTCGACCGCCGTGCTGGGGGCCGATGTGCCGGTCTGTCTGCACCCGCGCCCCCGCCGCATGTCGGGCATTGGCGAGGTGCTGGCCGATGTGCCGGCCTTGCCGCCCGCCTGGCTGGTGCTGGCCAATCCGGGCGTTGCGGTTTCGACCCCGGCGATCTTCCGCGCGCTGACCTGCCGCAACGGCACAGGGCTCTCGCCCTTGGGCCCCTGGCCCGATGCGGCCGCTCTGGCGCGTGATCTGGCGGGGATGCGCAACGATCTGGATGCCCCGGCAACGGCCTTGCAGCCGATGATATCCGAGACGCTTGTGGCGCTGTCAGGGCAGGACGGCTGCCTTCTGTCGCGGATGTCGGGGGCGGGCGCGACCTGTTTCGGGCTGTTCGCGGACGCGGCCCAAGCCGATGCTGCTGCGGCTGACCTGTCCGCGCGCTATCCCGGTTGGTGGGTGCGTGCCGCCCGGATTCTGGCCTGAATCCCTAGCGGACCCGCTCGACCACATAATCGGCCAGATCCACCAGCATGTCGCGCAGGTCGCTTGCCGGCAGCACGTCCAGCGCCGTTTGCGCGCGCTGAGACCATTCGATCGCCGTCGCGCGCGTCGAGGCCATCGCGCTGTGTCGCGCCAGAAGGGCCATCGCGGTTTCCAGATCGCCGTCCTGCTGGTCGCCCTTCTCGATCACCCGCTGCCAGAAGGCGCGTTCGGTGGCATCCGCCTTGGCCACTGCGCGGATCACCGGCAAGGTCAGCTTGCGTTCCCGGAAATCATCGCCGACGTTCTTGCCGATGGTGGCGGTCGATCCGCCATAATCCAGAAGGTCATCGACCATCTGGAACGCGATCCCCAGCGCATCGCCGTAGTCGCGCAGCGCGGTCACATGACCTTCGACGGCATCGGCGATCACCGCGCCCGATTCCGTCGCCGCCGAAAACAGCGCCGCCGTCTTGCCGCGCACCACCTGCAGATAGATCTCTTCCGTCGTCGCCAGATCCTGCGCCGCGGTCAGTTGCAGCACCTCGCCCTCGGCGATGGTGGCCGAGGCATTGGCAAGGATATCCAGCACCCGCAGGTTCCCCGGTTCGACCATCAACTGGAAGCTGCGGGCAAACAGGTAATCGCCGACCAGAACGCTGGATTTGTTGTCCCAAAGCAGGTTTGCCGTCGGGCGCCCCCGGCGCTGGCTGCTTTCATCAACCACGTCGTCGTGCAGAAGCGTCGCCGTATGGATGAATTCGACCGTTGCGGCCAGATGGATGTGATAGGGCCCGCCATAGCCGCAAAGCCGCGCGGCGGCGAGCGTCAGCATCGGGCGCAGGCGCTTGCCGCCCGCCTCGATCAGATGCGCGGTCACCTGCGGGATTCGCGGCGCATGTTCCGATGCCATCCGTTCACGGATCAGGGTATTTACCCGTTCCATGTCTTCGGCCAGACGGGCATTCAGCCTGTCATGCGGTTTCTGCGCGGTCTCATCCAGTCCCATGCCAACCCCGGAACACTCGACTCTTGTGGCAGGCTGCCGTTAAGTCTTGAACATGAAAGAGCTTCTGCGCACGACGGACCCCACGATCATCGCCTTCGCAACCGCCCTTCTTGAGGGTGAGGGTATAACGGCGTTTGAATTGGACGTCCACATGAGCATTCTTGACGGCGGCCTCGGAATCCTGCCGCGCCGCCTGATGGTGGCCGACCGCGACCTGTTCCTGGCGCGGGCGATCCTGCGTGACAACGGCGTTGAATATGCCCAATGACAGCTTCGACGAAGCCGATCTGACGCAGGACGGGTTTCTGGGCGGCGCGCTGAAGGTCTGGCAGCCCCGGCGCGGCTATCGGGCAGCGATGGATCCGGTGCTGCTGGCGGCAACCGTTCCGGCGATGTCCGGGCAATCGGTGCTGGAACTGGGCTGCGGTGTCGGTGTGGCGAGCCTGTGCCTTGGGCATCGAGTGCCGGGGTTACGCCAGTCGGGGGTCGAGCTGCAGCCCGCCTATGCGGATCTGGCCCGGCGGAACGCGGCCGAAAACGGCATCGCGCTTGAGGTGATCCTGGCCGATCTGGCGCGCCTTCCGGCTGGCCTTCGCGCCCGCAGCTTCGATCACGTCATTGCAAATCCCCCCTATTTTGCGCCGGCCGATGGCACCGCCGCCATCGATTCCGGCCGCGAAGCTGCGCAGCGCGAGGCGACTCCACTTGCGCTCTGGATCGACACCGGCTTGCGGCGGCTGGGGCCCACGGGGGTACTGACGGTGATCCAGTCGGCCGACCGTCTGGGCGAGATCCTGACAGCCATCGGAACCCGGGGTGCCATCACCATCCTGCCGGTTGCGGCCCGGACCGGACGCGATGCGGGGCGAGTGATCGTCCAGGCCAGAAAAGGTTCGCGTGCCCGGTTGCGCCTGATGGCGCCTCTGGTTCTGCACGAGGGCATGGAGCATGCCGGTGACCGTGACAGCCACCGCCCCCAGATGGCGGCGATCCTGCGACATGGCGCCGCATTTCAGCTTTGAACAGCTACCAATGCCTGCGGTCGGCACCGCGTTGGGCCGAAGCCCGCTTGCCGCGGTTCGGAAAGGCGTGACACGACTCGGGCTTTGTGATGGAATTATGACAAGGGTTCACAGCAGAGGAGACGACGATGTCGCTGAGTTCGCATGTTGATGAGCTTCGCAAGAAGCACCAGAACCTCTCCGAACAGGTTGAGGTGGCGCTTCGCAGCCCCGGATATGATGATCTGAGCATCGCCGAGATGAAGAAACAGAAACTTCGCCTGAAAGAGGAGATTTCGCGCCTGACCGCTCAGGCCTGAGCCCGTTTTCCCGATACGCCCGCGCTGGCCCAGGCCGCCAGTGCGGCGCCGGCGGTGATCATGGATGCCGCCAGAACAAGGCGCGGGGTCGCGGTGGCGACCCCGGCCAGAACCAGCGCCAGCGTGGACAAGAGCGGCGCGGCATAGGACGCGACCCCAAGAAGCTGGATGTCGCCCTTCTTGACTCCGATATCCCAGACATAGAAGGCCAGGCCCACCGGGCCGAGTCCCAGCCCTGCCACCGCAAGCCAGCCGACGGTGCCGCGGGGCCAGATCGTGTGCTCGAACAGCAGATGAGCCGGAATCGAAAGCGCCGCCGTGGCAAGGCAGAACACTGCAACCGCCTCGGTCGGTACGCTGCCCATCCGGCGTGATAGCACCGAATAGGCGGCCCAGGTGATCGCGCAGAGAACCGCCAGCAGATATCCGGGCAGCGCCGCCCCCGAAAGCGCCATCCCCGGCCTGATCACCACCAGCGCCGCGCCGCCAAAGGCAATCAACGCCCCGGCCACATGCGCACCCGTCAGCCGCTCTTGCGGCAGCAGCCCCGAAAACAGCACGATCAACAGCGGCCAGAGATATGCAATCAGGCTTGCTTCGGCTGCGGGCGCCATCCGCATCGCCGAAAAGTAAAGCGCGTGGTAACCGAACAGGGCAACCGTCCCGAAGGCATAGACCCGGGCCGGTATCCGCGCCAGAACGCCCAGGTTTCCACTGGCCAGCGCCCAGGCGATGCCGACGCTGCCACCGATCGCAAAGGTCAGCGCGTTCAGCAGGAAGGGCGGCACCGGCGCCGAGCCCACGGCCAGAAGCGCGAGCAGCGCCCAAAGCAGGACGGCGGCAAATCCGATCGCCGTGGCGCGTGATCTTGTCATGGATCCTCCCTTTGCCGCTGCGCGACATTGCCCGCAGAGATGCCGGCCCGCAACGAAAAAGGCCCGCAGGAATGCGGGCCTTTACGTCGGCTTTTGCGACGTCTCAGCTGAAATACTGGCCGCCGTTGGCGCTGATGGTCGAGCCGGTGATGAAGCCCGCATCCTCGGCCGCAAGGAATACCACGCAGCGCGCGATCTCTTCGGGTTCGCCCAGGCGGCCGACGGGGATCTGCGGGATGATGCGTTCGTTCAGCACCTTTTCGTCGATGGCGCGCACCATTTCCGTGCCGATATAGCCCGGGCAGATCGCGTTCACGGTGATGCCCGCGCGCGCACCCTCCTGCGCAAGCGCCTTGGTGAAGCCGATGTCGCCCGCCTTGGCGGCGGAATAGTTCGCCTGGCCCGCCTGACCCTTCTGGCCGTTGATCGAACTGATGTTGATGATCCGGCCAAACTTGCGGTCGCGCATCCCCGACCACAGCGGATGGGTCATGTTGAACAGCCCGCTCAGGTTGGTGTCCATCACCTCCTGCCACTGGGCGCGGGTCATCTTGTGAAACATCGCGTCGCGGGTGATGCCGGCGTTGTTCACCAGGACGGCGACCGGACCCAGATCGGCCTCGACCTGCTGGATGCCGGCGGCGCAGGCGTCATAATCGGCCACCGACCACCTGTAGGTCTTGATGCCGGTCTCGGCGGTGAATTTCGCGGCTGCCTCGTCATTGCCGGCATAGTTCGCTGCGACCGTATAGCCTGCGTTCTTCAGAGCGATCGAGATAGCCGCGCCGATCCCGCGCGATCCCCCCGTGACCAAGGCAACTTTCGACATGATTCCTCCCTGTTCAGTAATTTCCTTGAAATCCTGTTACCCAAAACGGCGAAGGAGCGCAATATTATTGCGCTCCTTTTTTGCATTTGCAGCAAGAATCCTGGCTTCAGCGCAGCATCAGGCCCGTTCAAGACACATGGCAACGCCCATGCCGCCGCCGATGCACAGCGTGGCCAGACCCTTGTTCGCGCCCGAACGCTGCATTTCGAACAACAGCGTGTTCAGGATCCGCGCGCCCGAGGCGCCGATCGGATGGCCGATGGCAATGGCGCCGCCGTTGACGTTCACCCGTGCCGGATCCCAGCCCATGTCCTTGTTCACGGCGCAGGCCTGAGCGGCGAAGGCCTCATTGGCCTCGACCATATCAAGCTCGGCGGCTTTCCAGCCGGCCTTTTCCAGCGCCTTGCGGCTGGCGAAGATCGGGCCGACGCCCATGATCGCGGGATCGAGACCCGCAGTCGCGTAAGACGCGATCCGCGCGAGCGGCTTCAAACCGCGGCGGGTGGCTTCGGCCTCCGACATCACCAGCACGGCGGCGGCGCCATCATTGATGCCGCTGGCATTGGCCGCGGTCACCGATCCGTCCTTCACGAAGGCCGGGCGCAGCTTCTGCATGCTTTCGATCGTGGCGCCGTGGCGGATGTATTCGTCCGCATCCACCGTCACGTCGCCCTTGCGGGTCTTGATGACGAAGGGAATGATTTCATCCGCGAACTTGCCGGCCTTCTGCGCCGCCTCGGCCTTGTGCTGGCTGGCAAGCGCGAAGTCGTCCTGCATCGCGCGGCTGATCTGCCACTGGTTGGCGACGTTTTCCGCTGTCTGGCCCATATGATAGCCGTTGAATGCGTCCCAAAGCCCATCGCGGATCATCGAATCGATGAAGCTCAGATCGCCCATCTTCTGACCGGCGCGCAGATGCGCGACATGCGGCGACAGCGACATGCTTTCCTGGCCGCCGGCGGCGACGATGGCCGAATCGCCCAGCTGCACATGTTGCGCCGCCAGCGCGACCGACCGCAGGCCGGAGCCGCAGACCTGGTTGATCGACCAGGCGGCGCTTTCCTGCGGCAGGCCGGCCTTGATATGGGCCTGACGGGCCGGGTTCTGGCCCTGGCCGGCGGTCAGCACCTGGCCCAGGATGGTTTCCGACACTTCGGCCTTGTCGATGCCTGCGCGTGCCACAACGGCGTCAAGCACGGCGGCGCCCAGATCATGGGCCGGGGTATTGGCGAAGGAGCCGTTGAAGCTGCCCACGGCGGTCCGGGCAGCGGAAACGATAACGACATTGGTCATGCGGGTGTCCTCTCCATAGGCGACATCGGCGCAGCCGGTCAGAGGCCACGACCCTGCCGAATCCGTAAGGGAAGAGGGGCTTCTTTGCAACTGCGGCGAAGGCCAGGCGATCCTGTCGCAAGGAAGTGCCGCCGCCTGCGCTCAGGCCGAAGTGCCCTGGCTTGTCCTCGCCAGTTCCCAGGGCGGGGTGATGGTCGCGGCGCCGAAGAAATGACCCTGCATGCCATCGATGCCCATGGCGGTCAGGCATCTCGCGTCTTCCGCGCTTTCAACCCCTTCGGCAAGCGTCAGCATTTCGAAATGCCGGGCAATGTCGATCAGCGACGAGGTGAGCATACGGTTGTCGGGGTTGTGGGCGATGCCGTGGACGAATTGTCCGTCGATCTTGAGAATGTCGAACATGAAGTCCCGCAGGTGGCGCAGAAAGGCATAGCTGGCGCCGAAATCGTCCAGCGCGAAGCTGACGCCCGAGGCCCGAAGTTCCGTCATCAGGTCCATCACCTTGTCCGGCATCTGCACCGCCGATTCCTCGCTGATTTCAAGGATCAGCCGCTCTGCCGCCGTCAGATCGGCCGCAAGGCCCCGTTCCAGAACCTGCCGCCACTGTGGATGGGTGATCGAACGGGCCGACATGTTGATTGCAAGCCGCAGCGAAGGGTCGCGGCCAAGGGAATAGAAGGCCATTTCCAGTGCAAGGCAGTCGATTTCCCGCCCCAGATCCGTCGTTTCGACGACCGGGATGAAGTGTCGCGCCGGGATGATGCACCCGGTTTCATCCAGAACCCGGATCAGGCCTTCGTAAAATGCAGGCTCTTGCGGTTGGTGGGGCGAAATGACCGGCTGGAAGGCCAAAAGCACATCCTGGCGTGCAATGGCGCGGGCGACCATTTCGGTAACATCGGCGTCCTGCGGCGCCACTGCCGTGCCGAAGGGCCTGGCCAGTCCGGCCGGTGGCCGGGGTGGTCTGTGATGGGGATGCATCGGTGACTCCGTCGATTCAGTGCAGCATTGCCGATGGAAAGCTAATGTGGCGTAAAGGGCGGAACGAAACGGGAAGGGCGTGGCCATGGATCGTTGCGGATGGTGCGGGACGGACCCGCTTTATGTGGCCTACCACGACCAGGAATGGGGCGTGCCGGAACGCAACTCGCGGGCCTTGTGGGAAAAGCTGGTGCTTGACGGATTCCAGGCCGGGCTGTCCTGGATCACCATCCTGCGCAAACGCGAGGCCTTCCGCGCCGCTTTTGCGGGGTTCGACCCCGAAGCGATTGCAACCTGGGGAGAGGCCGAGGTGGAGCGCCTGCTGGCCGATCCCGGCATCGTGCGCCACCGCGGCAAGATCGAGGCGACGATCGGCAATGCGCAAGCCTGGATGCGCATTGCGGAAGGCGAGGGGTTCGACACCTTCCTCTGGCGCTACGTGGATGGCCGTCCGCTCCAGAACCGCTTCGCCGCGCTGGCAGAGGTTCCGGCGCAAACTGCGCTGTCGCAGCGGATTTCGAAGGATCTTGGCAAGGCCGGGTTCCGCTTCGTCGGGCCGACGATCGTCTATGCCTTCATGCAGGCGGTGGGCATGGTCAACGACCACCTCCTCACCTGCCATTGCCATGAGCGGGTCGCGGCAATGGCGGCCTGACGGTCAGTCCTTCAGCACCCCGGTCTGGCGCGCTGTATGGGCCGACAGCGCATCCATCAGTGCGGGCGAAAGGCAGTCATACGGGGGCAGTCCGATGTCCGACAGCCGGGCGCGAATGCCAGCCATCGCCTCGGGGCGGGTGCCGCCCTCGATCACCGAGGAAACGAATGCCGCGAACTGCGGCTCCTGCCAGCCGGCGTCGTCCGACAACTCGGTATGGACGAAATCCAGCCCGTGGAAGGCATGGCGCGGGTTCTCGATCCGGCCGAACAGGTGCACGCCGCATTCCCGGCAGGCGTGGCGCTGGATCGTTGCCGCGGGGTCGACGATATGCAGTTTTTCGCGCCCCGAGACGACCGAAACCCTGTCGCGCGGCACCACACCCACGACCGAGAACATCGCGCCCTTTGGCTTCCAGCAGCGGGTGCAGCCGCAGGCGTGATTATGGGCCACGTTGCTGTCCAGCCGCACCACGACCGGATTGGTGCTGCAATGGCAATGTAGCGTGCCACCGGCAAAATCTGCCGCGCCGCGGGTGATTCCCTTGTCGATGGTGGGATGTAGTGTCACGCCCATGGCTGTGGTCCTTGCTGGCGGAAATCCCGCTGAATTAGCGCCGGAGACGAAGGGGCGTCAACACGTCGTTCGGTCAGGCCGGGCCTTTGATCAGCGCCGCGATCACCGCCTTTGCCTCGGGCGCGTCCCAGGCGGCATCGCCGATCAGGCGCGCGATCTCGGCCCCGTTCCGGTCAAGAATCACCGTGACGGGCAGCGCCACGATCCCCATCTGCCCTGCAAGTTGCTGCTTGGGGTCGCGCAGTTTTGGCAGGTGCTTCACGCCGGTTTCGTCGAAGAATCGCGTGATCAGCGGCACCGGGTTACGGCCCGTGGCGATGGTGACAACGGCGAAGTCGTCGCCGCCCATCTCGGCCTGAAGCGCGTCGAGCCCCGGCATTTCCTTGCGGCAGGGCGCGCACCAAGTGGCCCAGAAGTTCAAGAGGACCACCTTGCCCTTGTAGTCGGACAAGCTGCGTTCGGCTTCGGTTTCATCCAGCAGCGCCACTTCGGGCAGGGGCTTGGGTGCATCGGCGACGATCAGCTTGGCCATGTCACCCTGTTTCAGCGCCACAAGATCGGCGGCATTTGCACCAAGCGACAGCGCCGTATAAAGCACAAGCAAAGCCAGACCGCGCAAGACAACCTCCCGGAAAAGTCCATGACCCAGAACAGCACCCCGTCGACCACCGCCCAGAACGCCATGTGGGGCGGGCGCTTCGCCGCCGGGCCGGACGCGATCATGCAGGCGATCAACGCCTCGATCGGGTTCGACCAGCGGCTTTACGCCCAGGACATCCGGGGCAGCCGTGCCCATGCGGCGATGCTGGCCGCGACGGGTATCCTCAGCGATAGCGATGCAAAGGCGATCGGGGAAGGGCTTCTCACGGTCTTGTCAGAGATCGAGGCGGGGTCGTTGCAATTCTCGGTCGCGCTGGAGGACATCCACATGAACGTGGAATCGCGGCTGAAGGAAGTGATCGGCGAACCCGCCGGGCGCCTTCACACCGCGCGGAGCCGCAATGACCAGGTGGCGACGGATTTCCGCCTTTGGGTGCGCGACCAGTGCGACGCGGCGATCACCGGGCTTCAGGCGCTGATGCGGGCGCTTCTGGCGCAGGCCGAAGCGGGGGCGGATTGGGTGATGCCGGGCTTCACGCACCTGCAAACCGCGCAGCCGGTGACATGGGGGCATCACATGATGGCCTATGTCGAAATGCTGTCCCGCGACGTGGGCCGCTTCAGCGACGCCCGGGCGCGGATGAACGAAAGCCCGCTTGGCGCCGCCGCGCTGGCGGGAACGTCCTTCCCCATCGACCGGCACATGACGGCAGCGGCCCTGGGCTTTGACCGGCCGATGTCGAACAGCCTTGATGCCGTCAGCGACCGCGATTTCGCGCTGGAATTCCTGTCGGCCTCGGCCATCTGCGCCACGCACCTGTCGCGCTTCGCCGAAGAACTGGTGATCTGGTCCTCGGCGCAGTTCCGTTTCGTCGCGCTGTCGGACCGCTTCACCACCGGCTCGTCGATCATGCCGCAGAAGAAGAACCCCGACGCGGCCGAGCTGATCCGCGCCAAGATCGGCCGGATCCTTGGCGCGACGGTGGCCCTGTTCACGGTGATGAAGGGCCTGCCGCTGGCCTATTCGAAGGACATGCAGGAAGACAAGGAACAGGTCTTCGACGCCGCCGATACCTTGATGCTGGCCTTGGCCGCGATGGAGGGCATGGTCCGCGACATGACGGCGAACCGTCCCAATCTGGAAAAGGCCGCCGCTTCGGGGTTTTCCACCGCGACCGATCTGGCCGACTGGCTGGTGCGCGCGGCGGGCCTGCCGTTCCGCGACGCGCACCACGTCACCGGCAGCCTTGTGGCGCTGGCGGAAAAGAAGGGCGTCGATCTGCCGGACCTGACGCTTGAGGATATGCAATCCGCCCATCCGGCGATCACATCCGAAGTCTATTCGGTGCTGGGCGTCCACAACTCGGTCGCGTCGCGGCAAAGCTACGGGGGCACGGCGCCCGATCAGGTCCGTGTGCAGGTCGCGCGCTGGAAGGAGAAGCTGGCATGAAATATCTTGCGATGATCGCGGCACTGGCCGCGCTTGCCGCCTGCGGTGTCGATGGCGCGCCGAAGCCGCCGTCGAAATCTGGCGTCTCCATATCGGGCGAGGCGCGGTTGGGCGCGACGGCGAAGCTGTGACCGACGCTTACGCCAGCGACCTTGCCCTGTGGCGGGCTGATCGGCAGGCGGCGCTGCTGGCCGACGACGGCTGGCTGAACCTGACCGACCGGGTGGATCTGGACCGCCCCTGCGATGCAAGCGTCGGGCGCGATGCGGACAATGATCTGGTGCTTTCCGTGGGGCCCGCGCATCTGGGGCGGCTGGTGCTTGATGCCGATGGCGCAATCCTTCGGACCCCCGGGGCCGACCTGCCGTTCCATCCGGTGCCGGATGCCTTCCCCCGGCTGATCCACGAAGGATTGATGCTGGAGATCCACACCGTCGAAGGCCAAGCCGCGCTTCGCGTGCGCGACCTGTCGCCGGCTGCGCGGGCCGCGTTTCCCGGTCTGCGCCATTTCCCCACCGATCCGGCCTGGGTGATCCGCGCCGAATGGGTGGCGCTTGACCAACCCCAAAGCCTGACCATAGGCATGGTCAGCGGCGCGGCGGACCAGGTGCGCCTGACCCATGTCGCGCGCTTCACCCACGATGGCAAGCCGGTCCAGTTGTTGCCCACGCATGTGAAGGGCGGCAAGCCGATGTTCGTCCTCCGTGACCTGACATCGCGCGACATGACCTATGGCGCCTCGCGGTTTCTTTTCGGCGTCGACATCGCCGATGGGCACATCACGCTCGACTTCAACCGCGCCATCAACCCGCCCTGCGCCTTCACCGATCTGGCGGTCTGCCCGCTGCCACCTTCGCAGAACATCCTTCCCTTCCGAATAGAGGCAGGTGAACTGCGCCCCTGAGCCATGCATCCCGTGCATGACCGACTTGGCGCCACCCCGCCATCGGCAAAGGTTGAGCGGTGCGGCGGCTGCCGCTAAGTCTGGCGGTGGCCGCTTGCAGGCCGACCGGTGCAGGAGAGACCATGACCCAGGGGTT
Organism: Paracoccaceae bacterium; assembly: GCA_020622085.1. GTDB lineage: Bacteria > Pseudomonadota > Alphaproteobacteria > Rhodobacterales > Rhodobacteraceae > QY30. The sequence continues at coordinate 795,201 of JAHRYM010000002.1, read as the reverse complement.
TGAGGATCGGATCAGGAATGTCGCACTCCGATCGCGGGTGATGACGGCTGCCGAGGCGGCGGAACTGATCAAGGATGGCATGGTTGTCGGCATGAGCGGCTTCACCCGGTCGGGCGAGGCGAAGGCCGTGCCGCTGGCACTGGCCGAACGCGCCAGGACCACGCCTATCAAGATCACGCTGATGACGGGTGCGAGCCTTGGCAACGACCTCGACAAGATCCTGGCCGAAGCGCATGTGACTGCCCGCCGCATCCCCTTCCAGTCCGACCCGGGCCTGCGCCGGATGATCAACGCGGGCGAGGTGATGTTCATCGACCAGCACCTGTCGGAAACGGTCGAGCAGTTGCGCACGCAGCAGCTTCCCCTGCCGGATGTCGCCGTGATCGAGGCGATCGCCATCACCGAGGACGGCGGGATCATCCCCAGCACCTCGGTCGGCAATTCGGCATCTTTCGCGCTTCTGGCGAAGAAGGTGATCATCGAGATCAACATCAACCAGCCGCTGGGGCTTGAAGGGCTGCACGACATCTACATCCCGACCTATCGCCCGAACCGGATGCCTATTCCCATCGTCACGCCGGAAAGCCGCGTGGGCCTGCCCCATATCCCGCTGCCGCCAGAACGGATTGCGGCCATCGTGGTGACGGAAAAGGTGGATTCCACCGCCACCATCAACCCGCCCGACGCCGAAACCCGGGCCATTGCCGGCCATCTGATCGGGTTCTTCGAACGCGAAGTCACGCGAGGCCATCTCGATCATCGCCTTGCGCCCCTTCAGGCCGGGATCGGGACGGTGGCGAATGCCGTCCTGCACGGGCTGATCGACAGCCCCTTCCACGACCTGAAGATGTATTCCGAAGTTCTGCAGGATTCGACCTTCGACCTGATGGATGCAGGCAAGATGACCTTTGCCTCGGGGTCGTCGATCACGCTTTCGGCGGCGAAATATGTCGATGTCCTGTCACGCCTGGAGACATTCAGGCCGCGGCTGATCCTGCGCCCGCAGGAAATCTCGAACCACCCCGAAGTGGTGCGGCGGCTGGGCCTGATCGCCATCAACACCGCGCTGGAATTTGATATCTACGGCAACGTCAATTCGACCCACATCGCCGGCACGAACATGATGAACGGCATAGGCGGATCGGGCGATTTCGCCCGCAATGCCTATCTGTCGGTCTTCGTCACCAAGTCCACCGCCAAGGGCGGGGTGATTTCGTCGGTGGTGCCGATGGTCAGCCATGTGGACCACACCGAACATGACGTCGACGTTCTGGTGACGGAAACCGGAATTGCCGACCTGCGTGGGCTGGCACCGCGCGAACGCGCGCCGCTGATCATCCGCAACTGCGTCCACCCCGCCTACCGCGACGCGCTGATGGATTATTTCACCCGCGCCAAGGCAAGGGGCGGCCACACGCCGCATGTGCTGGAGGAAGCGCTTTCCTGGCACATCCGGCTGTGCGACACGGGCCGGATGTCCTGAACGCCCGCGCCCCGTTGCCGTGGCCGGCGGACGGCGACGCCACTTGACCATCGTCGCCCAATCCGGCGCGGGGGGCAGGTATGGCATTCACGATCCGGCAATTGCAGTTCTTTGTCGCTGCGGCGGAACAGGGCAGCGTGTCTGGGGCCGCGCGGGCGCTGTCGATCTCGCAATCCTCGGTGACCGAGGCGATCCAGGCGCTGGAAGACGATCTGGGTGTCACGCTTTTCGAACGCCGGGCGCGCGGGCTTGACCTGACGCACAAGGGCAGCCTGTTCCTGCGCAACGCCACCCAGATCCTGCGCGATGTCTCGAACGCCCGGATGGCGTTTCGGGAAGATGCCGCGCTGACGGGGCGGATGTCGCTGGGCGTCACCTCGCTGGTGGCGGGCTACGTGCTGTCGGATCTTTTGTCGCGGTTTCGCCGCGCCTGACCGCAGGTCGAGGTCTCGGCCATCGAGGACAGCGCTGCACTTGGAAACGCTGCTGGTGTCGCCCTACCGGCTGTGGCTGCCCCTGGGACACCGGCTGACGGATGCCGAATCCATCGCGCTGGATGCTCTGGCGGGCGAACAACTGATCGTGCTGACGGTGGATGAAATCGAGGAAAGCACCCGCGCCATGATGGCGGCACTGTCGGTGCGTCCGCCGATTGCCTTTCGCACCCGCTCGGTCGAGGCCGTGCGTTCGCTGGTGGCGACCGGGGCGGGAGTGGCGCTGCTGCCCAGCCTCGTCTACCGGCCCTGGTCGCTGGAAGGCGACCGGATCGAGATCCGCGATGTCTCGGGTGGATCTGCCCTCGGTTCAGGTGGCGCTGTGCTGGCGCCGCGGTGCGCCCCTGTCCGAGGCGGCGCGCAGCTTCCTGCGATCGGCCCAAGGGGCGGTGACCGAAGGCTAAGCCATCGGTTGTGCCGATATGATCTATCTGCCTTTTGAGTTTTCGATTGCTTCTGGCTTTCCGCAACATTCAGCTCAACGCCCCCGGCAGTGGGGTTTTCAGGGAAAGGCATGAAGATGAAGCGGATTTTGACTGCAACCACCGCCCTTGCCATGGCGCTGCCCTGCTTCGGGCTGGCGCAGGTCACGGAGCTGGGCGCCGGCGAAGGCGAAGTCGCCACCGTGGCCTGGCCCGGCTATATCGAGCGCGGCGAGACCGACAAGGCCTATGACTGGGTCACGAAGTTCGAGGAAAAGACCGGCTGCAAGGTCAGCGTCAAGACCGCCAACACCTCGGGCGAAATGGTTGCCCTGATGAACGAGGGCGGGTTCGACCTTGTGACGGCTTCGGGCGATTCCTCGTTGCGGCTGGTGGCGGGCAAGCGGGTCCAGCCGGTCAATATCGACCTGCTTCCGTCCTGGAAGAACATCGACGAACGGCTGAAGAACGCGCCCTGGCACACCGTTGACGGCGTGCATTACGGCGTGCCCTACCAGTGGGGTCCGAACGTGCTGGCCTACAACACCGAGGTGTTCAGGGACGCCCCGCCGAAATCCTGGTCGGTCGTGTTCGAAGAACAGAACTTGCCGGACGGCAAGTCGAACAAGGGCCGTGTCCAGGCCTATGACGGCCCGATCTACATCGCGGATGCCGCACTTTACCTGATGGCGCACAAGCCAGACCTGGGCATCACGTCGCCCTATGAACTGAACGAGGATCAATACAAGGCGGCGCTTGACCTGCTGCGGGTCCAGCGGACGCTGGTCGGCCGCTACTGGCACGACGCGATGATCCAGGTCGACGATTTCAAGAACGAGGGCGTCGCGGCTTCCAGCTCCTGGCCGTTCCAGGTGGGTCTGCTGAAAAGCGAGAACTTCCCGATCGGTTCGGTGGTGCCGGAAGAGGGCGCGACGGGCTGGGCCGATACCACGATGATGGCCATCGACGCACCGCATCCGAACTGTTCCTACATGTGGATGGAACACACCCTGTCGTCGAATCTGCAATCCGATCTTTCGGTCTGGTTCGGCGCGAACCCGGTGGTGACTGCCGCCTGCGAAGACAAGTCGGGGATGCAGACCAAGGAAGGCTGCGCGGCGAATGGCATGGAAGATTTCGACAAGATCCACTTCTGGACCACGCCGACGGCCAAATGCTCGACTGGCGACTGCGTGCCCTACTACCGCTGGGTCAGCGACTACATCGCGGTGATCGGCGGTCGCTAGGCCGCCGCTACGCCACGCCATGGCAGCGCCCCGGCATCTGGCCGGGGCGGCATGATCGATTTCCCCAGAGGTTCCAGATGTCCGCTGCCGTCCAGTTCGACCATGTTTCACGTCATTTCGGCGGCGTGAAGGCCGTGGACGATGTGAGCCTGACCATCGCCGAAGGCGAGTTCTTCGCCATGCTCGGGCCTTCGGGGTCTGGCAAGACCACCTGTCTGCGGCTGATTTCCGGGTTTGAAAAACCGACGACCGGTGTGGTGCGGATCTTTGGCGAGGACATGGGCGCGGTGCCGCCGAACCAGCGACAGGTGAACACTGTCTTTCAGGACTATGCGCTGTTTCCGCACATGAACGTGCGCGACAACGTGGGCTATGGCCTGATGGTGCGCGGCGTCGACCGCCGCACCCGGTTGGCCGAGGCGGAGCGGTTGCTGGCGCTGGTGCATCTGGACGGCTTTGGCGACCGCAAGCCCGCGCAGTTGTCGGGCGGCCAGCGGCAGCGGGTGGCGCTGGCGCGTGCCTTGATCAACAAGCCCCGCGTGTTGCTGCTGGATGAACCCCTGGGCGCGCTGGACCTGAAGCTGCGCGAGGCGATGCAGGACGAGTTGAAGAAGCTGCAGCGCGAACTGGGCATCACCTTCGTCTTCGTCACCCATGACCAGGGCGAGGCGCTGAGCATGGCCGATCGGGTGGCGGTATTTTCGCAAGGAAAGATCGCGCAGGTGGGATCGGCGACCGAGATCTACGCCCGCCCCGCGACGCGGTTCGTGGCGGATTTTGTCGGGTCGTCGAACATCCTTGCGCCGGACCTTGCCCGCACCTTCGGCGTGGCCGGAGCCTTGGCCAGCCTGCGCCCCGAAGCCCTGCGGATCATTCCCGCCGAAGGGGCGCGGATCACGGGCCGCGTGACCGGCGCGCGCTACCTTGGCGCCGGAACCCGGGTGACCATCGCGGTAAATGAGTATTTGGGCAAAGAAGAAGCCGAAATCGCGGTTCTGGTGCCGGCGGCCGGGAAAGTGCCGGGCATTGGCGCGGTGGTGGGCCTCGACTGGGACGCCGATGCCGTGCATCCGATGGAGGCGGCATGAGCGATCTGCGCGCCGCATTGCCCGGCCGCGGGATATGGGACCGGCTGACGGCGCTGTTCTGGCGGCGGCCGGGGGTGCTGGTGGCGGTGCTGATCGCCGCACCGCTTGCCTGGCTGGGCATCGTCTATGTCGGATCGCTTGTCGCGCTGCTGATCCAGAGCTTCTATTCGATCAATGAGTTTTCGGGCGTGGTCGTGAAGGAATTCACGCTCAAGACCTATGCCGAACTGCTGCGGCCGGCGAATGCCGATGTGATCGTGCGGACCGTGACGATGGCGGCCTCGGTCACCCTGGCCTCGGCGGTGCTGGCCTTTCCCATTGCCTATTACGCCGCGCGTTTTGCCCGCGGCCGCTGGAAGGCGGCGTTCTACCTGGGGATCATGCTGCCCTTGTGGTCGTCCTATCTGGTCAAGGTCTATGCCTGGAAGCTGATCCTGTCGAAGGAGGGGATCATCAGCTGGGCCGCGAACGGGATCGGTGCCGGGGGTGTGCTGGACGCGCTTCTGGCGCTGCCGGGGATCGGGGGCAATTCTCTGTCGACAAGCTACATCGGGACGTTCCTTGTCTTTGTCTATGTCTGGCTGCCCTACATGATCCTGCCGATGCAGGCGTCGCTGGAGCGCGTGCCGCAATCCATGCTCGAGGCATCGGCGGCCCTTGGTGCGGGGGGATTGCGCGCGCTCTGGTCGGTGATCCTGCCGCTGGCGCTTCCGGGGGTGATCGCCGGGTCGATCTTCACCTTCTCGCTGACCTTGGGTGACTACATCATCCCGCAGATCATCGGCAATTCGGCGAACTTCATCGGCATGGCCGTCTATCACTTGCAGGGCACGGCCGGAAACATTCCGCTGGCCGCCGCCTTTGCGGTGGTGCCGATCCTGATCATGCTGGTCTACCTGGGCATCGCCCGCAAGCTGGGGGCTTTCGATGCGCTCTGATACCCGCGCGCCCCTGATCCTGCGGCTGCTGGCTATCGGTGGCCTGCTGTTTTTGCACCTGCCAATCCTGTTGATCTTCCTTTACGCCTTCACGACCGAGGATCGCAGCTATCAGTTCCCGCCACCGGGCCTGACGACCAGGTGGTTCGCTGTCGCCTGGAACCGGCCCGACATCTGGCCGCCCCTGTGGCTGAGCCTGAAGGTCGCCTTCATGGCCACCGGGCTTGCCATTGTCCTTGGCACGCTCGCGGCGGCGGCGGCGGCGATGGCGCGGGCGCGGTTCTTCGGGCGGGATGCGATCTCGCTTCTGGTGGTGCTGCCCATCGCGCTGCCGGGGATCATCACCGGCATGTCGCTCCGGTCCGCCTTCGCCATCATGGAGGTGCCGTTTTCGACCTGGACCATCGTTCTGGGCCACGCCACCTTCTGCATCGTCATTGTCTACAACAACGCCGAGGCGCGGCTGCGGCGGCTGTCGGGTCCGCTGCCGGAGGCTTCGGCCGACCTGGGCGCCAACGGCTTTCAGACCTTCCGCCATGTGATCCTGCCGAACCTCGGCTCGGCATTGCTGGCGGGGGGCATGCTGGCCTTTGCCCTGTCCTTCGACGAGGTGATCGTCACCACCTTCACCGCCGGGCAGCAGGCGACATTGCCGATCTGGATGCTCGGGGAACTGGTGCGTCCGCGCCAGCGCCCGGTCACGAACGTGGTGGCCATGGAGGTCTTTGCGGCGACGCTCCTGCCGATCCTGGCAGCCTATTACCTGACGCGCGGCGGTGACGACACCGCCGGCGGCGGCAAATGAACCCGAAAGGAAGCCATGATGACCCAGTTCGACACGCAGCTCTTGATCGGCGACGCTTTCGAAGCGGGGCAGGATCCGGGCGAGCAGGTGCTGAACCCGCGCACCGGCGCGCTGATCCTTGATCTGCCCGAAGCGTCGACGGCACAGGTCGATCGTGCGGTCATGGCGGCGCGGGGGGCTTTTGACGCCTGGTCGCGCACCACGCCGGCGGAGCGTTCGGCGGCGCTCCACCGGATCGCCGACCGGATCGAGGCGGAAGCCGATGCCTTCGCCGCGCTCGAGGCGCTGAATTGCGGCAAGCCGATCAATGCCGCGCGCTATGACGAGATCCCCGCCGTGGTCGATTGCTTCCGCTTTTTCGCAGGCGCGGTGCGCTGCCAGACCGGCACGGTGGCCGGGGAATATCTGGCGGGGCACACCAGCATGATCCGCCGCGAGGCAATCGGGGGGGTGGCCTCGGTCGCGACCTGGAACTATCCGCTGATGATGATGGCCTGGAAGCTGGCGCCCGCGATCAGCGGCGGCAATACGGTGGTGTTCAAGCCGTCCGAACAGACGCCGTTGACGGCGCTGAAGCTGGCGCGGGTGCTGGCGGATGTCCTGCCGGCGGGGGTGGTCAACGTCGTGCCGGGGCGGGGACAGACGGTGGGCAACCACCTGATCAACCACCCGGGCATCGACATGATTTCACTGACCGGCGACGTGGCGACGGGAAAGAAGATGCTCGACGCCGCCGCGCGGACGGTGAAACGCACGCATCTGGAACTGGGTGGCAAGGCGCCGGTGATCGTCTTTGACGATGCCGATATTTCCGAGGTCGTCGAGGGTCTGCGGGCCTTTGGTTACTACAACGCCGGGCAGGACTGCACGTCGGCCTGCCGGATCTATGCGGGCAAGAAGGTCTATGAAAACCTGGTGGCCGATCTGTCGGCGGCGGTGTCGGGCATCCAGCTTGGCAACGACGATGATACGACGAACGAAATCGGGCCGCTCATTTCACAGCGGCAGCGCGACCGGGTGGCCAGTTTCGTCAACCGTGCCCGCGAACTGGGACATGTCTCGGTGACGACAGGCGGTGAAATCATGGGCGGGGGCGGGTTCTACTATCGCCCCACGGTCATCGCCGGCGCCCGGCAGGAAGATGAGATCGTCCGGCGCGAGGTCTTTGGGCCGGTGGTTTCAGTCACACCTTTTTCCGAGGTCGATCAGGCGGTGGCCTAGGGTCGAAACCCAATCAATCTATTGATATATTGTCATCTATCTGGTTCACTTTCTCTGCAATGCAGGGGGGGTGTGGAATGTCGGCAGGTTTCTGGCTTTCGGATCGGGCCTGGGCGGCGATTGAGCCGCTTTTGCCGAAGAACCAACCGGGGGCGAGGCGGGTGGATGACCGTCGCGTCATCAGCGGCATCATCCATGTGCTGCGGGTCGGGTGTCGGTGGGAGGATTGTCCAGCCAGCTATGGCCCGCCGACGACGATCTACAACCGCTTCAATCGATGGAGCCACCGCGGCCTCTGGGGACGCATCTTTGCGACCCTTGCGGCACGGGCCGAACTGCCCGGCGACCTGAGCATCGACAGCACCGCCGTGCGCGCCCACCGCTCTGCACACGGCGGAAAAGGGGGGCGCAAATTCAGGGCATCGGGCGCTCGCGTGGCGGTCCAACCACCAAGATCCATGCTCTGACAGATGGTTGCGGACGCGCGGTGGCCTTCAGCCTCAGCCCCGGAAACCACGCCGACATCTCGGAGGCTCCGGCGCTTCTGGACAAATGCACCGCCCCCACACGCCTTCTGGCTGACATGGGTTATGACGCCAACAGCCTGCGTGACCGCCTCGCGGCGACGAAAACCGAGGCCGTCATCCCCTCCACCCGATCACGCAAGGTGCCCATCCCCTACGATGAGACGGCTTATCGCGACAGAAATCTGATCGAGCGGGCTTTCTGCCGCCTCAAGGACTGGCGACGCATTGCCACCCGCTACGACAAGCTGGCCATCAACTTCGCATCCGCCGTCGCAATCGCCGCAATCATCATCTGGTGGACTTGATTGAGTCTCGACCCTAGGCCAACGACAGCGATTATGGGCTGGCGTCCTCGGTCTGGACGCGCGACGTGGGGCGCGCGATGGCCACGGCGGCGCGGCTGCGCTACGGCTGCACCTGGGTGAACACGCATTTCATGCTGGTCAATGAAATGCCGCATGGCGGGTTGAAGCAATCGGGCTATGGCAAGGATATGTCGGCCTATGCGCTGGAGGACTACACCCGTGGTCCGGCATGTGATGGTCAAGCACGGCTGATGGAAAAAGGGCCGGGTTTCCCCGGCCCCTTGTCCTATACCGTGTGCAGGTAAAGGTCATAGTCCACATCCGGAATCGTGCGCATGACCCGGGCATATTCGGCGGCCTTGATGGCGCAGAAGGTGCGGTGCATGTCTTCGCCCAGGGCATCCTTCAGGAAGGCCGAGGCCGCCGCGACCTCGATCGCAGCGCCCCAGTCGGGCGGAATCGCCGGCGCATCCTGGCCACCCGCGTAGCCATCGCCCTTGGTTTCGGGGCCGGGGTTGATCCGGTGCTTCAGCCCGCGCCGGATGCCCGCCAGCACGGTCGCGGCCACCAGATAGGGGTTCGCGTCCACGCCTGCGGGGCGGTGTTCGATCCGCCGCGCACGGATATCGCCCGCCGGAATCCGCAGCGCGACGGAACGGTTGTTGACCCCCCAGGTCGGGCTGACCGGCGCATAGGAGTTGGACGCGAACCGCCGCCAGCTGTTTGCATGGGGCGCGAAGACCAGCATCGATTCGCTCATCGTGGCGCGCAGGCCGCCCAGTGCGTGCAGGATCCGGTCGTTCCAGATGCCTTCCTGGTCCTCGACAAAGACGTTGCGGCCCGCATCGTCCTGCATCGAGACGTGGAAGTGCATCCCCGATCCGGCGTATTTCTCCACCGGTTTGGCCATGAAACAGGCGGTCACGCCGTGGCTTCGCGCCTGAAGCCGCACGATCCGTTTCAGCCGCATCAGGTCGTCGGCGGCCTGCATGACGTCTTCGCGGTAATGCAGCGTCAGTTCGTATTGCCCCGGCGCGTATTCCGAAATCAGCGTTTCGGCCTTGATCCCGGCCTTGGCCGCCGCCGCGTAAACGTCTGAAAACAACGGCAGCATCCCGTGCAGGTGATCGACGGAATAAACCTCGGTCTTGTGGCTGCGGCGACCGTCCAGCACATCGGCGGCGGGCTGCACATAGCCGTCGGCATCGCGTTCGTTGGACAGCAGGAAAAATTCCAGTTCGAACGCACCGGCGGGGTGAAGCCCTTCGGCAGCCAGCGCATCGACCTGACGTTGCAGCGCATGGCGCGGGTCCGATGTCATCTTCTGGCCGTCGAGCGTATACATCGACATGAACACCTCGCCCCGCGGCGGCTGGGTGTTGTGAAGGGGCTTGATCGTGCCGGGGATCGGCCAGGCGCGCAAATCGCCATCGCCCTGATCCCAGATCAGCCCGGTTTCGTGAACATCCTCGCCGCAGATGTCGAGGCCAAGGATCGAGATCGGCAGATGCCGCCCGCCCTTGTAAAAGGATAGAAGTTCATGCCGGCGGATGATCTTGCCACGGCCGATGCCGTTCGCGTCATGCAAGACGATGTCGAAGGCTTCGATTTCCGGGTGCCGGGCCAGGAATTCCTCGGCCTCGGTCACGGTCGAGCCCGAGGGGCTGTTATGGTCGGTCATTTGGGTCTCAGTCGAAAAGCTGGGTCAGGACTTCGTCGAAAGCGGCAACCAGACGGTCGATCTGGCGCTTCTTCGTCACCGGGCTGACCAGCATCATGTTGTGGAAGGGCGCGATCAGGCAGCCCCGGTTCAGAAGGCCGATGTGGATGGCGGCCTCAAGTTCGGGTTGATGGGCAAAGGCGGCCTCGGTGCCGTTCTTCAGGGGGCCGGGGGCGCAGATGAATTCGACCCGGGCGCCCAAGCGCACCACATGCCAGGGCGCGCGATGCGCGGTGATCACCTTCGAAAGCCCGCGCTCCAGCCTTGCGGCGCCCTTTTCCATATGGGCATAGGCCGCATCAGACATCACCTTCGAAAGGGTGGCGCGCAGGCAGGCGAACTGCATCGGGTTGGCGGACAAGGTGGTCCCCATCCCCGAATGGCCTGCGGGCCGCTTGGCGTTGTAATCCTTGAACCGCCGCGCCACATCGCCCGTCATGCCCCAGACGGCCGTGGGCATCCCGCCCGCCACGCATTTGCCGACAACGAACATGTCGGGCAGCAGGCCATGCACGCGGGTATAGCCGCCAAGGCCGGAGGAAATCGTGTGTGTTTCGTCGACGATCAGAAGCGCGCCATGCTGGAATGCCAGTTCGCGCAAGCCTTCATGGAAGCCGGGCTGCGGCAGGACCATGCAGGAATTGGTCATCACCGGCTCGGTCAGGATCGCGGCCACATCGCCCTTTTGCAGCGCCCGTTCGACCGAAGCGAGGTCATTGAACTCGGCCACCACCGCCGTCTGCGTCAGGTCGGCGACCTGCCCCACCAGCCCCTTGCGGGCCGCGGTCGCGCCGTTTTCCAGTTCCACCATCGTGTCATCGACGGTGCCGTGATAGCAGCCGTTGAACACCAGAACCTTCGGCTTCCCCGTCACCGCCCGCGCCACGCGCAGGGCAAAGCGGTTGGCATCGGTGGCGGTGGTTGCGATCTGCCAGCGGAAATCGCCGAAGGTTTCCGTCAGCAGATGCCCGACCTCAAGCGCGTCGACCGTGGGCAGCATGTAGGTCAGCCCGCGCGAGGCTTGTTGGCGGATCGCCTTGGCCACCGGTTTGGGCGAATGGCCGAACATCGACCCGGTGTCGCCCAGGCAGAAATCGTCGATGCCGAAGCCGTCCAGATCGGTCAGATGCGCGCCGCTGGCCGTTTCGACCAGCATCGGGAAGGGCATCGACCAGTCCTTCATCCAGTGCATCGGCACCCCGTCAAGGTAAGAAGCGGCACCGGTCTTCAGCGCCGCTTCCGTCAGCGGGCGGACCTTGGCATAGCGGCGGGCTTCGCGGGTCGCAAAGGCCTGAAGCCGGTCGGGCGAAACGCCCCCGATCAGTGCGGCGGGTTGCGGCATGATGGGATACTCCGTTTGATGCTGTATTATAGCCGGACTCGGCCTCTAAACGGAAGGGAATCCCGCAAAACGGCCCCGCTCCCGGTCAGACGACGTGAACCGTCGTGCCCCATTCTTCGCATTGTCGCGCCAGCGCCTCGGGCAACGGCGCATCGGTGAAGATCGCGTCGATTTCCGACAGCGACCCGATCCGCACCGGTGCCGACCGGCTGAGCTTGGAGGCATCCGCCACCAGGAAGACCTTGCGCGACTGCTTGATGATGGCGCGGCTCACGCGGACCTCCTGCGCGTCGAAGTCCAGAAGATCGCCATCCAGATCCAGCGCCGAAGTGCCGATCACCGCATGATCGACCTTGAAGGCCTGGATCGCCTGCGTCGTCAGATCGCCGATCAAACCGCCGTCCGACCGCCGCAGAAGCCCGCCCGTCACGATCACCTCGCAGCTTTGGTTGGCGACAAGGATATTGGCCACGTTGATGTTGTTGGTCAGCACCGTGATGTTGCGATGGCCCAGCAATTCGCGCGCCACCGCTTCGGTCGTGGTTCCGATGTTCAGAAGCAGCGAGGAATTGTCCGGGATCGCCTTGGCGCAGGCCCGCGCGATGCGGGTCTTGGCATCGGCGGCCATCGCCCGGCGATCCGCGTAGCCGATGTTCGTGACGCCCGAAGGCATGATCGCCCCGCCATGCACCCGGTCAAGCTTCCCGGCATCCGCGAGTTCCGTCAGGTCGCGCCGGATCGTCTGCGCGGTGACGTTGAAGCGTTCGGCCAGATCATCGACGATGACGCGCCCCTCGGTGCGGGCGATGTCCAGGATTTCGGTCTGGCGGAAGCTTAGGGCCAAGGGATCCTCCTGGGGGCGCGTCGTTGGTTCTGACGTTCTTGCAGCGTAACAATGTTGCGGCGAAAGGAAAAGCGAAGGTTTTCGAGCGTGATCTGGTGATTCTGCATCGGCAAAAGGTAATTTTCCGCGCCGCGGAATGTGCTGAAATTCTGTTTTATGGAAAATATGCGCGAAAGCGAAAAAAAACGAAAACATATCCTTTGACAAAGCTCCTGCATGTGGCCTTCTATGGGAGCAGGGATCACGAGGGGGGTCGATGTCCGTCATCGGTCAAAAGGGGGCGCAGGTGGACGTCTTCGTCATTGGCGGCGGGATCAATGGTTGCGGCATCGCCCGCGACGCCGCCGGGCGGGGGCTTTCCGTGGTGCTTGCAGAAATGCATGACCTGGCCTCGGCCACCTCCTCGGCCTCGACCAAGCTTTTTCACGGCGGGCTGCGCTATCTGGAATATTTCGAGGTCCGGCTGGTGCGCGAGGCGCTGCATGAACGCGAAACGCTCTTGCGCGCCATGCCCCATATCAGCTGGCCGATGCGCTTCGTTCTGCCCTACCACCGCGACATGCGGTTTGAGGGCGAGACTCCCACCTCGCGGATCCTGTCGCTGGTCATGCCCTGGATGCGCGGCCGCCGTCCGGCCTGGCTGATCCGGCTGGGGCTGTTCCTTTACGACCATCTTGGCGGACGCAGGATCCTGCCCGGGACCACGACGGTAGACTTGCGAAAGGATCGGGCGGGCGCGCCCCTGAACCCCAAGTTCGAGAAGGCTTTCGAATATTCCGACTGCTGGGTGCAGGATTCGCGCCTTGTGGTGCTGAACGCCCGCGATGCCGAAGCGCGCGGTGCGCGGATTCTGACGCGGGCACGTGTGGTATCCGCCGAACGTGGGGCGGATGGCTGGCTGGTGCAGATCCGGCACGAGGATGGAGGCGACGAACAGATTGCCGCCAGGGTCGTCGTCAATGCCGGCGGCCCTTGGGTTGAGCAGGTGCTGAAGCAGACGCTACGCCAGAACTCCCCTGCCGGGGTGCGCCTGGTCCGTGGCAGCCATATCGTGACGCGGCGGCTTTACGACCACGACAAATGCTATTTCTTCCAGGGCGAGGATGGCCGGATCATCTTCGCCATTCCCTATGAAGGCGATTTCACCCTGATCGGCACCACCGACAAGGACCACCACGACGACCCGGCCAACCCCCGCTGCTCCGACGAAGAGGCTGATTATCTCTGTGCCTTCGCCTCGCGCTATTTCCGCAGGCCGGTGACGCGGGATGATGTCGTCTGGACCTATTCCGGGGTGCGGCCGCTTTACGACGACGGCGCCAAATCCGCCACGGCGGCAACGCGGGACTATGTCCTTGCGCTGGATGATCGCGCAGCACCCTTGCTGAGCGTCTTCGGTGGCAAGATCACCACCTATCGCCGTCTGGCGGAACACGCGCTGGAAAAGATCCTGCCGTTCTTTCGGGGCGCGGGTGGCCATTGGACGGCCGGTGTGTCCCTGCCAGGCGGCGATTTCCCGGTCGATGGCGTGGCGCGGCTGACGGCCGAACTCCGGGCGCGCTATCCGTTCCTGACCGAGCCCTGGGCCGAACGGATGGTGCGCGCCTATGGGACCGAGACGGCGGCGATCCTTGGGCAGGCGCAGGTTCTGTCCGACCTGGGGCAGGACTTCGGCGCCACGCTGACCGAGGCCGAGGTGCGCTGGCTGATGGTGCGGGAATATGCCCGCAGCGCCGAAGACGTGATCTGGCGCCGCTCGAAGCTGGGGCTTCGTCTTGGGGCAGATCAGGTGGCCGCGCTGGAACAGTGGATGGCGACCGCAGAAGCCGGGATGGCCGAGGCGGTCTGAGAAGGAAGGGTTTGGCCGGGGCGCGAGGGGTGCCCGGTCGTTTGGGAGGAAGCGCATGGCGCTTGAACTGCGGGGGGTGGCGAAGGTCGTGTCGGGCAAGACCCATATGCACGATACCGACCTGACCCTTGAAAAAGGCACGATGAACGTCCTCCTGGGTCCGACCCTTGCGGGCAAGACCACGCTCATGCGGCTGATGGCGGGGCTCGATGCGCCGACGCGGGGCCGCATCCTGTGGCATGGCAAGGACGTGACCGGACAGCGCGTGCAGGACCGTCAGGTGGCGATGGTCTACCAGCAGTTCATCAATTACCCCTCGATGACGGTCTACGACAACATCGCCTCGCCGCTGCGGCTGATGGGACGCCCGCGCGACGAGGTGGACAGGCGCGTGAATGCCATCGCCGAAATGCTGAAGCTGACGCCGCTTCTGGCCCGCAAGCCGCTGGAACTGTCGGGCGGGCAGCAGCAACGCTGCGCGCTGGCGCGCGCACTGGTCAAGGATGCGGGGCTCGTGCTGCTGGATGAGCCGCTTGCAAACCTGGACTACAAGCTGCGCGAAGAACTGCGTCTTGAAATTCCGAAAATCTTCGAAACATCCGGTGCGATCTTCGTCTACGCCACCACCGAACCCGAGGAGGCGCTGCTTCTGGGCGGCAATACTGCCGCGCTTTGGGAAGGCCGCATCACCCAGTTCGGCCCCACGCCGCAGGTCTACCGCCAGCCCGCCGACGCCACGACGGCACGGGTGTTTTCCGACCCGCCGATGAACTTCCTTTCACTGGCCAAGGTCGGTGCCCGCGTCGTCTTTGGCGAAGGCCAGCAGGTGCCCGCGCTGGGCGCGCTGGCCGATCTGCCCGACGGGCGCTACACGGGCGGGTTCCGCGCCAACCACCTGTCGCTGGGCCGCCACAACGGCGATGCCGTCGAATTTCCGGCCCGCGTCGCGGTGACCGAAATCACCGGATCGGAAACCTTCGTGCATCTGGACCACGGCGATCAGCGTTGGGTCGGGCTGATCGGCGGGGTGCATCGCCTGACCCCGGGCGATGCGGTGACGGTGCATCTGGATCCGGCGCATCTTTACATCTTCGACGCCGGGGGCCGGCTGGCGGCGCCCGCGCCCTATGCGCTTGCGGCCTGAAAGGGGGGGAAATGGCACGGATCACGCTTCAGAAGCTTGCGCACAGCTACATGCCCCACCCGAAGTCAGAAGATGACTTCGCGCTGAAGGAACTCAATCACGTCTGGGAAGACGGCATGGCCTATGCGCTTCTGGGCGCTTCGGGCTGCGGCAAGACCACGCTACTGAACATCATCTCGGGGCTGGTGCGCCCCAGCCACGGGCGGGTGCTGTTTGGCGACCGCGACGTGACCGATGCCCCCACGGCCGAACGCAACATCGCGCAGGTGTTCCAGTTCCCGGTCGTCTACGACACGATGACGGTCGAGGACAACCTGGCCTTCCCGTTGCGCAACCGCGGCATGGACCCAAGCTATATCCAAGCCCGCGTCCATCAGATCGCCCGCATGATCGGGATGGAGGAGGTGCTGAAGCGCAAGGCGCGCGGCCTGACGGCGGACGCCAAGCAGAAGATCAGCCTTGGCCGCGGCATGGTGCGTGAAGACGTGAACGCGATCCTGTTCGATGAGCCGCTGACGGTGATCGACCCGCACATGAAATGGGAGCTTCGCACCCAGCTCAAGGCGCTGCACCAGCAGTTCGGCCATACGATGATCTATGTCACCCATGACCAGACCGAGGCGTTGACCTTTGCCGATCAGGTCGTGGTGATGCACGATGGCCGCGTCGTCCAGATCGGCACGCCGCAGGCCCTGTTCGAGACGCCGGCGCATACCTTCGTCGGCTATTTCATCGGCTCGCCCGGCATGAACCTCTTCGACGCCACGGTTGAGGGGCGATTTGCCACCGTCGCGGGCCAGCGCCTCGACCTTGGCCTGGATTACGGCCGTCCCACGGGGCGGGTGCAACTGGGCGTGCGACCGGAATATGTCGCGTTGAGCGATGATCCGTCCGGGCTGCCGGTCACCGTGACCCGGATCGAGGACGTGGGCCGCCACCGGATCGTGCGCGCCGAATTCGACGGCCGCCCCGTCAATGCCATCGCGCATGAAGGCCAGCCCGTCACGCCCGCGATGCGGCGGCTCAGCCTCGCGCCGGGGCACATCAACGTCTACGCCGACGACTGGCGCGTGCAGGGAAAGGCGGCCTGATGAACAAGACGGTCAATCAGAAGGCATGGTTCCTGGTGCTGCCGGTTCTGGTTCTGGTGGCCTTTTCCGCCGTGATCCCGCTGATGACGGTGGTCAACTATTCGGTCCAGGACACCTTCGGGAACAACGCGTTCTTCTGGGCCGGCCTCGACTGGTTCGATGAGATGGTGCATTCCGACCGGCTGCACGCCGCACTTGGCCGGCAGGTGCTGTTTTCCGCGATCATTCTGGCGATCGAGGTGCCCTTGGGCATCTTCATCGCGCTGAACATGCCGAAAAAGGGCTTCTGGTCTTCCGTCACGCTGGTGCTGATGGCGCTGCCGCTGCTCATTCCGTGGAACGTTGTGGGCACGATCTGGCAGATCTTCGGGCGGGTCGATATCGGGCTTCTGGGGCGCGCACTGTCGGCCTTGGGCATCGATTACAACTACACCAACGACCCGCTGGATGCCTGGGCCACCGTCATCGTCATGGATGTCTGGCACTGGACATCACTCGTGGCGCTTTTGTGCTATGCGGGTCTGCAATCCATCCCGCAGGCCTATTACCAGGCGGCGCGGATCGACCAGGCGACGCGCTGGAAGGTCTTCCGCTATATCGAATTGCCGAAGATGTCGGGCGTCCTTCTGATCGCGGTGCTGCTGCGCTTCATGGACAGCTTCATGATCTATACCGAGCCCTTCGTCGTCACCGGCGGTGGCCCCGGTAACGCCACCACCTTCCTGTCGATCGACCTGGTGAAGATGGCCGTGGGGCAGTTCGACCTTGGCCCGGCGGCGGCGTTCTCGATCATGTATTTCCTGGTGATCCTGCTGGTCAGCTGGGTGTTCTACACCGTGATGACCAACTTCGACAAAGAGGAGGGGCTGTGATGGACGGACAGCGCCGCCTTGGACCGGCCCTTGTGATCACGGTCTATATCATCTTCCTGATCCTGCCGATCTACTGGCTTTTCAACATGAGCCTGAAGACCAATACCGAAATCCTCAACGTCTTCTCGATCTGGCCCAAGAACCCGACGCTGGCCAATTACCGCACCATCCTGACCGACCCGGCCTGGTACATGGGCTATGTCAACTCGATCATCTATGTGGTGATGAACACCGTGATCTCGATCTCGGTGGCGCTGCCGGCGGCCTATGCCTTCAGCCGCTACAGCTTCATGGGCGACAAGCACCTGTTCTTCTGGCTGCTCACGAACCGCATGTCTCCGCCCGCCGTCTTCGCGCTGCCGTTCTTCCAGCTTTATTCGTCGATCGGGCTTTTCGACACGCATATCGCGGTGGCACTGGCGCATTGCCTGTTCAACGTGCCGCTCGCGGTCTGGATCCTGGAAGGCTTCATGCGCGGCGTTCCGAAGGAAATCGACGAAACCGCCTATATCGACGGCTATTCCTTCCCGCGCTTCTTCATCCGCATCTTCATGCCGCTGATCGCCAGCGGCATCGGGGTCGCCGCCTTCTTCTGCTTCATGTTTTCCTGGGTCGAGCTGCTGCTCAGCCGCACGCTCACCTCGGTCAATGCCAAGCCGATCGCCGCGACCATGACGCGCACGGTTTCGGCCTCGGGGCTGGATTGGGGGGTGCTGGCGGCGGCGGGGGTGCTGACGATCATTCCGGGCGCGCTGGTGATCTGGTTTGTCCGCAACTACATCGCCAAGGGCTTTGCCCTGGGGAGGGTGTGATGACCCACAACAAAGGCACCAACCTGTTCCTCATCCTGGCCGGTGCGATCCTGCTGGCCATCCTTGCGCTGCTGTTTGCGGCCGTGCCCCAAACCGACGGTGCGCGCGACTGGACGGCGCCGCTGATCCCCGGCGGCTGGATGGCCTGGACCTTCCCGACGGGGGTGTTCTTCGTCGTCATCGCGGCGCTGCTGGTCGTCTTCACCTGGGCCGCGATCCGTTTCCCGGAAACCCCGCGTATGGGCATCCTGCGCATCGAAACCACCCGTGGCGACAGGTTGTTCATCACGCTGCTTGGCTCGGCCTTCATCTGCCTTGCCTGGCTTGCCGCCTTCGGCTCCCCCCTCTGGGGGGCGCTGCTTCCATGCCTCGTCTATGCCGCAGCAGTCTTTCGCTGGGCCTGACGGGCAAGCCGACGGAGTCGGGCAAGACGTTCTGACCCGCAATACCAACACGACATGCAACAGGAGGAGTGACATGAGACTACGTTATTCGACAACGGCGCTTGCCCTTGCCCTGATGGTCACGGGCGCCCCGTCCTGGGCTGGAATCGAGGAGGCGAAAGCCTTTCTTGACAAGGAAATCGGCGACATGTCGTCGCTGAGCCGCGCAGACCAGGAAAAGGAGATGCAGTGGTTCGTCGATGCCGCGAAGCCTTTCGCCGGCATGGAGATCAAGGTGGTGTCGGAAACCATCACCACCCATGAATACGAATCCAAGGTGCTGGCCCCGGCGTTCACCGCGATCACCGGCATCAAGCTGACCCATGACCTGATCGGCGAAGGCGATGTGGTCGAGAAGCTGCAGACCCAGATGCAGTCGGGCGAAAACATCTATGATGCCTATGTCAACGACAGCGACCTGATCGGCACCCATTGGCGCTACAAGCAGGCGCGCAGCCTGACCGACTGGATGGCGAACGCGGGCAAGGACGTGACCAACCCCGGCCTTGACCTTGCCGACTTCATCGGGACCAAGTTCACGACGGCCCCGGACGGCGATCTTTACCAACTGCCCGACCAGCAGTTCGCGAACCTCTACTGGTTCCGCTATGACTGGTTCAACGACGAAAAGAACAAGGCGGATTTCAAGGCCAAGTATGGCTACGATCTGGGCGTCCCAGTCAACTGGTCGGCTTATGAGGATATCGCCGAATTCTTCACCGGCCGCGAAATCGACGGCAAGAAGGTCTATGGCCATATGGACTATGGCAAGAAGGACCCGAGCCTGGGCTGGCGCTTCACCGATGCCTGGCTGTCGATGGCGGGGAACGGCGACAAGGGCCTGCCGAATGGTCTGCCGGTCGATGAATGGGGTATCAAGGTCGATGAAAACTCGCGCCCCGTCGGGTCTTGCGTGGCGCGTGGCGGCGATACCAACGGGCCGGCCTCGGTCTATGCGATCCAGAAATACCTCGACTGGCTGAAGGCCTATGCCCCGGCAGCGGCGCAAGGCATGACCTTCTCGGAATCGGGGCCGGTTCCGGCGCAGGGCGAGATTGCCCAGCAGATGTTCATGTACACCGCCTTTACCGCCGACATGGTCAAGGACGGCCTGCCGGTGGTGAACGAGGACGGCACGCCGAAGTGGCGCTTCGCCCCCTCGCCGCATGGCGTCTACTGGAAGGACGGCATGAAGCTGGGCTATCAGGATGTGGGGTCGTGGACACTTCTGAAGTCCACGCCGGATGACCGCGCCAAGGCCGCCTGGCTTTACGCGCAGTTCGTCACCTCAAAGACGGTCGACGTGAAGAAAAGCCACGTCGGCCTGACGTTGATCCGGGAATCGACGATCCAGCACCAGTCGTTCACCGACCGCGCGCCGAAACTGGGCGGTCTGATCGAGTTCTACCGCTCGCCCGCCCGCGTTCAGTGGTCGCCCACGGGCACCAACGTGCCGGATTACCCGAAGCTGGCGCAGCTGTGGTGGCAGGCAATCGGCGATGCCTCGTCGGGCGCCAAGACCGCGCAGGAAGCCATGGACAGCCTTTGTGCCGAGCAGGAAAAGGTGATGGCGCGGATCGAGAAATCGGGCGTGCAGGGCGATATCGGCCCGAAGCTGGCCGAGGAGCATGACCTAGCCTACTGGAACGCGGATGCGGTGTCCAAGGGCAATCTGGCGCCGCAGCTGAAGGTCGAGAACGAAAAGGAAAAGCCGCAGACGATCAACTATGACGAGTTGATCAAGTCCTGGCAGAAGTGATCTTTGGGGGGGGCGGTGCGCCGCCCCCTTTACCTTGCGCCGGTGGCAGGCGCAGGATCTGAGTATTTGGGCAAAGAAGAAGCGGCACATGACCCATGTTCTGGCGATCGATCAGGGAACCACCTCCAGCCGGGCGATCCTGTTTGACGGCGCCATGCGGGTTGTCGCGGTGGCGCAGAAGGAATTCACCCAGCATTTCCCGGCCTCGGGCTGGGTCGAACATGACCCGGCCGAGATCTGGGCCAGCGTCGCCGGAACCGCCCGCTCCGTGATCGAGAAGGCCGGAATTGGCGCGGGCGAGATCGTCGCCATCGGCATCACCAACCAGCGCGAGACGACGCTGATCTGGGACCGGGCCACGGGCGAGCCGATTGCACCCGCCATCGTCTGGCAGGACCGGCGCACAGCCGCGCTGTGTCAGCGGCTGAAGGTCGAGGGGCATGAACCCGCGATCACGCGGGCGACCGGGTTGCTTCTGGATCCGTATTTTTCGGGCACCAAGATCGCCTGGCTTCTGGACAACATCGAAGGCGCGCGGGCGCGGGCCGAACGTGGCGAACTGGCATTCGGCACCATCGACAGCTTCCTGATCTGGAAGCTGACCGGCGGGCGCGTTCATGCCACCGATGCGACCAATGCGGCGCGGACGCTGATCTACAATATCCGCGATAACCGCTGGGACGACGACATCTGCCGGCTGCTGAACATCCCGATGGCGCTACTGCCCCAGGTGCGCGATTGCGCGGATGATTTCGGCGTCACGCGGGCCGATCTGTTCGGGCGCGAGATTCCGATCCGGGGCGTGGCGGGGGATCAGCAGGCGGCGACGGTGGGGCAGGCCTGTTTCCGCCCCGGCATGATGAAGGCCACCTATGGCACCGGCTGCTTTGCGCTTCTGAACACCGGCCCCGCGCTGGTGGAAAGCCGAAACCGGCTTTTGGGAACCATTGCCTACAGGTTGGGCGGACAGACGACCTATGCGCTGGAAGGCTCGATCTTCATCGCGGGCGCCGTGGTGCAATGGCTGCGCGACGGGCTGAAGATCATCCGGGAGGCTGCGGAGACGCAGGACCTGGCCGATGCGGCCGATCCATCGCAAGACGTCGTGCTGGTGCCGGCCTTCGTGGGGTTGGGCGCGCCCTACTGGAATGCGGATTGTCGCGGTGCGGTTTACGGCCTCACCCGCAACTCTGGCCCTGCCGAATTGGCCCGTGCGGCGCTGGAAAGCGTGGGCTTCCAGACCCGCGACCTGCTGGAAGCGATGCGCGCCGACTGGACCGGCGCGGCGGAAGGGATATTGCGGGTGGATGGCGGCATGTCGGCCTCGGACTGGGCGATGCAGTTCCTGTCGGACATCATCGGCGCGCCGGTGGACCGGCCGAAGGTGCTTGAGACGACGGCGCTGGGCGCGGCCTGGCTTGCCGGAATGGCTGCGGGGGTCTACCCGGATCAGGACGGTTTCGCCGCGAACTGGGCGCTGGAGCGGCGGTTCGAACCCGCGATGGCCGATGATCTGAGGGCAAGGAAATATGGCGGCTGGCAAAGGGCCGTTCAGGCGACGTTGACGGTATGAGCTTTTCGATCCTTCAGCCGGGCAAGATCCTTTTCGGGCGCGGGCAGGCGGCAGAGGCGGCCGGCATCGCCGCAAGCTTCGGTCGCGGCGTGGCGCTGGTTCATGGCCGTGACGCGGGCCGCGCCGAATGGCTGCGGCAGGATCTGCGGCAGGCGGGGATGGCGGTCCGCGCGATTTCCTGCGGGCAGGAGCCGACGCTGGCGATGCTCGAGGCTGCGGTCGAGGCGGCGCGCGGCGTCGATCTGGTGATCTCGCTTGGCGGTGGCGCGGCGGTCGACTTGGGCAAGGCAGTGGCGGCACTGGTCCCCGCGCCGGGCGGGGCGATGGACCATCTGGAGGTGGTGGGGAAGGGGCTGCCTTTGTCTGCCCCGCCCTTGCCCTTTGTCGCGGTGCCGACCACCGCCGGAACCGGGGCCGAGGTGACGAAGAACGCGGTGATCGACGTGCCCGCCCATCGCCGCAAGGTCAGCTTGCGCGACGACCGGATGATCGCGCGGGTGGCGATCGTCGATCCGGCCCTGACCGACAATGCGCCGCGCGGGGTGACGCTGGTCTCTGGCCTTGATGCGCTGGTGCAGGTGGTCGAGCCTTGGCTTTGCACGCGGGCCAATGCCTATACCGATTCGCTGTGTCGTCCTGCCATGGCCGAGGGGATCGCAGCGCTGCGGGCGCTGATGGCGGGAGAAGACCCGAAGGCGCGCGATGCGATGGCCTGGGTCAGCCTTTGTGGGGGACTGGCACTGGCGAATTCGGGGCTTGGTGCCGTGCATGGTCTGGCGGGTGTGATCGGCGGGATGACCGGCGCGGCGCATGGGGCGATCTGCGGGGCGCTTTTGCCGCATATCTTGCGCGCCAACGCGGCTGCCCCGCGAATGGCAGAGGTGCTGCGGGCGCTTGGCCCCGTCGATGCGCTGGAGGACTGGATCCATGGCGCGGGATTGCCGCGCCTGTCGGCGCTGGGACTGAATCCTGCGGATCACCGGGCCGTCGCCGAAGCGGCGCTGTCGGCCTCTTCGATGAAGGCCAACCCGGTGCCGCTGGACGCCCGGGATCTGGAAGCGATCCTGGGCGCTGCCGGATAGGTCAGGCGGCCTTGGGCTTGCGGATCAGGTCGGCGCCTTCCAGGACCAGCGGGCGCAGGCCCTCGCCGCCGGTGGCCAGGTGATCCAGCAACTGCCGCCGCATCCGGGGTTCCCAGAAGTCATTGATATGGGCCGCAACCCCGTTCACGCCTTCGGCATGGGGTTTGGTTTCGAAGAACATGGCGATCTGGTTGGCCATGCGGATCATCTTTTCAGGCGACATGGGCGTGCGGTCCTTGGATCAGGCGTTCGGTATGGGTGTAGACGTCGAAATCGCTGCCGCGCGCCAGCGCGATCAGCGTAAGGTTGCTGCGGTCGGCTTCTTCGACCGCAAGCGCAGTGGGGGCAGAAGCCGCGATCAGGACCGGCGCACCGACCATCACCGCCTTCTGCACCATGTCGACCGAGACGCGGCTGGTGATGACCAGCGCGCCTTCGGCGGCAAGACCGGCGCGAGCCATCGCACCGGCGAGTTTATCAAGCGCGTTGTGGCGGCCGACATCCTCGCGCCCCAGCGTCACGCCAAGGCCGGGCTGCCAGAAGCCGGCGGCATGCGCGGCGCGGGTGGTGTCGTGCAGCGCCTGATGCCGGGTCAGGCCCGCCATCGCATCGGCCACGTCCGGGGGCGTCAGGCGGATATCGCATTGCACCTTCGGCAGAACCCGCAGGGCCTCGGACAGGCTGTCGATCCCGCAAAGCCCGCAGCCCACGGGGCCGACCTGAGCGCGGCGGCGGGCGGAAAAGCGCGCCTCCGCCGGAGGCGCGAGCCACATGCGGATTTCGATGCCGGTGCCATGTTCGACGACCTCGGTTTCGGTGATTTCAGACAGATCGGAAATGATACCTTCGGTCAGCGAAAACCCCGCCGCGAAATCCTCGAACGCGGCGGGCGTGGCCATCATCACGGCCTGCGTGGTGCCGTTGTAGACCAGCGCAACCGGCACTTCTTCGGGCAGGGCGCGCTGGCCCTGCTCGAACCGGCCGGCCCGATAGGCAAGCCGTGATGTGCGCCGGTGGGACTGCATCACCTGACCGTCATTCCGCCGCAGGCAGGATGCGCCGCGACTGTTCCGAATGGCGCTCATAGGTTTCCTGCCATTCGGAGGGCCCGTTCGACGGGCTGACCTGCACGGCCGTGACCTTGTATTCCGGGCAGTTGGTCGCCCAGTCGGAATAGTCGGTCGTCACGACGTTGGCCATGATGCCGGGGTGGTGGAAGGTGGTGAAGACCACACCCGGGCTGACCTTGTCCGTGACCCAGACGCGCAGCGATGTCTCGCCCGAGCGTGACGCAAGGCGCACCAGTTCGCCATCGCGGATGCCACGGTTCTCGGCGTCATGCGGGTGCATTTCGAGGATGTCCTCGTCATACCACACGACGTTTTCCGTGCGGCGGGTCTGGGCGCCGACGTTGTATTGCGACAGCACCCGGCCCGTGGTCAGCAGCAGCGGATAGCGCGGGCCGGTCCGTTCATCCGTCGCCACATATTCGGTGCGGATGAACTTGCCCTTGCCGCGCACGAACCCGTCGATATGCATCATCGGGGTGCCTTCCGGCGCGGAGTCATTGCAGGGCCACTGGATCGAGCCCAGCCGGTCCAGCTTTTCATAGGTCACACCAGCGAAGGAGGGCGTGGTCATGGCGATTTCGTCCATGATCTGGCTGGGATGGGTATAGGTCCAGTTCGCGCCCATCGCATTGGCGAGCAACTGGGTCACTTCCCAGTCGGCATAGCCCTGTTTCGGGGCCATCACCTGACGCACCATGTTGATGCGGCGTTCGGCGTTGGTGAAGGTGCCGTCCTTTTCCAGGAAGGTCGATCCCGGGAAGAAGACATGGGCGTAGTTCGCGGTTTCGTTCAGGAACAGGTCGTGGACGATCACCAGCTCCATCGCCGCAAGACCGGCGGCGGTGTGCTGCGAATCCGGGTCGGATTGCAGGATGTCCTCGCCCTGGCAGTACAGCGCCTTGAAGCTGCCGTCGATGGCGGCATCAAGCATGTTGTTGATGCGCAGGCCGGGTTCGGGATCGATCTCGACGCCCCAGGCCTTTTCATAGATGGCGCGCACTTCCGGGTTCTTCACATGGCGATAGCCCGGCAGTTCGTGCGGGAAGGATCCCATGTCGCACGAGCCCTGCACGTTGTTCTGGCCGCGCAGCGGGTTCACGCCCACGCCGGCCCGGCCGATGTTGCCGGTCATCATCGCAAGGTTGGCGATGCCGATGACGGCGGTCGAACCCTGGCTGTGTTCGGTGACGCCCAGGCCGTAGTAGATCGCCGCATTGCCCCCGGTGGCGTAAAGCCGGGCCGCGCCGCGCACCTCGGCCGCCGGAACGCCGGTCAGCGCCTCGGTCGCTTCGGGGCTGTGGCGCGGATCGGTGATGAATTCGGCGTAGTCCTGGAATTCGTCCCAGTCGCAGCGGGTGCGGATGAACGCCTCGTCATAAAGCTTCTCGGTCACGATCACATGCGCAAGTGCGCTGAGGATGATGACGTTGGTGCCCGGACGCAGCGCCAGGTGGTGCGACGCCTCGTAATGCGGGCCTTCCATCGTCTCCGACCGACGCGGATCGACGACGATCAGCTTGGCGCCCCCGCGCAAACGCTTCTTCAGCCGCGAGGCAAAGACCGGATGCGCCGCCGCCGGGTTGGCGCCGATCACCAGCGCCACGTCGCAATGTTCGACCGAGTCGAAGTCCTGCGTGCCGGCCGAGGTGCCGAAGGTCTGGCCCAGGCCATATCCGGTCGGCGAATGGCAGACGCGGGCGCAGGTGTCGGTGTTGTTGTTCATGAACACCGCGCGGGTCAGCTTCTGCACCAGGTAGGATTCTTCGTTGGTGCAGCGGCTCGAGGTGACGACCCCCACCGACTTCTGGCCGTGGCGGGTGATGATGTCCTTCATCCGCGTTGCGGCGAAGCCCAGCGCCTCGTCCCAGGAAACTTCCTTCCACGGGTCCGAGAAATTCTCGCGGATCATCGGCTTCAGGATGCGGTCCCGATGGGTGGCGTAGCCATAGGCGAAGCGGCCCTTGACGCAGCTGTGGCCGCGGTTGGCCGGGCCGTGCTTGTAGGGAACCATCCGCACCAGTTCGTCGCCGCGCATCTCGGCCTTGAAGTTGCAGCCGACGCCGCAATAGGCGCAGGTCGTGATCACCGAACGGTCCGGCAAGCCCATTTGGGCGATGGATTTTTCCTGAAGGCTGCCGGTCGGGCAAACCTGCACGCAGGCTCCGCAAGACACGCAGTCGGACGACAGATAGTTGTCATCGGCCATGCCGGCCGACATCCGGCTGTCAAAGCCGCGCCCCTCGATCGTCAGCGCGAAGGTGCCCTGCACCTCGTCGCAGGCCCGCACGCAAAGCGAGCAGACGATGCATTTCGACGGATCGTAGCTGAAATAGGGGTTGCTGTCGTCGATCGGCTTCCAGTCCGGGTTCGAAGTCCCGTCGGCGCCATACTGGCGCACATGCTGCGCCACCGGTTGATAGCGGATTTCACGCAGGCCGACACGGGCGGCCATCGACTGCAACTCGCTGTCGCCATTGGCGGCATCGGTCAGGCCCGGCACCGGATGGTCGGATGCGTAAAGCTCCATCACGCCACGGCGGATGGTCTGCACGGCTTCGGACTGGGTATGGACCCTGATCCCGGGTGCAACCGGCGTGGTGCAGGACGCGGGCGTGCCGGCGCGACCGTCGATTTCCACAAGGCACAGCCGGCAGGAACCGAAGGCATCAACGGAATCGGTGGCGCAAAGCTTCGGGATCGAAATCCCGGCTTCCATCGCCGCGCGCATGATCGAGGTGCCGGCGGGCACCGTCACGTCATAGCCGTCGATGTTCAGCGTGACGGTTTCCTTCGCACGGGCGGCGGGGGTTCCGTAATCGGCATCGGGAAGGATGAAGTCTTTCATTCTGCGGCCTCCTTCGCCCCGGTCGCGGAACCGGAGAAGTCATCAGGGAAATGCGTCAGCGCGCTCATCACCGGGTAGGGGGTGAAGCCGCCAAGCGCACAAAGCGATCCGAACTTCATCGTGTTGCACAGATCCTTGAGGATCGGCACCGCCGTCGGGTCACCAGCGGCGATACGATCCACGACCTCTACGCCCCGCACTGCGCCCACACGGCAGGGGGTGCATTTGCCGCAGGATTCTACCGCACAGAACTCCATCGCGAAACGGGCCATCTTCAGCATGTCGGTGCTGTCATCGAAAATTGTAAGGCCAGCATGGCCCACAAGCCCGTCCTTGCCCGCGAATTCCTCATAGCCGAAGGGCGTGTCGAACAGCGCGCGGGGGAAGTAGGCGCCCAGCGGCCCGCCGACCTGCACCGCCTTCACCGGACGACCCGAAGCCGTGCCGCCGCCGATGGTGTCGACGATTTCGCCCAAGGTCAGGCCGAAGGCGATTTCATAAAGCCCGCCATGCTTTACGTTGCCCGCGATCTGCAGCGGGATCGTGCCGCGCGACCGGCCAAGGCCGAAATCCTTGTAGTGCTTGGCGCCCTTGCCCAGGATCACCGGCACCGACGCCAGCGAGATGACGTTGTTCACCACCGTGGGCTTGCCCAGGAAGCCTTCCAGCGCCGGCAGCGGCGGCTTGGCGCGCACGATGCCGCGCTTGCCTTCCAGGCTGTTCAGAAGGCTGGTTTCCTCGCCGCAGACATAGGCGCCCGCGCCAACGCGGATTTCCATGTCGAAGGCCCGGTTCGATCCCAGCACCGATGCGCCCAGCAGTCCCGCCTCACGCCCTATGCGCACTGCCGCGTTCATCACCTCGACGGCGTCGGGGTATTCCGACCGAAGGTAGACGTAGCCTTTGGTCGCCCCGGTGGCGATGCCCGCGATGGCCATGCCTTCGATCAGCGTGAAGGGATCGCCTTCCATCAGCATCCGGTCGGCAAAGGTGGCGCTGTCGCCTTCATCGGCGTTGCAGACGATGTATTTGCGGTCCGCCACCGCATCGGCGACCGTCTTCCATTTGATCCCGGTCGGGAAGCCCGCGCCGCCCCGGCCGCGCAGGCCCGATTCGGTGACTTCGGCGACAATCTCGGCGCCGGTCATCGCCAGCGCCCGGCCCAGGCCCGCAAGGCCGCCGTGGGCTTCGTAATCGGCAAGGCTCAGCGGGTCGATGACGCCGCAGCGCGCGAAGGTCAGGCGCGTCTGGGATTTGAAGAACGGGATTTCTTCTGTCAGGCCCTGCGCCTTCGGATGGGCGGACAGATCCCCGAACAGACCCGGCACATCGGCGGCCGTCATCGGGCCAAAGGCCATGCGACCTTGGGGCGTTTCCACCTCGGCCAGCGGTTCCAGCCAGATCATGCCGCGCGATCCCGGCCGCACCAGCGTCACCTGAACGCCACGCGCCGCGGCTTCGCGGGTGATCGCATCGGCGACATCATCGACGCCAAGCGCCTTGGCGGCGGCATCGCGGGAAAGGAAAATCTTCAGGGTCATGCGCCGCACTCCGTCGCGATCCGGTCGATCTTTTCGGCATCAAGCCGACCGACCACCTTGCCATCCACCAGGGCAGCCGGCCCGCAGGCGCAAAGCCCAAGGCAGAACACCGGCTCCAGCGTCACGGCGCCGTTCTTGGTAGTTTCGTTGAAGTCTATGCCCAGCCGTTCTTTCGCGTGATCATGCAGCGCATCTGCGCCCATGGACTGGCAGGCCTCTGCCCGACAAAGCTTCACCACATGGCGGCCTGCGGGGTTGGCGCGGAAGTCGTGGTAGAATGACATCACGCCATGCGCCTCGGCGCGGCTGATGTTCAGCGCCTGGGCAATCACAGGCAGCGCATCCTGCGGGATGTGGCCGACTTCTTCCTGGATGGCATGGAAAATCGGCAGAAGCGGGCCTTCAAGACCGGCATGGGTGGCGATGATCTCGCCGAGTCGTTCGCTTGACAGCGTATTGGTCATTTTCTTCTCCGGGCGCAGGCTGGCTCATGTTGGGCCTAGGCGCCAGCGATCGGATTATCAATATCAAATCCCCGTTCATCAATAGGATACAGCTATCAATCAAAGGCGCGCGATCTTGCGCCCCGCGTCAAGAAGCGCGGCCAGAACCGGGGTATGGGTTTCCCGGAAGCCTGCGATCAGCCCGACCGTGTGGCGGGCCTCAGGCTCGATCATCGGGACGGCTACAAGGCCGCTGCCGCGAAACATCACCGCCAGCGCCCTGGGCATGATCGACACCCAGCCCCCCGAGGCGACATGAGAGATCAGTGCGATGGTCGAGTTCGATTCCACCGTCGGATGGACATGCGCCCCCGCTTCGGACAGGTGCTGGTTGATGATCCGGCGGTTCTGCATGTCGCCCGTCAAGAGGCACAAGCGTTCGGCCGCGGCTTCCTCCCAGCGCACCGAGGCCCGCCCGGCAAGCGCATGGCCGCGCCCCATCAGCAGCACATAGGTTTCCCGGTAGATCGGCACCTGGACCACACGGCCAAGCGGCTCGTTGTCCAGATAGCTGACGCCGGCTTCCAGCTCCAGCCGCTCGATCCCGTCAAGGATTTCGGCCGAAGTGCGTGACAGGATCGTTAACGCCACATTCGGATTCTGTTCAAGAAATGGTGAAGTCAGTTCCGAAATCACCGGCAGCGCGGTCGGGATCACGCCGATGCGCAGGTTGCCCGAAACGCCCCGCCGCAAGGTCCGCATCTCGTCGCGCATCGTGCGGGTATCGGCCACGATCTTGAGCGCCCAGGACAGAACCCGCGCCCCTTCCGGCGTCAGCCCCTTGAAGCGCGAACCGCGAAACACGAGCTGCACGCCCAGTTGGTCCTCAAGCTGCTTGATCGCCCCCGAAAGCGATGGCTGCGTGACGCCCATCGCCTCGGCCGCGCGGCCGAAATGACGCTCGTTGGCCAGGGCGATGAACATTTCCAGCTTGTCGATCATCGGGAAAGTCTAGCCGCACTTGCCGCAAACAGGCCAGCCCATTACATCGCGGGTCATGCGAGGTCTTGTTCCATTCCTGAAAAAGCCGGCCCTGGTGCCGCTGATCCGCCTGCAGGGCATGATTGCGGGGCCTGGGCGTCTTGGCGCGGGGCTGAACGATGCGACCCTTGCCCCGGTGATCGAACGTGCCTTCCGGCGGGGAAAGCCGACGGCGGTGGCGCTTGTGATCAATTCGCCCGGCGGCTCGCCGGTGCAATCTTCGCTGATCGCGGCGCGGATCCGGCGGCTTGCCGATGAAAAGCGCCTGCCGGTCCATGCCTTCGTCGAGGATGCGGCGGCGTCGGGTGGCTACTGGCTGGCGACGGCGGCGGATGACATCTGGGTTGATCCAAGCTCGCTTGTCGGGTCGATCGGCGTGATCTCGGCCGGTTTCGGCTTTCCGGACCTGCTGGCGCGGCACGGGGTCGAACGGCGCGTGCATACCGCGGGCACCTCGAAAAGCTTCATGGATCCGTTCCGCCCCGAACGTCCCGAGGACGTGGCGCGGCTGCACGCGCTGCTGGATCCGATCCACGCGGCATTCAAGGCGCAGGTGCAGGCGCGGCGGGGCGCAAGGCTCGACGGTTCGCGCGAACTGTTCAATGGCGATGTCTGGGTCGGGCAAGCGGCGGTGGATGCGGGCCTTGCCGACGGCATCGGCCATGTCGAGCCGCGGCTGAAGGCGCTTTACGGCGACAAGCTGCGGATCTTGCCATATGGCATCCGCAGGCCGTGGTTCCGGCGTCTTGGGGTGGGGCTGGCCGGCGAGGCGATCGCCGTGGCAGAGGAACGTGCCCTTTGGGCTCGGTATGGGTTCTGATGGTCAAGGTTGCAACCTTCTTCCTGCTGGCCATTGTGGTGATCGCGCTTCTCAGCCGCTGGGTCCGGCCTGCGCCACCGCCGCGGATCGGCCGGTTCTGCCCGAACTGCGGCAAGCCGCGCCTTGGCAAGTTGCCCTGTGATTGCGGAGGTCGCGGATGACGGGATCAGGGATTGCACCCGGCGTGGCGCTTGTCACCGGGGCGGGGCAGCGGTTGGGGCGCGAGATGGCGCTTTACCTCGTGCGTCGCGGCTTTTCCGTGGCCTTCCACTACGCCGCCTCTCGCGATGGCGCCGAGGCAGCCGCAGCCGAGGCGCGGGGCTTCGGCGTGGGGGCCGTGGCGCTTCACGCCGACCTTCTGGACGAAGTGGCGACCGAAGGCCTGCTTCCAGCTGCGGCATCGGCACTGGGTGGGCCGGTGACGGTGCTGGTGAACAGCGCCTCGATCTTTGAATACGACACGATCCATACGGCCACCCGCGAAAGCTGGGACCGCCACATCGGGTCGAACCTGCGGGCGCCTTTCCTTCTGACGCAAGCGATGGCCGCGCAGGGGCTTGCGCCCGACCTGTCGGAGGGCGAACCCCGGGCAACCGGCCTGATCGTCAACATGATCGACCAGCGCGTGCACAAGCTGACGCCCGAGTTCATGTCCTATACCATCGCCAAGATGGGTCTTTGGGCGATGACGCGAACCACGGCGCAGGCGCTCGCGCCCGCAATCCGCGTCAATGCCATCGGGCCGGGGCCGACACTGCGCGGCATCCGCCAGTCTGAATCGCACTTCGCCCGCCAGCGCGCCGCAACGATTCTGGAGCGCGGCGCCAATGCTTCCGACATCGTCGCGGCGCTGGGTTTCTTCCTCGACAGCCCTTCCGTGACCGGCCAGCTCATCTGTGCCGACGGGGGCCAGCATCTGGCATGGAAGACCCCCGATATCCTTGGGGTAGAGTAGCGGGTCCGCGCCTGCCCCAATGTCGCAGGTCTTGACTTGTCCACCGCGCGCGGCGCGATCACGGGGTTGTCATGATTCTGCCAATGCTTTCAGGGATTTGCGCAATATTAATTATTTCTTCCAGTATTATCAATAACTTGAAAAAATGCCTGTTTTTTGGGCGACGCCGTGAAGGGGGCTGAAAACAAGGAAAATTTCCCTGTGCAGCAATCTTTTCCGCAGACTTGTCCACAGAAACGGTGGACAGCTTTCCTCTTGCCCGGCAGTCGATAAGATTGCAGCCCTACCATCAGAATCGCAGACCCGACACCGTTGCCCAAGCCAACCCAGATGCAGAACCCCGATTCCCCTTCAGATGGCCCTGTTCCGCCGCCCCATCCGGTGCCGGAAGCCGTGCTGACGGGCCATCGCCTGATCCAGTCCTACCTGAAGACGCTCGACGCTTCGCCGGGCGTCTACCGGATGCTCGATGCCGAGGCGCGGGTGCTTTATGTCGGCAAGGCGCGCAACCTGAAGGCGCGGGTGTCGAACTACGCCCGGCCCACCGGCCATTCGGGCCGGATCGCGCGGATGATCGCGCAGACTGCCTCGATGATGTTCCTGACGACCCGGACCGAAACCGAGGCGCTGCTGCTGGAACAGAACCTGATCAAGCAGCTCAAGCCGCATTTCAACGTGCTCTTGCGCGACGACAAGTCCTTTCCCTACATCTTTTTGTCCGACCACGCCTATCCGCAGATCAAGAAGCACCGCGGCGCCAGGAAGGAAAAGGGCGCCTATTTCGGCCCCTTCGCCAGCGCGGGCGCCGTGAACCGGACGCTGACGCAGTTGCAGCGTGTGTTCCTGTTGCGCAATTGTTCGGATTCGATGTTTGCCAGCCGCACGCGCCCCTGCCTGATGTATCAGATCAAGCGTTGCTCCGCCCCCTGCGTCGGCAAGGTGTCCGAGGCCGATTATGCCCGGCTGGTGGCCGATGCCGACCGCTTCCTTCGCGGCCGCAATACCGACGTGCAGGCCAATCTGGCGGCCGAGATGTCGGCGGCGTCGGAAGCGATGGAATTCGAACGGGCCGCGGCGCTGCGTGACCGGATCCGCGCGCTGACCCAGGTGCAAAGCGCGCAGGGCATCAACCCGCGCGGCGTGGCCGAGGCGGATGTGGTGGCGCTGCACATGGAAGGCGGGCAGGCCTGCGTGCAGGTCTTCTTCATCCGCGCCCATCAAAGCTGGGGCAACCGCGACTTCTACCCGCGCACCGGCGCCGGCGCAGACGAGGCCGAGGTGATGCAGGCCTTCCTGGCGCAGTTCTACGATGACAAGGAACCGCCGCGCCTGATCCTTCTGTCGCACCCGGTCGAAGATGCCGACCTGATGGCCGAACTTCTGGCCGAACGGGCCGGGCGCAAGGTCGAACTCGCCGTGCCCCGGCGCGGCGAAAAGGCCGAACTGGTGGAAAACGCCGCCCGCAACGCCCGCGAAAGCCTGGCAAGACGAATGAGCGAGAACGCCACCCAGGCCCGCCTTCTGGAAGGTCTGGCCGAAGCCTTCGAACTGGATGGCCCGCCCGCGCGGATCGAGGTCTATGACAACAGCCACAACCAGGGGTCTGACGCCGTGGGCGGCATGATCGTCGCCGGGGCGGAAGGCTTCCTGAAGTCGCAATACCGCAAGTTCAACATCAAGGGCACCGACCTGACGCCGGGCGATGACTTCGGCATGATGAAGGAAGTGCTGAAGCGCCGGTTCGAGCGCCTCTTGAAGGAAGACCCCGACCGCCAGACCGACGCCTGGCCCGACCTGCTGCTGATCGACGGCGGTGCGGGGCAGGTGTCCGCCGTGGCGGAAATTCTGGGCGATCTGGGGGTGGATGACGTGCCCTTCGTCGGCGTCGCCAAGGGCATCGACCGTGATCTGGGGAAGGAAGAGTTCCACCGTCCCGGCCAGCCGGTGATGGCGCTGCAGCGAAATGACCCGGTGCTTTATTTCATCCAGCGACTGCGGGACGAGGCACACCGCTGGGCCATTGGCGCGCATCGCGCCAAGCGCGCCAAGGCGGTTGGGGCGACGCCGCTGGACGAAATCCCCGGCATCGGCGCGGCGCGCAAACGCGCGCTGCTGGCGCATTTCGGTTCTGCCAAGGCGGTGTCGCGTGCGGGGCTGCCCGACCTGAAGGCCGCGCCGGGCATTTCGGCGGCCATGGCGCAGACCATCCACGACTATTTCCACGAGAAGGGCTGAGCCATGTCCCCCGCCCGGCGCCGCCTGATCTATGTCCTGCTGTTCGAAGGTATCGGCATCGTCCTTGCCGGCGGGTTCCTTGCCGCCTTTTCGGGAGAGACGCTCGGCACCACGGGAATGATCGCGGCGGTCACCTCGACGATCGCCATGGCGTGGAACTACCTGTTCAACACCGCCTTCGAGGCCTGGGAAGCCCGCCGCACAAGGCGCGGGCGCCCCTTCTCCTACCGGGTGGCCCATGCCATCGGGTTTGAAGTCACGCTTTCGATGCTGCTGGTCCCGGTCATCGCCTGGTGGATGGACATCACGCTTTATCAGGCCCTTGTCTATGAAATCGGCCTGATCACCCTGTTCATGGCCTATACCTTCGTCTTCAACCTGGGGTTCGACCGCGTCTTCGGGTTGCCCGCATCGGCGCGCTGACCTGCCGGCAGACCGGCCGGCCTTCACGAATGTGTCGGGGTGAACGGGCACTCTGTCAATTCCGCAACAGTCGCTTCATGCTGCTGCCGGGCGCTTGTGGGGCGCCGTGATATGCTGTCTGACTGCGCCAATGCGACCCTTGACCCTTGCTCGCCTGCTCGTGGCGGCCCTCTGGGCGGCAACCGGCCCTCTATGGGCCGCCGAGGTCATTCCGGCCACCGACCCGACATGGGTGTTGCCGGCAGAGCGTCCGGCCGCGGATGAGCGGATGCTTGCAGCGGCCGTTGGCGGGCGGGTCTTTCTGGTGGTCGATGACCAGATCGCCTGGGATGGCGCGACACGGATCCATTACGCCCGCCGCGCGGTTCAGGTGACCGATCGCTCGGGGCTGGAGGCATCAGCCAGCGTCGACTGGGACTTCGCGCCCGAATTCGACAGTCTGGGCCTGACGCGCCTGCAGGTGATCCGCGATGGCAAGATCACCGATCTGACAGCCACCCTGCACCCGGACCTTCTGCGGCGGGAATCGCGGCTGGAAGCGGGGATCCTCGATGGCAGCCTGACGGCGCATTACACCATCCCCGATCTGCGGGTGGGCGATGTGGTCGATTACAGCTTCATCCAGTCGGATCGCCCGGTCGTGCCGGGGGCGTCGTTTTCCGGCGAACAGGGTCTGGAATACGACCAGCCCGTGGTGCTGTCGCGGCTGATCCTGAACTGGCCCGCGCAAAAGCCGCTTTATCTGGGCGAATTGCCCGAGCGGGTCGTCCACAACGAAACCGCGCTTGGCGGCGTCATCCGCCACGAATGGACGCGGCACGGCCACATCCCTCCTCCGGCCGAGGAGATGACCCCGATAGAGGCGCTGCCAGATGCGGCGGTGCGCTACAGCGCCGATGCCGACTGGGGGCCGCTGGTTGCAGCACTTCTGCCGCTTTATCCCGATGTTCAGGCGCTGCCGCCCGAATGGCAGGACAAGGTGCAGGCGATCCGCGACGGCAGTCCCGACGATCTGTCGCGTGCCACCGCCGCCCTGCGTATGGTCCAGGACGAAATCCGCTATGTGGGCATCGAGATCGGCGCCGGCGGCGTGGTGCCGCGCAAGCCGGTGCAGGTCGTGGCCCAGGGCTTTGGCGATTGCAAGGACAAGTCGGTTCTGCTGCGCACGATGCTTGGGGCGCTGGGGATCGAGGCCCATGTTGCCCTGACCGATCTGGACGAAGGCCATGCCCTGGCCCTTCAGCAACCGGGGCTGTCGGTGATGGATCACATGATCGTGCAGGCCCGGATTGGCGGCAAGGTCTACTGGATGGATCCGACCGGCAGCCACGAGGGCGGGCGGCTGGATCATGCCGCAGTGCCGGATTACGGCTATGCCCTGCCCATTGCAAAGGGCGTGACGGCGCTGGATCCGATCGAAGTGCCGGTTGAGCGGGCCTGGAACACGCAAGGCACCGAAGAGTTCGATTTCAGCATTTCGGGTGTGGCCGTCACTGTCACATCGGAATTTCGCGGTGCAGCGGCGAATGCCCAGCGTTATCGCATGGCGACCGAACCCGCCGAGTCCATCAGCCGTGATCTGGTGTCATACTACGCCACCCGCTATCCGGGGATCGGGCAGGCCGGGCCTGTTCAGGTTGACGATGACATGGTGCTGAACCGGCTGACGACGGTGGAACATTATCACCTGCCGGCCGCGGCCATGCAGGCCAACGGCCTGTGGCAGAACTTCGTCGTCGCGGCCGAGGATTTCGGCCGTTATTTTCCGCAATCCCTGTCCGGCACGCGGCAAACTCCACTGACGGCAGGCCTGCCCAAGATGCATCACCATACGGTCCTGATCCGCAATGCGCCGGTGCCGTTCCTGCCGCCTGACCGGATCGAGATTCGCAACGAGGCCTTCGCCTATTCGCTGTCCGCCCGCGTGGAACGGATGGGCGGCCTGCGGCTGGACTGGGATTTCCGCACGCTTGAACGGGTCGTGCCTGCCGACCGGGTCGCCGAGGTGGTCCGCGATGCCCGCAAGGTCAGCGACAGCACCTCGCTCACATGGGATGTATCGGACTGATCGCCCGGCCCGGGTGCACGGCAGGCGAAGGGCGGCCCCCCGAAGGGCCGCGCCCCGATGCCATCTGCTGCCTCAGATCGACAGGCAGATGTATTTTATTTCCAGATAATCCTCGATCCCGTGGCGCGACCCTTCGCGCCCCAGTCCCGATTGCTTCACGCCGCCGAAGGGCGCCACCTCGGTTGAAATCAGGCCGGTGTTGACGCCGACCATGCCGTATTCCAGCCCTTCCTGAACGCGGGTGATGCGGCCCACGTCGCGGGCGTAGAAATACGACGCCAGACCGAAGATCGTGTTGTTCGCCAGCGCGATCACTTCTTCCTCGGTCTCGAACCTGAACAAGGGCGCCAGCGGGCCGAAGGTTTCTTCGGTGGCGACCTTCATCGAAGGCAACACGCCGGTCACGACCGTCGGCTGAAAGAAGGTGCCGCCCAGTTCGTGCCGCTTGCCGCCGGTGACGATCCGGCCGCCGCCCTTCACCACGTCGGCGATGTGTTCCTCGACCTTCTCGACGGCATCTTCGTTGATCAGCGGCCCGGTGGTGATCCCGGCCTTCAGCCCGTCGCCGACGTTCAGCTTGGCCACAGCGGCGGAAAGCTTCGCGGCGAAGGCGTCATAGACGCCGGCCTGCACATAGATCCGGTTGGCGCAGACGCAGGTCTGGCCGTTGTTGCGGAACTTCGAGATCATCGCGCCTTCGACGGCGGCATCCAGATCGGCGTCATCGAAGACGATGAAGGGCGCGTTGCCGCCAAGTTCCATCGAACACTTCATCACCTGGTCGGCGGCCTGGCGCAGCAGGATGCGGCCCACCTCGGTCGAGCCGGTGAAGGTCAGCTTGCGGACGGCGGGGTTCTCGCAGAACTCCTTCCCGATGTCGGAGGCGCGGCTTGAGGTGATGACCGAAAACACCCCGGCCGGCACGCCCGCGCGTTCGGCCAGCACCGCCATCGCCAGCGCCGAAAGCGGGGTTTCGGCGGCGGGGCGGGCGACGAAGCCGCAACCCGCGGCCAGCGCCGGGGCGACCTTGCGGGCGATCATCGCGTTCGGGAAGTTCCAGGGCGTGATCGAGGCGGCAACCCCGATCGGCTGCTTGATCACCGTGATGCGCTTGTCGCGCTGGTGGCCGGGGATGGTCTCGCCATAGATGCGCTTGGCTTCTTCGGCGAACCATTCGACGAAGGCCGCGCCATAGATGACTTCGCCCTTGGCCTCGGCCAGGGGCTTGCCCATTTCGGCGGTCAGGATCGCGCCCAGGTCATCGGCATTGGCGACCATCAGGTCATACCACTTGCGCAGCACCGCGGCACGTTCCTTGCCGGTGCGGGCGGCCCATTCGTGGCGCGCCTTGTCGGCGGCGGCGATGGCGCGGGCGGCATCTTCGCGGGTCAGGTCGGGGACATGGCAGATCACGTCGCCGCGCGCCGGATTGGTCACGGCGAAGGTCTTGCCATCGGCGGCTTCAACCCATTCGCCAGCGATATATGCCTTGGTCGCCAGCAGCGAGGGATCTTTCAGCAGGGCTTTCAGATCGGTGGCGGAATCGAGCATCGGGGCTCCTCCTCAATATGATTGCAAAGGTTTTGCACGCCGCTCCATACTTGTCCAGAAGCGCCCGGACCGGAGGGGTTTTCGATGCGTTATACCGACGCCTACAGGAACGCAGCCTACATTCCCGGTGGCGACGGATGGTATCCGCGCTGGCAGGCGGATGCAGCGGCCTTTCGGGGCCACCTTGCCGCGCGCCTGAGGGCCGACCTGCGCTATGGCGAGTCGGCGGGCGAATGGTTCGACCTGGCACTGCCCGAAGGCGATGCGGCCGGGCTGATGGTCTTTGTCCATGGCGGCTATTGGCTGGAATGCAGTCCGCGCGATTTCAGCCATCTGGCGGCGGGGGCGCTGGCGCGGGGCTGGGCGGTGGCGATGCCAGCCTATCCGCTTGCGCCCTCGGCACGGATTTCGCAGATGACGGCCGGCATCGCGCGGGCGCTTCCGGTCATGGCCGATGAGGTTGCGGGGCCTGTCGTGCTTGCCGGGCATTCGGCGGGTGGACATCTGGTGGCGCGGATGGCTTCAGTCGACGTGGCGCTGGACGATGACGTCTGGAGCCGGTTGCGGCGCATTGTGCCGATTTCTCCGGTTGCCGATCTGCGGCCAATTCTGGAAACCGAGATGGCGGCCGACCTGCGGCTTGATGCGGCCGAAGCGAGGCTGGAAAGTCCGGTCCTGCGCCCGGTCCGCCCGGGGCTGCGGGCACGTGTCTGGGTTGGTGCGGATGAACGCCCGGCTTTCCACGATCAGGCGCGGCGGCTGGGAAATGCCTGGGCCTGCCCGGTGACGCGAGAGCCCGGCCGGCACCACTTCGATGTGATCGACGGGCTGGCGCGGGCGGACTCGCCCCTTGTCGAGGTGCTTCTGGGGGCTGGTGGAATTTGAGTATTTTTGCAAAGAAGAAGCGCTAGACGAATGCCTGCGACCAGGTCGGTTGCAGATCGCCCGGCCGGGCGGACGCCGAAAACACTGCGCGGGCGATGGCGCGCGCAAGGCAGGTCGCTGCGGCATGGCCCAGTGCGAAAGGGTCGGCCAGCGGATCGGCGAGCGGCCTTTCCCCGGTTGCGGCGGCAAAGACCAGATCGCCGTCAAGGGGCGTGTGGCTGGGGACAATGGCGCGCGCCATGCCGTCATGCGCCGCCGTGGCCAGTCGCTGGGCCTGTGCCTGACTCAGGAGGGCATCGGTGGCGACGATTGCGATGGTCGTGGCTTCGCCCGGCCGCCGGGTGGGATGGGGTTCGTGATCGGCGGGAAAGCTGGGGGGAAGGCCAAGGCCGCCGTATTCGCCGCCAAGTTCCCAAGGCGCCGCCCAGAAATGCGGGCCGTCTTCCACCGTGACCGAGCCGAGCGCGTTCACGGCCACGAGCGCGCCTACCGTAAGGCCGTTTTTCAGCACCACCGACGCCGAGCCAAGGCCGCCCTTGAGCCCGGCGGTGGAGGCCCCGGTTCCCGCGCCCGCAGTGCCAAGGGCGAAGTCGGGGCCGACGGCGTCGAGTGCCCGGCGGCCAAGCGCCTTGTAGGGGTTTTCGGCCCAGCCCTTCTGCCCGCCGTTCAGCAGGTCGAACAGGATCGCGCCCGGCACGATCGGCACCCGCTGGTCGCCCACCGCAAAACCGCGCCCGATCAGGCGCAGCCCGTCGGCCACGCCCGAGGCGGCATCGAGGCCAAAGGCGGACCCGCCCGACAGCACCAGCGCGTCGACCTCTTGCACCAGCTTGTCGGGCGCCAGGAGGTCGGTTTCACGGGTGCCGGGCGCGCCCCCCATGACATGGACGGCCGCCGTGAAGGGACGATCCCCCATAAGGACGGTGACGCCGCTTTTCAGGCCATCATCCTGCGCATTGCCGACGACGAGGCCGGAGACATCGGTGATCAGGTTTCGCGGGCCGGGCCGCATGAACGCCTCCTTCTGCCCCTGGATACATGAGGCAGATTAGCGACCGGAGCCGCCAAGGCAAAGATCAGCATTGTGCCAGTTGCTGGTAAAGGTCGTGGTTCGGGCAGAACTCCGCACCGGTCGACGCCGGCGCATCCGAGGCCAGATAGCTTGCGCATTCCCCGGTCTTGCCGCAGCGCGCACAGGTCTTGATCGAGGCGACCAGATCCTGCGGGTTGCGGTGCAGGGCCCGTTCGTCCAGCCCGTGACGGCGGCCCATCGCCAGTTGCCGGTCGCTGATATCTTCTCCGATCCCCACGATCGATTCGAGTTCGTCGCGGGAAACCCCGATATCGTGGAAGTCGGCGTCGTCTATCTGCGCGATCCTGCTGCGCTGTCGGTATTCGTCCTGCCACTTCCTGATGCGTTCGAACATCCCCTGTCCTCCCACTGCGGCCCCGGGGTCCGAGGCCGTTCTGCGGATGGTAGACGCCATGCGCCGGGCGCGACTTGATACATGTCAGGCGGCCCTTCAGGATGGGGTGCGCGGCTATCTGCCCGTCAGGCGGCGCAGACGGCAGGTTCGACCAGCGCCACGATGTCGAGCATGATGCGGTTCAGTTCGAAATCCTTGGGCGTATAGACGCGCGCCACGCCCATCCCGGTCAGCTTGCGGGCATCTTCGTCGGGGATGATGCCGCCCACGACCACCGGCACATGGCCAAGACCCGCCTCGCGCATCCGCGTCATGACTTCTTCGATCAGCGGCAGGTGGCTGCCCGACAGGATCGACAGCCCGACCACATGCGCCTCTTGTTCCAACGCGGCGGCGACGATCTGTTCGGGCGTCAGGCGGATGCCGTCGTAAGAGATGTCCATGCCGCAGTCGCGGGCGCGGAAGGCGATCTGTTCGGCGCCGTTCGAATGGCCATCAAGCCCCGGCTTGCCCACCAGGAACTTCAGCCGGCGGCCGAGGCGCGTCGATACGGCATCGACGGCCTCGCGGATCGGGTCAAGCCCCTCGGTCCGGTTCGAGGGGCTGCGCGACACGCCGGTGGGGCCGCGGTATTCGCCGTGGACCTTGCGCAGGATGCCCGCCCATTCGCCGGTGGTGACACCCGCCTTCGCCGCCGCGACCGAGGGCGGCATGATGTTGGCGCCCGACTGCGCCGCTTCGCGCAGCGCCGCCAGCGCATTGGCCACCGCTTTCGGATCGCGGCCGGCGCGCCAGGCGTTCAGGCGGCCGACCTGGTCGGCCTCGACCCCCGGGTCCACCGTCATGATGCCGCCGTCGCTGCCCACCAGCGGCGAGGGTTCGCCCTGTTGCCAACGGTTCACGCCGACAACGATGGTGTCGTTCGTCTCGATCCGGTTCAGGCGTTCGGCATTGGATTCGACCAGCCGGCCCTTCATGTATTCGATCGCGGCGATCGCGCCGCCCATGCTGTCAAGCGTCGCAAGCTCGGCCCGCGCGCCGTCCTTCAGCGCCTCGACCTTGGCGGTGATGACCGGGCTGCCGTCGAACAGGTCGCCATATTCCAGCAGGTCGGTTTCATAGGCGAGGATCTGCTGCATCCGAAGCGACCATTGCTGGTCCCAGGGGCGCGGCAGGCCCAGCGCCTCGTTCCAGGCGGGAAGCTGCACGGCGCGGGCGCGGGCGTTCTTCGACAGCGTGACGGCCAGCATCTCAAGCAGGATGCGGTAGACGTTGTTTTCCGGCTGCTGTTCGGTCAGGCCGAGGGAGTTGACCTGCACGCCATAGCGGAAGCGACGGTATTTTTCCTCTGCGATGCCGTAGCGGCTTTGGCAGATCTCGTCCCACAGTTCCGAAAACGCGCGCATCTTGCAAAGCTCGGTGACGAAGCGGATGCCCGCGTTCACGAAGAAGGAAATCCGCCCCACCATCGGCGGGAAATCTTCGGCGGCGACCTTGCCCTTCAAGTCATCCAGCACCGCAATGCCGGTGGCCAGCGCGAAGGCCAGTTCCTGTTCCGGCGTCGCCCCTGCCTCTTGCAGGTGGTAGGAACAGACGTTCATCGGGTTCCACTTGGGCAGATGCGCCGCCGTATAGGCGGCAACGTCGGTGATCATCCGCAAGGACGGCTTCGGCGGGCAGATATAGGTGCCGCGGCTCAGGTATTCCTTGATGATGTCATTTTGCACCGTGCCCTGCAGCAGGCTGATGTCGGCGCCCTGTTCTTCGGCCACGGCGATATAAAGCGCCAGAAGCCAGGGCGCCGTCGCGTTGATCGTCATCGAGGTGTTCATCTGTTCCAGCGGGATCTGGTCGAACAGCGTCCGCATGTCGCCCAGGTGGCAGACCGGCACGCCGACCTTCCCGACCTCGCCGCGCGCAAGGGTATGGTCGCTGTCATAGCCGGTCTGTGTGGGCAGGTCGAAGGCCACCGAAAGCCCGGTCTGGCCCTTGGACAGGTTGGTGCGGTAAAGCGCGTTCGACTTCGCGGCGGTGGAATGGCCCGCGTAGGTGCGGAACAGCCAGGGCTTGTCCTTCTGGTTCTGGTCCTTCGGGGTCTGGTTCATCGCAGTCTCCTGAATCGGCCGCGCAAGAAAATTTCGTCACCGATCAGATAGGGGAAATTTCCGGCCCCTGTCAATTCGCTGCATTGCGGCATCCGAAGTCCCGTTCTAGTGTGGTGCAAGGCGATGCGATCAGGCAGGAGCGGGTTCACCCGCCCATGCTGCCCGGGTGATACATTTTCC
This sequence comes from Paracoccaceae bacterium, assembly GCA_020622085.1. Classification (GTDB taxonomy): domain Bacteria; phylum Pseudomonadota; class Alphaproteobacteria; order Rhodobacterales; family Rhodobacteraceae; genus QY30. Next base: position 752,551 of record JAHRYM010000002.1, on the reverse strand, counting down.
GAACCACTCATTCAGGCTGCAGTGGCAGGTTGCAGATGCGGCGTGGCGCCGGTCACGGGCGAATCGCCGCGACATAAAATTTCAATTACATGGCGTTATGTATTGAAATGTTGCGCGTGCAGTTTTATTCATGCCCCGAACGCCGCCGCGATTCTGCGACGCGGCATGACTGGACCGCGAGCAGAACTAAGGAGGCTGTCATGGCTTTGGATGTGCAACCCGGAATCGCACCCTATGATGCGCCCGAAAAGGATCTCTACGAACTTGGCGAAATGCCGCCCCTCGGGTTCGTTCCGAAGAAGATGTATGCCTGGGCCATTCGCCGCGAACGCCATGGCGAACCGGACAAGTCCTTCCAGGTCGAGGTCGTCGATACCTGGAAGATCGACAGCCAGGAGGTGCTGGTTCTGGTGATGGCGGCGGGTGTGAACTACAACGGCGTCTGGGCTGGCCTTGGCGTGCCGATTTCGCCCTTCGATGGCCACAAGCAGCCCTATCACATCGCGGGTTCGGATGCCTCGGGCATCGTCTGGGCCGTGGGCGACAAGGTGAAGCGCTGGAAGGTCGGCGACGAGGTCGTGATTCACTGCAACCAGGACGACGGCGACGACGAGGAATGCAACGGCGGCGACCCGATGTTCTCGCCCACGCAGCGGATCTGGGGATACGAGACGCCGGACGGATCCTTCGCGCAGTTCACCCGTGTGCAGGCCCAGCAACTGATGCCGCGCCCGCGGCACCTGACCTGGGAAGAATCGGCCTGCTACACCCTGACGCTGGCCACCGCCTACCGGATGCTGTTCGGCCATGAACCGCATGAGCTGAAACCGGGCCAGAACGTGCTGGTCTGGGGCGCCTCGGGGGGGCTCGGTTCCTACGCGATCCAGTTGATCAATGCGGCGGGTGCCAATGCCATTGGCGTGATTTCCGACGAGGACAAGCGCGAATTCGTCATGTCGCTGGGCGCCAAGGGTGTCATCAACCGCAAGGACTTCAAGTGCTGGGGGCAACTGCCTACGGTCAATTCGCCGGAATACAACGAATGGCTGAAAGAGGCGCGCAAGTTCGGCAAGGCCATCTGGGACATCACCGGCAAGGGCGTCAACGTCGACATGGTCTTCGAACACCCCGGCGAATCGACCTTCCCGGTTTCGGCGCTGGTCTGCAAGAAGGGCGGCATGGTCGTCATCTGCGCGGGCACTACCGGCTTCAACTGCACCTTCGACGTGCGCTACATGTGGATGCACCAGAAGCGCCTGCAGGGGTCGCATTTCGCGCATCTGAAACAGGCTGCAGCGGCCAACCGCATGATGCTGGAGCGCCGGCTTGATCCCTGCATGTCCGAGGTCTTCCCCTGGGCCGAGATCCCGCAGGCGCACATGAAGATGCTGAAGAACCAGCACAAGCCGGGCAACATGGCCGTTCTGGTCCAGGCCCCGCGCACGGGTCTGCGCACCTTCGAGGACGCGCTGGAAGCGGGCCGGGTCTGACGCCCCGGAAGATTGCAAAGTGAAACATGACCTGTGCCCTCAAGGGCGCAGGTATTTTCAATTTGATCCATCTTCTGGTGCCCCCATCCGAACCGCCGGTTGACAGGGCCGCAGGCCAAATGCTCTTGGATCGAGGCAGGTCGAGCCCGGAAAGGCCCGCCCAGCAGGGGAAAATGGCCGGCGGAATGCCACAGCATTGGATCATCGACGTCCTGACCGATCTTCAGGGCTTTGCGCGCCAGAACGACATGCCGGATCTGGCGCAGCATCTTGACCAGACGCTGGCGCTCGCTGCCGCCGAACTGGCGCGCTCCGGCCCGTTGCGCCCTGAAGATGCCACCGCCGGAACCCTCGACCGCAGCGATTGGCCGGCATCCTGACACGATCGCCTCTGGAAAGGTCGGGCCGCCGCCATTAGGGTCGCGCACATGTCCTTGCCAGCGATCACTTTCTCGGAGGACCAGGCCGAAGCCTGGGATCGCATTGCCGATCTCTTGCGCGGCGCGGGTGTCGACCTGCTTGAAGGGACGCTGACCCCGGATGCCGGTGGCAAGGCGAGGATGCTGGCGGTGTTGGGCAAGGCCGGTTCGGGCAAGACCGTCCTTCTGGCGGAACTGTCCAGGGCGCTGACCGAAGCCGGGGTCGAGACGGTTTCTGGCGACTATGAAGGCAAGCGCCGCAAGGACCGCAGGACGCTGGCCATCCTTGCGCCCACGAACAAGGCCGCAAGCGTGCTTCGCGGACGGGGCGTTCCGGCAACGACGATCCACCGTATCCTTTATACCCCCGTCTATGACCCCGAATATGAACGCATCGCCGAATGGCTGGCCGGCACGGGCGACCGCCCCGTGATCGAGGGACTGGCCGACATCGCGCTGGATCGCGCGAAGGCCTTTTACGATCAGGTGAAATCCGTCCCCGGCGCACTGGCGGCGGCGGGCCTGCGCGGCAGCGACTTCATCAAGGGCTGGAAACGGCGGGAAGACCCGCTCGACATCGGCTTTGTCGATGAAAGCTCGATGCTGGACCAGCGGCAGTTCGACGACCTTGGTGAAATATTCCCGACGCTGGTGCTGTTCGGCGATCCGGCGCAGCTTGCGCCCGTGGGCCAGTCGGGGGAAATGGTCTTTGACCGGCTGCCCGCGAAGCAGCGTCTGGAGCTGCACCGCGTCCACCGGCAGGAAGCCGACAGCCCGATCCTTGATCTGGCCCATGCGCTGGGCGACCCGGCGCTGGAGTTCGAGACATTCGAGGAAATGGTCCGCGATGCCGCCCGCCGCGATGACCGCGTCATCTGGGCCGAACGGGTCGAGGCCGGGATGATGGCAAGGTCGCCCGTGCTGGTCTGGCGCAACCAGACCCGTATCCGGCTGATCCAGGCCTTTCGCGCGGCCTACGGCGCCCCGCCGGATGAGCTTCTGCCCGGCGAGCCGCTGATCTGCGACGGGATCGAACTGCCGCTCAAGCACCGCAACAAGCGCAACGACCTTGAGGCGCGTGGCCTGATCAAGGGCGCGCAGGTGATCTACATGGGACCGGGCCGCAAGCCGGGCTTTTCACGGCTGCATGTCGTGGGGGCGCTCGATCCCAACATCTCGGCCGCCTCGATCATCAAGATCGAACTGCCCGACGAGGAAGAACCCTTCATTCCCTATGCCGCACGGATGGGCGCGGCCTTCCTGCACGGGGCGGCGGTGACGATCCACAAGGCGCAGGGCAGCCAGTGGGAAAACGTCCAGGTCTTCGCCCCCGACCTGTTCGTTGCCGCCCGCATGGGACGGACCGAGGCCGGCGTGGCGTTGTGGAAGCGGCTGGCCTATGTCGCCATCACCCGTGCGCAGACCCGGTTGTTCTGGGTGGTCCGCAACCGGCTGGCACGGCCGACGGAACCCTTGGGCACCGATGACCTGCCGAAGGGGGCGGCGCCGTTGAGCCTTGCCCCCGACGAGGTCTTGTGAGGAGAGTGGCAAGAATGAGTATTTGGGCAAAGAAGAAACCCAAGAGCAAAACCCGGTTCGCGCTTTTGCCTGGTGGCGGCAGGTGCTGGCCTTTGGTCCAGACGGAGGAATGAGCCATGCGTTGCGTATTTGTCCAGTTCCGCTGCCATCCCGGCAAGACCTATGAGGTCGCCGATGCGATCTATGACCGCGAGGTGGTGAGCGAACTTTATTCCACCAGCGGCGAATATGATCTGATCGCCAAGGTCTACATTCCCGACGAGGAAGACGTCGGCCATTGGCTGAACGAAAGGCTGTTCGACATCGCCGGGATCAGCCGCACACTGACCACCATGACCTTCAAGGCATTCTGATGCCTGTTGCCGTCGTTACAGGGGCAAGCAGCGGTATCGGCCGGGCGGTGGCAGAGCGGTTGCTGTCGGACGGCTGGTCGATCGTCGCGCTGGCGCGGCGAACCGATCGGCTGGCGGAATTCTGCGCGGACCATGCCGGCGCGCAGGCACTGGGTTGCGATGTGTCGGACCCGGCGGCGGTTGAAGCGGCCTTCGATCTTGCGGTGGCGAGGTTCGGCCGGATCGACCTTCTGTTCAACAACGCCGGTGTCTTTCCCCGACCGGGCCTGATCGACGAGACGACGACCGAGGACTGGTTGCGCGCCGTGTCGGTCAACCTGTCGGGCATGTTCTTTTGCGCCCGCGCGGCCTTTGCCCGGATGCGTCGGCAGGATCCCCGGGGCGGCCGGATCATCAACAACGGTTCCGTGGCTGCGCGGGCGCCACGGCCGGGGGCGGTGTGCTATACGGTGACCAAGCACGGCGTGAAGGGATTGACCCGCCAGCTTGCGCTGGACGGGCGACCCTTCGGCATCGCCTGCGGACAGATCGATATCGGCAATGTGCAGTCCGATCTTTCCGACCAGATCGGCCGGGGCGTGACACAGGCCGATGGCAGCATCCGCGCCGAGCCGATGATGCCGATGGCGGACGTCGTCGATGCGGTGATGCTGATGGCCGGGATGCCGGCTGCGGCCAATGTGCTGGACATGACCGTGATGGCCACGACCATGCCGCTCGTCGGGCGGGGGTGAGATCAGCTGCGGATGAAGCGGAAGATTGCCGCCGCCGCCCAGCCCGCGAAGCCTGCGATCAGCAGCGACAGGACACCGTAGAATTCCGATTGCTGTTCGGCGGTATTGGCCAGCCAGCGTTCCAGCCCGACGCGGCGGACGAAGATGGTTTCGGTTGCTTCGTCAAGCAGCACCTTGTCGCGGTAAAGCAGGATGCGAACGCGGTAGTTGCCCTCGACCAGGTTCGCGGGCAAGTCGAAGGTGGCGCGAAACAGCGTGTCCTTTACGATGTCGACCGCGCCCTCGGACAGCTTGTAGAGGCCATCCCGGGTCCGCAACCGGATCAGTGCCTCGGAAAAGGCACCCGAATCCGTCACCGTTCCGGAGGCGCCGACCGATCGGATTGCGGTGGGGATGGTGATGCGTCGGCGCAGGTCTTCGGTATGGCTGATGATCGTGCCGATCGGCGCGCTGGTGGCCACCGCGTAATAGGTAGGCGCGCTGTCGACCTCGACCTTGTCGCGGTTGATCCAGATGCCCCCTGTCTTGACCTTGCGGCGCACCGTCACCGGCAGCGACGGCCCTTCAAGCGACACGATGATCTTCAGCGGCGCGGTTTGCGGTTCGGGCTCGTTGCGCTTGACGGCGCCATAGATCAGGATCTGAGAGCCGTTGAATTGTGCGGTGATCGATATCCGGTTCTGGCTGAGACCCGCGACGATTTCTTCGGCGGCGCGCACGGGGCCTGCCATCAGCGACAGCATCAGCGCAAGGATGGCCAGGACCCGTGTCATCGACGACCCCAGGCCAGCGAGTAAAGCTCTGACGGCTCGATCAGCAGATCGAGCGTCAGCTTGACGGCAACGACAAGCACCAGCGAGGCAAGAAGGATGCGCATCTGCTCGGCCTTGAGCCGGGCGCCGATGCGGGTGCCGATCTGCGCGCCGATCACCCCGCCCAGGATCAGGATGACGGCCAGCACCATGTCGACGGACTGGTTCGTGACCGCATGCATGTAGGTGGTGAATGCCGAGACGAAGCAGATCTGGAACAGCGAGGTTCCGATGACGACCTTTCCGGGCATGCCCAGCAGGTAGATCATCGCGGGCACCATGACGAAGCCGCCGCCGACCCCCATGATCGCCGACATGACGCCCACGCCAAAGCCCACCAGCAAGGGCGGAATGACCGAGATATAAAGCCCGGAGGCGCGGAACTTGATCTTCATCGGCCCGCCGTGGACCCAGCTGTGCTGGCGGCGATGCGACTGCGCGGAGTTGCGGCGCGCGCGGTTAATGGCGCGCAGGCTTTCCTGCATCATCAAAAGCCCGATCGACCCCAGCATCACCACGTAGGACAACTGGATCACAAGGTCGATCTGGCCCATGCGCGACAGCAGGTTGAAGAGCCAGATACCGCCTGCCGATCCGGCCAGACCACCAACCAGAAGAACGGTTCCCATGCGGAAATCGACGCCCTTCCGGCGCATGTGTGCCAGAACGCCAGACACCGATGAGGCAACGACCTGGTTCGCGCCGGTGGCCACCGCCACACCGGGCGGCACGCCGACGAACATCAGAAGCGGCGTGATCAGGAAGCCGCCGCCGACGCCGAACAACCCCGAAAGCAGCCCGACAATTCCGCCAAGGCCGACCAGAAGGAAGATGTTGACCGACACCTCGGCTATGGGGAGGTAGATCTGCATGGGTGGGGGCGCCGGTGGATGACTATTCCTCAAGCCTTGCGCGGGCTTGCGGGCGAAGTCAAACCGATGCGCAGCTTATCGCAGGGACGTGAGCCATTGTCTTGCGAAATGTTCCAGCTTTGTCGCACTCATCGCGCCGCTTGCCCGAGGCAGGCGCGAATGGGGCATCGGGTGACCGGTATCCCTCAGCGCTCCTTGATGTAGGGTTCTCCGCCTGCGCGCGGCGGCTGCGGTTTGCCCACAAAGCCGAAAAGGACGATGATCGTCAGCACATAAGGCATCGCATCCAGCGCCGGCACCGGGATCGAGACGTGGATCGTGCGCTCGATCACGTCAGGCCGCAGCGCAAGTGCTTGCAGGAAGCCGAACAGCATGGTCGCCCCAAGCGCCCGCCATGGCAGCCAGTTCGCAAAGATCAGCGCCGCCAGCGCAATGTAGCCTCGCCCCGCCGTCATTTCCCGCCCGAAACCGGCTTGCAGTCCGGCCGCCATATAGGCGCCCGCCAGCCCGCACAGGATCCCGGTGATCGCCACCGCCGAATAGCGCAGCCGGGTGACCGAAACCCCGGCCGTGTCTACCGAGGCCGGGTTTTCCCCGACCGCCCGCAGCCGCAGGCCGTAGCGCGTGCGGTAAAGCAGCCACCAGGTCAGCGGCACCGCAGCCAGCGCCACATAGACCAGCGCGGTATGGCCCGAAATGACCTCGCGGTAGAGAGGGCCGACGAACGGCACACTGGCCAGGCTGTCGGCGAAGGGTAACGTGATCGGGTTGAAGCGGGCCGCGCCATCCAGCGGTGGCGTCCGCCCGCCTTGCCCGAACATCGCCTGCGCGATCAGCACCGTGATGCCCGAAGCCACGAAGTTCAGCGCCACGCCGGAAATCAGCTGGTTGCCGCGGAAGGTGATCGAGGCCAGCCCATGCACCAGTGCCAGGATCATCGACGCGCCGATCCCCGCCAGCGCCCCGATCCAGACATTGCCCGAGTAAAAGGCCACTGCCCCGGTGGCCATTGCCGCCACCAGCATCTTGCCTTCCAGCCCGATGTCGAAGATGCCCGAGCGTTCCGAATAAAGCCCGGCGAGGCAGGCCAGCAGCAGGGGCGTGGCCAGCCGCAACGTGCTGTCAAGGATCTGCAGAAGCGTCGCGTAATCCATCACGCAGCCTCCGGCTTTCGCGCCGGGCGGAAGACCAGCCCCAGCATCATCCGCACCATCTGGTCCAGCGCGCCGGTGAACAGGATCACCAGCCCCTGCACCACGGTCCGCAGCTCGATCGGGATGGATGTCCACAACCCCAGCTCGGCCCCGCCTTGATAAAGGAACCCGAAGAGGATCGCCGCCAGCAGCACCCCCAGCGGGTGGTTGCGCCCCATCAGCGCGACCGCGATGCCGATGAAGCCCGCCCCTTCGGACGAGTTCTGCAACAGTCGCCCGCTTTCCCCCATGACGTTGTTGATCGACATGAGGCCGGAAAGCCCCCCCGAGATCAGCATCGAGACCATGATGATCCTGGTGCCCGAGATACCGGCATATTTCGCGGCCTCGGGCGACTTGCCGAAGGCACGGATTTCATAGCCAAGCTGCGTGCGCCACAACAGCACCCAGACCAGATAGCAGGCAACCAGCGCCACGAAGAGCGAGACGTTGGCGGGCACCTTCTTGGTGAAGATCAGGTTCAGGCCCGGAATTTCATGGAGGGTCGGCAGGTGTGTTGCGGGCGGGAAGTTCGCGGTGGCCGGGTCCATCTGGCCCACGGGCCGCAGGACATAGACCAGAAGGTAGATGATCAGCGCCGCGCCGATGTAGTTGAACATGATCGTGGTGATGACGATATGGCTGCCACGCTTCGCCTGCATCCATGCCGGGATCGCCGCCCAGGCCGCGCCGAACAGCGCCGCCCCCACACCGGCCCCCAGAAGCGCCAGAGACCAGTGCGGCCAGGGGATGAACAGGCAGGCCAGCGCCACGCCCAGGCCGCCCAGCTGCGCCTGACCTTCGCCGCCGATGTTGAACATCGCGGCATGGAAGGCCACCGTCACCGCAAGCCCGGTGAAGATGAAGCTGGTCGCATAATAAAGCGTGTAGCCCCAAGCATAGGGGCTGCCCATAGACCCTTCTACAACTATCCTGCCCGCGTCTAAAACAGCTTTCCAGCTCTCGTTCTCGAGTGTGGCCGGGCTGTCAGGGCTTATTAGATAGATCACTACGCCCGAAAAAAATATCGCTAAGAGAAGCGAAATCAGCGGAACCAGAACCACGTCCGCCCAGACGGGAAGTTTTGTCATGCTGCGGTCTCGTTGGTTACGCCGGCCATCAGAAGGCCCAGTTCGCGTTCGTTGGTCTGATCGGGGTCGCGTTCGCCCATGATGCGGCCGTCGAACATCACGGCGATGCGGTCCGACATGCTCAGGATCTCGTCCAGTTCGACGCTGACCAGCAGCACAGCCTTGCCGGCGTCGCGCAATTCGACGATCCGCTTGTGGATGAACTCGATCGCGCCGATGTCCACGCCCCGCGTCGGCTGGCCGACCAGGAGCAGGTCGGGGTTGCGCTCAAGCTCTCGCGCCAGGATGATCTTTTGCTGGTTGCCGCCGGAAAAGCTTTTGCCCTGAAGCGTCGGGATCGGCGGGCGCACATCGAAGCGTTCCATCTTGCCCAGCGCATCCTTCATCATCGCGTCATTGTCCATCAGGAAGCCGTTGCGGTGATAGGCCGGATCGCCCTGGTAGCCGAAGGCCAGGTTTTCCCAGGCCGTGAAATCAAGGATCATCCCCAGGTGCTGCCGGTCCTCGGGCACATGGGCCACGCCCTTTTCGCGGCGCGATTCCGCATCCGCGGCGCGGCCCGACAGGTCCAGCGGCGCGCCATTCAGAAGCACGCTGCCCGTGCCCTTCTTGATGCCGCCCAGAACCTTGATCAGTTCGGACTGGCCATTGCCGGCAACCCCCGCGATGCCAAGGATTTCCCCGGCACGGATATGCAGGTCGATCCCCTTGACCCGCTCAACCCCGTTTTCATCGCGCACCCGCAGATCCCTGACCTCAAGGATGGTGCGGCCCGGGTTCGCGGGCCCTTTGGCCACGTCCAGCAGCACCTTGCGCCCCACCATCAGCTCTGCCAGTTCTTCGGGGCTTGTCCCCGCCGTCTTCACCGTGGCTGTCATCTGGCCACGGCGCATCACGCTGACCGTGTCAGTGATCTCCATGATCTCGCGCAGCTTGTGGGTGATGATGATGATGGTCTTGCCCTGTTCCTTCAGCCCGCGAAGGATGCGGAACAGGTGGTCGGCCTCGTCCGGGGTCAGCACGCCGGTGGGTTCATCAAGGATCAGGATATCGGCCTGACGGTAGAGCGCTTTCAATATCTCGACCCGCTGCTGATGGCCGACGGACAGATCCTCGACCAGCGCATCCGGATCGACGTCAAGTTCATAATCCCGCGCCAGATCCCCGAGCAACTTGCGCGCCTTCGCAAGGGAGGGGCGCAGAAGCGGGCCATCCTCGGCACCTAGGATGACGTTTTCCAGAACGGTGAAGGTGTTCACCAGCTTGAAGTGCTGGAAGACCATGCCGATCCCGGCGCGGATCGCGGCCTGGCTGTCGGGGATCTGGGTGGGCGTGCCGTGGATCAGGATTTCACCCGCGTCGGCGCGGTAGAAGCCGTAGAGGATCGACATCAGCGTGGACTTGCCAGCGCCGTTTTCGCCGATGATGCCGTGGATCGTGCCACGGGCTACCTTGATGGAAATGTCCTTGTTGGCCTGGACGCTGCCGAAGGCCTTGGAAATGCCGCGCAGTTCAATCGCCGGAGCGGCAGTTTCCTGCCGCCCCGTCGTGGTTTCCCCCTGCATCTGTCGCCGCCCTTCAGCTGACGGGGCAGGTGTTGTCGGTCGAATAGTCGTGAACCTTGATCTCGCCCGAGCTGATCTTGGCCGCAGCCTCGTCGACGGCCTTCTGCATTTCGGGGGTGATCAGCGCCTTGTTGTTGTCATCCAGCGCATAGCCGACGCCACCGGCCTTCAGGTCCATGACCTGGATGCCGGTCTTCATCTCGGCGCCTTCCTTGAAGATTTCGTAGACGGTATTATCCACGCGCTTGACCATCGAGGTCAGAACCTTGCCCGGATGCAGGTGGTTCTGGTTGCTGTCGACGCCGATCGACAGGATCCCTTCATCCGCCGCCGCCTGCAGCACGCCGATGCCGGTGCCGCCCGCCGCCGCATAGATCACGTCTGCGCCCTGCGCCTTTTGCGCCTTGGCCAGTTCGGCGCCCTTTACCGGGTCGTTCCAGGCGGCGGGCGTCGTGCCGGTCATGTTCTGGATCACCTTGGCATCTGGGTTCGCCGCCTTGACGCCCTGGACATAACCGCAGGCGAACTTGTGGATCAGGGGCACGTCCATGCCGCCGATGAAACCGACGGTGCCGGTCTTCGAGGCCATCGCCGCCATCATGCCGACCAGATAGGAACCTTCCTGTTCCGCATAGACCACCGATTTGACGTTCGGCTGTTCCACCACCATGTCGATGATCGCAAACTTGGTGTCGGGGAAGTCGGGGGCCACCTTGTTCAGCACGTCGCCAAAGGCAAAGCCCGTCATCACCACCGGGTTGGCGCCGGCTTCGGCCAGACGACGCAGCGCCTGTTCGCGCTGGGCCTCGGACTGCATTTCCAGTTCCTTGAAGGTGCCGCCGGTTTCCTCTGCCCAACGCTGCGCCCCGGCAAAGGCGGCTTCATTGAAGGATTTGTCGAATTTGCCGCCCAGGTCGAAGATGATCGCAGGATCGGCGGCGGCAATGCCTGTTGTCAGCGCCAGCGTTGCGGCGGCGCAAAGGAATTTCCGCGTGAATGTCATTGTGATCTCCCGTTTGAGTCTGTCCCGCTCGGGGCCTGCGCTCCTTGGCGGGGCGATCGCTTTCGGATCATGCTTGATTAGCGCCGAGAGCGGGCAGGCGGTCAACCGGTTTCTCTGCCTGCGACGCAAGATCCTTGACCGGATGGTCAGAAGTGACCCGGGGCCGACCAGAAGCGGGCGCGGATATTATCCCAGCCGTCTTTGCAGGATCAGCGCATCGACGGGCGCGGTGCCGGGCGCACGATAGTAACCCGGTCGGCGACCCTGTGCCTTGTAGCCGGCCGCAAGATAAAGTGCGATCGCCGCATCATTGTCGGCGGCGACTTCCAGAAACGCCGTTCTGGCACCGCGCTCCGTGGCGTGATGGTGGTAGTCCCGCAGCAGCGTCGTTCCCGCCCCCTTGCGGCGCTGGTCCGGGTCGACCGCGAGTGTGAGCAGTTCGGCTTCATCCAGAACGCTGCGGCCAAGCGCGAACCCCCGTCCGTTTTCGCACAGGAATACGGACGGGTCCGCCAGAAGCGCGGTGAATTCAGCCTCGGACCAGGGGCGCGGGCGCTGAAAGCAACGCGCATGGAGCCGGGCCAGCATCATGGGGTCGGCTGTCATCCAAGGATCCGCGGCGCGGGCGCCGCCGGTGCGGCATCGACGGGCCGGATGTAAAGCGGCACCGGGCGCGGCCCCGCGCTGCCCGCCTGCAACCGCGCAGCGCCGATCCGAGCCAGAACCGGGGCAATCGGCTGGGGCAGGATCGTCAGGTGCCGCCCTGTGTCACGCGACGGTGTCTGCGTATAGGACGGAGCGCCCTCGGTCCGGTCGTCCCGAACGGGCTGGACATAGAAGGCATCGCGCGGCGCCGGCAGGACGGCAAGCGCCGGGCCGCGGTTGCCAATGGCCAGGGCCTCGAAAAGGCTCACGCCGATCGCGGGAACGCCCAGCGCCAGCGAAAGCCCCCGCGCAGCAGCGACCGAAATCCGGATGCCGGTAAAGTTTCCCGGTCCGACGCCCACCGCAATGGCATCCAGATCCCTCCATTCGAGCCCCGCCTCGGCCAGCAGGTCGTCGAGCATCGGCATCAGCCTTTCGGCCTGCCCCTTGGCCATGTCGATCTGTCTTTCCGCCAGAACCGTATCTTGTGACAGCAAAGCGGCCGCGCAATGCGCGGCCGATGTGTCGAAGGCCAGAACAAGGGGTCTGTGCATCTGGAATCAGGCCGCGACGGGCCGGACTTCCAGCACTTCGGGAATGTAATGGCGCAAGAGGTTCTCGATCCCCATCTTCAGGGTCAGGGTGGACGATGGGCAGCCCGCGCAGGCGCCTTGCATATGCAGGTAGACCACGCCGCGGTCAAAGCCGTGGAAGGTGATGTCGCCGCCGTCCTGTGCCACCGCAGGGCGCACCCTTGTATCAAGCAACTCCTTGATCTGCTTTACGATATCAGCATCCGGACCGTCATGCGCCGCATGGCCGCCTTCGGGCTTGCCTTCGCCTTCCATGACCGGTGCGCCCGACTGGTAATGTTCCATGATCGCACCCAGGATCGCGGGCTTGATATGGTCCCAGTTGGCGCTGTCGGCCTTGGTCACGGTCACGAAATCGGTGCCGAAGAACACCCCGGCCACGCCATCGGCGGCAAAGATGCGCCGGGCAAGCGGGGATCTTGCGGCAGCCTCGACCGAAGCGAAATCGGCGGTCCCCGTGGCGAGCACGGTTTGCCCCGGCAGGAACTTGAGGGTGGCCGGGTTCGGAGTCGACTCGGTCTGGATGAACATTGCGCAATCTCCTAGCATTCTGGTCAGATATGCGCCCCGGTCGGGGCCAAGTCAAGGTTTGGAATCGCTCTAAATTGCGCAGGGCCTGCTCGCCCGATGGTGATGATGCCATCACCTCCGACGCTTGGCAGCGACGAGGAATGTCGCGGACAAGCAAGCGTTGCGCCCGGTCAGCCGGTCATCTGCCCCGAGGCGACCCGCAGGGCAGGGCAGATGACGATCACGGCGATACCGACGCAGGGTCAGGGGCCCCGGCAGGACAATCTGGCCGGGATTCTTTGCATCATTGCCGGAGTCGCGGTGTTTTTCCTGCAGGATCTGGTGCTGAAGTTCATCAGCGGCGGCTATCCCCTGCATCAGGCAATGGTGATCCGCAGCCTTGCGGCCACGCCGTTCCTCGCGTTTCTCGTCTGGCGGCAGGGCGGCACGCAAACGCTTCGAACTCCGGGATGGCGGATGATGATCGGGCGTGGCGTTGTGATGTTTCTTGCCTACGCGACCTATTACCTCGCGCTTGCCGCGCTGCCGCTGGCGACCGTGGTGGCAATCTTTTTCGCATCGCCCCTGTTCATCACCATCCTGTCGGTCCTGGTCCTGGGCGAGCGCGTGGGGTGGCACCGCTGGGCTGCGGTCGCGGCGGGCTTTGCAGGCGTGGTCATCCTCGTGCGTCCGGGCGGCAACCTGTTCGACTGGGCCGCCGTGCTGCCGGTGATGGCGGCGCTGTTCTACGCCTGGGGCATGATCGTCACGCGCAAGCATGGCGGCACCGAAACGGCGGCGGCCATGGCGCTTTATGGAAATTTCGTCTTTCTGGTGCTGGCGCTATGTCTTGCGGCGCTTTTTGGCGGCGGGCAGTTCGCTTCGGAAGAACACAAGAGCATCGCCTTCCTGCTCCGGGGCTGGGTCTGGCCCACGGCACTGGACCTGGCGCTGATGCTGGCCTGCGGGCCGATCGCGGCGGCGGGCCTGACCCTTCTGGCGCAGGGCTATCGGATCGCGGCGTCGAATGTCGTGACGCCCTTTGAATATACCGCGATGATCTGGGGCGTGCTGTTCGGCTGGTTGATCTGGCGTGACCTGCCCGACCGGAACGGCTGGCTGGGCATTGCCATCATCCTCTGCGCGGGACTTTACGTTCTGTGGCGCGAAGGCCGCAACCCGCGCGCGCCTGCCACGCCGCACCCCTGAACGACGGACCCCTGAACGACGGACCCCTGGCGCCCCTCAGGTGACCGCTTCCAGCTTTTCCTTGCTCATCTCGCCTGGAACAATGGTGATCGGGATCGGCAGGTGCCCGGAATTGCGCGACATCTGCGTTACCAGCGGGCCGGGGCCGCTTTTCTCGCCGCCGGCGCCCAGGACCAGCACGCCGATTTCCGCATCCTCCTGAATCAGCCCCAGGATCGCCGCCACCGGATCGCCTTCGCGGACCACCAGTTCGGGCGTGATCCCCTGCTTGTCGCGCATCCATTTGGCAAAGACCTCGAAATGCGCCTCGATCCTTTCGCGGGCCTCGGCGCGCATGATGTCGGCCACGCCGATCCAGTTCTGAACCTCTTCGGCCGGAACGATCGACAGGATGATGACGCCCCCGCCGGTATGCGCGGCCCTGAGCGCGGCAAAGCGCATGGCGTTCAGGCATTCGCGGGTGTCATCGAGGACGACGAGGAACTTTCGCATCAGGCTTTCTCCGACAGGGCCCATTCCCAGTAAAGGGCGCGGGCATGGCGCGTGACGGGGCCGTGCTGATACTTGGTTCCGTCGAATTCGCGCACCGATGTCACCTTGGACATGTTGCCGGACATGAAGACCTCGTCCGCGCCGTGGAAATCCTGGAATGTCAGGACCGTTTCATGCACAGGGTAGCCTGCAGCAGACAGGTTGGCGATATGGCGGGCACGGGTAATGCCCGACAGGAACGTGCCGTTGGCGATGGGGGTGAAGACCTCGCCGCCCCGGACCATGAAGACATTGGCGCTGGCGGTTTCGGCCACGTTGCCAAGCGCATCCGCCACCAGCGCGTTGTCATACCCGCGGTCGCGCGCCTCCATCAGCATCCGGGCATTGTTGGGGTAAAGGCAGCCGGCCTTGGCGTTGCAGACGCTGCTTTCCAGGACCGGCCGGCGAAACCGGGTGGTGGTCAGCCGCACCGAAGCCTCGGGGTCCGCCATGGGGATTTCCTCGAGGCAGATCGCAAAGCCGGTCGCACCCTCGCGTGGGACGATGCCGCTCTGGTCGCCGTCTATCGCCCAGTACATCGGCCGGATATAGATCGCTGCCTCGGGCGGATAGCGGCGCAGCCCGTCGCGGATGATCTCGGCCATGGCCGCTGCCGTGACCGTGGGCGTGATCATCAGCGCCGCCGCCGAGCGGTTCAGCCGGGCGCAATGGGCGTCGAGGTCGGGCGTGACCCCTTCAAAGTAGCGCGCGCCATCGAAAACCGTCGTTCCCAGCCACGCGCCATGATCGGCCGCATGGATGATCGCGACGTCGTCATCCTGCCACTGACCATTGTGCCAGGTGCGGATGTTCTTGCCGGTGGCCATCTGAGAATCCCCCTGTTCGCCGGATCGGCCGGAGTCTTATCCCTTGCGTTCGCAGTGACAAGCCCGCGCCGCCGTTTGCCAAGTGCCGCCGCAGTGGTAAACAGCCGCCAACGGAGCCGATGCACATGCCTGACAAGCCTCTCTTGATCTTGGGTGGAACCGGGCGTCTGGGCCGGTTGCTGGCGAAGGCCGGCCTTGGCCCGGCGATCTGGCAGGGGCGCCACGCGGCGCAGGGCGTCGATTGCGTCTTCGATCCTTTGGACGAGCCAGGGGCGCTTGAAAGTGCAGCGCGCCGGGCATCGGCCATACTTTGTCTTGCCGGTTCGGTGCGCGGCACGGTCGAAGACCTGTCGCTGCATGCCGCGCTGGCACTGGCGGCGGTCCGGGCCGGCCAGGCCGCCGCTATTCCGGTTCTTCTGGCCTCTTCTGCCGCTGTTTACGGCGGCCGGGCCGGGCCCTGCGGGGAATCGCACACTCCTTCCCCGGCCGGAGCCTATGGCCATGCCAAGGCCGCGATGGAACGCGCGGCGCTGGTGGCGGCGAACGGGCATCCGGTGACGGTGCTGCGCATCGGCAATGTCGTCGGCGCCGATGCGCTTTTGGGGGGCGGTGGGAATGGAACCATCACGCTCGACATCCTGCCCGACGGCCGTGCGCCGCGCCGAAGCTGGATCGGGCCTCGCGCCCTGGCCGGGGTGATCGGCGACCTGCTCCGCGCACCGTCCCTGCCCGAAGTGCTGAATGTGGCGCTGCCCGGTGTCGTCGGGATGGATACGCTGCTTGATGCGGCGGGAATCGCCTGGCACGGGGTTCCTGCGCCCGGTTCGGTGGTTGCCGAAGTCCGGCTGGATGTGACGCGGCTCGGGCGGCTGCTCGACCTCGGCCGCTTCGGCCCCGTTGCCGCAGACCTTGTAGAGGACTGGCGGAGCATCCCGGCATGACCTTGACGAAACGCCTGATGGATCTTGGCCTTCTGGCCCTGTTCCTGCCCTTCGCGGTGCCACTCGGCCTGCTGGTCGCTGCTGCTCTGCTGGTTACGGAGGGGCGCCCGGTCTTTTATGCATCCGAACGGATGAAGGCGCCGGGGCAGGGGTTCCGGCTGTGGAAATTCCGCACGATGCGGGCAGATCCCTCCGACTGGGGTGTGTCGGGGGGAGACAAGGCCGGGCGGGTCACGACGATCGGAGGGTTCCTGCGCCGCAGCCGGCTGGATGAATTGCCGCAACTCTGGAACATCCTTCGCGGCGACATGACCTTTGTCGGGCCTCGCCCGCCGCTCAGGCGCTATGTCGAGGCTTTCCCCGCGCTTTATGCTGTTGTCCTGCGCAGCCGGCCCGGCGTGACGGGGCTGGCCACCCTGCGCTTCCACCGGCGCGAAGCCGAGATACTGGCGCGCTGCACCACCCCCGAGGAAACCGAGGCCCGATATGTCCGGTTCTGCATCCCGGTGAAGGCGCGGCTCGACATCCTGTATCTTCGGCGCCGCAGTTTCTGCCTGGATCTGCAGATCCTGGCAAAAACATGCGCAGGCCTGCTGAAGCCCCGATGAAATGTGGATAACTGTCCCTTAACATCCGCAGAATAGATATTTTGCATCGGGCCGGGAGTTACGGCTTGCAACGAACGTGCGAGTGCGATTTCACGATACTCGCAAAAACTGCAAACGGGTCTTTTGCCAATGGTCCGCACGATCGTGACGCTCAGCCGGCGTCAGAAGAACGCCATCCTGCTCCTGGTCGAGGTGCTTTGCGTTCCTCTGGCCTTTGTCGCGGCCCAGGCCATCCTCGCATCCGGGCTCATCCCCGGCCGGATCGGGTGGCATCTTGCGGTGCATGTGGCAATCCTGTGCCTGGTCACCTGGGGGTTGGCGTTGGTCTCGGGGCATTACCGCATGCGGCTCAAGGATTATGGCCGACCCGAAATGATGATCTCGGGGGTGCAGGCAGCGGTGGTTGCCCTTGTGTCCGCTGCGCTGTCCCAGTTCATGCGCGTGGCGCCAGTGGCCGGTTTCGACATCGTGCTCGGGCTGATGCTTTTTGCGCTCTGGGTTGGCAGCCGGCTTTTGATGTTTGAGCTTCTGGAGTGGATCTATACCCACAGCACGGCCGTCACCCGGGTTCTGGTTTACGGCGCCGGACGGCCGGGGATGATGCTGGCAAGCGCGCTGAAACGCCGCTCCGACATCCTGCCGGTGGCGTTCCTTGACGACAACATCGCGCTGCGCGGGCTGTCGTTTCTGGGGATCCCCGTCCATTCGCTGGTGGATATCGAAAGACTGCTCTCGGAACAGAAGATCGACCGGGCGATCCTGTCGATGTCGGAAATGCCGCCGGCAAAGGAAATCGCCGTGACGCGGCGGCTTGCGCGGCTGGGGCTGGAAGTGCAGGTGCTTCCGGCCTTTGCCGAACTGATCGGTGATGGCGACCTGATAGCAAGCCTCGAAGGCACCCGCGCATTGATCGAACGCGAAACCATGGGGCGTTTTGCGGGCGACGGGCTGAATGCCTATCGCGGCGAAGCGGTGATGGTCACGGGGGCCGGCGGCTCGATCGGGATCGAGCTCTGCCGGCAGATTCTCGCCTGCCGGCCGGCGCGGCTGATCCTGCTCGAACTGAACGAACTCGCCCTTTATTCGGCAGAAAACGAATTGTCACAGCGCGCAGACGGCGTCGAGATTGTGGCGGTTCTGGGCTCGGTCTCTGATGAACTGCTGTTGGAAAGGGTCATGCGTGCGCACGGGGTCAGTGTGGTGCTGCATGCCGCCGCCTACAAGCACGTGCCGATCGTCGAGAACAATTCCCGTGCCGGCGTCGTCAACAACACGCTTGGCACCGCCGTCGTGGCCCGGGTTGCCAAGACCTGCAAAGTGGCGCGCTTCGTGCTTGTCTCGACCGACAAGGCCGTTCGCCCGGTGAACGTGATGGGGGCTTCCAAGCGCGTTGCCGAGCAGGTGGTGCAGGATCTTGCGCTGCGTTCTGAGGGCACCGTGTTCTCGATCGTGCGCTTCGGCAATGTGCTGGGCTCGTCAGGTTCGGTCGTGCCGCGTTTCATGGATCAGATCCAGCGCGGCGGGCCGGTCACCCTGACCGACCCGGATGTGCGGCGCTATTTCATGACGATCGAGGAAGCGGCGCATCTGGTGCTCGTCGCGGGCAGCATCGCGCGCGGCGGAGAGGTTTTCGTCCTGGACATGGGCGAGCAGCTCGCGATCGGCGAACTCGCCCGGCGCATGATTCAGAACGCCGGATATACGCTGCGCGATGCGGCAAACCCCGGCGGCGATATCGAGATCGTCGTCACCGGCCTGCGTCCCGGCGAAAAGCTGAGCGAAGAGCTGATGATCAACGGCGATATCGAGCCGACCGCCCATCCGAAGATCCTGCGCGTCCACGAAGCGCATCCATCGCAGATCGAGGTTGCGAGCACGCTGCGCGCCCTGCGGGATGCGGCTGACGCGGGCGATGACCTGGGCCTTGCCGCGGCACTGCGGCGCGCAATACCCGAAAACAACCTGCCCGTCGTCGCGGAGCACGAAGACCGCCAGCGACCACCGGCCAGGCGCGACAGCGCACCGGTGTCGATCGGAATCACCGGCCCCCGCACGACGCCGGTCGGCTGATTGCGCGCGCCCCGTTCCGCCGCCGCCTGCCAGATGGCCCAGTCAGCCCCGGTCACGATCCTTCTTGCCACCTGCAACGGCGAGGCGCACCTCCCGGCGCAGCTTGAAAGCATTGCGCGCCAGGGTCATGCCCGGTGGCAGATCATCGCCTCGGACGATGGTTCAGACGATGCAACGCCGGCGCTCCTTGAGCAATTTGCCCAGCGGTTTTCCGGCCGTGTGCAGTTGATCAAGGGGCCGCAACGGGGCATGGCGGAGAATTTCATCTCGCTTCTTGCCCAGGCACCGGAAGGGCCGGTCGCCTTCTGCGACCAGGACGACGTCTGGCTGCCGGGAAAGCTGTCCCGCGCGCTGTCGGCGATCGGGTCGGAGGCCCGGCCCGTTCTATACGGATGCCGCACCGAACGGATCACCGCCGGTGGGGCGACGCTGGGGCTGTCGCCCTTGTGGCGGCGGGGACCGTCCTTCGGCAATGCGCTGGTCCAGAACATCATCGGCGGCCATACGGCGGTGATGAACGCCGCAGCCCTTCGGCTGATGCAGGAGGCCGGCCGCAACATCCGCGTGCCGTTCCACGACTGGTGGGCCTATCAGGTGATCAGCGGCTGCGGCGGGCGGGTGATCGTCGATCCAGCCGCGATGGTCCGTTATCGCCAGCACGACGGCAATCTGCTGGGCGCCAGTCGGGGGCCGGCTGCGCGCCTGCGCCGCCTGTCCATGATGCTTTCGGGAAATTTTGCGCCCTGGTTCGGCCAGACCGAGGTGGCGCTGGGCGCGATCCGGCCGATGCTGACCCCGGCGGCGTGCGACCTGCTTGACCGGTTTTCGGAACTGCGCCGGACCCCTGGCCTTGGGGCCGCGCGTGCGGTTCTTGCCGGTGGCGTCGTCCATCGGCAACGGCGCATCGAGAACCTTGCACTGGCACTGGCGGCGGCGCGGGGGCTGATCTGAGCCTGTCTCAGGGCGTGGTGGGGGCTTCGCGCAGCAGGCGGGGAACCTTGAACTCGACCCTTTCCTCGGCGGTGGTCACGATCTCGACCGTCACATCGAACCGCTCGCGGAAGGCGTCGATAACCTCGTTCACCAAGACCTCGGGAGCAGATGCGCCGGCGGTGACGCCGATGGCCCGGGGCGTGCCAAGCGCGCGCCAGTCGATATCGCCGGCACGCTGCACAAGCTGCGCGTAATCGCAGCCCGCGGCCCGACCCACCTCGACCAGCCGCCGCGAGTTCGAGGAATTGGGCGCGCCGATCACGAACAGGGCGGCGATCCGCGGCGCGATCGCCTTGACTGCGGCCTGCCGGTTGGTCGTGGCATAGCAGATGTCTTCGCGGTTCGGCCCGACGATTGCCGGAAAGCGGTCGCGCAGTGCCTGCACGATGGCGGCCGTGTCATCCACCGAAAGCGTGGTCTGGGTGATGAAGGCCAGACGGGCCGGATCCCTTGGGCTGATGCGGGCGACATCGGCCACGGTTTCCACAAGCAGCACCTCGCCCGGGGGCAACTGCCCCATGGTGCCCAGGACTTCAGGATGGCCGGCATGGCCGATCATCACCATCTGCAAGCCGTCGGCATGATGGCGCGCGGCCTCATTGTGAACCTTGGTGACCAGCGGGCAGGTGGCATCGACATGGATCATGTGCCGCCGCTGTGCTTCTGCGGGCACGGATTTCGGCACGCCATGGGCTGAAAAGATCACGGGCCGGTCATCGGGAACCTCGCCCAGCTCCTCGACGAAGATAGCGCCCTTCTCGCGCAGACCATCGACGACGAACTTGTTGTGGACGATCTCGTGGCGCACATAGACCGGCGCGCCCCATTTCTCGAGCGCCATCTCGACGATACGGATCGCCCGGTCGACGCCGGCACAAAATCCGCGCGGTGCGGCAAGGTAAAGGGTCAGGGCCGGTCTGATCATCGGGCGTTCCGTCGTTGATGCCCGGAACAGATAAGGCCCCGCGCATCCTTCGTCCAGTTGCGCCTCGTCCGCTGCGCCATCCGCCGTCATCGGTTCGCAACCAGGGTTGCGCGTGTCGCGCGTCAGGCCTGCCCGCTGCCGATCTCTTCGCGGTCCGTCCGCGGCTCGCGCGGAGGGCGCCCGATCACGTCGCGCAACGCATCCAGTTCGATGAAGTTGTCGGCTTGCCGGCGCAGTTCATCGGCGATCATTGGCGGCTGGCTGCGGATCGTCGAGACGACAGAGACACGCACGCCCTGCCGCTGGATGCTTTCGACCAGCGGACGGAAATCACCGTCACCGGAAAACAGCACGGCGTGGTCGATATGCGGTGCCAGTTCCATTGCATCGACCGCCAGCTCTATATCCATGTTGCCTTTCACCTTACGGCGGCCCTGGCTGTCGGTGTATTCCTTCGCCGCTTTTGTCACCATGGTGAAGCCGTTGTAATTCAGCCAGTCAACCAGCGGGCGAATAGGAGAATATTCATCATTCTCCAGCAGAGCGGTGTAGTAGAATGCCCGCAAGAGCTTGCCGCGGCGCTCGAATTCCTGTCTCAGCAACTTGTAGTCAATGTCGAAACCAAGGGATTTCGATGCGGCATAGAGGTTCGAACCATCGATGAACAAGGCCAGCCGCTCGTCCTTGTAAAACATATTCAATCCTTTCAAATTCCCGCCGACCGAATGGAAGGGCTTGATGTCCGGCTGCGGGGTCTTGAGACCAGACTGCGCACTCGGTTTGGAGAAAGTGTTAAACAGAATGTCACGTGACTTGGAAACTGTCCAAAAGGATAGGAATACAGCGGTCGCTCTGGGGGGGAACCTTGATTTAAATGGATTTTCCGCTGATCAGCTGATTCTCCGTGCACTCGAAAAAATGATGTCCGGGGGGGCTTCGGGTGGGATTCGTGTCTGCCGGATCAGCCGGTTTTTCCGCACACCGGCCCATCCGCCCGGCAACGGACCCGATTATGTGAATGCGGTGGCCCAGATCAGCACGGAGCTTTCGGCCGAAGCACTGCTTGACCGGCTTCATGCGATCGAGGCGTCGTTTGCGCGGGAACGCACGGCGCGCTGGGCATCGCGCACGGTTGATCTGGATCTTCTGTTCCATGGCGACCGGATCGCGCCCGACCCGGAAACCCAGCGCCAATGGATGGACCTGCCGCCCGATCGCCAGCGTATCGACACCCCGGATCGGTTGATTTTGCCCCATCCGCGCCTTCAGGACCGGCCCTTCGTGCTGATTCCCCTGGCCGATATCCTGCCGGATTGGGTGCATCCGGTAACCGGACAAAGCGTTCGCCAGATGGTCCAGAGGCTGCCGGCCGATGAAATCGCTGCGATTTGCCCGCTTTGACTGCGGTTCCGCGCTTGTCAAGGGGGGCGCTTCGCCTTACATAGCGGTTTCCATCCTGCCGCCGAACTGGAGAAGACCGATGGCCCGCGTGACGGTTGAAGATTGCGTTGACAAGGTTCCGAACCGGTTCGAACTGGTGATGCTTGCGGCCCACCGTGCCCGCGAAATCGCGGCCGGATCGCCCGCGACCGTCAGCCGCGACAATGACAAGAACCCGGTCGTGTCGCTGCGCGAGATCGCGGATGAAACGCAGTCGGCAGAATCGCTGCGCGAGCGCATGATCGAAAGCAATCAGACCCAGATCGAAGTTGATGAGGCTGTCGAGGACGACATGGCGGCCCGCCTGACCTCGGAAATCGACCGCCCGCAGGTCGACGACATGTCGGAAGAGCGCCTTTTGCGCGCGCTGATGGAAGCTCAGGGCGAAGCCTGAGCGGACAGCCAGAGGGATCGGATCAGGCGCGATGATCGACGTTGAAGATCTGATCGCGCTGGTGCGCAACTACAACCCCCGGACCAATGCCGACCTGATCCGCCGCGCCTATGCCTATGGGCGGCGGATGCATCAGGGCCAGATGCGCAAGTCCGGCGAGGAATATTTCACCCATCCGGTTGCCGTCGCCGCGATCCTGACGGAACAGCGGCTGGACGACTCGACGATCATCACCGCGCTGCTGCACGATACGATCGAAGACACCAAATCGACCTATTCGGATATCGAGCGGGAATTCGGCACCGAGGTTGCCGAACTGGTCGATGGCGTCACCAAGCTGACGAACCTGCAGTTGACCTCCTCTGCGGCCAAGCAGTCCGAGAACTTCCGAAAGCTGTTCATGGCCATGTCGAAGGATCTGCGGGTGATCCTCGTGAAGCTGGCCGACCGGCTGCACAACATGCGCACGATCAAGTGGCAAGGGCCCGAGAAGCAGGCCCAGAAAGCCCGCGAGACCATGGACATCTTTGCGCCGCTGGCCGGCCGCATGGGCATGCAGTGGATGCGCGAGGAACTGGAAGACCTTGCCTTCAAGGTGCTGAATGCCGAGGCCCGCGCCTCGATCATCCGCCGCTTCATCACGCTGCAGAAGGAAACCGGCGAGGTGATCCCGAAGATCACCACCGATATCCGCGCCGAACTTGACAAGGTCCAGATCGAGGCCGATGTCTATGGCCGCGCCAAGAAACCCTATTCGATCTGGCGCAAGATGCAGGAAAAGCAGCTTGCCTTCTCGCGTCTCTCCGACATCTACGGCTTTCGCATCATCTGCCGCGACGTGGCCGATTGCTACCGGATCCTTGGCGTGATCCACCTGCGCTGGCGGGCGGTGCCGGGGCGGTTCAAGGATTACATCAGCCAGCCCAAGACCAACGGCTACCGCTCGATCCACACCACGGTCTCGGGCCGCGACGGCAAGCGGGTCGAGGTGCAGATCCGCACCCGCCAGATGCACGAGGTGGCCGAAGCCGGGGTGGCCGCGCATTGGTCTTACCGTGAAGGTGTCAGGGTGCAGAATCCCTTTGCCGTCGACCCCAAACAATGGGTGGCGCGCCTGACAGAACGATTCGACGAAGTCGATCAGGACGATTTTCTCGAGAACATGAAGCTCGAGATGTATAACGATCAGGTCTTCTGCTTCACGCCGAAGGGCGATGTCGTGCAACTGCCCAAGGGCGCGACGCCGATCGACTTTGCCTATGCGATCCACACCCGGATCGGGCATTCCTGCGTCGGCGCCAAGGTCGACGGCTTGCGGGTGCCGCTTTGGACGCGGCTGAAGAACGGCCAGTCGGTCGAGGTGATCACCGCCGCCGGCCAGCGGCCGCAGGCAACCTGGATCGACATTGTGGTGACCGGTCGCGCCAAGGCCGCGATCCGGCGTTCGCTCCGTGAGGAAGACCGCGAACGTTTCGTGAAACTGGGCCACGAACTGGCGCGGGTGGCGTTCGAACACGTCGGACGGCGTGCCACCGACAAGGCGCTGCGCACGGCCGCCCGCACCCTGGGCCTGCCGGACGAAAACGAGGTGCTGGCGCGGCTGGGCAGCGCCGAGCTGACCGCGCGCGAGGTGATCGAGGCGATTTATCCCGAACTGGCCATGCAAGCTGCCGAGGAAATCGACGCCAACCGTTCCGTCGCAGGGCTTTCGGCCGACCAGAGCTATCGCCGCGCCATGTGCTGCCAGCCGGTGCCCGGTGAACGTATCGTCGGCATCACCTACCGCGGACAGGGCGTGGTCGTGCATGCGATCGACTGCCCCGCGCTGGCCGAATTCGAGGAACAGCCGCAGCGCTGGGTCGACCTGCACTGGCATTCGGGGCGGCACGCGCCCGTCTACACCGTCAGTCTGATGCTGACGATTGCCAATGGTGCCGGCGTTCTGGGCCGGATCTGCACCCTGATCGGCGAGCAGAAGGCCAATATCTCGGACCTGCGTTTCCTTGACCGGAAACCCGATTTCTATCGTCTGGTTGTCGAGGTGGACCTGCGCGATGTCGAGCACCTGCACCTGATCCTGACCGCGCTCGAGGCGGAAACGGATGTGGCGCAGGTCGAACGCAGTCGTGACCTGTCACGCCGGCCATAGAATCACGGGCGGATGTTCAAGCGACGCGCACCAAGGCACTTTGGACAAAGACTCCGCGAATCGGTTTTGCCGCGCGGCGGCTGGATCCGTGCCGTGACCTATATCTTCCACCGCCTGCGCCGCCTGCCCGACCCGCCGCACCGCATCGCGCGGGGCGTGGCGTCGGGCGTGTTCATATCGTTCACGCCGCTTTTCGGCCTGCACTTCGTGTTGACCACCACCATCAACTGGGCCATCGGCGGCAACTTTGTGGCCTCGGTGATCGGCAACTGGTTCGGCAATCCGGTGACGCTGCCGTTGATCGCCTATTCTTCGGTCTGGCTGGGCCAGTGGCTGATGCATGTCCACCACAAGATCGACCTGCACGCGCTGATGCAGATCACCACCGACATGTCGACCGAACTGTGGCGGAACTGCTTTGCCATCTTCACCAGCGCCACCATGCGCTGGGATGCCTTCAGGGAATTCACCAAGGATTACTTCCTTCCCTACCTGCTGGGCGGAGTGATCCTCGGGCTGGTTTTCTCGATCGCCAGCCACTACCTGACCGTGCGCGCGGTCGAGGCCTATCGGCGGTTGCGGCTGAGACGCATGCGCGAGCGCGCCGATCGCCGGCTCAGGATGCAGGCGCGCAACGCGGCCGCTGGCAGCGACCGGCCCGATGGGCTAGCCTGACCGCGCGTCAAACGAGGTTTCAAGATGAACAGGCTGCGCCTTGGTGTGAACATCGATCATGTCGCCACCCTGCGGAACGCCCGCGGTGGTGCCTATCCCGACCCGCTGCGCGCGGCGCTTCTGGCTGAAGCGGCAGGTGCCGACGGCATCACCGCGCATCTGCGCGAAGACCGTCGCCATATCCGTGACGCCGACATCACCGCGCTGATGAACGGGCTGACGCGCCCCCTGAACTTCGAGATGGCCGCGACGGCGGAAATGCAGGCCATCGCGCTGCGCCACCGCCCCCATGCCGTCTGCATCGTCCCCGAACGACGCGAGGAACGGACCACCGAAGGCGGTTTGGACGTGGCCGGGGATATCGCCCGGCTTGCCGATTTCATCGCGCCGCTGCGCGAGGCCGATTGCCGCGTCAGCATGTTCATCGGCCACGACCCGCGCCAGATCGAGGCTTCCGCCGAAATCGGCGCGGCGGTGGTCGAACTCCACACCGGGGCCTATTGCGACCTTCATGCCGAAGGCCAATTCGCCGAACGCGATGCCGAACTGGAAGGGTTGCGCCAAGGCGCGGCGCTTGCCGACAGCCTTGGGCTGGAAGTCCATGCGGGCCACGGACTCAATTTCGAAACCGTCGGCCCCCTCGCCGCCATCCCCGAGGTGCGCGAACTGAACATCGGTCATTTCCTGATCGGCGAGGCGGTCTTCATCGGCCTTGGCCCCGCCATCGCCGAAATGCGCCGGTTGATGGAGGCCGCGCGGGCATGAAGGCGGCCGCATGATCCTCGGCATCGGCACCGATCTGGCAAATATCGACCGCATCTCGGCGACGCTGGAACGCTTCGGCGACCGCTTCCGCAACCGGGTCTTCACCGCCGCCGAACTGGCCAAGGCCGCCCGCCGCAAGGATGAGGCAGGGACGCTTGCCAAGCGCTGGGCCGCGAAAGAGGCCTGTTCGAAGGCGCTGGGCACCGGTCTGGCCATGGGGATTTCCTGGCGCGACATGGCGGTGGGCAACCTGCCCTCGGGCCAGCCGGTCATGCACCTGACCGGCTGGGCCGCCGAACGGCTGGCGGCAATGACCCCGGCCGGTTTCGTGGCGACCGTCCATGTGTCCCTGACCGATGATCAACCCTGGGCGCAGGCCTTCGTCGTGATCGACGCGCAGCCGGGGCCGGGCCCCGATCACGCGCCTCTGCCTTGACTAACCCCATGACCCCGATCAAGAAGCGCGGGGCGGAACCGGAAAGGGCGGAAAGCATGTCGACGAAATCGAAGGACGGGATCGGCGAGCTGATCAAGACGCTGTTCTGGGCGCTGCTGATCGCGGGCGTCTTCCGCACGCTGTTCTTCCAGCCGTTCTACATCCCTTCGGGGTCAATGAAGGACACGCTGCTGGTCGGCGATTTCCTGTTCGTGAACAAGATGGCCTACGGCTATTCGAAATATTCCTGCCCCTTCTCGATCTGCCCCATCTCGGGCCGCATCCTCGGGTCCGAACCCGAACGCGGCGACGTGGTGGTGTTCCGCCACCCCGGCACCGGTCAGGATTTCATCAAGCGCCTGATCGGCATGCCGGGCGATACGGTGCAGGTGCGCGAAGGGATCGTCTACATCAACGGCACCGCAGCGCCGCAGGAACCCGCCGGCATCTTCACCGAGGTGAAAAAAAACCAGGGCCCCCAGCAGCGCGAGCCGCGCTGCGCCAATGACCCGGTCGGCACGGGGGGCGTCTGCGAAAAGCCGCGCGCCGTGGAAACTCTGCCCAACGGGGTGAAGCATGATGTGCTGAACATCGTCGATGTCCCCGGGATGCCTGATAACACCCCCGTCTATTCGGTGCCCGAAGGCCACTACTTCTTCATGGGCGACAACCGCGACGACAGCCTTGACAGCCGTTTCCCGGTGGCCGCAGGTGGTGTGGGCATGCTTCCGGCCGAATACCTGATCGGCCGGGCGGACAGGATCGTGTTTTCTGCGGCGGGGCGGTCGCTGTTCATGTTCTGGACATGGCGCCCCGACCGTTTCTTCAAGGCGGTGGACTGAGGATCACGCACCCCCTCGGCAGAAGTGTTCGGGCGGTGCTAGAAGGGGCCCATGAAACTCTCTGCTGACCTGAAAGCCTTTGCCACCCGTCTGGGCCATGATTTCGCCCGGCCCGAGCTTTTGTTGCGGGCGCTTACGCATTCGTCGATCGCCAGCCCCGGCCGCCCCGACAACCAGCGGCTGGAATTCCTGGGCGACCGGGTGCTGGGCCTTGTCATGGCCGAGGCGCTGCTGGCCGCCGACCGGGATGCGGTTGAAGGGCTGCTTGCGCCGCGCTTCAACGCGCTCGTGCGCAAGGAAACCTGCGCTGCCGTGGCGCGAGAGCTGAACCTTGGCGATGCGCTGAAGCTGGGCCGGTCGGAAATGATGTCGGGCGGGCGGCGCAAAGAGGCGCTTCTGGGTGACGCGATGGAGGCGGTGATTGCTGCGGTCTATCTGGACGGCGGTTTCCCGGCAGCGAAGGCGCTGGTGCTGCGGCTTTGGGCCGACCGGATCGGGCAGGTCGAATCGGACGCCCGTGACGCCAAGACCGCGCTTCAGGAATGGGCGCAGGCCCGCGGCCAGCAACCGCCCACCTATGTCGAGGTGGCGCGCGAAGGCCCCGACCACCAGCCGCTCTTCACCGTCGAGGTGCGGCTTGCATCAGGCGAAAGCGAACGCGCGAAAGCCGGTGCCAAACGGCAGGGCGAACAGGCGGCGGCGAAGGCGCTTCTGGCGCGGATGGAGGCGATGAATGACCGAAGCTGAACAGAAGACCCGCGCGGGCTTTGTCGCCCTGATCGGAGAGCCGAACGCCGGCAAGTCGACGCTGCTCAACCGCATGGTGGGGGCGAAGGTGTCCATCGTCACGCACAAGGTGCAGACGACGCGGGCGCGGATTCGCGGGATCGCGATGGAAGGGTCGGCGCAGATCGTTTTCGTCGATACTCCGGGTCTGTTCCGCCCGCGCCGCCGGCTTGACCGGGCGATGGTCGCGGCCGCCTGGGGGGGCGCGGCGGATGCCGATGTCGTGGTGCTTCTGGTCGAGGCGCATCGCGGGTTGACCGATGGCGTGCGCGGGATCATCGAGCGGTTGAAGGAACGCGGCGATGGCCCGCAGGTGGCGCTGGCGATCAACAAGATCGACCGCGTGAAGGCCGAGGTGCTTCTGGCCCTGTCGGCGCGGCTGAACGAGGAATTTCCCTTCGCCAGGACCTTCATGATCTCGGCCGAACGCGGCTATGGCTGCGACGACCTGAAGCGCTGGCTGGCCGAGCAGTTGCCCGAGGGTGCCTGGTTCTACCCCGAGGACCAGATTGCCGACCTGCCGATGCGGATGATCGCCGCCGAGATCACCCGCGAAAAGCTGACGCTGCGCCTGCATGAGGAACTGCCCTATCAGCTGACGGTGGAGACCGAACGCTGGGAGGAACGGAAAGACGGCTCGGCCCGGGTCGATCAGGTGATCTATGTGGCGCGCGACGGGCACAAGGGCATCGTGCTGGGCCATGGCGGCGAGACGATCAAGGCAATCGGCCAGCAGGCGCGGGCCGATCTGGCCGAGTTCATGGGGCGCCCGGTGCATCTGTTCCTGCAGGTGAAGGTGCGCCCGAACTGGCTGGAAGAATCCGAGCGCTATTCGGAAATGGGGCTTGATTTCAAGGATGGCGACTGAGCCGCGGCTGACCGCCGATTTCTGGGTGCGCGCCTATCTGGCGCGGCTGAGGCTGGCCAATATCCCTGCCTATGTGACGAAGCGCGGCGATGCGACGGCGGGCGCGGTGCTGGTCAAATGCGCGACGCTCGATGGTCAGGCGCGGGCCTGGCAGCGAAGTTTCGATCTGATGACCGGAAACCGTGCCTGGGTGGTGCTGGCGGAAGGCGACGAGGCCGAGGTCGACCAGGCCATCACGCGGCAAAAGGGCTTTGACCCCGATCTTTGGGTGATCGAGGTCGAAAGCCGCGATGGCCGCACGCTTCTGGAGGAAGACGGCCTGACCTGAGCGGGGCGTCAGGCCGGGGCTGAGTATTTGGGCAAAGAAGAAGCGCTTAGCGGATCTTTTCCATCAGGGCCTTCGGCGCGCGGCAATCGCGGGCAGCGTCTTGCCCGCAGGGGTGCGGGGCAAGGTCTTTTGAGAGGCAGATCCGCACCTCATCTATCCGGCCCTGATTGCAGGTGACGGTGATCATGGCCGGGGTCAGGCCGGGATTGGCTTCGATGAACGCCTCTTCGACGACCCGGGCGGGCAGGGTGATGTCGCGATTGAGGGTGGCGAAGACCTTCGGGATGGTGATCGACGCATAGGCCCGGCGTGACAGGGCGTAATAGTCGCGCGCAGGAAGCCCCGAACAGCGCCCGTGTTTCTTCCATTCATGCCAGGCAAGGCCCGCCGATCCGGTGATGTCGGCCATGGCGGCGGATTGCGCCCGCGAGGGGTCGCGTTCCTGGGTGCGGCAGTCGCTGGGCCAGCCGCGATCGAACTGCGGCCAGAGCCCATGCAGGGTGAAGCCGTAGTCGTGGCGGGGATGGCACTGGTCGTCTCCACGGGCTTCGCCGATGGTCGCGCACCAGCTTGGTGTCCAGCCAAGCGAGAGAATATAGTAGTCGAAATTGCCGGCCTGTTCACCCTCCGCATGGGCGGAAGCCGACATCAGCAACACGGTCGGCACGGCCAGGGCGCGGGCAAGATGGGCGATGGCCCACCGGGGCTGCGTCAGATGTCGCATTTTCTCTTTCCTAAAGGAGTTCGCCCCACTATATAGCCCCCTGACTTCCCCGAAAACGTGGAAAGGCGGACCTTCGGGCCGCAGCCGTTTTCCCGGCACGGGAGAGATTTGCGTTCGCCCCAAGGGGCCCCGAGGCACAGGAGAGATCCGATGACGAAACCGCTGATGTCGAAGGCTACCGCCGTCTGGCTGGTCGACAACACCACGCTCAGCTTCAAGCAGATCGCCGATTTCTGCGGCATGCACGAACTGGAAGTGCAGGGCATCGCCGATGGCGACGTGGCCACCGGCGTGAAGGGTTTCGACCCGGTCGCCAACAACCAGCTTGACGCGGGCGAGATCGAGAAGGGCCAGAAGGATCCGGCCTACAAGCTGAAGCTGAAGTTCAACGCCGCGTCGGTCGGTGAGGAAAAGCGCCGTGGGCCGCGCTATACGCCGCTGTCCAAACGTCAGGACCGCCCGGCGGCAATCTTGTGGTTGGTGAAGTTCCACCCGGAGCTTGCGGATGCGCAGATCGGCAAGCTGGTGGGCACCACCAAACCCACCATCGCCTCGATCCGCGACCGGACGCATTGGAACATCGGCAATATCACCCCGATCGACCCGGTGGCGCTGGGCCTGTGCCGGCAGTCGGAACTGGACGCTGCGGTGCAGAAGGCCGCCAAGAAGAAGGCCGCCGAGGGCGGGCTGATGACCGACGACGAACGCCGCAAGCTGGTGTCGACGGAACAGTCGCTGTCGATGTCGACCGAACCGAAGCTGCCGTCGTCGCTGGCGGGCCTCGACAAATTCTCGGACGACCGCGAAGACCGCAAATCGGCAAAGGACTATTCCGACGCCGACAGCTTCTTCAACCTGCCCCATGGCGAGGATGACGACGAGGACGAAGACGGCAAGGCCTGATCCTTGCCGCCTGATTTCTTCCGCCCGATCTTGCGGGCGTGGCGGTTGCGGGGCCCCTGGACAGTCCGGGGGCCTTTTCCATTTCATGGGGCGCCGGTCCAAGGCGCCACGGCCCAAGTTGCATTTCACCGGCTTGGCGCGCATATAAGGCCCAACCCGAACGGAGCATGGCATGAACTATCTCGAGTTTGAGAAGCCCCTGGCCGAGATCGAAGGCAAGGCCGAGGAACTCCGGGCGATGGCCCGCAAGACCGAAGGGATGGATGTCGAGAAGGAAGCCGCCGCGCTGGATCGCAAGGCTGGTGAGCTTCTGCGCGATCTTTACCGCAATCTGGACCCTTGGCGGAAATGCCAGGTGGCGCGGCATCCGGAACGGCCGCATGCCTCGGCCTATATCGCGGCGCTGTTCACCGAATACACGCCGCTCGCGGGCGACCGGAATTTCTCGGATGACCATGCGGTGATGGGCGGCCTTGCGCGGTTGAACGACCAGCCGGTTGTGGTGATCGGGCACGAGAAGGGCAACGACACCAAGACCCGCATCCACCACAATTTCGGCATGGCCCGGCCCGAGGGCTATCGCAAGGCCGTGCGGCTGATGGACATGGCGGATCGTTTTCGCCTGCCGGTCATCACGCTGATCGACACCGCCGGCGCCTATCCCGGCAAGGGGGCCGAGGAACGCGGCCAGTCCGAAGCGATTGCGCGCTCGACCCTGAAATGCCTGGAAATCGGCGTGCCGCTGGTCAGCGTCATCATCGGCGAGGGTGGATCGGGCGGGGCGGTGGCCTTTGCTGCGGCGAACCGCGTGCTGATGCTGGAACATTCGATCTATTCGGTGATCTCGCCCGAAGGCTGTGCCTCGATCCTCTGGAAGGATGCGGAAAAGATGCGCGAGGCGGCGGCGGCGTTGCGGCTGACAGCGCAGGATCTGCTGAAGCTCGGGGTGATCGACGAGATCATCAAGGAACCGCTGGGGGGGGCGCAGCGCGATGTGGAAGGCGCGATTGCCTCGGTCGGGTCAGCGCTGGGAGCGACGCTGAAGGAACTGGGCGGCAAGAAGCCGTCGGACCTGATCCGTGACCGCCGCCAGAAATTCCTGACCATGGGATCGAAGGGGCTTGCGGCCTGAACCGGTCACGCTTTTTACGAAAAAGGAAAGGCCCGGTCTTGCGACCGGGCCTTTTTTCGGTTTGTGCCGTCTCAGTTGGCCGGAGCCACCCGCGCCACCTTTGCAGCGGCCTCGGCGGCCCTTTGCTGGCGTTCGTGGAAGGCCTGGGCCTCGGTCGAGACAGCCGGGACAAGGTAGCCGTTTTCCAGCTCCAGCATCTGTCCCTCGATGGCAAGTGATTCATCGGTGGTGCGCACCTTGACCGGCGTGCCCTGCGGCGCGCGCTCGAACAGGTCCAGCGCATCC
Organism: Paracoccaceae bacterium; assembly: GCA_020622085.1. Classification (GTDB taxonomy): domain Bacteria; phylum Pseudomonadota; class Alphaproteobacteria; order Rhodobacterales; family Rhodobacteraceae; genus QY30. The sequence continues at coordinate 719,901 of JAHRYM010000002.1, read as the reverse complement.
TGATTGAACAGCCGTATGCAACCCGCCGAGGTGGCGCGCCCGATGGTCGAGGAGTTGTTGGTGCCGTGTATGCGATACATCGTGTCGCGCCCGCCGCGGTAAAGATAAAGCGCCCGCGCACCCAGCGGGTTTTCCAGGCCTCCGGGCAAGCCGCCGGCGACGGGGCCGTAGACATCGGGTTCGGAGCGGACCATGTTCGCGGTCGGCCGCCAGGATGGCCATTCGGCCTTGCGGTTGATGGTGGCGCTGCCGCTGAAACCCCGGCCCTCGCGGCCCACCGCGATGCCGTAGCGCAGTGCCTGGCCATCGGGCAGCGTGTAGTAAAGGAACCGCGCATAGGGGTCGACGATGATCGTGCCCGGCGCCTCGGGGCCGTTGTAAGAGACCTCGGTCCGGCGGTTGTGTTCGTTCAGGTAGCCGGCGTTCACCTCGGGGATGATGGTGCCGTTGTCGTCCACAGCGGCATATCGTGCCACGGTGGCCGCATCCGGCGCGTCCGAGACCGTCTTTGCGGGTTTGGGCCCGCAAGCCGTCAGGGCCAGCGCGGCGACCAGCGGCAACAGGGGCGACATCAGAGCTTTCATGTAACTGGAATCCGTTCTGGTGACTGTGGGTTCCGGGACTGGGGCAGTTCGCCGCAGGAGGGGAATCGGCTCCTATCTGCATCGCCTGCGATGGGCAGGGTCAAGACCTGTCCCCCCTTGCCAAACAACAAATTGGCCCGGCGGGTCCGGTGGGTCACAGGTGCGCGTCGGCTATCGGCGGCAATTGGCCGAAAGTCGGGGTTACAGCCGGATGACGTAGTCCTTACGGGTGGTCTCGATCACCTCCCACGTCCCCTTGAAGCCGGGACGCAGGATGAAACTGTCGCCAGCCTTCAGCGGATATTCCGTGCCGTCCTCGGCGGTGATGATCGAATGGCCTTCAAGGATGCGACAGTATTCCCATTCATCATACGACACCCGCCATTTCCCCTGCGTCGCCTCCCATATACCGCAGTAAAGCCCGTCGCGGTCTTCGACATTCCAGGTAGTGAAGCGCGGATCGCCCCAGATCACCTTTTCGGCCGCAGGGCGGTCCACTTCGGCGGGGGCGGCATCGGGGGTGAGGAAGACGAAATTCGACATGGGATCCCTTCAGTCGGTCCATCTGACTTTGGTCAGGTCATCGGCCTGGGTCGGTTCGTTTTCTCAAAGCCCCTCGATCCGCGCAACGGCAATGAGCGCCTTGCCAGGCTGGAAGAGGTAGGCGTTGACGTATTGGAAGTAATAGTCGGGCCGGGCATGGATGTTCAAGTCGGCTGCGGCTGTGAGAGGGGCCGTCCACCCCCTCAAGATTGTTCACCGAAACACAAGAAGCGCATTGCGGCACGCTCATGAAGACAAAGGCCGCCGGAACCGGCGGCCTTTGTTTGGGTCAGGTGGCAGGCATTTCTTCCCGTTTCCGCCTTGAGGAAAACAACCGCCAGATCAGCACGAAGAACACCGGCACGAAGATCAGCGCGAGCGCGGTTCCGGTGAAGGTGCCGAAGAACGTGGCAAAGCCGATGGCTTGCCGCGCGCCCGCACCGGCGCCGGAGGAGATCACCAGCGGCAACACGCCAAGGCCGAAAGCCAGCGAGGTCATCAGGATCGGCCGGAACCGCATCCGCGCGGCCTCGGACACCGCCTGGGTCGCGGTTTCTCCCAAGGTGGTCATCCGCTCGCGCGCGAATTCGACGATCATGATGCCGTTCTTGCCCGTCAGGCCCACGACCGTCAGCAGGCCCACCTGGAAGTAGACGCCATTCGACTGTCCACCGATCCAGGCGCCGAGCAATGCGCCCAGCACGCCGACCGGCATGGCGAGCAGCACGGCGACCGGGATCGTCCAGCTTTCGTAAAGCGCGGCAAGGCAGAGGAACACGGTGGCCAAAGCCAGCGCGTAAAGGGCGATGGCGCCTGCGCCTGCCTCCTTTTCCTCAAGCGACATGCCGGTCCATTGCAGGTTGAACCCCGGCGGCAACTGCCCCGCCAGCGCCTCCATTTCGGCCAGGGCGTCGCCCGATGAAAGGCCGGGGGCAGGGGAGCCTTCGATCGACATGGCCGGCAGGGCGTTATAGCGGTTGACCTGCTTGGCGCCGAAGACCCGGGCTTGGGTGGCGAAGGTCGAGAAGTCGACGAACTGCCCTTGCGCGTTCGGCACCCGCCACAGGGCCAGATCCTTCGGCGCGGTCCGCGCCCAGGGCTAGCCCTGCACATAGACGCGCTTCACGCGGCCTTCGTAGAGGAAGTCGTTGACATAGGCGCTGGACCAGGCGGTGGCGAGGAAGGATCCGACATCGGCGGCGGTGACCCCGACCGCACCGGCCTTTGCCCAGTCGATATTCAGCTGGAACTGCGAGGAATCGCCGACGCCATTGGGACGCACCGCCGTCAGCTTTTCGCTTTGCGACGCCTGCCCCAGCAGCATGTTCCGCGCCTGGACCAGTTCTTCGTGGCTCTGGCCCGCAGCAGCGGTCAGCTGGGCCGAGAAGCCGTTCGAGTTGCCAAGCTCCATGACAGCGGGCGGGACGATGGGGATCACCATCGCCTCGCGGATGCCGCCCATCAAGGGACCGAAGGCCCGGCCCGCAATGGCCGCCGCAGAAGCCAGCAGGTCTTTCCGTTCGGACCAGTCCTTCAGCTTGACGAACATCATGCCCATGTTCTGACCCTGACCCGCAAACGAGAAGCCACGCACTGCAAAGACGGATTCGACATTCGCGGCTTCGGCGGTGGTGAAGTAGCCCGCGACCTTCTGCATGACCGCTTCGGTCGCTTCGGCGGTAGGGCCCGGAGGATCCTGGACGATGGTCAGAAGCGAGCCCTGATCCTCGTCCGGCAGGAACGAGGTCGGCAGGTTCTGATACATCACCACCATGCCCCCGACGAGCAATCCGTAGACCGCCATCATCTGCAGGGGCGCCGGACGGCCGTTCGGACGGCGGCGGCATAACCGCCCGTCACCCGGTCGAAGTTCCTTTCGAACCAGTCGCCGAAGGCGGTGCCGATGCGGCCAAGGATGCCCTGCCTGCGGTTGTGAGACCGCGCTTTCAGGAACGTGGCGCAAAGGGCGGGGGTGAAGATCAGCGCGACCAGCACCGACAGCATCATCGCCGAGACAATGGTGACGGCGAACTGCTTGTACCTCTCGCCGGTCGAGCCGCCGAAGAAGGCCATCGGCACGAAGACCGCCGATACCACCAGCGCGATGCCGACCAGCGCGCCGGAAATCTCGTCCATCGACTTCCGCGTCGCCTCCAGCGGGCCGATATGTTCATCATGCATGATGCGTTCGACGTTCTCGACCACGACGATGGCGTCATCGACCAGAAGCCCGATCGCCAGCACCATGGCGAGCATGGTCAGCGTGTTGATGCTGAACCCAAGCGCCGCAATGATGCCGAAGGTGCCCAGCAGCACGACCGGTACCGCCAGTGTCGGGATCAGGGTGGCGCGGAAGTTGTGCGGGAACAGCAGCATCACCAGGAAGGCCAGACCGATGGCTTCCACCAGCGTGCTGACCACGGCTTCGATCGAGATCAGGACGAAGGGCGTGGTGTCGTAAGGAATGATGTAGCTGACACCGTTCGGCAGGAACTCGGCCAGTTCGGCCACCTTGGCCTTCACCAGTTCTGCCGTTTGCAGGGCGTTCGCGCCCGAGGCCAGCTGGATGGCAATGCCGGATGAAGGCTTGCCGTTGAAGTAGCCGGTGATTTCGTAGTTTTCGGTGCCCAGTTCGGCCCGCGCGACATCGCGCAGGAGGACAAGGCCGCCATCGGTATCGGCGCGCAGCACGATCCGTTCGAAATCCTCGGGGGTTTTCAAAAGCGACTGCGCCGTGATCGTCGCGTTAAGCTGCTGGCCCGCGGGGGCGGGCATCGCGCCGAAGCTGCCGGCGGAAATCTGGGCGTTCTGCGCCCGGATTGCGGCGACGACCTGATTGGGCGACAGGTCGTAATATTTGAGTTTCGTCGGGTCGAGCCAGATCCGCATGGCGTATTCCGATCCGAAGACCTGGACCTTGCCCACGCCTTCAAGACGCGAGATCGGCTCGACCATGTAGGAGTTGAGGTGGTCCGCCAGGTCGATGGCCGAGCGGGAGCCATCGTCCGAGACAAGACCCACCATCAGAAAGCCGGTTGCGGATTTTTCGACCGTCACGCCCTGACGGGTGACGGCTTACGGCAGGCTTGCCTCGGCCTGGGCAAGCTTGTTCTGGACCTGCACCTGCGCGATGTCGGCGTCGGTGCCCAGATCGAAGGTCAGTGTGATCGAGGCACCACCCGTCGAGGTGGTGGAGGAGGTGATGTATCGCAGCCCGTCGAGGCCCGTCATCTCGCGTTCGATGATCCGGACGACGGTATCGGCGACGAGTTCCGCCGAGGCACCGGGGTAGGCGGTGCAAATGACGACGGAGGGCCCGGCAATGGTCGGGTATTGCGAAATGGGCAGCCGGAGGATCGACAGCGCCCCGAGGCCCATGATGACGATCGCGATGACCCAGGCGAAGATGGGCCTGTCAATGAAGAACCTTGCCATGGATCAGTTCCCCTTGACTGCGGCGGCCGGCGCGGCGGCCGGCGCGTCGGCTTGAGGGGCTGGTTTGCTGGGCACGATTTCGACCGGGGGCCGGGTCCGGCCTTCTGGAAGCCGGTCGTGATGATCTGGTCGCCCGCGGAAAGCCCCTGCGAGACGACCCAGTTGTTCCCCGACGAGGTCTGGACCTTCAGGTCGCGCACTGCGACCTTGCCGTTTTCCACGACCCAGACCTGCGGCGTGCCGTCCATGCCGCATGACGGCCGATTGCGGCACCATGAACACGCCTTTTTCCTCGGCCTGCGGTAGTTCGACTTCGACGTAAAGGCCCGGAAGCAGCAGATGATCGGGGTTGGGGAAGCCGATCCGAAGGGTGACCATGCCAGTGGTCGGCTCGACCATGGGCTCGGCGGCGCGCAATTCGCCCTTGGTCGGATAGATCGTGTTGTTGGGCAAGATCATCGTGGCTTGCGCGGCTGGAAGGGACGCTTGTCCGCCACCCGCGCTTTGCCAGTTCAGAAGGTCATTGGCCGATTGCGTCACGTCGACATAGACAGGATCCAGCGTGCGGATCGTTGTCAGGGCCGAAGGCTGCTGGGCCGCGACCAGCGACCCCGGTGTTGCCTGCGACAACCCGATGACACCCGAAATCGGCGCACGGATCGTGGTGCGTTCCAGATCGATCTCGGCAGTCTGGAGTTGCGCCTGTGCCAGTTGCAGCGCCGCATCCCGCGCCGCGATGGCGCTGTCACGCCGCTGTCCCGAGCCGGTGTTGGTGGAAAACAGATCCTCGGCCCGGGCCGCTTCGCGCACTGCCAGATCGAAGTTCGCCTTTGCCTGCGCAACGCCGGCGCGGGCTGCGCTTACCTGCGCGGCATAGGTTTCGTCTTCAATCTTATAAAGCGGCTGGCCAGACTCGACGCGGCTGCCTTCCTCGAACAGGCGCGCGCGGATGATGCCCGACGCCTGTGGCCGGACCTCCGAGATGGTCGAGGCCTTGATCCGCCCCGGCAGGCGGGCAGTGCTGATGTAATCGGTGGATTCCGCCACGAGGACGGTCACCTGCGGGGTTGGCTGCCCCTGGGGCGCCTGAGCGCTGGAAACACCCGGCGTAAGTCCGGCCCCCAGGGCGCAGACAAGGAAAAGATTGCCGTTCGAAGCTGAAGTGCCGGGGCATGAGAAAGCTCTCCGGGTTGGCGAAGGGATAAGCCGCGAAAGGCGCAGACTGAGGCTGCGCCGGGAACTGAGTTCGGGATGTCGCGTGCCACAAGGGCCCGGTTTTCGTTGGTCAGTGGGTGGATGGGGCAGGGCAGATCACGCGCCCGGATCCCGAAGCCGGAGCCAGGCGATCTGGCGGGACAGGAAACTGGTGCCGAAGTGGCACAATCGGAAGGCTTGTCCCGAACGCATCCATTCGCTGATCACACCGTTGAACGACACCATGAGCGTGATGGCCGCTTCTTCGGGTGTCAATTCTGCCTGCAAGATGCCGTTGTCGCGGGCCTTGGTGGTGATGGTGCAAAATGTAGCCCGCATGTCCGCGTGAATCTTTGCCATCCATTCGGCGCCGTCCTTGCCGATGGAGAGGTCGGACATGATGCGGAACATGTGGTGCTGCCGCTCGTCCTCCTCGAAAGAGCGCAGGATGCAGGGAACGGCGGCCTCCAGCCCGGCCAGGGGATCGTCGTCGGTCGCTTCGGTGATGAACTTGATGATCTGTTCCTGGGGAACGAAGGATCGCTCGTGAAGCGCCGCCAGCAGATCGGTCTTGTCCTTGAAGTGCCAGTAAAAGGCACCTCGCGTCACGCCTGCGGCGCGTGAAATCTGTTCCAGCGAGGTCGCGGGAAAGCCTTGCGCAAAGAACGCAAGCTCTGCCGCGTCCATTATGGCCGCGCGCGTCTGTTCCGAATCTTCCTTGCCTCTGCGCATCCGATCACTCCTGCCTGGCGTTTATATACATTCAGGTATGTATGTAAAGACATTTTGCGTTGGAGGTGGACAGCTGGTCTCCACCCAGAACCGAGCCGGGTATGGAGTGACCCCCCCCGGGGGGGCGGACCACAGGAGCTGAAGATCTGATTTTCTGAACGGGGGACGGAGCGGGTCGCGTGTCGGATGCTGTCGACGTCTGGCGTCGATCGGATGCGGGGCCTCCGACGGCATGAAGGGGCGGTCATAATGACCGCCCCTTTTAATTAATCGAAACTAGCTTATGCGGGCAGTTGGAAGAACCAGTTTGCCCAGATCACCACTGAGGCACCCGCGGCAAGGGTGAGGTAGGGCAGGATACCGGCCCGTCGTTCCCCCAGCGTATGGCCATCTTCCGGGAGACCGAGATCACGAAGGGCCTCGGCCGGGAAACGACCGCCGTCCTGGTAGTAGTGGCGGAACCAGAAAACCGGCAGGATGAAGGAAGCAAAGATCAGCCCCGACCACAGCGCACCCGAATAGCCCCAGACCTTGGCGCCCGCCCCAAGAAAGAGCGCGTTCACGAACGCCAGCATCGTGTTGAAGCCGATCAGGAGGGTGGGTGCTTTCCAGGGTCGCGGCAGGTTCGGCGAGTCGATTCTATGGATCCACCCTGCATTCAGGTTGAAGAAGTTGAACATGATGTAGCCTACGTTCGAGATCGCAAGAACGTAGAAGTATCCAGCCGGGTCAGATGCGAGCGCCAGCAGGAAAAGGTTGAAGACGAGGTCCGTCCACATCGCGCGAGTGGGCGCTCCGTGTTCGTTCACATGGCTGAGGTAGCGCGGCAACCAACCGTCCTTGGAGCCCTGATAGAGTGTCCGCGAGGATCCCGCCATCGCCGTCATGATGGAAAGGAACAATGCCAGGATCATCAGGATCACGAAGATCTGGGTAACGACCCGACCGGCACTGATCATGCTGCCAAGTGCCTCGGCGATCCCGGTGCCATCGACAATTCCGGGCGCGAGCATGCCTTTGAGCCCGAAAACCCCCTGAAACGAGAAGGGGATCAGGAAGAAGAACACGATACAGAGCAGTCCCGAAAAGAAAATTGCACGGAAGGTGTCGCGTGCGGGGTTCTTGAACTCACGGGTGTAGCAGACGGCCGTTTCGAAGCCGTAGGTGGACCAGGCCGCGATATAAAGCGCGCCGAGGATCAGGGTCCAGCCGCCAACGTCCCAGGCGCCGTCCTCGCCGGAATAGGCTGCGGACGGAGGCAGAAGGCTGGTGACATTGGCCTCGGCGATCGAGCCATTCAGGATCGGCACCAGGCCGACGAGGAAAAGCGGCACCAGCACGATGATGGCGAGCCATTTCTGCGCGGCGGCCGTCTGGGAGATGCCGCGATGCTGGATCGCGAAGATGATCAGCATGAGGACCGTGCCGATCACGAAAGTGGCGTTGAAGTGCAGCGTGCCGAGGCCCGGAATGGCGAAGTCGGCCGCGGACCAGGTTCGCACCGCGGGGGTGAGTGCCGCGACGGCGTCTTCAGCTGTGGCGCCGGCGTGTGTCGCCATCCAGTCCAGCACTACCTGACTGTCCGCCGCCGGAACGGCGAATAGGGCGTTCAGGATATAGCCCGCAGCGATTGCGCAGCCCAGAGACAGGACGGGCGACCAGGCGAACCAGTTGCACCAGACCGAGAGCGGCGCGATCAGTTTCGAATAGCGCAGCCAGGCCGTCGCACCATAGACCGAAGTTCCGCCGGACTTGTTGCCGAACATCCCAGCCATCTCGGCATAAGTGAAGGACTGCGAGAACCCCATCACCATGGAGATCATCCACACCACGAACGCCATCTTCCCGGCGACCCCGGAGATGCCACCCAGAGAGAACAGCACCAATGGCGGCACACCTGCCGCAACCCAGAAGGCACCACGCCATGTGAGTGCCCGTATCATTTCTCCTGAATGCCTGGCTCCAGGATTCTCCGTTCGTTCAAGAGTCATCCGACCCTCCCCGTTATCATTTTACCAAATCCAGGAGCTCTCCGGCTCCACGGTTTTTGACAGATCAGCATGAGCTATCCGACATGCACCGGCTTTCGCCGCTGGAAGCGACGGGCCGGGATCAGTGCTTGGTGCACAGATGCATGTGCAGATCGCTCAGGCCAGAGTTCGCATGTTGCCCGGAAGTGTTTCACCTTCCGGGCATTCATTTCGGTAGTGAGACTTTTTCAGTCTCACATGCGCATGCGCTTCTTTTCCTTGTCGTAGAACGGCAGTTCCTCGACGGAAACTTCCTGGGCGCCTGCATCATTGCCAAGTTTCAGCTTTGCGCCTTCGGCGATGCCGGGCTGGAGATGCGCCAGCCCCAAAGACCGGCCCAGTCGGTGAGAATATTCGGAACTGCTGACGACGCCGACCTTCTGGCCATTGAGATAAAGGTCGGTTCCGCCGGCGATAACCCCCGCACTCGAGGGGCAGGATACTCCGGCAATCCGCACCTTTTCCTTGCCCTCGCCTTTCAACACCGCCTCCCGTCCGAGGTAGTCGGGCTTTTTCTTGGACACGGCCCAGCCAAGCCCCATTTCCCAGGGCGTAGTGGCTTCGTTCATGTCGAAGGGATAGAAAAGAAGTCCGGCTTCCATCCGACCCTTGTTCAGGCAGGTGAACGAACAGGGCAGCACGCCGTCCTTTTCGCCCGCCTTGAGAATGCCGTTCCACACGGGCACGGCGTCCTTCCGGTCAATGAAGATTTCATAGCCGCGTTCGCCCGAATACCCCGTGCGGGACACGATTGCCTTGTGACCGAACAGTTCGGTCTGGACCAGGCCGAAGAAATCCAGCGAGGCGAGATCCGCTGGGCTATTGGCATCGAGAAGCTTCACGGCCTTCGGACCCTGCAGCGACAGGCTGTGCAGTTCGTCGTCCTTTTCAAGCGTGACATTCTTGCCTTGTGCCGCGGTGGCGATGCGTTCGTGACCGGTGCCGGTGCCATAGACGAACAGGTATTTGTCGTCCTCGATCCGGTAGATGATCGTGTCGTCGCAGATCGTGCCTTCGTCGGTCAGGATCGGGACATATGCCGCCTTGCCGGCGCCGACCTTGCTCATGTCACGAGGCGAGACCTTGTCGATTACCGCCGAGGCATCGGGTCCCTTGACCCAGATCTTCTTGAGCCCGGTCAGGTCAAACAGCCCGGCGGCCTCGCGCACGGAATCAAGCTCTTTGTCGGCCGAGGAGGCATAGCTCCAGGGAACGTCCATGTCGTTCCACTCGCCGAGCCCGGCCCCGAGCGTCCGATGTATTTCCTCAAGTGCGGATGTGCGCTTTTTCATTTCCCTGTCCTTTCAGTTACTTACGCGGGCTGCCGCAATGTTTGCGCGCCGGTTGTCTTGGGGTCGATGCTGTGGCAGGCGGCACTGAAGCGCCCCCCACAGGAGTAGCATGAGACAGTCGATCCGTGGTTGGCCCGATCTGCAGGCGATGCCGGACTGTTGCAGTAAGATGTGTTGTAAGAGGGTCTGCGGTTCTGCCAGCCCGGACGGTCCTTCGGGACCGCCCGGGCCAGATCATCCGGTTCGCCTCAGCTTACAGGCGCCATTCGAGATCCGGATTTTCACCTGGGTTGTAAGCCACGCCCCAGACCTTCTGCTCACGCTTGTAAGGTTTCTGGTGCTGTGGGCTTTCGTCCTCGATCTCGCGCGCCAGCCGGTGACCGTCAAACGTGGCATCGGCAATGATGCGAGGCGCCTCGGCGTCACCGATTACGAAGACGTTATCGATGCCGTTCTTCGCCCATTCGTCCTTGCGGGCCTTGAGTTCGCGGAACAGGCTGTCATTCGAACGGCGGCTGGTCACCAGGATCACCGTGTCGCATTCGTGCCACGCTTTGGTGTCGTTTTCCGAACGCGGCAGCTTGCCGGTGCCCTTGTACTGGCGCTTGTAGCCTTCGCCCCAGATGTTGAACAACTCAACCCGCCCCGGTTCGATCCGTGAACACCCGGTTTCACCCAGGATGGAGATATCGAGTTCGTGCATCATGCGGTGCAGGTTGGCGCTTTCAAGCGTGTAGTCCATGTAGGCACCGACGCCGCAGACGCTGGCAATCGTCACCTCATGGCCGGCACGGGCGAGTTTCTCGGCAAGGCTGGGGGCCATGTAATACGGATCATAGTTGATGATCATGACCCGCTTGCCGATTGCTTTCTTGCCCTCGAACACCTGTTCGGGCGTCAGGACATGAGGAAGCGAGGCATCGGCGCCCGGGATCGGCTTCTGGGTCCGGTGGTTCAGGCCGATCGGGCTCCAGTGCGCGCCGGTTGCGATCACCACGCGTGCCGCGCCATAGTTCAGGACATCATCCGCAGTCATGCGTTTCTGCCCGAGCGCGACTTGCGACTGCTTGTTCTTCTTGACCAGCTTGTTGATCTGCGTCTCGCGGTAATCGCGATGGTAGCCCCATTCACCAAGACCCGGCAGAGTGGCCACATCATTGACATAGCCGCCGATCTTGTCGCGCGCGTCCACCAGGTGAACGGTGTAGCCGCGCTCCATCAGCACACGGGCGCATTCCGATCCGGCCGGACCAGCGCCGACCACCAGAACGTCCTTGTCGGATTTTGCCTTCTCGAACTTCTCGGGGTGCCAGCCGCGGCGGTATTCCTCGCCCGCGGTCGCGTTCTGGGTGCAGATGAACGGCACGCCGCCCATTTCCCAGCGCGAGATACAGACGTTGCAGCCGATGCAGGTGCGGATGTCTTCAATCCGACCTTCCCTGATCTTGTTGGGCAGGAACGGATCGGCAATCGACGGACGCGCCGCGCCAATGATATCGACGATTCCGGTGTTGATGACCTCGAGCATCTTCTCGGCATCGTAGTAACGTCCAACCGCCACGACCGGCTTCTTGGTGGCCTGCTTGATATGGCGGATCCACTCGTTCTGGTGGCCGCTCTGGTAGAAGCGCGACGGGCCGGCATCTTCGCCCCATTCGGTGATGTCGCCGATGTTGACGTTCCACAGATCCAGATAGGGCGATGCCAGTTCGATGAACTTGAGCCCGTCCTCACCGACTTCCACCCCGGCGTCACCATAGAGCGTGTCGATCGAGCAGCGCGTGACCAGCGCCACATCATTGCCGACGGCCCTGCGGATCTTTTCCAGCGTTTCGATCCAGAACCGGGCGCGGTTCTCGAAGCTGCCGCCGTATTCGTCGGTACGGGTGTTGTAATACGGGTTCAGCCACTGCATCGGCCCATAGGCATGTGCACCATAGACATCGACGATGTCGTAACCGGTGTCCCGCGCACGCAGCGCGGCATCCACATAGTGCTGCTGCAGGCGCAGGATCTCGTCCTTGTCGGCCTGGTGGTTGTAGGTGAAGCCCGGGCAGCCCGGAACCGTCGCGAAATCCGAGTTGTACTGATTGGGTCCACGCGAAATGGTGCGCGATTCCAGGCCAGGCGCGTGGGGTCCGCCGTAGAACAGCTCGCAACCCGCAAGTGCACCATATTTATGGATATGTTCGACCATGGGGCGAAGGTTGCGCATGTCGCCCTCGTCCCAGATGCGCGCCGTGATGCGCAACGAGTCATCGCATTCGGGATGGATAGAGCATTGCTCGGTGTTGATCGCTCCCCATCCGCCTTCCGCCTTCACGCCCCGGTGAGCCATCTGGAACCCGGGGTGGTTGGTTCCCGCACCGATACAGTGCGGCACCTGGTAGAAACGGTTCTTCAGGGTCTTTGGACCGATCTGAATGGGCTCGAACAACGCGTCGTAGTTCGAACTGATCTTTGTAGTCTCATTCATGAGCTTCGCTCTCCCTGTTCGGTAGGCTGCGGTTATCCGCATAGTGACAGGAGCGAGCCAGACCGCTGAAAAAGCAGTCAAGTCATGAGAAGCTCATGATTTCGCTGTTCATCCGTGATATTTTGATTATCTTAGATATAGCTTTGACAGGTCCAAGGAAGACAAAGGTTCGAAGGGGACAGGGCTCAATTTGTTCCCGCAGATTAAGCCTTCGCATGGACGATCTGACTTTTCGCGCTCCTTGGAATCAAGGTTAAGTCGGAAAAAATTTTTCTTCAACGGAAACGTCTGGGTGCGACATTTAGTCGCAGGTAGTGACACATTGCAATTTCAAGTCATTCGTAATACCTTGGAAATCTTCCGCAATTTTATCGCCCAGCAAAGTTTGTGCCCAAGCTGAAGTCTGATGAATCAAGCTCATTGTTTGGTGCCAAGCCGATGATGCTCTTTGGCCTGGTGTCGCCCGATACGTCGTGCGGAGGGCATTTCACGCAGTAAATTGGGGTGTTTCGCAGGGTGAATGACCCAGGGTGATTCTGGTCCCCCTGGCCCGGGGCGTCGGTCGCTTGATGGGGCGTGCCCTGTTCTTGCCCGCGGGCCGTTTATTCTGCCTTGGCGCCGCAAGAATGGTCCGCTTGGCTTGACCCAGACATGCGCGGAGATCATAATCGTGAGGCGGGTCACATCGAATAACAGTCCGGCCTCGTCCGGTGGAATGCAAACGCATGAGTATCTATCGTTTCGGTGCCGACCTTGCGATGACGGCGAGCCTGCCGCGTTACAACTTGCGCGCCAAAGAGGCGGTCAAAATCGGAGTGTTGGCGCCGCTCACAGGCGACGCCGCGACGTGGGGGCGACCGGGCTACGAAGGCTGCCGTATCTGGGCGGACTGGGTCAACGCCGAGGGGGGGCTGAGGGTCGGGGGGCAGCGCTGGGCTGTCGAGATCGTCGCCTATGATGATCAATACGATCCGGCACGGGCAGTGCACGGCGTGAAGCAACTCGTTCTTGAGCATGGGGTCAAGATCATCCTGATGCTTGGCGGCGATACGGTGCCGGTGATTGCCGATTTCCTCACCAGATCGCGCACACTGGCAACGACGCTGCTGCCGAGCGACCTGTCGCCGGACATCCCTTACCTCATCGCTCCCTGCGAGGTTCATCCGATTTATGTCGTGACTGGCATCGATTGGCTGGCCGAAAACCGTCCAGAGCTGCGTACGGCATCTCTTTGCGCCCAGAAGGACGCGTTCGGCCTTCCTTCGCTTGCGACCTACCGTGCGGCGTTCGAATCTGCGGGGATCGATATCGTCAAGGAGGTCCTCTATACTGGGGCGCCCGACGATCCTGAGGCGATCGTGGAGGCGATGCTCAGCGCAAACCCCGATATCATGTGCTGGGATACCGCGTACGAGCCGTTCGTGCATGCCCTGACCGAGGCGGCCTATCGTCAGGGATTTCGCGGTCAGATCGTGTCGTGCACTTGCGACAACTATCCGGCGCTTGTTGCGCGGACCAGCCGCCAGTTCATGGAAGGCTTCATCTTTCACTTCCCCGACTTCGATGACCCGGCGCTCGAACAGCTGGACATCGACTTTCCACGCCCGGGTGAGTTCTATGCTGAATTCAACCGCCGTTTTCCGGGTGAATGGAGCGCCGTTTCATGGGCCTATTGCGCGATCCTCGAGATGTGGCGCAATGCGGTTGAACAGATCCAGACGGTCGAACCGGCTGTGGTTCTGTCGGCGATGAAGATGGGCGGAAGCAGCCGGAACGTCTTTGGTGAAGCCCAGTGGTGGGGTCGAGAGCTTTTTGGCGTGGACAACGCACTGGTCGGCTCTTGGCCGGTGGTGCGGATTACCGACGGTAAGGCCCGGATCGTCGAGCTTCGTTCCATCCTGTCCTGGTGGGACCGTCATGGGCAGCTGCTGCTTCGTCACATGCGCGCCTGCGGACAGATGTGGGACCAGCGCCTTGAACATCGGCAGGGCGGGTTCATACCGGGATGAAATCAGCTTCCCGGCATCAGTTCCTGATGTGAATCGGCCAGCATCAGCCTGACGTATTCCACCGCCTTCTCGATATCGCGCTCTTCGATCGCCTCGCATAGCGAGCGGTTTTGCAGTTTGTATTCCCTGATCCTTGCTGGCGACAGCCGCCAACGACGCTGCACGGACCAGCTTGCGTCGCGACTGACCTGGTTGATCATGGAGTAGATCGCAACAAGAAGCGGGTTGTGCGTGCCTGCGGCGAGCCGCATGCGAAACGAGTCTTCGAGCGCCGCGAATTTTTCACCGTCGACCTTTACGGCCTCGATCTCATCCTGGATTGATCTTATGGCTTCGATGTCCCGGGCGGTCATGTTCAACACCGCAAGTCGTGCGATTTCGGGCTCAACGATTGATCGCACAACCACAAGCTCAAGCGGGCTCGTGATCTTGCCGATCTCTGACAGGCTGACCTCTGAGGAATGAGGCAGAACCGCAGCAGGGGCCGCTTTGGCCTGGTTTCTACGAAAGCAGACGACCGAGCTGCTGCCGGCCTGACGCCGGATCACGCTGAAATTTTCCAGAAGTCCAAGTGCCTGACGAACGGCGCTGCGCGGCAAGCCAAAGTTTTCGGACAAGAGGCGTTCGGACGGCAGCTTCGTCCCGAAGCTGTAGGTGCCGCCGCAGATCTCGGAAAAAAGCAGATCGGCCAACCTGCGGGCCTGGGCCGAGACCGGGTGTTGGATTTCACCGTCGGAATCCCAGGGTGCCAGATGCGACTCAGTCATTCGAACCGCCCTTTGAAGACGGGGCCACCGTCATTGATTCTTGAAAAGCGCCGAGCCTTTCACGCTGCAGCATGGTTTCCGAACCGTCATCCCGGGGCTGTTCAAGGGGCCCGGATCCTGGAAAGCGCATTGGAATATCCCTTGAAAACCGCACCTTGAAACCAAATATTACCAGTTTACACCATCGTCAACCACCTTGAAGCCGGGTGTCACAGCTTTGTGCCATTTTTGTTGAGAATGGAAATGTAACCTGCTACGCTTCCCTTGCGGCACAGGGCTGGCATTGTGAGATGCTGGAGGAGTTCTGGGCTAATCCATTAAGAACAGGACAAGACTGGTCAACTTACGCAGGCAGTTGTCTCGGGAGGAGAGATGCCAACCTACGTCAATGGGGGGATCGCACGCTGCATTGCGGTGCGATTGAAGGGTAGTCGACTTTCGGTTTTCGCCGAATATGACGTTCCCGGTTCGGATGCGGGGAAGTGGAAAGAGCGTCGGGCGCAAGGAACCGCGCCATGACTTTTCTGCACGATTGCGTTCCGAATATTTCGCTTCTCAAGGATGACGCTGAATATATCGCCGCTCGCGCCGCTGGCTGGCGCGCCTGCGACCTCCGCTGGGAGCGGCTGCAAGAACGAGCACTCGAAGCATGGCATCGAGGGGATGCTTCCTCTGCCATCCGGTGCTGGCGATGGGCTTGGCTGGTCGCACGTCTGAACTTCCGCAAGGATGATCCGCGATTTGCCACAAGCACCGCCAACCTTGGCCTGGTTGCCCGACTTGCTGGAAAAGAACCTCGCGCGCGCCGCCGGTATGTCATGGCGTTAAGGCAATGGGGTGCTGTCGTTGACCACATCGACAGGATGGTCATCGCCCGGCGCGGCCGCAGTTCGCTCTTTCACCTGCGGATGGAGCGCGCTCACTGGGGCGCCTACGACCAACAATTCCGTGCACGGGCGATGCGACTTGCAAGCGACATCGCCGTCCGGCTGGACCTTGCCTCCAGCGGCCAGCCGTTCCCCGGCCAGCGGTCGCTCCGCTGGCCGGGGGAGAAAACGTCCACCTTCGACGACCTGCGCAAGTTCCTTGGCGCTGCGCTTCTTGTCGCGGACGATGCGCCCAACCCGGATCACATTCGACATTAAAGCCAGAAAGCCACGCTTTCAGCGAACACAGAGGGAGAGACGAGACATGTCAGACAAACGAGCGGCGAAGTACGACGTTCTGTTTGAGCCGATTCAGATTGGCCCGAAGATCATGAAGAACCGCTTCCACCAGAGCCCGCATTGCATCGGCGCGGGCACTGACCGGCCGGGCTTCCAGATGGCGCACCGTGGGGTGAAGGCCGAAGGCGGCTGGGGGGCGATCAACACCGAATATTGCTCGATCCACCCGGAATCCGATGACACCATGCGCGTTTCGGCGCGTATTTGGGATGCGGGCGACGTGCGAAACCTGCGTGCGATGTGTGACGAAGTGCACAAGCACGACGCCCTTGCCGGTATCGAGATGTGGTACGGTGGCGCCCATGCGCCGAACATGGAAACCCGCCAGACCCCGCGCGGCCCGAGCCAGTATGCCTCGGAGTTCGAGACGCTGACCTACTGTCAGGAAATGGACCTGGACGATATCCGGCAGGTGCAGCAATTCTATGTTGACGCCGCCCTGCGCGCCCGTGACGCCGGATTTGATATCGTCAACGTCTACGGCGGTCACGCCTACGGCCCGATGCAGTGGCTGAGCCCCTATTTCAACAAGCGCACCGACGGATACGGCGGCTCGGTCGAGAACCGCGCGCGGTTCTGGATCGAGACGCTCGAAAAGGTCAAGCGTGCGGTCGGCGACGATTGCGCCGTTGCTTCGCGCTGCGCCATCGACACGCTTTATGGTCCCGGTGGTGTTGAAGTCGAAGTTGACGGCCTGCGCCTGATCGAACTGGCCGATCCCTTCGTCGACGTCTGGGATATCAACATCGGTGATATCGCGCAGTGGGGCGAGGATGCGGCACCGTCGCGGTTCCAGCGTCAGGGCCACGCGCTTCCGTGGCAGCGCCTTGTCAAGCAGACCTCGAAAAAGCCGGTTCTGGGCATCGGTCGCTTCACCGACCCCGAGAAGATGGCCGAGGTGATCCGCAACGGCGAACTTGACATCATCAGCTGCGCGCGCCCCTCGATTGCCGATCCGTTCCTGCCCAACAAGATCAAGGAAGGTCGTATCGACGACATTCGGACCTGCATTGGCTGCAACGTCTGCATCTCGCGTTGGGAAATCGGCGGTCCCCCGATGATCTGCACCCAGAACGCGACCGCTGGCGAGGAATACCGCCGCAGCTGGCACCCCGAGAAGTTCGAGAACGCCAAATCCGACGACACCATCCTGGTGGTCGGCGCCGGTCCGGCCGGCGGCGAAGCGGCGCGTGTTCTGATGGAGCGCGGATATGTGACCCACCTCGTTGACAGCGCCGAAAAGGTCGGTGGTCACGTCAATGATGTGGCCACGCTGCCCGGCCTTGGCGAGTGGGGCTATCACCGCGACTACCGTGAAGTGCAGATCAACAAGCTGCTCAAAAAGGTCAAAGGTTCGCAGCTGGCGCTTGGCCAGAAACGTCTGACGGCCGATGATGTGCTGAACTACGGCGCCGAAAAGGTGATCATCGCGACCGGTGCATCGTGGAACACTGACGGCACCAACGCCCTGACCCATGAGCCGATCCCGGGTGCCGATGCCTCGCGCCCCGATCAGGTCACGCCCGAGCAGATCTTCCGCGGTGAAAAGGCGATCGGCAAGCGCGTCGTGATCCTGAACTCGGACACCTACTTCATGGCACCGTCGCTGGCCGAGCGTCTGGCGACGCAAGGCCACGAAGTGACCGTGATCAGCGGCGTCGGCTTCGGACATTACATGCACTTCTCGCTGGAATATCCGAACATGAAACGCCGCATGGTCGAACTGAACGTCAAGGTTCTGGGCGACCACTGGGCATCGCGGATCGAACCGGGCCGGATCGAATACTACAACGTCTGGGCCGAAGGGTCGCGCCGCGAATATCGCGGTCCCGGCAAGCTGCCCCGCGACGAAAACACGAGCCAGAAATGGCTTGAATTCGATACCCTGGTGCTCGTGACCGGACGCCACTCTGACAACACGCTGTTCCGTGAAGTCAAGGCGCGTCAGGACGAGTGGGAAAAGCACGGCATCAAGAACGTCTATGTCATCGGCGATGCCTGGGCACCGAAGATGATGGCCGACGCGACCTTCGACGGACACCGCATTGCCCGCGAAATCGAAGATGCAGATCCTCAGCACCCGCTGCCGTACAAGCGCGAGGTCATCTCGTGGGGCACCGCCTATCAGCCGGGCGGCGAGTACAAGCAGGAATGGCGCCTCTAGGCACTGAAACGGCGTTCGCGGGCACAGGCCCGCGGACGCCCAATTCTTGACGTTGCGCGGCAGCCGCGACGCTTAACAGGATAAGAGGAACATATCGCGATGATCCCCGACCATAACCCGCAAGACATCACCCGTGTCTTGTTTGATAACTTCCCTCTCTGGATGCTTGTGACCTTTTACCTGGTCGCATTCGGAGCCATTGGAGTTTTCCTCTACGGGGTGTGGGCACAGATCCGCAAATATCGGCGCGGAACGCGTTCGGGCGCGTGGTCGCCGTTCTTTCCGCGCTTCGGAACCATGTTCGCGCGGGTTCTCGATCACAAGACGATCAAGCGTCGGGCCCGTGCCGCCGGCGCGGCGCACCAGTTCATCTTCTACGGCTTCACGGTCCTTTTCATCGGCACGAGCATCATCACCCTTGACCATGACATCACGGGGCCGATTACCGGGCTGCATTTCTGGCACGGCGCCTTCTATCTGTTCTTCTCGCTTGCCATGGATCTCGCCGGGCTCTCGCTGATCGGCGGGCTGATTTACATGATGTATCGCCGCGGCTGGATGAAGCTCCCGCGGCTTGACTATACCCGCCCCGACCGTTCCCCCGATGAACCGGACTACGACCGTTCGGGCTATCGTCGCGAAGACTGGGCCTTCCTCTGGGCGCTGATCCTGATCGGTGTCACCGGCTACCTGCTTGAAGCGGTGCGCCTGGTCTGGTTGCAAAATGATCCCGCTGTCTGGGATTATCGCTGGTGGTCGCCGGTCGGTGCCCTGCTGGCGCATCTGATGAAGGGGATCGGCATCGTGCCCGAAGGTGCGGCCGACATCCGTATGGTCCTGTGGTGGACGCATGGCATCCTTGCGCTGACGTTCATCGCGCTGGTTCCCTTCACGAAGGTCAAGCACATCTTTACCGCAATGGGTTCGCTGATGGCGCGCGACCCGGAAGCCAAGCGCCGGATGCCTACGGCCGATGTCGAGGCCGAGAAGATCGGTTTCAGCCTGCTGACCGACTTTTCCGACAAGTTTCTGGTGAATGTGGATGCCTGCACCAAATGCGGCAGATGCCACGAAGCTTGTCCTGCCAATGCCTCGGGCTATCCGCTGTCGCCGCGTGATCTGGTCCTGAGCCTGCGCGAACTGGCAAATGACAAGCTTTCACATGCGTCCATGCCAGAAGGGCCGATTGAGGTCATCGGCACAGAAGTGAACATGATCCGCCCCGAAACGCTCTGGTCGTGCCGCACCTGCGCCGCCTGCGTCGAGATCTGCCCTGTCGGCATCGAACATCTGCCGATGATCGTGCAGATGCGCCGGGCGCTGATCGAGGATGGCAACTTCGACACGATGCTTCAGCCGACGCTGAAAAGCCTCCAGAAGTCCGGCAACTCGCTGGGTGAAAACAAGCGCAAGCGCCCGCGCTGGACGCAGAAGCTGGACTTCGAGATCAAGGATGCCCGGACGGAACCGGTGGATGTCCTGTGGTATGTGGGTGACTACGCCTCATTCGACCCGCGGTCGCAGAAGGTGACGATCACTTTCGCCCGGATACTCAAGGCCGCGGGAATCAACTTCGGTATCCTCTACGAAGACGAACAGACCGCCGGTAACGACGTCCGCCGCATCGGTGAAGAGGGCCTGTTCCAGGCGCTGGCCGAAGCCAATATCGAGCTGCTGAACAGCTGCCAGTTCAAGACGATCGTCACCACGGATCCGCATACTTTCAACACCATCCGTAACGAATACCCCGAATTCGGTGGCAACTACGCGATCGAACACGCCAGCTCCATGCTCGAGCGGCTGATCCGCGAGGGAAGCATTCCGCAGCCCGCGAACCTTGATTACCGCGTGACCTTCCATGATCCCTGCCACCTGGGCCGCATCAACGGCTGCACCGAAGCGCCGCGTCAGGTGCTGCAAAGCATGGGCGTCGATCTGGTCGAACTGGGTCGGACCCGCGACAATTCGTTCTGCTGCGGCGCGGGTGGCGGCCGGATCTGGCTTCCCGATCCGCCCGAGTTGAAGAAACCCGCCGAGTTGCGCGCCGCCGAAGCGGCAGAGATTCCCGGCCTCGACGTTCTGGTGGTGAACTGCCCGAAATGCCTCAACATGCTTGAGGACGGCGTGAAGGGGACAGGCAACGAAGGCAACTTCCGGGTTCTGGAACTCACGGAACTGCTGGCCGAGGCCATGGGTCTGGACGGGGCCCAGCAGAAGGGTCTGGATGAAGCGCCAGAGACAGCTGCGGTATCGGCATGATGACGGCGGCGTCCGACAACCGGGTTCTTGGCGGCGTGCGCGACTGTGATGCGCTGACCGCCAGGGTTCTGGCTGTCGGAGACCTTTATGTGGCACTTGGTTTCTACACCGATGCGGCGCCGGAGATCCGGTCCGCCCTTGAGACGGTGATCCTTGAGACGCGGCGCCAAAGGCTTATCGTCGCCGCTGCCCCATATGCCCCGAGCGACCTTCTGGATGGCCTTTCGATGGGTGCGGATGACGGCCTGGCCCTGCGCCTTGCCAAGAACCCGGCCACCCCTGCATCGGCACTGCGCAGACTGCTGAGACGGTGCAGCGACCCGCGCACCCGGCGTTATCTTGCGGCGCATCCAAACGCCGATGCCATGATCCTCGGCGAACTGTCCCGGGACAACGTGATCGAGGTGCTGCAGGCTGTCGCCGGGAATCCTGGCACTTCCCCGGAAGTGATCGCGCGGTTGGCGGCGATTGACGACGGGTCCATCCAGCGGGCGGTCGCAGCATCGCAGGCGGCGGATGCGGCGACGCTGGCCAGGCTATGGGACTTGGGCGACGACTGGGTGAGGGCCGATATCCTTGCCCATCCGAACTGCCCCGCGAACCTTCTGGCGATTGCCGCCGGCGCGTCTGACGTGCGACTGCGGCGCAAACTTGCCGCCAACCCGATGCTCGACGCAGAAGCAATGGAGCATCTGCTTGCCGATCCCGACGACGGCGTGCGTGCAGCGGCTGTCCGCAACCCGGCGATCCTCGCCGAGGAAATCGATGCGAAAAACGAAGCCTCGGCGCGCGTCCGTCGCCTGGTCGCCCGCCGACCGAAACTTGCGGCGGATGTGATCGCGCGTCTTGCCCGCGACCCCGACAGCTGGGTCCGGCGCTGGATCGCGCGCCATCCCGACATGCCGGCGCAACTGCTGATGGAACTCGCCACCTCTGATGTGCCGGAGGTGCGGCGCGGCGTCGCCCGCAATCCTTCCTGCCCGCCCCATCTTCTTGTTCTGCTTGCTGCGGACCGTTCCCCTTGGGTCCAGGCCGGAGTGGCGCTGCGCGACGACGCACCTGCGGCGGCGATCAGCCTCCTTCTGGGGGCGAATGACCGGGACGTGCTTGGCGCGCTTGGCCGCAATCGCAACACGCCTGCGGCGACCTTGGAGGCAATCGCAGGCAGCGATGATGCCGACGTCCGTCGCGCGATCGTTTTCAACCCCGCAGCCCCCCAGGCGGCCATCGCCCGGCTTGCTGGCGATCCCTATCCGCTCAACCGCGCGATGATCGTCGGACATGCAGGACTGGACGCCGCCGCTGTTGCGGAACTTCTTGACGACCCTGAACCGCAGGTGAGGTTCGCTGCCGCGCGCCGATTGGCCAGGCAACAACCTGATCTTGCGGTGAAATACTGACTAAAACTTGGAGAGGATGAATGAAGATACTCGTTCCAGTGAAGCAGATCGCCAGCCTCGATGACCAATTCGAGATGCGCGACGACGGCCGTGACGTCGATGAGGACTATTTGGAGAAGGATCTGAATGAATTCGATCACTTCTCGGTCGAAGAGGCGCTGCTGATAAAAGAGGCCGCCGGAGACGGTGTGGAAGTTGTTGTTGCCATCATCGGCGACGACGATTCCGATGACGCACTGCGGACCGCGCTTGCCAAAGGCGCTGACCGGGGCATCCGGGTCTGGGACGACAGTCTTGCCGAAGCTGACGGGACTTCCGTGGCCCGGATCCTGGCCAAAGTTGTAGAACGGGAAAAACCGGACATGGTCTTTACCGGGGCGCAATCAAGCGACTTCGGTTCGGCCACAACCGGCATGGCCCTTGCGGGGCTGCTGGGCTGGCCGCATGCGGCTGTCGTGAGCAACCTCGAATACAAGCCGGGCGCGTCCTCGGCAAAGCTGCGTCGTGAACTTGAGGGCGGTCTTGAAGAGATCATGACCATCAGGTGCCCGGCGGTCCTCTCAATCCAGTTGGGGATCAACCAACCGCGTTACGCCTCTCTGCGCGGTATCAAGCAGGCCAAACAAAAGCCGGTGGACGAACTGTCGCTGGACGACCTCGGGCTTGGTGCCTCGGACGTCGAGCCGGCGTTCCACGTTCGCAAGATGTATGCGCCCGAACGGGGCAAGGCAGAATTGATTACAGGGTCGGC
The DNA here is from genome assembly GCA_020622085.1 of Paracoccaceae bacterium. Taxonomy (GTDB): domain Bacteria; phylum Pseudomonadota; class Alphaproteobacteria; order Rhodobacterales; family Rhodobacteraceae; genus QY30. The sequence goes on along the minus strand of JAHRYM010000002.1, from coordinate 697,039 downwards.
GGCGGAACAAGCGGCGCGGCTGGCGCAGATCATCAAAGAAATCCGGGGGATGTGATCCATGAGCGAGATTATTGTCATTGCCTTGCAGCGAGATGGCGAATTGCGCGCGAGCTCTCTGGAAGCCGTCACCGCCGCGCGCAGCGTCAAGCAGGCTGGGGATACGCTGGGGGTAGTCATCGTCGCCGCCAATCCCCAGGCGCTGGCTGGGGCGCTGTCAGTTGAAGGCGTGGATGAAGTCATCGCCGTCAAGGCGACCGACGAATTCCAACCGGACCTGATCGAAGCCGTCGTGACCGCGCTGGTCAAAGAGCGCAAGCCGTCGCTGATCGTGACACCGCACGGCGTCGATGCCTGGTCCTTCGCGCCTGCCGCGGCGATCAAGAACGGTCTTGGCTTCGCGACCGACGTGCTGGCGCTCCGCCGCGAGGGGGGCGAACTGGTCGCTACCCGTGCAGGATATGCCGAGAAGGTCCTTATGGACATCGACTTCCCGGGCAAGGCCACCGTGCTGCTGACGAACCGGACCAACGTCTTTGAACCCGCAGCGGGACAGGGCTCCGCCAAGGTCACCGAAATGGCGGCGCCCGCCGCCGATGTCGCCACGAAGCACGAAGGCTGGAAACAGCCGGCCGATGCGGGCGGGATCGACATTCCCGGCTCCGAGTTCATCCTGTCGATCGGCCGTGGTGTCGCGGATGAATCGAATGTCGAGCAGTTCCTTGAACTGGCCGACAAGATGGGTGCGACGCTTGGCTGTTCGCGACCGATCGCTGACAACGGCTGGCTGCCGAAGGCGCGCCAGGTCGGCCAGTCGGGCCAGCTTGCGGCAAGCTGCCGGCTTTATGTCGCGATGGGCGTCTCGGGCTCGGTCCAGCATCAATGGGGCATGAAGCACGTCGAGAACATCGTGGCGGTGAACACCGACCCCGAAGCGTCGATCTTCAGCATCGCCCGCTACGGCATCGTCGGCGACATGTTCGAGATCGCCTCGGAACTTGAAAATCACTTCTGAAATCCTCTGCAGCCGCGGCTTCGGACGGGCCGCAAACATCTATCTGAAGAAAAGGACACGACATGAACAAACGGGTATCGGAACTCGAGAACGAGCATAAGAAACTTGGGGCGGGTCTGGGCGACTGGAACGAAATGGATGTCGCTTGGAGCTATGGGACTTCCGCTGAAAAGGAACATGATGCCGTCCGCGAGGCCGCAGGCCTGTTCGACGTCTCGGGCCTGAAGAAGATCTGGATCACCGGCCCGGAAGCGGCGGCGCTGATCGACCACGTCGCCACCCGCGACATGAGCCGGATCTACAAGGGCAAGTCGGCCTACAACCCCCTGTTGACCGACGAAGGCACGATCTGCGACGACAACATCATCTTCCACATCGACGACAACAAATACCTCTATGTCCACGGTGCCGGGAAAAGCCTCGAGCGGCTTCAACACGCTGCAAAAGGCCGCAATGTCGACGTGCGTTTTGACGACGATCTGCATGACCTGTCGCTCCAGGGTCAGAAAGCGCTGCCGTTCCTTCAGCGGTTTTCGCCGGCAGATATCGATAGCCTTGCGTATTTCCACCAGGTCGAAACCACGCTGTTCGACCGCAAGGTGATCATCTCGCGCACCGGCTATTCGGGCGAACGCGGCTATGAGATCTTCGTTGACCGGAAGGATGTCGTTTATCTCTGGAACAGCATTCTCGGCGAGGGTGAAAAGGACGGGATCATGGCCTGTTCGTTCAACTGCCTCGACAAGATCCGCATCGAAGCCGGGTTGCTGTTCTACCCCTACGACATGAGCGAGGAAACCACGCCGTGGGAGGTGGGTCTTGGCTGGACGATCTCTCGCAAGAAGCCCGATTTCATGGGACGTGCGGCGCTGATGGCCAAGGAAGGCCAGGAAAAGGTCAAGTTCGGCGGTGTTTCCACAGGCGCGCTGAGTGAACCGATGGAAGGCGGCGCCAAGCTTTATCTGAATGGCAAGGATGTAGGCATCATCAACAGCCCGGGCTACTCGCATCGGATGAAGAAATCGCTGGCCCTGGTGCATCTTGATCCGACGATCGCGGAAGGGACAATCCTCAAGGTCGGGGATGCCCAGAATGGCGTGGAAGTGACTGTTGAGCCGGTGCCGTTCTTCGACCCGAACAAGTCGCGCACCCACAGCTGAAACGAGGACCAAGTTCTGCGGCGCGGCAGGAGACTGTCGCGCCGATCAGATATGAGGCCCAAGAAAAAATGCGGCGCAGCCGCTGAAGTCTACCGGGGAGGACCGAATGACAGATATAGATGCAACACACGGCCACACGAATGCTGATATTGCCGAACTCAAGGCGCTGAGAATAAAAAGTCGGAACTATCAGGTCCGATGGGGTTTCATCTGGGCGTTATGGTGCGCGGTTCTCTGGGCAGCGTGGTATGTGCCCGGCTATGCAATCTACTATGAACAACCCTTTGTCGATCTGGCCCAGGGTGGCAACGCGGGTAATATTCTCGCCGCAATGGTCGTCGCTTTCTTGAATGCGATCGCCGTTTTGATCTTCATGTTTGTCTGGGTCGGAACGCTTGGGAAGACCGGCGAATATTTCCGCACACTGCGTCAGAAACGGATCGCCTTCTGGTATCTGCCGGCAGGGCTGTCGGGGGGGCTTGCCATCTTCGGCACCTATGTGGCGATGGTCTATGTGGGGCCGGGTTTCGCAGCCGTTGCGGGGCTGCTTTATCCGCTGGTCGGCGCCATGCTGGCGCGCCTCTGGTATAATGAGCGTATAACAGCGCGCGCCGCATTGGGACTTCTGGTGCTGGTCACCGGCGCGGTTCTCATCTTCCTGCCCGGCCTGATCAGCGATCTGGGCATGGAAGGTAACAGCAGCCGCTGGATTGGCTACGTCGGCGGTGCGATGGCCTTCATCGGCTGGGGCCTTGAGGGCGCGGTCGCGGGCCGTGCGCTTGACGTCAGTGACCCCGACGTCGGACTCACTGTGCGCTTCACGGCCGAGGTCATGATCTGGGTTGTGATCGGGGTGCCGATCGCCTGGATGCTTGCCGGCGATGTTCTCTGGACCTCGATGGGCACAGCTTTGGCGCAAATTGGCGTCTGGCATATGCTGGTTCTCATGGGGATGACTTTCGCATTCTGCTACGTTTCCTGGTACAAGTCCTTTCCGTTGATCGGTGTTGGCCGGGGACAGGCCATCGCCGCGCTTTATGGCCCGCTATCGCTTGTTTATCTGTGGATCTTTGGCGGGCTGACACCCGACATCTGGTTTGCAGTGGGCGCAACCGTTGCCGTGATCGGGAGCTTTATCTTGTTCACCGAAGGCCGAGGAGTGCTTGAAGTCATTCGCGCAGGGGAAAAGGGCTGAACCATGCCAAAAATACATATCAAGGGCCGTATCCTGCAGTTGTTGGAGCGCAGCAACGCCTTGTGGGACCACGAAATCAGCGAGGTCATTCTGGAAGAATACGCGCTGCAAGGCGCCTACTGGATTGGCACCATCCGCATGACGTTGACCGAGCTGCATGCGGGCGGGCTGATCGACCATCTGGAATCGCGTGTCGATCCGCGCAGCTCGAAGGGAGCGGAGAAGCTCCTGAACCGCTATCGGCTTAACGGGTTCGGCCGTGAGCGGATGCATCAAACTGGATTGATGGAGAATATGTCATGATCGAGTTCTTCGCCTGGGGGACGACCGGAGTTGTCGCAGCGACCATCGTCTGTATTGGCTTGCCGCTGCTTGCGCTTTACCACGCGCGGACTTTCGTCACCAAGATCTGACGACGCTTGTAGTGTTGGGTTTTGACCTATCGTAGCGGCCTTGGCGATGCCCCTGCGGGCAATTCCTGCCGCTAACCAGGGGGCCGGAGCGGCCCTCTGCCGGTACGCATGAGTTGGCCGGGGCGGGGGCTTTTCTTCCCGCTTCGGCCAAGGCGTTTCTTTTCAACCTCGTATTTGGGCGGTAATCCCCCCCCCCGCAAGTAAGGGGCTGGATAAGTAGAATTTTCTCGCCAGGATGAACGAGGAGATTCTGAATGAAGACAAGCAGATACACTGAGGCTCAGATCCTTGCGATCCTGCGTCAGGCCGAAGGCGGGATGCCGGTGGCCGAGCTGTGCCAGGCGCATGGCATGAGCTCTGCGTCGTTTTACAAGTGGCGGGCGAAGTATGGCGGGATGGATGCCTCGCTGATCAGCCAGATGAAGGCGATTGAAGAGGAGAACCGGCGCCTGAAGCGGATGTATGCGGACCTGAGCATGCAGGCGGATCTGCTGAACTGCGAAGGTGAACGCCACCGGTTCGAGAGAACCTGAGCAGGCCTTGGGAAAAAAGTGACGCGGCCATCTCCACGCCGGGAGAAGGCCGGGAAAGCGGTGGCGCGACACGGGGTCAGCATTGCGCTGGCCTGCCGGGCCTTCGGTGTCAGCGAGACCTCTTATCGCTACAGCCCGAAGCTGCGCGACGAGAACGAAGAGATCGCCGATCTGCTGGTGGGGCTGACCGATGCCCGCAAGACCTGGGGGTTCGGCTTGTGTTTCCTGCACTTGCGCAACGCGAAGGGGCATCCGTGGAACCACAAGCGGGTCTATCGCATCTATTGCGCGCTGGGGCTGAACCTGCGGATCAAGCTGCCGCGCGGCTGAAGCGGGATAAACCCGATGCCCTGGCCGTGCCCGACGCGCCCAACATGACCTGGTCGATGGACTTCATGGCCGACAGGCTGGGTGACGGCCGCCAGTTCCGGCTCTTGAACGTGCTGGACGACTTCAACCGGGAGGGGCTTGGGCATCGAGGTCGACTTTTCCTTGCCAGCCGAGCGTGTGATCCGGAGCCTTGACCGGATCATCGAATGGCGCGGCAAGCCCGGGACGATCAGGGTCGACAACGGCCCCGAATACATCAGTGGCAAGCTGATGGAGTGGGCCGAAAAACGGAAGATCGCCATCCAGTACATCCATCCCGGCCAGCCGCAGCAGAACGCCTATGTCGAGCGCTACAACCGAACGGTCAGGCATGAATGGCTCGATCAATACATCATCGAAACCATCGAGAAGGCACAGGACTTCGCCACGCAATGGCTCTGGACTTACAACAACGACCGCCCGAACATGGCCATCGGCGGCATCACACCCGCCCAGAAACTGAAAATGGCCGCGTAAGTTCTACGAATGCACCCCGTTAAAAACGGGGGGATTGCCGTCCGGCCATACGGAAAATTGATTTTTGGAATAAGAATATCATGGAAATTGTCTATGATAGGGGTAGAGCCGCGATGATCGAACGCTAACTGCTGCGCTATTTCCTGGCGGTCATCGACCAGGGCAGCTTTACCCGTGCTGCCGAGATGTGCCATGTCACGCAGCCGACGCTTTCGGACGGCAACGCCCGGCTTGAACGCGATCTGGGCCGGTCGCTGTTCATCCGCTCGAACCGGCGGGTGGAACTGACTGCCGCCGGGGCTCGCCTTGCCGAACGCGCCAGGGCAATCGAAGCCCGCTTTGTCGCCGCCCGATCCGAGGCCGGAGTCCTGGAGCCGACTGCAACCCGTCGCATCGGCTGGCTCAGCACTCTGGCGCCAGCCTGGACAGAACGCTTCCTGGCGGAACTCGCCACCCTATCCGGAACGGCCGCTCAGCGGATCGAGATCATCGAGGGGCGCGAGCGGGAATTGCTTGACGGTCTGGCGCGCGGGCGGATCGACCTCGCGCTTACCATCCTGCGGCCGGGGTTGCGCATGAGCTCCCAACCGGTCCTGACCGAAGGTTACGGGATCGCCCTGCCATCCCGCCACCCGCTGGCCGGGCGCGAAGAGGCCGCGGCCGAGGATCTGGCGGCCAAGACGATGATTGTGCGTCGCCACTGCGAATTGCTGTCCGAAACCTCGCGGCATTTCACCGCGTGTGGGGTGCGCCCGTTCTTCGCCGCCAGGACCATACAGGAGTCGCTGGCGCAAAGCTATGTGCGCGCAGGTCTTGGTATCACCGTCATGCCTGACAGTTTTGTCGTGCCGGGGATCGCCATTCGGCCAATCGGCGATTTCCATCACAGCCGGACGCCGGGCATCTTGTATCCGCTGCAAGGCGAGACCGGGCAGGGCGCTGTAGAGGCGGCGCTGATCCGCGCCGCGACAGCTGGCGCGGCCAGCTAAAGCGGAACTTGCTCTGGCGGCATGAACCCGGCCCTCCGGGTGAAACGGTGGTATCATTGAATGGTTTCCACAGGCGATCAGGGCCGGCTTTGCCGTCGGGAACGTAAGGTAAACTTACCACTGGAATCTGATGCTGCGCCGCAGCTAGACTGCCACATCATCGGGGGAGGAATCATCCATGAGTGCATCGAACGAGGTCCGCCGGATCAGCCCTTCGGCAGTCCGCGCCCGCAAGGGGCAGACGCCGCTGGTGGTGCTGACGGCCTATACGACGCCCATCGCCCGGCTGGTGGACCCGCATTGCGACGTTGTTCTGGTGGGCGATTCCGTGGCGATGGTCCTGCATGGCCACGACACGACCCTTGGCGCGACGATGGAGATGATGATCCTGCACGGGCAGGCGGTGGCGCGGGGCCTGTCGCGGGCGCTGCTGGTCATCGACATGCCCTTCGGCAGCTACGAGGAAGGCCCCGAACAGGCGTTCCGCAATGCCGCCCGGATCATGCGCGAAACCGGCGCGGCGGCGGTCAAGCTGGAAGGCGGGGTGCATATGGCCGAGACCATCGCCTTCCTGACGGCGCGGGGCATCCCGGTGATGGCGCATATCGGGCTTACGCCGCAGTCGGTGAACACCCTTGGCGGCTACAAGGTGCAGGGCCGTGGCAGCGACTCCACCCGCATCCGCGAAGATGCCGTCGCGGTCGAGGCGGCGGGGGCCTTTTCGGTGGTCTTCGAAAAACTGCCCGAAAGCCTTGCGCGCGAACTTAGCGCCGCGCTGACGATCCCGACCATCGGCATCGGCGCCTCGGCGGCCTGTGACGGGCAGGTGCTGGTAGTGGATGACATGCTGGGTCTTTTCACCAGCTTCCGCCCCAAGTTCGTCCGCCGCTATGCCGAGCTTGGGGAAACCGCCGAAACCGCCATCGCCGCCTATGCCGAAGACGTGCGTGCGCGGCGCTTCCCGGCCCCGGAACACACTTTCCCCGATGAGGTTCCCAGCCGATGATCCGCGCCGAGGATGTCGCCTCGCTTCGCAAGATGACGCTGGGCTGGCGGAAGGCGGGCCAGGGCATCGGCTTCGTCCCGACGATGGGTGCGCTGCATGACGGTCACCTGTCGCTGATCGCGGCGGCGAAAAGGGACTGCGATCGGGTGATCGTGTCGATCTTCGTCAACCCGATGCAATTCAACAACCCCGAGGATCTGGCGAAATACCCCCGGACCGAGGGCCGTGACAGCGATCTGCTGCGCAAGGCCGGGGTGGACCTGCTGTTCCTGCCCACGCCCGCCGTCGTCTACCCGGCCGGGTTTTCATCGGTGGTCAGCGTCACGGGGCTGAGTGCCGAACTTGAAGGCGCGCACCGCCCCGGCCATTTCGACGGCATGGCGACGGTGGTCAGCAAGCTTTTCCTGATGACCGGGGCCGACCGCGCCTATTTCGGCGAAAAGGACTGGCAGCAGCTCCAGATCGTCCGCCGCATGGTCACCGACCTGAACATCCCCATACAGATCGTCGGCTGCCCGACCTTCCGCGATCCCGATGGCCTTGCGATGTCGTCCCGGAACCTGCGCCTGTCGCCCGCCGACCGGCAACGCGCGCCGGTCCTTCCGGCTGCGATGGCCCGCGCGGCGGCGGCGATTGCCGCCGGGGCATCCGTGCATGAGGTGCTGGACAAGGCCCAGGCCGAGGTTCTGGCGGGCGGTTTCGACAGCATCGACTACATCGCGCTGCATGGCGCGGAAGACCTGCGCGCCATGTCAACGCTGGACCGTCCCGCGCGGCTTCTGGCGGCGGTCTGGATCGCGGGTATCCGTCTGATCGACAACATCGCCGTCGATCCGGCCTGACCCCGTCACGCAGGGCTGTCGGTCAGCAGATCGCGCAGCACCATGGCCATGACGGCGGCGCTGTCGGCCATGTCGTCGATGCCGACCCATTCGTCGGGCTGATGCGCCAGATCCAGAACGCCGGGGCCATAGGCGATGCAGTTCTTCAGCCGCCCGATCCGGTCGATGTGCTTCTGGTCATAGGTGCCGGGCGACACCACATAGCCCGCCGCCTGACCCAGCACCCGCTCGATCGCGGCGGCGGTGGACCGGACCACGGGCGCGTCGCGGTCGGTCATCACGGGCGCCACCTCGAACAGGTCGCGGATTTCGTAGCGGAATTCGGGCCGTTCGGCGCGGACCTTCTCCAGCAGGCCCGTCACCTCGCGTTTGACCTCGGCCAGGTCTTCCTCGATCAGGAAGCGCCGGTCGATGACGATGCGGCAGCGGTCCGCGACCACCGGCGCGGGCAGGCCGGTGTAGTCGTCGTCTTCCTGCCGTGCGCCGCCGTGGATCGAGTTGATGTTCAGCGTCGATTGCCGCGCGCCTTCCGGGATCACCGGCATGTCCGTGCGCTTGGTGGTCAAGAGCGGGAACAGCGTCCGCTCCATCTCTTCCAGCACGGCGGTCATGTGGCGGATGGCGCTGTCACCCAGGAAGGGCATCGAGCCGTGGGCAATTCGGCCCTTCGTCTCGATCTCGGCCCACCAGACGCCGCGATGGCCCAGGCAGATCCGATCCTTGTGCAAGGGTTCGGGGATGATGACATGCTGGACCCGGTCGGGATCGAAGCGCCCTTGCCGCGCCAGATAGGCCACGCCGCCAAAGCCGCCTGATTCCTCATCCGCCGTGGCGGAAATCTCGATGGCGCCGCGGAAACCGGGATGGGTGGCGATGAAGGTTTCCGCCGCGATCACGCTGGCCGCCAGCCCGCCCTTCATGTCGCAGGCGCCCCGGCCATAGACGCGGCCATTGTCGACCTCGCCCCCGAAGGGATCGCGGGACCAGCCGTGACCCACCTCGACCACATCATGGTGGCTGTTGAAATGCACGCAGTCGCCGGGCGCCGCCCCTTCGCGGCGCGCGATCATGTTCCAGCGGGGAAATTCGGCGCTGTCACCCGGTGCGCCATGGGCCCGCACCAGTTCGACCCGGAAGCCCTGCCGTTCCAGCCGCGTTCCAAGGTATTCACAGATCTCCAGATAGTTGCGTCCCGGCGGGTTCAGCGTGGGAATGCGGATCAGGTCCTGCGTCAGCCGCGTCAGGTCATCCCGGCGCGCGTCGATGGAGGAAATCATGGCTTTGGTCATGTCGGTCATGGGTCCATGCTACCCCGGCGGCCTGCAAGTGCAACCCGGCTGGATAAGTCTGGCGCTGACCGGGTTCCATCGGGTAGCTTTCGGCAACGGCAACGGCAACGGCAACGGCAACGGCAACGGCAACGGCAACGGCAACGGCAAC
>JAHRYM010000002.1:587986-687503 GCA_020622085.1 Paracoccaceae bacterium | reverse complement strand
GGCGGCATCCGCATGCGCCGCATGAAGGAGGCTGCGATCCATGCGACCCGAGACCCATGAGAATTGCGGCCCTGCGCGGATGGACTGCAGTTGATCGCCTTCCTGCGCCTGATGGTCACGGGCTTTGCCGCCATGACGGTGGCCTATTTCATCATCGGCATCTATTCGCGGTCGGTCGAACGTGAACGGCTGGAAAAGGAATGGGATGGCGATCCCGCGAACGAAGGGGCTGCGCCTGATGCCCGCGATGCCTATATCGAAGCCGGGATGCGCGACTACGCCCACGGCCTGCGGCGCAAGCTGATATGGCTGGTCTATATCATACCGATGGGGCTGCTGATCGCGGTCCTTTACTACAATACCTTCTCGTGAGGCCCCGATGCGCTATGTGAAATGGACAATCCTCGCCGTGCTCGCGCTGATCGTCTTCGGCTTCCTGCACTACACCTTGCCGCAGCATGACATCGTGCGGGTGGTGAACACCTACCAGGAACGCCAGGACCTGACCGACTGGACGCGGATCTTCTGGTCCAAACCCGATGACCAGTCGGGCACGCTGACGAACCGCGACGTGCAGTTCATCTCGACCATCAAGGCCAATGGCAAGACGATGGTCTATCGCAACGAAGATACCGGCTGGTCCTGGCCGTTCTATTTCAAGTTCGATACCGCCAGCCTCCAGGCCGAGGCGGACGATCTGAAATCCACGAAAGAGGCACCGAAATGGGCGGTCATCACCCATTACGGCTGGCGCAACGAACTGATCTCGATCTTTCCGAATGCCACCTCGATCCGTCCGGTGGCCAGCCCCGATGTGACCATAATCCCGTGGTTCAACATCTTCTTCTTCGCGGCGCTTCTGGTGATTGCGCTGTTCCTGCGCCGGGTCTGGCTGCAATTCCGCGAACGCTCCATCGACCCGATGCTGGAGGATGTCGAGGGCGCCTTCGACCAGGCCAGCGGCCGGGCCGAGATGGCGGGCAAGCGCGCAAGGAACTGGCTGAAGAGTTGGTGGAAAAAGGTTTGACCATCTGGTAAAACGCGCAATTGATCGGGTGCGGAGGAATGGCTAGTCTTCCGCCCCAAGGACAGTGACAACAGACATCAGGCCCCTTGAATGGCGACCAGCACAGCCACGCCCCACGGCAATGAACGAAACCCCGGCGTGGCGCTTCGGACCGACTGGTTTGAACAGGCCGCCGTCAACACACAGGCCGCCGAACGGCGCGGCGCGACGCTGACCACGCGGCGGACGGTGAAGAAGGAATGGCAGGCCGCCTGGCTGGTCAACGCGATCCGCTGCATCGACCTGACGACGCTTGCGGGCGATGATACGCCCCACCGGGTCGAACGGCTTTGCGCCAAGGCCCGCCAGCCGCTTGCGCCGCATATCCTTGAAGGCCTTGGCCTCGACAGCCTGCAAACCGGGGCGGTCTGCGTTTATCCGACGATGGTTCCGGCGGCGGTGGCGGCGCTGAAAGGCACCTCGATCCCCGTCGCCTCGGTGGCGACGGGATTTCCCACCGGGCTGATGCCCTTGCCCTTGCGGCTGGCCGAAATCCGCTATGCGGTCGATGAGGGCGCGCAGGAAATCGACATCGTCATCACCCGCGCCCATGTCCTGAACGGTGATTGGCAGGCGCTTTATGACGAGGTCGCGCAGATGCGGCAGGCATGCGGGGCGGCGCATCTGAAGGCGATCCTTGCGACGGGCGATCTGAAGACGCTGCGCAATGTCTACAAGGCCAGCATGGTGGCGATGCAGGCGGGGGCCGATTTCATCAAGACCTCGACCGGCAAGGAAGGCGTGAATGCCACGCTGCCCGTGAGCCTGGTGATGGTGCGAGCCTTGCGCGACTACCGCGACCGGACGGGGTTCCGCATCGGCTTCAAGCCCGCTGGCGGCATGAAGTCGGCCAAGGATGCCATCGCCTGGCAGATACTGATGAAGGAAGAACTGGGTAACGACTGGCTGCGCCCCGACCTGTTCCGTCTGGGCGCCTCGTCGATGCTGGGCGATATCGAACGCCAGCTTGAACACCATCTGACCGGGCGCTACGCGGCTTCGTCGCGCCACGCGCTTGCCTGAGGGGGAACCATGCCCACCGTGACCGAGATCCTTGCAACGATGGATTATGGCCCCGCCCCGGAAGCGACCGGCGAGGTGGACAAGTGGCTGCGCGCGCATGACCCCTTCGGCCATTTCATCGATGGCGCCTTCGTTCCGGGCAGCGCGACCTTCCCCGTGCAGAACCCCGCGACAGGGGCGGAACTGGCCCGCGTCGCGCAAGGGTCTGACGCCGATGTTCAGTCCGCCGTCGCAGCCGCCCGCGCCGCCCTGCCCGAATGGTCGGCGCTGCCGGGCCATGACCGGGCGCGCTGGCTTTACGCCATCGCCCGCGGCATCCAGAAGCGCGAACGCTTCTTTGCGGTGCTGGAAACGCTGGATAACGGCAAGACCATCCGCGAAACCCGCGACATCGACGTGCCGCTGGTGGCGCGGCATTTCTACCACCACGCCGGCTGGGCCGAGATGCTGGCCGAGGAATTTCCGGGCCACGGGCCGGTGGGCGTCTGCGGTCAGATCATCCCGTGGAACTTCCCGCTTCTGATGCTGGCGTGGAAGATCGCGCCCGCATTGGCCGCCGGCAATACCGTGGTGCTGAAGCCCGCCGAATACACGCCGCTGACCGCGCTGGCCTTTGCGGAAATGCTGGCCGAACTCGGATTGCCCAAGGGCGTCGTCAACATCGTCACCGGCGACGGGACGACGGGTGCGGCGCTGGTCGCTTCCGATGTGGACAAGATTGCCTTCACCGGCTCGACCGAGGTGGGGCGGATGATCCGCAAGGCGACCGCAGGCACGGGCAAGAAGCTGACGCTGGAACTGGGCGGCAAATCGCCCTTCATCGTCTGCGCTGACGCCGATCTGGATGCAGCGGTGGAAGGCGTGGTCGATGCGATCTGGTTCAACCAGGGCCAGGTCTGCTGTGCCGGGTCGCGCATTCTGGTGCAGGAAAGCGTGGAAGCTGCCTTCACCGCCAAGCTGAAGGCGCGGCTGGCGAAACTGCGCCTTGGCGATCCGCTGGACAAATCGACTGACGTGGGCGCCATCGTCCATCCGGTGCAACTGGCGCGGATCCGCGATCTGGTGGCGCGAGGCCAGGCCGAAGGCGCGATCCTGCATCAGGCGGATTGCGCGCTGCCCGACGCGGGCAGTTTCTTCGCGCCCGGTTTCTTCACCAACGTGGCCCCCGCCAATATCGTCGCGCAGGAAGAAATCTTCGGGCCCATTGCCACGCTGACCACCTTCCGCACCCCGGATGAGGCGGTCGAACTGGCCAACAACACCCGCTACGGCCTTGCGGGCAGCGTCTGGTCGGAAAACATCAACCTTGCACTGGATCTGGCATCGCAGGTGAAGGCCGGAGTGCTGTGGATCAACTGCACCAATGTCTTCGACGCGGGCGCGGGCTTTGGCGGCTACCGCGAAAGCGGCTTTGGCCGCGAAGGCGGGCGCGAAGGCATGCTGGCCTACCTGTCCGAACCCGCCGTGCAGGCGCGCGCCGAAGCCGCGCCCATCGCGCCGGACACCGCCCCGCACCCCGATGCGCCCGCGCTTCCCACCGGAATCGACCGGACGGCCAAGCTGTATATCGGCGGCGCGCAGAAACGGCCTGATTCCGGCTATTCCTACGGCGTGATCGCGGGCGGGCGCACGCTGGGCCTCGCCGGGCTGGGCAACCGCAAAGACATCCGCAACGCCGTCGAGGCCGCCCATGCCGCGAAAGGCTGGGGCAAGGCCACGGGGCACAACCGCGCGCAGGTGCTGTATTTCCTGGCCGAAAACCTCGCGCAGCGCGAAGCCGAATTCGCCCGGCGTCTGGCCGAGGCGGGCAGCCCCGATGCCGAAGCCGAAGTCGCCACCGCCATCCGCCGCGCCTTCTACTACGCCGCGCAGGCCGACAAGTTCGATGGCGCCGTGCATTCCACGAAAACATCGAACGTCACGCTTGCCATGCCCGAACCCTTTGGCGTGATGGGGATTGCCTGCTCCACCGATGCGCCGCTTCTGGGCTTCCTCAGCCTTGTCCTGCCCGCCATTGCCATGGGCAATCGCGTGGTGGCGGTGCCGTCGCAGAACATGCCGCTGGCGGCGACGGACCTCTATCAGGTGCTGGAGACCTCGGATGTCCCGGGCGGCGTCGTCAACATCGTGACCGGCGCGCGGGATGACCTGGCCCGGACGCTGGCCGCGCATGACGATGTGGCGGCGGTCTGGTATTCGGGGCCGTCGGGCCGCATGGTCGAGGAGGAAAGCGCCGGGAACCTCAAATCCACCTGGGTGCTCCCGAACCGCGATTGGCTGGGGCCGGAAGGGCAGGGGCGGGGCTTCCTGCTTCGCGCGACGCAGGTCAAGAATATCTGGGTGCCTTACGGGGAATGACCACCCATCTTGCCGATGGACACCACGCCCGCCCGGCAATGAGGGCGCAGTCAGGGACGGCGGCACAAGGAAGGGCTTGAGGACCAGCAAGGAACAGGTGCCCGGAAGCCCCACCGTCGCCAGATCGTCGTCGCGCATCCAGTTCTGGTGCAAGCCGGTTTCCGTCTGGAACCACTGCCCCGGAAAGCGCAGGTCGATCGGCGCACCGGCGGTGACATGGACCCCGCCGAAGGGCAGGTAGCCCGCGCTCCAGATCTTCGTGCCGGCCATCGTGGTGGCAAAGACCGGACGGCCGATGTGGTCGGTGCGCACCAGATAGATCTGGCCGCCCTTGATGACGGCTATCATCGCGCCGTCGAGTTCGGCGAAGCGGTTGCCGTCGGAGCCGTTGCGCTGTAGCCCCAATCCCGGGAAGCTGCGCACCGCTTACTGGCCGAGGTGGTTGTAGCGGTATTCGGCCTGCACCACCCTGCCCACGGACAGCGAAGTCAACCGCTCGCCGCGTCGTAGCCATAGCCGTAAGGGCCACCGGCGCGGCCGTCGGAGATGACGTTGCCTGCGGCAAATTAGCCGTCAAGTCCGATCCGCGCAGCGTTTTCCTCAAGACTCAGGCGCTTGTCGTAGCCACGGCCAATCACAATCAGGTAGTCCAAGATCAATTTCCGAACCAGCGAGACGTCAGAGACGGTTTTGGCGTAGGAGAAATCGTTGAAACTTCCGCCAGATTTGATTGAATAAAACTGCCCGTCAGTATCGAAAATGAAATATTCATTATTCTCGACATCAATCGGTTCGATTGCAAGGGAAACCTGATCAAGGTCAGAGTATACGCTGAGATCATTAGCGCAATCAATTTGGCGGGATTCATTTACTAGATACAGTGTCATTAGAAGCGGTCCCACCAACTTGTATCAGTATGCTTTGGCTCCCACGGCCTGTGACGTTTTACGCCCTGACCCGGGCCTGTTCCGCGCCGATGATAGTGTGGCCATTTTCCGTACTGGTTTACAGAGCTATTTCCCCAAGGTGCCCAACGCCAGTTCCCGCTTTTGCTCGCCCATTCCTTTCCGTACCGGCCCGCATATCCGGCACCATTGAAAACACCAAACGCGGCCCCGAGCGCGGCATCACGACCAATTTCGTACCATTCATAGCATCCGTCATCCCATACTTCGTCCATCACATATCCTGTGATGACGCCTACAGCCGCACCAACTACGGCGGCCACACACCACGGGCATTGTCCGGTAGGATCAATCCACCGTCCCGGGTTCTGCCTTGCGTAGCCATAGACGCTGGCGCCATCCACGAGCCCGAGCGGGTCGGGCTCGATATACCTCCCGGTGGTTGGATCATAGTCGCGCATCCAGTTCTGGTGCAAGCCGGTTTCCGTCTGGAACCACTGGCCCGTGAAGCGCAGGTCGATGGGCGCGCCCGTCGTCACATGCACGCCGCCGAAGGGGAGATAGCTCGCCGACCACACCTTGGTCCCCGCCGCGGTTGTCGCAAACACCGGCCGTCCGATGTGGCCGGTGGGCACGAAGGAAATCGCGGCGCTCTCGCGCGCAGCCATTTGCGGGCCACGCCTTAGGCGGTTCACTCAGCCCAAAGTGTCGACTTCATGCGCAGGATAATCAGCTGACATACATCTGATCGAGACTTGGCCGCTGGGGGAAAGCCTTATGGTAGTGCCAAATTCGCCTTTGGCATCACCATCTACCTCCCATTCAAAAATCGAGAGAACCTCTGAAGAAGGCCAGTCCATGATTAGTTCGGTTACCCCATTTAGTGTTATCGTTGCAGGCAAACGCCGTGGATAGTTTGGTAAGTCCAAGAAGTTCGCGAATAGATCATCGATTTCACACACGACTTTGTGCTCTCGGCAGGCCCAGGTAACAGACAGAAGTTTGGCATCATGCAGACCGCCAAGCGCTTCAAGAAATTTCGAAAAATCCATCATGTTCATCTCACGGAATTGCAGCGTTTCCAGGAATCGTCCACCAAAGCGGCGGGGCTAAAGACGGGATCATTCGGATACAGCGCCAGGCCAGATAGACGCCTCCCGCCCCAACCACTACGGTTGCGACCGACTTTTGGCAGTCTTCGCCACATCCTTCCTCAGCGGAAGGCGGATCGGGAACCTCGGAACCGGGCGGATAGTGTTTGGATTCGCCATTATGATGCCAATGGTCTTTTCCACGCCAGCCAGGGGTGCCCGGGCGGCCCTTGTGATAGTCAAGATAGTCTCCACTCGGATGACGATAGCGCTCTCCGTTCGGATCGCGATGGCCAGGATCATGTTGCCACTCTCCATCGAGCCCAGACGGGTCGCCGGGGAGAATTAGCTCACCTCGGGGATCAAGCCACCTAAGCGGCGACTGCCGCGCGTAGCCATAGACGCTCGCCCCATCCACCAGCCCCAGCGGGTCGGCTTCGATATACCTCCCCGTTGTCGGATCGTAATCCCGCATCCAGTTCTGGTGCAAGCCGGTTTCTATCTGGAACCATTGCCCCGGAAAGCGCAGGTCGATCGGCGCGCCGGCGGTGACATGGACCCCGCCGAAGGGCAGGTCATCCGCCCGCTCAAGATCGCCTCCGTTTTCGATCTTGAAACAGAAATTAGCCGAAGCAGGAATCCCTCAAATGCAGACGCCCTAATGCTTCTTCTTCTTTCTGGAGGGTCGGTCAGCAACGTCTGCACCGCTCATCGCGGCCTGAAGCCCGGCACTGTCCAGCGATGCCATATGCGCCATCCAGCCTGAAAGTGCCGTCAGCATTTCATATGCGCCGCGCGTGGCTGCGTCTTCATCGGCATGGGCCGCGAGCCGGTCGGCAAGCACCGAAAAATCCCGTCTTTGCCGTGCGGCAAAGATCAGGCGCAGGATTTCCCAGGTATCTTCGGGGGCGGAGAAGAATTCGCGCCGGTCACCGGGCAGGCGAATGACGGAAACAAGCCCCCAGCTTCGCAGTTCTTTCAGCGCCGTCGAGACATTGGACCGCGACAGGCCCAAAGCGGCGACCAGATCATCCGCGCAGGGATTCCCGGCTTGTCGCCAGATCGCAGCAAAGCATTGCCCGGCCGGCCGTGACAGGCCAAGCATCGCGGCGAAGTCGCCAAGAATTGCCGGCAGCGCGGCCTTGGGGGTAACGGTCATCGTCGGTCCTTCGGTCTGGTTCGGCGTCCGGAAGTCGGGGACATGCTTGGGACGGTTCAGATGGGAGTTCGCGTGAAGCGATAACGTGTCACCTGCCGAAAAGTTTCCCCGTTTTCGAACAAATGAGAAGGAAAACCGGGATGGTGGCAGGCATCGGGCCAAAGCTGCGGTTCCAGTGCGATCCCGGCGAAAGGCCCGATGGGTTGGCCGGTCAGCCCGGGAAAGTGCCCTCCGTCAAGACCGGCGCCATCATAGACCTGCAATCCGGGTGCCGTGGTTTCAAGCGTCATCGTCACGCCAGTGGCCCCCCGGAGCGTCGCCACCTTGCGCAGGGGGCCGGGCGCATCTGCGGGACAGAGGTTGATGTCGAACTGCGGAGTCTGCCCAAGCCGGGTGCCCTGACGCAGGTCGAATACGGTGCCCGCCACGCCTGCAACGGAACCGGTCGGAAGCTTGTCTGTATCGACGGGCAGGTAGCGGTCGGCTGCCACCGTCAGGATCTGGCCCTCGGTCGTGGCGCGGCCATCAAGCGCCCAGTAGCTGTGGTGGGCAAGGTTGAACAGGGTGGGGGCGTCCGAGGTGGCGCCCAGCGTGAGTTCCAGCGCATCGCCATCCAGACGGTAGGTGGTGCTGAGTCTGCGGTTGCCGGGAAAACCGCCCAGCCCGTCGGGCAGATCCAGCGCCAGCGTCACGGCGCTGTCGCTTGCCTCTTCAATCTGCCATATCTGCGCCGAGGTGCCGGTCGATCCGCCGTGAAGCGTTGCTTGCGGCTCATTCCGGTCAAATGTGCAGGTCTGTCCACCGACGATCGCAGCACCCCCCGCAATGCGGTTGGCAACCGGCCCAACGACGGCCCCGGCAAAGCGGAGCGGCCCTTCATAGGCGGCAAGACGATCACTGCCCAGCGTCAGCGGCCAGGGCGTGCCCGCTAGTCGCAGATCCTGCAATGTTGCGCCATAGGTCAGGATCCGCGCCCGAAGGGCGCTGCCGCGCAGATCGACGGCCTGCACCCTGCGACCATCGCGCGTTGTCCCGAAGTCCATGACAGTGCCGGCCATGCGCCCCATCCCTTTGCCCGTGATGCCGGTATTTCTATCGTGGAAACGGCCCTGCGTCAGGGGGCCGGGTCAGGGGGCGCCGTTACGCATTGGTGGATCGCGTCCCCAAGCGCCATCATCAGCGCCGGGTAAAGCCCCGCGCCACCGGGCAGGGTGCGCCCTTCGGGATCCAGCGCGGCACCGATGCGCAGATCCGTGCCCTCGGTCAGCGTCCGTGTGATTGCATCGGTCTGCCCGGCCTCGGGCAGGAAACAGGCCGCACCCGACCCGGCGGCGATCTTTTGCAGCGACGACAGGCGTGCCGCACCGGGGCTTGCGGCATCGCCCGTGGCGAGCGTCCCGGCAATGGCAAGCCCGTAGCGATCGGCCAGATAGCCATAGGCATCATGGCCAAGGATCAGCGGCTTGCCACGGGCAGGCGCGAGCAGCGCCGCCAGCTCGCCATCAAGCGTTGCAATCCGGTCCTTTGCGGCCCGGGCATTTGCCCGGTAGGCTTCGGCGTGTTCCGGATCCTGAACCGCGAGCCTGTCGGCGATGGCCTGCACCCAGATCCCGGCATTGGCCGGATCGAGCCAGGCATGAGGATCGATGCCGTCATGGTCATGGCTGTGGTCCTCGACGTCATGCGCATCCTCCGGCGCAAAATGGCGCCGGTGCGTTTGGGGAAGGTCCAGCAGCCCGAGGACGGTGTCGGCACTGCGGGCCGAGGCCGGGCGGTCAAGCCAGGGAGTCATCCCGGGGCCGACCCAGACCAGAAGCTCCGCGTTCTCGAGCGCGGCAGCCTGCGACGGGCGGAGCTGATAGTCGTGGGCATCTGCGCCCGCATCCATCAGAACGACGGGTTCGCCCAGCGACCCCATTACCATCGCGGCAAGCGATTGCACCACCGGAATGTCGGTGGCGACCTGCGGCACCCCGGCCGCACTGGTGGCGGGTGCAATGCCAAGACCAAGCGCCACAAGCGCTCGGGCAACCGGAAGCAGGGAATTCATGCAAAGACCTTTCGTGACGCGTGACAGCAATGGAATGTTATGACATAACAAGTCAACCCGTTTTGTGATGATATAACATGAACAGATCCGACGATCCCTTGCCGCCGCCGGCCTTCGCGCCGCATGACCACGCGCATTGCAGCGGCGAAGTCCTGTTGCGCGCCGAGTCGCTGGCGCGGCAACGCAAGGTCCGGCTGACGCCAGTCCGTCGCCGGACGCTGGAGATCTTGCTGGAATCGCACCGCGCGCTGGGCGCCTATGACGTGCTGGAGCGTCTGTCCGAGGGCGGCTTCGGCAACCAGCCCCCGGTCGCCTACCGGGCGCTTGAGTTTCTGGAGGAACAGGGCCTTGCCCACCGCATCCGGCGCCTCAATGCCTTTGCGGCCTGCATGCATCCGGGCGAGGCGCACAGCCCTGCCTTCTTCATCTGCCGGCAGTGCAAGCTGGTGGCCGAAGTCCCCGGAGAGCCGGTGCGTGCCGCGATGGAGGGCGCGGCCTGTGATCTTGGCTTCGTGATCGAGCGCAGCACCGCAGAGGCGCTGGGCCTGTGTCCGACCTGTCAGGATGAGGCGGCGGCAGCATGATGCCAGCGCAACGGGAACCGCTGATTTCGGCCCGGGGGCTGAGCGTGCGGCATGGCGGCGTGACCATCCTGAGCGATGTGGACTTCCACATCCACCCCTCCGAGATCGTCACTGTCGTCGGCCCGAACGGTTCTGGCAAGTCGACGCTGATCCGCGCTCTGGTCGGTCTTGATCCGGCGGCGCAAGGCCAGATCATGCGCCGCGACGGCCTGCGCCTGGGCTATGTGCCGCAGCGGCTGAGCATCGACCCGAGCCTGCCGATGACGGTGCACCGGTTTCTGTCGTTGCCCCGCAGGCAGGCGGCCGGGGACATCGCCGGGGTGTTGGCGCGCGTCGGCGTCGAAGGGCTGGAGGACCGCCCGATGGCAAGGCTCTCGGGTGGGCAACTCCAGCGCGTGCTCCTGGCGCGCGCCCTTCTGGCGCGACCGGAAATTCTGGTGCTCGATGAGCCGACACAGGGCCTTGACCAGCCGGGCGAAGCCGCCTTCTACCGCCTGATCGAAGAAGTCCGCAGCCAGACCGGCGCGGCGGTGCTGATGGTCAGCCATGATCTGCACGTCGTCATGGCAACCTCCGACCGGGTGATCTGCCTGAATGGCCATGTCTGCTGCGAGGGCACGCCGCAGGTGGTCTCTGCCGCGCCGGAATACCGGGCGCTGTTCGGGGCCGGCACCGGCGGGGCGCTGGCGCTTTACCGCCACGTCCATGACCACGCCCATGATGGTGCGCCGGGCCATCCGCATCCACATGATCACGGGCATGAGCACGGGCACCATGATCATGCGTATCACGAAAGGGCGGATCATGCCTGATTTCCTGATCCGGGCCGCACTTGCCGGCCTTGGGCTTGTAATGGCAACCGGGCCGCTGGGATGTTTCGTGCTGTGGCGTCGCATGGCCTATTTCGGCGATGCAACCGCCCATGCGGCGATCCTGGGCGTGGCCCTTGCCTTCGCCACGGGCCTTCCCGTCTATGCTGGAACGCTGATCGTCGCCATCGCCATGGCGATGACGGTTTCGGCACTGACGGGGCGGGGCCATGCGATGGATACCGCGCTGGGAGTGCTGGCGCATTCGGCGCTGGCGTTCGGGCTTCTGGCGGTGTCTTTCCTGCCCGGCGTGCGGATGGACCTGTCTGCCTGGCTTTTTGGCGACATCCTTGCCGTGGCGCCCTCAGACCTTGCCTGGATCTGGGGCGGATCGGCGCTGGTGCTTGGCCTTCTGGTCTGGCGCTGGCAAGGGCTTCTGGATGCGACCGTGAACGAGGATCTGGCGCAGGCCTCGGGCGTCAACCCCGGGATCGAGCGGCTGGCGCTGACGATTGCCCTGGCGCTGGTCGTGGCGGTGGCGATCAAGATCGTCGGTGCGCTTTTGATTGCGGCGCTGCTGATCATCCCGGCGGCAACGGTGCGGGGGCTGTCGCGGTCACCCGAAGGGATGGCGGTGGCGGCCGCAGTTGCCGGTGCGGTTGCGATCGTGGCGGGCCTCGGCCTTTC
Organism: Paracoccaceae bacterium; assembly: GCA_020622085.1. Classification (GTDB taxonomy): domain Bacteria; phylum Pseudomonadota; class Alphaproteobacteria; order Rhodobacterales; family Rhodobacteraceae; genus QY30. Next base: position 675,771 of record JAHRYM010000002.1, on the reverse strand, counting down.
GCTGCGGCTGGATACGCCCGCCGGACCGTCGATCGTGGCGGTGGCGGCGATGCTGTTCCTGCTGGCGCTTCCCATGGGGGCGCGGCGCTAGCGGTTGGGGCGGTCTTCGAGTATTTGGGCAAAGAAGAAACCAAAGCCTTCTGGGGGCCCGGAATGAACCACCTGTACGATGCGCTGTTTGGGCCGCACCGGGAAAATGCGCGCGATTTCCTGATCCTGCCCGACGGCGCGCCGATCAGTTTCGCCGCCTTCGTGGCGCTGGCGGCGCAGCATGCGCATGCCCTGCGGGCGGCGGGGGTGAACCCGGGCGACCGGGTGGCGCTGCATCTGGAGAAATCGCCCCACATGCTGGCGGTGATCGCGGGCGCGATCCAGGCCGGGATTATTTTCCTGCCTTTGAACACGGCCTATACGGCGGCGGAGGTGGGTTATTTCGTCGAAAACTCGGGCGCGCGGCTGCTGCTTTGCGACCCGAAATCAGAAGCCGCGCTGTCGCCGGTCGCGCCGCGGGTGCTGACGCTGGCTGCTGATGGCACGGGCAGTTTCGGCGACCTCGTGCGGGGTTCGGCGCAAAGCTATCCGACAGAGACGCGGGGCCCGGACGATCTGGCGGCGTTCCTTTATACCTCGGGGACGACGGGGCGGTCGAAGGGCGCGATGCTGAGCCATGCGAACCTGCTGTCGAACGCCGAAGTGCTGGTCGATTACTGGCTGCTCGGCTCGGGGGATGTGCTGCTGCATGCGCTGCCGATCTTTCATACCCACGGGTTGTTCGTGGCCACGAACGTGGCGCTGCTGGCGGGCTGTCCGATGGTCTTCCTGCCGAAATTCGACCTGGAACAGGTTATCGCCTGGCTGCCAAAATCGACGGTGATGATGGGGGTGCCGACCTTCTACACCCGCCTCTTGGAGGACGAGCGGCTTGAGCGCGATCTGGTGGCGGGGATGCGGCTTTTCGTGTCGGGCTCGGCGCCGCTTCTGGCCGAGACGCACCGCCAGTGGCAGGCCCGGACCGGGCATGTGATCCTGGAACGCTACGGCATGACCGAGACGAACATGAACACCTCCAACCCCTATGACGGCGAGCGTCGGGCGGGGACAGTGGGTGTGGCCCTTCCGGGGGTCGAGGTTCGTGTCTGCGATGCGGATGGCGCCGTGCTGCCCGCAGGCCAGATCGGCATGGTCGAGGTGCGCGGGCCGAACGTCTTTCAGGGATATTGGCAGATGCCGGAAAAGACCCGCGAGGAACTGCGCGAGACGGGCTTTTTGATCACCGGGGATCTGGGACAGTTTTCCGGGGATGGCTACCTGACCATCGTCGGTCGCGGCAAGGATCTGGTGATCTCGGGCGGGTTCAACGTCTATCCGAAAGAGGTCGAGATGGCGCTGGACGACCTGCCCGGAGTGCTGGAAAGCGCGGTGATCGGCGTGCCGCACCCGGATCTGGGCGAGGGGGTGGTGGCCGTCGTGGTGCCGGAAGCCAGCGCGGCGCTGTCGGAGGCCGATCTGACAGAGGCGCTGGCGGGGCAACTGGCGCGGTTCAAGCAACCCAAGCGCATCGTGATCCGCAGCGAATTGCCACGCAACACGATGGGAAAGGTGCAGAAGAACCTGCTGCGGGCCGAACTGGCGGGGCTGTTTCAGGCCCCGTGACGGGGCCCGGATGCTTCAGCGGCCGACGGCGGAATAGGCGACGAAACCCGCCTTTTCGACGTCCTTCGCGGAATAGATGTTGCGCAGGTCGGCCATGCGCGGGGCTTCCATCCCCTTCGCCATCCGCGCCAGGTCAAGCCCGCGGAATTCGTTCCATTCGGTCAGCAGGACGACCACATCCGCGCCTTGCGTCGCGGCATAGGGGTCTTCCATCCAGGTGACACCCGGCAGCAGGTGTTCGCCTTCGCGCCGGCCCTGCGGATCGACGACACGCACCTTGGCCCCGCCGCCGACAAGCGCCGGGACGATGGTCAGCGACGGCGCGTCGCGCATGTCGTCGGTGTTGGGCTTGAAGGTCACGCCCAGCACCGCGATGGTCTTGCCGTTGACCGAGCCGCCGCAGAGGTCGAGCACCTTTTCGACCATGCGGCGCTTGACCTCTTCGTTGACCTTGATGACCGTCTCGACGATCTGGATCGGGGCGGCGTGTTCCTGGCCCATCCGCGCCAGCGCCTGCGTGTCCTTGGGGAAGCACGACCCGCCATAGCCCGGCCCGGCATGCAGGAACTTGTTCCCGATCCGGCCATCAAGGCCGATGCCTTTCGAGACCTGCTTCACATCGGCGCCGACCTTTTCGCACAGCCGGGCGATTTCGTTGATGAAGGTGATCTTGGTGGCAAGGAAGGCGTTGGCCGCGTATTTGATCATCTCGGCCGTTTCCAGATCGGTGTAGAGGATCGGGAAGTCGCGCAGGAACAGCGGGCGATAGATCTCGCCCATGACCTCGCGCGCGCGATCCGAGGTGACGCCCACCACAACCCGGTCAGGGCGCATGAAATCGTCGATCGCAGCGCCTTCGCGCAGGAATTCGGGGTTCGAGGCCACGTCGAAATCTGCCTTCGGCGCGGCGCGCAGCACGGCGTCGCGGACGGCGGCATTGGTGCCGACGGGGACGGTCGATTTGGTGACGACGACCGTATAGCCGGTCAGCGCCCGGCCGATTTCTTCGGCGGCGGCCATCACATAGGTCAGGTCGGCATGGCCGTCGCCGCGCCGGGTGGGGGTGCCCACCGCGATGAACACCGCATCGGCGCCATCGACGGCGGCCTTCAGATCAAGCGTGAAGGACAGCCGGCCGGCCGCGACGTTCTTGGCCATCAGCTGGTCAAGGCCGGGCTCGTAGATCGGCACTTCGCCGCGCTTGAGCATCTCGACCTTGCGGGGATCCTTGTCGACGCAAATCACGTCATGGCCGAAATCGGAAAAACAAACACCCGAAACCAGTCCGACATACCCGGTTCCGATCATAGCAATCTTCATGTCGAAGTCCTTTTGACGCAGTCAAGGCCGCGTTCTGGCATGTCTTGTGGCGGCGCGCTAGTCAACCATTGTGGCGTTTTGGTGGCGGATCGCGCCCTTATTCCGCCCGGCAAAACTGATTGTCTGCAGTCAGTTCCACCTCTGCTGCCACAAAGGGGACCACCCATGCAGAAGTCCTTTGCCGTCATTGTCCTGGGATTGTCTTCAATCCTCGGGTTCACCGTGTCCGCATCGGCCTGTGATCGCCCGACTGTTGCGGGTGGCCAGACAATCGTTGAGCCGAGCGGCAAATTCAACCAGCGAATCTTCGACGCGGCGATTCGCTCCGAGGTGAATTACTACCGATGCAAATCGGGTCTCAAACCGCTGGCGGCGGCGCCGCGCCTGGCACGGGTGGCCCAGACCCATGCCAAATGGATGGCCAAGGCAACGACTGTCAGCCATAACTCCACCGTCGCGGGGCAGTCCACGGTCAAGGCGCGGATCATCGCATCCGGAATCCCGATCAGGGCCGGATCGGAAAACATCGGCATGGTGCACCGGTTCCAGATCGATGGCAGTTCCTTCCGCATCCGCGACAGCGCCGCCTGCAATTTCGCCACCGCCGCAGGGCAGCAGATCCCGCCGCACAGCTATACGTCGCTGGCCCGGCACATGGTCGGCCTGTGGATGGGATCTTCGGGGCACCGTCGCAATATTCTGGATCCGAAGGTATCCATGGTGGCCACCGGTGCGGGGTTTCAGCCCAATACACCCTATTGCGGCCAGTTCTTCGTTTCACAGGATTTCGCGGGCTGAGCCCCGGCATCTCCGCGCGTAATCCCGGCTCCCTGTGCCGAATGGCAACACTTTCCCGCAAGCGGTTTACGAAGCTTTGATCGCATTCGGCTTTCATGCGATGGTTACCCACAGGTTCACCGTCCTCGGGCGGGGCCATCTGATCTATGGAGCAGCAAATGAAAAAAATCGCAATCTGCGCGGCCTTGGCCGCGTCCACCGCCTCGGCAGCCCTTGCCGGTGGCTACGCCGCCCCGGTCGTCGAAGCCGAGCCGGTCGTTGTTGAACAGAAAGCCAGCTCGTCGAGCGGCTGGGTCGTCCCGGCCCTGCTTCTGGTCGTCGTGGCTGCCGCCATCGCCAGCAACGACAGCTCCAGCAGCACGCCGACGTCGACGGCACCCTGATCCCGCTATCCGGGCGCCCTGCCCGGCGGACAGATTTCAGGCCAGACCGACCCCGGTCTGGCCTGTTCCTTTTTTTGCCGCCATGCACGCCTTGACGCAATCGCCGTGGATTTTTCAGGGCAGATCGGTTAGCTTTTCTCAACGCCTTGCCGCAGGATGGTTTTCCATCAGGCGAGCCATCGCAAGACACCGAGGAGGGTGTGAAAGAAGAAGAAGCTTGCAGTCATCGCGGCGCTTGTCGCGTCCACCGCCACGGTCGCATTGGCGGGTGGCTACGCCGCCCCGGTCGTTGAAGCCGAACCGATTGCCGTGGAACAGAAAGCCGGTTCGTCAAGCGGCTGGGTCATTCCCGCCCTGCTTCTGGTCGTCGTGGCGGCCGCCATTGCCAGCAACGGCAGCGACAGCAGCACTCCGCCAACGTCTTCCAATCCCGGTTGACCTGGGCCTCCCGTCGCATCGGGCATGTTTTGGGCCGGACCGACGGGCTCCGGCCTGAAGCGCGGACACTGCCATCTGCTGAAAATTGCAGGTGGATTTCGCGGGTTTGATCAGGTAGGTCTGTTCAGACAGGCTGGACGAAAGATCTCGCGTGCAGCCAAAGGATCACGGAACAGGAGTTTGGACATGAACAAATTCGCAATTGCCGCCGTCGTCACCCTGCTGGGTGCGACCTCGGCGCTGGCCGGTGGCTACGCAGCCCCGGTGATCGAAGCTGAACCGATCGTCGTCGAAGCGGCTGCCGCGCCTTCGGGCAGCATGCTGATCCCGGCCCTGCTGGCGGTTGTCGTCGTTGCCGCCGTCGCCAGCAACGACAGCTCGAACAATACCCCGGACGAGCCGAAGTAACCGGCTTCCACTGCAACGCCGTCAAGGCCGCCGGTCCCGGCGGCTTTTTCATGCCGGCTGTCGCGTTCAGGGACGGATCAACTGAAATCCGGCGGATCCCATCGCCTGTCCGATCCATTGCTGCGACATGACGATGCCGCCATCCCCCGTCACCCAATAGGAATTGTCGACCGACAGCGGGCCATTGACGCAGGTTTCGGCAACGCGGGTGGTCGCAAAGCTTTGCCCGCCAAACGCAAGCGCCTGCCCGCCCGCGGGTGCGATGCTGCAGGTCATGGGCAGCGGACGCTCGATGCCTTCGCCGTCAAGATAGCGATAGATTCGCTTGGCCGTTCCCACCGAACGCGACCGGATCAGCCGGATCGCATCATCGGCCCTGGCTGACATCAGGTCATCGCCAAAGCCGCGCGTGCCGACCACGACGCCGGATTTCACCAGAATCGCCTTCTGGTCGGGGGTGGCATAGGTGCGGATTCCGCCGTTCTCGCCGATCTGCCCCAGGACAGTCGTGTAGCTGCCCCGTTCGAACTGGGCGATCAGGATCGAGCCCTTCACCGTCTTCAGGGCCGATGCCGCCATGACTTCGGTATCGGCGGGCAGCGCGGTGCCCCCCTTGCCCCGGCGGGCAGCCAGGCCGGATTTGGCGGTCACGGCGATCTTCTTGAACAGGCTCGCGCCTTCGGCGGCCTGTCGGTCCGACCCACAGGCCGCCAGCAGAGGCGCACAGATCAAGGCCAGAACCCAGGCCCGGCCGGTCATCGCCAGAACCTTCCCCAGCGATCCTGCATCGTTCCCTGGTGCGTCTCGCGGATTGTGTCGTAAAGCCGTCCGTCCACGCTCAGGCGCGCGCCACCATCGCGGTTGAGCGGCTTGATCGTCGATGTGAAGGTCTTGGCCGTTGGCGTGCCCAGTGCCAGCGCCAGCGGCACGGTGACACGGATACCCTTGTCGAAGGAACCTTCCCCGAAGACCGATGTGGGCATGTCGGTGAAGGTCGCATAGGCGCCCACCTTCCAGCCGTTCGCAAATTCCCGGTCCAGCGAAAACGTGGCGCCGACATCGCCGGCCAGGTAGCGGCCTACATCGACCTGGCCAAGGAAGCCCTTGCCGAAATCGTAATATGCCGAGGCATGGCCTGTCGCGATTTCATAGTCACGGAAGCCCAGCATCTGATCATAGTCGCGCTGCCTGACGTAGTTGACCTCGACCCCGAGCGCCAGCCGGCTGTCGACGGGTTTCCACAGCAGTTCCGACGAGACGCCGCCGAACATCCGTTCCAGATAGCCGACCGTCACGCGGCTATAAAGGTTCTCGGCCGGTCGCGCATACCAGGCCATCGTCAGCGTGTTGATCGCGGGATCACCCTCGTGCAGGTAGAACGGCAGGTCGGTTCGGACATGCGGTGCAAGAGAGGTGTTCACCTGATCAAGCTGATCGGTGTTGCCGACCAGCTTCTTCGTGACCGACCCGGCAAGGACCAGGCCCGGCCGCAGTTCATAAGTGCCCCCCAACCGCAGGTTCAGGTCTGCGCGCAGCGGGTTGTCCGGGTCGAACAGACTGACCGACATCTGCGGAGACAGCGACCATGCGAATTTCGGATAGACGCCCGATGTCGGCACCATGCCGGGCTGGGCGATGGCGACCGGGTCATCGAAGCGGGCGCGGCGCAGGATCTCGACTGAACCATCGCCTTCAAGCGCCTCGATATCGCTGCGCCGGAACGTGACCGAGGAGGTCGGCATCCCCTTGACCATTGATGTGATGACCAACGTTTCCACTGACGGCGGCAGGGCGCGGGTCAGGATGCGCGCCGTGCGGCCCACGGCCTGCGGGCGCGCAAGGTAGCGCAGGTTGCGCACCCGAACCTCGGCCCGGGTGGCCGACAGAGACATGCCTTCCAGTTCCTGCCCGTCCTTGGCCAGTGCCTTGGCAACGGCATCCTGCACGCCTGGCTGCACCTGCGGATCACTGGTCCATGCCCCCGACCAGCCTTCCGGATCGGCGGCCGGCGCGGGGCGCGCACGCACCGGCAGCGGCGCGGTTTCAAGGCCGCTGGGCACGGGCGACTTTCGCGGGTCGATGTCGAACTGCAACTGCAGGCCCAGTTCCGTGCCCTGCATGTAATAGGCCGACAGCGTGAACATGTCCTTGACGCGGTAATCCACGCCGAAGTTCATCGGCGAATTGACCTCGAGCTTGCCCGCGCCCACCTCGCGCGAATAGTCGTCGGACGAATATTCGGCCTTGAGCGTCAGCCGGTCGTTCGGTTTCCATGACACCCCGAAGAACGGCGCCGCCGGCCCGCGGAACCACTGGTCGGTGTTGGCCTTGCCGCCTTCGCCGAAATCAAGTGGCGGGCGGTCGCCGAAGGGGCTGCCGATGTCGCCACGGCTGGCCATGCGGCCCCAGCCCAGACCCGCCGTGAACTTGAGCCTGGGGGTCAGGCTCTTGGTGGCCACCAGATACTCCGAAGAATAGACCCCGGTCCCGACGAAGTCCCTGAGCCCGATGGCAAACGCCGGGCGGATGGGGCCTTCGTCGAGAAGGCGGTAGTGCAGGTCGAAGGAGCGGTCCCACAGGTCGGTGCCACCGGCGTTGAGGCCCGGCACCTTGGAATAGCGGAAGGCCCCGCTGAGCCTTTCGGTGACCTGGAATGACAGGGTGGTGCGGCCAGCCCCCTTGAACCGGAAGATCGACCCGCTGATGAAGCCCTCGGGCGCGGTTTCGGCCGTCGGCATGTCGACAAGCCCCGGCAACCCGAAGGTGCCGCGCGGAATGTCCGATCCGGGCTCTGCGCCTGATTGCGCGCCTGCGTTTCCGCAAAGAAGCCCGAGCACCGTCGCACCCGCCAGCAACCGCGTCGCTGTTCCCGCCATTTCGCCCCGCCCCTGGTTTCTTATTGGCGCAATATACAGGGTTTGTTGCGGTCTTTAAGCCCAAGAATTGGAAATATCATCCGCTGTGGCCTTGCCCTCCGCAGCGATGGGAAGCCCGGCCCGCAAGGGGCCGGGCCCGGTTGTCACATGCAGGCCTGATAAAGAGCGCGGGTATTTTCCCGCGTCATCTCGACCGGGTTGCCGCCGCAGGACGGGTCTTCCAGCGCCATTTCGGTCAGTTCGTCCAGTCGTGCGGGTTCGACCCCCAGGGCGGTCAGGTTGGCGGGAATTGAAAGCGTCGCGCGCAGATCCATCACGCGGGCGCGGAAACCGTCGAACCCGCCCGAAATGCCCAGGTATGCGCCGGCGCGCTCGATCATGCCTTCGATGGCCGGGCGGTTGAAATCCAGCACCATCGGCATCACCACCGCATTCGTCGTGCCGTGGTGGGTGCCATAGACCGCGCCGACCGGATGGCTCAGCGAATGGATCGCGCCCAGGCCCTTCTGGAACGCCACCGCGCCCATGGCGGCCGCGCTCATCATATGGGCGCGGGCGGTCAGGTCATGGGCGTTGGCATAGACCTTGGGCAGGTTCTCGAACACCAGCCGCATCCCCTCCAGCGCGATGCCCTGGCTCATCGGATGGTAGTGCGGGCTTGAGTAAGCCTCGAGGCAATGGGCCAGCGCGTCCATGCCGGTGCCGGCGGTGATGAAGCGCGGCATCCCCACCGTCAGTTCCGGATCGCAGATCGTGACCGTCGGCAAGAGCTTCGGGTGGAAGATGATCTTCTTCTTGTGGGTGGCGCTGTTGGTCAGCACGCCCGCGCGACCCACTTCGCTGCCGGTGCCGGCGGTGGTGGGCACGGCGACGATGGGCGCGATCTTTTCGCCATCGGCGCGGGTATACCAGTCGTCGATGTCTTCCAGATCCCACACGCTCAGATCAGGCCGCTGATGCGCCATCAGGGCGATCATCTTGCCAAGGTCCAGCGCCGAGCCGCCGCCAAAGCAGATCACCCCGTCATGGCCCCCGGCAAGATAGACCCTGATGCCCGCCGCCATGTTGGCTTCGTTCGGGTTCGGGTCCACATCCGAGAACACCGCGCGGCCCAGCCCGGCCTTTTCAAGGATGTCGAGCGCCTGCGTGGTGATCGGCAGTGTGGCCAGCGCCTTGTCCGTCACCAGAAGCGGCTTCGTGATGCCGGCGGTCTTGCAGTGGTCGGCCAGTTCGCTGATGCGGCCGTTGCCGAACTTGATCGCGGTCGGATAGGACCAGTTGCGATGCGGGATCATTTCGTCACCTTCTTCAGATGGTAGGATTTCGGACGTGTCACGGACTGGAAGCCCAAGGGCGACAGGGCCGCGCCCCGGCCGGTGTCCTTGCAGCCGGTCCAGCACAGCGCCGGGTCAAGGTAGTCGCAGCGGTTCTGGAACACCGTGCCGGTTTCCAGCCGCCGCCCGATCCGGGCTGCGCGTTCGCTGTCGGTCGTCCAGAGCGAGGCAGTCAGGCCATAGTCGCAATCATTCATCAGCGCGATCGCCTCTTCGTCGTCCTTCACCGGCATGATGCCGACGACGGGGCCGAAGCTTTCCTCGCGCATGACGCGCATTTCGTGGTTGACGTTCACCAGGATCTGCGGCGCGATATAGGCGTTGTCGCCGGTATCCGCCGGGAAGCGGGCCGGATCAATCAACGCGCGGGCGCCATCGGTGATCGCGTCGGCGACCTGGCCGCGCACCACATCGGCAAAGCGCTTGTTGGCCATCGGCCCAAGCGTGCTGTCGGGTTCGAACGGGTTGCCAAGCTTCAGGGCATTGACCCAGGCCACGGCCTTTTCCACGAATGCGTCGTAAAGGCTTTCGTGGACATAGATCCGCTCGATCCCGCAGCAGCACTGGCCGGCGTTATACATCGCGCCGTCCATCAGGCTGTCGACGGCGGCATCCAGATCGGCGTCGTCCATGACATAGCCGGGATCCTTGCCGCCCAGTTCCAGCCCCAGCGCAGTGAAGGTGCCGGCAGCGGCCTTTTCCATCGCCACGCCGCCGCCCACCGAACCGGTGAAGTTCACGAAGCCGAAGGCCCGGTTGCCGATCAGGGCTTCGGTCGTCGCATGATCCAGCACGACGTTCTGGAACACGTCATCGGGGACGCCGGCGGCATGGAAGGCCTCGGCCAGACGTTCCCCTACCAGCAGCGTTTGCGTCGCATGTTTCAGGATCACCGTGTTCCCCGCGATCAGCGCCGGAACCAGCGTGTTGATCGTGGTCAGGTAAGGATAGTTCCAGGGCGCGACGATGAAGACCACGCCATGCGGTTCACGCTCGATCCGCCGCTCGAACAGGTTCGAGTTCTCGACCACCATCGGAGCCAGCGTTTCGGCCGCGATCTCGGACATATAATTCGTGCGGTCGTTCACGCCGCCGAATTCGCCGCCGTAGCGGGTCGGCCGGCCCATCTGCCAGGCGGTTTCCTCAACCACGCGATCCCTCATCTCGTTCAGTTTCGCAACACCCGCCTTGACCAGCGCGATGCGTTCATCAAGCGGGCGCTCGGCCCATGGCCCCTGCGCGGCCCTGGCGCGGGCCACGGCCGCCTCGGCCTCGGACAGGCTCAGCGCCGGGCGTTCGGCATAGACCCGTCCATCGACAGGTGAAATACACTGGATCATCTTGGTCATCTTGTCCTCGCTTCACGCCCGCTCAGGCGCGTTCAAATCCGCGGCGCAGTTCCCAGTCGGTCACCACGCGGTTCTGTTCCTCGATCTCCCACATCGCGGCGTGGTGATAGTGTTCGATCACCTCTTCGCCGAAAGCCGCGTTGAGCATCTTCGAATCCTTCATCAGTGCGGCCGCTTCGCCCAGGGTCTTGGGCACCTCGCGCACCTTGCCTGCCTGATAGATATCACCTCTCGCCTCGGGTTCCAGCGTCATGCCTTTTTCGATGCCATCAAGCCCTGCCGCCAGCAATGCCGCACAGGCCAGATAGGGATTGATGTCGGCGCCCCCGATCCGGCATTCGACCCGGACCGCCTTCGTCCCTTCGCCGCAGACGCGGAAGCCCGCAGTGCGGTTGTCCAGGCTCCAGACCGCCTTGGTGGGCGCGAACATGCCCACGACGAAGCGCTTGTAGCTGTTGATCGCTGGCGCAAGGAAGGCGGTGATTTCGCGCGCATGCGCAAGTTGTCCTGCCATGAACTGGCGCATCGTCTCGGACATGCCGTGATCGGCCTTCGGGTCCAGGAAAGCGGGCTTGCCCTTCTGCCACAGCGACTGGTGGATGTGGCTCGACGATCCGGCATGGCGGTGGTCGTATTTGGCCATGAAGGTCACCGAGGCCCCATTCGTCTGGGCGATGTCCTTCACGCCCATCTTGATGATCGCGTGCATGTCGGCGGTATCAAGGGCATCGGAATACTTGGCGTTGACCTCTTCCTGCCCGGCATCAGCCTCGCCCTTGGAACATTCGATCGGGATGCCCGCGTCGTATAGCCCATTGCGGATCGCGCGCATGATGCGTTCGTCGCGCGCGGCACCAAAGATCGCATAATCGACGTTGTGCCGCGCCATCGGCGTCATCTGGCGATAACCGCTGTCGAACAGCTCGGGGAACGACTGCTCGAACAGGTAGAATTCAAGCTCGGTCGCCATCATCGGCGTAAATCCCATGGCTTCGGCACGCGCGATCTGCGCCTTGAGCATCGAGCGCGGCGCGTGGGGAACAAGCTGGTGGGTGTGGTGGTCAAGCGCGTCGCACATCACCAAGGCCGTGCCTTCAAGCCAGGGCAGGCGGCGCAGCGTGGCCAGGTCGGGCTTCATCACATAATCGCCATAGCCCGCCGCCCAGGACGTGGCGCGGTATCCTTGCACCGTGTTCATGTCCATGTCGGTGGCCAGAAGGTAGTTGCAGCAATGCGTCTCTTCCCAGGCGCTCTCGATGAAATGGTTTGCCTGGAAGCGCTTGCCCTGCAGGCGGCCCTGCATGTCGGTGATGCAGGCGATGACGGTGTCGATCTCGCCCGCCGCCACGGCCTTCTTCAGGGTATCGAACGTCAGGTTGGCGGGCATCTCGTGTCTCCTCTTTCCCGTCCGGAGCAAACGGCGCGGCCTTGGGGCCGCGCCGGGTCGTGCGTGCTACGCAGATCAGCCGTAACGATAGGGGGCGCCGGCCTTGACCATGGTTGCGTTGTATTTCTTGAAGATATCGACGACCTTGGCCTTCAGTTCGGATTCGGCTGCGATCTCTTCCCAGAACTTTTCGGCTGCGGCCTCGACCTGTGCCCATTCCGCGGTGGGAATGGTGGTCAGTTGCAGCTTGGGTCCGTTCACCCGCAGGTCGGCCTCGCCACCCCAATACCACCACTGGCGGTAGTAATGCGATTGCTGGCAGCAGACCTGGAGCAGTTCCTTCAGGTGGTCGGGAACTTCGTTCCAGCGGTCCTGGTTGGCAAAGAAATGCCCGATCCAGGCGCCCGAGATCGGGTTGGTCAGGTAGTATTTCGTCACGTCGGCCCAGCCCACGGTGTAGTCCTCGGTGATGCCCGACCAGGCCACGCCGTCGATCTCGCCGGTTTGCAGGGCCACCTGGATGTCCTCATAGGGCATCTGCACCGGCACCACGCCGAACTGCGCAAGGAACCTGCCGGCGGTGGGGAAGGTGTAGATGCGTTTTCCATTCAGGTCTGCGAGGCTGTTGATCGGGTCGCGGGTGGCGAAGTTGCAGGGATCCCAGGAACCGGCCGAAATGTGCTGCACCCCGACCTTGGCGTATTCCTCCTTCCAGATCGCATCGAGGCCGTACTGGTTGAACAGCACCGGCACATCCAGCGAGTAGCGCAGCGTCAGCGGGAAATAGCCGCCGAACACCGTCACCTCGGTCGGCGACTGCATCGAGTCGTCGTCCGACTGCACGGCGTCGATGGTGCCAGCCTGCATGGCGCGGAACAGTTCCGACGTGGGAACGAGCTGGTCGGCGAAATACAGCTCGATCTCCATCTGGCCTGCGGCGATCTTGTTGAAGCTGTCGATCGCCGGCTTGCAGACATGCGCGCCAAGCGCCGCGCCCGCATAGGTCTGCATCCGCCACTTGATCGGCGCAGACTGGGCGCGGACCGCTGGGGCCGCAAGGGTGGCGGCGCCCGCCAGCGCACCTGTGGTGATAAACTTGCGTCGAGTCGTCGTCATCGTGACCTCCTTTGGTTTGGGTGAAGGGGGCGGTTCGGCCGCCCCTCGCTGATGTCAGTTTCCGTAGACCTGATGCGGCAGCCAGAGCGCGATTTCCGGGAAGACCATCACGATGACCAGCGTGATCAGCATCAAGCCCACAATCGGAAAGATCGAGCGGTAGATGTCGGACAGCGTCACATGGTCGGGCGCCATGGCGCGCATCAGGAACAGGTTGTAGCCGAAGGGCGGCGAGATATAGGCGATCTGACAGGTGATGGTGTAAAGCACACCATACCAGATCAGCGCGTCGCCCGGCGCGATGCCAAGGTCGAGCTTGGCCACCAGTGGCACATAAAGCGGCGCCACGATCACCAGCATCGCCGTGTCGTCAAGGAACATTCCCATGACCAGGAACGACACCTGCATAAGCACGAGGATCGTCCAGGGCGACAGACCGAGATCCTGGAGGAACAGGTTCTCCAGTGCCTTGACTGCACCAAGGCCGTCGAACACTGCGCCGAAGGCCAGCGCGGCCAGCAGGATCCACATGAACATGCACGACACGCCCAGCGTCTGCGTCATGCAGACCTCGTAGACCCGCTTCGTCATCCGTCCACGCAGCGCCGCAACAAGGGTCGAGATCGCCGCCCCGATCACCGAGGCTTCCACAAGGCTTGCCCAGCCATAGATGAAGGGCCCCATCATCGCGGCGAAGATGACCACCGGCAGGATGCCCGCGCGCAGCAAGGCAAGCTTTTCCGACGTGGTGATGGCTGCCCGTTCCCCGCGCGGCAGGGGCGGGCCAAGCCGGGGATTGAAGCCGCAGCGGATCACCACATAGATGATGAAGATCCCCGCCATCAGCAGGCCGGGAAACACCCCGGCCAGCCACAACTGCCCGACAGGCTGGCGCGCGATCATCGCGTAAAGCACCAGAACGACGGAAGGCGGCACCAGGATGCCCAGGCTCGATCCGCCCTGGATGATCCCCGTCACCATCACCTTGTCGTAGCCGCGCTTGAGCATCTCGGGCAGTGCGATGGTGGCCCCGATCGCCAGACCCGCGACCGACAGCCCGTTCATGGCCGAAATGAGCACCATCAGAAGGATGGTGCCGATGCCAAGCCCGCCCGGGATCGGCCCGAACCAGACGTGGAACATCCGATAAAGGTCATCCGCCATGCGCGTTTCCGACATGATATAGCCCATCCATACGAACATCGGCAGCGTCAGCATCGGATACCAGTTCATCAGCTTGATCGTGCTGGTGAAGGGAATGGCCGACCCGCCCGTGCCCCAGAGCGCCAGCGCCGCCACTGCGGCGATAAAGCCGATCACCGCAAAGACCCGCTGTCCGGTCAGGAGCATGACCAGCATGCCACCGAACATCACGATGGCGATATAATTGTAGTCCATCAGAATTCCTCGCCACGCAGATAGGCAATGTCGCGGACCAGGAAGGCGACGCTTTGCAGGATCATCAGGAAGACTCCGATGCAGATGACGATCTTCACCGGCGCAAGATATGGTCGCCAGACGGACCGCGATCTTTCGGTGATTTCAAAGGCATAGATGGTGCTTTCGATTCCGCCCCAGAGGATGACCCCCAGGAAGAAGATCATGGCAAAGACCGTGATCGAATCGACAAAGGCACGCTGGCGGGCCGACCAGCGGCCGTAAAGCAGGTCCATCCGCACGTTGGCGCCCAGTTGCAGCGAATAGGCCCCGCCCAGAACGAAATAGCTGACCATGGTGTATTGCGCCATTTCCTGCGTCCAGAGCGGCGGGTGACCCATCGCCTTGGCGATGATCGACCACAGAAGTACGCCCGAAAGGACGAAAAGCAGATACATCGACATCCGGCCGATGCGGTAGTTCATCGCATCGATTCCCCGCACCACGGACTTGACCCATTCGGGCATCTCAGTTTTCTCCCATCCCGTTTTCCACCCGCGCCAGTGCAGCCTTCAGCACTGGGGCAAGCAGGTCTGCCATCGCCTCCTCGGCCTGAGGCGTGGTGATCAGGTCATTGCGAATTTCCAGCATCACGTTCAGCAACCCGCAGGGCGTCGCCTGCAGGCGCAGCGTGTGCGCCACCCCGTCGGCCGCCGAATAGGGTTCATTCAAGCCGACCGACAAACCCGTGCGGGCCTCTGCCTCGGCCACCACGGCGCGAGCCAGCCGGTCATCGGCATCGTGGATCACGCCGAACTCCACCCTGCGCGGCGTGCCGAACCACATGGGTGTAAAGCTGTGCACCGTGACAATGACAGGAAGCGGTCCCGTGGCGCAGCGCCGCGCGATCAGGGCGCGAAGGGCGTCGTGAAACGGCAGATACACGGCTTCGGTCCGCGAAAGCCGCACCTCGGGCGACAGTTCCTCGTTGCCCGGAATGCGGTAGACTTCGGATTTTGCGGCCATGGCGCCGGGCGCATGGGGCGGGCGGTTCAGATCATAGACCAGACGCGAGACATTCGCGTGGACCAGCGGCGCCGACAGCCGCCGCGCCAATCCGCGCGCAAGGCCAAGCGCCCCCGGATCCCAGGCGATATGGCTGCGACGTTCATCAGCCGTCAGGCCAAGGCCACCCCATTCGGGGGGGATATGGTTCGAGGCGTGTTCGCAGACAATAACCATGGGCCCAAGGGCCTGCTCTTGCTCCACGGACACGACCGGAACATGGGTCTGGCCCATCCGGTAGTCCTTCCCTGTCGAATCTTGTTCTGTTCTTTCCTTCAAGCGTCCACCGCAGCCCCCCGTTCTGTCAAGATCTTTTCGAAATGGAAATTCCTGTTACAATCTTTTCTGAACGCGGCGGAGCCATGCGCGGTGAGGGGCCACGGGAGGGCCATGCAGACCATCGAACAGCACCTGCGCGCCTCGGTCGAGGCGCTGACCCGGACGGAACGCCAACTGGCGTTGCATATCGTGCGCGGCTATCCGGTCGCGGCGCTGGGCTCGATCACGGCGCTGGCCAGGGCGGCCGGGGTATCGACGCCCACCGTCGTGCGGCTGGTGCAGAAACTTGGCTTCAAGGGCTATCCCGATTTCCAGGCGGCGATCCGGGCCGAACTGGAAGAACGCCTGATCTCGCCCCTGGTCAAGCATGACCGCTGGGCGGGGTCGGTGCCGCAGACACATATCCTCAATCGCTTTGCCGATGCGGTCGTGGGCAATCTGCAGGCGACGCTGGGCCAGATCGACATGGCCGACTTCGATGCCGCAGCAGCGCTCATGGCCGATCCGGGGCGGCAGGTCTTTGCGACCGGAGGGCGCATTACCCATGCCATGGCGGATTACTTCGTGACCCACATGCAGGTGATCCGGCCGGGTGTCAGCCTGATTGCCGACATGTCCAACGCCTGGCCGCCGGTGATGATCGACATGAAGCCGGGTGACGTGCTGCTGGCGCTTGATATCCGGCGTTATGAAAACAACGTGCTGCAACTGGTGGAAATGGCCGCCGATCAGGGCGCCGAAGTGGTTCTGATCACCGACCAGTGGGTTAGCCCCGCAGCCCAGCATGCCCGGTTTCGGTTCTCGGCGCATATCGAGGCGCCCTCGGCCTGGGATTCGACGGTTTCGATCCAGGTGCTGATCGAGACGCTGATGGCTGCGGTGCAAAGCCTGACATGGGAAACGACGCAATCGCGGATGAAGCGGCTGGAAGAACTTTACGCCCGCTCGCGATTCTTCCGCCGCGCGCGCTGACCGCTGCCCGTCATGCCGTGATCCGCTCCAGCGCCCCGCGCAGCACCGGGGCAAGCATCGCGGCGACATGTGCCTGGGCTTCGGGTGTGGAAAGCAGGTCGTTGCGGATTTCCAGCATGACGTTTGCAATACCGCAGGGCGTGGCCTGAAGCCGCAGCGTATGCGTGATATCTTCGGTTTCGCTGTAGGGTTCGTTCAGGGCCGTGATCAGCGGTGTCGTTTCCCGTGCCAGATCCACCACCGCCTGCGCCAGCAGCGGATCGGCATCATGGATCACGCCGAATTCCACGCTGCGCGGCTCGCCATCGACGACCGGCGCAAAGCTGTGCACCGTCACCAGCACCGGAACCTGCCCCGTCTCGGTCGCCAGCATCACCCGGCGCAGGATTTCCCGGCGCAGCCGGTCATGGAACGGGATATAGATCGCATCAAGGCGGCGCAGGCGTTCCTGCGCGGTCAGGTCGGCATTGCCGGGAATCTGCCAGCCCTTGCTTTGCGCGGGCATGACGGTTGCGGCAAGGGGAGGGCGGTTCAGATCATAGATCAGCCGGGACACCCGCGCCGAAAACAGCGGCGCGTCCAGCAGCCGCGACAGATTCTGCGCCAGCCCAAGGGCACCGGGATCCCAGGCGATACATGCGGCTTGCGCTTCGTCATCAAGGCCAAGTGTGCCGTATTCCGCCGGAAACCGGTTCGATGCGTGTTCGCAGACCAGGAAGAAGGGGCCGGCTGCGTCCGGCGCGTCGATCGTGAAGATGCTGTCGTCACTGCCTTGTGTCGGATCAACCTGCACGGCTGTTTCTCCAGTCGCCTGCCGCAGGGGTTGGTCGTGCCCCCGTGCGTCTGTCGTGATCGTTTCGGAAAATCCTCGTCTGACGGGAAACGTCTCCGGCTGGTCATCGTCGAACGAAAGATGCGAGAGGAATGACTGCTTGCTGGGGGGGGTGCGAAAACGCGGGGATGGCAGATCCGTCAGGCTGTTTGCGGCTGGTCATGCGCCCGGGGGCGGTGGCCGGCCCGATGGCCTGACATAGCCGATCTGACGGGCGGATGCCATCACTTCCTGATCCGGCAGGCGTCTTTACTGGTGACAGTAGCGACCGCGTAACGGCTGCTGGCGGATGGGTCCGCGCCGCAGGTCAGTTCTCGCCGATCAGCAAGAGATCGCTGGCCAGCAGCGAGAGCCTGACATCGGTTCCCGGCGCGGGGGGCGGCTCCTCGGTGGTGTTGAACATGTCGAAGGCCAGATCCGAGCCGTCGACCCGTGCGCGCAAGCGGATGACCGAGCCGAAGAAATCCACCGAGGTGATCGTGCCATCCAGCACCGTGTCACGGCCCGGTTGCAGACCCAGGGAAATCATCTCGGGGCGGGCGGCAAGCATGACCTTGCCTTCCGGCAGCGGGCGGCGCAGCGTGGCCTCGGTCCCGCCGATGCGGACACGGCCGGTGGCGGCGTCGATCACTTCGGCGGAAAGCGTGTTCAGCATTCCGACGAAATTGGCGACGAACTTGGTTGCCGGGCGGTTATAGACCTCGAAGGGCGTGCCTACCTGTTCTGCGATGCCGCCGTGCATCACCACGATCCGGTCCGACATCGACAGCGCCTCTTCCTGATCATGGGTCACGAAGATCGTGGTGATGCCCAGCTTCTTCTGGATCGCGCGGATTTCATTGCGCAAGGATACCCGCACCTTGGCATCCAGCGCCGAAAGCGGCTCATCGAGCAGCAGGACATGCGGACTTGGCGCCAGTGCGCGCGCCAGTGCAACCCGCTGCTGCTGGCCGCCCGACAACTGGAAGGGATAGCGATCGCCCAGCTCCGACAGGCCGATCAGCTTGAGCATTTCCTGCACGCGCGCGGTGCGCTCGGCCCTGGGCTTGCCTGCGACCTTCAGGCCAAAACCGATGTTGTCGGCCACGGTCAGGTTAGGAAACAGCGCATAGGACTGGAACACCATGCCAATATTGCGCTGATTGGGGCGCAGGTCGACGACATCCTTGCCGCCAATCGCGATCCGGCCCGTCGATGGTGTTTCGAACCCCGCGACCATCCGCAGCACCGTGGTCTTGCCGCAGCCCGACGGGCCCAGAAGCGAGACGAATTCACCCTTCTCGATGCCGAGGTTGAAATCCTTGACCACGCGATTGGCGCCAAAGCTCTTTTCCAGATGTTCGATGGTCAGGAAGGACATCAGCGCGGTGCTTTCGTATGTTTGGACAGATGGGTGGCCAACTGGATCAGGCCCATGCAGGCCCAGGTGATGGCAAAGGCGATCACCGAAAGCGCCGCCGGTTCATAAGCCCGGTTGGCGCCCAGAACCTGAAGGTAGGGGCCGAAGGCCGGCCGGTTCAGCAGCGCGGCCATGGTGAATTCGCCGATGACGATGGCAAAGGTCAGGAAGGCGCCCGACAGCACGGCAACCAGCACGTTGGGCAGGATGACCCGCCCCAGCACCGTGATCCAGCCAGCGCCAAGGCTTTGCGCGGCTTCCGTCAGGGTCGCCACGTCGATGGTGCGAAGCCCGGTATCCACCGCGCGATACATGTAGGGCAGCGCCAGAGTCGCATAGCCGAACATCAAAAGCACATTGGTGCCCATCGCCGTGCCGGTCAGCGGCAGCCAGCTCGAGGTGTTGTAAAGCCGGATGTAGCCAAAGACGATGACGATGGCCGGAATGACCAGCGGCAGCAGGGTGACAAATTCGACATAAGGCCGCGCCCAGGGCATCTTCAGCCGCACCCAATAGGCGGTCGGCACCACGAGCAGCACCCCGAAGGCGATGGTGAAAAGCGCCATCACCACCGAATAGGTGAAGGTTTCCTGGAACCGCGGATCGCCCAGCACCTTGGCATAGGCGTCAAGGGAATAGACCCCCCGCCGCATCTTCAGCGAAAATTCGGCCATCCCGATCAGTGGCAGCAGGAAATACGTCAATCCGAAGATCAGCGCGAGCCAGGCCGTCAGGCGTGTCCACAGGCTCATTTCAGCCACCGTTCCGAACGTGCGCGCAGCCAGATGTAGATGGTATTGGCGATGCCGGTGATGACGATCATCCCGAAAGCCAGCGCAAAGCCGAGGTTCGGGTTACCCAGCACATCGCCGCGGATCTGCGCAAACAGCAGGATCGGCACGATGTTGAGGGAAGAGCCCGTGAGCGCGATCGCCGTCGCCACGGCGCCGAAGGCATTGGCGAACAGAAGCGCAAAAGTTCCCAGGAGCGAGGGGAACAGGATCGGCAGCGCCACCATGCGCCAGTATTGCGGCCCGGTGGCGCCCAGCACGCTGGCCGCCTCGCGCCATTCACGCTTCAGCCCGTCCAAGGCCGGAGTGATGATGAGGATCATCAGCGGGATCTGGAAGAACAGATAGGTGATCGTCAGGCCCCAGAAGGACAGGATGTTGAACCCCAGCGCCCGAAGGTCGATGCCCAGCTGTGTGCGCAGGAACACGGTGACCAGTCCCAAGGGCCCCAGCGTCGCCAGGAAGGCGAAGGCCAGCGGAACCCCCGCAAAGTTCGACGCGACCCCCGAAAACGTCAGCAGCGGCCCGCGGATCGCTGCGGGCAGGCCCCCGAGGATCATCGCCGCCGCCATCGCAAAGCCGATCGCACAGCCCAGAAGCGCCGATGCGACCGAGATCTTGATCGAGATCCAGAATGCCGCCGGAATGCTGCCGGTTGCCAGATCGCGGATATTCTGGAGCGTGAAACTGCCGTCACCCGCCTGAAATGCGCCAATGACGATCTTCAGGGTCGGCAGTATCAGAAAGAGCGTCACGAACAGCACGAAAGGCGCAATGCCGACCCAGACCAATGGCAGCCGCCGTAGCGCACCACGTCTCGTGCCTTGCTCAGGCTGCATCGATTCCCCCGTCCGTCGCGATTGTTTTTCTTGTGGATACCCGCCCCGGTCATGTTGCCGGGGCGGGGCGCAGTTGCAAGCGTGACGTTACTGCACGTTGGCGCCGACGACCGAATCCCAGCCGTCTACCACGGCCTTCTTGTTGGCGTCGACTTCTTCCAGCGTCGGGAAATAGGCGGCCTCGTAGGAAGCGGCCGGCGGCAGGGCATCCAGCAGTTCCGGCGAGATCTTGCCTGCCTTCACCATCGCGTTGAATCGCGCCGGGTGGCAATAGCCCTTCAGCCACAGCGACTGGCCTTCATCGGAATAGAGGTATTCCATCCACAGCTTCGCGGCGTTCGGATGCGGCGCATAGGCGCTGATCGCCTGGACATAGACACCGGCCAGAACACCGGTCTTGGGCACGACGACATCAACGGGCGGGTTGCCCGCCAGCGTGTCGCGGGCCGCAAGCGCGTTGTAGTCCCACATCACGACGATCGGGGTCGCGCCCTGGGCCAGCGTGCCCGACTTGCCGATGACGGGAACGAAGTTGCCCGCCTTGTTGACTTCGGCAAAGACTTCAAGCCCGGCCTTGCCGGCAGCTTCGCCGGCGGCGGCGCCCTTGCTCATCCCGGCGGCCAGAACCGCAAGGATCGCCTGGTTCGAGGCGCGTGGGTCGCCGGCCAGCGCGACCTGGCCCTTGTATTCCGGTTTCGCCAGGTCGGCCCAGTCGGCGGGCGGATTGGCAACCAGATCCTTGTTCACAAGGAAGGACATCACACCGTAGTAGTCGCCATACCAGTGGCCGTCGGCGTCCTTGATGTTGTCGGGGATCTCGTCCCAGGTCGAGACCTTGTAGGGCATCGTCAGCCCGTCAGCCTTGGCCTGCGGCCCGAAGGCCAGACCCACGTCGATCACGTCCGGCGCCTGCGGACCCTTGTTGTCCTTGTTGGCCTTGATCGCCTCGACCTCGTCGGCCGAGCCGGCGTCCGGGTTCAGTTCGTTGACGGTGATTTCCGGGTATTTCGCCTTGAAACCGTCGATCACCGCGCCATAGCCGCACCAGTCATGCGGCAGGGCGATCGTGGTAAGCTGTCCTTCCTGCTTGGCGGCGGCTTCGATGTCGGCCAGCGTCTCGGCACTGACCAACGCAGTCGAGGCCAGAAGCGCACCGGCGCTGGCCGCCAGTACGGCACGTTTCATCATCATCAAAAACACTCCCCATGTTCTGCGCGGCCCGTGGCCCGCGCCTGATGCTCTAGCCTGCGTCTGTGACAGTTACGCGACGTGGCTGGCAGACGAAGCTAATACCGGTTCGACGTTGCTTGCAATGACCGTGTTACAAAATCGTTACAATGGACCCGACGTCACCGCAGCCAGTCATCCGCATGACCGACCGCTCCGCAGCCACAAAAGCGCGCGATGCGATCCAGTTCGCTCTGCAACCGTTCCCGGCGCCCGCGTCCCATCGCAACCCCTGGTTCCGGCCAGAATGCCGCCACCTCGAGCCGTCCCTCCTGGCGTCGTGCCCTCATGTCGATGCGGCCGATCAGGGATTCGCCCTCCAGAACCGGGAAGACATAATATCCATAGCGGCGGCGGGCCTGCGGGACGAAGACCTCGATCCGGAAATGATAGCCGAACAGCCGCTCGACGCGGGCGCGGTCACGCAAGGCGGGGTCAAAGGGCGACAGCACCCGGACGCGCGATGGTGCGGCCGGCAAGGCGGATGCCGCGGCGACCAGACCCGGCGGCGCGAAGGCGCGGCGCAAGGTGCCATCCGCCCCTTCCACCTCGATCGGTTCGAGCAAGCCATCGGCCATCCGTGCCGCACACCAGCGCCGCGCCTCTTCCGGTGTGACCATGTCCCAGAAAGCGGCGACCTCGCCGCTGGTGGCAAAGCCCAGACGCTCGATCGCGGACCCGCCGGCCCAGTCGATGGTGGCCTGCGGGGCCGGCGCCGGCTGCGGTGGATAGATCCGTTCGGCCAGATCGTAGATCTTGGCGAAGCCCTCGCGGCGGGTCACGGCGATTTCGCCGGTATGCCAGAGGAATTCCAGCGCCGTCTTTGACGGGTGCCAGTCCCACCAGCCCCCCGCGCCACGGGGCGTGTCCGGCCCCAGATCGGCCGATCCGACAGGCCCGTGATCACGGATATGGGCCAGAACCTCCTGCAGCCGCGATTCGAACTCCGGCCCCTGCCAGGCCCGATAGCGGTCCCGCAGACGTTCGGCGCGGCGGGCAAAGCGCAGGCGCCAATGCGGCAGGAAGGCCATCGGAATGATCGCGGCGTCATGCGTCCAGTGCTCAAAGAGGCTGCGGTCGCGTTCCAGCAGCGGTCGCAGGTTCGCGGGCCGATAGGATGTGCGCCGCGACCACAGGATCATGTGGTGCGCGCGCTCTACGGTATTGATGCTGTCAAGCTGCACGAATCCCAGGCGTTCGATCAGCGCAAGCAGGCCCGCACCTTCCGCCGGTCCCGAAGGGGGCTCGGCGAGGGCGTTCCTGTGCAACCAGACCCTGCGCGCCAGATCGTTTCCCAGGCGCAATGGCATGGGGTCATCCGCCCCAGGTGCGCGACAGCACCGAAAGCCAGTTCTTCCAGGCGATCTTCTCCACCAGATCCTCGCCGAAGCCATGCACCCGCAGCGCATCGAGCAGGCGCGGGTTCCCGGCCACGTCGCCGATGTCGGCGGGAACCGTTGCGCCATCGAAATCGGACCCGAGCCCAAGGTGGTCCTCGCCAAGGATCGACAGCAGGTGGTCGACATGGCGCAGCACCGGATCCCAGCCGGCGAAGGGCTTCTGCCGCCCGTCCGGATCAAGAAAGACCGTGGCGTAGTTCAGCCCCACCATGCCGCCGCTGTCGGCGATCTGGCGCAACTGCCTGTCCGTCAGGTTCCGCGTCGAGGGTGTGACGGCATGGGCATTGGAATGGGTGGCGACAAGCGGCGCGTCCGAAATCGCCGCCACATCGTCAAAGCCCTTCTCGTTGAGGTGCGACAGGTCGACCATGATCTTCAGCCGGTTCAGTTCGCGGATCAGCCGGATGCCTGCGGTTGTCAGCCCTTCGCCCGTGTCCGGCGTGCCGGGGTAGCGGAACGGCACACCGTGACCGAAGATCGTCGGGCGCGACCAGACCGGCCCAAGTGACCGAAGGCCCGCCGCATGCCAGACGTGAAGGGCGTCAAGATCCTCGCCGATGGCTTCCGCACCTTCGAAATGCAGGACGGCGGCGATGCGACCGGCTTGCATGGCCGCGCGGATGTCGGCGACGCTGCGGCAGATCGAGACGGTGCCCGTCCGCTCCATCCATTGCAGGTGGCCGATTTCTGCCAGTGTGACCGGCATTGCCGTCTTCTGGTCGATCAGCGCCGGCAAGGGGACTTCATAGGGCGGGTTGTCCATCAGCGCGTCGTAATCCACGCCGATATCCGCAGTCGGGCTGGGGATATAGACGGCAAAGAAGCCGCCGGCGAATCCGCCCGCCTTGCAGCGGGGCAGGTCCATGTGGCCCGTGCCGTCGCCCTGCAGCCACAAGGTTTCGCGCGCATCCGGTGCACGGTGAAGTCGCAGCAGGAAATCATTGTGGCCATCAAAGATCGGGGTCATCGCGGGTTCCTTTCATGCGGCGCAGACTGTGCCCTGCGGCGCCCGGATTTCAAGCCCCATCTGCCGGTGCGCCGGCCGGGCAGGCGGGGCATCACACGACCCTGATCGAGCGCCCCGAGCAGACTGGTGGAAAGCGACTGTGAAATCGGGCAGTATGCCGTGCACCGCCGGGGCGCCGCGCCCCGGACCCCGAGGATATTTGGACCAAGATGAAGGCAGAAGCAGAGGTCAGGCGCGCAGCGGCGAACGATGGGTCGGTCCCCGAACATGGTCTGATTCCGATCGGCGTGGCGCATTTTCCGGTCAAGGGGCCGGTGGTCACGCGCGACTATGCCTTCCTGCTGTTGCCGCGGTTCACGCTTCTGGCCTTTTCCTCGGCGGTCGAGCCGCTCAGGATTGCCAACCAGCTGTCGCAAAAGCCGCTCTATCGCTGGCGGGTGCTGTCACAGGATGGCGGATCGGTCAATTCCTCGTCGGGGATTTCGGTCGAGGTGCAATCGGGGCTGGCGGCGCTGCCGCGATCGACGACGGTCCTGGTCTGTTCGGGAACCGATGCGCATGACGCGGCCGGTCGGCCGGTGCTGGACTGGTTGCGGGCACATGCGGCGCATGGCGGCGAATATGGCGGGATCTGCACTGGCGCCTTCACGCTGGCGCGGGCGGGGCTTTTGGGCAGCCGCCGCTATACCGTGCATTGGGAAAACCAGGCCGGTTTCCGCGAATTGTTCGCCGGCCACGATCCCAGCCCGCGGATCTATGAAGTCGACGGCCCGCTGATGACCTGCGGCGGCGGCGCGGCGTCGACCGACATGATGCTGGCGGTGATCGCGCGCCATCATGGCGAGGAATTCGCCCATCGGGTGGGCGACATGTGCCTGCATGGCACGCCCAGGAAGGCCGAGGCGCCGCAGACATCTTCGGTGGCGCTGGCGATCGGGTCGCGCAACACGCGGCTGATCCGGGTGATCCGGCTGATGCAGCGAAACCTCGAGACGCCGCTTTCGCTGGAGGAGCTGGCTGAGGCGGCTGGCTATTCCACGCGCCAGCTGGAACGGCAGTTCAAGGCGGTGCTGAACGAGACGCCCAGCCGCTATTACAGGAACCTGCGCATCGATCTGGGCCGCAGTCTTCTGTTTGAAACCGAACTCTCGGTGACAGAAATCGCGGCGGCGACCGGGTTTGAAACCGCGAACCATTTCGCCAAGGTGTTCCGCGAACGCTTCGGCGTGTCGCCGCGGGGGGCCCGCGCGATCCTCTGAATCGTCCCTCGGAGGGGGCGATGGGCCGCAAACGGCTTGACTTGCAATTTTACCGGATGGTTAATCCCGATCACGAAGCCGTCACGTGTGTCCTCTGGGACGCGGGGCGCAGGAAACCAACGGGGTAGTCACATGTTCCATTCTCGCAAGTTGCTGGCGGCTTCTGTCGCCGTCTTCGCGCTGTTCGCCGGGTCGGGCCTGGTTCGGGCCGAAACACCGGCCGATACCCTGGTGCAGGCCTGGGCGATCGACGACATCATCAGCCTTGATCCGGCCGAAGTCTTCGAACTTTCGACCTCGGAAATGCTGGGCAACAGCTATGAAACCCTGATCGGCTACGACCCGAAGGACGTGACGAAGCTGTTCGGCAAGGTCGCGGACAGCTGGACGGTGTCGGAGGACGGCAAGACCATCAGCTTCAAGATCAAGGAAGGCCGGACCTTCGCCAGCGGCAACCCGATCACCGCTGATGACGTGGTCTATTCCTTTGTCCGCACGATCAAGATGGACAAGTCCCCCGCCTTCATCCTGAGCCAGTTCGGCCTGACGCCGGACAATGTCGAGCAGATGGTCGTCAAGACCGGCGACAATTCCTTCGACTTCAAGATGGACAAGGCCTATGCCCCGTCCTTCGTGCTCTATTGCATGACGGCGACGGTGGCTTCGGTCGTCGACAAGACGCTGGTTCAGGAACACGAAGTCAACGGCGATTACGGTTATGAATGGCTGAAGACCGGCTATGCCGGATCGGGCCCCTACATCATCCGCGAATGGCGCCCCAATGAAGCCGCAGTGCTGGAGCGCAATGACAACTATTCCGGTGAAAAGGCCACCATGGCCCGCGTCATCTACCGCCATATCCCCGAAGGCGCGACACAGCGCCTGATGCTGGAGAAGGGCGACATTGACATCGCGCGCAACCTGGGCGCCGAAGAGATCGATGGCCTGAAGTCGAACCCGGATATCGCCTTCCAGGAAGGTGCCAAGGGCACGCTTTACTACTTCAGCCTCAACCAGAAGAACGAGACCCTGGCCAAGCCGGAAGTCGCCGAGGCGATGAAGTATCTGGTCGATTACCAGGCAATTGCCGACACCATCATGCGCGGCAAGGTCAAGGTTCACGAAACCTTCCTGCCGGAAGGCTTCCTCGGTGCGCTGAACGAAAATCCCTATTCGCTGGACGTGGCGAAGGCCAAGGAACTGCTGGCCAAGGCCGGGCTGCCCGATGGCTTCACCGTGACGATGGACACGCGCAACACGCCCGAAATCACCGGCATGGCACAGGCGATCCAGGGAACGATGGCGCAGGCCGGCATCAAGATCGAGATCGTGCCGGGCGACGGGCAGCAGACCCTGACCAAGTATCGCGCCCGTAACCACGACATCTACATCGGCGTCTGGGGCCCGGATTATCAGGATCCGCACACCAACGCCGATACCTTCGCCAAGAACCTCGACAATTCGGATGGAGCGACGGCGAAGCCGCTGGCCTGGCGCAATGCCTGGGATACGAAGGGCCTGTCCGCGCAGGTTGACGCCGCCGTGATGGAGGCCGATCCGGCCAAGCGCGCGGCGATGTATCAGGACATGCAGAAGGAAGTCCTGGCCAATTCGCCCTTCGTCATCATGTTCCAGCAGATCGAAGTGGCGGGCCTTCGGAGCAACGTGAAGGGCTTCGTCGTCGGGCCGTCCTTCAACGACAACAACTACGTCTATGTGACGAAGTAAGGGAATGGCAACGCAAGCCAATGACGAGGGGCGCGACAGCGCCCTTCTGTCCTTTGCGGGTCGTGCTGGCGGAGTTGCCGTCACGGTGCTGCTGACGTTCCTCGGGCTTTTGCTGGCCACCTTCCTGATCGGCCGCGTGGTGCCGATCGACCCGGTTCTGGCTGTGGTGGGCGACCGGGCGACGCAATCGACCTATGACCAGGCCTACAAGGCGCTGGGGCTGGACAAGCCGCTGGCCGAACAGTTCTGGATCTACCTGCAAAAGGTCGTCACCGGTGATTTCGGCACCAGCTTCATGACCAAGCGGCCGATCCTTGAAGACATTGCCCGCACCTTCCCCGCCACGCTGGAGCTGGCCACCGCCGGCATCCTGATCGGCACCATCCTTGGCATTCCGGTGGGTGTCTGGGCTGCCGTGCGGCAAGGGAAACTGTTCGATCAGGTCGTGCGGGTGCTGGGGCTTGTGGGCTATTCGGCGCCGATCTTCTGGCTGGCGCTGGTGGGCCTGCTGGTCTTTTACGCCAGGCTTGGCTGGGTGGCGGGGCCGGGGCGGATCGACATTTCCTATGAATATGTGATCACGCGCCAGACCGGCCTGATGCTGCTCGATACCGCGATGCAGGGCGAATGGGAGGCGTTCCGCAATGCGCTGTCGCACCTGATCCTGCCCGCCTCGCTCCTGGGGTATTTCTCGCTGGCCTATATCAGCCGCATGACGCGCAGTTTCATGCTGAACGAACTGGGGCAGGAATACATCATCACCGCCCGCGTCAAGGGCGTGCCGGAATGGCGGATCATCTGGGTCCATGCCTTGCGAAATGCCGCCGTGCCGCTGGTGACGGTGGTGGCGCTGTCTTACGCCACGCTGCTCGAGGGCTCGGTCCTGACGGAGACGGTCTTTGCCTGGCCGGGGCTTGGGCTTTACCTGACCAACAGCCTGCAAAGCGCCGACATGAACGCGGTTCTGGGATCGACCATCGTGATCGGCGCGGTGTTCATCGGGCTGAACCTGCTGTCCGATCTGCTTTACGGCCTGCTTGATCCCCGGATCCGGAGGCGCGCATGACCCTGTCGCGGGAATGGCTGTTGTCGGACCGCCCGGCCTCGCGCCGGCAGGCGCGGATGGGGCAGGCCTATCGCACATGGCTGGGCTTTCGCGGCAACTGGCTGGCGATGGTCGGCCTTGGCGTCGTGGTCCTGCTGATCGGGCTCGCGATCTTTGCCGATGTGATCGCGCCCTTCGATCCGGTGATCCCGGGCGATCTGCGGACCGAACGCTTCCTGCCGCCGGGGACGGGGGCGCACCTTCTGGGAACCGACGATCAGGCGCGCGACATCTTCAGCCGGATCGTCCACGGATCGCGGCTGACGCTGATGGTGGTGGCGCTGGTCTCGGTCATCGCCACGCCGATCGGGATGCTGGTCGGCACCACGGCGGGGTATTTCGGCGGCTGGACCGATGCGATCCTGATGCGGATCACCGACATCTTCCTGGCCTTCCCGCGCCTGATCCTGGCCTTGGCCTTCGTGTCCGCCCTGGGGCCGGGGATCGAAAACGCCATCATCGCCATCGCCATCACGTCCTGGCCCCCCTATGCCCGTCTGGCGCGGGCCGAAACACTGACCATCCGCGACAGCGATTTCATCAATGCCGCGCGGCTTCAGGGCGCATCGTCCATCCGCATCCTTTGGGGGCATGTGACGCCCCTGTGCCTGTCCTCGGTCATCATCCGCGTCACGCTCGACATGGCGGGGATCATCCTCACGGCGGCGGGGCTTGGCTTCCTGGGCCTTGGCGCGCAGCCGCCGCAGCCGGAATGGGGCGCGATGATCGCCAGCGGGCGGCAGTTCCTGCTGGACTTCTGGTGGGTGGCGACCATGCCCGGCATCGCGATCTTCATCGTCAGCCTGGGCTTCAACCTTCTGGGTGACGGTCTGCGCGACGTGCTGGACCCGAAGGCAAGGAAATGACAATGGCGCCGCTTCTGACCGTCGAAGACCTGCGCGTGACCTTCCCGACCCGCCGCGGCCCGTCCGAGGTGGTGCGCGGCGTCAGCTTCACGCTGGGCCGCGAACGCCTGGGGATCGTCGGTGAAAGTGGCTCGGGCAAGTCGCAGACCGGGCGCGCCATCCTGGGCCTGACGCCGCCACCGGGCGTGATGACGGCGAAGCGGCTGGAATTCGACGGGATCGACCTGCGCAGAGCCACCCCCGCCCAGTGGCGCAGTTTGCGCGGCGCGCGGCTGTCGATGGTGATGCAGGACCCGAAGTTCAGCCTGAACCCGACCATGACCATCGGCCGGCAACTGACCGAAATGCTGCGCTTCCACGCCCGGATGTCGGCGGCGGAAAAACAACGCGCCGCGCTGGCCATGCTGGAGGCCGTGCAGATCCGCGACCCCGACCGCGTGTTCCGCGCCTATCCGCATGAACTGTCGGGCGGCATGGGCCAGCGGGCGATGATCGCCATGATGCTGGTGACGGAGCCCGACCTCTTGATCGCGGATGAACCGACCAGCGCGCTGGACGTGACGGTTCAGGTCGAGGTGCTGCGCATCCTTGACCGGCTGGTGCGCGACCGCGGCATGGGCCTGATCTTCATCAGCCATGACCTGCGGCTGGTGGGCAGCTTCTGCGACCGGGTGCTGGTCATGTATGCCGGCCGGGTGGTCGAGGAGCTGAAGGCCGGCGATCTGGACAAGGCCACCCACCCCTATACCCGCGGCTTGATGAACTGCCTGCCGCAGATCGACCGCGACATCCGTCCCCTGCCGGTCCTGAAACGTGACGAGGCCTGGGCCAGATGACCGAAACCTTGCTGGAAACCCGCGATCTGGACGTGACCTTCCGCCGGGGCCGCGACCGCGTTCCCGCCGTCCGGGACGTGTCGATCGCCGTCACGCGCGGCGAAAGCTACGGGATCGTTGGCGAAAGCGGCTCGGGCAAGTCCACGGTGCTGCGGGCCATCTGCGGTCTGGCGCCGGTCAGCGGCGGGCAGATCCTGCTGGACGGCGCGCCGATCCCAGACCCCCGCGATGCCGCCTTCTACCGCCGCGTCCAGATGGTGTTCCAGGATCCCTACGCCAGCCTCCATCCCCGCCACACCATCGACCGCGTGCTGTCGGAGCCTTTGGCAATCCACGGCTTCGACCGTCGCGAAGAGCGCATCGAACAGGCGCTGGCCGAGGTGGGTCTGGGCGAGGGCTTCCGCTTCCGCTATCCGCATCAGTTGTCGGGCGGCCAGCGCCAGCGTGTCTCGGTCGCCCGCGCCCTGATCCTTGAACCGCAGGTGCTGCTGCTGGACGAACCGACCAGCGCGCTTGACGCCTCGATCCAGGCCGAGGTTCTGAACCTTCTTGACCGCATCCGAACGGAACGTGGCCTGACCTATGTGATGGTCAGCCATGATCTGGCGGTGGTGGCGCATATGTGCGACCGGCTGATGGTCATGCAGCATGGCCGCATGGTCGAGGAACTGACCCGTGACCAGCTGCGCGGCCGCGCGGCGGCGACCGACTACACGCGCCAGCTTCTTCAGGCATCCAAGGGTTATACCCCCGCCGCGTGACGCCTGCGGCGTCAACCGCCCTTGACCCATGCGCGGCGCGGGGCGAACCTGTCAGCGGCCCCCATGCCCCATGGAAAGATCATCGTGACCGATCACAGCCCCACCCAGACCGAAGCCCTGCTGGCGCGCCTTGTCGCCTTTGACGTGACCAGCGCCGACAGCAACCTTGGCCTGATCGACTGGGTGGAACACTACCTGCGGAGCCTGGGCTTCGCGGTCCATCTGGTTCCCGACGAGGGCGGGCAGAAGGCCGGGCTTTACGCCAGCATCGGCCCGCGCCGTCCGGGCGGTGTGCTTTTGTCGGCGCATTCCGATGTCGTCCCGGCGGAAGGCCAGACCTGGACCCGGCCGCCGTTCGACCTGACCCGCGACGGCACCCGGCTTTACGGGCGCGGCACCACCGACATGAAGGGCTTCCTCGCTTCCGTCCTGGCGGCGGCGGACGCGGCATCGCGTGCCAACCTGTCTGAACCCTTCAAGATCGCGCTGTCCTACGATGAGGAAGTGGGTTGCCTCGGCATCGCCCGCATGATCGGCCAGCTTGAGGCCACCATCGGCCTGCCGCGGCTGGTGATCGTGGGCGAACCCACGCAGATGCAGGTGGCGGTCGGCCACAAGGGCAAGGTGGCCTGGCGGATGACGGCCAAAGGCCAGGCGGGGCATTCGTCACTGGCGCCGCGCTATCGAAACGCCCTCTTTCCCATGGCGGAATTCCTGCTGGCACTGCACGAGGAACAGGCGGTGCTGGCAAAGAGCGGGGTGCGCGACCCTGACTATGACATCCCACATGCCACGCTGCACCCCGGCGTCGCTCGGGGCGGGCGGGTATTGAACGTCGTGCCCGAAGAGGCCACGGTCGATTTCGAACTGCGCTATCTGCCCGGTGATGACCCCGCCGGGATCGAGGCGCGGATCGCCGCGCGCGCCGCAGCAATCGCCGCCCGGGCCAGCGATGAACGGGCGTTGCGGATTGAGCGCACCATCGCCTATCCGGGTTTCGCCATCGCCGCCGATGATCCCGTGGTCGCCGAAGTGCAGGCCTGGGCCGGCGGCACCGCCACCACCCGCGTGGGCTTCGGCACCGAGGCTGGCTTTTTCGCCGGCATGGGTGTTCCGGTTGTGGTCTGCGGCCCCGGTGCGATCGGGCAGGCGCATACGGCGGACGAATATATCGAAGCCACGGAACTGGCCGCCTGCGATGCGATGCTGGCGCGTCTGGTGCAGAGCCTTGCCGGCTGAGGCGAGTCACCCGTCACCGAAACGGAACCAATGCGTCTGCAATTCGTGACTATTCAAGCCACGGAAACCGATTCCTGTGCCGGTTCTTGTGCCGGACTGCAAAACTGCCCGAGATACGGGTGCATGGCGGAATGGGCTTTGCGCAGGTCCGGTGATTCCCGCTATATTGCTCGCAGGGCCGCCCAAGGCGCCGTCAGGCGCCCGGTTTTCTTGGCGGCGGCTTTCGTCAGTGTGCAGGAGTGGTGAGATGGGTGTCGGACAGAAGATTGCGGCCGAGAATGCGGGATGGACATTCGGGGCCAATGTTCCGGACACGTTCGTAGACCATATCCGGCTTTCGGTGCCGCTTTACGATTCCGGCCACGACCTGATCTGCCAGCTGACCGATTTCTTCGTCAAGAACGACAGCATCATCTATGAAATCGGCACCTCGACGGGCGAGCTGATCCGCAAGATGGCCGAGCACAACGCCCGCAAGACAGGCGCCCGCTTCATCGGTCTGGACGTTGAACCCGCCATGGTGGCTGCGGCGGAAAAGCACTGCGCCGAGGTGCCCGCCATCACCATCCTGAACGCCGATGCCCGGCATCTGGAAATGGAAAAGGCCGACATGATCGTGAGCTATTACACGATGCAGTTCGTGCCGCCGCGCTATCGCCAGGAATTGTTCGACAAGATCTACCAGAACCTGAACTGGGGCGGCGCCCTCGTCATGTTCGAAAAGGTCCGCAGCCCCGATGCGCGTTTCCAGGACATGATTTCGCAGCTTTACAACGACTTCAAGACCCGCAACGGCTTTTCGGCCGAAGAGATCGTCGAGAAATCGCGCAGCCTGAAGGGCATTCTCGAACCCTTCTCGACGCAGGGCAACCTTGACCTGATGGCGCGGGCCGGGTTCAAGGACGTGGTTTCGATCCAGAAATACCTGTGCTTCGAAGGCTTCCTTGCCATCAAGTGATGAAGAACGCTTCGGGCAGCATCAGGCGCCCCATTCCCGCCGGGGCGGTTGCGGGGCATGGCGAAATCCGTAAGGAAATGTCGGTGGAATCGGGGCGGTTGCGAACCGGCATGAAATGAAAGTGGAAGTTTTAGGCATGAGCATCAATTCCAAACGTGTTCTGGTCACGGGCGGCGCGGGTTTCCTTGGGTCGCATCTGTGCGAGCGGTTGCTGGGTGAGGGACATGATGTCCTTTGTGTCGACAACTTCTTCACCGGCCGGCGATCGAACGTCGCACATCTGATCGGCAACCCGCGGTTCGAGGTCATGCGCCATGACGTGACCTTCCCGCTCTATGTCGAGGTGGACGAGATCTACAACCTTGCCTGCCCGGCAAGCCCGATCCATTACCAGCACGACCCGGTGCAGACGACGAAGACATCCGTGCATGGCGCGATCAACATGCTGGGGCTGGCCAAGCGGCTGCGCGCCAAGATCCTGCAGGCCAGCACCTCGGAAGTCTATGGCGATCCGGTCGTCCATCCGCAGACCGAGGATTACTGGGGCAACGTCAACCCGATCGGCTTCCGGTCCTGCTATGATGAGGGCAAGCGCTGTGCCGAAACGCTGTTCTTCGACTATCGCCGCCAGCACGACATGCGCATCAAGGTGGCGCGGATCTTCAACACCTATGGTCCCCGGATGCATCCCAAGGACGGGCGCGTGGTGTCGAACTTCATCATGCAGGCGCTGGCGGGCGAGCCGATCACGATCTACGGCGAGGGCACGCAGACCCGGTCGTTCTGCTTTGTCTCGGATCTGATCGACGGGCTGGTGCGGCTGATGAACACCGGCGACGAGGTGACCGGCCCGATCAACATCGGCAATCCGGTCGAAATGACGATCCGCGAACTGGCCGAGGCAGTGATCCGCCTGACGGGGTCGAAATCCGAACTGATCAATGCGCCGCTGCCGCATGATGACCCGGTCCAGCGCCAGCCCGACATCAGCCGGGCGCGCGACACCCTGGGTTGGTCGCCCGAGGTCGATCTGCAAACCGGCTTGCGTGCCACCATCGCCTATTTCCGCGACCTGCGGGAAACCATGTCGACTGAAGGGAGCCACCGGCCATGATCCCTGCGGGACCGCACCCCGGACCGAAATCCTGGCTGGTTGCGGTGCTGTGGCTGGCGCTTGCGCTGGCGGGGATGTTTTCGGTTGTCGCCCTCAATGGCAGACCGTTGTTCTATTTCGACACAGCCGGCTATGTCGCGCAAGGCGAAACCGCGCTCAACCAACTGGGATGGCGGGCCGAGGCGCCGCCCGCGCCGTCGACCCCGGGGCAGGATGGTGCCGCGGCGCCGGCCGCGGATGTTGCGGTGAAGGGCACCGTCGATGGCTCGCGCTCGGCTGTCTATGCGCTCTTTGCCGGGCTGTTCGCGCGGCTGGGCCTTCTGGAGGGCCTGATCGCGCTCAATGCGGCGGCGGTGATCCTGTCGGTCTGGCTGATGGTGCGCGTGGTCCTGCGCAACACGGATCCGGCGCGATCGGCAAGGTTCATGGCCATCCCGATCCTGGCGGCCTGCCTTGGCTCCCTGCCGTTCTTCGTGGCCTATCTGATGCCCGACCTTCTGGCGCCGGTGATGATCCTGAACCTTGCGCTGCTGGGGGTCTACGGCCGCCGGATGCGCTGGCCCGAGGTGGCGCTGGCGCTGGCGCTGGCCAGCCTTGCCATCGTGTCGCACCTGTCGCACCTGGCCATCGCTATCCTGATGCTGCCGGTGGTGGTGATCGCCGGGGCGGTGCTGGGCCATCGCCGCTGGTGGCTGTTGCCGGTTCTGGTCGCGGCGGTGCTTGTGGTTGGCTTCAGCGAACAGCTTGCGCTCCGCTCGGCGGCATCTGCCGTCGCCAAGTCCGATGTAATCATCAAACCCTTCATCACCGCCCGGCTGATCCAGGATGGCCCGGGCCGCGACTACCTTGACCGGCATTGTCCCGACACGGGCATCCCGACCTGTGCGCTGGCCGAAGCGCTGGGCCGGTCGGATGACCCGATGCGCTTCACGGCAAGCCACATCGTCTTCCAGACCAGCCCCGAACTGGGATCGTTCCGCCTGCTGCCGCCCGATCAGCAGGTCGGCGTGGCGCAGGACCAGATGCACTTCTTCCTGGAGGTGCTGAAGGAGGCGCCGGTGCAGACGACGCTTGCCTTTGCGCAGAACATGATGGCGCAAACCCTCAAGTTTGCGGTCGACATGACAATCCCGACCGAGTCCCAGCAACAGGCGAATGCGGATGTGCGTGGCTCGATCTTCGGGCCACTGGTTCTGGGGAGGCTTGCACCTGCCGATGGCTGGATCGGCCCGCTGACGCAGGCTCAGGCGGCGCTCTATGCCGTTTCGCTTGTCGTTCTTGCCCTGTTGATGGTCCTGCCCGGTCGCCTGACACCGCAGATGCGCGCGCTGGCGCTGATCGTGCTGGCGGGGATACTTGCCAATGCCCTTGTCTGCGGTGGCATCTCGCAACCGGCAACCCGCTACGGGGCGCGGGTGATCTGGCTCTTGCCTCTGATGGCGACGCTGATGGCGATGCTGGCCGGGCGTGCGGATCGGGGCGCGCCATGATCGCGGATCGCATCTCGGTCATCATGCCGGCCTGGGGCGCTGAACGCCTGATGCCCCGTGTCCTGGCGCCGCTGATGGGGATGCTTTCCCGGGGCGAAGTGGCCGAGGTGATCGTTGTCGATGACGTTTCGCCCGACCGCACCGCCGAAGTGGCGCGAGAGCTTGGCGCGCGTGTGCTGACCATGCCGAAGAATGGCGGCCCGGGCGCTGCCCGGAACTTTGCCGCAGAACATGCGGTGGGCGATCTGCTGTGGTTCATCGACAGTGATGTGATCGCCTGGCCGGATGGCGCGGTGAAGGTGGCGGCGGCCTTTGCCGACCCGGGCATCGGCGCGGTCTTCGGATCCTATGACGACACGCCCGACGGCACGCCCTGGTTCTCGCGCTACAAGAACCTGACGCACCGCTTCTACCACCAGACAGCGCGGCGCGATGCCCAGACCTTCTGGGCCGGTTGTGGCGCGGTGCGCAAGGAGGTGTTCCACAAGGCGGGCGGTTTCGACACCGATACCTACAGGGTGCCCTCGATCGAGGATATCGAGCTGGGCTACCGTATCCGCGCCACCGGCGCGATGATCGCCGTGGATCCGACGCTGCTGGGCAAGCACCTCAAGGTCTGGACGCCACGGAACGCGATCTTCACCGACATCTTCCGCCGCGCGCTGCCCTGGTCGCGGTTGATGATTTCGCGCGAAGGCGTGACGAACGACCTCAATACATCGAACGCCGAAAAGGCCAAGGCGGTGCTGGCGGGGCTCTTGGTGCTGTCAATCCTCGCGCTGCCCCTCGCACCGGGGGTATGGCCGCTCATGCTGGTGCTGGCGGCGCTGGCGGCGGCGGTCAACTGGCGGTTCGCGCGGTTCCTGCACGCCAACGGCGGCCTGGCCTTCGCTGCCGCCTCGCTGGCCTATCACCAGATCTACTATATCTACTCCGCCGGCGCCTTTGCCTGGTGCCTGTTCGAATACCATGTGCTGGGCGTGAGGAACCGCCTGCACGTGCCCTGAGCCGGGGTCTGATGCAATGAACAAGTCAAGCCTGCGTGAAAAGGAACAAGTGACGATGGACAGAACCATATCGCCCCGCAGCACGGTTTCCGCCCGCCCCGATCTTGAGGGCATGTCGCTGTCGATCGTCATCCCTGCCTATAATGAGGAAGGCGCGGTGCGCCACACCGTCGACGACATCCGCGCCGAGATGGAGCCCCTGGGCATCCCCTACGAGATCATCGTGATCGACGACGGGTCAACCGACCGCACGCTGGAAATCGCGCGTGAAACCGGCGCGATCGTCGATTCGAACCAAGTCAATACCGGCTATGGCGCCAGCCTCAAGCGCGGGATCAGGCTCGCGCAACATGAATATGTGGCCATCATCGACGCCGATGGCACCTATCCGGCGCGCTACCTGCCGCCGATGCTGGCCATGTGCCGCAACCAGGACATGGTGGTGGGCGACCGGGGCGCGGCTATGAAGAACGTCCCCCTGATCCGCAAGCCCGCGAAATGGATCCTGAACTCGTTCGCCTCCTTCCTTGCCGAACGCAGGCTCAATGACCTGAACTCGGGGCTGAGGGTGTTCCGCAAATCGGAACTGGTCCCCTTCATCCCGCTTTTGCCGCAGAAATTCTCCTTCACGACGACGATCACGCTTTGCATGTCCTGCAATGGCAAGCGGATGATCTATACGCCGATCCAGTATGGCAAGCGGGTGGGCAAGTCGAAGATCCGCCCGGTGGATTTCATCAACTTCATCATCCTTGTCCTGCGGATGACGGTGCTGTTCAATCCGCTTCGGGTGTTCATTCCGCTGGGCCTTGCCCTGATGGGGTTGGGCGCCGTCAAGTTCGTCTATGACATCTGGATGGACAACCTTTCGGAAACCACGATCTTTGCCTTCCTCTCGGCGTTGATCATCTGGTCGCTGGGCCTGATCGCCGACATGATCTCTCGCCTGCATCTGCGGCCCTGAGATGGCGGCGCGCGGCAAGGCACTGCGGAAATGGGGGCTGCGGGCGGCCGGGTCAGCCGTGGCGCTGGGCCTCATCTTCTGGTTCCTGCCGCGCGAGGCGATCATCGAGGGTTTCCGGCGGATTTCGCTGCCGCTGTTTCTGGGCACGCTTTTCATCTTCTGCTGCGCCCATGTTGCCGCCGCAACGAAGTGGTGGTGGCTGATGGACCGCCCCATTCCCTTTGTCACAGCACTCCGGGCGCATTTTGCGGGACTGGCGGCCAACCTCTGCCTGCCCGGTGCGGCGGGGGGCGATGCAGTGCGTGCCGCAGTGGCGCATGTCTCGATGCGCGATGGTCCGCGGGTGGCGGCGGGTGCGATCGGTGACC
Organism: Paracoccaceae bacterium; assembly: GCA_020622085.1. Lineage (GTDB taxonomy): Bacteria > Pseudomonadota > Alphaproteobacteria > Rhodobacterales > Rhodobacteraceae > QY30. The sequence continues at coordinate 637,866 of JAHRYM010000002.1, read as the reverse complement.
GGATGATCGACCTTGTGGCGCTGGCGATCCTGATGCTGACGGGCATCCTGCTGCTGGGCGGCAGGCATGGCGGGAACCCGGCGCTAGCACTGGCTGTTGCGGCTTTGGTCTTTGCCGGGTTCGCGGCGGCGCTCTATCTGTTTCCGCCGCTGGCGCGCAAGGCATGGACGCGGCATTCCGGCCTGCCGGCGCAGGCGCTGGTTCTGCGGCTGAGCGATGCCTTTGCCGATCTAGCCCGCAAGCCGCTTCGGCTTTTTGGCGCGCTGGTGATGTCGACCGCGATCCAGACGGTTCTGGTCTGGCTCTCGGTCCGGCTGGCCGAGGCGGTGGGTGTGCACCTGCAGTTCGCTGCATGGCTGTTCGCCTGGCCGCTGGCCAAGATCATCGCCACGCTGCCCTTGTCACTGGGGGGGCTTGGCGTGCGGGAAAGTTCGCTGGCCGCGCTGCTGGTGCCCTTTGGCGCGGCAGCAGCCCCGGTCGTGGCGTCGGGGTTGATCTGGCAGGCGGTGTTGTGGTTGGCGGGGCTTCTTGGTGCTGCCGTCTTGATGGCGTCGGGTGGTGGGTTGATCCTGCGTGGCCCCGCAGAAGAGGAAAATTCGCCATGATTGGAACGACTCCGGGGAAACCCCGTATCACGGTTCTGGGTGCCGGGCCGGCGGGCATTGCCGCTGCCTATGCGCTGGTCAAGAACAATCAGGCCCAGGTCGAGGTTCTTGAGCGCGCCGATCGCGTGGGCGGCAACTCGACCTCGTTCAGGATCGACGGCATCTGGTGCGATTATGGTTCGCACCGCTTCCATCCGGTGGCCGATCCTTCGGTGATCGAGGATGTGAAGGGCCTGCTTGGTCCCGACCTTCTGTTGCAGCCCCGGCATGGCCGCATCCGTCTGGGCGGGCAGTGGATCCACTTCCCGCTGAAACCCGTCGATGCAATCCGCCGCCTGCCCAAACGGTTTGCCGCAAGCCTGATGGCCGACAGCCTGCTCAAGCCCCTGCGCGGCAAGTCGAAGGGGCCGCGCACCTTCAAGACCATCCTCTATGATGGCCTCGGCAAGACCATCTCCGAACATTTCTACTTTCCCTACGTCAAGAAACTCTGGGGGCTGGAACCGGACAAGCTGGCGGTGACACTGGCCGAACGCCGTGTCTCAAGCGGTTCTGTCGGCCGGATCCTGATGAAGATGCTGCGGATGCTGCCTGGAATGCGCGGCGAGACGACGGGGCGCTTCTACTATCCCCGTCAGGGGTTCGGGCAGATCTCGCAGGCGATGATGCAGGCCGCCAGTGACCATGGGGCGCGCTTGGAACTGGGTGCCGAGATCCTGCGGATCGAACGCGAGGGCAGCCGCGTCACCGGACTTGTCCTGCGCAAGGGCAGGATCGAGGCCCGCCATGCCGCCGACCAGGTCTTTTCGACCATCCCGCTGACGGTGGCCGTGCGCCTGATGGACCCGCCGCCACCGCCCGAGGTGCTGGCGGCCGCCGATGCGATCCGCTTCCGTGGCATGATCCTTGTCTACCTGATCCTCGGCACCGACCGGTTCACGGAATACGATGCGCATTACTTCCCGGAACTCTCGATCCCGATCAGCCGCATGTCGGAACCGAAGAACTACAATTCCGCCACCGAGCCGAAGGGGCGCACGATCCTTTGCGCCGAACTGCCCTGCGACCCCGGTGAAAAGTGGTGGTCGATGTCTGACGAGGAACTCGGCCGGCATTACTGCGACTGGCTGGCGGGTGTCGGACTGCCGGTCACGGTGCCGGTGCTGGGTTGCCAGACCCGCCGTCTGGGGCAGGCCTATCCGGTCTATGATCTGGACTATCAGCGCCATTTCGAAACCATCGACCGCTGGTTTCTGGGGCTGGAGGGTTTTCTCAGCTTTGGCCGGCAGGGCCTGTTTGCGCATGACAATACCCATCACGCCTTTGCCATGGCCTATGCTGCGGTCGACAGCCTGACCAGTGAAGGTCGCATCGACCATGATCGCTGGGCCGCGCACCGGCGGGAGTTCGAAAGCCACCGGGTCGAGGATTGAACCTTGGCGCAGCGCCAGATCGACATCCTGATGTATCACTCGGTCTCGGACCGGGGCGGTGCGACCGCGATCAATGCTGCAACCTTCGCCATGCAGATGGAGATCCTGGTTGCATCCGGCGTGCCGGTGGTGACGCTGGATGATCTGATCGAGGCGCGCACCACTGCGCCCCGATCGGTGATCCTGACCTTCGACGACGGGTTTCAGGATTTCGCCGATATCGCCTGGCCGGTGCTGGAACGCCACCGGCTGCCGGCGATGGTCTATCTGCCGGTCGATCATGTCGGGCGCTCCGAGAACTGGCGCGGGATCGCTTCGCCACCGCGTCGGCTCATGGACTGGGCCACGATCCGCAGGCTGGCCGATGCCGGCTGTCACTTCGGCAGCCACACGCTCAGCCATCCGGCGCTGCCGGCGCTGGCGCCCGCCGATCTGGAGCGCGAGCTGACGCAATCGCGCCGCATCATCGAGGACCGGCTGTCTCGCGATATCCGCCATTTCGCCCCCCCCTACGGACTGGCTGATGCGCGGGTCAGGGCCGCGATCGGCCGGGCGGGCTATGCCACCTCGGTCAGCACGAGGCTGGCCAGCGCCACATCGGACAGCGACCCGATGGATCTGCCCCGGATCGAGATGTTCTATTTCCAGCACCGCGCCCGCTGGTCGGCACATCTGGCGGGGCGGGGGCAGGGCTATCTGTCCAGGCGCCGGCTGCTGCGCACCGTGAAATCGCGGCTGATGGTGCCGTGGATGGGGCTATGATGCGGCGATCACCCCTTGCGGTTCAGAAGGTCACGATAGGCGGCTTCGAACTGTCCATGAACGGCGCCGGGGTCGAATCGTGCCTCGGCGAACTTTGCGCGCGCCACCGCCCCCTTGGCCTGGCGCAGCGCAGGGTCTTCGATCAGCCGGTCGATCGCCCTGGCAATCCCCGCCGCATCCTCGACGCGGCAGAGGCTGCCCACAGCATCATCAACCAGTTCCCGCACGCCGCCACAATCGGTGGCGACTACCGGCAGGCCGGCGCGGAAGGCCTCGACAATGGAAATCGGCAGGTTTTCCCAGCGCGAGGTCAGCAGGAACAGATCCGCTGCAGCCAGATGCAGGGGCACGGTGGAGATCGGGCCAAGGAACCGCATCGCTCCGGCAACGCCGGCCGCTTCGGCCCAGGCGCGCACCTGCACCTCCTGCGGCCCCCCCCCCGCCACGGCAAAGACGACACCGGGATGGCGGGCCTGCACCCGGGCCGCGACCTCGACCATGACATCAATACCCTTCTGCACCTGAAGCCGCGACAGAGACAGGATCAAGGGCCCATTGCGCCCGGCCAGAATCTGGCGCCGCAGCGCAAGCGCCTCGTCGGGAGGAGGCGCGACCGTCGTGGCGATGCCAAGGCCCAACACCCGACCCTTTGTGGCGGGCATTCCGTGCCGGACCAGCGCCTCGATCCCGGCGCGGCTGGGCGAGATCACCAGATCCGTGCGCCGCGCCATCGCCGCGACCGAGGCCTCGCGTTCCGGGGCGCAGCCGTGGAAGGTCATCACCAGCGGAATGCCAAGGCCGCGGCGGGCCAGATCGGCCACCAGTGTCGGTGCGGTTTCATGGGCATGGATCAGCTCGATCCGGCGGGACTTCAGCACCCGGCGCAACTGCCAGACCCGCAGCGGCAGATGCGCCAGGCGTCGTGGCAGCGCACCGCCCAGCTCGGCCACGTCGTCCAGCCCCAGATGCAGGTGATCGGGATCATGCCCCACCTGCGCCCAGGCGCCCCCGTCCCCGGCCAGCGTCACCTGGTGACCCTTCGCGCGCAGATGGGCCGTCAGGTCCAGCACATGGCGCTGGATGCCGCCGGGACGGAAGTTCGTAGGCAGTTCCAGAAGGCGCATGACAAGGATCCGGGCATTTCCATCGACTCCAGACTAGGAGCGTTCGGCCCGGACAGACCAGCCGCAATCGACGCGGGGCGGGGCAATAGACCGCGCCTGTCACGCTTGCGTCACGCGGCAGCGGGGGGCCGCTGAATGGCTGCCGTGCGCCAGAAATTCGGCCGTGGCGTCGCCTGGATGGCGGCGGGCAACTGGATCGAGCAGGCGGTGAATTTCGCCGTCTTCATCGCCCTGGCCCGGATTCTTGATTCTGCGGCCTTCGGCCTGATGGCCATGGCCTCGGTCGTGATCGTTCTGGCCGAGTTCCTGGTGCGCGAGACCTTCACCGAACATCTGATCGCCGATGACTCCCCGGGTGCCGAAGACTTCAACGCCGTCTTCTGGGCTCTGACCGCCCTTGGGGTGGGGCTTTCAGTGCTGATCCTCGCACTGGCCCGGCCCATTGCCACCGCTTACGGCGAAGACATGGTCGCGCCGCTGATCTGGTGGATGGTGCCCGCGATCCTGATGACCGCAACGACAGCCGTTCCCGTGGCCGTGCTGCGGCGCGAACTGGCCTTCCGCAGCCTGTCGCTTCGAGCAATCGCCGGGGTCGTCGGTGGCGGTATAGCCGGGCTTTCCATGGCGCTCGCGGGTTATGGCGTCTGGGCACTTGTCGGACAGCGCGTCATTCAGGTTCTGGTCAACGAACTGGCGGCCTGGATCGCCGTGCCCTGGCGGCCGGGCCTGGGCACAAGCCGCGCCCACCTGCGCCGGGTGCTGCAGGTCGGGGGGCAGGCGATGGCTCTGCGCGCGTCCGAACTGGCCATCACGCAAGTGCCGACCGTTGTGCTGGGCCGCGTATTGGGCCCGGTTGCAACGGGTTACTACACGATCGCCTGGCGCCTGATCGAAACCGCCTCCTTCCTCATCGTCACGCCGCTCCGCATGGCATCGCAACCCGCCTTCGCAGCCCTTCGCCGCGAAGGGCAGGGCGGGCATGGGTCGCTTTTGAGCGACCTGTCGCGGATCTCGAGCTTTCTCGCTTTCCCCGCCTTCGCCGGCCTTGCGGCCCTCGCCGCGCCGGTTCTGCTCATGGTCTTCGGGCCGGGCTGGACACCGGCCGCCCAGCCGCTCGCCGTGCTTGGCGTTGCCGGCGCCTACTACTGCGTCGAGAAGGTGCAACTGTCCTTCGGTCTGGCCATGGGTCGTGCCGGGGCCTTCGCCCTCTTGGGATGGGCAACGGTGGCGGCGCTTGCCCTGGCATGCGGGATTGCGGTGCACCAGGGCGCGCCGGCCGTGGCCGCCGCCTTCGTCGGCACCCTGCTGGCCTTCTGGCCGCTGCGAACCATGATCCTGTCGCGCCTTTCCGGGGTATCGGTGCCCGCGCTGTTCCGCCCGCACCTGTTGCCGCTATTGGGGGCGGTGACGATGGCGCTCATTGTTGCGCAGATGCCCTCGCATCTCTGGCATCTCATTCCCGATGCCCGGCCGGTGGTGGTGGTGCTTGTCGCCGTCGCCACGGGCGTCGCCCTTTACGCAGGCTTCACGCTGATCTTCATGCGTGACCGGCTGAAACTTTTTCTTGCACTCTTTTCCAATGTCGGGAATTGAAGATGGCCGCTTTGAAAATACTCATGTTCTCAACCTTCTATCCACCATATTCCTTTGGCGGCGATGCCATCGGCACTCAGCGCATGGCGCGGGCACTGGCGGCGCGGGGGCATCGCGTTACCGTCGTCCACGATCAGGACGCCTATCTGACACTTGGCGGCAAGCCCGGCGCCCCCGGGCCCGATGACGGCGTGCGCACCATCGGTCTCAAGGCGCATTCCGGCCTTGTCTCCACGCTTCTGACACAGCAGACCGGCCGCCCCTTCGTCCACCACGCCCGCATAGCCGGGATCGTGGCCGAAGGGCACGACATCACCTGGTACAACAACATCTCGCTGGTAGGCGGCCCGGGGCTTTTGAAGATGGGCAGCGGGCTCAGGCTTTTCGAGGCGCATGAACACTGGCTGGTCTGTCCGACGCATGTCCTGTGGCGCTATGGGCGCGAATTGTGCGACGCGCGCAACTGCCTTCCCTGCGTCCTCAGCTACAAACGTCCGCCGCAGATCTGGCGCTATACCGGCGCGCTCGACCGGGCGCTTGACGGGATGGACCTGGTCGTGGCCAAAAGCGAATTCAGCCGCCGCAAGCACGCCGAATTCGGCCTGCGCCAGCCGATGGAGGTGCTGCCCTACTTCCTGCCCGACCTTGACCATCGCAAGGTGGCGCCCCATGCCGGCCACCCGCGGCCCTACTTCCTGTTCGTGGGCCGGCTCGAACGGATCAAGGGCCTGCAGGACATCTTCCCTGCCTTCGACCAGTATCCCGATGCCGACCTGCTGATCTGCGGCGATGGCGATTATGCGGCTGAACTCAAGGCACTGGCTGCCAGTAACCCGCGGATCAGGTTTCTGGGCCGCAAGACCCCCGATGAACTCGACAGCTACTATCGCGGTGCGCTCGGGCTGATCGTGCCCTCGGTCTGCTATGAAACCTTCGGCATCATATTGATCGAAAGCTTCCGCCTGGGCACGCCGGTCATTGCCCGCCGCATCGGACCTTTCCCCGAAATCGTCGAAACGGCCGGTGGCGGCGCGCTCTTTTCCTCGCAGCAGGATCTGATCGCAGCGATGCACCGCCTCCAGCATGATCCGTCCGAGCGCGAACGGCAGTCGCGCGCTGCCCGGCAAGCCTTTGAAGACCACTGGCGCGAAGACCGCGTGATCGCGGCCTATGGCGCCACGCTGGCTCGCGCCGCAGCCCGAAGCGACAACCGAAAGCTGCAGCAGGCGCTTGAAGCCGGTGCCTTCGAAGCCCCCTGAGCTTCTTCTTTGCCGAAATACTCCGGGGGTCCGGGGGCAGCGCCCCCGGCCCGGGATTCAGGCCCCGCCAGCGACCCGCTCGACAAACCAGAATGCGCCGACCGCGGCAATCAGAAGCGACCCAGGAATCACGATCCGTCGGCGATACCAGGGCTTGTTGCCGAACCAGATGCCGACCAGCAGGTAGCAGATCGCAATGACGGTCAGCTGCCCCAGTTCGACCCCGATGTTGAAGCTGAGCAGCCCGGCCAGGAAATCGCCCTCGGGAATGCCGAACTCCTTCAGGATTCCGGCAAAGCCCAGCCCGTGCAGCAGGCCAAAGCAGAAAACCACCATGGGCCGCCAGGGGCTGAGCGTCGGCCGCAGGATGTTCTCGACCGCGACATAGACGATCGAGGCGGCGATCAGCGGCTCGACGATGGAGGTCGGAAGATTGACGTAACCCAGCGTCCCCAGACCAAGCGTCATGGTATGGGCAACGGTAAAGGCCGTGACCTGCGTCAGGATCGGTCTGAGTTTCGTCGACAGCAGGAATATCCCCACCACGAAGAGGATATGGTCGGTGCCCTTGGGCAGGATATGCGTAAAGCCGATCTTGATGAAATCGATGACCATGTCCGTCACCGTCCTTGCCTTCAGATCGTCGATCACCAGCGGCTGGCTCTGCTGGCCGCGCTCGACGACCTCAAGATGCATGGTGCGGGCGCGGATGCCCATGGTGCGGATCGAGATCTTGCCGAAGGCCGGATCCCACTGGAAGGTGAAGGTCTTCGTGCCCGGCGGCATCGTGCCTTCAAGCACCACCGGCGTGCGGCGGGCCACCGACAGGTCGCCCACCGGCTGGAAGTCCAGCAGGACGATGTTCAGCGGCGCGGGCTTGCCATCCAGCATCACATGCGTGCCACCGAGCAGCTTGTCGCGAAACTTTTCGAATTCCTGCTTCAGTTCCTCGGGCGGCATGGCCCGAAGCCGGTTGTATTCGGCGGCCTGCGGGCTGTCCGATGTGTCCTTCACCTCGGGGTCGACGCCGGCAAGGATCGCCTCAAGGTTCAGGATCAGCTTGAGCCCGTATTTCTCGCCCTTGCGATCGAAGAACACCTGCGCTTCCGATGTCTGGAACACATGCGCCACCGCCGGTAGCGCGGTCATGCACAGGGCCATCAGCGCAAACAGGATCGCCGCAAGCCGCTGTGTCCGTCCTGGCCAACCCTTCCGGCGCAACGGTGCCCATCGGCTTTTCTTCACTCGATACATCATACACCCCCAGGATGCGGCGCGCGCCCGGCAATACACCGGGGCTGGCCATATTCCGACTGTCGCCGCGGAGCGGGATCGAGGCAATTCCTTCCAGCGGTTTCTCGCGCTCGAACATCGCCTCTCTAACTCGGGTTATAGGCGCCGATGCGATGTGCATTGGCCATGACGGCAAGGGTGATCGTCGTCGCCGGAATCGCGGGCAGGATCGACGAATCGACGACATGCAGCCGCTGCCACCCGGCCGGGCGACCGAGCACATCGCTCTGGCCCGCACCTGCCGCAACGGCCATGGGCAGGGTCGATCCGGCATGGAACCCCGATCCGACTGCGCCCGGCCGCAGCGCGAATGTCAGCGGCTGGAGGCCGGACAGGCGCAACTGCCGGCCCATCGCGGCGGCGGCGGCTTTCAGATGATCCAAGGTCTGAGGATTGGGGCGGACATCGGCCTGCAACCGGCCGTCTTCCGCAAGGCCGAGCCGCACCTGCGCCGAATGCGCGGAATGCAGGAAGATCTGCGCGACGACCAGCCGCCGCGACAGCGCCCGCCAGATCGGCCCCGAGAACGGGATCTTGCGGCCATGGTTGGCGCGAAGGTCGCGTTCGTAATATTCGTTCCAGCCATACAACTGGGCATGGACGGTATGGGGCGAAACGGCCGGGTCGGACAGCTCCGCAAAGATCTGCGGCAGCGTATGGAAGGGCACCCTGTCAGGGGCGCCGTCCGTTCGCACCGTCTGGATTGTCGGCAAGAAGCCCTGCGCACTGTCCGCCATGGTCAGTTCGCGCATCCCGGGCAAGGACCGGAGCAGGATCGCCGCACTGCCCAGCACCCCCGCCGCCAGATAGGCCCGCGCACCACGGATCGCGGTGCCATCGGCGCGATACACCACGGCGTCACTGCCGCTTTCGACGATCGAAACCACCGGTGCGCCCGGCCGATGATCAAGCCCGCCCTGCTGTCGCAGCCGGGCCACCTGATCGCGGGCCGACCATATCAGCCGCCATGGGCAGCCGTGCAGACACATGCCGCAACCCTTGCAGCCTGACGCGACCGCCTGGCGCGCCAGCCCCATGCGGAACCGGGCCGATGGCCGGTGCCGCGCCAGCACCGCGCGGGCCTGCGGTCCCGGCAGGATCGGGCTGCGGCCGGCCATGGGCAGCGCCGGGAACAGCGGTGCCAACGCATCCTCGACCCCGGCCATCGGCACGAAATCCATCACGGCGGCATAATGCGGCGCAAGGTCTGCGGCACTGATCGGCCAGCCTGTCATGTCTTCCTGCCGATAGGGCAGCATGGCCGAGCCCCAGAAGTTCGAAAGCCCGCCCACCGCGAGCGAGGCCCTGAGCGCCAAGCCATCCGCTTCGGCAAAGGTGGCTTCCGCCGGCTCCATCGCGTAACCGGTTCCGAAGCGGCGCACCTCCGCCCCGGCGGCGTCGAACTGGCCGGCCTGCCAGGCGTTGCGCTGGGCCTTGCTCCAGCCTTCGGGTGGCGTCGCGGCAAGGGCACTGCGCTGCGCTTCGGCCTCGGCCGGCAGATCCCTGCCGCCGTCGAGCATCACCACCGGCCGCCCGCGCGCCAGCAGCGCCGTGGCGACCGAGACACCTGCCGGCCCGGAACCGATGACGACATCGGGCAGCGGGCCGGTCATTTCCGCTGCAGGATCACCACCCCGCCATCCCCCAGCGTGCCGGGCAGCCAGATCCGTTCGGACAGTTTCACGTCGCGGTCGGCCTGCAGCTGCGGCATGGCGCGGAAGCTGCGCGCCGGGAAGGCAACGACGAAGGTGATCGGGCCGGGCGTCGCCATGGCTGCGGCATAATCCTCGGGCGTGAAGATCGTGGCCCAGTCGGCGCCGAAATGGCTTTGGAACACGCGGCCCGCGTAGCCCACGGCATAGACCCGCTCGCCCGGCTGGCGTTCAGCCTGCACCAGCGCATAGGCCCCAGCCAGATCCTGCTTCGGGAACCGGTAGTTGCGCGTGGCAAGGAAGGCCGAGATTGCCACCATCAGCACCGATGCCACCACGAACAGCCCGCGCCCCGCGCCGCGCCCGGCAAAGCCGCCAAGCCGCAGGCAGACCCATTCGACCCCCGCCACGATCAGCAGCAGCAAAAGCCCGATGTCGACGAAGAAGAACCGCGGCCAGATCCGCATTCCGATCGCCATCAGGATCACGACCGTGACGGCGATGTGCAGGAAGACGATCGGCGCGAACAGCCGGCCCCGGCGATGCAGCGCCATGGCTCCCAGCACCGAAAGCCCCAGCACCGCCAGCCCCACGACCAGGTTCAGTGCGCCCGCCTCGCCCAGCCCGGTGCGGATCGCCTCGGCCGCGGCCCAAAGCGGGCTTTGGTATTCCTGCATCTCGTCCACGGCCGAAGTGTCGGCCACGCCCGCGACAGTTTTCGTCATCCCCGGCACCAGCGGCAGATAGGCCAGCCCCGACAGCAGCAAGCCAAGCCCCGCGCCGATCAGCGGCTGAACCAGAAGCGCCCCACCCTGCCGGCGGACAATCAGCGTGATGGCCCAGACAATGCCGATCGCCACATAGAAGAATGCGCCCGTCAGGTGGGTAAAGATCGCCGCCGCCATCGTCAGCCCGAACCCGACCCAGAGCGGAAGGCGGGATGCCGCCATCCCGCGCAGGAAGAAGATCAGGCTCAGCGTGGAAAAGAAGGCCAGCCCCGTGTAGCCGCGCGCGTTCTGCGAAAACCAGATCTCGTGGTAGCTCAGCGCCATCAGAAGCGCGGTGACATGGGCGATGCGCCGGTCGGCCACATCGCGGGCCAGAACCCAGGTGGCCCAGATCGTGCCAATGCCGAAGGCCAGCGCCGGAAGGCGGGTGGCCCAGGGGGCATCGCCGAACACCTGCATCGACGCCTTGGCCAACAGGTTGTGCAGGTAATGGTGGTTCATCGAATAATCGCGCAGCATCTCGCCCCAGGGCAGGCGCAGGTGCGTGTCGACGGTGACGATTTCATCATACCAGAGCGGCGCGTTCAGCCCGTAAAGGCGCAAGGCCAGCGCAAGCAGGAGAATCGCCGCAAGAATGATCGCGTCGCGTCCGTTCGTCATGGCAGCGGCTTCATGGCGCGGACCAGAACCAGCATTTCATAGTTCGGGTCATGGGTGTTCAACTCGACCGGGTCGATTTCCGATGCGCCAAGGCCATGCAGGTTGCAGATGCAGGTGAAGACATTGCCCACGGTCGAGACCTGCACATTCCCTTTCGGGAAATGCGCGTGGAACAGGCGGCGCTTGGACTGGGTCGTGAAATGCCAGTATTCGCCCCAGTCATCGACGCCTTCGCGCCGCGCCACCCGCGTCATCCCGTGCGATGTGCAAAGAACCACGCCACCGGGCTTGAGGATCCGCGCCAGCGTGGCGATGGCCTTGTCGACCTCGAAGATCATCTGCAGCGTCTGCGTGATGATGATGCAGTCAAAGCTGTTGTCGGGAATGTGGGGTGCGTCTGTCAGGTCGGCCACGATGGTCGCCTGCGGGTTGCCTTCGACGTAGTTCAGGACATCGGCCTGTGTGACCTTCGCGCCGCCGAATTTCTTCGTATAGGCAGGGTCGCCCATTTCCAGGCAGCGACCCTTGATATCGGCCGAGTGGGTCTGGAGGAACTGTTCGATGTAGTAGCGTTCGATCGTCAGCAGGTCGCGGTCCTTGCCGAAGATCGCCGAAATCGGCGACAGACGCCGCAACCCGCCGAAATCGACGCCCCCCACGGGCACCGATTGCAGCTTGTAGCGGCGTTGCTGGGCGCGGATCCAGTTACGGGTCTTTTCGGGCAACAGGACCGTCGCCGTATCGCGCACCAGCTTTTCCAGACGGGCGGCAGGCGTCATGCCGACACCCCCATCAGAGCGCGTTTCTCGGCGACGACATCGGCGATGATCTCTGACAGCGGGCGGCGTGGGCGAAAGCCGATGGCGCGTTCCAGTTTCGATACATCGGGCAGGCGGCGGGCCATGTCCTCGAACCCCTGCGGGTAGACATCGGAATAGGGCACCAGCCGGATTTCCGACTGCGATCCGGTGGCGGCGATCACCTGTTCGGCAAGGGCGCGGATCGTCACCTCTTGATCATTTGCGACGTTGAAGACCTGGCCCTGTGCGTCAGGCGTGGCCATCAGCCGCACCAGCGCCTCGACCACGTCCTTCACATGGCCAAAGCAGCGCGACTGTTCGCCCGTGCCATGGACCAGAAGCGGCTCATCCTTCAGCGCGTTCTGCACGAAGTTCGGCAGCACCATGCCATAGCGCCCGGTCTGGCGCGGGCCGGTGGTGTTGAAGAACCGCAGGATCACCGCCGGCAGGCCGACCTCGCGCACATAGGCCAGCGTCAGGAATTCATCCAGCGTCTTGGCGCAGGCATAGGACCAGCGCAGGTTCCTCGTCGCGCCGATGGTCAGGTCATCATCTTCGCTGAACGGGAACTTCGTCGCCTTGCCATAGACCTCGGAGGTGGAGGCCACGAAAGTGAGCTTCCGTCCCGGGATCGCCGCGCGCAGCACGTTTTCGGTGCCGTTGATATTGGTCAGGATCGACCGGCTGGGTTCATCCATGATCAGCTTGACGCCGACCGCCGCAGCCAGGTGAAAGATCACATCCGCCTGCGACACCATCTGGTCGACCAGGCCCGCATCAAGGATCGTCCCTTCGGTGAAGCTGAAATCATTGCGCCCGTGCAGCGCGGCAAGGTTTTCCGGCCGTCCGGTGGACAGATCGTCCAGCACCGCGACGGAATGGCCGTCATGCACCAGACGTTCCGCCAGATGCGAGCCGATGAACCCCGCGCCGCCGGTAATCAGAACCTTCATGTAACCTCGCACTTGCACCACAAGACCATCACATGCCTTCTATCACAGGCAGTCCCATGGGACTACGGGGCACAAGGGAAACAGTTTCCGATAGTGCGCCAGGTCGTTAACAAGTGCCGCAAAATCACGAGGTGGACCCGTTGGATGAACTGACAAGGATCGCAGCCGGGCTTGCCGGAAAGCGGGTCGTGATGACGGGCGCAAGCGGCTTCATCGGGCGCCGGCTTCTGCAGGTGCTCGGGGGGGCCGGAGTCGCACCGGTGGTGCTGATCCGTGACCGGCGCGCGGCGTCGCGGCTGCGTGATCTGGGCGCCATTGCGGTGATCTGCGATCTGGGACGGGGCCAGATACCGTCGCAGGCGCTGCGCGGCGCCGAGGTGCTGATCCACCTTGCCTATGACATGCGCGCTTCGGGCACGGAAAACCTGCGGGCGGGCGCCGAGCTTTTCACACAGGCCGAGGCGGCGCAGGTCGGGCGGATCGTTCATCTGAGTTCGGTCGTCGTCTATGACGACTGGCCCGAAGGCCCGATTGCGGAAGACTCACCCCGATGGGGGGCTGGCGGCAGCGGCTACCGTCAGGCCAAGATCGGGCTTGAACGCCGCCTTTGCGAAGGCAGCCTGCCGTCGGTCATCCTGCAGCCGACGATCGTCTACGGGCCGGGATCGGCGCTTTGGACCGACGCTCCGATCGCCGCGCTGGAACGGGGCGGCGTCGTCCTGCCCGATCCGCCGGGGTGGGCGCCGCTGGTGCATGTCGATGACGTGGTGCAGGCGATCATCCGGGCCGCGCTGCTGCCCGACCCCGGCTGCGGGCGAACCTTTCTGATCTCGGGTGCCGATCCCGTGGATTGGGCCAGCTACCTGCGCGGCCTGTCGCGGCGGATCGGCAGGGGCGAAGTCCGGCTGGAGCGGATGACGCCCCCTCCACCGGCGTTGGACAGGGCCGCTCCACTGTCGATCGCGGCCCGGATCAGCCGTCTGGGGCGAAGGCTGGTGGGGCGGCGCGCATTCGAGCATCTTGCCGCCGGTCTGCGGCGCCTGCGCCCGGCGTCGGGTCCGGTCCGGCCCGATTCCGGCACGCTGCGCCTCTACATGGCCAGCCCGCAAGTCAGCATTGCCGCCGCCCGAAACCAGTTGGGATACCGCCCCCTTGTCGATCTTGACCGCGGACTGGGAACCATCGCGCGTTAATCGGACTAATCCCGGTCACCTGTTTCGTCTTTGGAAACCGCGCGGCGAGAAAGTCGGTCTGGCCGTGGCGCGCGGCGAATACCCTCTTGATTCCAGCTTTCCTATGATACTCATCCTATACGAATGGATGTGTGGCGCGGGTGATCGGGTGTTCGAAATGACGAGTTCCTTTTCCTTCTTCTCCGAACTCGGGGAGCGGATCTCGACCCGAACTGCGCGCGTCTCGACAGTAGGGCTGGGCTATGTCGGCCTTCCGCTGGCGCTGACCATCTCGGAAGCGGGCTTTCCCACGCAGGGAGTAGACCTGAACAGCGCGCGCGTGGCCGACATCAACGCCGGTCGCCGCGTCATCTCCTATTTTCCCGAAGACCGTATCGCCCGAGCCCTCGACACGGGCCGCTTTGCCGCGACCGACGATGCCACACGCCTTGCAGATGCCGACATCATCCTGATCTGTGTGCCGACGCCGCTTTCGGTCGCACGAGACCCGGACATGACATATGTCGTCCGTGCCGCTGAAACCGTCGCGGCGCATCTGCGCCCCGGCCAGATGGTGGTGCTGGAAAGCACCGTCTGGCCCGGTGCCACCGCACGGGTTGTGCGCCCCATTCTGGAACGCGGCGGCCTGCGCGCCGGGGCGGATTTCTTCCTTGGCTTCTCGCCCGAACGCGAAGACCCCGGAAACCACCGGTTCGGCACCCGCGACATCCCCAAGATCGTCGGCGCCGATGACAAGCATTCGCGCGAGTTGCTGGCGCAATTCTATTCCTGCATCGTGACCGAAGCAGTGCCTGTCAGTTCCTCGGCCACGGCCGAAGCGGTGAAGCTCGTCGAGAACAGCTTCCGCACGGTCAACATCGCGCTGGTCAACGAAATGAAGGACGCGCTCGACGCCATGGGCGTCGACGTGTGGGAAGTGGTCCGTGCCGCTGCAACCAAGCCCTTCGGTTATATGCCCTTCTACCCCGGCCCCGGTATCGGTGGCGACTGCATCCCCGTCTCGCCGGTCTATCTGTCGTGGCGGGCGCGCGATGTCGGATCCGGAACGCCGCTGATCGACCTGGCGCGCAGCACCAACGAAACCGCGCCCGACCGCATCGCCGGGCGTGTGGCCGTGGAACTGGCGAAGCATGGCGGTGTGGCCGTCAAGGGCGCGCGCGTCCTGATCCTCGGCATCGCCTACAAGAAGAACGTGGAGGACACCCGGGAAAGCCCGGCGCTTTATGCCTTGAACCGGCTTGAGGAAATGGGCGCGATCTGCGACTACCACGACCCCTATTTTCCCGTCATGCCGCAGACGCGCGATCATGCGATGCTGGCTGGCCGCCGGTCCGTCATGCTCACCGCCCAAGCTGTCGCGGGCTATGATGCCGTTCTGGTCACGACCGATCACACAGATGTCGATTATCCGCTGGTCGCCGGATCGGCGCGACTGATTCTCGATACGCGAAACGTGTTCCAGGCGCAGTCTGTCACGGTGCCGGATGGTCGCCTGATCAAGATCTGATCGCGCCATTTCGGGGCATTCCGGCCCGGGCATTCCGATTGGAATTGCCCGCTGCAAATTCCCCGTCGCGCCATGCGAATCCTGCAACCCGGAGTGGCGGGCGATTCGATTCCGGCAGCTTTCCGATGGCGAAGCCTTCCACGCAAGGCGGCGATCCGGTTGCCATGCCGGCGCGATCCCGGCGGTTGGCCGCAGCAAGTCTCGGTATTTCCGGTTTTGAACCTGATTGGTTCCGGTTCCGACATGAACTTTGCAGGTTGCCATCAAAGACATTTTGAAGCCTGGCTATCCAAAGGATATACTCCCATCCATTGGGTGGATGTCGATATCCGGAACGGTGGTGGAATGAGTAACGAGAAACTGAGTCCCGTAGTCGTGATCGGTGGTGGGCCCGCCGGCCTGACCGCGGCTTATGAACTGCTCAAGCGCAGTGCGGCCCATCAGCCGATCGTGCTGGAAGGTTCGCACATGGTGGGCGGCATCTCGCGCACCGAATCGAACAATGGCTATCGCTTCGATATCGGCGGCCATCGCTTCTTCACCAAGGTGCAGGAAGTCGAGGACATGTGGCACGAAGTCCTGACCAGGGATTTCATCACCGTGCCGCGCCTGTCGCGCATCTATTACCGCGAGCGCTTCTTCGACTACCCGCTGAAGCTGTTCAACGCATTGGGCAACATCGGCCCCTACGAATCGATGCGGATCCTGCTCAGCTACTTCAAGTGGCAGGTGAAGCCCTACAAGCAGGAAGAAAGCTTCGAGGAATGGGTCATCAACCGCTTTGGCGGCCGGCTCTACATGCATTTCTTCCGCAGCTACACCCAGAAGGTCTGGGGTATCGACCCGAAGGAAATCCGCGCCGACTGGGCCGCGCAGCGGATCAAGAACCTGTCGCTGTTCAAGGCGGTCTGGAACGCGATTTCCGGGGCGAACGACACCACCAGCCTGATCGAGGAATTCCAGTATCCGCGCCTTGGACCCGGCATGATGTGGGAACGCACCGCCGAGATCATCAAGGAAAAGGGCGGCTCAGTGCAGCTCAAATCAGAAGTGGTCAAGGTCAGCCGTGACGGCAACCGCGTCACCTCGGTCGATGTGCGGAACTGGTCGCTGGGGGAACCGGTGATCGAACGGATCGAGGGCGATCACTTCATCAACTCGATGGCGATCCGCGACCTGATCCATGCCTTCGATCCGCCGCCACCGCCCGAAGTCATTGCCGCTGCGAACCGGTTGAAATACCGCGACTTCCTGATCGTGACGCTGGTTCTTGATCACGCCGATCCGTTCAGGGACAATTGGATCTACATCCACAGTCCCAAGGTCAAGGTCGGTCGGATCCAGAACTTCCGCGCCTGGTCGAAGGAAATGCTGCCCAACCAGGACACCGCGTCGATCGGGATGGAATATTTCTGCCAGGAAGGTGACGGTCTCTGGGCCTCCTCGGATGAAGCCTTGCGCAAAGTTGCAGCCGAGGAGCTCGAGGTGCTGGGTCTGGCAAAGGCGACTGACGTGATCGACGGGTTCGTCATTCGCCAGCCCAAGGCATATCCGGTCTATGATGGCGAATACCGTGAGGCGCTCGAAGTGGTCGAGGACTGGATTCGCACGCTCAGCAATTTCCAGACCGTCGGCCGCAACGGCCTGCACCGCTACAACAACCAGGATCACTCGATGCTGTCGGCGATGCTGGCGGCGCGCAACATCCTTGGCGAAAACCACGATGTCTGGACGGTCAATGTCGAACGCTCCTACCATGAAGAATTCGAGGTCTCAAAGAAGCCCGAGGCTGATCGGCCCCTGGCCGCAGAGTAACGCGCGACTGACTGCCCGCCATCAGGGAAGAGGCGCTGAAACGCGTCGGAAAGGCTGCTGCGGCCTATCTCCTGCGAAAGGACGAGGACATGTCTGACACGATGTCTCCCGGCAAACGGACAAGCCGGGATGGCCGTTACCTGCTGTGGTTCCTGTTCTCGATCCCGGCGGCAATCCTGATTGCCGGCTCGTTCTGGTATGTGTTCATCCAGCACGACATCAAGGGTTTCCAGCGATTCCCGACGCTTCGCTGGTCTGGAATCGTCTCCTGCATCTTCCTGATCCTGACCATGTCCGCCACGCCGCTGGCGCTGGCCACAAAGGGCGGCTTTCGCTGGCTGCGCGTCAACCGCCGCTACCTGGGCGTTGCCAGCTTCGCCTATGCGGCGCTGCATCTCGCCTACTGGCTGATCTGGACCAATCCGCACGCCTTCCTGCGCAGCTTCATCCGAGCTGAAATCATCACCGGCTGGATCGCCTTCTTCATCATGGCCGCGCTGGCCTGGACCTCGACCGATGCCGCTGTCCGCCGCCTGGGTCCGAAATGGAAAGCCTTGCAACGCTGGGTCTATCCCGCCGCGATCCTGACCTTCCTGCACTGGCTGATGACTGCGGAATCGCTTCAGCGCCATCTGGAAACCCTGATCCTGTCGGCGCCCCTGATCGCGCTGTCGGTCTGGCGCTTCGGATTGCGCAAGCGCAATTCCTGATCCGCTTCTTCTTTGCGGAAATACTCCGGGGGCCAGGGGGCAGCGCCCCCTGCCTGCGGCTCGGGCCTCAGCCGACCAGTCGCCCCCACAGGTCATAGTCGCTGGACTCCTCGACCTCGACCGTGATGATGTCGCCGGGGGCGAGGCCCGCGAAATCCTCTTCGATGAACAGGTTGCCGTCGATCTCGGGCGCATCGGCCTTGGTCCGGCAGGTCGCCCCTTCATCATCCACCGAATCGACGATCACTTCGATCCGGCTTCCGACCTTCGCGGCAAGCCTGGCCTCGGAAATGGCTTGCGCCTTCTCCATGAACCGCTCCCAGCGGTCCTGCTTCACGTCGTCGGGCACATGATCGGGCAGGTCGTTCGACCGCGCCCCCGCGACGTTTTCGTATTGGAAGCAGCCGACGCGATCCAGTTGCGCCTCGTCCATCCAGTCCAGCAGCGTCTGGAACTCGGCCTCGGTCTCGCCGGGGTAGCCGACGATGAAGGTCGACCGCAGGGTGATATCAGGGCAGACCGCGCGCCATGCGGCGATTTCGTCCAGCGTCTTCGTCGCCGCTGCGGGCCGCGCCATGCGGTGCAGCGTGTCAGGGTGCGCGTGCTGGAACGGGATATCCAGATAGGGCAGCACCAGCCCTTCGGCCATCAGCGGGATCAGGTCACGCACATGCGGATAGGGATAGACGTAATGCAGCCGGACCCAGGCGCCAAGGCGACCCAATTCCCGCGCCAGGTCGGTGATATGCGCGCGCACTTCACCATCCTTCCAAGGCGAGGACGCATGCCGCAGGTCCAGCCCATAGGCCGAGGTATCCTGCGAGATCACCAGAAGCTCGCGCACCCCGGCCTCGACCAGCTTCTCCGCCTCGCGCAGGATCGCGTGCGGCGGGCGGCTGACCAGACGGCCACGCATGTCGGGGATGATGCAGAACCTGCACTTGTGGTTGCAGCCCTCGGAAATCTTCACGTAGCTGTAATGCCGCGGTGTCAGCTTGACGCCCGTGGCAGGCAGCAGGTCTACGAATGGGTCGGGCGAGGGCGGCACCGCCTTGTGGACGGCGTCCAGCACCTGTTCATACTGGTGCGGCCCGGTCACGGCCAGAACCTGCGGATGCACGCCGGTGATGTATTCGGGCTCTGCCCCCAGGCAGCCTGTCACGATCACCCGGCCGTTTTCCGTCAGCGCCTCGCCGATCGCCTCCAGGCTTTCGGCCTTGGCGCTGTCAAGGAAACCACAGGTGTTGACGATCACCGCATCGGCGCCGGTGTAGTCGGGGGAAATTGCATAGCCCTCGGCCCGCAGCCGCGTGAGGATGCGTTCGCTGTCGACCAGCGCCTTCGGACAGCCAAGGCTGACCATCCCGATACGGGGCTGACCGTCGCGGGCAAGGGTGTCGAAGACAGGCTTCGGCGCCAGATCGGGGCGGAGGTTGGGCGGGTTTGCTGACATGATCGCAGGCCTATAGCGGGGCTGGCAGGCCAAGAAAAGCAAAACCCGCGTTCACCCGTGCGGGCGCGGGTTACGCCATCGTGGCGATGATGGCCCGCAGGGTTTCGATCCCGTCGCCCTTTTCAGACGAGGTCACGATCAGGTCCGGATAGGCGGCGGCATGTTTCTGCAAAGCACCCCGGACCTGTTCGAGGATCTTCGGGTGGTCCGAGGCCTTGACCTTGTCGGCCTTGGTCAGAACCACCTGGAACGTCACCGCCGACCGGTCAAGCAGCGTCAGGATTTCTTCATCAACCGCCTTCACCCCGTGGCGCATGTCGATCAGCACAAAGACGCGGCGCAACGTCTGGCGGCCGGAAAGGTAGCTTTTCAGAAGCTGCTGCCACTTCGCCACCACGGCCACCGGCGCCTCGGCGTATCCATAGCCCGGCAGGTCGACCAGATAGGGGCCATCCCCCGGCGTGGTGAAATAGTTGATTTCCTGCGTGCGGCCGGGCGTGTTCGATGCGCGCGCCAGGTTCTTCCGCCCGGTCAGCGCGTTGATCAGGCTGGACTTGCCGACGTTCGAGCGCCCCGCGAAACAGACTTCGATCCGGTCGGCGGGCGGCAGGCCGTCCATGGCCACAACGCCCTTCAGAAACTCGACCTGCCCTGCGAACATCAGGCGCCCGGCTTCACGCGCGGCCTCTTCCGGTTCAACGGCCAGGGGAAAGGCAATCTTCATTCCAGAATCTCCGCCATGTCGCCGCCTTCGATCTGGCCGCCCGTGATCACCCGCGCATAGACTCCGAAGATCTGCGCGCCAGTCTCGCGGCGCAATGCACCCAGAGTGTCGGCATCAATCACGCCGTTCGACGGGTTGGCGGAGGTTGCCAGGCAACGCACGATCGGCTCCACCACCTCGAATTCGGCGGCGCCGATTCGCAGTCGCTGCCCCGGCCAGTGCGCCTCGCTCCAGGCTGCGGCGCCCTCAAGCCAGAGGTTGCCGCGCCAGCGCAGCGGCGAAAGATCGACCCCCATGCGTGCGGACAGGTCGGCATTCGAGGCAAGGTTCAGGATCGAGACCGAGGGGTAATCGGTATCGGTCATGCCCCGCCCCGGCACCGCATAGATTTCCGCAGGCTGCGCCCGATCGGCCGGGCAAAGTGGCAGCACCCAGTCAAGAAACCGCGCGGCGTCTGCCGGATCGTCGGGGCGGAAGGTCAGTGCCGGCCGGTCGACGTGGGTCAGCGTGATGGTTGCCGTCGCTTCGTCCAGCGCCGCGTTGATGCCCATCAGAAGCGGCGCCTTCGCCCCGCGCGAGAAGTTGACCCAGTTCGCCCAGGAAGGTGAGTCCCGGTCGATCCGCGCCGCTTCATGCGCAACGGCCCAGCGACGGTCCCAGGGAAGGGTTTCCCCGGCGCGAAGCGTCACCGATGCAAGCGATTCGCGGCCATGCGACTTGATCGGGTGGCGCCAGATAGCCGCAAGACGCATCATCCCTTGGCCTTTGGCCCGGCCGACTTGCGTTTGAAGCCCTGGCGGATATTGCCGAACAGGTCGGGCCGTTTCCCGTGCATCGACATGATCGTGTATTGCTGGATGAAGGTGATGGTGTTGTTGGCAATCCAGTAAAGCACCAGTCCCGACGCGAAGCTCCCCAGCATGAACATGAAGATCCAGGGCATCCAGGCAAAGATCGCTGCCTGCGCAGGATCGGTGGGCGCCGGGTTCAGCTTCTGCTGGAACCACATCGAGATGCCCAGGAGGATCGGCAGAACGCCCAGCGAGATGATCCCCAGCGGTGAGCCATGCACCGGCGCGTCCCAGGGCAGGGCGCCGAACAGGTTCAGGATCGAGGACGGATCGGGCATCGACAGGTCATGGATCCAGCCGATCCACTTGGCGTGATAAAGCTCGATCGTGACGTAGATCACCTTGTAGAGCGAGAAGAAGATCGGGATCTGGATCAGGATCGGCAGGCAGCCCGAGGCGGGATTGACCTTTTCACGCTTGTAAAGCGCCATGGTTTCCTGCTGCATCTTCGCACGATCATCGCCGAAGCGTTCCTTCAGCTTCTCCATCTCGGGCTGGAGTTCCTTCATCCGCGCCATCGAGATGTAGGATTTCCGCGCCAGCGGGAAGACGAGGCTCTTGATCAGGATGGTCAGCCCGATGATGGCCCAGCCCATGTTGCCGATGGCGCCGTGCAGCCAGTGCAGCAGGCGGAACATCGGCTTGGTCAGGAAGAAGAACCAGCCCCAGTCGATCGAATCGACGAAATTGTAGATGCCGGCCTTGTCCTGGTAGCTGCGGATCACCTCCCATTCCTTGGCGCCCGCGAAGAGGCGGGTGTCGGATTTGCCCGTGCCGCCGGGTTGCACCGTCTGGACGGGGAACCGGGTTTCGGCCTGATAGAGGTCAGCACCCGACACATATTTCGCAACCGAGGTGAAGGCTTGCCCGTCGAGCGGTGCGATGGTCGTCATCCAGTAGCGATCGGTAAAGCCGATCCAGCCTTTCTGGGTGACCTCCGTCACCTCGGCCTGGCCTTCACCTGCCAGTGCATCCATCTTCGTCAGGTTCTTGTAGGTGATTTCCTCCAGGTTCGTGTCGGACTGGCGCACGATCCCTTCATGCAGCACATAGGTGCGGCTGGCCTGGGGAATGCCTTTGCGAACGATAAGGCCATAGGGCATCAGGTTGACAGCGGTCGCAGTGCCATTCTCGACCCTGTCCGAGATCTGGAACAGGTATTGGTCATCGACCGAGATCGTGCGGTGATAGACCAGACCGGCACCATTGTCCCATTTGAGCGTGACTGGGGTCTGCGGCGTCAGCACCTCGCCCGACTCGAGTTGCCAGAGTGTTTCCGCGCCCGGTGCGTCGCTGGCGGCAAGGCCCGCCGCCGGCGCCCAGCCCTGCACGGCATAATAGGGCAGGGTCGGCGCGGTGGCCGTGCCCATGTCATGGGCAAGGAGCGGCACGAGCGGCGCGTCCGGTGCAAGCGAAACCTTGTAGTCCTTCAGCGACAGGTCATCGAAACGCCCACCCAGGAGCGAGACCGATCCCGAAAGCCGTGGCGTTTCGATCCTGACCCGTGGCGCCTTCGCCAGCGCGGTGGCCGATGCGGTGTCGGCAGGGTTTGTCGCCAGGGTTCCGGTGGTTGCCGGGGAGGTCGTCGTGGATGCCGGTGCGGCCCCGGCGCCGCTTTCAGTGCCGCCTGCCGACGTCTGGCTGGCCAATTGCTCTTCCGGCGGCGTTTCGGGTTGCTTGGGTGCAAAGAAGGCAAACCAGACCAGCATGACGGCGGTCGACAGGACCGTTGCAAGGATGAGGTTCTTGTTCTGGTCGTCCATAGGGCACCGCCGGTAAAAGGATTCCGGCTGGTTCAACAGAAGGGGCTTGAAAAGGTCAAGCCCTTTTGGGGGCGCAGCTTCGGCGTGGAACCGATCTCTGCGCGGCCTCCTGCCTTGCGGTCCGGGTTCTTGCGCCCGGGTCAGGTCGCACGGCGCCCCGGGATCTCGGCCGGGGTGAGGTTGCGGCGGTGGGCGCGGATCCAGGTCAGGGCGTCGTCCAGAGGCATCGGCCGGGCAATCGTGTAGCCTTGGACATGGTCGCAGCCCAGCTGGGCGAGGATCGCATGTTCGGCCGGAGTTTCAACGCCTTCGGCCACGATTCCAAGGTCCAGCGGCGCAGCCATCGACAGGACCGCGGAAACGATGCGTCGCTGCCCCGGATCGCTGTCGACATTGGTCACCAGAGAGCGGTCGATCTTGATGCGGTTGACGGCGAAGCGGCGGATGGCCGAGATCGAGGCGTTACCGGTGCCGAAATCGTCCAGATCGATTCCACAGCCCAGGCGCGAGAGTGTCGCGATGTTGCGTTCGATCTGGCCGCCCGGCGCATCCGAGACAACCGTTTCAAGGATCTCGATGTTCAGCCGGTGGGGGCGCAGGTCAAACCGGTCGAGTTCCCAGGCGACGTGATCGGCAAGCGAGGGATCCATCAGTTCATCCGTCGAGAAGTTGACAGAGACATGGGGCACGCGAAGCCCGGCACGGTCCCAGGATCTGAGCGCCGAAAGCGCCTGGCTCAGCATCACCTCACCCAGGCGGGCGGAAAGTCCCGCGTCCTGCAGCGCCGGCAGAAACCTGGCCGGAGACAGCAGGCCGCGGCTTGGGTGCAGCCAGCGTGCAAGCGCCTCGAACCCGGTGACATCGCCGGTATGCGTGGAAACCTGCGGCTGGAAATAGGCGACGATCTCGCCCTGTTCGAGCGCCGCCGCCGCCGATGCGACCAGTTCATCGTGCTGGGCGTTGCTGCGCGCAATTTCGGGGCTGAAGGCGCGAATACCTTCAGCCCCGAAATTGCGGGTCGCATGCAGTGCCAGTTCGGCCGCGCAAAGCAGCGACTCGCCATCCGGGGAGGGGCAGCGGCCGGCAAGACAATGGCCGGCCGTGGACCCAAGCCGGATCGTCACGCCTTCGATGTCGAATGGCTCGGCAAGGGCGGTGCGGATCCGCTGCGCGAGTTCCGCCATGCTGTCGGAAGTGATGCGGCGGACCGGTGCCACGGCCACGGCGAAATGCCCGTCTTCCATCCGGCGCAGCAGATCGCTTTCCCGAAGAACACTGCCGATCCGGTCGGCGGCACGGCGCAAAAGCCGGGCATGTTGCGCGTGCCCGAACCGCGCAATCAGCTGCGGGCCGCCATCTATTCCGATGGCAAGGCAACCGAAATTCAACCCCTTGCCGCCTGCCGACCTGTAGCCGTCATTCAGGTGCATCACGATCTGTTCGCGGGGTGTGAGCCCTTCCCCCGCCGTGCGGAGCGGAAAGAAATCCTGGCCTTGCAGCGATCTGTGCCGGATCAGGAGGAAGGGAATGGCAAAAAGCGCAAACAACCCGGCGGCACCCGGCCCGTAAAGATAGCCCGCCCCGAAAACCGCGATCGGCAGGCCCAGCAGTTCGGCCAGCTTGCGCAGGTGGTCGGGCGATACCGAAAGCCGTTCCCGCGCCTTGCGCTGAATTCTGATCATCCGTCCCCCGATTCCCGGCCAAGGCAGTAGCGCCTGTGCCGGCAAACTAGGAACATAACGTGATCGCTTGGTTAATGCGCTTCCCTCAGCCGCGGAATTTCAGGCTGCTCGGGCCGAGAATTACCTGCTTCGCGGCGCAGGAGGCCCGCAAAATCGAACAGCGCCGGGTCCGGCAAGTGGGAAGGACGCGCATTCATCAGCGCCCTGAACATCACCTGCCGCCTGCCGGGGCTGCGCGATTCCCAAGAATCGAGAATCTGCTTGACCTGCTGGCGCTGCAACCCGTCCTGCGAACCGCACAGATCGCAGGGAATGATCGGATAGTTCATCGCGCGGGCAAATTTCTCGCAGTCCGCCTCGGCCACAAAGGCAAGCGGACGATAGAGGAACAGATCGCCCTCTTCGTTCAGAAGTTTCGGCGGCATGGTGGCAAGACGGCCTCCATGGAACAGGTTCATGAAGAAGGTTTCCAGGATATCGTCGCGGTGATGGCCAAGGACCACGGCGGAACAGCCCTCCTCGCGCGCGATACGGTAAAGGTTGCCGCGGCGCAGGCGCGAACACAGACTGCAGTAGGTGCGGCCCTGCGGGATCTTGTCCATCACGACGGAATAGGTGTCCTGGTATTCGATCCGGTGCGGGACGCCCATGCGGGACAGGAATTCAGGCAGGACAGTGGCCGGAAAACCCGGCTGGCCCTGATCGAGGTTGCAGGCCAGAAGGTCGACCGGCAGCAGGCCCCGCCACTTGAGCTCATGCAGGATCGCCAGAAGAGTGTAGCTGTCCTTGCCGCCCGACAGGCAGACCAGCCAGCGCGCGCCACGCTCGATCATGCCATAGGTCTGGGTCGCTTCGCGCACCTCGCGCACCAGACGCTTGCGCAGTTTGCGGAACTCGGTCGAGGCGGGCGCACCCTGGAACAGCGGGTGGATGTCGCCCTGCGGCAGGTCGTCTTCGTCGGTGTCAAGCATCGGGGGTCTCCTTGCCGGACTTCCTGGCGGGCCGGGCGGGTGGCACGGGGTCAAGGCCATGGCCGCCCCAGGGATGGCAGCGGCAGATGCGGGCGACAGTCAGTGCGCCGCCCTTCAGCGCCCCGTGCACCTCGAGCGCCTCGAGCGCATAGGCCGAACAGGTCGGCTGGTAGCGGCAACCATGCCCGACCCAGGGGCTGAGCAGCAGGCGGTAGGCGCGGACGGGCAGGGCAAGCAGATGCGCCGCCGGGGTCATGTCACGATATCCTTGCGGCGGGCATGGATCTGCACAAGCGCCCGGTCCAGATCGGCCAGCAGGTCGGTGAAATCCCGGGTGGCGGTGGCGTTCGGTCGCCCGACCAGCACATAGTCCCAGCCGGGCAGGCCCTTTCGGGCCAGCACCAGCCGGGCGATTTCCCGAAGGCGCCGCTTGGCACGATTGCGCGCGACAGCATTCCCCAGCTTCTTTGAACAGGTGAAGCCAACGCGGATCATGTCTGCAGGGGCCTCGGCTTCGGCGCGCTGCCGTGCCTGCAGCATGAACCCTGCCGTTCCCTGACGCAGGGCCGAGGCGGCCCGCAGGAAATCGGCACGCTTGCGCAGGGTGAACAACGGTCGGCAAACGAAAACCGCCGGCGCATCCGCTGCGCCTGGGCCGGTCTGGCCATGGGCAGGGGTTGCCGGCGGTGTCATTGCAAAGGCCCCTTCGGGTTGCCCTGCCGTTCGCCTGAAGGTCAGGCGGACAGCACCTTGCGGCCGCGGGCGCGGCGGGCGTTCAGGACCTTGCGGCCACCTTTGGTCGCCATGCGCGCACGGAAGCCGTGGCGACGGGCGCGGACGAGGTTCGAGGGCTGAAAAGTGCGCTTCATCGCGATTCTCCGTCGGTCGGGTCGAAACCCCTGCGCGGGATTCGAGAGCCGTCATCATTCGAAGCCCGGCTATTAGACGGGCGTGCCGGTCAAGTCAACCGCCGGAATGACGGATCTTCCTGCCGGGATGACGGGGCAGGCGGAAGGCTGGAAGACCCGGCGACGACAGTCCCGCAGGGAACCGGATCTCGGCTTGTCATGTTTTCGTTACCGGAATGGGGAAAACCTGCCGACCGGAGTGACAGCAAGGTTTGCACCGGCCGCGGCTGTGCCTATTTTGCAGGAAAGCGCGAAATGGCGCTGATCAATGGATCAAGGACGTGAATATCGCCCACACCCCCGGATCCGTGCAGGCGGGATGGCTGCCATGAGGGTCAATACCCTGTCCGGGCGATTCCTGTTACTGACCTCGGTCTTCGTCCTGCTGGCCGAGATACTGATTCTCGTGCCTTCGGTTGCGCGCTTCCGCGAGGATTACATCTTGTCGAGGCTGGAACGGGCGCAGATCGCTTCGCTGGCGCTTCTGGCGACCGACAACATGATCGACGCCGGGCTTGAGAAGGAACTGCTGGCCAATGCCGAAGTCTACAACGTCGTGCTGCGCCGCGACCAGATGCGCCAGCTTGTGCTCTCCTCGCCGATCCCCGAAGAGATATCGGCCACCTACGACCTGCGGGACGCGCCGGCCTGGGCGCTGATCCACGATGCGTTCTTCGACCTGATCCACCCCGAGCACCACGTGATCCGGGTCATCGGCGATCCGGTCAAGCGGGCGGGCCTGCTGATCGAGGCGACGATGGATACCGGCCCGATGCGCAAGGCGATGATCGACTATGGGCTTGGTATCCTCGGGCTGTCGGCGGTTGCCTCGATCCTGACTGCGTTCTTGCTGTTCATTCTGGTGCGCCGGCTTCTGGTGACGCCGATCCGCCGCGTCGTCAACCACATGGCCGCCTATGCCGAGGCCCCCGAGGATGCCCGCCGTTTCATCGAACCCACCGCCCGGATCGAGGAACTGCGCGAGGCGGAGGATGCGCTCCAGCGGATGCAGCGGCAGTTGACCGGCGCGCTCAAGCAGAAGGAGCGGCTGGCCCAGCTTGGCAGTGCGGTGGCCAAGATCAGCCATGACCTGCGCAACATCCTGACGACCGCCCAGCTTTTCGCCGACCGGATGGAGGAAAGCCGCGATCCGGCCGTGCAGCGCGCCGCGCCGAAACTGGTCGGTTCGATCAGTCGGGCGGTGGCGCTTTGTGAATCGACGCTTGCCTTTGGCAAGGCCGAGGAGCCACCCCCGACCCTGTCGCGGTTCCGGCTGGCGCAGCTTGCGGCGGATGTGATCGAGGGCGAGCAGCTTTCGGCGGCGGATGGGGGTGTCGATTTCGTGACCGACATCGTGCCGAACCTCTGGCTGCGCGCCGATCCCGAACAGATGCACCGGGTGCTGACCAACCTTGTTCGTAACGCCCGCCAGGCGATCGAGGCTACCGGTCGCCCGGGCACGATCGAGGTCGGTGCGGGTGAAGAGGACGACGGCTGGTGGATCCGCGTGGGCGACACCGGGCCAGGCCTGCCCGAACGCGCCAAGGAACATCTGTTTCAGCCCTTCCAGGGTGGTATCCGCAAGGGTGGGACCGGGCTTGGCCTTGCCATCGCCGCCGAACTGGTGCGCGGCCACGGTGGGCGGCTGGAACTGGTCAGGTCCGACAGCGAAGGGACCGAATTCATGGTTCACCTGCCCCATGCGCTGGACATCGGGGATCGTGAAGTTTCGTGATTTTCCGTGAAGCCCGCGACGGAAGCGCAGGGTCAACCCGTTCCATCTGCAGCATTGGATGGAGTTGATCATGCCGCTACGAAGTTGGGCCACACCGTTGATGATCGGATCGTTTCTTGTCATGGCCGTGACGGGAATCCTTATCTTCCTGCATCTTGACAGCGGGCTGAACAAAACCCTGCACGAATGGGTGGGCCTCGTGCTCCTGGCCGCCGCCGCCGCGCATGTCGCGCTGAACTGGCGCCCCTTCACGCTGTATTTCCGTCGCCCGCTGGCACGGGTGCTGATCGGGGCGGGCGCGCTTGCCCTGGCGCTGTCCTTCATCCCGGTTTCCGGCCAGGGAAGCCTTACTCCGGGCAAGGTCTTTGCGGCGCTTGGCTCTGCGCGCATCGAAACGCTGGCCGAGTTGACCGGCCAGACCCCCGATGCGGCGATCACCGCGCTGGAACAGGCCGGAGTGACCGGTGCCCTGCCCGAGACCACCGTGGCCACGCTGGCCAAGGGCGACCGGGCAAGGCAGCAGGCGATCCTGGCAACGCTCTTTGCCGCGAATCCTGCCGGGCCTCCGATGAACCCTGCCGCGCCGCCCTCGTGATCCGACAGACGGAAATCTTGCGCACGGGCATGTCATTATGCGCTTGCAATGCCCGCGCGCCACGGCTACATCGCCCTCCACAGCGGACCCGTAGCTCAGCTGGATAGAGCACTA
Organism: Paracoccaceae bacterium; assembly: GCA_020622085.1. GTDB lineage: Bacteria > Pseudomonadota > Alphaproteobacteria > Rhodobacterales > Rhodobacteraceae > QY30. The sequence continues at coordinate 608,983 of JAHRYM010000002.1, read as the reverse complement.
GACTACGAATCTAGGGGTCGGGCGTTCGAATCGCTCCGGGTCCGCCATTTCCATCAAAATCCCAATGACCGTCGTCGCCCATGCAGGGATGACGGCCTGTCGCCACATGCGGGCCACGGGCGGCCTGACCGTGGCAGGTCGGAGCGGGGCGCCGGCATGACCACGGCCCATTGCGGCAAAATGGCATGCGGGCGCGTTGTCACAGCACGCAGGCCCGGCCCAGGCGGCCCGATCTGCGCACCACATTCCGCGATCCATGCCCACCGGCGTCAATCCGCGCACACTTTGATGTGAGGGAACCACGGCAACAACCCCGGGTTTCCCATTTGGGCCTGCTGGTCCGGGCCGGCAGGCCGCTGGCAGGGCGGATGCAGGGGTGATCGCTCGCTGTCAGAAGGGGGGACGAAGAAATGGACTGGAATCAGATCGAAAGCAGCTGGCTGGCCATGACGCGGAAAGTGCGTCCGGAATTGGTGGATGGCGCCCAGGTCATGGTCACCGGCCAACCTGCGGCGGGGGCCTTGTCGCAGCCGTCGAAAACGGCACAGGCAATCGGGGCGAGGCCTTTCGAAATAACCGGCAAGGTTGGCAGCGCCGTCGCCGGCAAGGCAGCGGTGGTGCTGCAAAAGCCGGTCCCCGATGACCGTGGCAAGGCGCGCTCCAATTGAGCGCGCGGTCCATCTTGCGGCACATGCCCGCCTGGTGGCCATCGCATCGGCGCAACGCATCCGGCGTCTGGCAGGACAAGGCGCCGATCCGTGCCGAGCTTTTCGGCACCGAGAGGCTTGAACATCACGCACAGAGCCTTGCGGCGGCGCAGCCGGTCGCCTCGGGCCGGTCGTTGCCGGTCCAGCCGCTGAGCGACAGGGTTCGGGACAATGGCGAGGCGCTGGTCGAAGCCTACAGGATCTGCGCCGACGCGCTGGAGGCGGGTCAGCCGATCGCGCCCGCCGCCGAATGGCTGCTCGACAACTTTCATCTGGTCGAAGAACAGCTTCGCCAGATCGACGAGGATCTGCCCCCCGGCTACTATCGGCAGCTGCCGAAACTGGCGGATGGTCCCTTCAAGGGCTATCCGCGCGTCTTCGGCATAGCCTGGGCCTACGTCGCCCATACCGACAGTCTGCTGTCGGGCCCGATTCTCAGCCGCTTTATCCACGCCTATCAGCAGGTCCAGCCGCTGATGATCGGCGAAATCTGGGCGGTTGCGATCACGCTGCGCATCGTCTTGATCGAGAACATGCGCCGCCTTGCCGCGCAGATCATCGAGGGCCACGAACTTCGGATGCGGGCGGATCTGCTGGTCGAGGAGGTTCTTTCGGCCGAAGCCCATTCCGATCATGCACAGATGATGGCAATGCACCAGGCGGTGGCGCCCTTCGAGAACCAGCCGCTGCCCGATGTGATGGCCGGCCAGATCGCCAAGCGGCTGCGCGGCTATGATCCGGCGACGATGCCGCTTCTGGGCTGGCTTGAGGACCGGCTGCAACAGCAGGGCCACAGTGTTGATGATGTCGTCGAGAACGTGCAACTGCGCCTTGGCGCGTCCAACGTCACCATGCGCAACATCGTCACCTCGATGCGGCTGGTTTCGGAAATGGATTGGGCGGACTTCTTCGAAGAGGTCAGCCTGATCGACGCCCGCCTGCGCCAGGCGACCAGCTTCGCCGATCTGGATTTTCCGACCCGCAACCGCTACCGGACCGAGATCGAGATCCTGTCGCGCGGCTCTCGGAAGTCAGAGGATTTCGTGACCGACGCCTGTCTCGGGCTTGTCGAAGGGGTCACGGCCAGCCCCGAAAACGATCCCGGCCACTGGCTGATCGGCGAGGGGCGGCCCCGGCTTGAACAGATGCTTGGTTTCCGCCCCGGCGCGGGCCTTGGCCTGCGACGCGCCCTTTCGCGCCTGGGCCTTGCGGGCTATCTCGGAGCGGTGGCGGTGGTGTCGCTGTCTTTCCTTGCGCTTGCGCTCTGGTGGGCGAGCGCTGCGGGGGCGGGAACGACCTCGCTGGTCGTCCTTGGCCTTGCGGGGCTTGCGGTGGCGGTCGAGGCCGGCGTGGCCTTCGTCAATGCGATCGCAACCCGGTCGGTCGCGCCGCAGCCGCTTCCAGGGATTGATCTGTCCAGGGGGGTGCCAGCGGACCTGACCACGCTGGTCGTGGTTCCGGTGATCTTTCGTAACGCCGCCGAAGTGCCGGATCAGGTCGAGCGGCTCGAGGTGCATTACCTGTCAAGCATCGGCGGTGCCGTCCATTACGCGCTGCTGTCGGATGCGGCCGATGCCGATGTCGAGACCACGCCGCAGGACCGCGCGCTTGTTGACGCCGCGCTTCAAGCCGTGGCAGAGCTCAACGCCCGCCACCCCACGGATGATGGCAGCGACCGGTTCCTGTTCCTGCACCGCCGCAGGATCTGGAACCCGTCCGAGGGCGTGTGGATGGGCTGGGAAAGGAAACGCGGCAAGCTTTCGGAACTGAACCGCCTGCTGCGCGGCGCGAGGGACACGAGTTTCGAGGTGGTCAGCGGCGCGCTGCCCCCGCATGTAAAATATGTGATCACGCTTGATGCCGATACGCGCCTGCTGCGCAACACCGTGCGGCTGATGATCGGCAAGATGGCCCATCCGCTGAACCGCCCGCGCCTTGATGAAGACGGCCATCGGGTCACGGCGGGCTACGGCATCCTGCAACCCCGCGTCAGTCCCGCGTTGCCCAGCAATCGCAGCGGCTCGATCTATCAGCGGATCTTTTCAAGCCCCGGCGGGATCGAGCCCTATGCGGCCGCCGCATCCGACATCTATCAGGATCTGTTCGAGGAAGGATCCTACACCGGCAAGGGCATCTATCACGTCGATGCCTTCGAGGCGGCACTGGCCGGGCGGGTGCCCGAAAACGCGCTTCTCAGCCATGACCTGTTCGAAGGTATCTTCGCGCGTTCGGCCTTCGCCTCGGATATCGAGGTGATCGAGGACTTTCCGGCCCGCTACGACGTAGACATGGGCCGCCACCACAGGTGGGTCCGGGGCGACTGGCAGTTGCTGCCCTGGATATTCGGCCACCGCGGGCGGGAAGGCGGGGGCATTCCGGCGATCGGCCGCTGGAAGATGATCGACAACCTGCGCCGTTCGCTGGTGGCGCCGCTTGCGCTTGTCGCGCTTCTGGCGGGCTGGCTGATGGTGCCCGCCGTCGCAATCGCCTGGACGCTGTCGGTAGTGCTGCTGCTGGCGCTGCCGCGGCTTCTGCCTTTGCCGTTCGGCATCCTGCCGGACTATCGCGGCACTACCCTTCGCAGCCATCTGGCAACCCTTGGCCACGAAGTTGCGGCGGCGCTTTCGCAGATTGCGCTGCTCCTGGTCTTTCTTGCCGATCAGGCGGCACTGATGCTTGATGCGATCGGCCGGACGATCTGGCGGCTGTTCGGCTCGCGGCGCGATCTTCTGGAGTGGGTGACGGCGGAACACGCGGGGCGCGGCGCCCTGCCCACGCTGGCCGGATCCTGGCGCCGGATGGCGCCGGGCGTGGCGCTGGGCCTGGGCTCCTGCGCGATCGCCGCCCTGGTCCGGCCGCAGCTTGCGCCGCTGCTTGCGCCCTTTGCCGTGGCCTGGTTCCTTGCCCCCGCCATCGCCCGCAACATCAGCCAGATCCGCCCGGCACGGCATGCGCCCGCGCTCCTGCCCGAGGATGAACGCAGGCTGCGCCTCGTGGCCCGGCGAACATGGCATTACTTTGAAACCTTCGTCACCGAGGAAGACAACTTCCTGCCGCCCGACAACTTCCAGGAAACGCCGCAGCCGGTAATCGCCCGGCGGACCTCGCCCACCAACATCGGTTTGTATCTGATGTCGACAGTCGTGGCCTGCGACATGGGCTGGATCGGCCGGAGAGCCGCCGCGCAACGCTTGCGCGACACGCTGGATACGATGTTGCGCATGCCGCGCTATCACGGCCATCTCTACAACTGGTATGACACCCGCGACCTGCATGTTCTTGAGCCCGCCTATGTCTCTTCGGTTGATAGCGGCAATCTGGCAGGCCACCTGATCGCCGTCGCACAAGCCTGTCGTGACTGGTGGCACAACGGGCCCCTGGAAGAACGGGCGCGGCAGGCCGCAGGCGATGCACTTTCGCTTGCATCCGCCGCTGCGACGGCCGCCGCGGCTTCCGGTGTTTCCGTTGCTGGGATCGCTCTCGCCATCGACCGGCTGATCACGAAGATCAAGGATACGCCACTTGAAGGCCTGATCGAGGAACTGTCGGGCCTTCACGCGCAGGCCCGGGCCATCGAGGACACGGCCCCCACGCTTTCCGCCTGGACGGCGGCGGCCCGTCAATGCCTTGCCGACCACCTTGACGACCTTGCCGCCCCCCTTGGTCCCGGCCTGCTTGGCGAGCTTGAGGAAACGGCGCGCAACTTCGCCACCGACATGGATTTCGGCTTTCTGCTCGACCCGGAAAAGAAGCTGCTGTCGATCGGATTCTCGGTGGCAACGAACCGGCCCGATACCAATTGCTACGACCTGCTGGCATCCGAAGCGCGCCTTGCCAGCCTGTTCTCGATTGCAAAGGGAGATGTCCCGACGCGGCACTGGTTCCGGCTGGGCCGGGGCGCAACTCCGATGGGAAGCGGTGCCGTGCTGATTTCCTGGTCGGGCAGCATGTTCGAATACCTGATGCCGTCGATCGTCCTGCGCGCGCCCGAAGGTTCCATCCTCAACCAGACCAACCGTCTCGTGGTGGCGCGGCAGATCGCCTATGGCGATGCACTGGGCATTCCCTGGGGGGTATCGGAATCGGCCTACAACGCGCGCGATCTGGAAATGACCTACCAGTATTCGAACTTCGGCGTTCCCGGCCTTGGCCTGAAACGCGGGCTGAGCGAGAACCGTGTGATAGCCCCCTATGCCTCGGGGCTTGCCGCGATGATCGATCCGGCCGCGGCGGCGCGAAACTATGCCCGGATGGCGGAACTGGGTGCCGAAGGGCGATACGGTTTCTACGAGGCAATGGACTATACGGCGTCTCGTGTGCCGGCGAATTCCGATCACGCCATCGTCCGAAGCTTCATGGCCCATCACCAGGGCATGACGATCACGGCCATTGCCAATGTCCTTCTCGATGGCCGGTTGCGCGATCTGTTCCATGCCGAACCGATGGTCCGCGCGGTCGAACTGCTGCTTCAGGAACGCATACCGCGCGATGTGGTCGCCGCACCGCCGCGTGCGACCGAAGTTTCCGCAACGGCGGTCGAGGACAGCGAAACCCTGGGCCTGCGGACCTTTGAAGACCCGGCGGCCGCGGTGCCGACGGCGCATCTGCTTTCGAACGGCAACTATGGTGTCATGCTGACGCCGATGGGCGAAGGCTCCAGCCAGTGGCGCGATCTGGCGGTGACGCGCTGGCGTCCCGAACCGACGCAGGCTGCGCTGGGCTCTTTCATCTTCCTGCGCGATTGCCGGACGGGCGCGGCCTGGACCGCGGGCATCCAGCCGGCCCCGGCGGCGGCACCTGTCGCGGCGCCGGAACCACAGGAGCGGACATCGGCGGGCGGGTCGGCGCGAAGGCGTGCCGTCTTTTGCGAATATCACGCCGCCTTCACCGACCAGATGCCGCGCTTCAGCACCATGACCGAAATCGTCGTGTCGGCCGAGGATGACGCCGAGGCGCGGCGCGTGACCCTGACCAACACCGGCAGGACACCGCGAGAGATCGAGGTGACATCCTACAGCGAACTCGTGCTTGCGCCCGCAGCATCGGACCTGGCGCATCCCGCGTTTTCGAAGATGTTCGTCGTTACCGATTTCCACCCCGAGCTGGGCGCGATCGTGGCCACGCGCCGCCGCCGCTCGCCCGATGACCCCGAAATCTGGGCTGCCCATATCGCGGTGGTGGAGGGCGAAGAAACAGCACCGATCCAGATCGAGACGGACCGCGCCCGCTTTGTCGGCCGGGGCCGCAGCCTGCGCGACGCGGCGATGGCCCAAGCGCCGCTTTCGGGCACGACCGGCACGGTGCTGGACCCGATCTTTGCGATCCGGCGTCGGGTTCTGGTGTCGGCCGGTGGCGTCACCCGGGTGACCTTCTGGACCATGGTCGCATCCGATCCGGTGGTGCTTCTGGATCTGGTGGATCGCCACCGCGATCCTTCCGCCTATGCCCGCGCGGCCACGCTGGCCTGGACACGGGCGCAGGTCCAGCTCCGCCATCTGGGGATTTCCCATGCCGAGGCCGCACATTTCCAGTCTCTGGGCGGCATGGTGATCCGTGGCGATGGGCGGCTGCGTTCGTCACCGGCACGAATCCTTGAGGGGGCGGCACCGCAGTCGGCGCTCTGGGCCTGCGGCATCTCGGGTGACCTGCCGATTGTCCTTCTGGTGATCGACGACATCCAGGACATGGCGGCACTGCATCAGGTTCTCAGCGCGCATGAATACTGGGGCATGCGCCAGCTTGCGGTCGATCTGGTGATCCTGAACGACCGCTCGTCCTCCTATGTGCAGGATCTGCAATTCGCCATAGACAGTGCGGTGCGCGCTGCTGGAATGCGGGCGCGCCCCGAAGGGATCCATGCGCCGATCCATGGCTCGGTCCATGTGCTGCGCGCCGACCTGATTTCGCAAGAGGCGCGCGCGATGCTGCTGTCTGTGGCGCGCGTCGTGCTGGTGGCCAGCCGGGGCAACATTGCCGCCGAGATGGAAACCCTGTCGTTGACCCGCAAGCCGCGGCCTGTGCCGGTCACCGCCGCACAACGGCCCCCGGCGCCGACCGGTCGGGCGGTCGATCGCAGACGCGATCCGCAAACCGGTTCCGTGCAGGGCGCCCTGGCAGCAGGCGGGGCCGAAATTGCCCCGGATCCGGACGATCTGGAATTTTTCAACGGAACCGGCGGATTCGCCGATGGCGGACGCGAATATGTGACCGTGCTCCACAACGGCCAGACAACGCCCGCGCCATGGATCAACGTCATCGCCAATCCGACCTTCGGTTTCCAGGTCTCGGCCGAGGGAAGCGGTTTCGTATGGTCGGAAAACAGCCGCGAGAACCAGATCACACCCTGGTCGAACGACCCGGTTGCCGATCCGCCGGGCGAGGTGATTTACCTGCGCGATCTGGACAGCGGCGCAGTCTGGACCGTGACCGCCCTGCCGATCCGGGGCCAGGGCACCCATGTCGCGCGGCATGGCTTCGGTTATTCGCGCTTTGATCATTCCGCCAATGACATTTCGGCTGAGATGGTCCAGTTCGTGCCGCTTGATGCCCCGGTCAAGGTGACTCGGCTGCGGCTCCGCAATACCGGGTCTTCCGACCGCCGGCTTTCGGTCTCTGCCTATGCCGAATGGGTGCTGGGCCCGTCGCGCGGCGCCTCGCTTCCTTACATCGTGACGCGCAGGGACCAGACCGGTGCGATCCTTGCCACAAACACCTATGCCATGGCTTTCCCCGGCCGCGTCGCTTTTGCCGACCTTGGGCAGGAAACCACGAGCCACACCGCCGACCGGGCCGAGTTCATCGGAGTCGGTGGCAGTCTTTCCGATCCCCGTGGGTTGCGCGCCGCCGCATTTTCGGGCCGGACCGGCCCCGGTCTTGATTCCTGTGCGGCGCTGCAACGGCTTGTGACGCTCGGGCCCGGCGATACGGTGGATGTGGTGTTCCTGCTGGGTCAGGCCGAAAGTGACTCTGCCGCCAGCGCCCTTGTCAAGCGGATGCGCGCGCTTGATCCTGACCAGATGCTTGCAGAGGTCAAGGAACATTGGTCGCGGGTTCTGGGCGCTGTCCAGATCACGTCGCCCGACCGGTCGTTCGATATCCTGCTCAACGGCTGGCTGATGTATCAGACGCTGGCCTGCCGCATCTGGGCCCGGGCGGGGTTCTATCAGGCCAGTGGTGCCTACGGGTTCCGCGACCAGTTGCAGGATGGCATGGCGCTGGCCTTCGCCCACCCCGAACTGACGCGGGAACATCTGTTGCGCGCGGCCAGCCGGCAGTTTCCCGAAGGCGATGTGCAGCACTGGTGGCTGCCACATTCGGGGCAGGGCGTGCGCACGCGCATTTCGGATGACCGGGTCTGGCTTGGCTACTGTGTCGCCCAGTATGTCGCCGTGACGGGCGACGAGGGGATTCTCGACGAAGACCTTCCCTTCCTCCACGCGCCTGCACTTGCGCCCGGGGCACATGACGACTTTTCCCTGCCCTCGATCTCCGAGACGACCGCGACCGTGTTCGAACACTGCGCGCTGGCGCTGGATCAGGCCATCCTGTTGACAGGTGACAACGGGATGCCGCTGATCGGCACCGGCGACTGGAACGACGGGATGAACCGCGTGGGCGAGGGCGGCAAGGGCACCAGCCTCTGGCTTGGCTGGCTGCTGATTGCCACCATCGACCGGATGGCGCTCCTTGCGGATGCCCGCGATCCGGTTCGTGCCGCGCGCTGGCGCAACCATGCCGCATCGGTGCGCCAGGCGATCGAGGCGCAGGGCTGGGACGGCGAATGGTATCGGCGCGGCACCTTCGACGATGGCACGATCCTTGGCACCGCCGCCGATACCGAATGCCGGATCGACAGCATTGCGCAATCATGGTCCGTCCTGTCGGGGGCCGGGGATCCGGCGCGGGCGCGGATGGCGATGGAGTCGATGGTGAAGCACCTTGTCCGCAGCGATCCGGGACTTTCGCTGCTGTTCACCGCGCCCTTCGACCGCTCGCCACTTGATCCGGGCTATATCAAGGGATACCCGCCCGGCCTGCGGGAAAACGGCGGCCAATATACCCATGCCGCGATGTGGGCGGTCCTTGCGCTGGCGGGGCTGCGGGATGGCGACGGGGCAATGGGGCTGTTCTCGCTGCTCAACCCGGTCAACCATACCCGCACGGTCGAGGCCATCCAGCGCTACAAGGTCGAACCCTACGTCATCGCCGCCGATGTCTATTCGACCGCGCCGCACGAGGGGCGCGGTGGATGGACCTGGTATACCGGCTCTGCCGCCTGGATGTATCGCGCCGGCGTCGAGGGCCTGCTTGGCCTGGCCCGCGCGGGGCAGGAATTGCACCTTGATCCTTGCATCCCGAAGGCCTGGCCACAGATTTCGGCGACGGTCCGGCTGCAAGAGGCGCAAATTGCGGTGACCATCCTCAATCCCGATGGCGCAGGCCATGGCGTGGTTTTAGCGCAGATGGATGGTGCCGGTCTGCGGGTAACGTCCCGGGGCGCGGTGATCCCGCTCATCAAGGGAGATCACGCTGTCACCGTGGTGCTGGGGGGCGCCGCATAATCCGTGGACACCACCGGGATCGGCGGGGCTGGAACGGCAGGGAAAGCCGCCCCGCAGAAGGAAGCCGCTGGCCGGCAATGAAGACGGCCTGCCTGCATCAGGCCGGCCCGGGCGCCCCATTCCCCAGAAGCAGGATCTGGACATCGGCCACGTTTGTTCCGGTGGCGCCTGTCACCAGAAGATCGCCGGCCAGGGTCAGGGCCTTGTTGCTGTCGTTATTGGCCAGAAGTGCCTCCGGCTCGGCGCCTGCCCTGCGGATCCTTGCCACGGTTCCCGCATCGACCAGCCCACCCGCCGCATCGGTCGGGCCATCGCGGCCATCGGTGCCGCCTGACAGGAATGCCCAGTCGCGCCCGAGGGCCGGCATCGCCATCGCCACCCGAAGCGCCAGTTCCTGATTGCGTCCGCCAAGCCCGTTGCCCCGCAGCGTGACAGTGGTTTCCCCACCGAAGACAAGGCAGTGCATATCCTTGCTGTCGGCATTTTGCGCTGCCGAAACGATCTCGGCCGCGGCATCACCGACATCGCCCACCAGCCGGTCGTTCACGATGGTGGCGCCCGGCCCGAAGGCGGCGCAAACGGCATCAAGGCTCTGGCGGTTCGATCCGATCAGCAGGTTCTGTGCGGCAGGCAGTATTTCGGTCGATACGGGCGCCCGCTCCAGCGCCGCGCGCGCGCTGGCGGGAAGCTCCGACCAAAGGCCCCGGTCCTGCAACAGCGCCCGCGCCTCGGCTGCCGTCCCGATCGGCGCAACCGTCGGCCCCGAGGCGATCACCCGCAGATCGTCTCCGATCACGTCCGACAGGATATAGGCCGAAACCGGTGCCGGTGCCGCTGCCCGCAAAAGGCCGCCACCCTTCAGCCGTGACAATTGCTGGCGGACAAAGTTCATTTCGGTAATTTCGAAACCGTTGGAAAGAAGCAGCCGGTTCACCGCCGCCTTGTCTTCCAGCGACAGACCCGCGACCGGCGCAGGCACCAGCGCCGACCCCCCGCCCGAGATCAGCGCGATCACCCGGTCGGCGGCCGTCGCCCCCGTCAGCATGTCTTCTAGCGCGATGGCCGCGCGCGCGCCATTCTCGTCGGGAACCGGATGCCCGGCGGCAAGGACAGTCGCGCCGGGCAGGTCACGGGCGTTCTCGTAATTTGTGATCACAAGCGCCCGGCACGGCGTGCGCAGAACCTGCAACAGCCGTTCCGCCATGGGAATGGCGGCCTTTCCCAAAGCCACCACAAGATATTCCCCGCCCGGATCCGGGCGGGGAAGGGGCTGGCTGTCGAGCGCCGCCGTCAGCGCCTCGGCCGGATCGGCCGCGCGGCAGGCGGTGGCGAAAAGTTCGGTCGCCTTGCTGCGCAGCCCCATCGGATCAGGCTCCGGCAATCTGTCTGGCTTTTTCAACCAGAACCTCGGCTTGCCGGATCGAAGCATAGTCGATCAGGCGCCCATCCAGCGATACCGCGCCCTTGCCTTCGGCGGCGGCCTGTTCCATCGCCTCGAGGATGCGCCTGGCCTTCGTGACTTCGGCCTCGGACGGCGACATCACCTCGTTCGCGAGGGCGATCTGGCTGGGGTGGATCGCCCATTTGCCCTCGCAGCCCAGGACCGCCGCGCGCTTGGCCGCCGCGCGATATCCGTCCGGGTCCGAGAAATCGCCGAACGGCCCGTCCACGGGGCGCAGGCCATTGGCGCGCGCGGCGACAACCATCCGCGCCAGCGCATAATGCCACATGTCGCCCCAATGGACGGCGCGGCTGCCGTCTTCCAGCTTGTCGGTCAGGACCGAATAATCGGGGTTCACGCCGCCGATGATCGTCGTGCGCGCCCGGGTCGAGGCCGCGTAATCGGCCACGCCGAAGTGCAGTGATTCGTTCCGCTTCGACGCCGCGGCGATTTCGGAGACGTTCTGCATCCCCAGCGCGGTCTCGATGATGTGTTCAAATCCGATGCGCTTCTTGTAGCCCTTCGCGTCTTCGATCTGCGTCACCATCATGTCCACGGCATAGACATCCGCGGCGGTGCCGACCTTCGGAATCATGATCAGGTCCAGCCGCTCGCCGGCCTGTTCGACCACGTCCACCACGTCGCGATACATGTAGTGGGTATCGAGCCCGTTGATTCGCAGCGACATGGTTTTCTTGCCCCAGTCGAGCTCGTTCAGGGCCTTGATGATGTTCTTGCGGGCCTGCGCCTTGTCATCGGGCGCCACCGCGTCCTCAAGGTCCAGGAACACCACATCCGCATCGGATTGTGCCGCTTTTTCAAACATTTGCGGCGCGCTGCCGGGAACGGCCAGTTCGCTGCGGTTCAGGCGGGCGGGGGCCTGCTGGATCACGTGGAAAGACATCGGGGGGCTCCTTGTTGGGGTTTGACTGGTTGTCTTTAGGCATCCGCCGAATAAACCTTTCCAGTCAAGAATAAAATTTTCATATTGGTGATGATGGGCCGGGCCGGTCAGAAATCTCACCTCGATGCACGGTTCGCATAGTAGAAAGCGATCGCCTGCGTGCGGTTCTTTACCGACAGTTTTTCGAACAGGTTCGACAGATGGAACTTCACGGTGTTCGGGCTGATCTCGAATTCCTTCGACAGTTCGCGGTTCGTCAGGCCCCGCGACAGACCCTCCAGCAACGCGCGTTCACGCTTCGACAACTGCTCGATCGGGTCAAGCTGCAATTTCCGCACGTCCAGGAATGGGAACACCATCTGCCCCTTTGCGACCGACAGGCAGGTTTCCAGCAGCCGTTCGACCGGCGCCGAGCGGCCCGCGAATCCCGCCGCACCCGCTGACATCGCCAGCCGCGGGACTTCCGAGGCTTCATCGCCGTAGACGATCAGTCGCGGCGTCTGGGGCTGTTCGCGCAGCACCTCGATCAGCTTGGCGCCGCCAAGCGCCGGCAGGTTCCAGTCGATCACCCCCACCTGCACCGGCATCCGCATCACCGCGCCAAGGAAGCCTTCCGCCGTCGCCGAAGTCGCCACCAGCGAGAATCGTGTATCCCGGTCAAAAATCTCGGCCATGGCGGTCAGGACCAGCGGATTGCCATCGGCCAGCATGACCGTGACCGGGGTTTCCTTTTGATTTTGCATCCAATTTGACATGAACCTGTCCCAATACTACCCGAACGGGTAGGGATCGCTTCTGCATACCGTCGTATATCCACCGTAATGGGTAGGTAAATTACCATCCAAATAGATACCCAAAGGCAGGATATACGGGCGTTGCGGGATTTGTCGACCGGGAGTTTCCTGTGTGTAGGAAATATGACTGCGAGGAAACAGGAGGTCCGGCGACCCCCAAAGCCCACGCAGTCGGTCTTCCGCCTTCACGGCGCATTCATGAAAAGGCAGGGACTGACATGACCAACATCTTCCCCGAACTCCTGATCCCCGAAACGCTCGCGGCGGGCCCCGGCCCCGGCAACACCGATCCGCGCGTTCTGGCGGCTTTCTCGAACGCCGGGCTCGCCGATCACATGCAGGCGGATGTCCTGCGTGGCATGATCGAATGCAAGATGATGCTCCGCGCCATCTGGGGCACGAAGAACGTCTATACCTATGGCGTCGGCGGCACCGGCTTCAGCGGGCTCGACTGCCTGCTCAGCGCGATCCTGCCCGGCGACACGGTCGTGGCCTTCACCAATGGCACCTTTTCGGGGATCGACGCGCTGACCATCCGGATGAAGGCCGCAACCCGCGAGGAACTGCGCGCCAATCCGATGGACCCCAAGCCTGCGAGCGTCACCGTCGTGACCGTGCCGCATGGCCAGTCGGTCACCGAAGAAATCGTGGAAAGGGTGCTGGCCGAAAAGAAGCCGAAATGGGCCTTCATGGCGCATTGGGAAACCGGCTCGGGCCGCATCAATGACCTGAAGGGCTTCTCGGACGCCTGCCTGCGCCATGGCGCGCTGGGGCTGATCGACGCGGTGTCCTCGCTGGGCGTCGACGATTTCTCGATCGACGACTATCCGGGTGTCGTCGGCTGGGCCTCCTGTCCGCAGAAGGGCGTGCTGTGCCTGCCGCTGACCTATGCCCCTGTCAGCTTCTCGGACCGCTACATCGAGGAAGTGCGCACCAGCGGCTGCCAGACCTATGTGCACCACCCGATCCTTGAGGCGCGGCACTGGGGCATCATCGATGGCAAGGATGCGGCCGCCGGCGCCTATCACCGCACCCATTCGGGCTATGCCGTCGCTGCCTTCCACGAGGCGCTGCGCATCAACCTGCAACAGGGCCGCGCCGCCAAGGCCCGCGACTATGCCCACCACGAACAGGCCCTGCGCCAGGCCGTGACGGCCATGGGCTGCGAGGTCACCTCGAACATGACGAGCCTTGTGGTGCTGAACCTGCCGAAGGAACTGGCGGGCCGCGAAAAGGAACTGGTCCAGGCCTGCCGCGCCAAGGGCTTCGGCATCTGGCCGACGCTGTCGGAACCGGTGCAGGTCCGCATCGGCATCCTGAACCAACTGTCGGAAGCCGCGATCACCGACATTGTCGGGCGCTTTGCGGTGGCGATGAACGACATGGGCGCAGGCGTGAACACCGAGGAAATCACCGAAGGCCTTCGTCACCACTACAAGATGACAATGGCGGCGGAATAAGGGAGGCGAGAATGGATATTCACGAATACCAGGCCAAGGAAATCCTGTCCAAGTTCGGCGTGACGGTGCCCAGCGGCGGGTTGGCCTACAGCCCCGAACAGGCGGCCTATCGGGCGCGCGAACTGGGCGGCAACCGCTGGATCGTCAAGGCGCAGGTCCATGCCGGCGGCCGTGGCAAGGCGGGCGGCGTCAAGCTTTGCAGTTCGGAACATGAAATCCAGGATGCCACGAACGAGATGTTCGGCCGCAAGCTGGTGACGCATCAGACCGGACCGGAAGGCAAGGGCATCTACCGCGTCTATGTGGAGAACGCCGTCGATTTCAACCGCGAGATCTACCTGGGCTTCGTGCTTGACCGCACCTCGCAGCGGGTGATGATCGTGGCCTCGTCCGAAGGCGGGATGGAGATCGAGGACATCTCGGCCAGCAAGCCGGAGTCCATCGTGCGCTCGACCGTGGAGCCGGCGGTGGGCCTCCAGGAATTCCAGGCCCGGGAAATCGCCTTCGCGCTGGGTATCCCGACTTCGCTCACGCAGCAGATGGTCCGCACCCTTCAGGGCTGCTACCGCGCCTTCCGCGAGCTGGATGCGACGATGGTGGAAATCAACCCGCTGGTCATCACCACCGACAACCGCATTCTGGCGCTGGACGCCAAGATGACCTTCGACGGCAACGCGCTGTTCCGTCACCCGCAGGTCGCCGAACTGCGCGACAAGAGCCAGGAAGACCCGCGCGAGGCGCGCGCCGCCGACCGGGGCCTGGCCTATATCGGCCTTGCCGGCAACATCGGCTGCATCGTCAACGGCGCAGGTCTTGCGATGGCGACGATGGACACGATCAAGCTGGCCGGGGGCGAACCCGCCAACTTCCTCGACATCGGTGGCGGCGCGACGCCCGAACGGGTGGCCAAGGCCTTCCGGCTGGTCATGTCGGATGAAAACGTCCAGGCGATCCTCGTGAACATCTTCGCCGGCATCAACCGCTGCGACTGGGTCGCCGAAGGTGTGGTGCAGGCGCTGAAGGCGAACCCGGTCGATGTGCCGGTGATCGTCCGCCTGGCCGGCACCAACGTCGAGGAAGGCCAGAAGATCCTCGCGCAGTCCGGTCTGCCGATCATCCGCGCCGGGTCGCTGATGGAGGCCGCCGAACGCGCGGTCGGCGCCTGGAAGAACGACCAGAAACAGAACACCAAGATGAGGGCGATCTGATGAGCATCTTTCTTGACCGCACGAGCCGCGTGATCGTCCAGGGCATCACCGGGCGCATGGCGCAGTTCCATACCCAGGAGATGCAGGCCTATGGCACCAACGTCGTCGGCGGCGTGGTGCCCGGCAAGGGCGGAGAGACGATCTTCGGCGTCCCGGTCTTCGACACCGTGAAACAGGCGGTGGAAGCCACCGGCGCGGATACGAGCCTGGTTTTCGTGCCGCCCCCCTTCGCCGCTGACAGCATCATGGAAGCGGCCGACGGCGGCATCCGCTACTGCGTCTGCATCACCGATGGCATCCCCGCGCAGGACATGATCCGCGTGAAGCGCTACATGATGCGCTACCCCCGCGAACGCCGCATGGTGCTGACCGGCCCGAACTGCGCCGGCACCATCAGCCCGGGCAAAGCGATGCTGGGCATCATGCCGGGGCATATCTACCTGCCGGGCAACGTCGGCATCGTGGGCCGGTCGGGCACGCTGGGCTATGAAGCGGCGCAGCAGCTGAAGGATCGCGGCATCGGCGTCTCGACCAGCGTGGGGATCGGCGGCGACCCGATCAACGGATCTTCCTTCCGCGACATCCTCGAACGCTTCGAGACCGACCCGGAAACCCACATCGTCTGCATGATCGGCGAGATCGGCGGACCGCAGGAAGCCGAAGCGGCGGCCTATATCCAGGAACACATGACGAAGCCCGTCATCGCCTACATCGCGGGCCTGACCGCACCCAAGGGCCGCACGATGGGCCACGCGGGCGCGATCATCTCGGCCTTTGGCGAAAGCGCGTCGGAAAAGGTCGAGATCCTGACCGCCGCCGGTGTCACCGTGGCCGAGAACCCCTCGGTCATCGGCGAAACCATCGCGCGTGTCATGGCCCGGAAAGCTGCCTGAGAAAGGACAGACCCGATGACGAAACCCAAGGTTCTTGTGACGCGGCGCTGGCCGCAGTCGGTAGAAGAGCGGATGGCCGAGGTCTTTGACCTTGATCTCAACATGGCGGACAAACCCTTAAGCCAAGCGGACCTCCGCGACGCGATGGGCCGCTATGACGCGATCCTGCCCACCGTGACGGACCGTCTGCCGTCGGTGGTCTTCGATGCGCCCTCGCCGCGCACAAGAATCGTGGCGAACTATGGCGTCGGGTTTGCCCATATCGACACGGATGCCGCGAAGACGCGCGGCATCACCGTCACCAACACGCCCGACGTCCTGTCGGAATGCACCGCCGACATCGCCATGACGCTGATGCTGATGGTGGCGCGGCGGGCCGGCGAGGGTGAACGCGAGTTGCGCGACGGCAAATGGTCCGGCTGGCGTCCGACCCACATGATCGGCACCCGCGTTTCCGGCGCGACGCTGGGCATCATCGGTTTCGGCCGCATCGGCCAGGCGATGGCGCAGCGGGCGCATCACGGCTTCGGGATGAAGATCGTGGTCCAGAACCGCTCGGCCGTTCCCGCCGAAATCCTCGCGCGCTACAATGCGGTGCAGGTGCCCACGATCGAAGACCTGCTGCCGGAATGCGATTTCGTCTCGCTCCATTGCCCCGGGGGCGCGGCGAACCGGCACCTCATCAACTCCCGCCGGCTGGACCTGATGCGGCCCGGCGCGTTCCTGATCAACACCGCCCGCGGCGAGGTTGTCGACGAATACGCGCTGGCGCAGGCCCTGTGGTTCGGCACCATCGGCGGCGCGGGCCTGGATGTCTTCGAACGCGAACCCTTCGTTCCGCAGGAACTGATGGACGCGGACAACCTGGTGCTGCTGCCGCACCTCGGCTCGGCCAGCCGCGAAACCCGTGAAGCGATGGGCTTTCGCGTGCTGGACAACCTGACCGATTTCTTTGGCGGCCGCGCCCCTCGTGATCGGGTGGCCTGACCATGGTCCATGCGCTTTCCCAGCTGTCCGAGGGCCAGGCGCCCAGAGATCCGGATTATGCCGAAACGCTGCGCCAGGATCTTCGCGTGCTGTGGCAAAGCGTCATTGCCCAGCGGGCACCACAGGTTGCCGATCTGATCGAACAGCTTGATGGCGACCTGCCCTTGGGCGAGGCCGCGACCCCCTGCCTTCAGGCCATCAACATCTGGTTCCAGCTTTCGAAGATCATCGACGAAAACGTAGCCATGCGCGACCGTCGGCAGGCCGAGGCCCGCTTTGGCGCAGATGCGGTCGAGGGCAGTTTCGCCAAGGTCTTTGCCGAGCTCGACCCGCAGATGAGCGCCGAGGTCTTTTCCGCGACCGCCGGCCAGCTTTCCGTCGGCCCGACGCTGACCGCCCATCCGACCGAGGCCAAGCGCGTCACCGTGCTGGAAATCCACCGCCGGATCTACCGGCTGCTGGTGGCACTCGAAGCCGAACGCTGGACCCCGCGCGAACGCGAGGAGCTCCTCTTCGATATCCGGAGCGAGATCGACCTGTTGTGGCTGACGGGTGAATTGCGCCTTGAACGCCCCAGCCTGCGCGATGAAATCGAATGGGGCCTGCAGTTCTTCCGTGACAGCATCTATGATGCGGTGCCGCAGCTTTTCGAACGTTTTGCCGTCGCCGCCCGGGACCGTTTCGGCGAGGAGCTGCCCCCGACCCCCTGCGTCCGCTTCCATTCCTGGATCGGCGGGGACCGCGACGGCAATCCCAATGTCACGACCGCAGCGACCCGCGAGGCGCTTTCCCGCGCGCGGATGGCCATTCTGGAAAAGTATCTGGCGCTGGTGCGCGATGCCGCGAAAAAGATCTCGATCACCTCGCGCATCGTCCAGATCCCCCAGCCCTTCGAAGCGCGTCTGCGTGTTCTCATCCATGCCACGGGCCAGGCTGCCCGCCTTGAAACCCGCAATCCGGGCGAGTTGTTCCGCCAGGCGCTGACGGTGATCGGTGACCGGTTGGCGGCAACCATACAGGGGGCGGGACGCGTCTATGTGACGGTTGCACAGTTCGTGGCCGACCTTCAGGTGCTGGATGATGCGCTGGTGGCGATCGGCGCCACCCGGCTGGCCGAACGCCACTTGCGCCCGATCCGCTGGCAGGCCGAAACCTTCGGCTTCCGCACCACGACGCTGGACATCCGGCAGAACTCGACCGTGACCACCGCCGTCCTGGCCGAGATCTGGTCGCAATGGGGAACCTCCCCCGCCTGGGGCAGCCCCGAATGGTCCGCCCGTCTGCGCCGCGAACTGGCCAACCCCGACCTTCTGGCCGTCAACCGCAGCAAGCTTACCCCCGAAGCGCGCGAGCTTCTGGACCTTCTGGCGCTGATGCGCGAGGCGCAGCTGTCCGACGATCCCGACGCCATCGGCCCCTTCATCCTGTCGATGAGCCGGTCAAGCGACGATATCCTCGGCGTCTATCTTCTGGCGCGTTACGCGGGTCTTGGTGCCGAAAAGCTTGACCTGCGCGTGGTGCCGCTGTTCGAAACCATCGACGACCTGCGCCGCGCGCCGGCCGTCTTTGAAGACCTGCTCGCGGTGCCGCTGGCGCAGCGCAGCCTCAAATCACCGGCTGGGCTGATCGAGGTGATGCTGGGCTATTCCGACAGCAACAAGGACGGCGGTTTCATCTGCTCTACCTGGGAACTGGACAAGGCGCAGCGCCGGATCACCGAAACGCTCGCCCGCCACGACCTGCGCCCGGTGTTCTTCCACGGCCGCGGCGGATCGGTCAGCCGCGGCGGCGCGCCCACCGAACGCGCCATCGCAGCACAGCCGCTGGGCACGATCCATGGCCGCCTGCGCATCACCGAACAGGGTGAGGTGGTATCGTCCAAATACGCCAACCGCGGCACGGCGCTCAATCAGCTTGAGCTTCTCGCCTCCTCGGTGCTGGCCCATATGCAGACCCGCGTCCAGCCGGTGGCGAATCCCGAACACATCGACGCGCTGGATGCGCTGTCGGGCCTGTCGCAGACCGCCTATTCGACCCTTCTGGGCCAGCCCGGCTTCATCGACTACTTCCAGCAGGCGAGCCCGGTCGAGGAACTGGCGATGCTCAGGATCGGGTCGCGCCCGGCGCGGCGCTTCGGGGCCAAAAGCCTCGCCGACCTGCGCGCAATCCCCTGGGTCTTCGCCTGGTCGCAGAACCGCCATCTGGTGACGGGCTGGTATGGTTTCGGCTCGGCCATCGCCTCTTTCCGGCAGGTGCGCGGCAAGGATGGCGACCGGCTGCTGTCCGAGATGTTCGCCCAGCACAAGCTGTTCCGCCTGATGGTGGACGAAGTCGAAAAATCGCTCCTGCTCTCGGACATGGAGATCGCGGCCGCCTATGCGGCGCTGGTCGGGGATGCGGCCACCCGTGACCGGATCTTCACCATGGTGCGCGACGAACACGGCCGTGCTGCCCGGGCAATCATGCAACTGACCGGAGGCGACAGCATCGGGTCGCGCTTCCCGCTGATGCGCGAGCGCTTCGAACGGCTCAGGCCGCAACTGAACCGGATCAACCGTCTTCAGGTGGACCTCTTGCGCGACGCGCGCAAGCTGACCGCCGCCCGCACGGTGGTTCCGCTCATGCAATCCATGAACAGCATCGCCGCCGGCCTTGGCTGGACCGGCTGACAAAGGAGACCTCCATGAATGCCCCCCACCGCGACACCGGCTTTTTCACCGAACCGCTCGCGTCGCGCGACCCCGAGCTTTTTGCCACGATCCAGAACGAGCTTGGCCGCCAGCGCGACGAGATCGAGCTGATCGCGTCCGAGAACATCGTCAGCCGCGCCGTGATGGAGGCGCAGGGCTCGGTGATGACGAACAAATACGCCGAAGGCTATCCGGGCAAGCGCTACTATGGCGGCTGCCAGTTCGTCGACGTGGCCGAGACGCTGGCGATCGAGCGGGCGAAAAAGCTCTTCAACTGCGGCTATGCCAACGTGCAGCCGAATTCCGGGTCGCAGATGAACCAGGCGGTGTTCCTGGCGCTTTTGCAGCCGGGCGACACCTTCATGGGGCTTGACCTCAATTCGGGCGGGCACCTGACGCATGGCAGCCCGGTCAACATGTCGGGCAAGTGGTTCAACGTGGTCAGCTACGGCGTGCGCCAGCAGGACCAGCGGCTGGACATGGAGGCGGTGCGCGAACGCGCGCTGACGCACAAGCCCAAGCTGATCATCGCCGGCGGCACCGCCTATTCCCGCACCTGGGACTGGGCCGCCTTCCGCAAGATCGCCGATGAGGTCGGCGCCTGGCTGATGGTCGACATGGCCCATATCGCGGGGCTTGTGGCGGGCGGCCAGCATCCCTCGCCCTTGCCGCATGCGCATGTGGTGACGACGACGACGCACAAATCCTTGCGCGGGCCGCGCGGCGGCATGGTGCTGACCAACCATGAAGACATCGCCAAGAAGATCAACGCGGCGGTGTTCCCGGGGCTGCAGGGCGGGCCGCTGATGCATGTCATCGCCGCCAAGGCCGTGGCTTTCGGCGAGGCGCTGCGCCCGGGTTTCCGCGACTATGCCGCGCAGATCGTCAGGAACGCGCAGGCCATGGCCGACGAGCTGATGAAGGGCGGCATCGACATCGTCTCGGGCGGGACCGACAACCACCTGATGCTCGCCGACCTGCGCCCGAAGGGTGTGACCGGCAAGGCGACTGAAACGGCGCTGGGCCGTGCGCACATCACCTGCAACAAGAACGGCGTGCCGTTTGACCCCGAAAAGCCCTTCGTGACCAGCGGCATCCGGCTTGGCACGCCGGCCGGCACCACCCGCGGCTTTGCCGAGGCCGAGTTCCGCCAGATCGCGCGCTGGATCGTCGAGGTCGTCGACGGCCTGGCCGCCCATGGCGAGGACGGCAATGCCGAAGTCGAGGCGAAGGTCCGCGCCGGGGTCAAGGCGCTCTGCGACCGCTTCCCGGTCTACCCGGACCTCTGAGCGCCCCCAAAAGACAGCAAGGCCCCCGCCAACCCGCGGGGGCCTCCTGATTTTGTGCTCAGC
>JAHRYM010000002.1:147280-587976 GCA_020622085.1 Paracoccaceae bacterium | reverse complement strand
AAAAGACAGCAAGGCCCCCGCCAACCCGCGGGGGCCTCCTGATTTTGTGCTCAGCCGACCCGCTGGCCCGAAACCCAGACCCCACGCACCGTGCCCGCATCCCTGATCCGCGTCACCCTGATCAGGTCGGCGCGTGCACCAGGGCCGATCCGGCCCCGGTCGGCCAGCCCTGCCGCATCGGCCGGATGGGCGGTGACCGTGGCGACGGCGCGGGGCAGCGACCCCCAGAGATCGGCGAGATCAAGCGCGCCGGACAGAAGCGACGACGGCACGTAATCCGACGACAGGATGTCGAGAAACCCGCCAAGCGCCAGATCCTTCGCCGCCACATTGCCCGAATGCGATCCGCCGCGGATCAGGTTCGGGGCACCCGACATGACCCGGATGCCACGGTCGCGGCAGGCCCTGGCAGCCTCGATCGTGGTGGGAAATTCTGCAAACCGCGCTCCGTTCAGGGCTGACACCGCGACATGGCCGGCGGTGGTGTCGTCATGGCTGGCCAGCACCGCGCCAAGGCGGCGGGCGGCGTCCACGGCGGCCCGTTCATTCAGCGTGGCGTAGCGGGTGGAAACCTCCCGCCGTTCGGCGATCTGGCGTTCAAGAAGGGCCCGGTCCACGCCATTTTCGTCGCGGTAATATCTTTCAAGTTGCCGCAGGTCGCGGAACTGGCGCTGGCCGGGAGTATGGTCCATCAGGCTGAGGATACCGATACCATCCCTGGGGCCAAAGCGGGACAGTTCGACCATCAGCGTTTCGGAACAGATCTCGGCCCGCAGATGCAGGAAATGGCTGATGCGCAGCGCCCCCTGCCTGCGCAGGGCAAGGATTTCGTCCGCTACCGCCCGCGCGTATTCTCCATGGATCACGTCGCTTTTCGACGCGATCGACCCGATCCGCAGGGCGTCGAAGACGGTCGTGATGCCGGCACTGCACAGTTCCGCATCATGCGCCATGATCGCGTTTGTCCGGGGCCAGCGGACGCCGGGCCGTGGTTCGAGATGGCGTTCCAGATTGTCGGTATGCAGTTCGACCAGACCGGGCATCACCAGATCGCCGTCGCAGTCCAGCGCGCCGGCGGGAACCTGCCCCCCGGTGTCGATGGCGGCAATGCACCCGCCCGACAGGCGCAGGCTGCCCCGGAGCACCTCGCCGGGCAGGACAAGCGTGGCATTGGCAAGGATCGTGTCAGACATCACTTCCTCGGGGGGGCTTGAAGGCCGGCGCGGTTTGCGCAAGTCAATGGCTGTCCGTGGTATCCGGGCGATATCGAAGGATCGTTCCAGAACATGCAAGGCCAGATCATGCAAGGGATGAAACGCTACGCGATCTACCATGTGCCGCCCCCGGGGCCATGGGCGGACTGGGCGGCCGCCTGGCTGGGTTGGGATGCCGCGCGGGGCCGGTCGGTCGCCCATCCGGATTGCGCGGGCCTGCCATGGTCTGTTGCCAGCCTGACGGAGACCCCCCGCCGATACGGCTTTCACGCAACCCTGAAGGCGCCGTTCCGCCTGGCCGGTGGCCGGGCACCGCAGGAACTGCACAGCGCCTGCCAGGCCATCGCCGCAACGGTCGCTCCCGCACTGCTGTCTGGCCTGCGCCTGACGCGGCAGGGCGGATTTCTGGCGCTGGTCCCCGAAGGGGATGTGCCGGCGCTCGGTGATCTGGCGGCGGCCTGGGTGGAAGGACTTGACGGTTTTCGCGCCCCCGCTACCGCATCCGAGATCGCCCGGCGACACCCCGACCGGCTGAATGCACATCAGCGCGGCCTGCTTGACCGCTGGGGCTATCCCTGGGTCATGGACCAGTTCCGCTTTCACATGACGCTGACCGGCAATCTGCCGCCCGAACAGGCGGTTGCGGTCCGTGCCGCGATTGCCCCCGTCCTGATGCCGCTGATCCCGCGCCCGCTGGTCATTGCCGATATCTGCCTCTGTGGCGAGGATGCCGGGGGCAATTTCCACATCCTGCATCGCTACCCGCTGGCGGGCTGAACCTTTCGAGCGTTCACCTGCCACGGGGCGCGCGGCGCATCAGGGCTGCCATCCGGATGGCGGCCCGCCGCGCGTCAGGTCGTGGAAGCCATCCGCCGCCAGATCGGCCCAGTCCGAGGCGGGGCCGTCGGGCCAGATCACCCGGACGCGGGCCGTAGCCTGCGCGCCAAGTCCGAAGTGCAGCCAGCCAAGGCTGCCCCCTGCATGGCCACCCCCCGATGCCACCTCGCGGCGCTGGATGTGATCGCCCATGTCCACTTCGATCCGGGCGCCGATGGCATCGCGGTTCGGACCCGGCTGGTGCAGGGCCAGCGCAATCCAGTGCCCGGCCGTGCCTTCATTGCGCCAGACCTGTGCCGGGCCGTTGCGGTTCACGACCACCAGATCCATCTGTCCGTCCAGGTTGAAATCGGCCAGCGCTGCGCCCCGCGCTGTCAAGAAACTGGCAATGCCGGCCCTGTCGCCCGCTTCCTCAAAACTGCCATCCAGTCGCTGCAACAGCAGGTTGTTGGGATCCTTCTGCGCAAAGTCGGGCATTTCCGATACATTGCCCTTGGCGATGAACAGATCGCTGAAACCGTCGTTGTTCACATCCTCGAACTGCGCGTGCCAGGCGGTCGAGGGCCGGACATCCCCGCCGGTATAGGGGCGCTGGGCAATCGCGCCGCGCGGGAAGGCCACATCCGCATATCGGGGCAGGTGCGATCCGGGGTCGACCAGCGTCTGGAGCTTGTTGTCAGCCATGCTGGTCAGGAAATATTCGGGGAAGCCGTCGAAATCCAGATCAGAGCTGGCGATCCCCATCCCCCAGACGCGCAGGCGCAGCCAGCCTTCGGCTTCGGTATAGGCCCGGGGCGGCTGGCCAGCTGCGATGTGCCAAAGCTGTTCCTGCCCGCCCTTGTAGTATTCGCGGTCGTTCGATACCCGCAGCGCCGGCTGGCCCGAGCGGTTCCAGTCGGTGAACAGCATCGACAGCGCACAAAAGCCGGGCAACAGCGGCAGCGGCGCCGCGAAGCCGCCATCCGGCGCGGGGCGGAACAGCCGGTTATCGGTGCAGCTTCCCCAGGGGAATGCGTCCTGTGTCCGGTCGATGTAGCTGCCGATGGCGAGCGTCGGCCAGTCCGAGCCGGCTTCCCAGGTTGCGGCGAAGGCCATCGACCACAGGTCGCCGCCGTCGAAGTGCCAGGTTTCATTGGCGCGGGTGAACCGGCAGTCGCCCTTGCCCCGCAACACGACATCCTCGCCCACGCGCAGGGCCACCAGATCGGTGATCGCGTCCCCGTCGATGTCCAGAGGGTAAAGGCCCGAAACCCCCGTCAGCCCGATGCCTCCGTCCAGCGGCACGAAACGAAGCGCGCCACCGGTGGGGCTTTCGTTGACCCAGAGCGTTGCCGGTGAGGTTCCACCCGCGATTGCCATGTCCGGGCGGCGGTCGCCGTTACAGTCGAAGGTGGCAACCCCGCCACCGACCATCTGTTCCCATTCGCCGGTGAAGCTGGCATCCAGCCCCGATGTGGCGGTTTCCTCGTGGAACTTCGGCACTTCGGGGCCACCTTGCGCCGTGGCGGGCAGGGACAGAAGCGCAAGGCACACCAGGCACACCATGCACTGAAGGATCATTCCAGCGTCCTCAGCGCATTGACATGCGCACCGATGCAGGCGCCCTGTTCCAGCCCCCGTT
This sequence comes from Paracoccaceae bacterium, assembly GCA_020622085.1. GTDB lineage: Bacteria > Pseudomonadota > Alphaproteobacteria > Rhodobacterales > Rhodobacteraceae > QY30. The sequence goes on along the minus strand of JAHRYM010000002.1, from coordinate 584,304 downwards.
CGATCGCCGCGCGGAAATGGATGCCGCCGTATAGCCGCGAGATCGCCGCCTCGTTCGCGGCGGTCCAGAAATCGGGGTAGTCGCGCGGGGGCAGGCCGTCGTCGGCATGAGTGCTGTCGGTGAAGGAAAAATGTGCCCCGAAGATCGCCGTCAGCACCGTTGCCGCCGCGCCCGACTGGGTGGAATGGCCCGAAGGGTATTCCGGGAAGGGCGGGGTGATCAGAAGCGGCTCCCATTTGGCGTCGATGGTCTTGCGGATATAGGTGACGGGGCGGATCAGGTCATGGCGGAACTTGGCGTCCCAGCAGCCGATGAACCCGTCAGACATGGCGATGCCCAGCCGTGCCAGCGCGTCGGCGGTGCGGGTTGGGTCCAGCCGGTCACGGTCGGCTATTTCCAGCAGGATCGAGATCCAGTGGCCAGGCGGCGTCGGCGACAGCATCGGATCGTCCGACCAGAAGGCGGCGATCTCGCGCTGTTCGGCGGTCAGGGTGCGTGACGCCTGCCAGACCTCGACCGCCTCGGCATGGAAGTCTGATCCCGACTCCTCGCTGTAGGGGGGTGGTGGCGGCAGTGGGCAGGACGACCCATCGGGCATGGCAAGCGGGCGGTTGCGGCCCCAGTCCGGCAGCAAGGGCGCCTGTTGCGGGACGATGCGGCTGGTTGGAACCCAGTGGCCGGGCTGATCGCTCGGGGTCCAGGTCACGGGAAAACCCATGTTGGTGATCGCCGCCCCGCCATCGGTCTGCGACCAGGCGAGGATGTGATCGGCCACCGCCTTGCCATGGGCACGGCTGCGCGCCGCCACCTCGGGCGCGACGCCATCGGCAGCGCTCTTGTCCAGCTTGTCTTGCAGCGCCGCCTTGGCCCGGTGCCCGGTGGGGCCGGTGTTGCCGAAGAAATTCGCAACCGACGCGGCCATGGCGGCCTGAAGGACCAGACCTTCGTCATAGGTGGCGCCGGCGTTGCGTGCGGGCGGTGGGGTCAGGGCAATGAGCTGGCCCGCAAGAGATGTCATGCCGGGGTTGCCCGAGGCCGTGGCCTCATAGGCCGTGATGCCCAGGTAAGCAAAGGCGCGGGCGGCGACGGGGGGCGAATAGGTGGGCGTATGGCGCACCAGTTCCAGCACCAGCCGATACCATGTCGTCAGCACCACCTGCGGATCGGCGCTGGCCCGCGCGGGTTGGCCGCTGGCGACCGCCAGCACTGTCGCCAGCAACAGGCCACAGGGCCGCAGGATGCGCAGCAGAAAACGGAACGGCAGTCGGGTCAAGCGCGTCTCCTTGCGCCCCGATCGGCGGGGGCGAAAGTGATGCTACCGCTATCATCCCGCCCTGTCACGCCAGCGCAGGATGGCGTCCACCAACGCGTCGGGGGGGGGGGTGGGCGGAGACGTCAAGCTCAGGCGTGTCTTCGTCCGCTCCGGGTGGCTCCAGCGCCGCGAACTGGCTGTCAAGCAGCGCGCCGTCGAAATCGTCGGTTACGTCGTCGGGCCGGGATCGAACCCGCCCTCCGGCCCCGTCATTGACAGGATCTGTTCCAGTCGCTTGATCTCCAGCGCTATCCTTGGCGTTGGCCGGGCGCGCCGCATCACGGCCAGTCGCGCCTCCACCTCTGCCCGTGGCGACAGGAAGTCCGGCCCGTCGAACCCATTGATCAATGACTCGGCCTGCTTCTGCGCTGAATTCGTCAAGGCTCAACTCCGCAGCGTCGATGGCTTGCTGTGCTGGCCCATCATATTCGATGATGCCAGCGCGGTGAAGCGAAAGCGTGGCGATGTTATCCTCGGCGTGGCTGAACCCACGCCACCTCCAACTGCTCCGAAAGCACAAGCCCGACGGTGGCCTTGCCGCTGCCCGACACGCCCATCAGCACGATCCGGTCGCCGGCACCATGTCTGGCCGCGGAGGAGTCCGGAACTTGCTGCCGGGGCGCGAGTTTCACGTAGGGTTGTCTCCGGATCAGGGGGTGGCGGGGTGATTGGGGTGGCGAAATGCCGGGATCAAGGCGAAGATACCGCTATCAGGGAGGGTTTGGCCATGACCACGGGAACGGCTGACATAGGTCTGATCGGTCTTGGGACCATGGGGGCCGCGCTTTCGGCGAACATCGCCGAAAAGGGCTTCCGCATCGCGGTCTGGAACCGCAGCCCCGAGGTGACGCGGGATTTTGTCGCCAATGCCGGCCCGCTGGCGGGGCGCATCGTGCCGACTGAGACGCTTGCCGGTCTGGTCGCGGCGATCAAGCCGCCGCGTGCGGTGATCCTGCTGGTGCCGGCGGGGCCGATCGTGGATCAGCAGATCGCCCTTCTGCGCCCGCTGATGGCGGCGGATGACCTGATCATCGACGCGGGCAACGCCGATTTTCACGACACCGACCGCCGGACGGTCGAGGCGGCGGCGCAGGGGCCGCACTTCATGGGCATCGGCGTCTCGGGCGGCGAGGAGGGCGCGCGGCATGGCCCCTCGATCATGGCAGGCGGAACCGATGGCGACTGGGCGCGGGTCGCCCCGGTGCTGACGGCAGTCGCTGCCCGGTATGACGGGACGCCTTGCGCCGTGCACATGGGACCGGGTGGCGCGGGGCATTTCGTCAAGGCCGTCCACAATGGCATCGAATATGCCGACATGCAGATGATCGCCGAAATCTACGGCGTGCTGCGCGACGGCATGGGGCAGGGTGCGGCGCAGATCGCCCCCCTGTTCCGGCACTGGAACGAGGGTGCGCTGCATTCCTACCTGATCGAGATCACGGCCGAGGTTGCGGCGACCATCGATCCAGAGACGGGCCTGCCCCTGCTTGACGTGATCCGCGACACCGCCGGGCAGAAGGGCACCGGCCGTTGGACCGCGATCGAGGCGCAGCACCTTGGCGTTGCCGTCCCGGCGATCGAGGCGGCGGTGGCCGCCCGCAACCTCTCGGCCGCACTGGCGGACCGGCAGGCGGGCGAGGCACTTTATGGCCCCGCGCCGCAGCTCCTGGGCGCCGGTGCGCCCACGCCCGATGTGCTGGAACAGGCGCTGATCGCCGGCAAGATCCTGTGCTATGCGCAAGGCTTCGACATGCTGGCCCGGGCACGGCAGCAATTTTCATGGCCGCTGCCGCTGCCCGATATCGCGCGGGTCTGGCGGGCAGGATGCATCATCCGCTCGGCGATGCTGAACGACATGGCTACGGCGCTGGCCGAAGATCCGGCGCGCAACCTGATGTTGGCGCCCCATTTCGCCGATCACCTGATGCGCGCGGTCCCCTGCCTGCGGCAGGTGGTGGCGCTTGCGGCGCTGAACGGGTTGCCGGTTCCGGCCTTGTCGGCCGGTCTTGCCTGGTTCGACCAGATGCGCACCGCCAGGTCCACAGCCAACATGATCCAGGGCCAGCGCGATTTCTTCGGCGCGCACGGGTTCGAGCGGGTCGACGGAACTACCGGCCAGCATGGCCCCTGGGTCCGCGACTGAACCTGTCTCGATCCAGCGTTGGCGGATCAATCCGTCAGGAAATCCAGCTTCGGACCCAGCGGAACGATGCCGTTCGGGTTGAGCGACCTGATCGAATAGTAGCCCGCCTTGATGTGGTCGATGTTCACCGTCCTGGCAATGCCGGGCATCCGGTAGATCCGCGCGACATAGGCCGAAAGATGGGGGTAAGAGGCCAGCGTGCGCAGGTTGCACTTGAAGGCACCGTGATAGGCGGCGTCGAAGCGCACCAAGGTCACGAACAGCCGGATGTCGGCTTCGGTGAAACGCGGGCCGGAGAGGTGATCGCGGCCATCCGACAGCCTTGCTTCAAGCTCGTCAAGCATGGCGAAAACCTGATGGAAGGCTTCCTCGTAGGCGACTTGCGTGGTGGCGAAACCCGCGCGGTAGACGCCGTTGTTCAGCGCCGGATAGATCCGGTCGTTCAGGGTGTCGATCTCGGCCCGCAGGTCGGCGGGGTAAAGGTCGGGGCCCGAGGCGAGGTCGCCGAAGCCATCGTTCAGCATCCGCACGATATCGGCGGATTCGTTCGATACGATGGTTCCGGTTTTCTTGTCCCACAAGACCGGCACCGTGGCGCGGCCGGTGAAATGCGGCTCGGCGCGGGTGTAGATCTCGTGCAGGTAGGTGGCGCCATTCAGCGTGTCATGGTCCGATCCGGGATAATCGCCAAAGCGCCATCCTTGCAATGACAGCGCGGGTTCGACCACCGAAAGGCTGATCTTGTCCGACAGCCCCTTCAGGCTCCGCGCGATCAGGGTGCGCGAGGCCCAGGGACAGATATAGGCGACGTAAAGGTGATAGCGCCCCGCCTCGGCCCGAAAGCCACCCTCGCCGGTGGGGCCGGGGGCACCGTCCGGCGTCACCCAGTTGCGGAAGCTGGAGATCTGGCGCACGAAACCGCCCTTGTCATCCTTTGCCTGGACGGGTTGCCAATCCTCGGTCCATTTTCCATCGACGAGCATCTCATCGGTCCTTTCGTGTCAGGGTGACGGACGTGCCCCACGGGTCGGACAGCGCCGTCTTGCCGCCATTGCGTACTGTCAGTGCCTGAAAGCTGTCAGCGTCTGCCAGCAGTTCCACATCCGCAAGCCCGGTCGGGGGCTGGGCCCGCTTCCCCGCGCCGCGACTGTTCCAGATGTTCGTGGCCAGGTGGTGGTGATAGCCACCCGATCCATAGAAGGTCGCGCCCGGGTAATGGGTCGTGATGTCGAAGCCGAGCGTGCCGTTATAGAAAGCCTCGGCCTCGGGCAGGGTTCCCACCTGCAGGTGGACATGGCCCGCCACCATGTCTTCGGGCGCGCCCGTCCAGGGGCCATCGGTGCTGCGGGCCAGGTCGTTCAGGTCCAGCGCATCGGTCGTCATGCGGATCGACTTGCCGTCATGGGCCCAGGCGCTGCGCGGGCGGTCGACATAGACCTCGATCCCGTTGCCTTCCGGGTCGGCCAGGTAGATCGCCTCGCTCACCAGATGGTCGGACGCGCCTTGCAGCGGCACGCGGGTTTCGGCGGCATGGATCAGCCAGCGCGCCAGCGCAGGCCGGTCGGGCATCAGGAAGGCGGTGTGGAACAGCCCCGCATCGCGGTGGCTCGCGCGGCGGGCGGCCTTGTCACCGCGCAGTTCCAGAAGCACCCGGTCGCCTGCGCCGTAGCGGGCAGTGTCGCCGTCGCGGGACAAGGGCTGAAGGCCAAGCGCGGTTTCATAGAAGCGGCCGACCTTGTCGAGGTCATTGACCGTCAGCGCGACGCGGCCGATCTCGATGGGGGCAGAGGCGGAAGACATCTCAATTCTCCTGCGAATGAAGGGTCGGGCCTCAGCGGCCCGACTTTTGTCCCAGCGCATAGGCGCCATCGCCCAAAAGCGCCTGCACGATCAGCGTGACGATCCAGAATGCCGGGTATTCCCAGCCGCCATTCGGGTTCGAAAAGAAGAAGCCGGCCGCGAAGTGGACGGTGACGATGGAGCCAAAGAGCACCGCCGCAAGGATCAGAGACGCGATGCGGGTCTTGATCCCAAGGATCAGCGCGAGGCCGCCCAGCACTTCGACGGCAATCACAAGATAGGCAAGCGCACCGGGCAGGCCAAGGCTGCCGAAGAAGGCGGCGGTGCCTGCGGGCGTAAAGACGAAAAGCTTCAGCCCCGCATGGGCCAGGAACAGCCCGCCCGAAGCGACGCGCAGGATCGTTGCTGCCAGATCGGCGTTCGTGGTGACAGAAGCGGCGGCGGTATGGGTGGATATGGTGGTCATCTGGATCATCCCCTGTTCGGTGCCTTGCGGCGTTTGCATGCCTGGAACAATGGGTTTTTTCCGTTCGGGTGATAATCCGGTATGAATGAATTACTTTCCTTCCATTTCGGAATGTATTGGGTTCTCGGCTAGCCGCCGCGCCAGGAAATCGACCAGCACCCGCACCTTCGCCGCCAGATGCCGCCCCGAAGGATACATCGCGTAAACCCCAAGGGGCCCGGGATCGAAGGCGGCCAGCAGGCTTTGCACCCGCCCCGCCCGCAGGCTTTCTCCGGCCACGAAGTCCGGCGAAAAGGCGATGCCCAACCCCGCCTCGGCCGCGCCCACGCAGACCGCGGCATTGGAAAACGCCAACCGCCCGCGCACCGCGATCTTTTGCCCCTGGGCAAAGGTCCAGTGGCCCGGATCGCGGAAATTGGTGTCGATGATGCATTCATGGCCCTGAAGTTCGGGCGGGGTGAGGGGGGCGGGATGCGCGGCCAGGTAGGCCGGCGCGGCGATGACCAGCATCCCCACGTCGCAAAGCTTCCGCGCGATCAATGATGTATCAAGCGGCACGCCCACCCGCACCGCAAGGTCGAAGCCTTCGTCCACCAGGCTGATCAGCCGGTCGCTGAACTGCACATCCAGCGCGATATCCGGGTAGGTGGCCGCGAAATCATTCAGCAAGGGGGCCAGCCGGATGATGCCGAAGGTCAGCGGCGCGCTGATCCTGACCCGCCCCCGCGGCGCCTGCGCGGTGTTGCGCACCGCCGTGTCCAGCGCGTCGAAATCCGCCAGGATCTCGCGCAGGCGGTCGTGATAGGCGCTGCCGGCTTCGGTCAGCGACAGCGCCCGCGTGGTGCGGTTCATCAGCCGCACGCCCAGATCCTGTTCCAGCCGCGATACCAGCTTCGACGCCTGCCCGGGGCTGGTGCCCAGACGGGCGGCGCCACCGGCAAAGCTGCCGGACTCGACGACGGCGGCAAACATGCGGTCACAGGTGAGACGGTCCACGAATGGCTCTTTCGCAAGGGTGGCGGCGCCCTCCGATGTTGTCCGCGAAGCACACCGGGGGCAAGCGACCCGCGCGGGATCCGCGCCCGGATATGCAGAGAAGGACTCGCCACTTGCCAATGTTCACTTTATGTTCCGATTCATGCTTGCTGCCATCCCTGCCGCGATTCCCCCGCCACCGCTTCTGCCTCACCGCGTCCATGAGGTTTGCGGCCCCGGCGCGCATGGCTTTGTTGCGATCCAGGCGGCGCTGCACAAGGGGCCGGTTCTCTGGATCGGCGCGGGCCATGCGTCCGAACGGCTGTTCCCGCCGGGGCTGGTGCCGGTCCTTGACCCCTCGCGCCTGATCGCGGTCGGGACGCGGTCGGAAACCGATCTGCTCTGGGCCACGGAAGAGGGTCTGCGCGCCGGCCCGCTGGGGCTGGTTGTGGCCAGCCCCGACAAGCCCCTGTCGCTGACTGCGGGGCGGCGGCTGCAACTCGCGGCCGAGGCGGGGCGCACGACGGGGCTTTTGCTGGTGCGGGCGGGCGCGGGCAGCAATGCAACCGAAACCCGCTGGCAGGCCGCACCGGTGCTTCACGCGGATGGGGTGACGGACCAGGGCTGGCAGGAATGGACCCTTCTCAAGAACAAAAAGGGAGCAAATGGAACATGGATCGTCAATTGGGATGCCAAGGCGCGTTCTTTGCTTGTGGTTTCCCCGCCTGGCGAGCGAACGGGCCTTGCGCCTTTGGCCCTGTGATGGGCCTTTCGCGCTGGTTCATCGCGCCGCCAATGCCGACCATCTGCATTGCCTTTCGCCCGAGGCCGAAGCCCGCGGGCTGCACCGGGGCATGAGCTTGCCGGACGCCCGCGCCATGTGCCCGGCGCTGGTCACGCGTCCGGCTGACCTGCCGCGGGAAATGGCCTTCCTCAGGATGCTGGCGCGCTGGGCGGGGCGCTACAGCCCCTGGACGGCGAGGGACGGATCGGATGGCGTGGTGGCGGATATCACCGGCGCCGCGCATCTGTTCGGCGGCGAAGCGGCGCTGGTCGCGGACCTTGCCGCGCGGCTTGGGCGGGCGGGCCTGACGGTGCGCGCCGCCATCGCCGATACCCGGGGCGCGGCCCATGCGCTGGCCCGCCACGGCGGCGGGATCGCCGCCCCCGGCGCCACCCGCGCCGCGCTGGGCCGCTTGCCGCTGTCTGCCCTGCGGATCGACAGCGAAACCGTGGCGGGGCTGAACCGTCTGGGCCTGCGCCGCATCGCCGATCTGGCCGACCTGCCGCGCGCCCCCCTGAGCCGCCGCTTCGGCGCCGGACTTCTGTTGCGGCTGGATCAGGCGCTGGGCATCCAGCCCGAACCCCTCTCGTCTGAAACCGGGCTGCCGCATTTCGGCGTCCGCATGACGCTGCCCGAACCCATCGGTCTGGTCAGCGACGTGATGGCGGGGCTGGACCGGCTCCTTGATCGCCTTTCTGACCGGCTTGCCGCCGCCGGGCAGGGGGCGCGACGCCTGCGGCTGGAACTGGGGCGGGTGGACCGCAGCACCGTGCTGGCCGAAATCGGGCTTGCCCGCCCCATGCGGGATGCGCGCCGCATCGCGGCCCTCTTCCGCCCTGCCGTCGAAGACATCGACGCAGGCTTCGGGATCGACATGATGCGCCTGACGGTGACGCAGGCCGAGCCGCTGGCGGCACGTCAGGTCTCCGCCGGGGGCGAGGTCGCGGGCGACCGGCTGAGCGATCTGGTCAGCCGTCTGGGCAACCGGCTGGGATTCGAGGCGATCCAGCGCTTCGCCCCCGCCGAAAGCCATATCCCCGAACGCAGCTTCCTGACGCTGCCTGCCGCCCATGCTGAAGCGGCGCCCTGGCCCCCCGCCGCAGACGCGCCCGAACGCCCGATCTTGCTGTTCCGCCCCGAACCGCTGGTCCCGCTTGCACCCTGCGCCGCCGAACCGCCCGCCCGCTTCCGCTGGCGCCGGATGGAACTGACGCGCGCTAGGACCCGCGGACCGGAACGGATCGCGCCCGAATGGTGGTTCGATGATCCCGCCTGGCGAAACGGCTTGCGCGACTACTGGAAAGTGGAAACCCGCGAAGGCTGGCGGCTCTGGCTGTTCCACACGCCACAGAACCCCGATTGGTATGCCCATGGCACCTTCGCCTGATTCCATCCCGCCCATCCCGGCCTATGCCGAATTGTGCGTGACGACGAATTTCACCTTCCTGACCGGGGCCTCCCACCCCGAGGAATATGTGGTTCGCGCCGCCGCCCTCGGCCTTTCCGCCATCGCCATCACCGATCGCAACAGCCTTGCGGGCGTGGTCCGCGCCCATAGCGCGCTCTGCGAGTTGAAGCGCCAGCGGGACGATGATCGGACCGCGCCGGGGCCGGGGGGCGACCTTCCGCGCCTGATCATCGGCGCGCGGCTGGTGCTGACGGACGGTGTGCTCGACTGGGTGGCGCTGCCCACCGACCGCGCCGCCTATGCGCGGCTGTCGCGGCTGATCTCGCTGGGCAAGGGCCGCGCACCCAAGGGTGATTGCCACCTGACCCGCGCCGATCTGATCGAATGGGGGCAGGGAATGGTGCTGATCGCCCTGCCGCAGCCGGGGCGGCGGTTGTCAGCCTTGCAGGACGACCTGCGGAAGATGGCCCGGCTCTGGCCCGGCTTCGTCCACCTGGGCGCCGCGCCGCGCTATGACGGGCGCGACCAGCCGCGCTTCGATGCGCTGGCGGCGCTGGCGGATCGCGCCGGGGTGCCGATGGTGGCGATGGGCGACGCGCTGATGCACCACGGGTCGCGCCGCCCGCTGGCCGACGTGCTGACCTGCCTGCGCCACGGCCTGACCATCGACCGGATCGGCCGCCTCGCACTTCCCAATGCCGAACGCCGGCTGAAATCCGCGGAGGAAATGGCCCGCCTGTTCCGCCGCCATCCCGAGGCGCTGGCCCGCACGCAGCAGATCGCCCAAGGCTGCCGCTTTTCGCTGGACGAGTTGTCCTACGACTACCCCGACGAGATCCAGAATGGCGAACCCGCCCAAGACCGGCTGGCCCGCCTGACCTCCGAAGGGTTGGCGCGACGCTTCCCCGACGGCATTTCGCCGGACACCAGCGCCAAGGTCGAAAAGGAACTGCGGATCATCAAGGCGCTGGGCTTCGCCGCCTATTTCCTGACCGTGAAGGACATCGTCGATTTCGCCCGCGCCCGCGGCATCCTCTGCCAGGGGCGCGGATCGGCGGCCAATTCGGTGATCTGCTACGCCCTTGGCATCACCGAGGTGGCGCCCGACGTGATCTCGATGGTCTTTGAACGCTTCATGTCCGAAGCCCGGGGCGAGCCGCCCGACATCGACGTGGATTTCGAACACGAACGCCGCGAAGAGGTGATCCAGCACATCTACGACACCTACGGCCGCCACCGCGCCGGGCTGACCGCCACCGTGATCCATTTCCGTTCCCGCGCCGCCGTGCGCGAGGTGGGCAAGGTCATGGGGCTGAGCGAGGATGTCGTGGCCGCCATCGCCGGCCAAAGCTGGGGCTGGTCCACCACGCCGCCCGACCCGGTGCGGCTGCGGGAAATCGGGCTTGATCCGACCGACCGGCGGCTGGCGCTGGCGCTGCGGCTGATCGCGGAAATCATCGGCTTCCCGCGCCACCTCTCGCAGCATGTCGGCGGTTTCGTCATCACCCGCGACCGGCTGGATGAACTTTGCCCCATCGGCCCGGCGACGATGGCGGGGCGCACCACCATCGAATGGGACAAGAACGACATCGACGCCCTGCAGATCCTGAAGGTCGATATCCTGGGGCTGGGGATGCTGACCTGCATCCGCAAAAGCTTCGACCTGCTGGCGCATCACCACGGCACGAAAGTCTCGCTTGCCACGCTCCCGCCCGGGGACGGGGCTGTTTACGACATGCTGTGCAAGGCCGATGCGGTCGGCGTGTTCCAGGTGGAAAGCCGGGCGCAGATGAACTTCCTGCCCCGGATGCTGCCGCGCTGCTTCTACGACCTGGTGATCGAGGTGGCGATCGTCCGCCCGGGGCCCATCCAGGGCGGCATGGTCCATCCCTACATCAGCCGCCGCCAGGGGAAGGAGCCGGTGGAACTGCCATCCGAAGACCTGCGCGCGGTGCTGGGGCGCACCTGTGGCGTGCCGCTTTTCCAGGAACAGGCGCTGCAGATCGCGGTGGTCGCGGCGGGTTTCACCCCGGAAGAGGCCGACCGCCTGCGCCGTTCGCTGGCCACATTCCGGCGCATGGGCACCATCTCCACCTTCCGCGACCGCTTCGTGGGCGGGATGCTCGAACGCGGCTATGGCGCCGATTTCGCCGATCGCTGCTTCGCGCAGATCGAGGGCTTCGGCGAATACGGCTTCCCCGAAAGCCACGCGGCAAGCTTCGCGCTTCTGGTCTATGCCTCGGCCTGGCTGAAACGGCATCATCCGGCGGTCTTTGCCTGTGCGCTGCTGAATTCACAGCCAATGGGCTTTTACGCCCCCGCCCAGATCGTCCGCGATCTGCGCGATCATGGGGTCGAGGTGCGGCCCGTCTCCGTCAATCACAGCTTCTGGGACAACACGCTTGAGCCGCGCCATGATGGTGCGCTGGCCCTGCGGCTCGGGTTCCGCCAGATCAAGGGCCTGCGCGAGGAAGACAGCGCCTGGATCGCGGCGGCGCGCGGCAATGGCTACCCCGATGTCGAAAGCCTCTGGCGCCGGGCGGGCATCCGCCCCGACATGCTCGACCGTCTGGCCGAGGCCGACGCCTTCGCCTGCATCGGCCTCACCCGCCGCGCCGCCCTCTGGCAGGCGCGCGCGATCCGTGCGCCCCGGCCCCTGCCGCTGTTTTCCGGCACGATGGATGGCGAGGGCCTGACTGAGCCCGCCGTCACCCTGCCCGCCATGTCGCCGGGCGAAGCGGTGATCGAGGATTACCTGTCGCTCCGCCTGTCGCTCCGCGCCCATCCGGTGGCGCTTCTGAGGCCCCGGCTGCCGGGGGTGATCCCCCACGCCGACCTCACGACCTTCTCCCGCACCGGGGTAACGGTGGCGGGGCTGGTCATCACCCGGCAAAGGCCGGGCACCGCCTCGGGCGTGATCTTCATGACGCTGGAGGATGAAACCGGCGTGTCGAACATCATCGTCTGGCCCAGGGTCTACGAACGCTTCCGCCGCGCGGTGCTGGGCGGGCGGCTGTTGCGGGTCACGGGGCGGCTTCAGCGCGAGGGCCAGGTGATCCATGTGATCGCCACCCGGATCGAGGATATCTCCTCCGAACTCTCCCGCCTTGGCCTGCCACCTGGCGACCTGGCCAGCGGTCGGCCCGATGAAGCGCGCATCCCGCGACCCGCCGCCGCGCCCCGCGCCTGCCACCCGCGCCAGCAGGCCAAGGCACTGTTTCCCAGCCGGGATTTCCACTGACCGGGGTCTGCACCTTAACGCAGCCGCAGACCTTCGGAATCGAAATGGAAGGTATGGGCATCATCCGGGGTCACAAAGACCGGTTCATCCACATGATAGTCATGCTGGCCGAACAGCCGCACCGTCAGCAGCCCGTGATCGTCGCTCCGCACATAGACCAGCGTTTCGCTGCCCAGCATCTCGACATGGCTGATCCTGCCCGTGATCCGGCCGCTTTCGCGCGACAGCGCCAGATGTTCCGGCCGCACCCCCAGCGTGTGGGACGCAAGCCCCAGCGGCCCCGCCCGCAGGAAATTCATCTGCGGCGATCCGATGAAACCTGCAACGAAGGTATTGGCCGGGTTGCGGTAAAGCTCCATCGGGGGGCCCACCTGTTCGATACGCCCCGCCCGCAGCACCACGATCCGGTCGGCCAGCGTCATTGCCTCGACCTGGTCATGGGTGACATAGATCATCGTCGCGCCCAAGTCCCGGTGCAGGCGCGCGATCTCGATCCGGGTCTGCACCCGCAGCGCCGCATCAAGGTTCGACAGCGGCTCGTCGAACAGGAACAGCTTCGGCCGCCGCACGATGGCCCGACCGATGGCGACACGCTGGCGCTGCCCGCCCGACAGTTCCGCCGGCTGCCGGTCCATGCAGGGCTCCAGTGCCAGCATCGAGGCGGCACGGTCGGTCGCGCGCCGGATTTCATCCCGCGACACTCCCGCCTGTTTCAGCGCCAGCCCCATGTTGTCACGCACCGTCAGATGGGGATAAAGCGCATAGGTCTGGAACACCATGGCCAGCCCCCGCCGCGCCGGCGCCAGATCATTGATCCGCACCCCGTCCAGCACCACATCGCCCGAGGTCACATCCTCGAGCCCCGCGATCATCCGCAGCAGCGTTGACTTGCCACAGCCTGAAGGCCCGACAAAGACGCAGAACTCGCCGTCCTGCACCTGAAGGTCCACGCCCTGGATGACGCGGTTCTTCCCGAATGACTTGGTGACATTGCCGAGGCTCAGGGCTCCCACATGGGTCTCCTTACAGTTTCACGGCCTGGCCGCTGCGAACGCTTTCGTCCGCCGCAAGGCAGACGGCCAACGACCGCACGGCATCGCGCATGTGGCGCGTCAGGTCCAGATCCTCGCGGATCGCACGGGCCACAAAAGCCTGTTCGCGATTGCACAATTCCTGATGGCCGGGCTCGTCCGCCATGTCCAGATCGGTGTCGCCAAGCCCCGCGCGATGGATGCGCAGCCGCGATGTGCGCGTATGGGTGTCGATGTCATCGGACCGTGCGCTGTCGGGCATGCGGATCGACACGGCGCCTCTGGGCGAGACGACATCCTTCACGAAGAACGCCGTATCCGACATCATCGGACCCCAGCCCGCCTCATACCAGCCGACACTGCCATCGGCGAACAGCACCTGGAAATGGCCGTAGTTATACATGTCGGGCGCGATTTCATCCGTCAGGCGCAGGCCCATGCCCCGCACCTCGACGGGCGCGGCATCGGTGATCTGACACATCACATCGACATAATGCACCCCGCAATCGACAATCGGCGGCGTGGTCTGCATCAGCGCCTTGTGCACCTCCCAGGTCGGTCCCGAGGATTGCTGGTTCAGGTTCAGCCGGAACACGAAAGGCCCGCCCATCGCGCGGGCCTCGGCGATCAGGCGCTGCCAGCCGGGATGGTGGCGCAGGATATAGCCCACCACCACCTTGCGCCCCAGCCGCCGCGCGGTATCCACCACGCGCTCGGCATCGGCAACGGTTGTGGCAAGCGGCTTTTCGACAAAGACATCGGCCCCCGCCTCCATCGCCGCCACCGCATAATCGGCATGGCTGTCGGAATATGTGGCAATGCAGACCAGATCGGGCGTCCAGCGATGCAGCGCCTCGGTGAAATCGCCGCTCAGCGGATAGCGCCGCAGGGCCTCGGGCAGATCGACCGGCGACCGGTTTACCAGCCCGACGATCTGGAACGCCGGATTGGCGTGACAGGCCAGCGCATGGCTCGTCCCCATGTTGCCAAGCCCCGCGACAAGCACACGGATCGGGTTCATTTCACGGCTCCTGCGGTGATGCCACGGATCAGCTGGCGCGAGAAGATCAGGTAAAGCACCAGCACCGGAACGATGGCAAGGCTCAGCGCCGCCAGAACCGCGTTCCAGTTGGTGACGAACTGCCCGATGAAGACCTGCGCGCCCAGCGTCACGGTCTTGGTCGCCTCGGACGGCGCGAGGATCAACGGGAACCACAGGTCGTTCCAGATCGGGATCAGGGTGAATACCGCCACCGTTGCCAGCGCCGGCCGGACCAGGGGCAGCACCAGGCGGAAAAAGATCGTGTATTCCGACAGCCCGTCGATCCGCCCGGCGTTCTTCAGGTCGCTCGACACCCCGCGCATGAACTCCGCCAGGATGAATATCGCCAGCGGCAACCCCTGCGCGGTATAGACGAGGATCAGCGCGAGAAGCGTGTTCACCAGCCCCGAGGCCACCATCATCTGCAGGATCGCCACCGTCCCCAGCCGGATCGGAACCATGATCCCCAGCGCAAGATAAAGCCCCATCAGCGTATTGCCCCGGAAGCGGTATTCGCTCAGCGCGAATGCCGCCATTGCGCCGAACAGAAGCACGAAGAACAGGCTTGCCCCGGTCACCGTGAGCGAGTTCAGGAAATACCGGAAGAAATTCCCCTGCTCGAGCACTGTCACATATCCCACCAGGTCGAAATTCGCCGGCCCCGGCAAGGCCAGCGGATCGGCAAAGATCGCACGGCGCGACTTCAGGCTGTTGATCACGATGACGAAGACCGGAAACAGCGCGATGATCGTATAGGTGATCAGCACCGCATGGGCGGCAAGGCCGCGAAAGACGGAATGCCGGGCAAGAAGCAGGGCCGGTCGCTCAGAATTCATAGCGGCGCATCCTTGACTGGACGGCGAACAGATAGATGCAGACCCCCAGGAGGATGATGGCGAACATGGCGGTTGCGATGGCAGCGCCCATGTGCGGATCGCCGATCTGCAATTGGAAGCCGAAGAAGGTCCGGTAAAGGAAGGTGCCGAGGATATCGGTGGAAAAATCCGGCCCCGCCAGCGCGCCCTGTGCCACATAGATCAGGTCGAAGGCGTTGAAGTTGCCCACGAACGTCAGGATCGACACGATCCCTATAGATGGCAGGATCAGCGGCAGCTTGATCTTCCAGAACTGCGACCAGCCCGTGACCCCGTCCATTTCCGCCGCCTCGATCACCGTATCCGGGATCGAGAGCAGCGCCGCATAGATCAGCATCATCGGGATGCCGACGAACTGCCAGACCGAAATCAGCGCCAGCGCCGTCAGCGCATATTCCTCTTTCCCAAGCCAGGGCGCGAACAGCGCCTTCAGCCCGACGGCATCGAGCATCCCCGGCGCGATCCCCCAGATCGGCGACAGGATCAGCTTCCAGACGAATCCCACGATCACGAAGCTCAGGATCGTCGGCACGAAGATCGCCGTGCGGTAGAAGGCCGCCATCCGCAGGCGCGGCGACGATAACAGCGCCGCCAGCATGATACCCACCGGATTCTGCACCAGCATGTGGATCAGGAAGAACCAGGCGTTGTTCGCCAGCGCATTCCAGAAGGCGCCCGACCAGCGCGGATCGCCAAACAGCGTGGCAAAATTCCGCAGGCCCGAAAACACCGCTCCGCCATCCGGCGCGCGGCTGAACAGCGCAAGGTTCAGCGTCCCGATCAGTGGCAGGATCATCAGCGCGGTATAGACCACCACCGCCGGTGCCAGAAAAACGATGACATGGGGCCTCAGGCGCACCTTTACGCTCCTTTACTGACGGCCTTTCGCCTTGGTGAAAATATCCCGAGGGGGTCCGGGGGAATGACTCCCCCGGTCCGGCCTTTCCGCAGCGGGTCACTCAGCGGGTTTGTACCAGCTCTCCAGGCCCTCCTGCAGGCGCTTGGCCGCCGCCTCGGGCGTCTCGGTGCCCTTGATCACATTGGCACTGGCGTTCCAGGTCTCGTTTTCCAGGTTCGGCGTGCCGCGCGACAGGATCTGGTAGGTAGACCGGATCGTGGGTTGGCATTTTTCACGCCAGCTCACGAATTCCCTGGCCAGCGGATCATCCATCTCGACCGCCGTCGAGTTAAGCGAGAAGAACCCCGGCAGGGCATTGGCGTAAAGCTTGGCGAATTCGGCCGAGCCAACCCATTCAAGGAACATCTTCGCCTCGTCGGGGTGCGCGCTTTTTGCGTTCAGGCCCAGGGCGATGTCGGTGTGGTCGGAAATGTAGCAGGTATCACCCTCGGCCTGAACGGGCGGCGGGAAGGCACCCATCCTGAACTGCGCCTGGGTGTTGAAGCCCGAGATCTCCCACGACCCGGCCGGATAGATCGCGGCGCGGCCCAGCGTGAACAGGTTCTGGCTGTCGGGATAGGTCTGCGCCTCGAAGCCGTCGCCCAGATAGTCCTTCCATTTCGCCAGTTGGCGATAGGGGGCTACCCAGGGCTCGTCGGTCAGCTTCTGCGTGCCCGCGATCAGCGCCTTGCGGCCCTCCTCGCCCTTCCAGTAGTTCGGCCCGATGTTCTGGTAGCCCATGGTTGCGGCTTCCCACTGGTCGTTGGTGCCCATCGCCATCGGAATGAAGGTGCCGTCCGCCTTGATCTTGTCGAGCGTGGCAAAGAATTCGGCCTCGGTCTTCGGCACGGAAATTCCCAGCGTGTCGAAGGCGTCGGCATTGTAGATGAAACCGTGGATCACCGAGGCCATCGGCACGCAGAAGGTCGCCGCGCCGTCATCCGTCTGCCAGGCGGATTTGGCGACATCGGTAAAGTTCGCCATCGACCCGAGCCCTGTCAGGTCGGCCAGCTGGCCCTTCTTGTAAAGTTCGAGCGAGGCGTCGAATGGGCGGCAGGTGATCAGGTCACCCGCAGACCCGGCATCAAGCTTGGAATTCAGGGCCGCGTTGTATTCGGCCGGCGCCGAGGGGGCAAAGACCACCTTGATCCCGGGGTTTGCCGCCTCGAAGGCGGGGATGATCTTGTCCTGCCAGATGGTCAGGTCATCGTTGCGCCAGCTTTCGATGGTCAGCGTCACGTCCTGGGCCTGGGCGGCGCCGGACAGCAGGGTGCTGGCCAGAAGCGTGATGCGGAGCGTGCGGGTCATGTCTGTCTCCCATTGGCGGGCCACTTCGGGCCCTTGTTGAAAATCACTTCATCAATTTGCATGGTGCAGGTCCAAACGGATACCGGCCCGTCCGCCGGCGCTGCTGCTGACATAGTGCCAAGATCAGCCAAGGTGTAAAGCGGTGTCGTGGCAGCGCGGAGAGGGCGGTGCAGGGCGCGGGTTTTTCACGCTTCCCATCCGGTGCGGTTCGGGCATCATGGGGGCTGATGCCCGGGGCGAAAGGACTGCGCAGATGGCACCTGACCACAAGGCGGGCGACAAGAAGGTGGGCGACAAGGCCCCTCCGGGCGCCGGCAGAAGCCACATGGCGCGCGAGGTCGCGGAAATCCCGGTTGCAGCCGCACGCTTCCTCGAGCTTTCGCGGGGCAAGGTTCTGGCGGCGGCGACGGCGCTCAGGGCCAAGGATCCGGCGCTGATCGCCACCGTTGCGCGCGGGTCGTCCGACCATGCCTGCACCTATCTGAAATATGCGATCGAGCTTGAGGCGGGCGTGCCGGTGGCCTCGGTCGGCCCCTCGGTCGCCTCGATCTACAAGCGCAAGCTGAAACTGGCGCAGGCCGTCTGCATCGGCGTGTCGCAATCGGGCCGCAGCCCCGACATTGTCGAACTGATGCGCATGGCGGCCGAAGGCGGCGCGCTGACCATCGCCATCACCAACCATGAAGACGGGCCGATGGCCGCAGCCTCGGCCCATGGACTGCCGCTGCGCGCGGGCGCCGAACACAGCGTTGCCGCCACCAAGACCTTTGTGATCTCGGTTCTGGCGGGGCTTGCGCTGCTGGCCGAATGGCAAGAGGACGATGCCCTGCGCGATGCCGTGGCCGGCCTGCCGGATGCGCTGGCGCAGGCGGTCGCGCTGGACTGGGGCCCGCTGTCGGACCGTCTGGCGCGGGCGCATTCGGCCTTTGTCCTTGGCCGCGGGCCGGGCTTTGCCATTGCCAGCGAGGCCGCGCTGAAGTTCAAGGAAACCTCGGGCGTTCATGCCGAAGCCTACAGCGCCGCCGAGGTGCTGCATGGACCATCGGCCATCGTTCAGGCCGGTTTCCCGGTGCTGGCGCTGGGGGTTCAGGATGCGGCGCTGCCGCAGCTTGTCGCCACGGTCGAGCGGCTGGTGGCGCAGGGGGCCGATGTCTTCCTGACCGGGGCCGAGGTTGGCGGTGCGACGACGCTGCCCAGCGTGCCGGGGCTGCATCCGCTGGTGGCGCCATTGGTGCTGATCGCGGGCTTCTATGGCTTCATCGAAGGGCTGGCCCGCCGCCGGGGGTTTGACCCCGACCTGCCGCCACACTTGCGCAAGGTAACCGAAACACTCTGATCGGGACGCTCTGACGCTCTGACGCTCTGACGCGCGGTCAGCCGAGGATGAGGCGCGGCGTTTCTGCCGGCGCGGTCACGCGACCGATGATCGCGGCATCCGTGAACCCGCGGCGGTGGAACGCCGACATGACCGCATCGACCGCATCCGCCGCGCAAGACACCAGAAGCCCGCCGCTGGTCTGCGGATCGGACAGCAATGCGCGATCCTCGGGCGCGAAACCCTCGGACAGGCTGACCTCGGCGCCATAGCTGGCCCAGTTCCGCCCCGAGGCGCCGGTGATGAACCCCTGTCCCGCCAGCGCGCGCGCGCCGGGCAGAAGCGGCACCGCACCCCAGTCCAGATGCAGGTCACACCCCGACCCCCGCGCCATTTCCAGCGCATGGCCGGCAAGGCCAAAGCCCGTCACATCGGTCATCGCGTGAACGCCCGCCAGCCGTGCCAGATCGGGGCCCGGAGTGTTCAGTCGCGTCGTTGCCGCGATCATGCGGGCGTAACCCTCCGGCCCTAGCGCGTTCTTCTTCAGCGCGGCGGAAAAGACGCCGACGCCAATGGGCTTGCCCAGCACCAGCACGTCGCCCGGCCGGGCATCGGCGTTGCGCTTCAGGTTGGCCGGATCGACCAGCCCCAGCGCCACAAGGCCATAGATCGGCTCGACCGAATCGATGGTATGGCCACCCGCGATGGGAATGCCCGCGGCGCGGCAGGCCTCGGCCCCGCCTTCCAGGATCCGGCCGATCGTCCCGATCGACAGCGTGTTGATCGGCATCCCGACCAGCGCCAGCGCCATGATCGGGGTGCCGCCCATCGCATAGACATCCGACAGCGCATTGGTGGCGGCGATCTTGCCGAAATCCAGCGGGTCGTCGACGATGGGCATGAAGAAATCGGTCGTCGCCACAAGCGCCTGATGGTCGTTCAGCCGGTAGACCGCCGCATCGTCCGACGTTTCGATCCCCACCAGCAGCGCCTCGGGGACCGGCAGGGCCGAGGTGCCGCGCAGGATGCCCGACAGCACGCCGGGCGCGATCTTGCAGCCGCAGCCGCCGCCATGCGACAGCGAGGTCAGGCGCGGTTCATCGGCGGGCAGGGGCGGGATCACGGTCATGCGCATTTCTCCGGTCAGGCGGGGCTTCCCCTGGTCGGCGCCGGTCTAGCGCAAACGCACCGCCTCGGCCAGATGGTCGGCCAGATGGTCGGCCAGTGCGGGCAGCGCATCATGCGCAAGGCTTGGCGCCGCAATTCCGGTGACGGGGGCCGCCATGCGGCTGCGGTGGCGGTTGTAGCGCGGGTCGTAATGCGCCTGCATCAGCCCATCGGCCAGCGACAGGTAATCCCCGGCTGCCGCCATCGCCTGCCAGTTGGCGATCAGTTCGGCCGCATGGAAGGGGCGCAACCCGTCGATGGTCCGGGCCAGCCGCCCGGGGCTCGAGGTCAGGTCGGCGTAGGCCCGGACCAGGTAGGCGGCGCGCTCCTCGCGCGGGGCATCGATGCTGATCCGGGGCGCGTCGCACATCGCGCGCCAAAGCTTCGGCGGCAAGCGACACTGGCCGACCTTGGCGCTTTCGGCCTCGACCACCACCGGGCGGGCCGGATCCAGCCCCGCCATCGCCATGGCCAGCCGCGCCTCGAAACTGCGCTGGCTGGGCTGGGCGCCCAAGGATCCGAAGACCGAACCGCGATGGTTTGCCATCCCCTCAAGGTCGATCACCTGCACCCCGCGCGCGGGCAGAAGGTTCAGAACCTCGGTCTTGGCCGACCCGGTATTGCCATCGAGCACGATCACCGGCGCGGGGAAGGGATCGTCATAGACCGCCTTCACCACCAGCCCGCGCCAGGCCTTGTAGCCGCCGGCCAGCGTTTCGACCCGCCAGCCGACCTGCGACAGGATCGTGGCGAAAGACCCCGACCGCTGCCCCCCGCGCCAGCAATAGACGAGCGGCCGCCAGCCGCCGGTCCTGTCGGCCAGCGGCCCTTCCAGATGCGCCGCCACGTTCCGCGCCACCAGCGCGGCGCCGACCTTGCGTGCGGTGAAGGGCGAAACCTGCTTGTAGATCGTGCCGACACGGGCGCGTTCGTCATCATCCAGCACCGGCAGGCTGATCGCGCCGGGGATATGGTCGTCAAGGTATTCGGACGGCGCCCGGGCGTCGATGATGTCGTCGAACCCCAGGGTCGCAAGCTCGGTCAGGGAAGTGAGGGTGATGGCCATGTCCTTGGGATAGCCCAAGAGCGCCGGCAGAGAAAGTCCGCAGCAACAGATGGAACTGCCGTTCGGATGTGGCGTTATGGCCAGTGTGAAGGGGAGTGATCACCGGGCGACATCTCTGCGTGCCCGCAGGGCGAGCCTTGCGGCATGGCCGCGTCGCTGGCATCGCGCAGGATCCATTTGCTGACGACCGGAAAATGCAGGAGGGGGGCCGATGACAACGCTTGATCCGCCAATCACCACGCCGCAAGGCGCACCCGTCCATCCGGGGCTGTTCCTGCCCGAGGCATTGAATCCGGAACGGGATGCCGGGCTTTGGGTTCCGCAGGCACCCGGCGTTTGGTTCCGCCCACTGCTGCTTTGTGCAAGCCAGGGCTTCTACGTCAACCTGCTGCGCGTGAGCGAAGGCGGGACGATGCCCCGTCACCGCCATGCCGGGGCGGTTCACACTTTCACCCTGCGCGGCCGCTGGCGTTATCTGGAACATGATTGGGAAGCGATTCCGGGCAGCTACGCCTTCGACCCACCCGGACAGACGCATACGCTTGTGCTTGCGGATGATGTCGAGGAAATGCTGGCGCTGTTCCATGTCACCGGCGGTTATGTCTATGTCTATGTCGATGCCCATGGACATGCCGAGGGCTATGACGATGTCTTCACCAAGATCGAGGCGACCCGCCGGCATTACATCAGCCTTGGCCGGAACGCCGATGACGTGCAGGCGCTGGTTCGCTGACGGCCGCGCCCGGGCTGGTCGACCGTTCTTCGGACGGGTGCTGAAACGAAAGGCTTGCGTCTTGTGCCGGCCAGCGCCACAGATCCGGTCGTGACAGACAGTGACCGCCCAGCATTCCCTTCCCTGTCGGCCCTTGGCTGGTCCGATTTCTTTGCCCGACAACTGGAGCCCGAGGACGATGGTCTTGTCGCGCTGCGTGTGGCAAGGGTTCACCGCGCGCGGGTTGGTGCGGTCGGCGTTGAAGGTCGCGTCCAGTTGCAACTGCCCCCGCAGATCGGTGCCGGCGATCTTGCGGTGGGCGACTGGATCCTGGTTGACCCTGAAACCCGCATGCTGCGCCGGCTGCTCGATCGCAGATCGGTGGTGCAGCGCCGCCCCGAGGGCACCCGGCCCCCGCAACTGATCGCCGCGAATATCGACACACTTTTCATCGTCACCTCCTGCAACGCCGATTTCAATCCGGCCCGGCTGGAGCGATACCTTGCCCTGGCGAACGAGGCCGGCATCGACCCGGTCATCGTGCTCAGCAAGGCCGATCAGGTGGCCGATGCCGAACCCTTCCGGGCGCAGGCCGCGGCCCTGCAACGTGACCTGCCGGTTGTCACACTGAACGGCAAGTCGCCCGAGGCGGTGGCGATGCTGGCGCCATGGTGCGGGCAGGGGCGGACGGTGGCCTTGCTCGGATCTTCGGGCGTGGGCAAGTCGACGCTGCTGAACACGCTGGCCGGACATGATGAGGACACCGCGCAGGCGACGGGCGGCATCCGCGAGGACGACGCAAAAGGCCGCCATACCACGACCTCGCGCTCGCTCCATCCCATCCGGGGCGGCGGCTGGGTGATCGACACCCCGGGGATGCGCACGCTGCATGTCAGCGACAGTGCGGCGGGCATCGACATCCTGTTCGCCGAGATCACCGAACTGGCGCCAGGGTGCAGGTTCCGCAATTGCACCCACACGCATGAACCGGGCTGCGCCGTGCTTGCGGCTGTTGCGGCAGGCGCACTTGACCCGGCCCGGCTGGAACGATGGCGCAAGCTGACCACGGAAAACCGCGCCAACATGCCCGATCCGGCCGTTCCATATGGCGGCAAGGGTCGGCCACCCCGCCGTCCGGGGCGGTAAGGCCTGCGGCGACGAAAGCGCAGCCATGACACGCCGGCGAGCGTGGCACCGGGAAGGGAGTTGGCGTTTTCGCAAACCCATGTCACAAACAGGGCGATTGCGGTAACAGGCCGCGCGCCCCGGGGGGATGCCCCGGTTGCCGGACTCCAGCTTCGGGATTGATGGATGACATTTGAAAGCCTGCTCGCCACGCTGCGCAATGCCGACCTGATGCTTCCGCTTGTGGGAAGCCTTGCGGCCGGCATCCTTATCGGAGCGGAGCGAGAACTGCACGGCAAGCCGGCCGGCCTGCGCACGCATACGCTGGTCTGCTTTTCCTCGGCGCTGATGACGCTGATCGCGCTGAGGATGGCCGAATGGAAGGCCGTCCTGCCCTATGGCACGCAGATCGTTTCGGACATGTCGCGGATGCCGCATGCGGTCATCACCGGGATCGGGTTTCTGGGTGCGGGGGTGATCTTCCGCGAAGGCGCTTCGGTCAAGGGGCTGACGACGGCCGCCTCGCTCTGGCTCATGGCGGCGCTGGGGGTGGTCTTCGGGACGGGCCTGCTGGAACTGGCGACCATCGGAACGGTGATCGCGCTGGTGGTTCTGGTGCTGTTCCGGATGGTGCAGGGACTTACCCCGCCAAAGCCGGTGATCCGGCTTGAAATCGCGGTCAGCGCCGACAAGGGTTTCGACCGGGACCGGCTTTCGGGCATTCTCGCCAGAAAGGGATTCACGCCGGGATCTCTTTCGCTGGTCCAGGACCGAGGCAGCGGGCTCAGGCGTTACATGCTGCTGGCTTCCTCCCATGATGGACGCTTCGACTGCGAAGGCCTTGCGGATGCATTGCAGCAGGAACCAGCGGTCCAGCAACTCTCGGTCACCGTTCTGAAGAACGAACGACGCTAGGTCATGTTGACAAATAGCGGAGCCATAGGCGGATGCAGGTGACGTTGATGAAGCCCAGGAAGCTTTCGGCGGTCTTGTCGTAACGGGTGGCGACGCGGCGGGCGTTCTTCAGCCTGTTGAAGCAGCGCTCGACCAGGTTGCGCAGCCGGTAGAAGGTGCGATCCACGGCCATGCGAAGCTTGCGGGACTTGCGCATCGGGATCACCGGCACGACGTTGCGCGTCTCCATGGTTTTGCGAACATTGTCAGAGTCATAGCCACGGTCTGCCAGCAGGACGCAGGGCTCGGGCAGGTTGTCGTCCATGACCAGATCGAAGCCCGGATGGTCCGATGTCTGGCCCGGCGTGATGTTCGACCTCATGGGGAGACCGGCACCGTCGACGCGGAGGTGGATCTTGGTCGTGAAGCCACCTCGCGAACGGCCGAAACCCTGTCGTGGAGTCCCCCTTTAGCGCCCGCTGCCTGATGATGGCGCGGACCACGGTGCTGTCGACCATCTGCAGGGCGTCGGGAACCAAACCGCTCTCGTCAAGCGCGTCCATAATCTGCTCCCACAATCCTGCCAGCGTCCAGTGCCGGAACTGGCAGTATACGCTGGACCACTTGCCGGACTCTTCAGGCAGGTCCCGCCAAGGCGAACCTGTCCGCGCGATCCAGAAAATGCCATCCAGAACAAGCCGATGGTTCAGTGGCTTGCGCCCGTTCGGGGCGCGGACGGCTAAGATAAAGCGCTCGTGGAATGCCCACTCCTCGTCCGACATCAGGTCTCGTGCCAAGCTGGTCGCCATCGCAGATACCAGCTTGAATCACGCTCAGCCCGCCTTGTGAATCCCTTTTGTCAACACGGCCTAGTGTAGCATGCCGCTTTGTCAGCTTCCCAGGTATCGTGGCAGTCATCTTCACTACTGGCGCAATATAGATGTTCGGCAGGCGGCCGAGGTGCTCTTTTGGGCAGCATCGTATCTGCCAATCCCCTCGGATCCGTCCACCGCCCCGGGTTCTGCCTTGCGTAGCCACAGACGCTCGCCCCATCCACCAGCCCCAGCGGGTCGGCCTCCAGATACCGCCCGGTTGTCGGATCGTAGTCCCGCATCCAGTTATGGTGCAAGCCGGTTTCCGTCTGGAACCACTGCCCGGGGAAGCGCAGGTCGATCGGGCAGCAGGCGCCCGAGAAGATGGATGTTGTCGTTGGGATGGCGGCGCACCTGGTCAAGGCGGAAAACCCGTTCGGTGCCGTTGTAGTCAAAGCGCAGGATCGCCGTGCAGCCTGACATCAGCCGCCCGTGTGGGCCTTCGCGCGGGTCTTCCGGGTAGTCGAAGATCGACCGTGCCAGCCGCCGCAAGAGGAGCCAAAGCCGGAACCCCAGCCAGGTCGGCCAGCGTCCGCCCAGTGCGCCAACGATGCGCAGGCCTCCGCGGGCGATCGCCCGTGCCATCAGCCACAGACCGATGCGTTCCCGTGCCAGCGCCCGCCCGATCAGGGTCAGCGGCCGGATCTGTCCGTGCTTGGGGAAGACCCGCATCGGCCGCCCCCAGAACTCCACCTCCAGTCCCCCGGGCACGGGTGGGAGCGACCACGCGCCCCATAGTCAACAACATGGTAGGCGCCGTTTCGATCCGCGCCCCCGGGTGGGGGCGACGACTACTTCGCCACGCTCGTGGTCAAGGCGCTTGTGTTTCGATCCGCGCCCCCGGGTGGGGGCGACGATTTTCTTGATCCGGACAAGGTTGAGGTCGTCCAGTTTCGATCCGCGCCCCCGGGTGGGGGCGACCCGGCCCGGCATCACCAATGACACCGGCCTGCTGGTTTCGATCCGCGCCCCCGGGTGGGGGCGACCGCTGCATGTCGCGGGTCGAGGCGCGAAGGGTCAGTTTCGATCCGCGCCCCCGGGTGGGGGCGACCCGGTGAAATCGTATGTCGTGCCCGATGGAAAGGCGGGTCAGTTTCGATCCGCGCCCCCGGGTGGGGGCGACCTTCGTCAGCGCCTTCCAATACGTTCCGTGCTGCGGTTTCGATCCGCGCCCCCGGGTGGGGGCGACTTTTCCCCAGCCAATAATCGGCCCGGTTGCCGTGGTTTCGATCCGCGCCCCCGGGTGGGGGCGACTATCCGCCGCCGCCTTAAAGGTAGCCGGGAGCCGAGTTTCGATCCGCGCCCCCGGGTGGGGGCGACAATCAACGCCAGGTGCCTTGGCCTTTTTCTTGCCGTTTCGATCCGCGCCCCCGGGTGGGGGCGACTCTTGCGTTTCACCATCCCGAAAACCATCGACCGGTTTCGATCCGCGCCCCCGGGTGGGGGCGACCTTCGGGCGTTCGACCTGCCGTCGGCGGGTTATCGGTTTCGATCCGCGCCCCCGGGTGGGGGCGACACGCCTCTTTGAGAGCGTATTTCATAAGATACGCGTTTCGATCCGCGCCCCCGGGTGGGGGCGACTTCCCCCCGCCCTCATTGGCGGTTGCCTAGCACCCGTTTCGATCCGCGCCCCCGGGTGGGGGCGACCGGGCGTCCGCGCATGAGGGCGCGCATGGAGCGCGTTTCGATCCGCGCCCCCGGGTGGGGGCGACCCCACATCTATCTGAGGTTGGCCGATGAAAAATATGTTTCGATCCGCGCCCCCGGGTGGGGGCGACGTTATGCGCGCCAGCGCACCGAACCCGTCTAGGGAGTTTCGATCCGCGCCCCCGGGTGGGGGCGACCCAATCACGTCCCATTGCCGCCGCGTCAAATCCCAGTTTCGATCCGCGCCCCCGGGTGGGGGCGACGGCGCCATGTCCTTAAGCATCCGGGCCGCGAAGATGTTTCGATCCGCGCCCCCGGGTGGGGGCGACGTCATAGAAAACGATCATTATTGGGCCTTCAGGCTGTTTCGATCCGCGCCCCCGGGTGGGGGCGACCGGTCCAGCGGTAAAGTTTCAGATCACTGGTCAGGTTTCGATCCGCGCCCCCGGGTGGGGGCGACCGTTGCGCGAGCGCCTTGGACCGGGCTTTACGCCGTTTCGATCCGCGCCCCCGGGTGGGGGCGACTTCCAAATCCCGAAGAAACGTCCGCAGAAACACCTGTTTCGATCCGCGCCCCCGGGTGGGGGCGACTATCCCCACAATTGATTTCCGCCGACCCATCGGCCACCTGTTTCGATCCGCGCCCCCGGGTGGGGGCGACAGGACAGGGTGCAGCCGACTTCGGTCAACCGACAGTTTCGATCCGCGCCCCCGGGTGGGGGCGACCGCCCTTGCGGATAGGGACCACCCGGCCAGTCGCAGTTTCGATCCGCGCCCCCGGGTGGGGGCGACCTCTGAATAGCCAAACACAGTGCTCTCCCGCGCCAGTTTCGATCCGCGCCCCCGGGTGGGGGCGACCAAAGCCTTCATACCCGGCCCGCTGGAAATAACTGTTTCGATCCGCGCCCCCGGGTGGGGGCGACCGCCAGGTGCATGGCGACAAGGGGCTGATCCAGTCGTTTCGATCCGCGCCCCCGGGTGGGGGCGACGACGAAAGTGCCCGCGTCACACCGCCCACCGCATGTTTCGATCCGCGCCCCCGGGTGGGGGCGACCTGGCCAGCGGTCGCCATGCGGGCATCGCTGTCGTTTCGATCCGCGCCCCCGGGTGGGGGCGACCAGGCGAGTTCGGTAACATGACCATCGACCGGACGTTTCGATCCGCGCCCCCGGGTGGGGGCGACCGCACCATGCCTGTCACTATTCGTAGTTACAATGTTTCGATCCGCGCCCCCGGGTGGGGGCGACCAGATCGCCCCAAGCGGGTGCGAATGTTGGTCACGTTTCGATCCGCGCCCCCGGGTGGGGGCGACCGGGGCGGGTGTTCCTGCGCGACTACAGCCAGGTTTCGATCCGCGCCCCCGGGTGGGGGCGACCCCCCGGCGGCGCGCAGCGCATGCCAGCGGCCCAGTTTCGATCCGCGCCCCCGGGTGGGGGCGACCCGCGATGGCCGCAGCCAAACCAGCCAGAACCGGTTTCGATCCGCGCCCCCGGGTGGGGGCGACCCAATCACGTCCCATTGCCGCCGAGTCAAATCCCAGTTTCGATCCGCGCCCCCGGGTGGGGGCGACATTGCCCGGCGCGCGCCTTTGTGACGCCCTGCTTGTTTCGATCCGCGCCCCCGGGTGGGGGCGACTCTTGATTGAGCCGCATCATGTGGGTCAGCCGCCGGTTTCGATCCGCGCCCCCGGGTGGGGGCGACCGACCAGCCTTTATATTGCTCACGCAGCTTCGCGTTTCGATCCGCGCCCCCGGGTGGGGGCGACCGGGACTGTCAAGCCACAATCGCAGGATATGGCGTGTTTCGATCCGCGCCCCCGGGTGGGGGCGACCAAAGCCTTCATACCCGGCCCGCTGGAAATAGCAGTTTCGATCCGCGCCCCCGGGTGGGGGCGACGCGTAAATTTATCCCTTGGTGCAAGGAGTGACAGTTTCGATCCGCGCCCCCGGGTGGGGGCGACCGCATCGCCCGCCAGCGACCGCGCCAGATCAAGCGTTTCGATCCGCGCCCCCGGGTGGGGGCGACCATAGCGGTCAGCCCACTCACGGATCAGCCAAAGTTTCGATCCGCGCCCCCGGGTGGGGGCGACATTCGGGCACCGACAGCACCGCGACCTTGCTCCGTTTCGATCCGCGCCCCCGGGTGGGGGCGACTGCTTGCACGCGACTTCGACACCGGGCTGGATATGGTTTCGATCCGCGCCCCCGGGTGGGGGCGACATGCCCTGAAATCTGGCGAACGCCGAATACGGCAGGTTTCGATCCGCGCCCCCGGGTGGGGGCGACAATGGCTGGATGTGACCCTGCCGGGCCGTCCGCGCGTTTCGATCCGCGCCCCCGGGTGGGGGCGACCGGCGACCGGATGTTCCGCTACGCCGACGTGTCAGGTTTCGATCCGCGCCCCCGGGTGGGGGCGACCTAGGGTAGTCTAGCCGTTTGTGTGGAAACGGAAAATCCGTCTTAAATAGCGAAGATGGCGAGATTGGTCGTCCATTCCTCACATTGAGTGCGGAAAGCTGACAATTTGTTGAACGGTTTCAAAGAGCTGGATCGACTGCGAACCTGCCGGGGCTCTCAGGCACGCTAGGGGTTCGCACGGCGGCAATCAAATGATCAGGGGGCCATTCAGGTCGGTGGCTGGTTTGGCGCCCACATGTTCGATCCGGCGTTCCCAGTTCGAACCAAGGTAATAATAGCGCAGACTGTCATGGGCTGGATCAATTGTGCCTTCCAAGCGCGCTTTCAGCTTTGCCCACTGGGCCGGATCGACCTCGATCTCGAAGACCGAGAACTGCACCCGTTGACCGAAATCTTCACAGGCTTTGGCAACCCTGCGCAAGCGTTTCTTGCCACCGGCCTCCAGCGTATTCACGTCATAGGTCACCAGAACCAGCATTTCCGTCTAGCTCCAGAACCACGGCGGGTAGGCGTCGAGGTCGCCACGCAGATGGCGGGCGAGGAGCTGTGCCTGAAGATGGGGCACGAGGCCAAGCGGCGCCTTCTCGTCAAGGAAGCCATGCTGGCGCTCCTCGCGCTTGCGCTCTTGCCAGGCGGTAAGGACGGTCTTGCGGCCTTCGTCAGTCAGAAGCACCGCGCCGCTGTCCATGCGCTGGAAATCGTGCGCCCGAAGCTGCCTGCGATTGACCAGTGACAGGGCAAGCCGGTCGGCCAGCGGGGCGCGAAATTCCTCCATCAGGTCGAGCGCCAGGGATGGGCGCCCGGGCCGGTCGCGGTGAAGAAAGCCGACGGCCGGGTCGAGCCCCACGGATTCGCAGGCGGAGCGGCAGTCATGGGTCAGAAGAGTATAAAGGAATGACAACAGCGCATTCATTGGATCGAGCGGCGGGCGCCGGGAACGCGATGTCCAGCGGAGTTCGGGTTCCGGGGTGCGGACCAGATGATCGAAGACGGCGAAATAGAGGTTGGCGGCCTCGCCTTCGGATCCGCGCAACTGGTCGGTCGTTTCATCGGCCATCTGGACACGTCGCAGGATCGCGGCCATCCGGTCCGAAGCTCGCTCCAGCGCCTCGTCAGCGGCAGGATCTGCCTCGCCATGGTCCCGGATCGCCCGGCGCAGGACGGCGCGCTGGTTCGCGATCTTGGCCAGGACGAAGGACCGCACGATGTCGGTTCCCGCCTCGGCCTGGGCGTACTGCGCCCGGCGCAGCAGGACGTTGCCCTGCGCCGGACCTTCGACGCGGGCCTGGAACCGCCCGGCGCGGTCAAGAAGCGAAATCGTGATGCGCCGTTCGGCGCAGGTGCCAATCAGGGATGGGGTGAGCAGGATCGGCCCGAAGACCACGACGGCGCCAAGCATGTGGAGGGGCACCCGGGCCTTTTCGACCCCTTCGACCTCGGCGACGAGGTTTTCGCCATCCTTTCGTAATGCCGCGCCCTCGGTGGTCACATAGACGGTATTGAGAAGTTTCTTCATTCCAGGGCCTTCACGATCATTCGGTCGCACCAAGCGCGGGCGGGGCGGGCACAGGCATCCGGGCGGCAAAGATCGACCAGGGAACAGGCCCGGCAGCGTGATTTCTGGGCGGTAGGCGACGGTGTTTCCTGGCTGGAGAACACCCGGGCGAGCTCGACCACGGCGGCCTCGGTCAGGGCACGGAGACCCTCATCGAAGGGAACGGTCACCCGGCGCTTCGTCTGGGCATAATACAGCGCGCCTTCGGGAACCGGTCGCCCGGTCATTTCCTCAAGGCACAGAGCCTGGGCGCAAAGCTGTGCCTCGTCGGCGCGGTGGAGCTTGGGCTTGCCGCGCTTGTATTCCACCGGAAAGGCGCGGCCGTCCGGGGCGAACTCCACCAGGTCGGCCACGCCCACCAGGTTCAGCCGCTGCGAGCCGAGGTGCAGCGAAAGAACCCGCCGCACCCCGCGCGCCTTGCGTGAGCCGCCCTTGTCGGCCACGGCATGCAGGACCGTGCCTTCCGCCGTGAAACGGTTTTCCGCCCAGAGCCGTTCGAGGTGGATCAGCGCCGCCTGGCGCAGGCAGTAGACCGCATGCTGCACCGCCGAGAGGGGGATGGGCTCCATCTCGGCGGGCATCGCTCAGACGAGGTCCAGGATTTCGACGCCCTGCGGCAGGTCGTCCCGGTCGACCTCGATCCGATAATCGGCGAACCGCCGCGCCGGGGCCATGTTGCCAAGCCCCTTGTCGTCCAGCGGACGGAACTCGCCATCGACGTTCCGCCCGATCCGGATCCGGTCGAACAGCTTGTGGGCGGGGGCGTTGCCCAGGGCGTTCTCATGCCGGAAGACGATCAGTCGCCGGGTCGTCATCTCGCCTCGCGCAGCGGAACGGTCGTGTTCGAACATGGATGTCAGGGCTTCGAACAGCAGCGCAAGGTCATCCTCGGAAAAGCCGGACCTTTCGGCGAACTTGGCCGAGATGAAGCCATGCGCGACGTAAAGGCCGTAGGGCACGATATGCTTGCGGCCCATGGTGCGGTTGTCGGAACGCTGGTCGCCGTCCGAGCCTTCGGCGGCTTTCTTCTTCTCGGCCTCGTTGGTGGCGGCCATGCGGGTGACAGTGATCTCGACCGGCAGGATCGGTTCGACCGAGCTGGCGAAGGTCATCTGCACCGGGCCCTTGACCTGACCGCAGTTGATGCCCGTCGACATGACGGCGCCGAAAGCGCGGACATCGAAGAAATTCGCGCACATCCAATCGCGAAGCTTTGCCGCTTCGGCGTCATCCTTGGGGTTCAGCTTGGCATCCTTGCCGGCCTTCGCATCATCGGGGCGCAGCGCGACATAGGCTTGCCGGTGCTTCTCGTTCAGGATGGCGCCTTCCTGGACATAGATGTGATGCCCCGCCTCTCCGGTCCGGGCGAGTTCGACATAGTTGCGGATCTTGCGCTTCAGGCTGACATCGGAAACCAGCCCGTGATTGGTCTCGGGATCCAGCCGCGGCAGGTTGCCCGCATCGGGATCGCCATTGGGATTGCCGTTGGTCACGTCGAAGATCAGCGCGAAATCGTGGCGAGGGGAAATAGGGGTCATCGGGTTTGTCCTCGGGAAGCGATGGGTCGGAAGAAAGCGCCGGTCATTCGATGGCTTCGGTCAGCGGAGCCTCGGCCGGGTTGGCTTCGTCGCGCTTGCGGAAGAAATCGCTGCGCTGGTGGTAATAGCCTATGCCGAACAAGGCCTGTTCCGCAGCCGACAGCGAGGCCGGGATCGGATCGTTGCCGGGCTCCATCAGATCGGTGATCGAGGTCAGCAGCTTTTCCAGATTTACAGCCCGCCCGGGGCTGAACTTGCGCAGCTTGGAAAAGTGGTTCTGCGACCCCGCATCCAGAGTTCGGAACACCTTCTGCGGCGTAGCCGAGGCCGAGCCATAGAACTTGTCCTTGATCGTCGCGTTCACATTGCCACCAAGGGCGGAGCGCTGAACCTCTTCGTAGACGGCAAAGAGCCGACCGAGGATGTAGCCTTTGTTCAGGTTGGCGGGATCGAGCGCCACAGGGGCCTCCATGGAAAAGTTGCGGGTCAGGACGGATTTGAGCATGGCAGCGCGGTAGGCGTTGACCTCGCCGTCCGAGCGGATGCGCATCAGGGTCGTCGAGAAAAACGTCATCGGATAGCGCGCGCCGGTCAGGATGGCGCGCATCCATTCTCCGGCAACAAGGGGGGGCACATTCTCGCGCTTGCCCTGCACGGCCAGCTCGACCAGATAACGCCAGAGCGGTGGCCAGCCATCGCGCGGCGGCGGCTCAAGCCGCATGTCGTCCAGATAGCGCTGATAGTTCTGCACCAGCTGGCCGAAGCTGCTTTCCCAATAGAACCGCACCGAAAGGCGGGCGGCATTGGGTGCCAAGCCAAGGACATGGAACCGGACCGGGCCGAGGTCGGGCAGGATCCGGGCGATAGGCACGCCAGCGCGGATCGCTTCCAGCGCCCCGGCGATCTTGCGGGTTGCGGGGACTTCGGCATTGATGATGTCCTCTTTCGAAGGGCGTTCGTCGAAAAACCCGGCGAAGAGGCTTTCGGCCGCAAGTGCCTGCACGCTGCTCGCATCTGCCCAGAAGATGGCAGATGTGTCGCCGATCTGCACCCGGTGCGCCTTGTCCGCCAGAAAGCGGTTGAGCGCGGTCGTATAGGCGAAGGTCGCGGCTTCGGAGATCGGAGCATTGTTGCCCTGCTCGTGGCCGTAGGACTCGTAAGCGTCTGCATTGAAGGAGACCAGAGCCGCCCCGGCAACTTGGGCGCCCCATACTCCCTTGATCGGCGGATGAGTCCGGGCGATTGGCGATCGGTTGCCGGTCAGAAGGCAGGTGGCGTTAGAGGAACTCTTGCCCTCGATGGCTTTCCAGCGGTCTCCTTCACTGGCCCAAAACGCCCGGATTTCGGGTACTTCATGCAGAAAAGTCTTGCCGGCATTGCTTGCGGACGCGAAAATAATTCCCTCTGTCGGAAGCTTCTCCAAATCGAAATGGCTTGCGACGGACTCGGGATTCCAAGTTTCAAGGAAACGGCAAAAGGCCTGCGCATCTTCGGATTTCAGATCCCGCAGGAACTCCAGATGCTTCGCCTTGAAAGCGTCGAACCTCAGATCGTCGGAGTTTCGCGATTTTCCCGCACCCAACGCGTAGTTCAGGTTGTCCCAAACGAAATTGGGGCGAGGCGTACTTCCCGACCGTTTGGGTGACGCAGGAACCTGCATCATCCGGGGGCTGCGTTGATTGTCGGCTGATCGCAAATCGATGATTTCGGCCACGGACCCATCCGCATTCAGGATCACGCAGAAGCCGATCTTTTCGGTCGAATACCCGAAAGGCGGGGCGTCCGGCAGGCGGTCGTAGGCGGCGACCAGGGCGGAAAGAAGGCTCATTGCCGGATCTCCGGGCTGCCGGGTTGCGGCACCTCCATCACGCCGTCGCGCAAGGTCGCGCGGAACAGAAGCGAGGGGCGGGACGCCTTGCCGTGGTCTATGTCCCAGAGCATGAAGCCCAGGTCGCGCGGAGTGCCGAAGCCCAGATCGGCGGTTTCGGCCGCGGGGGCGCGGTCGGGCAGCGGGGTGCCGGGTTCGATCAGGCCAAAGTCGGCGGCGAATTCCCGGGTGCCAAGGCAGGGCTGGTGAAAGCACTGGCCGCGGGCCGCGCGACGATTGAAGATGTCGAGATGCTTGCCTTCGCTGTCGGAGGCATCCGCGCGGGAGGTCAGCACGAAATGCGCCTCGATCACATAGGCGGGGTTCACAAGGACGGTCGATGCGCGCTGCTGGCGGTCCTCGTCCACCAGGATCTGAAGGTCGGCCAGATCGCCCCGGTTCATCGCCTGCCTGATCTTGCCGGCCGGCGCCTTGTGCCCGACCTCGTTCCGGCGGATCGACTGGAAACGGATCGGCTCCAGCACATGGATGCGGTCGATCACCCAGCGGATAGCAGGCTTCCAGTGGATCGCCTCCAGGATACCCCGCGCCGCCGAGGGAGGCATCACGTCGTAGGAGACGCGCTCAACTTTCAATTCCGGTCGGGTGAAAAGGGCGTGGCGGCCCCGGGCATGCAATCGGATACCGTAGGACATGATTTCCTCGAAGCAGCGCCAGACCACCGGAGGGTGAGTCTGGCCCGGAAAGTGTTGCACAGGGTTGCAAGCCCTGGCAATCACTTTTTCATTGGTTAAGAAGTTAAATTTTTGTATCGAAGTAACCGCGCGGTTATTCTTCTTGGGCGCTGTGGCAGCTGTGGCAAAAGCATTAAAATCAGCGCGGGTCGTGGCCTCGGGCTATGCGGATAGAAACATTGGCTAAGAAGTTTCCGAGCCGGAGGCGCCCGGCCCCTTTGCGGTCGGGCGCCGTCAGATCATGGCCTGGGTCTCGCTCAACTCATCCGCGCCTTCCCAGAACAGGCCGATGTTCTGCCGGTAAAGTCCTGGGTCCGAGAGCACAAAGAACTGGTCGCCCCGTATTTCTGCTGACACGAAGCTGCCCTTGCCGTTGATGCGCAGCATTTCCCGGGAACGGGCCGGAACCTGCACGACATAGGGCTGCAATGCCCGGGCGATCCTGCTCGAGGAGATCTGCTCTACCCCCAGTTGGCGGATGGCCTCGGTCGAGGCCTCGGTCGGAATGATCACCGGCAAGAGCGGGCTTTCGACCATGCGATAACTCTCGGCGACCGAGCGATAGGCGAAGTCAAAGTCGCCGGTCAACGGTGCGAAGCGGAAAGCCTCGACGATGGCATGCCGGTCAAGAAGGCTTTCCCCGGCGCGCCAGTAGACTTCTTCAAACCAGTGCCGGATGGCTGCGGGAGAGAGGAGCGCATCCGGCCCGAACCGCGCAAGCGTGCTGCGCATCGTCTTCGCCAGGGTCTGGATTTCGGCTGGTGGCGCATGATCGGTGGGCGTGAAGACAGTAAGCGTGCTGGTCTGAATATCCCACCGGCCTTCCCGATTCACCCGACCTGCCGCCTGGACGATGCTGTCGAGACCCGCCTCGGCACGCCAGCCCTTCGGGAAGGATAGGTCGACCCCGGCCTCGATCAGGCTGGTGGCGATCAACCGACAAGGAGCATCTTCCGCAAGGCGCCGCTTGATGTCCGCGATGATCTGGCGCCGATGGGCAGGGTACTGCCGGGTGGTCAGATGCAGCGCGCCCGGCTGGTCCTCCACAGCGCGATACAGGGCAAGTGCATGCTTGCGACTGTTGACGATGACCATGGCTTGCGGGGTCTCCTGCAGGGCTACAGTCAGCGCCGCGTCGTCCATGGTGCCGCCGTCGACGATCCTGGCCCGGCGAAGCCGTTCAGCCAACGCATCGGGGCCCGGTGCCAGTTCGCGTCCGGTCAGATCGAGACCGATCTTCCGTGGCTTGCCATCGTTCCCCCTGCGGCTCCGATCCAATTGGGCGCTGTTGAAGGCCGGCTGGGTGGCCGTACACAGTACCACCGTGCAGCCATAATGCGCGGCCAGCGCGTCGATCATCCGCAGGGTCGGTGCCAGAAGCGAACGCGGAAGGCATTGCGCTTCATCCAGTATGATCACGCTACCGGCGATGTTGTGCAGTTTGCGGCAGCGCGAGGGCCGGGAGCCGAACAGACTTTCGAAAAGCTGAACATTGGTCGTGACAACGATGGGGGCGGCCCAATCCTCCATGGCGAGTCGCAGCTTCGCCTTCTGCTCGGACAGACGGGTGCTGCCTTCTCTGACGATCTTCGGCCCGGTGCTGGCTTCAGTGTCGATGGCGGAATGATGCTCCAGCACGACATCGCCCAGGTTCTGGAACAGGTTCCGGAACGTTTCGGCCGTCTGGTCGATGATTGAGGTGTAGGGGATTGCATAGATGATCCTGCGATGGCCATACCTTGCCGCGTGGTCCAGCGCAAAGCCCATCGAGGCCAGGGTCTTGCCGCCGCCGGTCGGGACGGTAAGTGTGAACAGGCCGGGGCGCAGGTCGGCGCCGACGCGGATGTGCCGCAGGATTTCCGAGCGGAGCTGGTTCAACTCGCCGCTCGCAAACCCTGCCATCTTTCGGTCGAAGCCGGAACGTAGGCCGGGTAGAATATCCTGCAGGCCAGGCCAGACATGTTCCCCGGACTCCATCTGGCCATAGAACGCCTCGGTATCCCGAAAGTCGGCATCGACCAGAGCAGAAAACACCATCCGCCCCGCAAGCGAGAGGTCAAAGCCAAGATGTTCCTTCCGGCATTTGGCGGCCAACTCCCTAGCCGCAGGCAAGAGGTCCACGACCGCAGCCCGCGTCACTTCGACCGAGATCGGATCGTTGAACCCGTCCAGCCGCCGAGACTGCGAGGCCTCGCTTCCCGTACTGTCGGGCAGTCCGGCGTGATGGCCGAGGATGGTATGCGCAAGGAGTTGAGCGGCAAAACGGGTCTTGCTGTCGGCGCGGTCGATCAACAGCCTGCCACCTGCCGTCGAATGATCAACGCGATCTCCTTTCCCCTGCAATACCCGATCAAATGCCGGATCGTTCTTGCCGAAGTCATGGAAAGCGGCAGCCAGCCGGCTCGCCTCGGTCAATGCGAAAGGAGAGGCGCGTTCGGCGGCGAGAGAAGCGGTCTGCGCAAGGTGGCTGGACAAGGTTTGCCAGTCACTGCGATCGGACTGCGTTCCGGAATGAGCGTAAGCGATGGACATCGACGATTCCGATGAAAACTGATGAGTCGATAATGGCTAGCATGGGTTGGGTGTCAAAATGTGTCGCCCAAATTCGCATGATCTACTTTCCAGTGAATTCTATCTCAGCGCCACAGGGTGAGGTGCCGCGACTTGAACACCATACGGGCCCTCGGCATGACGATGGTCGCAGCAACAGAGGCCGGACACATGTCAGCAGCCGATGACGCGCCAAAAGAAGCTCTGAAGATTCCTCTTGCGCAAGCGGCGGTCAGGCTTCCATCCCGATCAGACAGGGCGGCAGGTCCCGCAGGAAGTCGAGCACCGCGCCCCGTCGAAGCCGCTTCTGAAAAACAACCACGCCGCTGGCACCAACGCCGCGCAGGTCCAATATGGACTTGGCGAGATTGATCCCGAGTGCTGTAATCTTCATGTGGGCGGATCTTTCCCTCAGTTGGTTCTCGACAGCACCAGCATGGCACATCGCGATGCCGTCGGGGTGTAGACAATGTTATCTGCTGCCATCGCACTCCACCTGCCGTCCGATGCGGGCATCGGCTCTGAGACCGGGATGCGCGAGCAGCCGGGCCCTGAGGGCCTGCGGCGTCGGACTCTCGAGAGCACCGGCATACCCGGCAACCACCTCGTAGCTGCGGCGCAGGAGTTGTTGCCCAAGAAGGACGGCATCGGCCCCGTCGAGAAGCCGCCGTGCCGCTGGCAACAGCGCCTCGCGCAGAAACTCCCGGCTCATGTCCGGGCGGGCATGTCGCGGCGGCGCCGCCAGTTCGGCGGGCGTGAGATGCCAGGTTGCGCCGAGCAGACGGTCGATGCTCTGCGCTGTCTGATCGATGATGGCCGAGCGTTCGGCCAAGGCGACTCTGAAGCCCGCGAACGCCGGATCGGCGAGATGGCGGGCGAGCAGGTCGCGCTCAGCCCCAAGGCGCGCTTTCATCCTCCAGCAGCCCTCCCAAAGGGCCTGTTCGGCGTTGCCCATCGGTCGGCGCAGGGTCACGATGCCGGTGCCGAAGTCGATCTCCACCTCATTTGCCCGTGGCAGCGAGGCCGGAAAGGCCGGTCCCAACATGCGTTCGAGCAATGGGGCCGCCAGCATGAGCTGCAGTCCGGCCTCGATCGATGTGATCTGCGTCGTCCGATGGCTGGAGGAGTTGCGTTCAGCCGCCGCAAACAGTTGCACAAATGTCCGGATGGCGGGATTGCTCCCCTTTGCCGCGTTCACGGCAAGTTTCTTCACGACCACTTCGCAGATCGGGACCGACCGAACCTTTCCCTCGTGGTCGGTCAGGGCGATCTCGCGCGCGGCCTCGGTCAGCACCGTCTCGTCGAGAGACCCGGGCCGGGCGGTCTGATCCCGGGCCTTGCCCGGTCCCTTCGGGCGCCCCTTGGGATTGCCCGAACATCCCTTGGTGAACCGCCCGGAAACCGGTGGCCGGCCATAGCCGACCCTCTCGGCCGCCCCGGAAGCGCCCGGTTCACGCTCGTCAGCCACGGGTTGTCTCCTCGGCGCCGATCTCTGGTGCGCTTTCCTCCCAACGCTCCAGGAGCACCGCCTCGTCTCGGGCAAACTCTTCCCAGCGGGCGAGGATCAGGTCGGCATAGGCCGGGTCGATCTCGGCCAGGCGGGCGCGCCGTCCGGTCTTTTCGGCGGCGATGAGCGTCGAACCCGAGCCGCCGAACAGATCGAGCACGATCTCGCCCCGGCCGGAGACATCGCGGATCGCATCGGCGATCATCCTGACTGGCTTCACCGTCGGGTGCAGGACCAGATCCGATTGGCTCGCGCCAGGATATTCCCAGACATTGGTCCGATACCGCCCGTGCTGGCCAAGTTCGAAGCTGTTCAGATGCGGCGCCGTCACCTTCTTGAAGACGAAGATCAACTCGTGGCGGGAGCGGTAGAAACTGCCCATGCCGCCCGCCGCCTTCACCCAGACGATCAGGTTCTTCAGCGCGCTGTAGATCCCCTTGGCAGCCGCCTGAATCTTGGTCACATGCCGCCAGTCCATGCAGATGAAATGGATCGACCCGTCGAGCGAATACCGGGCAAGATGACCGAAAATCCGGCGCAGGAAGGCGGCGAAAGTCTCCGGACTCATCTCGCCCGAGGCCATCGCGAACTCGCGGTGGCGCAACCGGCCGGCGCCGCCGACATGGCCATCGACAGGCAGATTGTAAGGCGGGTCGGTGAAGATCATGCGCGCCGTCGATCCCGCCATCAGCCGCTCCACCGTCGTCGGGTCGGAGCTGTCGCCGCAGATCAGCCTGTGGGGGCCGAGCGCCCAGAGATCGCCCCGCCGCACCCGGGCCGGCACCGCCACCGGCAAGCGGTCGTCGCGCGGGTTGCGATCCTCCTCCGGGGCATCGATGTCGATCTGCGCATCGATCTCGGCGATCGAGAAGCCGGTCAGATCGACGGAGATGCCGAGGTCGGGATCCGAGAGCGACCGCAACTCGTCGGCAAGAATGTCCTCGTCCCAGCCGGCATTGAGCGCAATCTTGTTGTCGGCGAGCACATAGGCGCGCTTCTCGGCGGCACTCAGATGTTCGACATGGAGGCAGGGCACCGTCGTCCACCCCAGGAGTTTTGCCGCCTTCACCCGACCATGCCCGGCAAGGATCGATTTTTCCGCATCAATCAGGACCGGATTCAGAAAGCCGAAGGCCTCGATGCTTGCCGCGATCTGTCGCAGCTGTTTGCGCGAATGCTTGCGGGCATTCCTCGCCCAGGGCTTGAGTTCGCTCACCGCGACTTCGGTTGGCATGGGACAGGCACTCCACTCGATGCTGTCCCATGGAGTGGTGTAGCTGGCGCTGATCGTCAGCGTGATGTTCGGCGCGGGCCTGCTTGATCAGGGTGCCGC
The DNA here is from genome assembly GCA_020622085.1 of Paracoccaceae bacterium. Classification (GTDB taxonomy): domain Bacteria; phylum Pseudomonadota; class Alphaproteobacteria; order Rhodobacterales; family Rhodobacteraceae; genus QY30. The sequence continues at coordinate 544,761 of JAHRYM010000002.1, read as the reverse complement.
TGCGGGCAAGCTGATGACGGCATCCTCGCCCATCGGCGCGATGGTTTCCAGCGTCATGTATCTGGCGCGTTGAACTGCCCATTCATCGTTCTGCTCCAGCAGCAGGGCACCGACCAAGCGAACGATGGCTCCATCATTGGGGAAGATGCCGACGACCGCGGTTCGGCGCTTGATCTCACCGTTCAGGCGCTCGATGGGGTTTGTGGAATGCAACTTGGCCCGATGCTCTTTGGGGAAAGACATGTAGGCCAGCACATCGTGTTCGGCCTCGTCCATGATGGACGCCAGCTTTGGCACCTTTGGCCTGATCTGATCGGCGACGGCGCGCCATTGGGTGCTGGCCGGCCTCGGCAGTGTCCTGGGCGAAGGCGGTGGCGATGAAGGCCGAGACCACCCTGCGCCCGCTCTTGCCGGCATGGGCAAGTGCGTTGCGCTGGCAGTGAACACGGCACCGCTGCCAAGTGGCACTGAGAACCTTGGAGACGGCGGCCTTGATGCCCTCGTGCGCGTCGCTGATGACCAGCTTCACGCCCCGAAGGCCACGCCGCGTCAGCTTGCGCAAGAACTCCGTCCAGATCGGCTCGGCCTCGGAGGTGCCGATCTCCAGGCCCAAAACCTCGCGCCGCCCGTCCGTGTTGACCCCGATGGCGATGATCACGGCGACCGAGACGATCCGCCCACCGCACCGGACCTTGAGGTAGGTGGCGTCGATCCACAGGTAGGGCCAGTCGCCCTCAAGGGGGCGGTTGCGGAAGGCCTTCACCTTGCCGTCGATCTCTTCGCAGAGCCGCGAGACCTGGCTCTTGGAGATGCCCGACATGCCCATGGCCTTGACCAGGTCATCGACGGATCGCGTCGAGATCCCTGAACATAGGCCTCCTGGATCACTGCCGTCAGCGTTCGCCCGCTCTCTCGGACCGGTGGCGTTCGCGGGCTCACTCTCCGCCATCCGACGCGGTTCGAGAAAGCCCGGGAAGTAGCTGCCCTTCCGCAGCTTCGGAATGCGCAGCTCGACCGTCCCGGCGCGTGTCTCCCGATCCCGATCGCGATAGCCGTTGCGCTGCGCGAGCCGTGCCGGGTCCTTCTCGCCATAGGCCGCACCCGTTGCAGCGCCGACCTCCAGTTCCATCAGCCGCTCGGCGGCAAAGCCAATCATCTCGTGCAGAAGGTCCGCGTCAGGGCGTCGTCGGGGGATTGATCCACTGGATCAATCCCTGATCCTCCTCCATCTCCACGAGGTCGCGCAGGTTCATCATGTCGGTGGACATCGGTGGAATCTCCGGTCCAGGCCTCGCCGGTTCTCTCGAACCGGTGGCGTTCACCGGCTCGATGTCAGCAACCAGACCCTACCGGAACAGCGCCGGTGACCACCTCAGCCAGAACCTACACCACCCTCAGGGACAGCATCTTCGGCGACAAAAAACTGGATTGAAGGAGGCATCAAATGGCGGTTCAAGCGGCATTGAAGGTCGAGCGGGGGATTTCTCCGAACCCACGACCCCGGCTGCTGCCTGCGGCCGCCGACCTGCCGCAGATGGAGCGTCCCGACCTGCTGAAGCTCTGGCGGCAGCTCTTCGGGACCGAGCCGCCGCGCAACGTCTCGGCAGGGTTTCTGATCCGCGCCCTCGGCCACACCTTGCAGCTCTTCCAGCACGGCGACGTGCCCCCGCGGGTGCTGAAGGCGCTGCGGACCATCGCCGAGGGCAAGGCGCCGCCGGCCGGCTCGGCGGCGGCGCTGCGGCCCGGGGTCTGCCTGATGCGGGAATGGAACGGCCGCACCTACCGGGTCGAGGTCGTGGCCGACGGCTTCCGGCTCGATGGCCGCACTTACCGCTCGCTCTCGGCGATCGCCCGGCACATCACCGGGGCGCAGTGGTCGGGGCCGCGCTTCTTCGGGATCGGCTGATGGCTCTGGTCCGCTGCGCCATCTATACCCGCAAAAGCTCCGAAAAGGGGCTGGAGCAGGCGTTCAACTCGCTCCATGCCCAGCCGGAGGCCTGCGCGGCTTACGTCCAGAGCCAGAAGGCCGAGGGCTGGCTGCTGCTGCCGGATCATTATGACGATGGCGGTCTCTCCGGCGGCACCTTGGAGCGGCCGGCGATGCAGCGGCTGCTCACGGACGTCGATGCCGGGCGGATCGACCAGATCATCGTCTACAAGATCGACCGGCTGACGCGCTCGCTGGCCGACTTCGCGCGGATCGTCGACCGGCTCGATGCCGCCGGTGCCTCCTTCGTTTCGGTGACGCAGTCCTTCAACACCGCCACCAGCATGGGCCGGCTGACGCTGAACATGCTCTTGTCCTTCGCGCAGTTCGAACGCGAGGGTGAGGGCCATCGCCCGAACGCCGAACGGATCCGCGACAAGATCGCGGCGTCCAAACGCAAGGGCCTCTGGATGGGCGGCAATGTCCCCTTCGGTTATGATGCCGATGGCCGGACGCTGAAGATCAACGCCGCCGAGGCGAAGGTCGTCCGCCAGCTCTACGATCTCTACCAGGCTGAAGGCTCGCTGATCGCGCTGCGCGAACGCGCCGCCGACCTCGGGCTCCGGACCCGGACCCGCACCGCGCCCGACGGAAAGGTCAGCGGCGGCGGGCCCTTCGGCCGGGCGCATCTGCACCACATCCTCACGAACCCGGTCTATGCCGGGCGCATCCGCCACCGCAGCGTGATCCATGACGGTCAGCATCCGGCGATCATCGCGCCTGGCGACTGGCAGGCGGTGCAGGAGCTGCTGAAGGCCGGCGCCAGCCGGCCTCGGGGCCGGGCGCCGGCGGTCTTCACCTCGCCGCTGGCTGGCAAGCTCTTTGACGAGACTGGTGACCGGCTGACGCCGAGCCACAGCCGCAAGAACGGCCATCGGCTGCGCTACTACCTCTCCAATCGGCTGCTGAACGACAAGAGCGGCAGCCATCCCGAGGCCTGGCGCCTGCCGGCACCGGAACTGGAGACCGGCATCACCGGCCGGCTGCGGGCCTGGCTCAGCGCCCCCGGGCAGGCCAGCCATCTGCTGGTGACGCCGCGGACCGGGGAAATGCAGGCAATTGGCGGCAAGATCGACAGTCTGATCGCCGAGCTCGACGGTCCGCATGCCGCCGCGCTGCTGCGGGCGCTGGTCGCCGAGGTCCGCATTTCTCCCGGCCGCATGGTCATCACCGTGGCGGCAGATCCGCTGGCCGACCGGCTCGACATGGCGCCGGAACGGCTGAACCCGCCGCAGCTTCAGATCGAGGCGCCATTCCGGATCCGCCGCCGCGGGGTGGAGACGAAGGTCGTGCTTGGTGACCGCCCGGCCGAGGTCGACAAGGTGCTGATCCGCAACCTGATGAAGGCCCGCGACTGGTTCGCGGCGCTGAGCCGTGGCGAAAGCTATGCCGAAATTGCTGACCGCGAAGGGATCTGGAAGCAACGCATCCAGCAACTGCTGCCGCTGGCCTTCCTCGCCCCCGAGATCGTGCAGCAGATTGCCGAAGGCCGTCAGCCGCTGGGCTTGACCACCGAAGCGCTGATCAACAGCGACCTGCCCATCGACTGGGCGGCGCAACGGGCGCTGATCGCCCGGCTCTGAGGCGCCGCGTTCCAATCAACAATCCTCGAAAGCGCAAACAGAGATGGGCGGGAATTTGCGCCGGATTCGCGCTTCTGTTCCGTGTCTCGGGGTTGGTCGTTCTCTCCGCAACCGCCCGCAATCGCGGCAGAACTGCCGGAGCAGGCGTCATGTCTCTGATCGACCGGGAAGGCTGGCTGGGGCGCCAGGATTCGAACCTGGGAATGGCGGTACCAAAAACCGCTGCCTTACCACTTGGCGACGCCCCAACACGCGGCGGTTCATAGCCAAGCCGAGGGGGAGCCGCAAGACAAAAATGCGAAGAGTTTCGCCGGCCGGGCGTTGCCCCGGGATGCGCGCCCGCTTATGCGGGGCGGCATGACCCGATATGACGTGGCAATCATTGGCGCTGGCGCGGCCGGCATGTTCGCGGCGGTCGAGGCGGGGCGGCGCGGGCGGCGGGTCATCGTGGTTGATCACGCGGCACGGCCGGGCGAAAAGATCCGCATCTCGGGCGGGGGGCGGTGCAACTTCACCAACCGCGAGGCGCCGGCGGACCGCTTCCTGTCGCAGAACACGCGCTTTGCGCTTTCGGCGCTCAGACGCTTCACGCCGCAGGATTTCGTCGAGCGTGTCGGTCGGGCGGGGATTGCCTGGCACGAAAAGACGCTGGGACAGCTGTTCTGCGACGGGTCTGCCAAACAGATCGTCGCCATGCTGACCGAAGACATGCGCGCCACGGGGTGCGAGTTGTGGCTTTCCACAACCGTCGGCCGGATCAGCGGACCGGGGCCGTTCCGCATCGAAACCTCGGGTGGCGTGATCGAGGCCACGTCGCTGATCGTCGCCACGGGCGGCAAGTCGATCCCGAAGATGGGCGCAACGGGCCTTGGCTACCAGATCGCGCAGCAGTTCGGCCTGCGGCTGACACCCACGCGACCGGCGCTGGTAGCGCTGACCTTTGGCCCGCAGGATCTGGCGCGGACGGCGCCCCTGGCCGGCGTCGCCGTCGAGGCGCGGGTGACCTGCGGCAAGATCGGGTTCGACGAAGGGATGCTGTTCACGCATCGCGGCCTGTCGGGGCCATCGATCCTGCAGATCAGCAGCTATTGGCGCGAAGGCGACATGATCACCGTCGATCTGGCGCGGGGGCGCGACATCGCGGCCGAACTGCGCAGCCTGACCGGCGCGGGGAAGCTCGCAATCCGCAACGCGCTGGCGCGACTTCTGCCCGAAAGGGTGGCGGCGCTGGTGGCCGAAGGGGCCAGCGTTTCCGGCACGCTGGGCGACCAGTCGAAGGCCAGCCTGGCCCGCATCGCCGACGCCGCGCATCGCTGGCAGTTGCGCCCCGTGGGCACCGAAGGCTACCGCACCGCCGAGGTGACGCTGGGCGGCGTCGATACCGATGATCTGGATGCCCGCACGTTGCAGGCCCGCAATGTGCCGGGGCTTTACTTCGTGGGCGAGGTCGTCGACGTCACCGGCTGGCTTGGCGGCTACAACTTCCAGTGGGCCTGGTCCTCGGCCTGGGCGGCAGGGCAGGTGGCCTGAGCGCGCGGGGTGTTCGCAAGGTCAGTGGCCGCGTGGGGCCCGGCAACGAACCCGAGCCCGAATGCCGCGCCGACCAGACCGAAGTTCCGGCCCATTCTGCGGGCGGGGAAATATCGGCGACATAGGCATTGGCAGTCGAATGCGTTGCCGCCGTGATCCCGGCGATGATCCGGGCGGCCAGCAATGACCAGACCGACTGCGCCAGCGCCATCACCACATAGTCGAGCACCATGACAGCAAGCGAGACGAACAGCACCGGCCGCCGCCCGAACCGGTCCGACAGGTTGCCGACAATCGGTCCGAACAGGAACTGCATCACCGCGAAGGCGGCCGTCAGCACCCCGCCCCAAATCGCCGCCCCCGAAAGATCCGAATGTGTGACCTGCCGCATCAGGTCCGGCATGACCGGACAGATCAGCCCGATGCCGATGGCGTCCAGCGCGACCGTGAGCAGGATGAAGGACAGTGCCAGTCGACTGTGGAGCGCCTCGATTGCAACCTTTCCGGGGCTGGGGCAGGCACCGGTTGCCGGTGCCGCAGCAGACGTTGGCACGTTGGTTCCGGGCAAGGGAAGGGGGTGGGCGGACGTCAGTGCCGGTGCGCGTGTCCGTGCAGATGACCCTGCGAATGACCGCTGCCGCATCCGGACCCGCAGGGCATTGCTGCCCCGTCATGCGCGATCGCAGAGAGGAAGCGCGTGACTTCGGCCGCAAATTCCGCTGGCCGGTCCACCGGGGGAAGATGCCCCGCCCCCCGGATCATGTGGAACCGCGCGCCCTTGATCAGATCGGCCAGTTCGCGCACCAGATCCGGCGGAGTCGATCCGTCTTCGCTGCCCGCAAGCACCAGTGTCGGCAGCGTCAGGCCCGAACTGGGGGTGATCAGGTCTGTTCCCGAAATTGCTGCTGCGCAACCCAGATAGCCCTCGGGCGAAGTTGCAAGCAACCGCTGACGGACCTGCTCGGCGGCGGGGGTCGCGCGCTCCTTGCGGGAAAACCACCGCTCGATCGTGGGCGTGGCGATTGCGGCAATGCCGCCCTTGCGCACGGCTCCCATCCGGTCGGTCCAGGTCTGCGCGGTGCCGATCTTGACGGCGGTGTTCGACAGCACCAGCCCGCGCACCTGATCCAGCCGCTTGACCGCCAGTGCCTGCGCAACCATCCCGCCAACCGACAGGCCGACGAGGACCGCATCCTTCAGGCCCAGGTGGTCCATCAGCCGTTCGGTATCGCGCACCAGCGCGCCCATAGAATATGGCCCCCGAGGAGCCGAGGATTGCCCATGCCCGCGCAGGTCATTGCGGATCAGGCGCAATCCCTGCGGCAGAAGCGGGATCACGCTGTCCCAGATCCGCAGATCAAGCCCCAGGGCATGAAGAAACATGACCGGCGCTCCTGCGGGATCGCCGTCCTCGTGCCAGTGAATCGTCACGTCGCCAAGATCGGTGAAGGGCATCACAATCTTCCTTTCGCTGCGGGGGCGACCCGGTGCCATAACATCCCCCCGCAATCGTGCGCGCCCTGACCGGGCGCTGTTTGCATGGGTCGGTCTTTGTCTAGGGGGCGATCAGCGCGATCCAGTCCCGCAGGGCGGACAGCGCCTCGCGTTCGTCCAGAAACGGGATATGGGCGCGGTCGGGCACATCGGTGCGGATCATGTCGGGGCGACGGCGCTGCATCTCGTCGGCGGTGGCGGCCGACAGAAGGTCCGAGTTCGCCCCCCGGATCAGTGCCAGCGGCAGGCCTGCACAGGCATCAAAAAGCGGCCAGAGGTCGGGCGCGGGCCCTTCGAAGGCCGCAAGGAACGCCTCGCGCAGGGCCGGGTCATAGGTGATGCGCAGGCCCTCTGGCCCTTCGGTATAAAGCCGGCTGACCATATCGGCCCAGCGTTCGCGCGAAACGCCGTGGAAACCCGGGTTGGTGGCGGGCATGCGATCGGCCAGCGCCGCAAGCGTTCGCGAAGCGGGGTGGCGCCCGACGTAATCGAAGATCCGCCCGAGCCCGGCCCGGTCCAGCACCGGGCCGACATCGTTGAGGCACAGCCCCAGCAACCGGTCCTTTGCCCGCGCCGCAAGGAACATGCCGATCATGCCCCCGCGCGAGGCCCCGATGACGGCAGCCTTGTCCACCCCAAGGTGGTCAAGCAGCTCCAGCGCATCCTCTGCCTCGCGCGGAACGGTATAGGTTTCGGCGCCGCTCCATGCCGATGCCCCGCGCCCGCGATAATCGGGGCGGATCAGGCGGACATCGGGAAGATGGGGGGCAAGAAAGTCGAAATCGCGGCCGTCGCGCGTCAGCCCGGCAAGGCACAGGACCGCAAGCCCCTCGCCCTGGTCGCGGTAGGCCAGCCTGGTGCCGTCGGATGCCGTGAAACAGTGCATGTGGAAACCTTCGGCCGTCGACGGGATCATCGGATCAGCCTGCATCGCCCCGGACGGTGGCGGGATCCATCCAGAACGGCTCCCACACATGGTCGTCGGGGTCGGCGATCGAGCGGGAATACATGAAGCCGAGATCCTGCGCCGGGCGGGGCTCTGACCCTCCTGCCTTCAGCGCCGAGGCAACCAGCGCATCGACCGCGTCACGATCCGGTTGCGACAGCGCCAGCAGATGCGACGAACTTTTCCGCTCGTCCGTGATTGGCAGGGGGGTGAACTGCGCATACTTGGCATGGGTCAGCAGCATCACATAGATGGTCGCGGAAATCACCACACAGGCACCGCTGTCGTCCGAGAACTGTTCGTTGATGCGGAAACCGAGTGCCTCGTAGAATGCCCGGGACCGGCCCAGATCCTTGACCGGCAGGTTGACGAAGATCATCTGGTCCATGCACCCCTCCTTGGGTTCCGGGGGCGATTATGGCATGGGCCGGCCGGCCATGTGAAGACCGGATGCCCCCGCCATCCGTCAGAGATTCTGGGCTTGCGGCATGCCCAGGACGTGATAGCCGCCATCCACGCGGACGATCTCGCCCGTGGTGCAGGCGCCATAGTCCGATGCCAGATACACTGCCGTGCCGCCTATGGCCTCAAGCGTGGCGTTGGCGCGCAGGGGCGCATTGGCTTCGGTATGGCGGAAGGTCGCCCGCGCCCCGCCTATGGCGGCGCCGGCCAGCGTCTTCATCGGACCCGGCGAAATCGCGTTCACGCGCACGCGCTGAGGCCCGAGGTCATTGGCAAGATAGCGCACCGTGCTTTCAAGCGCCGCCTTGGCCACGCCCATGACGTTGTAGTTCGGCGTGACCCGGTTCGACCCGCCATAGGTCAACGTGATCAGGCTGCCGCCTTCAGGCATGAGTTCGGAGGCCCGCCGCGCCACGTCGATGAAGCTGAAGCACGAAATTGCCAGGCTGTTCTTGAAGTTCTCGCGGCTGGTATTGATGAACCGCCCCGTGAGTTCGTTCTTGTCGGAATAGGCTATGGCATGGACGAGAAAATCCATGCGGCCCCATTCCGCCTTCAGTCGCCCGAAGGCAGTGTCAAGGCTGGCGTCATCGTTCACGTCGACATCGACAAGGAAGGACGACCCGACCGAGGCCGCCAGCGGTTCGACCCGCTTGCCGAAGGCCTCGCCCTGGTAAGAGAACGCCAGTTCAGCCCCTTCGGCAGCCAGAGCGCTGGCGATGCCCCAGGCAATCGACCGTTCATTCGCGACACCCATCACGAGCCCGCGCTTACCCTTCATCAGTTCCGCCATGTTGCCCCGCCGCTTGATGCCCTGCTGCCCTGTCGCCCGTTACCCGAGGTGTTTGCTCATCACCAGAGTCGCATTGGTGCCGCCAAAGCCGAAGCTGTTCGACAGGACCGAGTCGAGTTCGACGCCCTCGCGCAGTTCGGTGACGATTTCCGCAGGCTCCAGCGCCGGATCAAGCGTCGTGACATTGGCCGAAGCGGCGATGAAGCCCTTGTTCAGCATGATCAGCGAATAGATCGCCTCATGCGCGCCGGTCGCGCCCAGCGAATGCCCGGTCAGCGATTTGGTCGAGGCAATGGGCGGGGTCGTGCCCTTGCCGAAGACGCGGCGGATCGCTTCCACTTCGGTCACGTCGCCGACGGAGGTGGAGGTGCCATGGCTGTTGATATAGTCGATCTTGCGGCCCTTGGGCAGCGTCGAGACCGCCAGCCGCATCGACCGTTCGCCGCCTTCACCCGAAGGGGCCACCATGTCGTAGCCGTCCGAGGTGGCGCCATATCCGGTGACTTCGCCGTAGATCTTCGCGCCGCGCGCCAGTGCGTGGCCCAGCTCCTCAAGCACGACGACACCGCCGCCGCCCGCGATGACAAATCCATCACGGGTCGCGTCATAGGGGCGCGAGGCGGTGGCGGGGGTGTCGTTGTATTTCGACGACATGGCGCCCATCGCATCGAAGAGGCACGACAGGGTCCAGTCCAGTTCCTCGCCGCCGCCGGCAAAGACGATGTCCTGCTTGCCCATCTGGATCAGTTCGGTGCCGTTGCCGATGCAATGCGCGCTGGTCGAACAGGCCGAAGTGATCGAGTAGTTCACGCCCTTGATCCTGAACGGCGTCGCAAGGCAGGCTGAATTGGTCGAAGACATGCAGCGCGTCACCATGAACGGTCCCATCCGCTTGGGCGAGCCCTTTTCCATGACGATCCGGTGCGCTTCGAAGAAGTTCGACGTGGACGGCCCGCCCGATCCCATGATCAGGCCCGAGCGTTCGTTCGAGACATCCTTTTCCTCAAGCCCGCTGTCGGCGATGGCCTGTTCCATGGCGAGGAAGTTGTAGGCCGCGCCCGGACCCATGAAGCGCAGATTGCGCTTGTCGATGTGGTCTTCCAGCACGATCTGCGGCATGCCGTGGACCTGGCTGCGGAACCCCCTTTCGGCATATTCGGGGGCAAAGACGATGCCGGACTTGCCGGCGCGCAGGCTGGCTTCGACCTCGGTGGCGTTGTTGCCGATCGGGGAAACGATCCCGATCCCGGTGATGACGACGCGACGCATGATGCGGCTCCTTCTTCGGGTCAGCTGGCGGACAGCGCGACCTTCATATCCTTGACAAGATAGATGGTTTCGCCATCCGCTTCCACCCGGCCATCGGCCACGCCCATCGTCAGGCGGCGGGTCTGCACGGCCTTGGTGAAATCGACGAAGTAGCGGATCATCTTGCGGTCGGGCCGGACCATGCCGGTCAGCTTCACCTCGCCCACGCCCAGGGCATAGCCCCGCCCCTGCCAGCCGCGCCAGCCCAGGTTGAAGCCCGTAAGCTGCCAGAGCCCGTCAAGGCCCAGGCAGCCCGGCATGATCGGGTTGCCGGGGAAGTGGCAGGAAAAGAACCAAAGATCGGGATGGATGTCGAATTCGGCCACCACATGACCCTTGCCGTGTTCGCCGCCATCCTCCGAGATTTCGGTGATACGGTCCATCATCAGCATCGGCGGTTCAGGCAATTGCGCATTGCCCGGCCCGAACAGTTCACCCCGCGCGCAGCGCAGAAGGTCTTCCTTGTCGAACCGGTTCGGATAATCCGCCATCTGCTGCCTTTCCACTGCATCCCCGTTTCCCGCCCATTACCATCCGCAATGCGAAAAGAGCAATAGCCGCGGCATTCTGGTGCCGGCTCCCGGTCGGGCGCGGCTGGCGATCCGACAACGTGGAAAGCGGTTGAAAATGTGGTGCCAAGGCTTCATATTTGCAGCCCAGATGACTGTTTTTGATCAGATGACATGCGATGCGGCGCCGCGCGCGGCGCGGTGGCTGGCGAATGCGGGTGTGCGCCCGACGCGGCAACGGATGCTGCTTGCCGTGCTTCTTGTCGGTGACGGGCAGGACAGGCACGTTACGGCCGAAGGTCTTTATGAGGCGGCCAGCCGCAGTGGCGAGCCGGTGTCGCTGGCGACCGTCTACAATACCTTGCGGAATTTCTGTGACGCCGGGCTGATCCACGAAATCACCGTCGATGGATCGCGCAGCTATTTTGACACCCGGCTGGACGACCATCCGCATTTCTACTGGGAAGACACCGCGATGCTGGTGGACGCCCCTGTTGACCAACTGGCCATTTCCCGACTGCCCGACCTGCCCGAGGGCGCAAGCCTGTCACGGGTGGATGTGGTGATACGGCTGAAACGCGCCTGACCGCCGCGCTTCCGTGTCGTCAGCGATGGACCTTTTGCGGTGCCGAGGTATCTTGCGCGCATGAAACACGCATTTGCCCGCATTGCCTTCCTGTCCACTGCCGTCGTGGTCGCCCTTGCCACTGCCCCATTGGCGCAGACCACTGCCGAGACATCGCCCGAAGCCGTTTCTCCTGATGCCGAGCGGGGAATGAGCCTGATCGAGCAAGGGGCGAAGATCCTGCTGGACCAGTTCTTCAAGGAAGCCGAACCGGCGATGAAGGAGATGCAGGAGGGGCTTTCGCAGCTGATGCAGGATTACGGCCCGGTGCTGCGGGATCTGGCGGCCATGGCGGGTGATCTGCACAACTACCACGCCCCCGAAAAGCTGCCCAATGGCGACATCATCCTGCGGCGCAAGACGCCGGCCGAACTCCTGCAGCCCGACGGCCCCGAGATCGACCTCTGATCACTTGCGCTTGCGCGGCGGCTTTGCAGCTTCCGGCCGGATCACGGCCGGCGTCAGGCCAAGTGCCGATGCAAGCGATCCGAACCGCGCCTCGGCGACTTCACCGAACAGATCGGCGCCAAGCGGGCTGAGTTTCAAACTCAGGCTCCCCGCCGCGCGGTCGACCTCGAGGGCGCCGGCCTCCTCCAGCGAGCGGAAGGCGAACATGGCGCCAAAGCGCATCGCACGGCCCAGCACCTCGGCGTTGGCGATCTGGCTTTCGTTCAGAAGGCTGAACAGGTTTTCCAGCCGCGAACCCGTCCGCGCGCTCTTGTATCGGTGCAGGAGTGCAAGCCCCAGAAACACCCGTTCGGAATGCGACAGCCCGCCCAGATTGGCGCGGGTGGCGTTGTCGAAGCAGACTTCGGCCCGATAGTCAGGGTGCGCCCGCCAGGTGGTGTCGTGCAGAAGGCAGGCCGCCTTGACCATGCGCATCTCGGTCGGTGTCGCGCTCTGGTAGAGAGGCAGGAGGAAATGGAACAGCTTCTTTCCCGATCCCGGCATCCGCGCCATCGTGCGTTCCGCATGACGGCAGGCCTCGAGCAGCGGATCGCGTCGGCGCAGTCGTTCGGGCATCTGTTCATAAAGCAGCCCTTCGCGGATTCCGTAGGAAGACAGGTCGATCGTCCCGGGCTGAAAGGCCTCGACCAACTCGTGCAGGACAACCGCCGCAAGCGGCACCAGCGCCAGCCGCGCCTCGGAAGTGCCGGTGCGGGCGCGCATGGCGGTCACGTCATTGGCCGCAATCCAGTCGCAGGTCTCATAGACGTTCTTCGGAGTCATCCGGTATTCGTGCAGAACCGTCATCGGATAGGACCGCCGTTCCATGTCGAGCCGCGCGATCGCCCGCCAGGATCCGCCGACAAGGTAGATGCGTTCATGCCCGTTGCCGATCTGCGCCAGAAGGCCCTTCATAACGCTGCGGACATGGGCGATCAGCGTCTTGCGCCCGCCCTTGACCTGCTGCAGCCGGAACGGACCCAGGGGCGATGAGACGCGGCGCCCTATCTGGCCGCCCGCGACTTCGGCCAGTTCCATCGAGTTGCCGCCGATGTCGCAGACCAGGCCCTTGGCTTCGGGCCATCCCAGCAACACGCCTTGCGCCGAAAGCCGCGCCTCTTCCTGGCCGTCGATGACATGCAGCTTCAGCCCCGTCGCGGCCTCGACCTCGCGCTGGAAGTCCTGGCCATCCTCGGCTTCGCGCACGGCGGCGGTGCCCACACAGGTCAGGGGTGACACATCCATGTCGATGGCCAGTGCCGCGAAACGCCTCAGCGCGACAAGCGCGCGTTCCCGGCCCCGCGGATTGAGGCGCCCGGTTTCCGACAGTCCCTGACCCAGCCCGGCCATGACCTTTTCGTTGTAGAAATAGGCCGGGCTGCGAGCCGCGCCATCGAAGACCACCATCCGGACCGAGTTCGACCCCACGTCCACGACGCCAACCCGTTCCAGCGCGCGGGCCGAGGCGTCTTCGAACAGCGGCCGGCCGAAGAGATCCCATTCATCGTGGTTCTCGTGCTTGCCGCGCATCTCGGATCCCTTCCTGTGCCGGCCGGTTGCGGGCCGCCGCTTCGCATCGCCGGTTTATCCCTCCGGCCTGTCCGGCTCAATCCGGCGTGTGGGCCAGTTTTGGAACATCCCGCGCCCCGGCCGAACCCCGGCCGGACAGAGACGGGTTTTCCATGAAGAACTTGTGGCAGCTGAACAGGTCGTCGCGGCCATCGGGCAGGTCGCGCAAGTAGCGGCCATCGGGTTGCAGTATCCAGCTTTGCGCCTCGTCGGCAAGGTTCGCGGCCATGATCTGGCTGACGATCTGGGCCTTGACGGTGTCGTTCTGGATCTCGACCAGCGTTTCGACCCGGCGCGAGAGGTTGCGCTCCATCCAGTCGGCCGACGACATGAAGACCCGCGCGCGTTTCGAGGGCAGGCCATGGCCGTTGCCGAAACAGACGATGCGGCTGTGTTCAAGGAAGCGCCCGACGATGGATTTCACGCGGATGTTTTCCGACAGGCCCTTGATGCCGGGGCGCAGGCCGCAGATGCCGCGCACCACCATGTTGATCTTCACGCCCGCGCTGCTTGCGGCGTAAAGCGCGTCGATCACATCCGGGTCGATGACCGAGTTCATCTTGGCCCAGATTTCGGCCGGGCGGCCCTTGCGGGCAAATTCTGCCTCACGCGCGATCAGGTCCAGCAGGCGCGACTTCAGCGAGATGGGGCTGATCGCCAGGTTTTCCAGCCCCTCGGGCTGCACATAGCCCGACAGGTAGTTGAAGACCTTGGTCGCATCTCGCCCCAATGCCGGATCACAGGTGAACAGCGACAGATCGGTATAGATCCGCGCCGTGATCGGGTGGTAGTTGCCGGTGCCGTAATGGGTATAGGTAACCAGGCTCTCGCCTTCGCGGCGCACCACGGTCGAGAGTTTCGCGTGGGTCTTGTAGTGGATGAAGCCATAGACGACATGCGCGCCCGACCGCTCCAGCCGCCGGCTCTGGCGGATGTTGGCGGCCTCGTCGAAGCGGGCCTTCAGTTCCACGAGCGCGGTCACGGATTTTCCCGCCTCGGCCGCTTCGCACAGCGCGGCGACGATCGGGCTGTCCTGGCTGGTGCGGTAAAGCGTCTGCTTGATCGCCAGCACGTTCGGATCGGTCGCCGCCTGTTGCAGGAAGCGGATCACCATGTCGAACGTCTCGTAAGGATGATGCAGCAGCATGTCCTTCTGGCGGATCGCCGCGAACATGTCGCCTTCATGGTCCTGCACCCGTTCGGGGATGCGCGGTGTGAAGGATGGCCATTGCAGGTCGCGCCGGCTGTCCAGCACCAGCGCCTTGACATCGGCCATGCCGACAAGCCCCCGCACCTCCACCACCTCGTCGGGTGCGACGGCCAATTCCTCCGTGATGATGGCGCGCAATTCCTCGGGGGCGCCTGCGGTGATCTTCATGCGGATCACCTGGCCGCGGCGTCGCCGCTTCAGTGCCGTTTCAAATTCACGCACAAGGTCTTCGGCCTCGTCCTCGACCTCGATATCGCTGTCGCGCAGCACCCGGAAGGAACAATGCCCGATGTCGCGGTAGCCCGGGAACAGCGAATTGAGATGCACGAGCAGCAGTTCCTCGAGCGGCAGGAACCGCGCTTCACCCGCCTTCGACGGCAGCGCGATGAACCGCTCGATCTGCTGGGGGATCGGCAAAAGCGCCTGCAACTTGCGCTTGTCGGTGATGCGTTCGAGTTGCAGCCCCAGGCAGAAGCCGGTGTTGGGGATGAACGGGAAGGGATGCGCCGGGTCGATGGCCAGCGGCGACAGCACCGGGAAGACGCGGTTGAGGAAGTAGTCCTTCAGGAAGGCGGCATCCGCGCGGGTGATCTTGCCTCGGGTCAGGATGACGATGCCCGCCACCTCCATCTCGCGCTTGAGCCGTGTCCAGACCGCCTGCTGCACCTTCATCAGCCGGCGCGCATCGCGGTTGATCAGCGTCAGTTGTTCGCTTGGCGTCAGACCATCGGCGGCCGGAACCGCATTCCCCGCCCGACGCAGCTCGCGCAGGCCGGCGACGCGAACCGAGTAGAATTCATCAAGGTTGGTGGCCGAAATCGACAGGAACCGCAGCCGTTCCAGAAGCGGCACGCGCGGATTGCGGCTTTCGTCCAGAACCCGCCAGTTGAAGGCAAGCCAGCTGAGTTCGCGGTTGAAGAACCGCTTCGGACCCGACCGGGCGCTTTCGGCGGTGTCGAGCGGGGCGGGAAATGGCGCCTTGAGGAAATCGGCCTGTGTCATGGCGGTTAGTGTCTGACGTCCTGGTAACAGGGAAATGACGGGATCATGGCGTGTCGGTGCCCCGGCTGTCCAGCAGATCGGCGGCCATGCCGCGGCTGATCGGGCGCGCTTGGGCCAGCGCGCGGGCATCAAGTGCAGCCGCCAGGTTGCGGGCGGCGGCCAGCGAGCGTTCCATCCGTGACACAAGCCAGGGAATGAGCCCGGCCGGCACGACAAGCTGCCGGTCGGCGAAATGCTTGACCAGCACTGCGGCCAGCAACGCGTCGTCGGGGGGATGCAGCCGGGCACTGGCGGTGGCCTGCATCCGTGACAGAAGATCGGGCAGGGCGATGCCCCACTGCCCGGGTGCCATGCGCGCGGTCATCAGGAAAAGCCCGCCGCGCCGCAGGACATCGTTGTGCAGGTGGAACAGCGCCTCCTCGGCTGCCGGGTCGCCTGCGACGGTGTCGGCATCCTCGACCACCACGGCCTTTGCCTCGCCGGAAGGCGGTGCAAGATGCGGGGACTGAAACATTTCGGCATCATGGTCGCGGGCGAAGACCTGCGCCAGATGACTTTTCCCCGCGCCCTCCGGCCCGATCAGCAAAAGCTTCCCCTGCGGCCAGAGCGTCGGCGTGTCGATCATCGCCAGCGCCTCGGCATTGGCCGGCGACACCATGAAATCCGACCGGGCCAGCGCGGGTCGCACCGGCAGGTCGAGGATCAGTTGCCGGGGCATCAGGTCCGGCCCTGGTCCTTGGGAAGGATGACATGCGGCCCGCCTGCCAGACCCTTGTAAAGCGGGCTGTCCATGTAGCGCTCCAGTGCAAAGCGCACCAGAACGCCGATCGCTGCCGTGACGGGGACGGCGATGAGCATTCCGGTAAAGCCGAACAGCGAACCGAACGCCGACAATGCAAAGATCAGCCAGAGGGGATGCAGACCCACCGATTTTCCCACCAGGCGCGGGGTGATGATATTGCCCTCCAGGAACTGCCCCACGGCAAAGATCCCGGCAACAACGCCGATCTGGACCCAGTCCCCCCAGAACTGGTAGAGCGCGAGCCCGATGGCCAGGGCACCGCCGATCAGGGCGCCGACATAGGGAATGAAGGTGATCACACCAGCGATGGCGCCGACGACCAGGCCGAAGTCCAGGCCCGCCAGCATCAGCGCGATCGAATAGAAGGTGCCCAGGATCAGGCAGACCGATACCTGCCCGCGCACGAAGCCCGCCAGCGCGGTGTCGATGTCGCGGGCCAGCCGTCGGATCGTCGGCTGATGGTCGCGCGGCAGCCAGTTGTCGATGCGCTCTACCATCCTGTCCCAGTCCAGAAGCATGTAGAAGGCCACCACCGGCACGACGACGATGAACACCACCGCGTTGATGACTGACAGGGCCGAGCTCAGCACGCTGGACGCCAGTGCACCGCCCTTCGACTGGATGGTTTGGCCGATGCTGTTCAGTGTCTGCTGAACCACGCTGTCGGGTTCCAGAACCTGCGGAAACCGCTGCGAAAGAAAGCCTTGCAGGCGGCCGAAGATATTGGGGATGTCGTTGATCAGTGCGATCAGCTGGCGCGACAGCATCGGCACGACCAGTAGCGCCAGAAGCACGAAGACCAGCACAGCAAAAAGCGATATCAGCGTCGTTGCGACCACCCGTGAGAGCCCGACCCGTTCCAGCCGGTCGGCGATCGGATCGAGAAAATAGGCAATTGCGCCGCCCATGAGGAACGGAAGGATGACCGCGCCCATCCCCCAGAGCGCCAGGAACAGGACCGCAAGAGCGATCCCCCAGTAAAGAACCTGCTGTCGAACCGGCAGCCCCATCGCCAAACCCTCTTGCCTGCGCCCCTTGTCGCCGAAGCCGCCGTTCCACGCAAGCGCAACGCCACGAAGGCGGGCGGCGCCACGCTTGCCTGCCCGGTATGGATCGCATAGACGGTCAGAACCCTTGTGTCACAGGATCCGCCATGCGTCTGACCCGTTATTTCCTGCCCGTCCTGAAGGAAAACCCCGCCGAGGCGCAGATCGTCTCGCACCGCTACATGCTGCGCGCCGGCATGATCAAGCAACAGGCCGCGGGGATCTATTCCTGGCTGCCCTTGGGCTTCAAGGTGCTGAAGCGGATCGAACAGATCGTCCACGAGGAACAGATCCGCGCCGGCCACATCCCGCTTCTGATGCCGACGCTGCAACCGGCCGACCTGTGGCGCGAATCCGGCCGTTATGACGACTACGGCCAGGAAATGCTGCGCATCAAGGACCGGCATGACCGCGACATGCTTTACGGCCCCACGAACGAGGAGATGATCACCGACATCTTCCGCAGCCATGTTTCCAGCTACAAGGAACTGCCGCTGACGCTTTACCACATCCAGTGGAAGTTCCGCGACGAGGTCCGCCCGCGCTTTGGCGTCATGCGGGGCCGCGAATTCCTGATGAAGGACGGCTACAACTTCGACGTGGACCGCGAAGCCGCGCTGCATGCCTACAACCGCCACATGGTCAGCTACCTGCGCACCTATGAACGCATGGGCCTGACCGCGATCCCGATGCGCGCCGCGTCCGGGCCGATCGGCGGCGACAACACCCATGAATTCCTCGTCCTCGCCTCGACCGGCGAATCCGAGGTGTTCTATGATGACGCCGTGACCGGCCTGAAGCTGGGCAACCGCGAGGTCGATTACGATGACCGCGCGCAGGTGAAGGCGATCTGCGACGAATTCACCACGCTTTACGCCCGCACCGATGAAACCCATGACGAGGCGCTGTTCGACGCCGTTCCCGAAGCACGCCGCAAGGTGGGCCGGGGGATCGAGGTCGGGCAGATCTTCTATTTCGGCACCAAGTATTCCGAATCCATGGGCGCCACTGTCGTTACCGCCGACGGCAGCCGCGTTCCGGTGGAAATGGGCAGCCACGGCATCGGCGTGAGCCGCCTTCTGGGCGCGATCATCGAAGCCAGCCACGACGACAAGGGCATCATCTGGCCCGAAGGCGTCACCCCTTTCCATGCCGGGATCGTCAACCTGAAGCAGGGCGACGCCGCGACCGACGCGGCCTGCGAGGCGATCTATGCCGCGCTGAAGGCCAAGGGGCTCGACCCGCTGTATGACGACCGCGACGAACGCGCAGGCGCGAAGTTTGCGACGATGGACCTGATCGGCCTGCCGTGGCGTGTCACGGTCGGCCCGCGCGGTCTGGCGAATGGCAAGGTCGAACTGACCAGCCGCCGCACCGGGATCAGCGAGGAAATGACGGCAGAGACCGCCGTCGACCGCATCGCGCAGATCTACGAAGGCGTCTGATCCGGCGCCGCTCCGCGTCAGCGGTGCGCACCAGGACCGGTATCTGGCGAAAAACCGCCCGGCAACATCCTGCCCGCAGCCGGCAAGATGTTGCCGAAATGACTCCATTCCGAAAATTCGCAATCTGAAAAACGCCCGAACGGGCAAATGCGCGGTCCTTCGATTGACCGCCCACGATCATCCTCGCTATCCTTGGAAAAAACCAAACAAGACTATCGAGGTGAGTGATGAAAACCCTGAAAATCGCCGCTCTTGCGGCGTCGTTCGTTATTGCCGGCGCCATGGCCCAGGCACAGGATTACGATGGCTTTTACATGGGTGGCGGCCTTGCCTGGTCGAAATCCGATGTCGGTGCCGATGAGCCGATTTCCGGCTATGCCATGCCCGACCCTGTCGGCTTCAACGGATTTGCGGTGGCGGGCTACAACCGGGCCTACGGCAATCTGATTGTCGGGGTCGAGGGTGATTTGTCCTTTGGCGAGATCGACGGCACATCACCCTGCTCCAACCCGAGCTGGAGCTGCGAGGCCAAGATCAAGAACAGCGCCACCCTGCGCGGG
This sequence comes from Paracoccaceae bacterium, assembly GCA_020622085.1. Taxonomy (GTDB): domain Bacteria; phylum Pseudomonadota; class Alphaproteobacteria; order Rhodobacterales; family Rhodobacteraceae; genus QY30. The sequence continues at coordinate 525,443 of JAHRYM010000002.1, read as the reverse complement.
CGCGTGGGCACCGTTGCAGGCGGCAATTTCCTGTTCGCTTCGCTCGGCTATTCCGCCGCGAAGGTTGAAATGGCGACCATCAACAGCGGCGGCACTGTCTATCCTGACAGCCATACCCTGTTTGGCTGGACCGTCGGCGTCGGCGCCGAACGCCCGCTGCAAAACGGCTGGAACATGCGGGGCGAAATCCTCTACACCGACTACAACGGCACCGATTTCCAGACCGATATTTCCTACCCCGAAATGGGTGCCAGCGTGACCACGCTGCGCGTGGGCGTCAGCCGCAAGTTCTGATCCCGCCGTCTTGCCCAAACCTTCGAAAGGCCCCTCCCCGCCGGCGGGGCCTTTTGCCATCCCGCGATGGGCCGGCCAGGGGCCGCAGCGCGCTCCGGGCCCGCTGGGTTTTGGTGAGGGTGGCCGAAGATGGCCGTGATGTTGGGCAGATAGCCGCAATGGTTGCGCGTCGGGTGATACATGGCCTGCGTCGCACCGTGCGCCTCGTGCTCGGGCACAGTTTCGATAGAGGGCGTCAGTTGAAGGGGGGCAGAGGTCGGCATCGGATCCTTCGGCAACGGAGGTCAGGCACCATGCAGCCGGAAAAGCGCGGTCCAGTCACGTCGTCAGGCGGTGGCCGCCTTGACCTTTCGCTTCGCCCTCGCCACGGTGCGCGCCACCTTTGACTGGATTGATTGACCCGCATGGCCGGACGCACGACCCCCTTCGCGCCCTTTGAATTCCTGATCGCCTGGCGCTACCTGCGCGCCCGCCGCGCCGAGGGCGGGGTCAGCGTGATGACCTGGATTTCGCTTGTCGGCATCGCGCTGGGCGTCATGGCGCTGATCGCCACGCTGGCGGTCCGCGCGGGCTTCCGCGCCGAATTTGTCGATACGATCCTTGGCGCCAATGCCCATGTCACCGTCTACCCGCTTCCGGTGGTCGATGCCGATGGCTTCGTTCAGCACGGAATGCCTGACTACGAAGCCGTGGCCGACCGCATTCGCGCCGTGCCGGGGGTGACGGCGGCGGTGCCGGTCATCAAGGGCCAGGCGATGATCACCTTGAATGACCGCTCCAACGTGGCCGAGGTCTATGGCCTCACGCTGGCCGACCTGAAGGCGATCCCGCGCGTGTCGGACCCGGCGCAGGGGGTGGGGGATATCAATCGTTTCGACCAGGGCATCGCCGTCGGCGCCGGGATCGCCCGCGACCTTGGCATCGCGGTCGGCGATCATGTGCGGCTGATTTCGCCCGATGGCGCCAAGACCGCCTTCGGCACCAGCCCGCGCGTCAATGGCTATGAGGTCGTCTATGTCTTCAGCGCGGGGCGCTATGACATCGACCAGACCCGCGTCTACATGCCCTTTCCCGAAGCGCAGAGCTATTTCAACCGCGAAGGCGTCGTCGATACGATCCAGGTCACGGTGACAGACCCCGAACAGGTGGATCGCTTCATCGGCCCGCTCACGCAGGCCGCCGGACCCGATGCCCAGGTCTGGACCTGGCGCGACAGCGCGGGCGCCTTCCTGAACGCGCTGTCGATCGAGGATGACGTGATGTTCGTGATCCTGTCGATCCTCGTGCTGATCGCATCCATGAACATCACCTCGGGGCTGGTGATGCTGGTCAAGAATAAGGGCCGCGATATCGGCATCCTGCGGACGATGGGGCTGACCGAAGGTTCGGTGCTGCGGGTATTTTTCCTCTGCGGGGCGTTCACCGGCGTGATCGGCACCATCGCGGGCGTGATCCTGGGCTGCCTGATCGCCTGGAACATCGACAGCATCATGTCGGCGGTGAACTGGATCTCGGGCGGCGGCGCCTGGGATCCGTCGATCCGCGGCATCTACCGGCTTCCCGCCAGGCTTCAGGCCTGGGATGTGGGGCGCGCGGTGGGGCTGTCGCTGATCCTGTCCTTCGTCGTCACGATCTTTCCGGCGCGCCGGGCCGCCCGCATGAACCCGGTGGAGGCGCTGCGCTATGAATGACGTGCTGCGGCTGGAAGGGATCGAGAAAGGCTACATGCGCGACACGGCGGGCGAGGTGATCGTGCTCCGCGGCCTCGACATGGCGGTTCAGCCCGGAGAGGTCGTGGCGCTGGTCGCACCATCAGGGGCCGGGAAATCGACGCTCCTGCATATCGCGGGGCTGCTGGATACGCCCGATGCGGGCCGGATCACGGTCGCGGGCCGCGATGTCACGGGGCTGCCCGACCGCGACCGCACCGCCGCGCGGCGTCAGGATCTGGGCTTCGTCTACCAGTTCCACCATCTGCTGCCGGAATTCACCGCGCTGGAAAACATCATCCTGCCGCAGCTTGCCAATGGCGCCTCGCGCTCTGCCGCTGCCACCCGCGCGGCCGGGCTTCTGGACAGCGTCGGCTTGTCAGACCGCGGCCGCCACCGCCCGGCCGAATTGTCAGGCGGCCAGCAGCAGCGCGTCGCCTTCTGCCGGGCGCTTGCCAACGGTCCGAAGGTGCTTCTGGCGGATGAGCCGACGGGCAACCTGGACCCGGAAACCTCGTCACAGGTCTTTGACGTGCTCATGCGGATGGCCCGCGAAAGCGGCCTTGCCGCCGTCATCGCCACCCATAACCGCGATCTTGCAGCGCGCATGGACCGGACCCTGCGGCTTGAAGGCGGGCGGCTGGTCTGAGGTTGCGGCGGGACCTCTGCCCCGGCAATATATGTCATCCGCAGAGCGGGCACAAAACGGCGCCGGGAAAGCAGCGCGGACGGGCAAGGAGGCGCCAAAGAGGCGCCGAGTGCGAAGGGGCAGAGAATGACTACAAACCTATGGAAGACCCTGGTCCTTCTGGCGGTGCCTGCGGGCGTGGCCGGTGTTGCCGCCTGCACCAGACCCGCCGATACGGTGTCGGGCCGGGAAATCTATCAGGATTATTGTGCGGCCTGCCACGGCGACAGCGGCAAGGGCGATGGCCCTGCCGCCGCGGGTTTGGCGAAGAAGCCCGCCGACCTGACCGGGATTTCCGCGCGCAATGGCGGGCAGTTTCCGCTGGTCAAGGTCATGTCGACGATCGACGGCTATACCCGCCGCGAAGACCGGGGATCGAAGATGCCCGAGATGGGCCCCTTCCTCCAGGAAGGACCGGTCGTGATGGTCGACACCGGGCAGGGGGTTTCGACCCCGACGCCCGAGCGGCTGGTCGCATTGGCTGAATACCTGCGCAGCCTGCAGAAGTGACGCCCCCACCGCGCGCGGCCCGGGCACACAGGTGGGCCCCGGGCGTGCCTAGCGCGGCGCCAGTGTCAGATCCTGCAGATCCCAGATCGCATTCAGCGACCGGTCCCCGATCCGCATCAGCCGCGCAAGGATCGCTGCCTGCGCCGTGCGGTCGCCCGCGCGCGCCGCGATGATGGCGTCCTGTGCAACCCGGGCCACCGTGGTCAGCCCGATGCGGCGTGCGACCCGGATCAGCGCACCGGCGGCCAGCACCATCGCTTCTTCACCGGTATCGCCACCCTGCGGTTCTTCGGCATAGCGCTGCATGTCAGCGATCTGCACGGCCATCTCCTCGATTGCGCGACCGACCACATGATCGCCCCGCATGTCTCCCAGTTCTGCATAGATCGCCAGCAGGCGTTCGGCTTCCAGCCGCACGCCTTCCTCATGGCGCAAGACCGCCAGTTTCACCACCATCACCCCTTTTATCCGCACCCCTGCGGGCATTGAAATGCTTCCTGACCCTGCCCTGACGCTGCCAAGAAACTCTTTACGCGCTTCCAAAAAACCGCTCGAACTTGATCTAATTGCCGCGTAAGCAAACGGTGCTGCACCCCCAAGTCCGAGGAGAGCCAAGATGCCGTCCGAACCCCTGAACGTCCGCCCATTGCCCAGCTATCTGGTCCAGCGGTTCCACGGCTGGCATGCAACCACCTATGCCGAAAACCGCGCGTGGTATCGGCGACTGGCCGAAGGTGGCCAGCATCCGAGGGCGATGGTCATTTCCTGCTGCGATTCGCGCGTGCATGTCACCTCGATCTTCGGTGCCGACCAGGGCGAATTCTTCATTCACCGCAACGTGGCCAACCTGGTACCACCCTACAATCCGGATGGTGAATACCACGGCACCTCGGCGGCATTGGAATTTGCCGTGAACAGTCTGAAGGTCGCGCATGTGATCGTGCTGGGCCACTCCTCCTGCGGGGGCGTTCTGGGCTGCCACGAGATGTGTTCGGGCAATGCCCCGGAACTTGAACAGAAAAGCAGTTTCGTGGGCCGCTGGATGGACATCCTGCGTCCGGGCTATGACCGGGTGAAGACGATCGAGGATCGCGCGACCCGCGTGGCCGAACTGGAACGCGAGGCGGTCCGGGTCAGCATCGAGAACCTGATGACCTTCCCCTTCGTCCGCGCTTCCGTCGAGGCCGGAGACCTGACACTTCACGGACTCTGGACCGATACCGGCGCGGGCGAGCTGATGCAGATCGAAGCCGAAACCGGAGACTTCGTGGTTATCTGACGGATCGCGCGGCGGTTTGCACGGTCCATTAACCGCTTTGCCGCATGATCGGCGTCATGGAACAGTCGGTCATCATCTCACTCTCATTGCCAGCCGACCTTCTGGTTGGCCTCGGCCACGCCGCCAAGGCGGCGGGCCGGACACCTGCGGATCAGATGCGCGCCCTGCTGCGGCAGGCGATTGCGGTCCCGTCACCTGATGCGAGGGCGCCGCTTGCTGCCCTCTCTTCGGTCCCGCAACCGTCCAATCCGCCCCTGCATGACGACAAGGCGCTGGCCTCATCGCCAAACCTGCCTTCGCCAGAGCCGGAGGCCGTCACCGCACGGGTTCTCGCTGCACTGCGCAGGACAGCCGCAGAACCCGAAATTGTCGAAACCGTCAAACCGTCAACCGTCGCGGCTCTGCACGATGACCCGGTGTTGGCTCTGGTCAAGGCCGTCTGTTCGGAAGCATCGGCGCAGGTCGATCTGCCTCAGTCGCCGGAAACGCCATTCATGGTCGCCACATCGCCGCTGCGGGCAGAGGACGGCCATCCCTTCAGCACGATGACCTATGATATCCTGGCCACCCAAGGTGACTTCGCGTCGGTCACGACCTGCTTCCAGCCGGAAGCCGGAACAAACGCCACTGAGTCTGCAGCCATAGATGCGGACGAACACGAAGATCGGTGTGACGACTGGTGCGATAGCTGGGGAGAGCCGACGCATCATGCCATGTCCGCCGATCTGCAGCACGCCGGCGCAGCGGCGCCGGAGCATGCGCGGGATATTGTGCCGGACCATGCGATTAACCCCACTGCCGAATTCCTGCAACTCCGCTTGCCGGAAACGGCTTTTGCCTACGCGCCCGATTTCGTTGCCACGCCAGACGTCGCGCCCGAGGCAGGCCTTGCGCCCGGATCGGAACAGGCGGTCGAACCCGGCATGGCGACCTACATGCACTTGCAGCGTATCATCAAGTCGTCCCCGGGTTGGCTTGACCTGCAAAGAAGCCTGCGCCGCGAGGGCCTGGTGTTGCGTCTGACCGACTGCGGCCGCAGCCTTGTGCTGCACAGCTGGCCCGAGGACCGGCCGCTGTTCCAACTGGAGGCGATCGGGCTGACGCTTGAACGGCTCTGCCTGCACTTTCGCGCGCCGTTTCCAGGTGGCGGTGGCCTCAGCCATGTGCTGCGCGCCCTGGTCTCGGAAAGTCGCGGACCGGGCCGTGCGGCCTGACCGCCTTGCCATGAAAGCTGCACCAGGAAAAAGGCCGCCCCCGAAAGGGGCGGCCTCTCTGCTTTGGTCCGGTCGATCGCGGACCAGTCTGCACATGGCAGCGCTCTGCGATCATTCCCGCCATCCGGGCCGCGTCGGGCGGTGCGCGGTCAGCCTTTCTTCAGGCAGCGTTTGCCCAGCGTTTCGGCGATCTGGACCGCGTTCAGCGCCGCGCCCTTGCGCAGGTTGTCGGACACGCACCAGAAGTTCAGGCCATTTTCAATGGTCGAGTCCTGCCGGATGCGGCTGATATAGGTCGCGTATTCGCCCACGCATTCGATCGGCGTCACATATCCGCCCGGTTCGCGCTTGTCGACGACCATCACGCCCGGCGCCTCGCGCAGGATGTCGCTTGCCTCTTCCCAGTCCAGGAAATCCTCGGTCTCGATATTGATCGATTCCGAATGGCCGACAAAGACCGGAACCCGCACGCAGGTCGCGGTGACCTTGATCGACGGGTCGAGGATCTTCTTCGTTTCCGCCACCATCTTCCATTCTTCCTTGGTCGAACCATCGTCCAGGAAGACGTCGATATGCGGGATCACGTTGAAGGCGATCTGCTTGGTGAACTTCTTCGGCGCCTTTTCCTGACCCGGCACATAGATGCCCTTGGTCTGGTCCCAAAGCTCGTCGATGCCTTCCTTGCCGGCGCCCGACACAGATTGGTAGGTCGAGACGACGACGCGCTTGATCCTGGCGCGGTCATGCAGCGGCTTCAGCGCCACCACCATCTGCGCGGTCGAACAGTTCGGGTTCGCGATGATGTTGCGGATCTTGTACCGGTCCACGGCTTCGGGGTTTACCTCGGGCACGACCAGCGGGATCTGCGGGTCGTAGCGGTAAAGCGACGAGTTGTCGATCACGACGCAGCCGGCTGCGGCCGCCTTCGGGGCGTAGACCTTCGTCGCCTCGGACCCGACGGCAAACAGCGCGATGTCCCAGCCGGTGAAATCGAAAGTGTCCAGATCCTTGGTAGTGAGGGTCTTGTCGCCAAAGCTGACTTCGGTGCCCAGCGACTTGCGGCTGGCAAGTGCCACGATCTCGTCGACGGGGAATTCCCGTTCGGCAAGGATGTTCAGCATTTCACGGCCCACGTTCCCCGTGGCGCCGGCAACAACGACCTTGTAGCCCATGAGGGGTCTCCTTCACTTCAGGACAAGGCCGCTTAGCGCAAAGCCCTGCGGGGGAAAAGACCAAAGGCCGCAGAATTGCAAAAGCGTGACGGTTCATGCGTGCGCATCGCGTGAAAAAAGATAGAGCGCCATCGCCGGCAGCATCGGAAGCAGGAAGAACAGGAAAATCGCCGAAAAGGTTGCGGCCGGATCGCCGCTGCCTTCGGTTGCGCGATAGACCGGGCGTGATGCCAACTGCAGAAGTGCCGCACCGCCCATCCCGAACATGTTGATGAAGCTCACGCCGCGGCCAAGCAGGTGCTGCGGCAGGAAGGCGCGGCCATGCGCCATGATCGCAGGATAGGCCGATCCGAAAAGCCCCACGGCAATCAGCAGCACGGTTGCCGGGACCATCCCCGCAGCCGGCCACAAGGCCAGAAGCGCCAGCGCCACCGCCATGGCCAGGCCACCGGCAAGAACCACGGCTTTTGTCGATCGCGCCAGGCGATCAAGGTAGCCATAGGCGAAATTGCCCAGCACCATCGCCAGCCCCATGAACAGCGTGACCCCGCCGATGCCCGCAGCGTCTGCGCCGAAGACCTCGTGCAGATAGGGCCCGGCCCAAAGGCCGAGAATCAGCGGCGCCGGCGCCGCGGTGACCGCCATCATCGGCAGGATGGGCCATAGCGGGCGGATCGACAGCAATTCCCGCATGGGCGCCCTTTGCCGCGTTGGCGCGGTGACGCGCGCGGGGTCACGTATGAAAACCGCAAGTGCGATGGCCACGATGAACGTGATCCCCGCCAGCGCCCAGAGCGTTTCGCGCCAGCCGAAGGCATCGATCGTCCAGGCAAGCGGTGCTGCCCCCGCCATGTTGCCCAGCGAGCCGATGGCAATGGTCGCACCGCCAAGGGCGCCGAAGACCTTTGGCGGATAGATCCGCGCGAAGATGAAATAGGCGGTCACCATCACCGGAGAACAGCCGATGCCGATGAGGACCATCGCCAGGTGAATGGTGACGGGCCCTTCGGCCAGTGCAAAGAGCATTGCCCCGCCCCCGCCGCCCAGTGCCAGCACGACCGAAACGGTCCGGCGTGGTCCGATCAGGTCAAGCGCCGCGCCAACCGGGATCTGCGCAAGCGCGAAGGCAAGGAACCAGAGCCCGGAAGATACCGCCAGATCGGACGGGCTTGATCCGGTCTCGGCGGAAAGCACCGGAGACATGACGGCAAGGAAGGACCGGAAGAACTGGCTGAGAACATAGCTGGCCACCAGGAATGCGATGCCGATGCGCATTTTGCCCATTCGATCTTTCGTTCGGCCCCACCCGATTCCGCCGGGGCGCGGACCCGCGGGTATGATCTGTCCGTCCAGTGTGACAATCGGGAAAACTGGTCGGAGCGAGAGGATTCGAACCTCCGACCCCCTGCTCCCGAAGCAGGTGCGCTACCAGGCTGCGCTACGCTCCGACCGTGTGGCGCGGGGTTACCGGTTCCCGGCGGTCTTTGCAAGGGGCTCTGTGCGTGTCTCGCTGCACTATCGGTCCTGCCTGGGCGGCAGGCCCAGGATGCGCGCCAGCGGGTTCAGGCGGGGCGTGGTCACGGTTTCGTTCCTTGCACCGGTATTCATGGCGGGCCTCGTGCGTGACCGGTTCGACAGGGCCTCGCGCAGCACGATGTAGATGCCCGAGGCGATGATGATCGAGGCGCCGGCAAAGGTCGCACCATCGAGCGGTTCGTCAAACAGCAGATAGCCGTAGACCGTTGCCCAGAGGATCTGGCTGTATTGCATCGGCGCGACGATCACCGCCTCTCCGGCGCGGAACGCAAGGATCACCATCAGCGCCGCGCCAAGGCCGAGGACGGCGATGATGCCCGAAAGCCCCAGGTCGGCAAACGGCATCGGCAGATAGACCAGCGGCAAGAGCGCCCCCATGACCACGACGTTTCCCAGCATCGGGAACAAGAGCATCACCAGAGGCCGCTCGGTCGGCCCGATCCGGCGCGCAATGACCGAAGCCAGTGCCCCCGTCACGGCGGAAAGCAGGGCTGACAGATGCCCGGCCGACAGCGCTTCCTGCCCCGGGCGCAGGACAACAAGCACCCCCACCAGCCCAAGGATCGTCGCGCCAAGCCGATGCAGGCCGACATGTTCACCCAGAAACGGAATGGACATCAGCGTGACCAGAAGCGGCGTGGCGAAGAGGATCGCGTAGGTTTGCGCCAGCGGCAGGACGGTGAAGGCATAGAAGGCCGAAACCGATGTCAGGACCATGCAGACCGACCGCAGCATGACCCAGATCGGCTGGCGTGGCCACAATCGGCCTCCGTCGCGGTCAGCAAGGCTGATGAAGGACACCAGCGGAAAGGACAGCAGCGCACCGAAGAACACGATCTGGATCGGTGAATAGGTTCTGCCCAGGATCTTCACCACGACATCATGTGTCGCGTAAAGACCCATCGCCGCCAGTGCCAGCAGCGCCCCCCTGAGGTTGAGATTGTTTCCGCTCGACATGATCCGGTCCGGTCCAATGGGCACAGATGACGCAGTCCCGCTGCATCTGCAAGGTTCGACCCTTGCGGGGGCCGGGTCTTTCACGGCATCCTGACGGCAGGCAGCGGCATGGTCGACAGCGTTCTTCTCCTTCTTGGCGGAATTGGCCTGTATCTTTTCGGGATGCAGGTGATGACCGATGCGCTGCGCCAACTGGCATCCCGCAGCATTCGCAACCTGCTTGCGCGGTTCACCCGCTCGCCGCTCAGCGGCGCGATGATAGGGGCAGGGGTGACCGCGCTCATCCAGTCTTCAAGCGCCACGATGCTGACCACGATCGGATTTGTCGGTGCCGGGCTGATTACCTTTCCGCAGGCCATCGGCATCATCTACGGCGCCAATATCGGCACCACCGTCACCGGCTGGATGGTAATGGCGCTGGGGCTCAAGCTGCACCTGGGCACGCTTGCGCTGCCGCTGATGCTGGCGGGTGCATTTGTCCGCGCACTTGGTCGCGCGCGGCTGGCGCGGGTCGGGCTGCTGATTCTGGGGTTCAGCCTGCTGTTCCTGGGCCTCGACTACATGCAGCGGGGGACCGAGGGTATCGACATGATGCCGCTCTTTCGCCAGATGCCGGCCGACACCTGGCTGGGACGCGGGGTTCTGGTGCTGACAGGGGCGGTCTTTACCGTGGTCGTTCAGGCGTCAAGCGCCGGCGTCGCCATGGCGCTGGTGCTGCTGGGGGCGGGAACGCTGTCGCTGCCGCAGGCGGCGGCTCTGGTCATCGGCATGGACATCGGCTCGACGGTGAAATCGCTGCTGGCCACCATCGGCGGCTCGCGCGACATGCGCCGGACCGCGGTTGCCCATGTGGCCTACAACGTCGTGACGGGACTTGCCGCCTTCCTGTTGCTGGGCGTGGTGACGGCGGCACTGGTGCGGCTGACGGGCGATCCGCTGTCGGCGCTGGTGTCGTTCCACACGCTGCTAAATGTGATTGGCGTCATGCTGCTGCTGCCATTCACCGGCCCCTTCGCGAGGCTTGTGGAACGACTGGTCCCCGACGACGGCACATTGGCCTCGCTGCGACTTGACCGGGCGCTGCTGTCAGATGCGGATGCGGCGCTGGATGCGGCGCGCGGCGCGTCGGACACCGTAGCCGCAGCCCTGTTCGCGGCACTGGGCGCCCGGCTTGGCCCCACCCATGACGGAGAGCGGCTGGTGGCGCTGGCGCCCAGGCTGGAGGCGGCAACGGCCCAGATCGAGGATTTCCTCACCGGCATCGAGATCGAAGGCGGCAAGCCTGGGCCCCTGCGTCGCCATGCAGCGCTGCTGCATCAGTTTGACCATATCAGCCGCCTTGCGGCGCGGGCCGACCAGCAGTCGCGCATTGCCCTGGTGCTGGAAAATCCCCGGCTCGCGCGTCCGGCGCTGGTTCTGGGGGCAGTGCTGCGGCAGGCGGCGGAAGACATGGCCGACCCGACTGTGCATGGCCGGCTGAATCGTCTGGCCGAACTGGTGGCGCGGCGCGCGGCGCGCCTGCGGCACTCGGTCATGCTGCGCGACCGCGTCGGCCCGGTGTCCGAGCCGGGCGTCTTCGATCTGACCGACGCCATGCGCTGGCTGGAACGCGCGACCCGCCATGCGGAACGGATCGTGCATTACGGTGTCCGCGCCGCGGAGCCGGATCCGGCGGCTGGCAGCGCGCCGGATCCCTGGTTCATGGATCTGGACTGAACGGCGCGCGGATCAGAGGCTCGCGTCCAGCGCCGCGATGATCCGGTCACCCATCTCGCTGGTCGACACCGGCTTGCCGCCTTCCGGGCCCATCAGGTCGGCGGTGCGAATGCCGTCCGCCAGCACCTTCTCGACCGCCTTTTCCAGACGCGTCGCCTCGGTTCCCTGGTCGAAGGAATAGCGCAGCGCCATCGCGAAGGACAGGATGCAGGCGATCGGGTTCGCCTTGCCCTGGCCGGCGATGTCGGGGGCGGAACCATGCACGGGTTCATAAAGGGCCTTCGGGCGGCCATTGGCCATCGGCGCGCCAAGGCTGGCAGAAGGAAGCATCCCGAGGCTGCCGGTCAGCATCGCCGCAAGGTCCGAGAGCAGGTCGCCGAACAGGTTGTCGGTGACGATCACATCGAACTGCTTGGGCCAGCGCGTGAGTTGCATGGCGCCCGCGTCGGCATACATGTGCGAAAGCTCCACATCCGGGTATTCCTTGTCGTGGATCTCCTGCACGACCTCGCGCCACAGGATGCCCGATTCCATCACATTGGCCTTCTCCATCGAGCAGACCTTGTTGCCGCGCTTGCGCGCCAGCTCAAAGGCCGAACGGGCGACGCGTGCGATTTCGGATTCTGTATAGCGCTGGGTGTTGATGCCGACGCGTTCATTGCCTTCGGTAAAGATGCCGCGCGGTTCGCCGAAATAGACGCCGCTCGTCAGTTCCCGCACGATCATGATGTCGAGGCCCGCCACCACGTCCTTCTTCAGCGACGAGAAATCCGCCAGCGCGTCAAAGCACTGCGCCGGGCGCAGGTTGGCGTAAAGGTCCATTTCCTTGCGCAGGCGCAACAGGCCGCGTTCCGGCTTCACCTTGAAGTCGAGCTTGTCGTATTTCGGGCCGCCGACGGCGCCCAGCAGAACGGCATCGGCGGCCTGCGCCTTGGCCATCGTCGCGTCCGTCAGGGGCGTGCCATGCGCGTCATAGGCAGAGCCGCCCACCAGATCCTCGCTCACATCGAAGGCAAGGCCGCGCTTGGCACCATACCAGGCGATGATCTTCTTCACTTCGCCCATGACTTCGGGCCCGATGCCGTCACCGGCAAGAAGGAGCAGGGAAGGGTTGGCCACGGATCGCACGCCTTTTTCGCTAGGGGATGTTGCGCCTGCCCTTAGCCAATGTGGCGGCCGGGATCAAGGGTCGCGGGGAGAGGTGTGCCCGCCAATGGGGCCGTGCGCGCCTTGCGGGCGCATGCAATGGCTTCAGGCATGTGCCAGGTCGACCTCGGCGGCGATGGTGTTCTGGCGCCGTTTTTCGGCGATCATGCTGGCAATCCGCGCCATGGCCACGCCACGCATGAACAGGCTTGCCGGCAGGAAGGCCCAGCCCGCCATCGTCCAGATCAGCGTCTGGGGGGATTCCAGCGTGATCGGCTGGAACGACAATGTGGCCATCTTGACCACCGCCGGGATGGCGAAAGGCAACAGGAAACCCAGCGCGATGTTGAAACGTGCGTCCTTCTGCAGGCGTTCGACAACGTCGCCACCCGTGGTCGGATCGAAGGTCGGAAGGTTGATCCAGACGTTGAAAGACCCCATCCGCGAGGGCCAGCCAAGGGTGCGCATGGCCACCACGAACAGGACCAGCGTAAGGAGCGAGATCGCATAGCTGAGCCCCGCTGCCGTCCGCACGAGAATCATGTGATCAAGCGACATGTTCTCTGGCAGCATCAGCACGACAAGCCGGACGGGGCTATAGGGAAGGTCGATCGCCTCGCCCAGCATGTTCCCGATGGCGCGGATGTCGACGACCGGGCTCATCTCGCCCGCGCTTCCCGGGCCGCGCACGATGATCGACAGCAGGAAGACCGTGGCGAAAAGCGACAGGTAGCGCAGCCGGTTGAAGGGCGGCGCGTCGCGGAACTCGATCAGGCAGGGATAGGAGGAAGCATATTCGGCAAAAGTCAGCAGGCCGGCGAAAAGCGCAACCAGCGCAACGATTTCGCTGTTGTCGCCCGTGACATTGGGCATCATCAGCGAAGGCGTTGCGATCAGCACCATCACCAGCACGCCACGCACCAGCGCGCCTGTCAGCTTCGCCATCACCGCTCGGGCCCCATGCCTGTGGTCGGTGCCGGTGCTTTGCCGGCCCCTTTTTGTCCTGTGCAGGGCAGACGTGACCGCCTGCCGCATTCTTGCCACATTTCTGCCCAATTCACCGACCTCTGGCAACGTTCGGTTAAGACTATCCGCCGCAATGAGGCCATTTCGTGGTGAAACTGGTGCGTCATTGCATCATTTGCCGTGCGATTTCATGGTGTTGTTCCAGAAATAGAAAAGGCCGCCCGAAGGCGGCCCCAGAATTGGTGGCTGACGGGCGATCAGACCCAAGGGCGTGATTGATCCATGCTGTTTTCGAAACGATCGATCGCGGTCACTTTTTCAAGCGTCAGCCCGATATCATCCAGCCCGTTCTGGAGACAGTGTTTGCGGAACGGATCAACCTCGAAGGCAAAGCTCTGGCCGTCCGAAGTCGTCACCGTCTGCGCCTCAAGGTCCACGGTCATCCGGGCGTTGGCGCCCTTGCGGGCATCCTCCATCAGCACGTCCACCGCCGCCTGCGGCAGCACGATCGGCAGGATGCCGTTCTTGAAGCAGTTGTTGAAGAAGATGTCGGCAAAGCTGGTCGAGATGACGCAGCGGATGCCGAAATCCAGAAGCGCCCAGGGCGCGTGTTCGCGCGAGGAACCGCAGCCGAAGTTGTCGCCCGCAACGATGATCTGGGCATTGCGATAGGCCGGCTGGTTCAGGACGAAATCGGCAATTTCGGCGCCGTCTGGCGTAAAGCGCATTTCGTCGAACAGGTTCTTGCCCAGGCCCGACCGCTTGATCGTCTTCAGGAACTGCTTGGGGATGATCATGTCGGTGTCGATGTTGACCAGCGGCATCGGCGCCGCAATCCCGGTCAGGGTGGTGAACTTGTCCATGTCGAAGGCCCTTGCAGAAATGGGAACGGGCGCAGCCTTACACATGCTGCGCCCGGGATTCCAGTGCAGAACGCCTGTGTCAGGCCTTGCGGCGGCGGCGCACGACTGCAAGTGTCGCAATGCCGGTCAGAAGGACCACACCCCCGGCCGGAAGCGGCACCGGCGGCGGCGGGGGCGGCGGCGGCGTGGTGGTCAGGCGCAGCGAGGCCTGCAGATAAAGCGTCTTCGACCGGTTCTCTGCCGTCAGGAAACTGGTGACGATGGGGCCGCCCAGGGATTCAACAAAACCGTCGATGAGCAACTGATAGACCGACAGCCCGTCGGTGATCGTGACCGAGCCTTGCGTCTTGTTGGTGATCGTCACCAGATCGCCGCAGGGGTTCTGCGCCGCGGGGCAGCCGGTGTAGTTCAGCGTCTCGTCATGCGCGAGCGAGAAGGCCGAAAGGATCGAATAGGCGATGCTGCCCGCAAGACCGGAAACCGACACCTCGAGATCGGTCGAAACCAGGGAATCAGACCGCCCGGCAATGACGCCGTTCTTGTGCGTGTAGGATCCGATCAGGAAGGAGCCGGTCTGCGACTGCGTCGTGGGCGATCCGGCGAAGGTATAGCTGCTTTTGGTATCTGCCGCCGTCCAGGGCGTGCCCCAGTTGATGGTATTGGTCCCGGTGCCCTTCAGGGCACCATAGGCGACATTCAATGATTTCGTATTAACGAACTTCCCTGCAATACCATCAACCGTCAGGGTTGCCGCATGCGCGACCGAAACTACGGACCAGATGCCAACGGCAAGGCCCGCGACAAAACGCTTCCACACGATACCACCTTTATTTTGTTTTTTCACACCCATGGCGGCCTCAAAGCGCCACGAGAACAAAATAGGGCAAAATTGGGTCAGAAGAAAGAAAGCGCTGCCTTAATCGCTAACTGTTGCCGGTCCTGTGTTCAATTTGCCGCAGAACCAATAATTGAAAACCAGGCCGGAGCTAACCGGCCTGGTATGTGATTCGCAAAAGGCGAAAGATTCTGGATCCTTCAGAGTCCGAGCCGGTCAGATCATGGTGCGCACGTCGGTCAGGTGGCCCGTCACCGCCGCCGCCGCCGCCATCGCCGGGCTCATCAGGTGGGTGCGGCCACCGCGGCCCTGACGGCCCTCGAAGTTGCGGTTCGACGTCGCCGCGCAGCGCTCACCGGGCGAAAGCTGGTCGGGGTTCATCGCCAGACACATCGAGCAGCCCGCAAGACGCCATTCGAAACCGGCGTCGATGAAGATCTGCGCCAGACCCTCTTCCTCGGCCTGCGCGCGCACAAGGCCCGATCCCGGGACGACCATGGCGCGCATCCCGTCCTTGATCTTCTTGCCCTTCAGGATAGCGGCTGCGGCGCGCAGATCCTCGATCCGGCCGTTGGTGCAGGATCCGATGAAGACCGTGTCGATCTGGATATCCTCGAGCTTCTGCCCCGGTGTCAGGTCCATGTATTCCAGCGACCGGCGCGCGGCCTCGACCTTGCCGCCCTCGAAATTCTCGGGCGCGGGCACGACGCCGGTGATCGGCAGCACATCCTCGGGCGAGGTGCCCCAGGTGACGACCGGCGCGATATCCTCGCCTTTCAGCGTCACGACCTTGTCGAAATGTGCGCCCTCGTCGGTATAGAGCGTTTTCCACCAGGCCAGCGCGGCTTCCCACTGGGCGCCCTTCGGCGCGTGGGGGCGGCCCTTGACGTATTCAAAGGTCTTTTCGTCCGGCGCGATCAGGCCCGCGCGCGCGCCGCCTTCGATCGCCATGTTGCAGACGGTCATCCGGCCTTCCATCGACAGGTCGCGGATCGCCTCGCCGCAGTATTCGATGACATAGCCGGTGCCGCCGGCGGTGCCCGTGGCGCCGATGACCGACAGCGTGATGTCCTTGGCGGTGACGCCCGGACGCAGCTTGCCGGTGATTTCCACCTTCATGTTCTTCGATTTCTTCTGGATCAGCGTCTGGGTCGCCAGAACGTGCTCCACCTCGGATGTGCCGATGCCATGCGCCAGTGCCCCGAAGGCGCCATGCGTCGCGGTGTGGCTGTCACCGCAGACCACGGTCATGCCCGGCAGGGTCCAGCCCTGTTCGGGGCCCACGATATGGACGATGCCCTGGCGGATGTCGGTGACGGGATAGTAGTGGATGCCGAAGTCCTTGGCGTTCTTGTCGAGCGCGGCCACCTGGATGCGGCTTTCTTCCGGCATCTGCGCCGGGTTCTCGCGCCCTTGCGTCGTCGGCACGTTGTGGTCGGGCACGGCGATGGTCTTGCCCGGAGCGCGGACCTTGCGGCCCGTCATCCGCAGACCCTCGAAGGCCTGGGGGCTGGTCACTTCGTGGACCAGGTGGCGGTCGATATACAGAAGACAGGTGCCATCGGCGGCTTCATCCACCAGGTGGGCGTCCCATATCTTGTCGTAAAGGGTTTTCGGGCCGGACATGTATTAGCACTCTTGCATTGGGCTGTGGGAAGGGGCGGACAGGGCGCGGGCGGGTGCCCGGGCCAGCTCAGCCGCGGGCAGGAAGCGCAAGGCTTTCCCCGAAGAAGCGCCACGGCAGGCGGGCGCGATCGTCCATGTCGAAATAGCGGATCATGGGCTGGCCTTTTACGCCCTAACCGGGGCATGCGCAATATGTGGCCACGGCCCGTGCCCGGGCGCAACCCCCGGCTGCCGTGGCGCTGTTGCGGGCGTCCGCGGGACGGCCGGTCGCGGCAAACGCGGCCATGGCAACCGTGAAGCAACCCTGCTTCCTTGAGATTGTCATATTGCGATGCTACCTTTCACCCGTGCCCGGCGTCGGGGCAAGGTTGCAGACGCGCATCCGAGGAGGACAATGACCTGTCTCTTACCCCTACGGCAGCCCGGGAAATGGCTGCGCGGCTGGTGCCGGTAATGGCGCAAGATACCGATGTGACCAGCGATCAGCTTCTGGCGCGCATTCTCGCGTCACTTGATGATGACAAGGCCGAAGATGTCGTCGCGATCGACCTTCGCGGGCGTTCTTCCGTGGCCGATCACATGGTGATCTGCTCGGGCCGGTCGTCGCGCCAGGTGGGCTCCATCGCCGAAAAGCTTGCCGACCGCCTGAAGGAAGACTTCGGTCGGTCCGTCAAGATCGAAGGCAAGGATCAGGGCGACTGGGTGCTTCTGGATGCGGGCGACGTGATCGTTCACGTCTTCCGGCCCGAGGTCCGCGACTTCTACCAGCTTGAAAAGATGTGGATGCCCTCGGGCGCCAGCTATGCCGGGGCCTCGCGCGTCGTCTGATGCGGGTGCAGATCTGTGCCGTGGGCCGGATGCGTTCCGGCCCGGAACGGCTGTTGACCGATGATTACCTGGACCGCTTCGGCAAGACGGGGCGATCGCTTGGCCTTGGTCCGGCGGCGATCCACGAAGTCGAAGACAGGAAGGGCGGCGGGATGGAGGCCGAAGCAGGCCTGCTGTCACGCGTTCTGCCCGCGGGCGCGCTGGTCTGTGTTCTGGACGAACGCGGATCGGTGCTGTCGAGCCCCGAATTCGCCGCGCAACTGGCCGGTTGGCGCGACGCCGGGCGGCAGGATGTCGCCTTCGTGATCGGCGGTGCGGACGGAATCGCGCCGTCATTGCGGGCAGGGGCGGGGTTCGCGCTGTCCTTCGGGCGGATGGTCTGGCCGCACATGCTGGTCAGGGTCATGCTTGCCGAACAGCTTTACCGCGCGGCAACGATCCTGTCGGGCGGGCCCTATCACCGGGCCTGACGGTGGATCGGCACTTTTCAGTTCTTCTGCCGGTGTTGATGCTTTTCGGCGCAGCGCGTATGACGGGCGCGGCTGAATGATCGCCGCCGGAGACCCCTGATGAGCACCCCAAAGCCTGTCGTCCTGTGCATCCTCGATGGCTGGGGCTGGCGCGAGGACAAGATGGCCAATGCCATCCGTCAAGCGCATGTGCCGACCTTCGATCACATCATGGCCACTTGCCCGAATGCCCGGCTGATCACCCATGGCCCGGACGTGGGCCTGCCCACCGGGCAGATGGGCAATTCCGAAGTCGGCCATACCAATATCGGCGCGGGCCGCGTGGTGGCGATGGATCTGGGCCAGATCGACCTGGCGATCGAGGATGGCAGCTTTGCCCGGAACGCCGCGATCCTGACCTTCATCGCCCGGCTGAAAGCCACAGGCGGCACCGCGCATCTGATGGGCGTCGTGTCCGACGGCGGCGTGCATGGCCATATCCTGCATATCCTCGCCGCCGCGCGGCTGATCGCCGGGGCCGGGGTGCCGGTGGTGATCCACGCCATCACCGATGGCCGCGACGTGCCGCCGACCTCGGCCGACGGCTTTGCCGCGCAGCTTGTCACGGGCCTGCCGACGGGCGCGCGGGTCGGCACCGTCATCGGGCGCTACTACGCGATGGACCGCGACAACCGCTGGGACCGGGTCGGGCGCGCCTATGCCGCGATGATCAAGGGCGAAGGCGAACATTCCGTCAGCACCCCCGGTGCCGTCGCGGATGCGCAAGCGCGCGGCGAGACGGATGAATTCATCGCCCCCACCGTGATCGGCGGCTATCAGGGCGCGAAGGATGGCGACGGCTTCTTCTGCCTGAACTTCCGCGCCGACCGCGCCCGCGAAATCCTCGCCGCGATCGGCCAGCCCGGATTTGCCACCTTCGACACCGGCACCCGGCCAGATTGGGCCGCGCTTCTGGGAATGGTGGAATATTCCGCCGCTCATAACGGCTATATGGACGCCGCCTTTCCGAAACGCGAAATCGTCAACACGCTGGGCGAATGGGTCGCCAAACAGGGCAAGACCCAGTTCCGCCTGGCCGAAACCGAGAAATACCCCCACGTCACCTTCTTCCTGAACGGCGGCAAGGAAAGCCCCGAATCCGGTGAAGACCGCTACATGGCGCCGTCGCCCAAGGTGGCGACCTACGACCTGCAACCCGAGATGTCGGCCCCCGAGGTGACGGAACATCTCGTCAATGCCATCCGGCAGGGCTACGACCTGATCGTGGTCAACTACGCCAACCCCGACATGGTGGGCCATACCGGCAGCCTTCCGGCCGCGATCCGCGCCGTCGAGGAGGTGGACCGCGGGTTGACGAAGGTGGTCGCCGCACTGGCAGAGACCGGGGGCGCGATGATCGTCACCGCCGATCACGGCAACTGCGAAACCATGGTCGATCCCGAAACCGGCGGGCCGCATACTGCCCATACCACCAACCTTGTTCCGGTGGTGCTGGTCGGCGGGCCTTCGGGCGTCGGCTTGCGCAACGGCCGTCTCGCCGATCTTGCGCCGACGCTTCTTGACCTCATGGGCCTTCCGGTCCCGCCCGAGATGACGGGCAAGACGCTGATCCTGCGCGGATGATCGTCCGGGCGCCTTTCCTTGCTGCGGCATTGGTTGCGGCGCTGGCCGTTCCGCTTGCCCCGGCGCGGGCCGAGGTGACTTCGGTCGAAGGCGCGCGGCAGTCGGCCAACGAATTGCGCGACGCCATTGCGGCGCTGCGCGAGGCGAAGGGCGCCCGCGACCGTGTCGCCGCGCTGACCCGCACCATCCGCGCCTATGAATCGGGCCTTGGCGCGCTGCGAGACGGCCTCAGGCGGGCCTCGGTCCGTGAAGGGGCGCTGAAGGCCGATTTCGACACCAAGCGCGACCGCATCGGTCAGCTTCTGGCGGTGATGGCGACGATGGACACGCAGTCGTCGCCGCTTTTGCTGCTGCATCCCGACGGACCCGAAGGCACCGTGCGTTCAGCCATGGTCATGTCGGCGGTGACGCCGGCACTGCAAGCCGAAGCCGCCGTCCTTGGTCGCCAGCTTCAGGAACTGGCCGACCTGCGCCGCCTTCAGGCGGAATCGAGCCAGACCTTGCAGACGGGCCTTGCCGCCGCGCAGGAAGCCCGAACTGAACTCAGCCAGGCGGTGCAGGACCGCACAGACCTGCCGCGCCGTTTCCTTGAAGACCCCGAGGAACTGAAGGTCCTGCTGGCCAGCGCCGAGACGCTGGACAGTTTCGCGACCGGCCTCGTGTCGATGGAAACCGACGTGAGCGCGCCGCGCGGCGATTTCGAAGGCGCGATGGGCAGCCTGCCGCTGCCGGTCTATGGCCGCGTCCTGCGCCGCGCGGGCGAAGCGGATGCCGCGGGCATCACCCGGCCCGGCCTTGTCATCGCAACCCGGCCCGCAGCTCTGGTCACGACCCCATGGCCGGCGACGATCCGCTATCGCGGGCCGCTCCTGGACTACGGAAATGTGATGATCCTTGAACCCGCGACGGGGTATTTGCTGATCCTCGCCGGGCTCGGGACGGTATATGGCGAAACCGGAGATGTCCTGACGGCCGGCGCACCGGTAGGCCTGATGACCGGTGCCGATGGCGGGGCGGGCGAAGAAGGCAGTGGCGCGGACCGGACGGAAACGCTTTATATGGAACTCAGACAGGGCAAGACGCCCGTGGACCCGGCACCGTGGTTCCGCGAAACAGGGGAATGATCGGACGATGAGGAAATTCGTGATGGCCGCGCTGGGCGGCACGGTTGCCGGCGTATTGCTGACCACGCAGGTCGCCGGGCCGCTCCTGGCCGAGGAAGCCGCCAAGAAGCCCGCTTCGGTCTATGAACAACTGGATCTGTTCGGTTCGATCTTCGAACGCATCCGCGCGCAATATGTCGAACAGGTCGACGAGGGCAAGCTGATCGAGGCGGCGATCAACGGCATGCTCACCTCGCTTGACCCGCATTCCAGCTACATGCCCGCCGATGCCTATGACGACATGCGGGTGCAGACCAAGGGTGAATTCGGCGGCCTCGGCATCGAGGTGACGCAGGAGGAAGGCTTCATCAAGGTCGTCTCGCCCATCGACGGAACACCGGCCGCCGAAGCGGGCATCAAGGCGGGCGACTACATCACCCATGTCGATGGCGAAAGCGTGCTTGGCCTGACGCTCGATCAGGCAGTCGACAAGATGCGCGGGCCGGTCGGTTCGGAAATCGTCATCACCATCGCGCGCAAGGGCACCGAAAAGCCCTTCGACGTGTCGATCATCCGCGACACGATCAAGCTTACCGCCGTCAAGACCCGGCTGGAGGGCAAGACCGTCATCGCCCGGATCACCACCTTCAACGACCAGACCTATCCGAACCTTGAGGAAGGGCTGAAGAAGTCGATCGCCGACGCCGGCGGGCTCGACAAGATCGATGGTGTCGTCATCGACCTGCGCAACAACCCCGGTGGCCTGCTCACGCAGGCGATCTCGGTTTCGGATGCCTTCCTCGACAAGGGGGAAATCGTCTCGACCCGCGGCCGCAACCCGCAAGACAGCGAACGCTTCAACGCCGAACCGGGCGACCTGATCAATGGCAAGCCGATCGTCGTTCTGATCAACGGCGGCTCGGCCTCGGCGTCCGAGATCGTGACCGGCGCGTTGCAGGACCATCGCCGCGCCATCGTCGTCGGTACCAAGAGCTTCGGCAAGGGCTCGGTCCAGACGGTGATGCCGATGAAGGGCGGCGGCGCGATGCGGCTGACCACGGCGCGCTACTACACGCCTTCGGGCCGCTCGATCCAGGCGCTGGGCATCTCGCCCGACATCTGGGTTGACCAGCCGCCCGCACCGGCGACGCCAGCCACGCCCGAGGAAGAGAAGTCCGCGGCCGAAAAGCAGCGCTCCGAGGCCGACCTGCGCGGCAGCCTGTCGAACGATTCGATGACCGAGGACGAAAAGCGTGTTCTTCAGGAAGAGCAGAAACACGCCGAAGACAGCGCCAAGTTGCGCCAGGAAGATTATCAGATGGCCTATGCCATCGACATCATGAAGGGGCTGGCGGCGGTTGCGCCGAAGCCCTGATCCCTGCAACACATGACGAAGGAGGCCGGGGCGCATCAGGCCCGGTCCGCATTCCCGATGGACCCTGACGCCACAGATGATCTTCCCTACCGCCCCTGCGTGGGCGTCGTTCTGATCGACGGCCGGGGCCGGATCTTTGCCGGCCAGCGCAAGGACAGCCCTTCGGCCGCCTGGCAGATGCCCCAGGGTGGCATCGACGAAGGTGAGAAACCCCGCAAGGCGGCTTTGCGCGAATTGTGGGAAGAAACCGGCGTGACCGAGGATCTTGTCGATTTCATCGCCAAGGCTGGCGACTGGGTCACCTATGACCTGCCGCCCGGGCTTCTGGGCCATGTCTGGGGCGGCAAGTATCGCGGCCAGCGGCAGAAATGGTTCCTGTTCCGCTATCTGGGCCGTGACGACCAGATCGACATCCGGACCCCACACCCCGAGTTTTCACAATGGAAATGGGTCACGGCCGATGAAATGATATCCGCCATCGTGCCCTTCAAGCGCGCGGTCTACGAGGCGGTCGTCGCGCAGTTCCGCGACCACCTGGCCTGACCTGCCGCATCAGAAGGTGGGCGGCGTGCAGGCGCTGACCACGATGCAGGATTCGGGCCCCGGATTGCGGAACCGGTGCGGCTGGCGGCTGTTGAACAGATAGGCGTCTCCGGCCTGCAAATGCCGCGTCTCGGCCCCCACGGTGACAAGGATCTGGCCGGAAATGACGATCCCGCCTTCCTCGGCCTCGTGGCTGTAGACATCGGGGCCGGTATCGGCGCCGGGCTCATAGGTCTCATAGAGGATCATCAGCGCCGATGCGCCAGGTCGCCCGACCTGGAAGAACCGCACCCCCGCACTGCCATCATCGCCCTTCGGCGTGATCTCGCGCAGTTCCTCGCGGGTGAAATGCCATTTCGGCTCGGGCGCGGTGTCCTCGGCGAAAAAGGCCGACAGCGGGATGTTGAGGCCCGACAGGATCTTCTTCATCGTCGCGATCGAGGGGCTGGTGCGGTTCTGTTCGATCATCGAGATCATCGCTGCGGTCACACCCGCCGCCGCCGCAAGCTGGCGCTGCGACAGCTTGCGCGCCTCGCGTTCCGCCTTCAGCCGGGCGCCGGTGTCAAAGCTCATGCTGCGGGCTTCCTGATGGAGAATTCTTCTTGCTGGCGCGACTTGGGTAAATTTATTATACGATGATATAGAATATTGAACGCCAGATACGCAACCGGCTGTGCATGCGGAACCGTTACCGCCCAGCCCATATGGGGACATCATCATGTCGAACGCCGATCTTGAAGCCCGCCGCAAGGACGCCATGTCGCGTGGCGTGGGTGTGCAGACCCAGATCTTTGCCGAACGCGCCGAAAATGCCGAGGTCTGGGACAGCGAAGGCAACCGCTACATCGACTTCGCCAGCGGCATCGCGGTTCTGAACACCGGACACCGCCACCCGAAGGTCATCGCGGCGGTGAAGGAGCAGATCGACCGGTTCACCCATACCTGCCATCAGGTGCTGCCCTACGAAAACTATGTCCGTCTGGCCGAGCGGCTGAACACCATCGTGCCGGGCAAGGGCGAAAAGAAGACGATCTTCGTCACCACCGGGGCCGAGGCGGTCGAGAATGCCGTCAAGATCGCCCGCGCCGCCACGGGCCGGCAGGCGGTCGTCGCCTTCACTGGCGCCTTCCACGGCCGGACCTTCATGGGCATGGCACTGACCGGCAAGGTCGTGCCCTACAAGGTGGGCTTTGGCGCCATGCCGAACGACGTCTTCCACGTGCCCTTCCCGATCCCGCTGCACGGCGTGTCTGTCGAGCAGTCGATCGAGGCGCTGCAATACCTTTTCAAGGCCGATGTCGACCCCAAGCGCGTCGCCGCGATCATCCTTGAACCGGTGCAGGGCGAAGGCGGCTTCTATGAAGCCCCGCGCGAATTCATGTCGCGCTTGCGCGCGATCTGCGACGAACACGGTATCCTGCTGATCGCCGACGAGGTTCAGACCGGCTTTGCCCGCACCGGCAAGATGTTCGCCATGGAACACCATGATGTTGCCCCCGACCTGACCACGATGGCGAAATCGCTGGCGGGTGGCTTCCCGCTGGCCGCCGTGACGGGGCGGGCCGATATCATGGATGCCCCCGCCCCGGGCGGCCTGGGTGGCACCTATGGCGGCAGCCCGATGGGAATTGCGGCGGCGAATGCGGTGCTCGACGTGATCGAGGAAGAAGGCCTGTGCGACCGCGCCAACCAGTTGGGCGGGCGGCTCAAGCAGCATCTGGCAAGCCTGCGCGATGATGTGCCTGAAATCGTCGACATCCGCGGCCCCGGCTTCATGAACGCGGTGGAGTTCAACGTCGGCGGCAAGCCTTCGGCCGACTTCACCGGCAAGGTCCGGGTCGAGGCGCTCAAGCGCGGGCTTCTCCTGCTGACCTGTGGCGTGCACGGCAACGTGATCCGCTTCCTGTCGCCGATCACCATCCAGGACGCGGTTTTCACCGAGGCTCTGGGCAAGCTGGAAGAATCGATCCGCGCGGCGCGCGCCTGAGGACCGGGAAGGGAAGGCCGGGGGAAGCGCTGCTTCCCCCGGACCCCCATCGGGATATTTCCGCCAAGATGAAGGGTGGTGTCAGGGTGCCGGTGTCCAAAGCGCGGCAAGCACGATCCAGCCGGCGATTTCGGTGATCTGCTGCGTGGCGCCCAGCGTGTCGCCGGTATAGCCGCCGATCTGGCGGCGGCAGGTGAGCGCGAAGCCGGTTCCGACGATCACCATCGCCAGCAGCACCGCCAGCCCATGTCCCGTGACCAGCGCCCCGACAAGGCCCAGCGCCATTGCTGCGAGCGTTGACGGCAACGAGATGCCGCCCGCGCTTGCCCCGAGCCCGCCGGGACGCGCGGTGGGCAGGATGCACATGATCGAAGGAAGGCCCGCCCGGCTGGCCATGCCAAGCCCGATCAGCGCCGCCATGCCGATGGTGGCATCTGGCGCGGCGGCAAGGCCGCTGATGCGCAGGCCCAGCGACAGCAGAAGTGCCAGCGCGCCATAGCTGCCGATGCGGCTGTCCTTCATGATCTCGAGCTTGCGGTCCCGCGTCGTGCCACCGCCGAAGCCGTCGGCCACATCGGCCAGTCCGTCTTCGTGCAAGGCTCCGGTGGCCAGCGAGCCAGCGGCCAGCGCAAGCAGCGCGGCCATCAACGGGGGCAGTCCCTGGGCCGCCCAGAAGACCAGGGCGGCCGGCAGGGCCGCGACGAGCCCCGCCACCGGGTAGGCCCAGGCCGCCGATGGGAGCGGTGGCACCGGCTCGGGCAGGCGCCCCACCGGCAACCTCGTGAGCAGCATCACCGCCAGACGGATCTCGTTCCAGCGCGGTGCCATCTCAGCCCCCGGAAACGCCGGCTTCGGCAAAGGTCGCCATGCCGTTGTGGCATTCGAGCGCCGCGCGCAGGATGCCCAGCGACAGCGCCGCGCCCGAGCCTTCGCCCAGCCGCATCCGCATCTCGAGCACCGGCTCTTTCCCCATCGCGGCCAGCAGGCGGCGGTGGCCCGGTTCGGTCGAGGCATGGCCGACAAGGCAATGATCCAGCGCCCCGGCAAAGGAATGCAGCACGGCAGCCGAGGCCGAGCAGATGAACCCGTCGAGGATCACCGGAATCCGCGCCTGCCGTGCGGCCAGAACCGCGCCGCAGATCGCCGCCTGTTCGCGCCCGCCCAGCGCCGCCAGCACCTTGAGCGGATCGCCCAGCACCGAGGAGTGGCGGGCGATCCCGGCCTCGATCACTCTTGCCTTCAGTGACATGCCATCCGCGTCCGACCCGGTGCCGGGGCCGACCCAATCGGAGGCATGCCCGCCGAAGGTGGCCCGCGCCAGCGCGGCGGCGATCGTCGAATTGCCGATGCCCATTTCGCCCAGCACCAGCACCTGCGCCGTTTTGTCCACGGCCGCCGCGCCACGCGCGATGGCGTCCAGCGTTTCGGCCTCGGTCATCGCGGGGCCCTGGGTGAAATCCTGCGTCGGTCGGTCCAGATCCAGCGGCACGACCGACAGATCGGCGCCGTTCGCACGGCACATCTGGTTGATGCAGGCGCCGCCATGTTCGAAATTGGCAACCATCTGCGCGGTGACTTCCTGCGGATAGGGGTTCACCCCTTGCGCGCAGATGCCGTGGTTGCCGGCGAAGATCACCGCCTGCGCCCGCGCGATCCGGGGCCGTTCGGTCCCCAGCCATTCGGCCATGAAGATCGCCAGATCCTCAAGCCGGCCCAGTGATCCGGGTGGTTTCGTCAGGCTGCCCTGTCGGTCCCGCGCCGCCTGCGCCGCCGCAGCATCGGGCTGCGGCAGGGCCGAGATGCGGCCACGCAGAACGTCAAAAGAAGCGGCAGGAAACAGATCAGGCATCATTTCACCTTCAGTGGGAGGCCGGACACGGCCAGGATGACGTCGTCGGCAATGGCGGCGACGCTTTGGTTGAGTGTGCCGGCGGCGTCGCGGAACTCGCGCGCCAGCGCGTTGTCGGGCACGATCCCCATGCCGACTTCGTTCGTGACCAAAATCACCGGACTTTGCTGGCGGGGCAGGGCGGCGCACAGCGCCCCGGCTTCGGCCCGCCAGTCGCGCCCGGGCGTGAACATCAGGTTCGTGAGCCACAGCGTCAGGCAATCGACAAGCCGTGCGCCGGTGCCATCTGTCGCGTCAAGCACCTGCACCAGGTCGAGCGGCGCCTCGATGTCGCGCCAGCGGTCATCGCGGCGGGCGCGGTGCCGGGCGATGCGCTCGGCCATTTCCGTGTCTCCGGCGGTGGCGGTGGCGATATAGGTCGGACGCCCCTCTGCGGCCAGGGCGCGCGATTCGGCCAGAACGCTCTTGCCCGAACGGGCGCCCCCTGTGATGAGTGTCACCGTCATCCCCGCGCCCCCGCGCCCAAGCTGCCGCCTTGCAGCATCCGGCCGGGGCCGGACGCCGATGCGACTAAGAACCACCCTTGCCAGGGAATGGAAAGCCCGAACGCGACCATGTCCGATCACAAGCCGACGCGAAGCTCTTGCGAACTGATATTGATGCGCCACGCGCCCGCCGATGCCCGTGGACGGCTCTGCGGCCGGATGGATGTGGATGCGATCCTGCCCGCGCCGGCCACATTGGCGGGTATTGCCGCAAGCCTCGGGCCGGTGGACCGGCTGGTGGTGTCGCCCGCGCGGCGCTGCGTGCAGACCGCAAGAGGCCTGTTCCCACAGTTTGAGCAGCAGCTTGCCCCGCTGCTTTGGGAACAGGATTTCGGCGCATGGGAAGGGCGGGCGTTGTCCGATCTGCCCGACCTCGGGCCGCTTTCGCCGGACGAACTGGCACGCCACACACCGCCCGGAGGCGAAAGTTTCGCGGCGGTTTGCGCCCGTATCGCACCGGCGCTGCGGGCACTGCCGGCAGGCCGGAGTCTGGTGGTGGCCCATGCGGGAACGGTGCGCGCCGCGCTGGCGCTGGCGTTGGGCGCCGTGCCGCCCGCACTCGCCTTCGAGGTGGCGCCGCTTTCGGCAACCTCGGTCCGGCTGTTTTCGGGAGGGGCTTCTGTTTCCTTCGTCAACCGGACTGTCGGATGACGGCCCGATCGGTCCGCGTACCCGGCCATTTTGGCGAACTGGTGCAGGGACGGCTTGGCCCAAGCGGCCCCGTGGCACTGATCACGCTTCCCTGTCCGGCGCTTGCGGTGACGGCGGATCTGCTGCCCGGACCCTTCGCGCTGCACCAGCCCACGGGGCGGATCATGCCGCTTGCCGAAGTGCGCCGGATGCTGGCGACGGTGGGGGCGATGCCCAGTGGCCGGGTGATCTTGCGGGCGGGGATGCCGGTTGGCGGCGGGGCAGGGGCCTCGACGGCGGCGCGGGTGGCGCTGGGGCGGCTTGCCGGTCTGACCGCGCCCGCGGATCTGGCGGCGCTTTGTCTTGCGTCCGAGGGCGCCAGCGACCCGCTGATGTTTCCCGCGCCGGAGCGGCTCTTGTGGGCCTCGCGGCTGGGGGTCGTGATCGACCGGCTGCCACCCTTGCCCCGGCTGGAGATTCTCGGTGGCTTTTATGGCCCGCCCCGGCGCACTGATCCGGGCGACGACCGCTTTGCCGATATCAGCGACCTGATCGGAAGCTGGAGGCGGGCCGCCGGAAATGCGGCGCGACTTGCCGAAATCGCCAGCCTTTCCGCCGCACGCTGCCTTGCCTTGCGTGGCCCCGCAGGCGATCCCACGGCCGATCTTGCTGCCCGCCACGGCGCACTGGGATGGTCGGTCGCCCATACCGGATCGGCCCGCGCGCTGATCTTCACGCCGGGAACGGTGCCAGATGCGGCGGTCACGGACTTGCACCGCGCGGGGTTTTCCCCGATCACACGGTTCAGGATCGGAGAGTGCTGATGTTTGCTTCCCTCATGGCCCTTGCCATGCTGATTGACGCGGCCCTTGGCTGGCCCCGCGGGATATTTGACCGCATAGGCCATCCCGTCACCTGGATCGGCAGGCTGATCGCGGCGATGGAGAGCGGCTTCAACACGGGCCACGACATCCTGCAGCGCCGCCGCGCCGGCATGATCGCCACGCTGATCGTCGTGGGCGTCGGCGCGGGCGTCGCACTTGCCGTGCAGTCGATGCTGCCAGGTGGCTGGCCGGGCCTGATCCTGGCTGCGATCCTTGCCTGGCCCTTCCTCGCCACCCGTTCACTGCACGACCATGTTGCGGCGGTGGTGCTGCCGCTGGCAACGGGCGATCTTTCGGGCGCGCGTCAGGCGGTTTCTGCCATCGTCGGACGCGACCCGGCGCAACTCGATCAGGCAGGTGTGGCGCGGGCGGCGATGGAAAGCCTTGCGGAAAACACCTCGGACGGGGTGGTGGCCCCGCTGTTCTGGGGGCTCGTCTTCGGATTGCCGGGGCTGGTTGCCTACAAGGCGATCAACACCCTTGATTCGATGATCGGCCACAGGACCGAGCGCCATGAACATTTCGGCTGGTTCGCCGCGCGGCTGGATGATTGGGTGAACCTGATTCCCGCGCGGCTGACCGGTTTTCTGTTCGCGCTGGTCTCGGGCCGTTTTGGCGAGGCTTTTGCCATCATGCGCCGCGATGCCCGCCACCACCGCAGCCCCAATGCCGGCTGGCCCGAAGCGGCGATGGCCGGCGCCCTTGGTGTGCGCCTGTCGGGGCCTCGCGCCTACGCCGACCGCATCGCCCCCGAGCCCTGGATCAACGGCTCCGCGCCCGATCCGACACCGGCCGACCTCGACCGGGGCCTCAGCCTTTACCTGCGGGCGATGATCGCGCTCTGGCTTGCTCTGGTCGTGCTGGCATGGATGTGACCGCAGGCGGGTCGGCGCGCGACCACGGCGGCAACCTCGATCGCGCCATCGCCACCTTTGGCGGCCCGGCTGCCGACTGGATCGACCTCTCGACCGGGATCAACCGCCAGCCCTTCCGGGTGCCGCCGCTCACGGATACCGCCTGGACCGGCTTGCCGACCCGCGCGGCCATCGAAGCCCTGCATGGCACGGCCCGTGCCGCATGGGGCGTCAGCGGCGCGATCCTTGCCACCGCGGGCGCGCAGGCGGCCATCCAGCTGGTGCCCCGCCTGCGCGGCCCGGGAAAGGCGCGGGTGCTGGGGCCAACCTACAACGAACATCTTGGTGCGCTGCGCGATGCCGGCTGGCAGGCGGACGAGGTTCCGGCGCTTGACGCGCTGGCGGGTGCCGACCTTGCCATTGTGGTGAACCCGAACAACCCCGATGGCCGCCGCCACGCACCCGCCGATCTTCTGGCGCTGGTGGGCCAGGTGGGCCTGCTGGTGGTGGACGAAAGCTTCGCCGACCCCACGCCCGAGCTGTCGCTTGCCGGTGCGACGGGGCGCGACGGGTTGATCGTCCTGCGGTCCTTCGGCAAGTTCTACGGCCTCGCGGGGGTGCGTCTGGGTTTCGCGCTGGGATGCGATGCCGACATCGCCCGGCTTGCAGGTTTCTCTGGCCCCTGGCCGGTGTCGGGCGCCGCAATCGAGATCGGTTGCGCCGCGCTTGCCGATACGCACTGGTCCGCAGCCACCATCTGGCGCCTGCGGGCCGAATGCGACCGTATCGATGCGCTTGCGGCCAATGCGGGATGGTCGCTTGTCGGCGGTTGCGAGCTTTTCCGCACCTACGACACTCCCAATGCTGCCGCCGCGCAGGATCAGCTTGCCCGCGCCCGGATCTGGACCCGTCGCTTTCCCTATTCGGAGCGCTGGCTGCGTCTCGGCCTGCCCGGATCCGAGGCCGAATGGCGCCGCCTTGCCGCTGCACTGGATGCGCGTTGAGGCACTCGGCGCCAGGGGTGCCAACCGGAATGCGTGAAAACGCAGGCCATGCCGAAGCGCAGCAAGTGGCCCGCCCCTCGACCATGGCGAAGGGACGGGCGCGATCCGGCCCCTCGGTGAGGCCGATATGTATCTCGCAGCCGCTGATCGGCTTCCCGCTGGCGGCATGCCGCGCCTCGACCCGGGTCAGCCGCTTTTGCGGTGTCATTTCGTTGACCACATCCAGAAGGCCCTGCCCGACATCCCCGCCGGCCGGACCCTCGATCCCGTCCGGATCGCGGATCGCACGCCTCAGCACATGGTCGCCGCCCCGCGCGATGTCCAGCGTATCCTCGGCCAGAAGCTGCCCGGCGCCTGGAAACCACGGCAGAACCCCGAAGCCGTGCCAGCCGGTCCGCGCCGCGATCAGGCGATAACCCTCGTCGAACAGCCGCAGGTTGCCGCGGAACGTGTTCACCAGAAACCCTGCGACCAGCGTTGCGTCGTCCGGGTCCGGCACCGCCTGCGTCCCGACCATTTGGACGATCACGCCGCCCCGGTCGATGTCGCCCGCCAGCACCACCGGCACCCCGGTCGCGCGGGCAAACCCATGTTGGCGAGATCACCCGCCCACAGGTTCACCTCTGCCGGAGATCCTGCCCCTTCGGCGATCACCAGATCATGCGCGCGACAAGCCGCCGGAAACTCTCCATGACCGGCGCGATCAACTGCGGCTTCAACACCGGGTTCATGTCCGTGAGGGGTTCAAGCCCCGAAGCCGGGGACCAGAGCCCTGTGCGCGGCCGATTTCGCCTCCCTCCGCCGTGACGGCCGCGTTGTTCGACATGTTCTGCGGCTTGAAGGGTGCCACGGACAGGTGTCGCCACAGGGCCGCCCGGCAAAGCCCTGCCACGATCATCGACTTGCGCACGTTCGAGCCTGCCCCCTGGATCATTACTGCGGGCATCGCGCACCCCCGCAGGTTGCGAGGTCGGTCGCTGTCGATGCCTCCGGCGGGGATATTTTTGCCAAGATGAAAGAGCAGGCCCGGAAACGGTCACGCCGCGCCTCGGGCCGCCGGGGCGGGGGAGGCGCGGCGCTTTCACCTTGGGCGGTCATCGGCGTCCCCGCCTGTACCGCGTTTCGAGGGTTGCGCGGAAAGGTTGACATTTCGTTGCTTTCATCTTGGCTCAAATATCCATTCCGGCGGTGCAACGTGTCACAAACGGCTGGGGGCTTGCACCACATAGGTGATCAGGGGCTTGTTGCCGCACCGCGCGATGTTGATCCTCTCGGGCGGTACCATGCGGTTCCTTCCGACCTGGTTCAAGATCCTGGCCCTTTCCCTGCCGGTGCGGGCGGCGATATTGGGGACAGTCTTGCGGGCTTCCGGGCCTTGTCACCAGCTACGAGAAACACGGCATGCAACTGGGCTACCGCCTTGCAACGCCGCACAGTGCCATCCCCTGTCACCTGACGCGCGCTTCTGACCGGTGCTGGGCTCTCGCCAGACACGCCAGCACTTCTGGCCGAAAGCGTCTCGACCCCCGTGCAGAAGTCCGTGCGCAGCACCATAGGCAGCATGGCCGACCTGATCGCGCAAAATACCGAGGACGGCCCGGCGCCGATCCTGATCGGGCCGCTGGCCGAGTGACAGGCACAGCGACAGGGCGTTACGGCCCGCAGCGAACCGGCCAGGACACAGATCGTGCCAACTGCCCGCGCGCCGTGCCGCCAGGGCCGAAACGCCTTGTCAGCGGGGGGGGGGTATGCATCGAATGCCAGAAGGGAGAGATGGTTCAGGGCAAGGACCATTCAAACATATGGCCTTCGCCGGCAGCAGTGCAGGGGGATCACGCGGACCTCCTGCAGATTTCGGGCCGACGGACACCCACCTGCCTGCCCGCGCCTGATCCATTCCCTTCTTCCTTTAGGAAATACCCGGCAACGCCATGGCCCATGCGCGGTGCTTGAGGGTCGGGGTCAAAGCCCCCATCTTGTGCGCATGCCAGACGATCTGCTTTCCGACATCCGCGCCTGCCGTCTCTGTGCCGCAGGTTTTGCCGCAACCGCAACCGCGCATGAACCCCGTCCCGTGGCCTGGTTCCGGCCCGGTGCGCGGATCCTGATCGCGGGGCAGGCGCCCGGGGCGCGGGTCCATGCCTCGGGCCGGCCCTTCACCGACCCGTCGGGCGACCGGCTGCGCGACTGGCTGGGCCTCACCGAGACCGAGTTCTACGACCTTGACCGTGTCGCAATCGTGCCGATGGCTTTCTGTTTTCCGGGCTATGATGACAAGGGCTCCGACCTTCCGCCGCCGCAGCTTTGCGCGCAGACCTGGCATGGCCGGGTGATGGAGGGCTTGCGCCCCTCGCTGCGGCTGGTCATCGCGGTCGGGGGACCGGCACACCGCTATCACCTTGGGCAGGCGGCAGGGACCAGCGTCACCGCCACCGTCGCGCACTGGCGCGAGCACGCGCCGCGCGTCTTTCCCTTGCCCCATCCGTCCTGGCGGAATACGGCGTGGCTGAAACGCAATCCCTGGTTCGCGGACGACCTGCTGCCCGTCCTGCGCGCCGAAGTCCGAAAGGCGCTGGATGACCGAGACGACCCCGCTTGACCTCGCCCATGCCGCAATGGAGGCGGCGCCCGAAGATGCACCCGCGCGGTTGCGCTTCTATTCCGTGCTGGCCGACTGCGAGTTGATCCTGCTGCTTCAGGACGAACCCCATGGCGATGCCCCGATCGCCCCTATGGTCCATGACCTTGATGGCGGGCGCTACGTTCTGGCCTTCGACAGCGAAGACCGGCTTGCGTCCTTTGCCGAAGCGCCGGTGCCCTATGCCGCGCTTCCCGGTCGGGTGATCGCGCAGCAACTGGCCGGGCAGGGCATCGGCATCGGCTTGAACCTTGGTGTGGCACCCTCTGCCTTTCTGATGCCCGCCGATGCCACCGAATGGCTTGCCAATACGCTCGCCCAGTCGCGCCCCGCTGGTACCGTCGATGCGGCGATCGAGCCCTGCGCCCAGGCCCTGCCGGAGGCGTTGCTTGCGGCGCTCGGCGACAAGATCCTCCGCCTTGCTGGTCACGCGGATCGTGCGCTCATCCTTGGCACGGGCGGGGGCCGCCATCTGCTGGCCTTCATCGCCGCCCGCCCCGGCGCCGAAGAGGCGCTGGCCAAGGCGGTGGCCGAGGCGCGCGCCTTTTCGGGCATCGAGGCGCCGCTGGATGTGGCCTTCCTTGGCCCCGATGACCGCCGCCTTCCCCGGCTGGAAGCGGTGGCCGAGGTGATCCCCGTTCCGCCCGCGCCCAAGCCCGACCTGCGCGAGGTTCCGGGCGCCGCGCCGGGGATGGACCCGGACCGCCCGCCGAAGCTGCGCTAGGGCGTCAATACCCCGCCTTGCGGTCGACAAGGTGCAGAAACGGCTCCCCCGCCTCGCTGCGGCGGATGTTTTCCGCGATGACATGCGCGGCCGTGCCGGGCCGGGTATCGGCGGCGATATGCGGTGTCACCGTCACCTTCGGATGCGCCCAGAAGGGATGCTCGGCGGGCAGCGGCTCGGTTCGGAAGACATCCAGCGTCGCATGGGCGATCTGCCCGCTGTCGAGCGCCACGATCAGGGCCTGATCGTCGATCAGCGCGCCGCGACCGGGATTGATGACAAAGGCGCCGGGTGCCAGCAGTGGAAGCGTTTCGGCGTTCAGCACGTTCTGCGTGGCGGGCGTATTGGGCAGCAGCGTCACGACGATCTTCGCCCCTGAAAGCGCCTCGGCCAGACCTTCCGTCCCCGACAGGCAGCGGATGCCCGGCACATCGCGGGGGGTTCGCGACCAGCCGGTGACGCGGAAGTTCAGCGCCGCCAGCGCCCGTGCTGCGGCCGATCCCAATTCCCCCAGCCCCAGCATCGTCACTCGCCGTTCGCGCGCCAGCGGCGGGATGGTGTCGTTGCGCCAGATGCCGTCCTGCCCGTGGATATGGGTGTCCATGCCAAGGTGATGGCGCAGCACATGGCCGGTCACATATTCGACCATGCCTTCGGTCAGCCCCGGATCGACCATCCGGCACAGGGGTTGCGTCAGCGTTGCATTGCCCACGATCCGTTCCACCCCTGCCCAAAGGTTCAGGACTGCCCTGGCGCGGAAATAGGGCGTGAAATCCGCAATGATCCCCATGGGTGCAAAGACGATGTAATCGACACTGGCCGGGTCGGCGGGCGGTTCGGTGAGGATCCGGGCGTCGAGACCGGCCTTGGCCAGCGCCGCGGGCAGATGATTCTTGTATTCCGGCCAGAGGGCCGGGCCGGCGGCGAAGAAGACGGTAACGGACATCGGGGATTACCTTGGTCGATGGATATGGGCGCTTTGCACCAGCCCGAAGGCCATGAGCAGGATCACCATCGCCGTTCCTCCGTAGGACACAAGGGGCAATGGCACGCCGACCACCGGCACCAGCCCCGTGACCATGGCCATGTTGAAGGCGAAGAACAGAAAGAACATCGAGGCCACGCCATAGGTCAGCAGCGCGGAAAACCGGTCGCGCGAGGCCTGCGCGGAAAACAGGCAGAAGGCCACGATCAGCGCATAAAGCGTCAGCAGAGAGGCCGCGCCGACAAAGCCGAATTCCTCGGCCAGCGTGGTGAAGATGAAGTCGGTGTGCTTTTCGGGCAGGAAGTTCAGCCGCGACTGCGTGCCCTGCATGTAGCCCTTTCCGCTCCAGCCGCCGGAACCCAGTGCGATCTGCGCCTGCATGATGTTGTAGCCCGCGCCAAGTGGGTCGCTGCCGGGGTCGAGGAAGGTGTCGATCCGCTTGTACTGATAGTCGTGCAGGAGCTGCATGTCCGTCCCGCGGGTTTCGAGCACCCCAAAGACCACGGCGGCGATCATGGCGATGATGGTGGCGAAATACCACCAGCTGACCCCCGCCACGAACATGACGATCCCCCCACCTGCGAGCAGCATCAGCGCGGTGCCAAGATCGGGCTGGATCAGCACCAGAAAGACCGGCGCGAGGATGATCAGCACCGGAAAGACCACCCAGAGCGGGCGCGAGACCTTCCTTGGGTCGAGCCAGTCGTAATAGGCCGCAAGGAACATGATCTGCGCGACCTTCATCAGCTCCGACGGTTGCAGGCGCAGGGGCCCCAGTTCGATCCAGCGCTGCGCCCCCATGCCGACGGTGCCGAAGGCATCCACCGCGATCAGGAGCGCCAGCGCGATCAGATAGGCCAGGATCGACATGTTGCGCCAGATCCAGATCGGCACGAAGCCGATGGCAAGCATCCCGACGATGCCGGCGGCGAAGCGCTTCATCTGTGCGTCGGCCCAGGGCTCGAAGTTCCCGCCCGCGACGGAATAGAGCATCAGGAACCCGAAAGAGGCCACTGCCGTCAGCAACAGGACCAGCGGCCAGTTGACATAGAGGATCTTGCGCAGGCCGGTGGGCACCGTCTTGACGTTATATTCCAGGTAGCTCATGCGCGGATCTTCCCGGTGTCGTCGGTCTCGGGCGGCAGGAGTTTCAGTGCCTTCTGCTGGTTCTCGATCCGGGTCCGCTGCGATTCCGGGTAGGCGCTCAGCGGTGGGGTGCCGTCATGCAGCGCCTGCAGCAGGATGTCGCGTGCGATCGGCGCCGCCACGGCCGAGCCGCCGCCGCCATGTTCCACCACCACCGAGACCGCAATCCTGGGCGAGTCAACGGGCGCAAAGCAGACGAACAGCGCATGGTCGCGCCGGTTCCAGGGCAGATCGTCGTTCGAGATGACGCCGCGCGCCCGTTCGGCAGCGGTGATGTTGCGTACCTGGCTGGTGCCGGTCTTGCCTGCCATCCGCATCGTATCGTCCACGATGCGCGAGGCATAGGCCGTGCCCTTCTTCGAATTGATCACGTTGAACATGCCGCGCCGCACGGCGCGCAGGCTGCTTTCCTTGATGCCAAGGGGCGCCGCTTCGGCAATGGGAATGTCCTGACCGTTCACCTGCCGCACCAGCCGCGGCGCGATGGCCCTGCCCGAAGCAACCCGCGCCGTCATCACTGCCAGTTGCAGGGGCGAGGCCAGAACGAATCCCTGGCCGATCGAGGCGTTGAGCGTATCGCCGATCCGCCATTCCTTGCCGTATTTCTTGACCTTCCAATCCTTGTCGGGCGCAAGCCCTTCGGACACGGCCGACATGGGCAGGTCGTGGTGCACCCCGATGCCCATTTTCCGCGCCATGTCCGCGATCCGGTCGATGCCGACCCTCTGCGCCAGTTCGTAATAGAACACGTCGCAGGAATGTTCGAGGCTTTCCGTCAGGCCGACCCTGCCGTGGCCGGACCGTTTCCAGCAGTGGAAGCGGCGCTTGCCCAGTTCGGTGTAGCCGCGGCAATAAACGGTTTCGTCCATCCCGATCACGCCCGCCTCGAGCCCGGCGAGCAGCGTCACGATCTTGAAGGTCGATCCCGGCGGATAGGCGCCCTGCACCGTCTTGTCGGCAAGCGGCCGGTGGTCATGTTCCATGAGCTGGCGGTATTCGTCGCCGGAAATCCCGCGCACGAACATGTTGGGATCAAATGTCGGCGACGAACTGATCGCCAGGATGTCGCCGTTCGTCACGTCGATGACCACGGCTGCGGCGCTGTCTTCGCCCAGCCGCGCCTGGGTATAGTTCTGCAGGCGATAGTCCAGCGTGAGCCGGACCGTCGCACCCGGATCGCCTTCCTTGCGATCCAGTTCGCGGATGACCCGGCCATGGGCATTCACCTCGATCCGGCGGGTTCCGGCCTTGCCGCGCAGGTTATCTTCCAGCTTGGCCTCGACGCCGACCTTGCCGATCTGGAATTTCGGAATCTGCAGGAGCGGATCGGGGCTGGCGATCTTCGAGAGGTCGTAATCGCTGACGGGGCCCACATAGCCCAGCACATGCGCGAAATCGCCGTCCTGCGGATAGACGCGGGACAGGCCCACCTCGGTCGTGACGCCCGGCAGGGCGGGGGCGTTGACGGCGACGCGGCTGAAGTCTTCCCAGCTCAGCCGGTCGGCGACGATGATCGGCAAGGTGGGGCTGCGGCGCTCGATCTCGCGCAGGGTCTTGGACATGCTTTCCGCAGTCATGGGAATGAGCCGCGAAAGACGATGCATGATGGTTTCGACATCGCCCGCATCCTCGCGGGTGATCGTCACGCGAAAATTCTGTTCGTTCCCGGCGATGACACGCCCGTTCCTGTCCTGCAGCAGGCCGCGCGCCGGCGGGATCAGCCGGATCTTGATGCTGTTCTCGTCGGCCAGCAGGCGAAAGTTGTCGGCCCGGTCGATCTGCAGGTGCCGGAACCTGACGGCCAGCACGCCGACGATCGCGGTCTGCACGCCGCCCAGGATCATGCCGCGGCGCGACATGCGGCGGATCGCCTCGCCATTCTCGCGCATCCGTCTCATCGCAGGTGTCCCAACTCGTCAACCTCGCCCGGCGCGGCGCGGCGCAGGCCCAGCACCCAGCGCGCAAACAGCACGACCGGCGGATAGGCCAGGATCGTGATGACGGCGCGGATCATGTCCAGATCGAGGGGTGTTTGCGGAATCATGAAAAGCAGGAGCACGAGACGATTGGCGAAGGTCATGGCCGAGATGACGATGGCGATCATCAGCCACTCGAACAGGAAGGGCAAATCACGAGTCGTCGCTTCGCGGCGGCGCAGGAATTCGGTGCCCAGAAGCACGATCACCGTCCAGAGCCCCGGCGGCCGCATGAACAGCAGATCCTCCAGCAGGAAGACGCCCGCGATCATCCATTCCGGCACATGGTCCGGCCGGCGCAGCACCAGCACCAGCACCAGCGCCAGCGTCAGGTCAGGCCCCGGGATTTCGGGCGGGATCGCCGAAAGCGGCAGGATGCGGACGAAGATCAGAAGGCCGACGAGACCCAGGAACACCAGCCGGTGGCCCAGCCGCGCGGTGCGGATCGGGTCAATCATTCGGCACAGCCTCTGCGGCAAAAGGCGACTGACCCAGGCCACTGCCCGCCGCGTCCCCGGTTCCATTCCCGGCTGCGGCCGGCTCGCCGGGATCGGTCGGGCCCGGGGTGATCGCATCCGGGGTGTCGGGCGGAGTGGGCGCCTCGTCGTCACTGCCGGGTGCACCGAACTGGAGCGAGGGGCGGGCCTCGGGGCCGGGCGGCGGGATCAGCTTGCCGGGTTCGGTGATCTGTTCGGCCGGATGGCTGCGCAGCACCCGCAGGAAATCCAGCCGTTCGTAATCGGCCGCCAGAAAAACCCGAAGCCGGCTTTCACGGTCCATCGCCACCTGTCCGACCAGAAGTCCGGCAGGAAACACGCCGCCGTCACCCGAGGACACGACCCGGTCCCCCGGGCGGACAAGCTTCGGATCCTCGATGAACTCAAGTGGCGGCGCCGGGGAGTTGTCGCCCACCAGCATGGCGCGCTGGCCCGAGGGCTGGATCGTCACCGGGATGCGGCTCGATGCATCGGTCAGGAGCAGCACCCGGCTGGTCAGCTGGCCGACCCCCGATATGCGCCCCACAAGCCCGAGCCCATCCATCGTCGCCCAGCCGTCTACGATGCCGTCGCGGGCGCCGACGTTCATTATCACGGACTGCCGGAACGGCGATCCGCTGTCGGCCAGCACCACGCCCGAGACGCTGGTCAGCTTCGGGTCCAGCCGGACCTGGTTCTGGGCCAGGAGCTTGGCGTTCTGCTGTTCGAGCTGCAGTGCCGCCTCTTTCCAGGACTTCATCTGCTGCAACTCGCGCCGCAGTTCCTGATTCTGGGAATAAAGGCTGGTGTAGGACTGGAAGCTGTCGATCATCCCGGCGATCCGTGTCACCGGAACAAGCGCCCATTCGAACCCCGGGATGAACCTGTCGATCAGCGCCGCACGAAACCGTTCGACTCGCGGGCTGTCGATCCGCCAGAGCAGGAACAGCGCGGTCAGCAGAATGACGAGGATGCCGAAGACAATGCGCCGGACGGGGCCGGCGTAATCGACATCGCTGTGGCGGTCATGTGCCAAGGCGGCCTCTCAGGGGTGCCGGGACCGGGGCCCTAGGTGTCGTAATCAATGACGTGGTGCAGTTGCTTTTCGTATTCCAGCGCCTTGCCGGTGCCGAGCGCCACGCAATTGAGCGACTGGTCGGCAATGGAAATCGGCAGGCCGGTCTGTTCGCGCAGCGCAAGGTCGAGTTCCCCCAGAAGCGCACCGCCCCCGGTCAGCATCACGCCACGGTCGACGATGTCGGCTGCAAGATCGGGCGGCGTGGTTTCCAGCGCGATCATCACCGCTTCGCAGATCTGCTGCACCGGTTCGGCCAGGGCTTCGGCCACCTGGGCCTGGTTGATCTCGGTTTCCTTGGGCACGCCGTTCAAGAGGTCGCGCCCACGGATCGGCATCGAGGCGCCGCGCCCGTCATCGGGCATCCGCGCCGTGCCGATCGAGGTCTTGATGCGTTCGGCCGTCGCCTCGCCGATCAAAAGGTTGTGCTGGCGGCGCAGGTAGCTGATGATCGCGTCATCCATCCGGTCGCCGCCGACGCGGACCGAACGGGCATAGACGATGTCGCCCAGCGACAGCACCGCGACTTCGGTCGTGCCGCCGCCGATGTCGACGACCATGTTGCCTGTCGGGTCGGTGATCGGCATGCCCGCGCCGATGGCGGCGGCGATGGGCTCGGCGATCAGGCCCGCGCGACGCGCGCCTGCCGACAGGACCGAGGTTCGGATGGCGCGCTTTTCCACCGGCGTCGCGCCATGGGGAACGCAGACGATGACCTTGGGCTTGGGCGTGAAGGGCGTGCGCTTGTGGACCTTGAGGATGAAGTGCTTGATCATCTCTTCGGCCACGGCGAAATCGGCGATGACGCCGTCGCGCATCGGGCGGATCGCCTCGATCGAGCCGGGGGTGCGGCCAAGCATCATCTTGGCGTCTTCACCGACCGCGAGAACCTGTTTCTTGCCGTCCTTGACGTGGTAGGCAACGACCGAGGGTTCGTTGAGGACGATCCCCTTGCCCTTGACGTAGACGAGCGTGTTCGCGGTGCCGAGGTCGATCGCCATGTCTGATGAAAACAGACCACCCAATCCAAACATGTGTATTTCCCGTTTCCCCAAAGCATGACCGCGCCCCGCGACTCGCGTCCGGGCTCAAACCAAGGCC
Organism: Paracoccaceae bacterium; assembly: GCA_020622085.1. Classification (GTDB taxonomy): domain Bacteria; phylum Pseudomonadota; class Alphaproteobacteria; order Rhodobacterales; family Rhodobacteraceae; genus QY30. The sequence goes on along the minus strand of JAHRYM010000002.1, from coordinate 485,116 downwards.
GCTTATAGGCAAGCGGGCCGAACTGCGAAAGGGGCAGCCAGGGCACACGCCGGAAACCGCCGGCAAAGGGGAAAGCTTCGGTTTCTTGAGTATTTTTGCAAAGAAGAAGCCCGCTGGCGAGGGGCGCCATGGCCTGTTCTTGCGGTCACGATCTGGAGATGATGGTGGGCGACCCTGGAATCGAACCAGGCACGAGTCGCCTCGGCGGAGTTACAGTCCGCTGCCGCACCTTGCAGCACGTCGCCCACTTGAGGCGCGACTGATAGTGGAGGGTCAGGGGCGGGTCAAGTCCCCCGCGCCCGCCTTCGGCACAAAATCCGTCAGGGCTTGCCGGCGCTGGCGCCACGGGCGAATATCGCGTGCCTTGGCGCTCCTGCGGACCGGACAAGTCGGGCGGCGGCGGCTGTGGATTCAGGGGGACGGGAATGAAGAAGCCGACTTGGGTGGTCGAGAAGGAACGCCAGAAGCGCGCGGCGGCGGCGGAAACGCTGTGGCTTTTCGGGCTGCATGCGGTGCGCGACGCGCTGACGAACCCGAGGCGGCGAAAGCATCAGCTGGTTGTGACGAAGAACGCCGGCGACAAGCTGGCCGAGGCGATTGCTGTGGGAGGGGTGGAGCCGCAGGTCGTCGATCCGCGGAAGTTTGACGCCCATGTGCCGATCGACCCCGAAAGCGTCCATCAGGGTGCGGCGCTGGAAGTGTCGCCCCTGGACTGGGGCCGGCTGGATGCCGTTGCCATCGAGGGCGAAGGCGCGCCGCTTCTGGTGTTGCTCGACCGGGTGACCGATCCGCACAACGTGGGTGCCATCCTGCGGTCGGCCGAAGTCTTTGGCGCGCGTGCCGTCATCGCGCCTCGCCATCATTCGGCGCCCGAAACCGGTGCGTTGGCCAAGACCGCGAGCGGTGCGCTGGAGCGACAGCCCTATCTGCGGGTAACGAACCTGTCTGACGCCATGGCCGAATTGCAGCGCATGGGCTATGTGCTGATCGGGTTGGACGGTGCGGCAGAGCAGACGCTGGGCGCGGCATTGGCCGGATTGGGTGACCGTCCCGTGGGCCTTGTGCTGGGTGCCGAAGGGCCGGGCCTGCGGGAAAAGACGCGCGAGACCTGCGACTTGCTGGTGCGCATTCCCTATGCCGGAGCGTTCGGGTCGCTCAATGTCTCGAACGCGGCGGCGGTGTCGCTTTATGCGGCATCGACTCGGGTTGCGGGGGGGGCAGGCGCCGTGTGATCACATCTTTGCGAACGGCACTGATAATCCGCCGACTGCGACCCATATGCTTCAGGAGCGCGGCACCGGAACTGCCGGGCTTTGTTCACTGTCCCTCGTTCCGCAACTGGCGCCCGGACACCCCCGGGCGCTTTTTTATCTGGCGTTGGCGGAGTGGGACTGGCCTGATCGGTGCATTGCAATGCATGGAGAAGCACGATGTCCGACAGCGATGACGCAAGGATCCGCGACATACTGACCCGCAGCCGGGTCATCGCGCTGGTGGGTTATTCCGCCAATCCCGAAAGGCCTTCGCATCGCGTGGCCAATTTCCTGAAGTCGCGTGGCTACCGGGTGTTGCCGGTGAATCCCGGGCTGGCGGGGCAGATCGCGCTTGGCGAGACGGTCTATCCCGATCTGGCCTCGATCCCAAAAGATATTGTGGTGGACATGGTCGACATCTTCCGCCGGTCCGAGGACGTGCCGCCGGTGGTCGCCGATGCGCTGGCGTCGCTGCCGGGGCTGAAAACCGTCTGGATGCAACTGGAGATCCGCAATGAAGATGCGGCGGAGGCCGCGCGGGCAAGGGGCGTCGATGTCGTCGAAGACCGCTGCCCTGCCATCGAGATTCCGCGGCTTGGGCTGTAGTGGCCTATAGACCGCCTGTCGCCAGAACCTCTTGCAGGATCGGCGCCAGCCTGTCGGCCCAGTCGACCTGGCCCTCGGGGGTTGCGATCAGATCATGGCGCAACTCGATCAGGACATTGGGGCGGCCGGGGCCAAGCGCGTGCCGGTCGATCGCGTCGCCGTCCAGATGGCCCGCATAGGGTTCGTTGTCGCCGGTGCAGAGCCCTTCGGACCGCAAGCGATCGATCAGCGGCAAGGCAAGCCGTTCGTCGCGGTGGGAGTAGAGCACCCCGACCTGCCATGGGCGCGGGGCACGGCCCCTGAGTTGTGGAGTAAAGCTGTGGATCGCGCAGATCACGCTGTCGTCGCGCCGGCCGGCCAGTGCGGCATAGGCAATGTGATAGGGCCGGTAGAAGGTGTTGAGCCGCCGTTCGATCTCGGCCCGGTCGGCATGGCGGTTGGCGGGGATGATCGTGCCGTCGTAAAGCTTCATCACCAGAGTCGGATCGTCTTCGCCACGATTGAGGTCGATCACCAGACGCGAAAACCGCGACAGGATCGCCGGCGCATCCAGTCGCTCGGCCAGCCGGCGCGTGACGCCCGCTGCGCCCACATCCCAGGCGATGTGGCGCATCATCTCGGCCGTCGATATGCCAAGCGATCCGCCGCCGATGCAGTCGGGCACGCGGTTCGAGGCGTGGTCACAGGTGACAAGCCAGCGCGAGGGGCGATCCGCGCCCACGATTTCGTAAGGAAGTTCTGTCATCTGCCCGTCAATCCGCCGCAATGCCCTGAATCCATAGGGCAGTGTGCCGGGCGGCGCCAGTTGCCTTGAGGGTCAATATCCGCCATAGAAAGGCAATCTGGCGGTGGTAGCGCCAACATCTGGGATAGGGGCATGATGAGACGCCTTCGCAATGTCAAGATCGTCGCCACGCTTGGGCCAGCATCCAGCGATCACGCGACCATCCGCGCGCTGTTCGACGCGGGTGCCGATGTCTTTCGCCTGAACATGAGCCACGGCGATCACGCCGGCCAGAAGGCGCGTTACGACATCATCCGTCAGGTGCAGGCCGAAACCGGGCGTCCGATCGCGGTGCTGGCCGACCTGCAGGGGCCGAAGCTGCGCGTCGGGGTCTTTGGTGCCGGTGCGGTGGATCTGGAGGAGGGGCAACCGTTCCGCTTTGACCTTGATCCGGCACCCGGCGACCGGACCCGTGCCTGCCTTCCCCATCCCGAAATCTTTGCGGCCCTGCGCCCCGGGGCGAGCCTTCTGGTCAACGATGGCAAGATCCGTATGCGGGTCGAGGCCTGCGGTGCCGATTTTGCCGAGTGCCAGGTGACGACGGCAGGCACGATTTCCGACCGCAAGGGGGTGAACGTGCCCGATGTGGTGCTGCCGCTTGCGGCGCTCTCGGACAAGGACCGCCGCGATCTGGAATTCGCCTGTGATCTGGGCGTCGACTGGCTGGCCCTGTCCTTCGTGCAGCGCCCTGAAGACGTGATCGAGGCGCGGGAACTGGCAAAGGGCCGCGCCGCGATCCTTTCCAAGATCGAAAAGCCGGCGGCCGTGAATGCCTTTGCCGAGATCCTGGCCGTGTCGGACGGGATCATGGTGGCGCGCGGCGATCTGGGCGTCGAATTGCCGGTGCATTCGGTGCCCCCGATCCAGAAGCGGCTGGTGCGCGCCTGCCGCGCTGCCGCCAAGCCGGTGATCGTGGCGACGCAGATGCTGGAATCGATGATCGAAAGCCCGATGCCGACGCGGGCCGAGGTGTCGGATGTGGCGACCGCCATCTATGAAGGCGCCGATGCGGTGATGCTGTCGGCGGAATCGGCGGCGGGGCAATACCCGGTCGAGGCGGTGGCAACGATGAATGCCGTGGCCATCTCGGTCGAAAGCGATCCGACCTACCGCGAGGTGATCGAAGCCAGCCGCAAGGCGAAACGCGAAACCGTGGCCGACGCCATCGTTGCGGCAGCCCGCGAGATCGCGGAGACGACCAATATCAACGCGATCTGCTGCTTCACCCAGTCAGGCACCACGGTCAGCCTTGTGGCGCGCGAACGCCCGCGGGTGCCGATCATCGCGCTGTCGACGGAAATGGCGACTCTGCGGCGTCTTTGCCTGACATGGGGAACGCATTGCGTGCTGACAGGCCCGGTCGACCGCTTCAAGCAGGCGGTGGTCAGCGCGGCGCGCGCGGCGCGGGAATACGACTTTGCCCGCGAAACCGACCAGATCGTTGTCACCGCCGGCGTGCCCTTCAACGTCAGGGGCACGACGAACATCCTGCGCGTGGCGCCCTGCGACGAAAGATTGATCTACCGCACCGATCCCGAATAGAATCCCCACCATTGGTGGTTTGGCTTCGGAGGGAGCATGGACAGCGAGTTGTTGCTGGTCTTGGGCATTGCGATCGGCGTCCTCTCCGTGCCCGCGTTGATTTCGGCTTTCTCCTCTGGCAGGCCGCCGCGCGGGGCCATGATCGCCGCCGTAATCGGCGGCGGCCTGATCCTCCTGTCCACCGTCATCCATCCCGGTGTCTACCCCGTGGAAGACCTGCCGCAGATCGTGGCCAGGGTTTTTAACCGCTACCTGCACTGAAGGCGCCGGCGTCCCTTGCAAAACAGCGGCGGGCGGCCTATACGGCGCGCTCTTACCCCCCGTGCGGCCGGCCGATGTGGCATGCCGAGTCGCGCGTTCACTTCTGGACCAGGAGATCGAAATGCCCAAGATGAAGACCAAATCGGCCGCGAAGAAGCGGTTCAAGATGACGGCCAACGGGCACGTCAAGGCCGGCCCGGCCGGCAAGCGGCACGGCATGATCAAACGCTCGACGAAATTCGTGCGCGATGCGTCCGGCACCATGGTGCTTTGTGACGCCGACGCGAAGATCGTCAAGAAATACATGCCCTACGACCGCTGAGGAGGATGACACATGTCTCGCGTTAAATCCGGTGTAGTCACCCACGCCCGTCACCGCAAAGTCATCAAGAAAGCCAAGGGCTATTATGCCGCCCGTGGCACGAACTTCCGCACGGCGACACAGGCGGTCGACAAGGCCAACCAATACGCCACGCGCGACCGCAAGACCCGCAAGCGCAACTTCCGCGCCCTGTGGATCCAGCGGATCAACGCCGCGGTTCGCATGATCGACGAATCCATGACCTATTCGCGCTTCGTCAACGCGCTGGCGAAAGCCGGGATCGAGGTGGATCGCAAGGTTCTGGCCGATCTGGCCGTCCACGAACCCGCCGCCTTCGGCGCGATCGTCGAAAAGGCGAAAGCCGCGCTGGCCTGATCTTCGGCCCGCTGCGACGAATATCGAAAGCCCCGTGCCGCAAGGCGCGGGGCTTTTGCATGACCCTGGCGCGCCCCTTGCATTCGGGCCCTTCGCCCGCTAACCCCAAGCCCGATCGGACAAGCGGACGGCAGGGGCTGGTGATGGAACTCGACGCGCTGAGGAACAGGTATCTTGCGGCGGTCTCGGGCGCCGGGGACGAGGCCGCGCTGGAAGACGTGCGGCTGGCCGCGCTGGGCAAGAAGGGCGAGATCAGCGCCCTGATGGCAACCTTGGGCAAGATGGAGCCCGAGGCGCGCAAGGCCGCAGGCGCGGCGCTGAACGTGCTGAAGGATGAAATCGACGCGGCGCTGCGGGCCAAGAAGGCGGCACTGTCGGATGCGGCGCTGGATGCGCGGCTGGCCACCGAATGGCTGGATGTGACCCTGCCGGGCCGTCCGCGCCCGCGCGGCACCATCCACCCGGTCAGCCAAGTGACCGAAGAGGTCATCGCCATTTTCGCCGACATGGGCTTTGCCGTGGCCGAAGGCCCGCAGGTCGAAAGCGACTGGCACAATTTCGACGCGCTGAACATCCCGCCCGAACACCCCGCGCGGCAGGAACACGACACCTTCTTCATGGCCCGGGCAGACGGCGACATCCGTCCGCCGCATGTCCTGCGCACCCACACGAGCCCCGTCCAGATCCGCGCGATGGAGGCCCGTGGCGCCCCCGTCCGCATCATCTGCCCCGGTCGCGTCTACCGCATGGACATGGACCAGACCCACACGCCGATGTTCCACCAGGTCGAAGGCCTGGCGCTGGGCCATGACATCAGCATGGCGCATCTGAAATGGACGCTGGAAGAATTCTGCCGCGCCTTCTTCGAGGTGCCCTCGGTCGAGCTGCGCTTCCGCGCCAGCCACTTCCCCTTTACTGAACCCTCGGCCGAGGTCGATATCCGCTGTTCCTGGGCGGGCGGGCAGTTGAAGATCGGCGAGGGCGACAGCTGGCTTGAAATCCTGGGATCGGGCATGGTCCACCCCAAGGTTCTGGCGGCGGGCGGCATCGACCCGACGAAATGGCAGGGCTTTGCCTTCGGCATGGGCATCGACCGGATCGCCATGCTGAAATACGGCATCCCCGACCTGCGGGCCTTCTTCGAGTCCGACCTGCGCTGGCTGCGGCATTATGGGTTCAGCGCGCTGGATATGCCGACGGTGGCGGGGGGGTTGAGTAGGTGAGTGAAACTGCAACTACATGTGTAAGCGTCGTAGGCGATATAAAATGGATGGCGGAGTTGCTGCGTGTTCTTGCGCCGATCATCGCACCGTTCGTAGCTCTTGGAGGTGCAATTCACCTGTTCTACAAGAAACAGGCGAGCGATCGTGTGGACGCAATGCGCACAGAGCGCCGCAACTTGTATAGTCGTTTTCTCTCACAGGCTAACGAAATTTGGAATCTTGCGACGGACGGACCCAACGCAACAGGTCTGGCAGCTGAACTGATCCGACTTGGTGCAACCCGAAATGAGCTTAGGATTCTTGCCCCAAAAAAAGTCTATGACTCTTCTGCAGCTTTTTCGTTAGCTCTCAACGAACTCTGCGCGGCTGTAGTTAGACAAAATCCAAAAGACTGGCCGGAATTTGTAAGTAATTTAAAGCAGTCGCATCTGGAAAAAATTGCAAAAGCGGAGTTCGACCTGGTTGTCTCTATGAGAGACGATCTTGAAACGTCCATGGCGATCAGCGCTAAGAAAGCAAAGAAACCATGAAATTCACCCTCTCCTGGCTGAAAGACCACCTCGACACCTCGGCAAGCCTTGACGAGATCACCCAAGCGCTGACCGACCTTGGGCTTGAGGTCGAAGAGGTCGTGGACCCCGCGGCGCGGCGGGCGTTCTTCGGCTTTGGCGCGCTCGGCCTGCCGACGGTGGCCGGGGGGCTGAGCCGGTGACAGAGGCCAGACTACTTTTTGCCCGCGTTAAGGAACGTGATTTTCGACAGGGCGCTTTGGCAGCCAGATCCGGTGGCAAACAGCGAGTTGCGCGAACAATCGGATTGCTGGGCGGTCAACGTCATCACGCGGCCGGGGTGTGCGTAGCGGCTTTTGTCCTGCTCGACGCGCCAGGCCGCAACGCCGGCAAGGATTGCCAGAGCCATCAACATTCGCAACGCGACGGCAGAGAGCCGTTCGCCAATGTCGTTTCCGTGTCTGGTCATCACTGGTCACCGTTTGATACTGGCTGGAAAATGGCCTTCCTTCCTTTATACGCGGGCAATTCGTTGAAAATTGGGTCGGTCGCTGCCGGAATTGCGGCCATGCACCGGCCATCGCGTGACTTCTCGCCCGCCCAAGAATGGACGCACTGACATGAAATTCACCCTCTCCTGGCTGAAAGACCACCTCGACACCTCGGCAAGCCTTGACGAGATAACCGAGGCGCTGACCGACCTTGGGCTTGAGGTCGAAGAGGTCGTGAACCCCGCCGCCCGGCTGGCGCCCTTCACTTTGGCGAAGGTTCTGCACGCCGAACAGCACCCCGATGCCGACAAACTGCGCGTCTGCCGCGTGCTGACGGACGAAGGCGAAAAGCAGATCGTCTGCGGCGCGCCGAATGCGCGGGCGGGGATCACCGTCGTGTTGTGCAAGCCGGGCGATTATGTGCCGGGCATCGACGTGACGCTGGGCGTGGGCAAGATCCGCGGCGTGGAAAGCCACGGCATGATGGCCTCGGAACGCGAGCTGGAGCTTTCGGACGAACACAACGGCATCATCGAGCTGCCTTCGGGGCAGGTGGGACAGAAGTTCACCGACTGGCTGGCGGAAAACCGGCCCGAAGCGGTCGATCCGATGGTCCATATCAAGATCACCCCGAACCGCCCCGATGCGCTGGGCGTGCGCGGCATTGCCCGCGACCTGGCGGCGCGGGGACTGGGAGAGATGAAGCCGCTGAAGGTTCCGGCCATCAAGGGCGGTTTCGCAAGCCCGGTGCGGGTGGAAATCGACCCCGCGCTGAAGGCTCGCGGCTGCCCGCATTTCGCCGGCCGCACCATCCGTGGGGTCAGAAACGGCCCGTCGCCCGACTGGCTGCAACAGCGGCTGACGGCCATCGGGCTGCGCCCCATTTCGGCGCTGGTCGATATCACCAACTACTTCACCTTCGGGCTGAACCGGCCGCTCCATGTCTTTGACGTGGCCAAGGTGCAGGGTGGCGTGCTGCGGATCCATCCCGCGAAGGGCGGCGAGGAGTTCCTGGCGCTCGACGGCAAGGCCTATGCCTTGCGCGAAGGCATGATGGCGATTTCCGATGACGCGGGGGTTGAATCGCTGGCCGGTATCATGGGCGGCGAACATTCGGGCTGCTCGGACGCGACGACCGAAGTGTTCCTGGAATCCGCCTGGTGGGATCCGATCACCGTTGCCGCGACGGGGCGGGCGCTGAAGATCAATTCCGATGCGCGCTACCGCTTTGAGCGCGGCGTCGATCCGGCCTTCACCCTGCCGGGGCTGGATCTGGCGACGCAGATGATCCTTGACCTGTGTGGTGGCGAGGCGTCCGAGGTCGCGCAGGACGGCGCACCCCTGGACACGACGCGCGCCTATCGGCTGGACCCGGCCCGCGTCGTCTCGCTGGTCGGGATGGAGATTTCCGAAGCCACGCAGCGCCGCACGCTGGAAGCTTTGGGCTTCGTCCTTGATGGCGACATGGCCACCCCGCCAAGCTGGCGCCCCGATGTGCTGGGCGAGGCCGATCTGGTCGAAGAAGTGGCGCGGATCGCATCCTTGACGCGGCTTGTGGGCAAGCCCCTGCCGCGCGCCCAGGCGGGCGTGCCCGCGCCGGTGCTGACGCCGCTGCAATCGCGCGAGAAGGCCGCGCGCCGCACGCTTGCGGCGCTGGGCTACAATGAATGCGTGACCTACAGCTTCATCGACGTGGGAAGCGCCACGCTGTTCGGCGGCGGGTCGGATGCGGCGCGGCTGGAAAACCCGATCTCGTCGGAAATGACGCATCTGCGGCCCGACCTGCTGCCGGGGCTTCTGCAGGCGGCGGCGCGCAATCAGGCGCGCGGCTTTGCCGATCTGGCGCTTTTCGAGGTGGGCCCCGCCTTTTCGGGTGGCGAGCCGGGCGAACAGGCGCTGGTGGCGACCGGGCTTCTGGTGGGCGCCACCGCGCCCCGCGATCCCTTCGGGTCGCGCCGCGCGGTCGATGTCTTTGACGCCAAGGCCGATGTCGAGGCGGTGCTTGCCGCCGCTGGCGCGCCCGCGCGGGTGCAGGTCGGGCGCAAGGTTCCCGGCTGGTGGCATCCGGGCCGGTCGGGCGCCATCGCGCTGGGGCCGAATGTTCTGGCGACGTTCGGGGAAATCCACCCGCGCGTCCTGCGCGAAATGGGGGTGAAGGGCCCGGCGGTCGCCTTCACGGTGCAGCTGGAAAACCTGCCCTTCCCGAAGGCCAAGACCCCGACGCGGCCCGCGCTGACGATTTCGGACCTGCAGGCGGTCGAGCGCGATTTCGCCTTCGTCGTCGACAAGGGCACCGAGGCACTGACGGTGGTGAATGCCGCCCAGGGCGCCGACAAGGCGCTGATCGAACGCGTATCGGTCTTCGACCAGTTCACCGGCGAAAAGGCCGAGGCGCAGATGGGCGCGGGCAAGAAATCGCTGGCGATCAGCGTGCGCCTGCAACCGCAGGACAAGACCCTGACCGAGGACGAGATCGAAGCCGTCAGCCGCAAGATCATCGAGAAGGTCACGAAGGCCACTGGCGGCACCCTGCGCGCCTGATCTGGACTGGAAGGCAAGGAAAAGGGCCGGGGAAATCCCGGCCCTTCGTGTATCAGCTACTGCTTGGGATGTTCAGCCCGCGCTGCACCGCCGGGCGGGCAAGGAAACGGTCAAGCCAGGCGGGCACATGGCGCAGATCGTTCCAGCCGACCTGATCGCCGGCCTTGTAGTGTTCTTTCAGATTGTGCAGCCAGGGGCAGATGGCGATATCGGCCACCGAATAGCCCTCCACGATCCACTCGCGCCCCGCCATCCGCTTTTCCAGCACCGAAAGCAGGCGGCGGGATTCGTTGTAGTAGCGTTCGCGCGGGCGGGGGTCTTCGATATCCTTGCCGGCATATTTGTGGAAATAGCCGACCTGCCCGAACATCGGCCCGACGCCGCCCATCTGGAACATCAGCCACTGCACCGCCTGCCACCGCTCCGCCGGATCCTTGGGCATAAGCTGGCCGGTCTTTTCAGCCAGATAAAGCAGGATGGCGCCGCTTTCGAACAGCGGCATGGGCTTGCCGCCGGGGCCGTTCGGATCAAGGATCGCCGGGATCTTGTTGTTGGGGTTGAGCGACAGGAATTCCGGCGTCATCTGGTCGTTCGTCTCGAACGAGACCAGATGCGCGTCGTAAGGCAAGCCGGTTTCTTCGAGCGCGATCGAAACCTTGACGCCATTCGGAGTGGCAAGGGAATAAAGCTGGATCGCCTCGGGGTTGCGGGGCGGCCAGCGGTGCGTGACGAGGAAGGTGTTCAGGTCGGTCATCGGTTCCTCATGGCTGAAATTCGAATCCAACGCGCCAGCGGGGAAGAAGGTCCAGCTTTTCCCGGCATTTGCACTGTTGCCAAACTGGCATTTGCTGTATGTCTTAACAAGACGGCTCGAAACGGGGCCGCAATCGTGGGGACAGAAATGATCAAGGAATTCAGAGATTTCATCGCCAAGGGCAATGTCATGGACATGGCCGTGGGTATCATCATCGGTGCCGCATTCACGGCAATCGTTACCTCGCTGGTGGCCGACCTCATCAACCCGATCATCGGCGTCATCACCGGCGGGATCGACTTTTCGAACCTGTTCGTGAACCTGGGCCAAGGCGACTACGCCTCGTTGAGCGCCGCGCGTGACGCCGGTGCGCCGGTCTTTGCCTATGGCGCCTTCATCACCGCGGTCATCAACTTCCTGATCATCGCCTTTGTCGTGTTCCTGCTGGTGAAGATGGTCAACCGGGTGAAGGACGCCGCGATCCGCAAGCAGGAAGCCGCCCCGGCCCCCGACGGCCCGACGCAGGAAGAGCTGCTGACCCAGATCCGCGATCTGCTGAGCACGCGCACCTGATCCGGTTTGCACGAAGTGGAAAGGCCCGTGACCGGCGGGCCTTTTCCTTGCGGGGACTAGCGCAGCACCTCGTCGGCGCTGACGTAAGGCAAGCCCAAAGCCTCGCCCACGGCGCGGTAGGTCAGCTTGCCGGCATGGACGTTCAGCCCCGCCTTCAGGTGCGGATCGTCGGCGCAGGCCTTTTGCCAGCCCTTGTTGGCCAGCGCGATCATGAAGGGCATCGTCGCATTGCTCAGCGCCTGGGTCGAGGTGCGCGCCACCGCGCCGGGCATGTTGGCCACGCAGTAATGCAGGATGCCGTCGACTTCGTAGATCGGGTCCTGGTGCGTGGTGGCGTGGCTGGTCTCGAAACAGCCGCCCTGGTCGATGGCCACATCGACGATCACCGCGCCGGGTTTCATCGTCTTCAACTGCGCCCGCGTCACCAGCTTTGGCGCCGCCGCACCGGGGATCAGCACCGCGCCGATGACCATGTCGGCCTTGGTGACAAGCTCGGCCGTGGCGGCCTGGGTCGAATACTGGGTCTTGAGCTTGCCGTGGAAGATGTCGTCAAGATAGCTCAGCCGCGGGATTGATCGGTCCACGACCGTCACGCTGGCCCCCATGCCGACCGCCACGCGCGCCGCCGCAGCCCCTACCACGCCGCCGCCGATGATGACGACCATCGCGGGCGGAACTCCGGGCACGCCACCCATCAGCACACCGCGCCCGCCATTGGCCTTTTGCAGCGCCCAGGACCCGACCTGCGGCGCCAGACGCCCCGCCACTTCGGACATCGGCGCCAGAAGCGGCAGCCCGCCATTGCGGTCGGTCACGGTTTCATAGGCGATGCAGGTCGCGCCCGAGGCCAGCAGGTCGCGGGTCTGGTCCGGGTCGGGCGCGAGGTGCAGGTAGGTAAACAGGATCTGGCCTTCGCGCAGCCGCTTGCGCTCGGCCGCCTGCGGTTCTTTCACCTTCACGATCATGTCGGATTGGGCAAAGACCTCGTCAGCCGTCGGCAGGATCGTTGCGCCCGCAGCGCGGTAGTCGTCATCGGAAAATCCCGCGCCGGCACCTGCATTGGTCTCGATCAGAACCTGATGACCATGCGCCGCCGCCTCTTGGGCAGCGTTCGGGGTGATGCCGACGCGGAACTCCTGCGGTTTTATTTCCTTAGGACAGCCAATCTTCATGGGAACCTCCTTGTTCTTGTATGGGCAGCATGCGCCCGAGCGTGCGGAAAGTCTTTCAGGAAAGATTGGCGCGACCGGGGATTGGTGGTAGAAAATCCGGCATAAAGCCGCTTTCTTCGAAGGAATCCTTGCTGCAATGCAGCTTGACGCGACCGACCGCCGCATCCTGACCGTCCTGCAGAAACAGGGCCGGATTTCCAACGCCGATCTGTCGGAACAGGTGAACCTGTCGGCGTCGGCCTGCCACCGCAGGGTGGAGCGGCTGGAACAGGCGGGCTATATCGACAGCTATGTGGCGCTTCTGAATGCCCGCAAGCTGGGTCGCCCGACGACGGTCTTCGTGGAAATCACGCTTTCCGGTCAGGCCGACGAGGTGCTGGAATCCTTCGAGCGCGAGGTGAAGAAGGTTCCCGCCGTGCTGGAATGCCACCTGATGGCGGGAACGGCGGATTACCTGCTGAAGGTCATCGTGGAAGACACCGAGGATTTCGCCCGCATCCATCGGCAATATCTTGCGCGTTTGCCGGGCGTGGCGCAGATGCATTCCTCCTTCGCTCTCCGAACCGTGTTCAAGACCACCGCGATCCCGGTCTGAACGCTTTGGCGTTCGGCGGGCCGGGTGCTAGGCTTCCCTGTCACCTTTGGGAGGAGGAGGCCGTGGCCCGACCGAATCACGCCGATACCGTGCTGGAAACCGTGCAGTCGCGTTCTGCCGCCGCGTCGTCGCGGCTGGCGGCCTCCTGGCGGCGGTCGCTGATCAAGCACGGGCTGGACCCGGCGCAGACATCGGCGCCCGAACGCATGACGGCATCGGCGCTGGCGGAACGGCACGCGCGGCTGGAACCCCTGATGATGGTCGTGGCGCCACGGATGGATCAGCTTTACGGGCTGGTCGGCCATTCCGGCTGTTCGGTTCTGCTGACCGATGCCGAAGGCGTGGTGTTGGATCAACGGTGCAGCGATGCCGATGCGCCGGTGTTCCAGCAATGGGGCCTGTGGTCCGGCGCGATCTGGAGCGAGGAGGCCGAGGGCACCAACGGCATCGGCACCTGCCTGGCCGAAAACCGGCAGGTCATCATTCACCGCGACGAACATTTCCTGTCGCGCAACACCGCGATGAGCTGCATGGACGCGCCGATCTATGGCGCCGATGGCCGGATCATCGCCGCGCTCGACGTGTCGTCGGCCCGCGCCGACCAGACCGAAGCCTTCACCCGCCTGATCGCCGCGATGGTCGCCCAGACCGCCCGCGCGATCGAGGCAGACAACTTCCGCGCCTCCTTCCCCAAGGCCCGGATCATCGTGGCCCCCGGCGACCGCCCGGACGAGGCGATGCTGCTTGCCGTCGACGACGACGATCTGGTGGTGGGCGCCACCCGTGCCGCGCGCCGCGCCTTCGGGCTGGGTCAGACCGGGATCATCGCGCCGCGCCCGGCCAGCGACATCCTTGGCCGCGCCGATGGCCTGACCGGGTTTGAAAAGGCCGAACGCGCCGCGGTCATGCGGGCGCTGGCGCGGGCGGAAGGCAACGTCTCGGCCGCGGCGCGCGCGCTGGGTGTGGGACGTGCCACGCTTTACCGCCGGATGAAGCGGCTTGGCATCGGTGAGGGCGATGTGTCTCAGCCCTGAGACACTTCCCAGGCCCCGCGCACGCCGCCCCCTATGCCGACAGCGCCCGGCCACCCCATCCTTCCCTGCATCGGGTCTCGAGGAACCCGCAGAGGAGGGAATTTCCATGAACGACATGGCACAAGGCGCCGCGGCGCAATTCAAATCGCCCTACAAGGGCCGTTACGACAACTACATCGGTGGCGAATGGGTGGCCCCCAAATCGGGCCGCTACATGGAAAACATCTCGCCCTTGACCGGCCATGTGATCTGTGAAGTCGCCCGTTCCGATGCGGCCGACGTCGAGGCGGCGCTGGATGCCGCCCATGCCGCGCGCCGCAAATGGGCCGCGACATCCACCACGGAACGGTCGAACATCCTGATGAAGATCGCCGACCGGATCGAACAGAACCTGGAAGCCATCGCCATTGCCGAAACCTGGGACAACGGCAAGCCGCTGCGTGAAACCATGGCCGCCGACATCCCGCTGGCCGTTGACCATTTCCGCTATTTTGCCGGTGCGATCCGGGCGCAGGAAGGCTCGATCGGGCAGATCGACGACAACACCGTGGCCTACCACTTCCACGAACCGCTGGGCGTTGTCGGCCAGATCATCCCCTGGAACTTCCCGATCCTGATGGCGACGTGGAAACTGGCCCCGGCGCTGGCGGCGGGCAACTGCGTGGTGCTGAAACCGGCCGAACAGACCCCGGCCTCGATCCTTTACCTCATGGGCTTCATCGAAGACCTGCTGCCGCCGGGCGTGCTGAACATCGTCAACGGCCTTGGCGAAGAGGCGGGTGCTGCGCTGTCCGCGAGCCCGCGCATCGCCAAGATCGCCTTCACCGGCTCGACCCCGGTCGGCAAGATCATCATGAAGGCCGCCGCCGACAACCTGACCAACATCACGCTGGAACTCGGCGGCAAGTCCCCCAACATCTTCTTCGCCGACGTGATGAACGAAGATGACGATTTCCTGGACAAGGCGCTGGAAGGCTTCACCATGTTCGCCCTGAACCAGGGCGAGATCTGCACCTGCCCAAGCCGCGCCCTGGTGCAGGAAGCGATCTATGACCGCTTCATGGAACGGGCGCTGAAGCGGGTCGAGGCCATCGTTGCCGGCGACCCCCGACAGGCGGGCACCATGATCGGCGCGCAAGCCAGCCAGGAACAATACGACAAGATCCTGCGTTACATGGACATCGGCCTGAACGAAGGCGCCAAGGTGCTGACGGGCGGGACGGCCAACCACTTCAATGGCGACATCGCGGATGGCTACTACATCAAGCCGACGGTCTTTGAAGGCACGAACAAGATGCGGGTCTTCCAGGAGGAGATCTTTGGTCCGGTTGTGTCGGTCACCACCTTCAAGACCCCGGAAGAAGCCATCGAAATCGCCAACGACACCGTCTTCGGCCTGGGCGCCGGGGTCTGGGCGCGCGATGCCAACACGGCCTATCGTGCAGGCCGCGCCATCGAGGCGGGCCGGGTCTGGACGAACTGCTACCACCTTTATCCGGCGGGCGCTGCCTTTGGCGGCTACAAGCAATCGGGCATCGGGCGCGAAAACCACAAGATGATGCTGGACCACTATCAGGAAACCAAGAACCTGCTGGTCAGCTATTCGCCGAAGAAGCTCGGCTTCTTCTGAGGTCAGGCCAGGCGAGGGGCAGGGGGGCGGGCTTTCACAGGCCCGCCCTTTTCCTACCTCGGCAAGCCCATCCAAAAAGCAAAACCCCCGCCAGGGCGGGGGCTTGACTTCGCGGGTTTCCCCGCCAACGTTCCAGTCGCTGATGAAAAGCGCGACCCGAAAGCGTGTCAGAGACCGCCTTCGCGCTGGGCCTTCTTGCGCGCCAGTTTACGGGCACGACGAATGGCCTCGGCTTGTTCGCGGGCTTTCTTCACGGACGGCTTTTCGAAATGCTGCTTGAGCTTCATTTCGCGAAAAACCCCCTCGCGCTGAAGTTTCTTCTTCAGAGCACGAAGCGCCTGTTCGACATTGTTGTCACGAACGCTGACCTGCATGTGGTTGTCACCACCTTCCTAGGTTAAAGTTGCAAGTAATTGCAGGAAGTGGCCCTATAGCAAAGCGCGGGTCATTTGTCCACCGGCGGCTGAAAAGGAAAAAGAACATGCAGGACAAGCCCTTGGACCCTGACCCGCGGCGGGAATCGCTTTTGCTGGCGATGCTGGACCATGTGCCCTTCGACGGCTGGACGGATACCGCCTTCAACGTCGCCGCCCGCGACGCCGGGATCGCGCCCGACATGGCGCGCGTGATCGCACCGCGCGGGGGGGTGGATCTGGCCGTGGATTACCACCGCCGTGGCGATGCGCGGATGATCGCGCGTCTGGCCGATACCGATCTGTCTGCCCGCCGCATGCGCGACCGCATCGCCGCCGCCGTCCGCTACCGGATCGAAGAGGCAGACCGCGAAATCGTCCGCCGCGGCATGACCCTGTTCGCTCTGCCGCAAAACGCCGCCTCCGGGGCCTCGCTGCTGTGGGGGACCGCAGACGCGATCTGGACCGCGCTCGGCGACACCTCGCAGGATGTGAACTGGTACAGCAAGCGCGCCACGCTGTCGGCGGTCTATTCGGCGACGGTGCTTTACTGGCTGGGCGATCATTCCGACGGCAACGTCGACACCTGGGATTTCCTCGACCGGCGCATCGACGGCGTGATGCGGTTCGAAAAGGCCAAGGCGCGGCTGAAGGACATGCCTGTGCTTGGGCGGCTCATGTCCGGGCCACTCAACCCGCTGAACCATGTGCAGGCGCCGGGGCGGATGCCCAATGACCTGCCCGGCCGCGTCCAGTCCTGAAGAAAGCCCGAAGATGACCCAAGCCCTGCCCGCGACCATGCGCGCCGTCGAAATCTCTGCCCCCGGTGGCCCCGAGGTTTTGCGCCCCGCCACCCTGCCGGTTCCCGAAGCGGGGCCGGGCCAGATCCTGATCCGGGTCGATTGGGCCGGCGTCAACCGCCCCGACGCGCTGCAACGCGCCGGGTCCTACGCCCCGCCGCCGGGCGCCTCGCCGCTGCCGGGGCTGGAATGTGCGGGCACCATCGCCGCGATCGGGGCAGGCGTCACCGGATGGAGCCTGGGTGACAAGGTCTGCGCCCTGCTGCCCGGCGGCGGCTATGCCGAATATGTCGTGACGCCCGCCGCCCATGCCCTGCCGGTGCCTGCCGGCCTGACGCTGCGCGAGGCGGCCTGCCTGCCGGAAACCTGCTTCACCGTCTGGTCGAACATCGTCATGCGCGGCGGCCTGCGCGCCGGCGAGCGTTTCCTTGTCCACGGCGGGTCGTCGGGCATCGGCACGACCGCCATCCAGATCGCCAAGGCGCTGGGCGCGCGGGTTTTCACCACCGCCGGATCGGATGAAAAATGCGCCGCCTGTGTCACTTTGGGCGCCGAACGCGCCATCAACTACCGGACCGAGGATTTCGTCACCGTCCTGCGCGGCGAAGGGGGCGCGGACCTGATCCTCGACATGGTCGGCGGCGACTACATCCCCCGCAACGTGAAGGCCTTGGCCGATGACGGGCGGCTGGTGCAGATCGCCTTCCTGTCGGGCGCGCAGGTCAGCCTGAACTTCGCGCTGCTGATGGTGCGGCGGCTGACCATCACCGGATCGACGCTGCGCCCGCAATCCGATCTGGCCAAGGCGCGCATCGCGGACGAACTCCGCACCCATGTCTGGCCGATGATCGCCGCAGGCCACCTGAAGCCGGTCATGGACAGCGAATTCGCGCTGGAAGAGGCCGCCCAAGCGCACGTCCGGATGGAAAGCTCGGGCCATATCGGCAAGATCGTGCTGCGGGTCGGGGCAGGAGGTTAACCCCACACCTCCGGCGCGGGCGGATACAGCGTGCTGCCCTCATAACGCAGCCCCGGATCGCGGTCCCGCGCCAGAAGCAAAGGCCCGTCCAGGTCAACGAAACCCGCGCCTTGGGCCACCAGAATCGCGGGCGCCATCGCCAGCGAGGTGCCGACCATGCAGCCGACCATCACTCCCAATCCCGCCGCGCGGGCGGCATCCACCAGCGCCAGCGCCTCGGTCAGCCCGCCAGTCTTGTCGAGCTTGATGTTTACCACGTCATACCTGCCCTGAAGCCCCGGCAGCGAGGCGCGGTCATGCGCGCTTTCATCCGCGCAGACCGGCACCGGTCGCGCCATCCCGGCCAGCGCCTCGTCAGCCCCCGCAGGCAGCGGCTGTTCGACCAGCGCGACGCCCAGCCGGATCAGGTGCGGCGCCAGATCGGCATAGACCTCGGGCGTCCAGCCTTCATTGGCATCGACAATGATCTTCGGCTTCGGCGCGCCCGCCCGCACGGCTTCCAGCCGCGGCATGTCGTCGGGCGTGCCCAGCTTGATCTTCAGAACCGGCCGGTCCGCCGCCCGCGCCGCCGCCGCCCGCATGGCGTCAGGCGTATCCAGCGACAGCGTATAGGCGGTCACCAGCGGTTTCGGGGCAGGGCGACCCAGCAGATCCCAGACCCGCACCCCCGCCCGCTTGGCCGCCAGATCCCAAAGCGCGCAGTCGACGGCATTCCGCGCCGCCCCTGCTGGCAGCAGGGCGGGCAGATCGGCATGGGAAAAGCCATCCGGCAGCGCCGCGATCTGTGCCGCGACCGTGTCGGGCGTCTCGCCATAGCGTGCATAGGGCACACATTCGCCGCGCCCCCGATGGCCACCTTCCCCTGCGGTCACCGTCAACACCCGCGCCTCGGTCTTCGACCCTCGCGAGATGGTGAAAACCTGCGCGAGCGGAAAGCGTTCCACTTCAACCCTGATCCGCATCGCCGTCTTCCTTGCCTGCCATCGCCACCGGGGCTTTCTTGCTACCGCAGAATGCTGCATCTGCGAAACGGCGCTTGCGAACCTTCGCGCAATATCCTAACCCCAATCCATCATCTGACGTAATTTCCTTGCCAGAAGGTCCGTGATCCATGAGCTTCCGCCTCCAGCCCCCCGCACCCGCACGCCCGAACCGCTGCCAGCTCTTCGGTCCCGGCTCGCGTCCTGCGCTGTTTGAAAAGATGGCCGCTTCGGCGGCGGATGTCATCAACCTCGATCTTGAAGATTCGGTGGCCCCTGACGACAAGCCGCAGGCGCGCAAGAACATCATCCAGGCGATCAATGACATCGACTGGGGCACGAAACACCTGTCGGTCAGGATCAACGGGCTGGACACGCCGTTCTGGTATCGGGATGTGGTCGAGGTGCTGGAAGAGGCCGGCGACCGCATCGACCAGATCATGATCCCGAAGGTGGGCTGCGCCGCCGATGTCTATGCCGTCGATGCGCTGGTCACGGCCATCGAACGCAACAAGGGCCGCACGAAACCCATCGCGCTGGAAGTCATCATCGAAACCGCCGCCGGCATCGCCCATGTCGAGGAAATCGCCGCCTCATCCCCGCGCCTGCAGGCCATGAGCCTCGGCGCCGCCGATTTCGCCGCCTCGATGGGAATGCAGACCACCGGCATCGGCGGCACGCAGGAAAACTACTACATGCTCCACCAGGGCGCGAAACATTGGTCGGATCCCTGGCATTGGGCGCAGGCCGCCATCGTCGCCGCCTGCCGCACCCATGGCATATTGCCGGTCGACGGCCCCTTCGGCGACTTCTCGGATGATGACGGCTTCCGCGCCCAGGCGCGTCGCTCCGCCACTCTGGGCATGGTCGGCAAATGGGCGATCCACCCCAAACAGGTGGCGCTTGCGAACGAGGTCTTCACCCCGTCCGAGGCCCAGGTCGCCGAGGCACGCGAAATCCTCGCCGCCATGGAAAAAGCCAAGGCCGAAGGCGCCGGCGCGACCGTCTACAAGGGCCGGCTTGTCGACATCGCCTCGATCCGCCAGGCCGAAGTCATCGTCCGCCAGGCCGAAATGATCGCCGGCTGACCTTTCATCTTGGCTTGAATATCCCGGGGGTAGGGGGGCAGCGCCCCCCGACTTCACGGCTCAGAACGCCCGCCGCGCCCGCATCGCGGCCTGGATCGTTCCATCGTCCAGATAATCCAGCTCGCCGCCGATCGGCACGCCCTGCGCCAGCGACGTGACCGTGACCCCGGTCCCGGCCAGTGCGTCGGCCACGTAATGCGCCGTCGTCTGGCCATCCACCGTGGCCGCCAGCGCCAGGATCACCTCGCGCACCGCGCCGGACCGCACCCTTTCGACCAGCTGCGGGATCCGCAACTCTTCCGGCCCCACCGCATCCAGGGCAGACAACGTGCCGCCCAGAACATGATAGCGTCCGGCATAGGTCTGGCCCCGCTCCATCGCCCAGAGGTCGGCCACATCCTCGACCACGCAGATCTCGGCCTCCGACCGGCGGTCCGAGGCGCAGATGCCGCAGAGATCGCCCGTGCCGATATTGCCGCAGACCGCGCAATCCCGCGCCGTGGCCGCCACCTCGGCCATCTGCGCGGCCAGGGGGGCCATCAGCCCGCCGCGCTTCTTCAGAAGATGCAGCACCGCGCGCCGCGCCGACCGGGGGCCAAGCCCCGGCAGACGCGCCATCAGCTCGATCAGCGCCTCGATATCGCGCGCGGCCTCTGCCATGGCCCCGTCAGAGCGGCAGCTTGATGTCGGCCGGAAGGCCCATGCTCGCGGTGAGCTTTCCCAGCTCTTCCGCGCTTTTCGCCTGCGCCTTGGCCTGTGCGTCCTTGATTGCTGCCAGGATCAGGTCTTCGACGACTTCCTTTTCGTCCGGGTTGAAGATCGACGGGTCGATCGACAGAGCCTTCAGCTCTCCCTTGGCTGAACAGGTCGCCGTCACCAACCCGGCGCCGCTTTCTCCGACGACGTTGATGCGCGTCAGTTCATCCTGCATCTGCGCCATTCTGGTCTGCAGTTCCTGCGCGCTTTTCATCATCTTGGCCATGTCGCCCAAACCGCCAAGCGCGCCGCCCAAACCCTTCAACATCCGTTCATCCTTGCTGTTGCCTGCTGCCGGGCCCGATGCCCGATTGCGTGAAATATAGGGACGATCCCGAAAACGAAATGGCCCCCCGATCCTTTTCGCCCAAAGGTCAACCTTCCTCGAAAGGATCCCATTCATCCTCGACCTCGGCCAGCGCCTCGGCGGCGATGGCGGTCTGCGCCTCGTCTGCGGTGCGGACGTCCAGAATGCTCGCCTCGGGGAAGGCCGCGAAGATCGCCCGCACCAGCGGGTTTTCCATCGCCTGCGCCTTGGCGGCCGTCTGTTCGGCATCGCGCTGTTCGGCGATCGTCGGCTCGCCACCCGACCCCACGACCGAAACACCCCAGCGCGCGCCGGTCCAGGCCTGCAACCGCTGTGCCAGTGTCGAAGCAAGGTCGCGCGGGGCCGAGGGTGCGGGTTCGAATTCGATCCGTCCCGGCGCGTAATGGACGAGCCTCAGACCGGTTTCGACCTCGACCAGCAGCTTCACGTCGCGGTTCCGGCGGATCAGCTCGACCACCTGCGCGAATGTCCCGAACCGCGCCAGCGCCTGCGCCTCGGGGGCCAGCGCCACCGCCGTCGCCACGCCTGAAGCCTGCACCCCGGCCGAGCGTCCTGCCATGCCCGCGCCGCCGCTTGCCCCCTGAGCTGCGGTGCTGCCGCCATTCCCGCCGCCACCACCGTTCCCGCCACCGCCGCGCGGGGCAGGGGCGGGCGCCTGCGGGCCGGGGCCTTCGGAGAGGCGCCGCAGCAACTGTTCGGGGTCGGGCAGATCGGCTACATGCGTCAGTCGGATGATCGCCATTTCCGCGGCCATCATCGCGTTCGGGGCCGAGGCAACCTCTTCCAGCGCCTTCAGGAGCATCTGCCAAAGCCGCGTCAGCACCCGCATCGGAACCGCCTGCGCCATCTGGATCCCGCGGGATTTTTCCTCGGGCGGGGTGGTGGGGTCATCGGCTGCCTCGGGGGTGATCTTGACGACGGAGATCCAGTGGGTGATTTCCGCCAGATCGCGCAACACGGCCATCGGATCGGCCCCGTCGGAATATTGCGCCGAAAGTTCGGTAAGCGCCGCAGCCGCATCGCCGCGCAGGATCATGTCGAACAGATCGAGCACCCGGCCGCGATCCGCAAGCCCCAGCATGGCGCGCACCTGATCGGCGCTGGTTTCCCCCGCGCCATGGGCGATCGCCTGGTCCATCAGGCTCATCGCGTCGCGGACCGATCCCTCGGCGGCCCGCGTGATCAGCGCCAGCGCGTCGGGCGCGATCTTCGCGCCTTCCTTTTCGGCCACGCGGCCCAGGTGGGCGATCATCACCTCGGGCTCGATCCGGCGCAGGTCGAAGCGCTGGCAGCGAGACAGGACCGTGACCGGCACCTTGCGGATTTCGGTGGTGGCGAAGATGAACTTCACATGCGCGGGCGGTTCTTCCAGAGTCTTCAGAAGCGCGTTGAAGGCCGAGGTGGACAGCATGTGCACCTCGTCGATGATGAAGACCTTGTAGCGGGCCGAGGCCGCGCGGTAGCTGACCGAATCGATGATCGCGTCGCGGATGTTCTGCACGCCCGTATTGCTGGCGGCGTCCATCTCCATCACGTCGACGTGGCGCCCCTCCATGATCGCCAGGCAATGTTCGCACTGGCCGCACGGGTCGGTCGTCGGCCCGCCCGTGCCATCGGGGCCGATGCAGTTCAGCCCCTTGGCGATGATCCGCGCCGTGGTGGTCTTGCCGGTGCCGCGGATCCCGGTCAGCACGAAGGCCTGCGCGATCCGGTCGGCGGCGAAGGCATTGCGCAGGGTGCGCACCATCGCCTCCTGCCCGATCAGGTCGACGAAAGTCGCTGGGCGGTATTTCCGGGCAAGAACCTGATAGCCGGTCTCGGGCGCGTCGGTCATGGAATTTCCCTCTGGTTGCGGCCAATCTAGGCGCTGGACCGGCCAAGGTAAACCGGCCAGCCGACGGAGGCCTCGCCCGTCGATGGGTCTGGCAATGCGGTGGGCCAGGCGGATGGCGCCCGGGGTTTCCTCGGTGCGGCCCGCTGCCACTTGCCTGTCAGTCCGGCGACGGGCGGGCATGGTTCTGGCCCACGCCGCCCTGATGGGCGCTGAGGATCGGATAGGGCGCAGGCCTGTTCCAGTGGTGCAGGCCGCGCAGAACAAAGGTCGCCCAGGCCGCGCACCAGAGCCAGGCCGCCCACTGCCGGCCGACAAGGCCCGCGACCTGCGCATCGGCAAGCAGGACGCGCGCCGCCGTCGCCGTGCAGAGCAGCGCGAAGGACAGCGCGATGTCCGGCGTGACCCGCAGGCGGCCGGCGGCGCGCGGAAGCAGCGGCCGGGCGGCGATGGCCAGTATCATTCCGCCCATCGCCCCCATCGTCAGGGCATGCAGGGCATCCTCGAAGCGCAGCGCATCGGGCCAGAGAAGGGCAGCCCCCGCAAGGCCAAGCCCCGCCGCAAGCCAGGCAAAGGCGACCTGCATCATCAGGATGTCGGGCTCCGACCTCAGGTGCAGCGACCACCAGCCACTCAGACGCAGGGCCTGCAAGGCACCCGCCATCAGAAGGGTGATACCGGCCAGGGACGGGACAGCGCCACGGGCCAGCAGGATCATGCCGGCAAGGGTTGCCAAAGCCGCAAGCAGACCCGCGGCGGGGCGGTCACGCAAGGTTGGCTCCACCGAGACAAGCCGCAGTCGGCTGCGGGTGAAGGCCGGCACGATGCGTCCGCCGATCAATCCGATCATCAGCGAGAAACCCAAGGTCAGGGCAAGGGGCAGGCCCGCCGCCGTCCCTTGCAGATGCGCCGTCAGCGACGCGGCTTCGGCCCCGGCAAGGGCCAGCGGCAGCGCACCCATCCAGAGCCGCGGCCAGGCCCTTGCGCGCAGAAGCGGGACGGAGACCAGCAGGCAAAGAAAAAGGGGGTAGGACAGCGCCACCGCAAGAAGGGCAACGGGCGCCGGGCCGGGCCAGATTTGCGCAATGCGCCCGGCCGCCCAGCACAGGATCAACAGGCGCAGTGCGGCGGGACGGATGCCACCCGTCGCCCAATGCGGCAGGGCGGTCAGCAGATAGCCCCCGATTGCCGCCGCCGCCATGCCGAAGAAAAGTTCGTGCTGGTGCCAGAACACCGGATCGGCCGACAGGCCCGGCCAGAGCCAGACCAGCGGCGAGACAACCGCCCACAAGCCCGCGCAAAGGAACAGGGGCTTGTGGGGGAGAATGATCGCCGGCGGCGGTGCCGTCACGACGGCGGTCGCAGATCAGGCCGCGCGGTTCTCGAACCGCGGGAACAGGACGCTGTTTTCCAGATGGATGTGCGTGACCAGATCTTCCGAGAACTTGCGCAGGCCCGTGTAAAGCGCCGTCCAGGAACCGCAGGCGCCCACCGGCAGGCTCAGGCCGTGGGTGACGTGTTCGACATTGTTCAGAAGCACGGTGGTATCATCGTGTTCGTGGCGCATGACGGCAATGGGGTGGACGATCATCGGATTGCCGCCCTGCTGCATCATCGGGAACAGGATCTGTTCTTCCTTCTGCATGTGGCTGTCGAGTTCATCGCGCAGCGCAAGCAGTGCCTCGGTCAGGCCAAGGGGCGCCTCGTCGTGGTCGCCATGCACGGTTTCGACGCGTTGCGCCAACGGGATCAGCCAGTCAAGCTCGGTCCGGTGGGTGTCGTGATAGCGCGTCAGGATATGGGCGATCAGCGCCGCGGTATCCTCGGGCGCGTTGCGGCCAGCCGCATCGACCAGCGCCTGCAATTCGGCCAGCAAGACCTCGGGGGCGATGCCGTTCTTGCCAGCGGCCTCGGCCAGCGGCACGTTGCCGCCGCAGCAAAAGCTGATGCCGGCCTTGCGGAACACCTCGGCGGCGCCGGGCAGGCTGGCGGCGATATCGCTTACAATGGCATCGGGGGAGAGTTGGGTCATGGACGCTTTCCTTCCTTTGGATCCCAGGCCATGGCCTGGGGCGGGGCAAGCCTCAGAAGGTCCACCGCGCGGGCGGCGATCTGGGCGGTAATGTCCGCAGTAGTCTGCGGCAGGGTGTAAAAGGCGGGGACGGGGGGCATCACGATGGCGCCCATTTCGGTTACGGCCGTCATGTTGCGCAGATGCGCCAGCGTCAGCGGCGCCTCGCGCGCCAGAAGGATCAGCGGCCGGCGTTCCTTCAACTGGACCCCTGCGGCGCGGGTCAGGAGGTTGTCGTCGAACCCCTGCGCGATGGCGGCAAGGCTGCGCATCGAGCAGGGGACGACGATCATGCCGGCCACCGGGTATGACCCCGATGCGATCGCTGCGCCAAGATTTCCCAGCGGATGCACCCGGTCGGCAAGCGCCACAAGCGCGTCCTGTGCCCCGGGTCCGATTTCCAGCGCCAGCGTGCGTTCGGCCATGGCCGACACCACCAGATCGACCGCGACGCCTGCCGCGCGCAGGGACTTTGCGCAGTCCATCGCCAGCATGGCACCCGAGGCACCGGACACGCCAAGGATGACGCGGGTCATGGCCGCCCCCCCAGGTGACGCGCAAGGATTTCCGCCGCGCGGGCTTCGTGCGCGGGGTCAAGCGCCATCACGCGGCCCCATTCGCGGGTCGTCTCGGCACCGATCTTGGTGGTGGCGTCGATGCCCATCTTGCCCGCCAGGCCTTCGCGGGGGCTGGCGAAATCCAGATAATCCATCGGCGTGCTGTCGAGCAGCATCACGTCGCGGGCCGGGTCCATCCGGGTGGCCATCGCCCAGGCGATGTCGTCCCAGTTGCGCGGGTCGATGTCCTCGTCCACGACCACGATGGTCTTGGTGTAGGAAAACTGCGCCAGCATTCCCCATAGCGCCATCATCACCCGGCGCGCCTGACCGGGGTAGCGCTTGCGGATCTGGACCACGGCCATCCGGTAGGAACAGGCGGCGGGCGGCAGCCAGAGGTCGCGGACCTCGGGGATCTGGGCGCGGATGACCGGCAGGGCGAGGGTGTTGAAGACCTCGCCGATCACCGAAGGCTCATCGGGGGGGCGGCCGGTGACGGTGGTCAGATACATCGGGTCGCGGCGGTGGGTGATGGCCGATATCCGCATCACCGGGAAGGGCTCGACCGAGTTATAATAGCCGGTGTGATCGCCGAAGGGGCCTTCGGGTGCGGTTTCGCCCGGATGAATCCAGCCCTCGAGCACGATTTCGGCATGGGCCGGCACCATCAGCGGCACGGTGCGGGCGGGCACGATTTCCGTGCGGCAGCCGCGCAGGATGCCCGAGAACGTCAGTTCGGACACGGTTTCCGGAAGTGGGAGCGCGGCGGAAAGCAGCGTGGCCGGATCGGCGCCAAGGGCAATGGCGACCGGCATCGGTTCGCCCGCGTCTGCCCAGGTGCGGGCATGGGCCGCGCCGCCGCGATGGGCAAGCCAGCGCATGATCAACCGGTCGGGCCCCAGCACCTGCGCGCGGTAGACGCCCAGGTTGTAGCGCGCGACCTGTGCGGGTTCCGTGTCGATGGCCCGGGTGACGACGACAGGCCAGGTGATCAGCGGCCCGGCATCCCCCGGCCATGGGGTCTGCACCGGCAGGCGCGCCAGATTGATCGGCGCCTCGACCTCTTGCACGGGGGCGCTGCGCAAAACCTTGGGCCGCGTCGCCAGGGCGGCCTTCAGCATCGGCCAGCGCGACAGGGCGTCGCGCATGCCGTCGACCGGCGCCGGGCTGCGCAGTGCGGCGAGGAAATCGCCGAAGGCGGGCACCTGCGACAGTTCGAGCCCGAGCCCCGCTGCAACACGTTCCGGCGTGCCGAACAGGTTGGCCACCACCGGCATCGCGGCGGGCTTGCCGTCGCCCTGCCTTGCGCCATCAAACCGCAGGACCGGCCCGCCCCCGCGCAACGCCGCAAGTTGCAGTGCCGTCATTTCGTGCCGCAGGTTGACCGGCTCATCCAGCCGCACCAGATCGCCCGCCGATTCGGCCCAGCCGAGGAAGCTGCGAAGATCGGGAAATGCAGGAAGGGTGCGAATGGCGGCCTCCGCGAAGAAATGGGAAGGAGATGGCGCCTGATAGCAGCAACATTCCCGGCCTTGCTTGATATTGATCAAGTCGGCGGGCGGTCGCAGCCGTTAGACAGCGATCATCAGCTGATGCGAGGATCCATGACCGACGCCGCCCTGCCGCATGTTCCGCGGATGCTTGCCGTTGCGATGCGTCCGCTGCCGCTGTTGCCGCTTTCCGTCGCGCTTGGGGCGGTGGCGCGGCGCATGACACGTTCGCACCCCACCATGCTCAGGCGGCTTGGCGATCACGGCGGGCGACGCTTCCTGATCGATCCGGTCGATCTGCCCTTCGTCTTCCTGCTGGTGCCATCCCGCAGCACCGTGACCGCCTGCCGTCGTGATCGGCTGCCCGTGCATGACGCTCGCCTTGCCGGGCCGCTTTCGGCCTTTCTGGCCATGCTGCACGGCGCTGAGGATGGCGATGCGCTGTTCTTTTCGCGCGACCTGACGATCGAGGGCGACACTTCGGCGGTGCTTGCGCTTCGCAATGCCATCGACAATGCCGAACTTGACCTGAGTGCCGAACTGTCCGCCGCCGGCGGACGCTTTGGCGGCCTGATCCGCCAGGCGCTTGCGCAGGCGGAACGTGCGACGGGCCTTGCCCTGCACCGGATGGATGACTTCGGAGAACCGCTATGATGGAACTGGTCTGCCCGGCGGGAACGCCCGCCGCCCTGCGCGCTGCGGTCGAGGCGGGGGCTCACGCCGTCTATTGCGGATTCGCCGATGAAACTAATGCCCGCAACTTCCCCGGCCTGAACTTCAGCCGCGAGGAGATGGCCGAGGGCGTGGCCCATGCCCATGCGCGCGGCGCCAAGGTGCTGGTGGCGATCAACACCTTCCCCCGCGCCGGGGCTGAACCCGTCTGGCACCGCGCCATCGCCGATGCCGAACGCGCCGGGGTCGATGCAGTAATTCTGGCGGATGTCGGCCTTCTGGCCCATGCCGCCGAGGCCCATCCCGGTCTGCGGCTGCATCTGTCGGTGCAGGCGGCGGCGGCGAACCCCGACGTCATCAACCTTTATGCCAGCGCCTTCGGCGTGCGCCGCGTCGTCCTGCCCCGTGTGCTGACTGTCGAGGAAATCGCCGCGATCAACCGCGAGATCGACGTGGAAACCGAGGTTTTCGTCTTTGGTGGCCTTTGTGTGATGGCCGAGGGCCGTTGCTCGCTGTCCTCCTATGTCACGGGACAGTCGCCCAACATGAACGGCGTCTGTTCCCCCGCAAGCCATGTCGCCTATTCCGAAGAAGGACCGGATCTGGTCAGCCGCCTGGGCGGCTTCACCATCCACCGCACCCCCAAGGGGGCGCCCGCGCCCTATCCGACACTGTGCAAGGGCTGCTTCACGTCTGAAGACCAGACCGGACACATCTTCGAGGATCCGGTGAGCCTTGACGCCAGCCATCTGGTTCCCCGGCTTGCGCGGGCGGGGGTCAGCGCATTGAAGATCGAAGGTCGGCAGCGCAGCCGCGCCTATGTGGCGCAGGTGGTGCGGGCCTTCCGCGCCGCGGTCGAGGCCGAAGCCGCAGGCAAGCCAATTCCCGAAAGCGCGCTGGCCCGGCTGACAGAAGGTCAGGCCGCGACGTCCGGCGCCTACGCCAAGACCTGGAGATGAGCATGGATCTGACCGTCGGTCCCAACTTCTTCTTCTGGGATGCCGCCGCCGTCCGGCAGTTCTACCGGTCGCTTGCCAATGCACCTGTCGCCCGTGTTGTGCTGGGAGAGGTGATCTGTTCCAAGCGGCTGCCCTTCTGGCAGGATGAAATCCCGCAGGCGGTGGAGACGCTGGTTGCGGCCGGCAAGCAGGTGGCGATCACAAGCCTTGCGCTGATCACGCTCAGGCGCGAGCGCAGGCAGACCGCCGATCTGGCAGGAATGGGCCTTCCGGTCGAGGTCAACGATCTTTCCGCCCTGGCCCATGTGCCCGAAGGCACGCCCTTCTGGGTCGGCCCGCTGGTCAACGTCTACAACGAAGGCAGCCTGCGCTGGCTGGCCCGCCGCGGGGCGACGCGCGTCTGCCTGCCGCCGGAGTTGCCGCTGGCCTCGGTCACGGTGCTGGCGCAGGCCGGGCAGGAACTGGGCATTGCGGTCGAAGCCTGGGGCCACGGCAAGCTGCCGCTGGCCATTTCGGGGCGGTGCTACCACGCACGGCTCCATGACCGCGCCAAGGACAACTGCCAGTTCGTCTGTGGCGAAGACCCCGACGGGCGTGATGTCGAAACGCTGGACGGGCAGAAATTTCTGGCAGTGAACGGCGTCCAGACCCTGAGCCAGAGCACGGCCAGCATGGCCTGGCAGGTCGAGCCTCTGCGCGACGCAGGGGTGACGGCACTGCGGCTATCCCCCGAAACGGGTGATTTCGCGGCGCTTTGTGCGAGTTATTCCGACAGGATTGCGGGAAGGCTATCGGCCGCGGATCTGTCGGCACGGCTGCAATCGGGGGGACGGCGATTGTCGGACGGGTTCCTGACGGGCGCCGCAGGGATGGAGTGGTCAGGAAACCGGGTATAACCCACCTGACTGAATGAACTTGCAGGGATAGGCATGCGCGGTCTGGTAATCCTCCGCGCAATCTGGTGTTGTTGCGCCAAAGCGAGACACCGGCATGAATTTCGAACAAGACCGCATAGCGCGACGTTCGCTGCTGCTTTCGGCGGCGCCCGATCCCGTGATCGACAAGGTGCTGGCCGAAGCGCGCGTGCGCAGCTATGGCCGGGGCGAGACGATCTTCCTGCAGGGCGAGGCTGCCAAGGCCATCTATATCGTGGCCGATGGCTGGGTGAAACTTTACCGCGTTGCTCCCAGCGGAGCCGAGGCGGTTGTCGGGGTCTTCACCAAGGGGCGCAGCTTCGGCGAGGCCGTGGCCTTTCGCCATGATGTCTACCCGGTGGCCGCCGAGGCGGTGACGGATTGCACCCTCATCCGCATCGAGGCAGACAGCCTGCTCAGGCAGATCCGCGAAAGCCCGGAAATCGCCATCTCGATCCTGTCGGCGACCTTCGTCCACCTCAACAGCCTTGTTGCGCAGGTCGAGACACTGAAGGCGCAGACGGGCGCGCAGCGGGTGGCTGAATTCCTGCTGGATCTGGCGCATTGCCCCGCCGGATCTTGCGAGGTGACGCTGCCCTATGACAAGGCCCTGATCGCGGGCAGGCTCGGCATGACCCCCGAAAGCCTGAGCCGGGCCTTTGCGCGGCTGCGCAAGCACGGCGTGACGATCCGGCACAACATCGCCTCGATCGCGGATGTCGTGGGGCTGCGCGATGTGATCGGCGAAGACGGCAAGGCGTGACGGCGCAGCCGCCGATTGCCCGCGCGCACCTTGGCCCACCCGCGTCAGGCAAGCCTTTGCAGGTCGCTTAGCGGCAGCGGCAGGCTGACACCCGCCTGGGATGCCTCGACATCGGGTCCGTCCAGCAGGGGCGACAGGTCCGCCAACGCCTCGAACTTGGCCCGGTCGGTGATGATGACCCGCTGCCCGTCGATCTTGCAGCCGTCCTCGGCCAGCGATTTCAGCGCCCGCGACAGGTTTTCCGGCGTCATCCCCATGTAGGAGGCAAGGATGCGCTTTTCGACCGGCAGGATATATCCCGGCACATTCCCCAGAATCCGCGACTGCCGCAGCAGGTAGGCCGCGATGCGTTCGCGTGTGCTGCGCAGCTTGAGGTTCTTGGCATGGCGCACCATGCTGCGATAGCAGCCTGCAAGTTCCACGACGACATTCATGGCAAAATGGTTGTCCGAGGCGATCGCTGCCCGCAGGTCCGCCGAGGGGATCAGCAGGATCCGAGACCTTTGCAGGGTGCGCGCCGACATGAGGTAGGGGGCATCGCGGACCGAAGCCGCAAGAATGAAGGTCGAGACCGGACGCACCACCGCCATGGTCGATTCGCGCTGGCGGGCACCAGCATAGACCTCGACCATGCCTTCCAGAATGAGGTGCAGGAAATCGGCCGGAGCGCCTTCCTCGACAAGCTTGACGAACGGCGGGAAGGACTGGTCATAGGCGGCGTGCAGCAGCTTTCGAAGCGTCGTGTCTGCAACGCCGTCAAAGAGCCGCAGTTTCCGGACGTCTTCGGCGATGGCATCAATCACGACTCGCTCCCTTCGGAATTCTGGCTTGATTTATTTTAGATCGCAGCTTGATAAGGATCAAGAGAATGACGGCGTAAAAGCAAGCCAGTGTTTGACCGTTTTTCGAGACGTGCGCCATCTCGGTCAATTCCGGTCGTTTTGTCTCCGCACCTGATCGAAGGTTGATCTGGATCAACGGAGCGCGTGTGCTCCTCTGGTGTGGCTCTGCGCAACCGGGGGTCTGCCCCGTTTTTTCGGAGTTTGAAATGCCGACCGCATTGCAGGTGTCAAAGGGTGACCAGAATCGTGCCCTTACGCTGAGCACGATTGCATTCACCGCGTGTTTCGCCGTCTGGACGATCTTTTCGATCATCGGCGTTGCCATCAAGAAAGAGCTCTCGCTGACCGAATTCCAGTTCGGCCTGCTGGTGGCGACCCCGATCCTGACCGGCTCGCTGACGCGGCTGTTCCTTGGTGTCTGGACCGAACGCTACGGCGGGCGGCTGGTCTTTGCCCTGCAGATGATCCTTGCGGGGATGGCGACCTGGGCGCTGACCTGGGCCTCGACCTACACGACCTATCTGATCGCGGCGCTGGGCATCGGGCTTGCCGGCGGGTCGTTCATCATCGGCGTGGCCTATGTCTCGCGCTGGTATGACACGGGCAAGCAGGGCACGGCGCTGGGCATCTTCGGTGCCGGCAACGTCGGTGCGGCCGTGACCAAGTTCGTGGCGCCCTTCGTGATGGTGGCTTACGGCTGGCAGGGCGTCGCCCATGTCTGGGCGGTGGCGCTGATCCTCATCGGTGTGGCGTTCTTTCTTCTTGCCAAGGACGACCCGGAACTGATCGAGCGTCGCGCCAAGGGCGTGGCGACCCCAAGCCTTGCCGAACAGTTCGCGCCGCTGGCGAAATTGCAGGTCTGGCGGTTCTCGCTTTACTATTTCTTCGTCTTCGGCGCCTTCGTGGCGCTGGCGCTCTGGCTGCCGCACTACCTGATCGAGGTCTATGGCGCCGACGTCAAGACCGCCGGCATGGCGGCCGCGGCCTTCAGTCTTTCGGCCAGCGTCTTCCGCGCCTATGGTGGCCATCTGAGCGACCGCTTCGGCGCCCGCACCGTCATGTACTGGTGCTTCGGCTTCTCGCTGATCTTCCTGTTCATGCTGTCCTACCCGCCCACGGATTACGTCATCCAGGGCAAGAACGGCCCGATCAGCTTCAGCACGCAGCTTGATCTCTGGCCCTTCGTTCTCATCCTTTTCGCGCTGGGCTTCTTCATGAGCCTCGGCAAGGCGGCGGTCTTCAGGCACATCCCTGTCTACTATCCCAACCACGTCGGTGCGGTGGGCGGCCTTGTCGGCATGATCGGCGGCCTGGGCGGCTTCATCCTGCCTTTGGTCTTCGGCGCGCTGCTGGACCTGACCGGGATCTACACCAGCTGCTTTGCACTTCTGTTCCTGATCGTCGCCGTCTCGCTTGGCTGGATGCACATGTCGATCCGCGCGATGGAGCGTTCGGCGCAAGGCACGGCGCTTGACCGGCTGCCGGGCCTGCCCGAGATGCAGGAAATCCACGACGCCGATGCGGTGGTCATTCCGCGCGTGCTGGAAGACTGGCGCCCCGAAGATCCGGCCTTCTGGTCGGCAAAGGGCCGGGCCGTCGCACGGCGCAACCTGTGGCTTTCGATCCCGGCGCTGCTTCTGGCCTTCTCGGTCTGGATGGTGTGGTCGATGGTCGTGGCCAAGCTGCCCGCGATCGGTTTCGCCTTCACGCCCGAACAGCTGTTCTGGCTGGCCGCGCTGCCGGCCCTTTCGGGGGCGACGCTGCGGATCTTCTACAGCTTCATGGTGCCGATCTTCGGCGGCCGGCTCTGGACGACGCTTTCCACCGCCTCGCTGCTCTTGCCGGCCATGGGCATCGGCTATGCGGTGCAGAACCCTGAAACGCCCTATGTGATCTTCCTCGCGCTGGCGCTGCTGTGCGGGCTGGGGGGCGGCAACTTCGCCTCGTCGATGGCCAACATCGCCTTCTTCTTCCCGAAATCGGAAAAGGGCCACGCGCTGGCGCTCAATGCCGGTCTTGGCAACCTGGGCGTGTCGGTGATGCAGTTCCTGGTGCCCGTCGTCATCACGTCCGGCGTCTTCGGCGCGATGGGCGGCAACCCGCAGGCCACCGCCGATGGCGGCCAGCTGTGGATCCAGAACGCGGGCTTCATCTGGGTGCCCTTCGTCCTGATCTCGACCGTGCTGGCCTGGCTTGGCATGAACGACATCGCGGATGCGAAGTCGAGCTTCCGCGAACAGGCGGTGATCTTCAGCCGCAAGCACAACTGGCTGATGTGCATCCTCTATGTCGGCACCTTCGGCAGCTTCATCGGCTATTCGGCGGGCTTCCCGCTTCTGTCGAAGATACTGTTCCCGGATGTGAACGCGCTGCAATACGTCTTCCTCGGGCCGCTGGTGGGGGCTCTGGCTCGCGCCGGCACCGGCTGGATCGCCGACCGCTTTGGCGGCGGACGGGTGACGTTCTGGGTCTTCATCGGCATGATCGTTGCGGTCTATGGGGTGATCCATTTCGCCGGGATGGCCGGCCAGCCGGGCGCGTTCTGGGGCTTCTTCGCCTGCTTCATGGCGCTGTTCTTCTTCACCGGCGTCGGCAACTCGTCGACGTTCCAGATGATCCCGGTGATCATGGGCCGCGAAGTGCCGCGCCTGATGCCGGACCTTGAACCGGTGGCGCTGCGCCGCCAGTCCGAACGCGAAAGCGCCGCGATCATCGCCTTTACCAGTGCCATCGGGGCCTATGGCGGCTTCTTCATCCCCAAGGCCTATGGCTCGTCGATCTCGATCACCGGATCCCCGATCGGCGCGCTGTGGATGTTCCTG
Organism: Paracoccaceae bacterium; assembly: GCA_020622085.1. Classification (GTDB taxonomy): domain Bacteria; phylum Pseudomonadota; class Alphaproteobacteria; order Rhodobacterales; family Rhodobacteraceae; genus QY30. Next base: position 451,186 of record JAHRYM010000002.1, on the reverse strand, counting down.
ATTTTCTACGTGATCTGCCTTGGCCTGACCTGGGCTGCCTACACCCGGCGTGGCGGGCTCCTGCATGACATCGAACGCGGATCGCGCACCCCTGGTGCCGCCGCCCGCACCTGACTGAAAGGACCAAAAGATGAGTCATCTTCTTGACCGGCTGAACTTCCTCTCCTCGCTGCGGCAGGACACCTTCGCAGGAGGGCACGGCCAGACGACGACCGAAAACCGTGACTGGGAAAACGTCTACCGGAACCGCTGGCGCCACGACAAGATCGTGCGCTCGACCCACGGGGTGAACTGCACCGGGTCGTGTTCCTGGAAGATCTACGTCAAGTCCGGGATCGTGACCTGGGAAACCCAGCAGACCGATTACCCGCGCACGCGGCCCGATCTGCCGAACCACGAACCGCGCGGCTGTGCGCGCGGTGCGTCCTACAGCTGGTATCTTTACTCGGCCAACCGGGTGAAGACGCCGCTGATCCGTGGCAAGCTTTACCGGATGTGGCGCGACCTGCGCCGCAAGATGTCGCCGATCGAAGCCTGGACCGCGATCCAGAACGCCCCCGAAAAGCGCGAGGGCTATACCCGCACCCGCGGCAAGGGTGGTTTCGTGCGCGCAAGCTGGGACGAGGCGACCGAGATCGTCGCCGCCGCCAACGCCTATACCGCGAAGAAATACGGCCCCGACCGGGTGTTCGGCTTCTCGCCCATCCCGGCGATGTCGATGGTGTCCTATGCCGCCGGCACCCGCTACCTGTCGCTTCTGGGCGGCACCTGCATGTCGTTCTACGACTGGTATTGCGACCTGCCGCCCGCCAGCCCGCAGACCTGGGGCGAACAGACCGACGTTCCCGAAAGCGCTGACTGGTATAATGCGGGTTTCCTGATCCTCTGGGGCTCGAACGTGCCGCAGACCCGGACGCCGGATGCGCATTTCTATACCGAGGCGCGCTATCGCGGCACCAAGTCGGCTGTCGTTTCGCCCGACTATTCCGAAGCCGCAAAGTTCAGCGACATCTGGCTCAATGCCAAGCAGGGCACCGACGCCGCGCTGGGCATGGCCTTCGGCCACGTCATCTTGCGCGAATTCCACCTCGATCGTCAGGCGGAATACTTCGAGGACTACATCCGTCGCTATTCCGACATGCCGATGCTGGTGCAACTGGAACAGAAGGGCGATAGTTTCGTTCCCGGCCGCCAGCTTCGTGCCTCGGACCTCGACGGCGCGCTGGGCCAGACCAACAACCCGGAATGGAAGACCGTCGCCTATGACGAACTGACGGGCAAGATCGTCGTCCCCAATGGCTCCATCGGTTTCCGCTGGGGCGAAACCGGCAAGTGGAACCTGGAACAGCAGGCGGGCGAGGCCGAGGTCCGGCTGCGTCTGAGCCATGTCCTTGACACGGACCGCGATGCGGTCGTGGGGGTCGATTTCCCCTATTTCGGCGGCGCCGCGACCAACGGTTTTGCGGTCTGCGAACATCCCGAGGTGCTGACCCGCAACGTGCCGGTGAAGAAGATCAAGCTGGCCAATGGCGAAGAAGCCTATGTCGCCACGGTCTTTGACCTGATGTGCGCCAACTATTCGCTCGACCGTGGGCTTGGCGGCCAGCATGTCGCCAGTTCCTATGACACCGACGTGCCCTTCACGCCTGCCTGGGCGGAAAAGATCACCGGTGTATCGCGCGACAAGATCATCCATGTCGCACGGGAATTCGCCTCGAACGCCGAAAAGACCAACGGCAAGTCCATGATCATCATCGGCGCGGCGATGAACCACTGGTATCACATGGACATGAACTACCGCGCCGCCATCAACATGCTGGTGATGTGCGGCTGCGTCGGCCAGTCGGGCGGCGGCTGGGCGCATTACGTGGGCCAGGAAAAGCTGCGCCCGCAGACCGGCTGGACGCCCCTGGCCTTCGCGCTCGACTGGAACCGCCCGCCGCGGCACATGAACGCGACCAGCGCCTGGTATGCCCATACCGACCAGTGGCGCTATGAAACCGTGACCTCGGCGGAAATCCTGTCGCCCACCGCGCCGGCGGGGAACTGGAAAGACCTGTCGCTGATCGACTACAACATCCAGGCCGAACGCATGGGCTGGCTGCCATCGGCCCCGCAGCTGAAGACCAACCCGCTGGAGGTGGCGAAGGCGGCGCGGGCAGCGGGCAAGGAAATCCCGGCCTATGTGGCCGAGAACCTGAAATCGGGCGCGCTGGAAATGTCCTGCGAAGACCCGGATGCGCCGGAAAACTGGCCGCGCAACCTGTTCGTCTGGCGCTCGAACCTGCTGGGGTCGTCGGGCAAGGGGCATGAATACTTCCTCAAGCACCTCCTGGGCACCGATCACGGCGTGCAGGGCAAGGACCTGGGGCAGGAAGGCCGCCAGAAACCGGCCGAGGCGAAGTGGCACGACAAGGCACCCGAAGGCAAACTCGACCTGCTGGTGACGATCGACTTCCGCATGTCCACCACGGCCGTCTATGCCGACATCGTGCTGCCGACGGCGAGCTGGTACGAAAAGGACGACATGAACACGTCCGACATGCACCCGTTCATCCACCCGCTGCAGGCGGCAGTCGATCCGGCCTACGAATCGAAGTCGGACTGGGAAATCTTCAAGGCGATCGCCAAGAAGTTTTCCGAAGTGGTGCCGGGCTATCTGGGCGTTGAAACCGATGTCGTGCAGCTACCGCTTCAGCATGACAGCCCCGGCGAACTGGCGCAGGTGCAGGTCCGGGACTGGAAGGCCGGCGAATGTGACCTGATCCCCGGCAAGACGGCTCCGGCCTATATCGCGGTCGAACGGGATTACCCGAACATCTACAAGCGCTTCACCTCGCTTGGGCCGTTGATGGAAAAGATCGGCAACGGCGGCAAGGGCATCGCCTGGGATACCAAGGACGAGGTCCATCACCTGAAGGCACTGAACGGCACCGTGACCGAGGAAGGCCCGACCAAGGGTCTTGCCCGGATCGACACGGCGATCGACGCGGCCGAAGTGATCCTGATGCTGGCTCCGGAAACCAACGGCGAGGTCGCCGTAAAGGCCTGGAATGCGCTCTCCAAGGCGACCGGGCGCGAACATGCCCATCTGGCGGCGGTCAAGGAAGACGAAAAGATCCGCTTCCGCGACATCGCCGCGCAGCCGCGCAAGATCATCTCGTCGCCGACCTGGTCGGGCATCGAATCCGAGGAGGTCTGCTACAACGCCGGCTGGACCAACGTGCATGAACTGATCCCGTGGCGCACCGTTTCCGGTCGCCAGCAGATCTATCAGGATCACAAATGGATGCTGGCTTTCGGTGAAGGGCTTGTCACCTGGCGTCCGCCGGTCGACCTGAAGACGACCGGGCACGATGCGACGAAATCGCTGGGCAAGGGTGAAAAGCACGTCGTGCTGAACTTCATCACCCCGCACCAGAAATGGGGCATCCACTCGACCTATTCCGACAACCTGCACATGCTGACCCTGAACCGGGGCGGGCCTGTGGTCTGGATTTCCGAGGATGATGCGCGCACGGCCGGCCTCGTCGACAACGACTGGATCGAGGTGTTCAACACCAACGGCGTCCTGACCGCGCGGGCTGTCGTGTCGCAGCGGGTGAAGAACGGCATGTGCCTGATGTATCACGCGCAGGAAAAGATCGTGAACACGCCGGGCAGCCAGATCACGCAGAAACGCGGCGGCATCCACAACTCGGTCACGCGGACGGTGCTGAAACCCACGCACATGATCGGCGGCTACGCCCAACTCGCCTATGGCTTCAACTACTACGGAACCGTCGGCAGCAACCGCGATGAATTCGTCATCGTGCGGAAGATGGACAAGGTGGACTGGCTTGACCAGCCCGCAAAGACGGAGGCGGCGGAATGAAGGTTCGCGCACAAATCGGCATGGTGCTGAATCTGGACAAGTGCATCGGGTGCCATACCTGTTCGGTCACCTGCAAGAACGTCTGGACCAGCCGGGAAGGCGTCGAATACGCCTGGTTCAACAACGTCGAGACGAAGCCGGGGATCGGCTATCCGAAGGACTGGGAAAACCAGAAACGCTGGAACGGCGGCTGGACCCGGTCATCCTCGGGGAAACTGACGCCGAAGCAGGGTGGCAAGTGGCGGATCCTGGCGAACATCTTCGCCAATCCCGACCTGCCGGAAATCGACGACTTCTACGAGCCGTTCGATTTCGATTATGACCACCTGAAATCGGCCCCCGACATGCAGGCCTTCCCCACCGCGCGCCCGCGCTCCAAGATCTCGGGTCAGCGGATGGAGAAGATCGAATGGGGCCCGAACTGGGAAGAAATCCTTGGTGGCGAATTTGCCAAGCGGTCGAAGGACTACAACTTCGACGGAATCCAGAAGGACATCTACGGGCAGTACGAAAACACCTTCATGATGTATCTGCCGCGGCTGTGCGAACATTGCCTCAACCCGGCCTGCGTCGCATCCTGCCCTTCGGGCGCGATCTACAAGCGCGAGGACGACGGCGTGGTGCTGATCGACCAGGAGAAATGCCGGGGCTGGCGGATGTGCGTTTCCGGCTGCCCCTACAAGAAGATCTACTACAACTGGTCGACCGGCAAATCCGAGAAATGCACGCTGTGCTATCCGCGGCTTGAATCCGGCCAGCCGACGGTCTGTTCGGAAACCTGCGTCGGGCGCATCCGCTATCTGGGCGTCATGCTTTACGATGCCGACCGGATCGCGGAAGCCGCAGGCGAAGCGGATGAGAAGAAGCTTTACGAGGCACAGCTTGGCATCTTCCTTGACCCGAACGATCCGATGGTGATCGCCGCCGCCCGCAAGGAAGGCATCCCGGAAGACTGGATCGAGGGTGCGCGGAACTCGCCGATCTGGAAGATGGCGATGGAGTGGAAGATCGCCTTCCCGCTGCATCCCGAATACCGCACCCTGCCGATGGTCTGGTATGTGCCGCCGCTGTCGCCGATCCAGAACGCCGCCGCCGCCGGGCAGATCGCCCAGCAGGACGACATGCCGGATGTCAAATCGCTGCGCATTCCGGTGCGCTATCTGGCCAACATGCTGACGGCGGGGGACGAGGCTCCGGTTGTCAACGCGCTGGAACGGATGCTGGCGATGCGGTCCTACATGCGGTCAAAGACCGTGGACGGTGTCATCAACCTGGGCGTCGCCAAGCGCGTCGGCCTGACGCCGCTCCAGATCGACGAGATGTATCAACTGATGGCGATCGCCAACTATGAAGACCGCTTCGTGATCCCCACCACCCACCGCGAGATGGTCGAGGATGCCTATGACCTGCGGTCGGGCTGCGGCTTCACCGATGGCAACGGCTGTTCGACCGGGTCTTCGGGCGGCAAGCTGTTCGGCGGCGGCAAGAAGTTCCGCTCGCCCACGGAGTTCCTGTCATGATCGTCTTCAAAGCCCTGTCCGCCCTGCTCAGCTACCCCAGCGCCGACTTGCAGCGGGCCATCCCGGAAATCCGCGCGGCACTCCATGACGAGGGGCTGCTTGGCCCGCAGCGTCAGGCCGCGCTGAAGCCCTTGCTGACGCGTATGGCCGAGGCCGACCTGATTGACCTGCAGGAAGAATATGTGCTGCTGTTCGACCGGTCGCGCACGCTGTCGCTGAACCTGTTCGAACACATCCACGGCGAAAGCCGGGATCGGGGCGGCGCGATGGTGGACCTTCTGGAAACCTACCGTGCCGCCGGGTTCGACCTGAACGGCCCGGAACTGCCCGACCACCTGCCGGTCCTGCTCGAGTTTCTCTCGACGCAGGATCTGGCGACGGCGCAGGGGATCCTGGCCGATGCCGGGCACATCCTTGTGGCGCTGGCCGAACGCCTGACGCGCCGGGGTTCGGGTTATGCCGCAGTCCTGGAAGCCCTGGTGACGATGGCCGAAATCCCGGCCGACACCGACGAGGCGAAGATCCTTCTGGCCGAGGAGGACGACAACCCCGAAGACCTGGCGGCACTCGACGCGGTCTGGAACGAAGCGCAGGTGACCTTCGGTCCCGATCCAGACGCCGGCTGTCCGATCAGCCGCGATGCCCTGGCACGCATGGCCGTGCCGACCGCTGCCGCACGATAGGAGATCACGATGCATAACTTCATTTTCGGGGTATACCCATACATCGCGCTGACGGTGATGATCATCGCCTCGGTCGCGCGCTATGAACGCGACCCCTTCACCTGGAAGTCGAAGTCGAGCCAGCTCTTGCGCAAGCGGCAGTTCGTGATCGGGTCAGTCCTGTTCCACGTGGGCGTTCTGGTGATCTTTGCCGGTCACTTCGTCGGCCTGCTGACGCCGATCTGGGTCTTCGACACGCTGGGCATCAGCCACGGCGCCAAGCAGATCCTGGCCATCGTCGCGGGTGGCATCGCCGGGATCATGGCGCTGATCGGCGGGGGAATCTTGCTCAACCGTCGGGTCAACGATCCGCGGATCCGGGCCAATTCGACCTTTGCCGATACCGCGATCCTGGCGCTTCTGCTGGTGCAGCTTGTGCTGGGCGTGGGGTCGATCTTCGTTTCGCTCCGGCATCTTGACGGCAGCGAAATGCTGATGCTGATGAACTGGGCGCAGGCTATCGTCTACTTCCAGCCCGATCCGGCCAGCTATCTTGTCGACGTGAGCTGGATCTTCAAGACCCACATCTTCGTCGGGCTGACGATCTTCCTGCTGTTCCCCTTCACCCGGCTTGTCCACATCGTCTCGGCCCCGGTGCGCTATCTGTGGCGCCCGGGCTACCAGATCGTCCGGACCCGCAAGCACAAGCATCCGGCGGAGTAAGAGGCGATGAAACCCCTTCTTCCCGATGTCGTCGTCAATGGCGAACTGATCGCGTCCGAACGTATCGCGGCCGAGGCGCAGAACCACCCGGCGCCGCAGGGCAAGCCCGGACTGGCGTGGAAGGCTGCGGCGCGGGCCTTGGCGGTGCGCGCGCTGCTTCTGCAAGAGGCAGCGCGGCGCGGCCTGACTGCCGATCCGCAGGAAACCCTGCCGGGACAACTTGAAACCACCGAGGAGGCGCTGATCCGGCAGCTTCTGGATCTGGCGGTTGAACCGGAGGCGGTGTCCGAGGCAGAGCTTCTGGACCACTACGCCGCCCATCCCGACCGCTACCGCGCGCCCTCGCTTTTCGAGGCCGCGCATATCCTGATCCCGCTGGGCGAGGATGCCCATGCCGCCACGCATCACGCCGAGGCGGTTCTGGCCGAGGTTCTGGCCGATCCCCGCCGCTTTGACCGGCTGGCGCAGGATCATTCGGCCTGCCCCTCGCGCGCCAATGGCGGGCGGCTGGGGCAGATCACGGCTGGGGATACGGTGCCCGAGTTCGAGGCTGCGCTGGATACGCTGGCCGAGGGCGAGATCGGCGCCGGGCTGATCCGGTCGCGCTATGGGTTCCACATCATCCGGCTGGATGCGAGAGCGCGGGGGGAGGTGCTGCCCTTTGCCGCCGTTCGCAACCAGATGCAGATTGCCGAGGAAAAGGCCGCCTGGCTGAGGGCCTCGCGCGACTTCATCGCAAGCCTCGTGGATGCGGCCGAGGTGACCGGGATCGCGCTTCAGGCCGCCTGAAACTTGCGACATGATGAAACAGGGATGCCGCCGGCAGGCGGCTTCCTTTCCTGCCCGAAAAGATGCAAGGATCCTCCCATGTTCACTCAGATCGGCTTTGTCAGCGAAACCGGACGCGGTGCCAGCGATGCTGTGCTGGCCGAGGTTGCCGCGATTCTGGCAGCGCGTGGCGTGCGGTTGGCGGGAACCGTGCAATCCAATACCGAACGCCCCGACCGGGCGCATTGCGACATGGATGTGCAGGTGCTGCCCGACGGCCCGTCCTTCCGAATCAGCCAGGATCTGGGCAGCCAGTCGAAGGGCTGCCGGCTGGACCCGGGCGCGCTTGAACAGGCGGTGATGGCCGCAACCTTGCGTCTGGACGGCGCCGAGGTGCTGGTCATCAACAAGTTCGGCAAGCTCGAGGCCGAAGGCCGGGGCTTCTGCGACCTGATCGCCGAGGCCCTTGCGCGCGGGCTTGTGGTTCTGGTGGGCGTGAACGGCCTGAACCGCCCCGCTTTCGAGACCTTTGCCTGCGGCATGGCCGAGCCGGTTGGCAGCGATCCGCAGGTGATCGCCGGCTGGATACTGGCGCAACGCGACAAGATCGCTGCCGAGTAGGTGGTATTTTACCGGCCCAGAGGCCGCCAGACCAGCCGCCCGACAGATCACCCCCGCGGGGTGGCAAGGAGCAGACCCACCAGTTCGAAGCTGTTGCGGACCTTCAGCTTGCGGATCATGTTGGCGCGATGCACCTCCACCGTCCGGGGCGAACAGTCGAGCGCACCGGCGATTTCCTTGCTGGTAAATCCGTTGACCAGATAGCGTGCCACCCTTTTCTCAGCAGGGGTCAGCAACGCAGGAGCGGCATTGTCGGTCTCGATCGGCCGATAGGTCCAGATGGCAAGTTTCTGCGGGTCTTCGCGGTCAAGTGCGGTGCCGCGGCCTTCCACCCAGACAAGCTGCCCGTCCTTGCGGCGCATGAAGCGTTCATCCCGATAGACAGGCGTGACCAGCATCGCCTTGCGCGCCCGCTCGCCGATCACCCGGTAATCGGTCTGGCCCGGGTAAAGAACGCGGATCGACTGGCCTTCGAGTTCCCTCAGGGTCCAGCCGAAAACGGCTTCGACCCGCAGGCTGGCCCGCAGGATCACGCGGCCCGCCAGAACCAGCGTCGCATCGGGGGCATGCAGGAAGGCGGTGCGTTCCAGATTGCGTTCGCTCATCCTTTCCTCCGGCCCGGTGACAGCGAATGCGTAGGGATCTAAGTATTCCTACGAATGGTCGAAAGCGCAAGTTTCCACGAGGATCGACTCTGCAGAACGGCCATGTGACCGTTTCTAGAAATCCGGGGTCTGGGAGGACCAATGAAGAACAAGGTCTATGAAAGCGCCAGTGCTGCGCTTGAGGGGCTGTTGCACGACGGCATGCTGATAGCGGCCGGAGGCTTTGGCCTTTGCGGCATTCCCGAACTGCTGATCGCGGCGATCCGGGCGGCGGGCACCAAGAACCTGACCGTGGCCTCGAACAACGCGGGCGTCGACGGCTTTGGCCTGGGCGTGCTGCTGGAAAGCCGGCAGGTCCGGAAGATGATCTCGTCCTACGTGGGCGAGAACGCGGAATTCATGCGTCAGTATCTTTCGGGCGAGCTTGAGCTCGAGTTCAACCCGCAAGGCACGCTGGCCGAGCGGATGCGCGCCGGTGGCGCGGGCATCCCCGGGTTCTACACGAAAACCGGCGTCGGCACGGTGATCGCCGAAGGCAAAGAGCACAAGGACTTCGACGGCCAGACCTATATCCTGGAACGCGGCATCGTCGCGGATCTGGCCATCGTCAAGGCCTGGAAGGCCGACCCGTCAGGCAACCTTGTCTTCCGCAAGACGGCGCGGAACTTCAACGCCCCCGCCGCCACCTGCGGCAAGGTCTGTGTGGCCGAGGTCGAGGAAATCGTGCCGCTGGGCAGCCTCGACCCCGACAAGATCCACGTGCCGGGCATCTATGTGCATCGCCTGATCACCGGCCCGCACGAGAAGCGCATCGAACAGCGCACCACGCGCAAACGGGAGGCTGTGTGATGGCCGAGGCAATCAAGGGCTGGGACCGCAATCGGATGGCCGCCCGCGCGGCGCAAGAGCTTCAGGACGGCTGGTATGTCAACCTTGGCATCGGCATCCCGACGCTGGTGTCGAACTATATCCCAGAAGGCGTCGAAGTGACGCTGCAATCGGAAAACGGCATGCTCGGCATGGGGCCGTTTCCTTTCGAGGGCGAGGAAGACGCCGACCTGATCAACGCCGGCAAACAGACGATCACCGAACTGCCGCAAACCGCCTATTTCGACAGCGCGCAAAGTTTCGCAATGATCCGTGGCGGCAAGATTGCGATGGCGATCCTGGGCGCGATGGAAGTCGCGGAAAACGGCGACCTGGCGAACTGGATGATCCCCGGCAAGCTGGTCAAGGGCATGGGCGGCGCGATGGACCTGGTCGCCGGCGTGGGCCGCGTGGTGGTGGTCATGGACCATACCAGCAAGCACGGCGAATCGAAGGTTCTGAAAGCCTGCACCCTGCCCCTGACGGGCAAGGGCGTCGTGAACCGCATCATCTCGAATCTCGGCGTGCTGGATGTGGTGCCGGGCGGTCTGAAGATCGTCGAACTGGCCGATGGCGTGACGGAAGCAGACCTTCGAGCCGCGACTGACGCGACGATCGTCGGATGAGACTGCATGGCGCGGGGTGCATTCCCCCGCGCCACTCTGCTGGCATGATGCCGGCAAGCAAGGGCATCGCTGCATGCGCGTGTGCGATATCGGACAAGCGCAGGCAGGCATGAAGGACCGTCTCGTGTGTCTCCGCCTTTGCAAGCGTTTCGCCCCGCAGTCCACAGATATGTGAAGGCCCGGCGAAGTCGGGATGAACGGCGCTTTTGGTAAAATTCGCATAGAAAACAAATATGCCGGTCTCGTAAGCGCGGGGGATACATCTTGTGTATCAGCATTCGATTTGAAGGCCGATCGACACAATGCCCTTACTGCGTCGCAATTTACCGAAAGGGTTGACGCTCCCTGTCATTCGCCCTGTCTTCGCGCATGCGCCGCTGATCACGCCCGGACGGCGAGCGTTTCCAATGCCCTCTGGCGGTCAAGCGATCCCACGGGGCGGCCCTGCCGGTCGGTGACGGCGATCAGGCCCTGGTTCCCCGCGACCAGCCGCGCGGCGATTTCCGAGATGGTGGCATCGGCGCCGACCGAGACGGACGCATCCTGCGCCGGGCCGGGCTGCATCAGCGAGGCCACCCGGATCACGCGCGCGGGCGGCACCTTGGCGACGAAGCGGCGGACATAATCGGTGGCCGGACGGGTGACCAGTTCCTCGGGCGTGCCGATCTGGATGATCCGGCCATTCTCCATGATGGCGATGCGGTCCGCGAGACGGATCGCCTCGTCAAGGTCATGGGTGACGAAGATCGCGGTGCGGGACTGTTCGCGTTGCAGGCGCTGCACCTCGTCCTGCAGGTCGGTGCGGATCAGCGGGTCAAGCGCCGAGAACGGCTCGTCGAGGAACCAGTATTCCGGGTTGGTGGCCAGTGATCGCGCGATCCCCACGCGCTGTTGCTGCCCTCCCGAAAGTTGCGCCGGCAGGCGTTCCTCGCGCCCCGTCAGCCCGACAAGGTGGACAAGCTCCCGCGCCCGCGCCTCGGCCTTGGCGCGGTCCAACCCCTGCACCTCAAGCGGGAAGGCGATGTTGCCGACCACGCTGCGGTTCGGCAGCAGCGCGAAATGCTGGAAGACCATGCCCATCTTCCGCCGCCGCAGGTCTGCCAAAGCCTTTTCGCCAAGCCTCAGGATGTCCTGGCCGTCGAAGGCGATGCGTCCCTCGGTCGGCTCGATCAGCCGGGTCAGGCAGCGCAGGAGGGTGGATTTTCCGGATCCCGACAGCCCCATGATGACGAAGACTTCGCCATGCCGGATGTCGAAGCTGGCGTCCTGCACCGCGCCCACAAGGCGGTCGCGGGCCAGCGCCTCGGCCGTTCTTTCGACGGGCGGGCGGCGGGAAAAGCCGGCCTGCCCCTGTCCGAACACCTTCCAGACCGAAGAAACCGAAAGCGCCACGTCGCCGTCGGACGGTGTCCGGGACCGCTTGGAAAGGTCAGGCATGGGGATCTCCGTCGCGTTGGGTGGCGCGCGCTGCCGCGTCCTTGAGGAGGGTGTCGATGATCAGGGCAAGGCAGGTGACGCAAAGACCCGCGACGATGCCGGGGCCGGTCAGTCCCTGCGACAGGGCAGTAAAGACCTCTTGCCCCAGTTCTCGGGTGCCGACGAGGGCCGCGATGACCAGCATCGACAGCGCCATCATCACCGTCTGGTTCACCCCCAGAAGCAGGGTCGGCAAGGCGCCCGGCAGGCGGACATAGCGGAAAGTTTGCCAGCGCGTGCAGCCGGACATCGCTGCGGCCTCGATCCGATCCGACGGGACATGCAGCATCCCGTCGATGCCGTAGCGCACGGCGGGCGCCACAGCATAAGAAACAATCGCAATCAGGGCCGAAAAGTCGCCATTGCGGAACAGCATGACCGCAGGAAGCAGGTAGACGAGGGTCGGAAGTGTCTGGAGCGTGTCGAGCAGGATCTGCACAGCCTGCTGCACCTTCGGTTTCGATGCTGCCCAGATGCCGAAGGGAAAACCGATGGCGAGCGACACCAGCAGCGACAGCAGGGTCAGGTAAAGCGAGCCAATGGCCGCGCTCCAGTAGCCGGTGAGGACGATGAAAAGGGCAAGCAGCGTCACCGTCAGCGCCGCGCGGAGACCGCCCAGCCACCAGCCCGCACCTGCGACGGCGGTGATCGGCACCGGCCAGGGCAGGGCCTGCATCAGGTCGCGGATCGGGTTCATCAGGTAAAGCAGCGCGAAGGTGCGCATCGCTTCAAGCGGATCGTAGAAACGCTGGTTCACGAAGGTGACGAAATCGTTCAGCGGCGCGGCGGTGCTGATGGTCCAGGCCTTCGGCCAGACGGCAAGCGCCGGGACAACAAGGCTGAGCGCCGTCGGGATGAGGATCAGGCTGGCGGCCAGAAGCAGGTCGCGCCCTGTGCCGCCTGTGCGCCGCCCGGCCGACTGCCGGCGCGCCAGCGCCTGCGTCAGCCGGTCCGGAAGCACGGCAGGGACGACAATCGCCATCCCGCGACCTCGAAGGCCGCACCTAGTCCAGACGGCGCAGCGCGCGCAGCACGTCATAGCCCAGACCACCCGCGCCGATCATCGAGGCGATGATGACCATGTTCAACGTCATCATCACGACCTGGTTCAGCCCGATGGCAAGGCGCGGCATGGCAACCGGAAGCTCGACCTTCCAGAGCGTCTGGCGCCGCGAACAGCCGGTCATCCGGGCAAGGTCCATCGTATCGGACGGAACCGATTGCAGCGCCAGAACCGTGGCATGGACCATCGGCGGCATCGCATAGGCCACGGTTGCGAACAGCGCCGCACTGGGGCCGTAGCCGAACAGAAGCAGGGTGGGCAGAAGGTAGGAAAAGATCGGCACCGTCTGGATGACGTTCATGATGGCCCGCACCGTCGGCTCGATCCCCGGCGAGCGATGCGCGCGGATGCCGATCAGCAGGCCCAGCAGAAGCGCCGCCAGAGCGCAGAACAGGACCGAGGACAACGTCATCATCGCCGAGGTCCAAAGACCGAAGGTCGCGATGTAGACGCCCGACGCCACCGCGAAGAGCGCCAGCCGCCAGCCCGCCAGCCGTCCGGCCAGCAGCGCGACCGCCAGCGTGACGCCCAGCCAGCTTGCCGGTGGCAGGATCTGCTTCTTGTTGAAGCCCGCGCCCGACACCCAGCCTTCGGCGAGGATCTTCTGCAGCACCTCGATCGGCCATTGCGCGGCGGCGGCAAGGGCGCGGGTCAGGTCCGACAGCGCCAGGCCGCCAAGCCTTGCGTCCCGCACCAGCCATCATCGCGGCATCGACCCAGGCCGAGACGGGCAGCAGGGGCGCGCCCGGCGAGCCGGAGGAGCCGGCGGGCAAAAGAACCACCGCGGCGGCAAGGATCACGACCGCTCCGGCCAGCCAAAGAGCCTGTCGCGGAAAGATCCGATGCGAGGTGTCGGGGGACATATGTGCCATCATCCTCTCCGGGCAGGGAAGGGGGCGCCGGCCCGACGCCGCCCCTTGCGTCAGTCACTTGGTCGCGCAGGCCGACCATTCGCGCCATTTGGGTTCGTTGTTCTTGGCCCATTCCATCGCGGCATCCTCGACGGTGCGGCCCTGGACGTCGACTTCGTAGACCAGCTTGCCGACCTCATCGCTGTCCATGGTGAACTTGCGGGTGATGTCATAGGCGCAGGGCCAGACCTTCTCGCCTTCGGCCCAGGCCATCTTCTTGATCCAGCCCTGCGGCTTGCCGCAGTCGAAGGCCTTTTGGCCTGCTGCCGGTTTCGTGGACAGCAGGTTAAGCTAGCATAGCGCGGGCCTCGAACTCCATGGGGCTGAGATAGCCGAGTTTCGAATGCCGTCTGCGGGGGGTTGTAGAAGCGCTCGATGTAGTCGAACACATCAGCGCGTGCTTCATCGCGGGTGCGGTAGACCTTGCGTGCTGTGCGTTCGGTCTTCAATGACGAGAAGAAGCTCTCCATCGCGGACCTCGCCATGGTCTCTCGGACCTGTGGCGTTCCCATGGCTCGATCCCAGACGTTGCCTGCCCGGCTCATCGAACAGGTGATCCCGTTGTCGGCCAGCAGGCGCTGAAACTGCTCACTGGTGTATTGGGCGGAATCAACCGGTCGTCGCAACATCTTCGAGCATATCCTGTTTGAGCAACCGGTCGAGAGCCTCTGCAGGTGTTTTCCACGCCAGCGTTTTCCGGGGGCGGGTGTTCAGCGCGTGGGCAACGGCGCTCAGCTCCTCGGCACCATGCTGGCTGAGATCCGTGCCCTTGGGGAAGTATTGGCGGAGCAGGCCGTTAGTGTTCTCGTTGCTGCCGCGTTGCCACGGGCTCTGAGGGTCGCAGAAGTAGATATCGAGACCGGTATCGATCCGAAGCTGCGCATGTTGGGCCATCTCGGCCCCCTGGTCCCAGGTCAACGAGCGACGCAGCTGGGCAGGCAGGCTGCTGATCGTCCCTGCGATGGCATCCCGGACGGCTTCGGCGCCGTGGCCGGCAAGTGCTGGCCCATTCTTGACAGACTTGCCCGTCCCGTGCCCCTCCATGCGCGGCAAGTGCAGGAGCATGGTGAAACGGGTCGTGCGTTCGACCAGCGTGCCGATCGCCGAGCTGCCGAGACCGAGAATGAGGTCGCCTTCCCAATGACCAGGAACAGCCCTGTCACCGATCTCCGCCGAACGGTCGCTGATCATCAACGCGTCGGCAAGGAAGGCCTTGCCGCGGTTCCGTGCTCGTTCGCGGGGCAACCTGAGTGCGCGGCCGGAGCGGAGACAGGCTGAGAGTTCTCGCCTCAGTGCCCCGCGTCCTTGAATGTATAGCGCCTGATAGATGGCTTCATGGCTGATGCGCATGGTCGGATCCTCGGGGAAGTCCACCTTCAGGCGCTGCGATATCTGCTCCGGACTCCAGGCAGATGACCAGCGTCGGCTTTGCCGGAGGACGGCCCGCCGTCCTTTTCATACCACGACGGGTCCTTCGAAGGCGATGCCTTCCGGCGTGACAATGAGGCCGGACAGCCGATCCTGAACGTAGTCGCACAGGGCGGGGTTGACTGTGAGCTTGCTGATCTTTGGACGCTTGGCCGCACGATCCGCATGCCATGGGACTGTCAGGATTTCCGTGTGCGGCGAGGCGGTTGACCATCAGGCCGTCATGGCTCTGATGAAACGTTCGCCGAAGAGGACGGCAAATTGCGCCTTCGCCATGTTCCACTCACGCGGCGGCATTTTCCACTCTTTCTCCGATCGGTTCAAGATCAGATAGAGCAGCCTGGTCGCCGCCTCATCGTTGGGGAAATGGCCCCGTGCGCGAACGGCGCGGCGCAGCTTGGAATTGAGGGCCTCTATGGAATTTGTGGTGTAGACGATCCGCCGGACTTCATCGGGGAAGGCGAAAAATGGGATGACCTCGGGCCAGGCCCGACGCCAGCTCTGGCCGATAGCGGGATATCTCTGACCCCAGAAGCCGGCCTCGAAGGCTGTCAGCGCCTCCTCGGCAGCGGCGGCATCGACGGCACGGTAGATGGCTTTCAGGGCCGTTCCGAGCGCCTTGCGATCCTTCCACGCCACGAAATCCATCGAGTTGCGCAACAGATGGACGATACAGGTTTGAACCATTGCTTCGGGGAAGACGGCGGTGATGGCTTCGGGGAAGCCCTTCAGGCCATCGACGACGGCCAGCATGATATCCTCCACGCCTCGGTTCTTGAGCTCGTTCATCACCCGCAGCCAGAATTTGGCGCCTTCATTCTGCTCCAGCCACAGCCCCAGGACCACCTTGGTCCCGTCGGCCATGACGCCCAGGGCGATATGGATCGCCTTGTTGCGGACCATCCCCTCGTCGCGGATCTTGACCCGGATCGCATCGAAGAAAACCAGCGGATAGGCTGGGTCCAGCGGGCGTTGCTGCCAGGCTGCGACTTCCTCCAGCACGGCGTCGGTGATCGTGCTGATCAGGTCGGGTGACGCGTCGATGCCGTACAGGTCGCGCAGGTGCCCTGTGATCTCACGGGTGCTCATGCCGCGCGCATACATCGAGATGATCTTGTCATCGAAGCCCGGGAAGCGACGCTGGTACTTGGCGATCAACTGCGGATCGAAACTTCCAGCCCGATCGCGCGGCACCTCGATCTCGATCCGCCCACTGTCGGTCGTCACAGTCTTGCGACCATAGCCATTGCGGTTGTTGCCGACCTGATCATCATGCCCGAGATGGTGATCCATCTCCGCGTTGAGGGCCCGTTCGGCAAAAGCCTTCTTCAGTGAATCGAGCAGGCCGCCCTGGCTGAGCGCCGCCGCCGCATCAGTGCCGGCCAGCAGCTGATCGAAAAGCTCGTTCGGTATCGAGGGGTCTTTCCGTCGTGACATACTGGGTCTCCTTGTTGCCCATTATGCCTCGCCGCACACGGAAATCCTGACAGTCCCCATGCCATTGCGCGGCAATCGCCCGATAGTCGAACTCTCCGCTACGCGTCGCCGAGTTGCGCCTGATCTCACGCGAGATCGTGCTGGGGGATCGGCCCAGCTTGCGCGCAATTGCTCGCACGCCTGACCCCCGAGCGCACTCGAGGGCTATCTCCTCGCGTTCCAAAAAGGAAAGGCTACGGTGCTTCGGCAGAGGAGCCGATGGCGCAAGATGTGTAGGGGGCATTCCGCCAGAACTCCGAAACCATCGGGTTCCGACTGGAGCTGAAACACCCGCTGCGACAGCGGCTTCTTCGCTGGACAGCCCCGCTGCAATCTCCCGCCAGAACCGGCACAGATGCTCACGCTGCCAGACTGGCGGCCGACCTGGCGAGGATAATTTGCGTCGCGTCGAGCGCTCCGACTTCCGTCTTCCTGTCGTCATCAACACCTCCAAGATCAGGGTGTTGCGACGACCGGTTGATTCCGCCTTGCGAGCCCTGGTCCGAATGATGAAGCAGCGCGTCGGCCTTGCCGCGTCGCCAGACCGCCATCATCAGCGCATCCATGACCAGTGACGCATCGCGGATCTGCCTTCATGGACCACCCGACGACACGCCGGGAATACAGGTCAAGGACGGCAGCGACGTAGAGCCAGCCTTCTGCCGTCCAGATATAGGTGAACCGAAGGTCCGCGCAGCGAATTCGGCCAGCCACTTCTGGTTTGGCCGGTCGGCCTGGAAATCGCGGTCGAGCCTCGCCGGTTCCTTCGAACCGGTGGCAGTCACCGGCTCGATGTCGGCGATGACCGAGCGTTCCCCATCGTCCTTCGGCTTTCCTCGGCGTCTGGGCCGCGCCCGCAAGGCATTGATCCGCATCAGCCGTTCGATCAAGGTCGAAGCCCGCAGGCCAGTCCTTCCTCCAGGATCGAGCCATTGGGCGCCATTGGTTCAAGCCCAATGGCGAGGGCGCCAGACGCGGCGCGCACCGCAGGTCCGATCGCTGGCCTTGAAGCTCGTCTCGATCGCCGTGACGAGCTTGGCGTCATGGATCTCGTGGGTGCTGGTCGGACGATTGAGCCAGGCATGGAAGCCCGACCGCGACACAGCCAGCACGTCGCACAGCCAGCTGACGGGCCAGATGTGGCGGTGTTTGGCAATGAAGGCGAACCTCATGTCCATTCGGCTGATTGCTCGGACCAATGGCGCAATCAGCCTCAAACGCGCGCGAAAAAAGCCGCCTTCTTCGAGGCATGTCGCGCTCCGCACGAAGACGCGCGACCTCTTTCTTCAAGGCTGCAATCTCGGCGAGGTCGGCCCGCATCTGCCCGTTCCCGGGAAACGCCGTGGCTGGTGTCGCGGTCAGTTCCCGCATCCAGCGGCGCAGAACGCTTTCTGCCACATCAAGGTCACGCGCGGCCTGCGCCACCGCGACACCACGCTCCGTCACCAGCCTTACGGCCTCGATCTTGAACTCACGGCTGAACTTCCGTCTCGTCATAGCCACTCTCCAGTTCCTTGGTCACGATCTTATCTTCGTGTCCACGAAACCGGCAGCAGGCCAGCCAGAGCTTCGCCGAAATGGGTCTTCGCGGCCGTAACCAAGGTCAAAACCGGGTCATTCTTTCGCGCGACTTCGCATCTCCTGGCAAATCGCTTTCGACCAGCTCGCTGGCGCCGATGATGCCGCGCAACTCTACCGGCACCGTGATGCGGACCTTCCACTTCCCACGCGCGTGCTGGACGTATTTCATGCTCGCTCCAAGACCCCGTTTGTAGCAGAGTTTGTAGCACAGCTTGTAGCAGATACCCATGAAATCAAGGGTTTCTTTCAGGTTCAATGCGTTAGGAGGGGTTGGGTGAGAGGCTGGACATCGACCCAAGCGGGACTCGTTGCGGCTGCTTCCTTCCGGACCTGACCGGGTTGGCGAGGCGCTCGCCCGCGCCAACCTCTCGAGGCCTATCTAGGGCAGGCGGGGGGATTAGACAAGGCCGTGCGACCGATCGGTTCCTGCTTTGGAATCCCGTGGCCACACCCGGATGCCGGGGTGCCGGTTCACAGATCCAGCCGGCAGCGCAGGAAGCCCGCCCCGGTCAGGCCGAGCGGGGTGATCCGGCGGTCTTCGGGGCCGTGGTGATCTGACAGGATCTGCGCTGCGCCGGGGCCGGTGTCAAACAGGGCCGAGGTGCCGGGCATGGCCACAAAGCGCCAGACCGCGCTGCGGTCTGCCCTGACGCTGCCAACTGTCCGCAGGTGCCAGATCAGGATATCGCAGCTGAGTTCGGGCGCGGTCAAGACCGGCTCCAGTCCCGCAAGGCCGGGGAAACCGCCGCCGCCACAGGCGCGGTAGCTGTTCGTGGCCACGACAAAGCGATCATCGGGGGCGACGGGGCGCCCCTGATGGCGCAGATCGGCGATGCGTGGACCGCCTGCGGATCGTCGCTCCCCGGTGGGGCCGAAACGCGGCGGAACCGACAGGTCGATGGCGTAGGTCAGCCCGTAGATCACATCGAAATTGTAGGAAGGCATCGCCGGATCGATCAGCAGCCGGTCGCGGCTGCCGGGAGCGATCTGATGGAACTGCGCCGCCGACCGTTCCAGCCATTCGGCCAGCCCGGCACCTGATACCGCCAGCGCCCGGACGGCATTGGGGAAGCGGTGCATCTCGGTCGCATGGCGCATCAGCAGGGGCCCGGCGGGAATGTCGGAGAAGTTCTCCGGCCCGCCGCGCCCGCCCGCAAGGAAGGTCGCCATGGCCGAGAGAACCGGCCAGTCCTTCCAGCGACTGCCGGAAAGGGCCTGTCGCACGAAATTACCCTGCGCCTCGGCCATGAGCGAAAGCGTTGGATCGCCTGCGACCAGGGCGAAGTAGCTGTCGAACGGCGTGTCTGCCCGGCCCACCTGCGCCCGGATATGATCGAGTGTGCGCAGATGGGCGCCACTCATCCCGCTTGCGATCCGGCCCGCAGTCCTGCCGGCCGGTGGAGCGTCGGGGGCGGGATGCAGCCGGACGGCTGCCGACATCACCTGCGCGCCATCTGCCTGCAAGCGCAGCGTCAGGTCGATCTGGCCCAGATGCGACCCGAAAGACCCGGGCATGACCGCAGGGATGCCACCGATGCACCCGCCCGGGACATCGACGCCATCCTGCCCGTCGAAGTCGGCCGCCGGAAAGATCTGATGGCTGTGCCCAAGGATCTGGACGTCAATACCGCACTGACGCGCCAGCGGGATCGCCGCGTTTTCCATGCCGGCCGTCCATTCGGCGTTTCCGACCCCGGAATGGTGCAGTGCCACCACAAGATCCGCCCCCTCTGCCCGCATCCGGGGCACAAGCGCGCGCGCGGTCTCCACCGGGTCCAGCACCTCCAGCCGGCCCGCAAGGTGAGCATGGTCCCATACTGCGATCATCGGCGTGACCAATCCAAGAACACCGATGCGCAGGTTGCGGATCCGCCCGCTGCGATCCGTGACCTGCCGATCCAGCAGCACATAGGGGGTCAGAAAGGGGCGCGTCCTCTCCGATCCGGGCTCCGGCGCGCGCTGCACATTGGCAAGGGCCACCGGAAAGCCGGCATCCGCCAAGGCCCTTTCAAGTGCAGGGATGCCGAAGTTGAATTCGTGGTTGCCAAGCGTGATCGCGTCATAGCCAAGTTCGTTCATGGCGGCGATCATCGGATGCGGGGCGGGGCTGTCGCCCAAGGCCGGATCGGCAAGCGCCAGGTCGCCCAGGGGACTGCCCTGCAGGAAATCGCCATTGTCGAACAGCAGGACATTCGGGGCTTCGTCCCTGGCTTGGTCGATCAGGTCGGCGAGGGCAGACAGACCGCACTTGCCCGAAGGCCGGTCGCGGAAGTAGTCATAGCAATGGATATGCATGTGCAGATCCGACGTGGCCAACAGGCGCAGCTCGATCCACGCGCTGTCATCGTCGCCATCGGGTCGTCTGGGGTGTATCATTGCAAAATGCGGGTCACGGGTTCGGTCAGGTTCAAACGGCGCGGCTGGCTGGAAACTTGGCGCCATCTTGGGCGGTGGTGACGCGGGATACAATGCCGAATTGCAGAAAACTGGGAAATATTCCCTTTAGGGTTGCGTCATTGTTTCTGGAACGGATCACGGAAACTCTTGCCCTGTGCGGCACATCTCCGCGAAGTGCCGGGTAATGCGGGGCGACCCTTCTGACGCGTCGCTCTGGCCTCTGGCATTCCGTGGCCCGGGGGCAGCGCGCCATACCGAACTGCGCTCGGACGCGGCTGCCATCGCCCGTGAACGCCACGCTACGGGCTGCCGGGTGATCGCCTTCTGGCGTGGCAAGCCGCTTCTTGCCCCCCATGGCGCCGGATGGCTGGAACCGGATCATCCGCTCTGGCAGACCGAAGGCCCCGAAGTGTTCCTGGGTCGCGATGCCGCGACGGGTAATCCGCTTTTTGCCCGCGACATCTCGCTCTGGGAACCGCCGGCTGGCACTGCCCGGCCCGAATCCGGTTTTTTCGACAGCACGGAACAGATCCATCCACTGGTGCAGGCGCAGTGGCACTTTGCGGAACTGCGGGGCGCCATGGCGAACCTCCCTGTGGCCGATGCGTCGGATCTGGCAACGGCGCGATCGCTCTTTGCCTGGCACGGCAGTCACGGTTTCTGTTCGTGCTGCGGTGCCGCCAGCCAGATCGTGCGCGCCGGCTGGCAGCGCGATTGTCCGACCTGTGGCGCCTTGCATTTCCCGCGCACCGATCCGGTGGTCATCATGCGGATCATGCGGATCATGCGGATCATGCGGATCATGCGGATCATGCGGATCATCCGGGGCAACCGGTTGCTGGTGGGGCGTTCTCCGGGTTGGCCCGAGGGGATGTATTCGCTTCTCGCCGGCTTCATGGAACCCGGTGAGACCGCAGAAGCCGCCGTCCGCCGCGAGGTTCGGGAGGAAACCGGGATCCGCGTCGGCGCCGTGCGCTTCCTCTCAAGCCAGCCCTGGCCCTATCCGTCATCCCTGATGCTGGGATGCGAAGGCATCGCCGAAAGCGACGCGATCACCCTCGACCCGACCGAGTTGGAGGCCGCATTGTGGCTGACGCGGGAAGACCTGGCCGATGTCTTTGCGGGGACACATCCGCAGGTGCGCACGCCACGCCCGGGCGCGATCGCGGGCAGCCTGATGTTCGACTGGCTTGCAGGGCGCGGCTGATCCGGGCCAAGAAGGAACCATGGCCGGAAGGCCCGCCCGACAGGAGGAAGCCATGCGCCTTGCCGCGCGCGAGGATATCGAACTGCCTGCGTCGATCGTCTTTGCGGCGGCGTCGGATTTCGACCACTTTGCGCGTCTGGCGCTGCGACGGGGCTTTCAGGTCGAAAGACGCGATCGCCTGCCCGAGCCTGCGGTCGGAATGCGCTGGTCGGTCAGTGGCCCCTATGGCGGCAAGCTTCGCCATGTCACGGCCGAGCTTCGCGCCTATGTTCCGGGTGAATCCCTTCTGGTGCGCATGACCGGCGGCGGGTTCGAAGTCGACATTGATGTGGATGTGATCGCACTATCGCGGCGGCGCACAAGGCTGCGCACGGATCTGGACCTGCGCCCGCGCACGATCCGCGCGCGCATCCTCATGCAGGCGTTGAAATTGCGCCGGGCCAAGGCCGTCGGGCGCTTTCACGCATCCTTGCGGGCCTTTGCGCGCCGGATCGAGCTGCGGCACATGATCGACCGTGCCTGATCTTGCCGTCGCCTGCTTCCGCCGGCGACGATGATCACGCCCTGCGCATCGGGTCGGCAGGGTAGGTGCCGAAGATCGTCAGGAACGAGGTGAAATACTCCAGCTCCTCCATCGCCCGCCGCACGTTGGCGTCATCGGGATGGCCCTCGATATCGGCGTAGAACTGGGTCGCGGAGAAGACACCATCGACCATGTAGCTTTCCAGCTTGGTCATGTTGACGCCATTGGTCGCGAAGCCGCCCATCGCCTTGTAAAGCGCCGCCGGGATGTTGCGGACGCGGAAAACGAAGCTGGTCATCATCCCGTCATTGCCGCGCCGGGTCATGTCGGGCGTGCGCGACATGACAAGGAAGCGCGTGGTGTTGTTCGACTTGTCCTCGATATGGCGTGCCAGAACATCGAGCCCGTAGATTTCGCCAGCCAGTTCAGAGGCCAGCGCGCCAAGGCTGCGGTCGCCGCGTTCGGCGACGATCTTGGCCGATCCGGCGGTATCGGCGCCGGTGACGGATTTCAGGTCGTGCTTGCGCAGGAATTCGCGGCACTGGCCCAGAAGGACGGTATGCGACATCGCCCGCTTGATGTCGCCCAGTTGCGTTCCCGGCAGGCCCAGCAGGTTGATATGGACCCGCACGAAGGCTTCATCGACGATATGCAGCCCCGAGGCGGGCAGAAGATGATGTATGTCCGCCACCCGACCATAGGTCGAGTTTTCGACCGGCAGCATCGCCAGGTCGGTTTCCCCGCTCAGGCACATCTCGATCGCATCTTCGAAGGTCTCGCAGGGCACCGCCTCGAATCCGGGCCGGGCCTGCCGGCAGGCCTGATGCGAATAGGCCCCGGGTTCCCCCTGAAAGGCAATGCGTCCGTCCATGTGGGTGGCTCCTTGACGATGTTCCCGGTCGCAGCCGGGGACCGTTCGGCCAACTATACCTTGAAACCGGGCGTGGGAAGCGGATAGATACGCGCCAGCGGATTGCAAACAGAGGCGCGACATGTTCGACACGATGACGGTTACGAAAGCAGGCGGCGCCCTGTGCGGGGCTTTCCTTGTCTTCCTGCTGGGGAAATGGGCAGCGGACTCGCTTTATAACACGTCGCCGGTGGCGCATGCCGGCGAGGAAGTGACGCAAGCCTATTCCATCGACACCGGTTCGGACGCAAGCAGCGCAGGGGCCGAAGCCCCCGCGGAAGGCCCGGCATTTGCGGATCTGCTGGCCTCGGCCGACGCGGCGG
This sequence comes from Paracoccaceae bacterium, assembly GCA_020622085.1. GTDB lineage: Bacteria > Pseudomonadota > Alphaproteobacteria > Rhodobacterales > Rhodobacteraceae > QY30. The sequence continues at coordinate 427,625 of JAHRYM010000002.1, read as the reverse complement.
CGGGCGAGAAGGTCTTTGGCAAGTGCAAGGCCTGCCACAAGATCGACGGCACCAACAGCACCGGTCCGCACCTTGATGGTGTCGTCAACCGCGCCGTTGCCTCGGTTGACGGATTTTCCTACTCCGACGGCATGAAGGCCCATGGCGGCAACTGGGATCCCGAGGCGCTTCAGACCTTCCTGACCAATCCGAAGGGCGTCGTTCCCGGCACGAAGATGGGCTTTGCCGGACTGCCGAAGCCAGAGGATCGTGCAAACCTCGTCAAATACCTGGAAAGCCTGGGCGGCTGACCCGTTCACCGACCGGATTTGAAAGGGCCGCCGCAAGGCGGCCTTTCTGTTTCAGACAGGACCGGGCCGGATCATCTCACACAGTTGCAACTTGATGCCGGATACCGGAGCGTTCTAGCTTGCCGGGACTATCCCGCAGGCCAGGGCCGGTGAAAACCGCTAGGACAAGGAAGATACACGATGGCGCGCAAGGTTCGGTCGGCATTGGGCGGGTTCGCGGTCTGCTTGGCATTGGCGGCGCCTGTCCGGGCAGCAGAGACCACCACTTCGCATGCCGTGACGACCTTTGGCGATGCGCCGAAATACACGGCCGGTTTCAGGCACTTCGACTATGTGAACCCCGACGCGCCAAAGGGCGGTGAAATGTCGATCGGCGTCGGTGGCACTTTCGACAATTTCAATCCCTACACTGTCGATGGCGTCGCCGCGGCGCTCTCGAACATCTCGACCGAAAGCCTGATGGAGGCCCCGGCGGACGAGATTGGCGCACTTTACTGCCTGATCTGTTCCACGGTCGAATATCCCGCCGACCGGGCATGGGCGATCTTCACCCTGCGGCCCGAGGCGAAGTTTTCCGACGGCAGCCCCATCGCGGCCGAGGACGTGGTCTTTACCCATGACCTGTTCATGGAACAGGGGCTTGAATCTTTCCGCGCCGTCACCAAGCAGTTCATCGAAAAGGCCGAGGTGGTCGACGCGCAGCATGTGAAGTTCACCTTCAAGCCCGACTCGAAGGTGCGCGAACGGCTGCAATCGGCGGGTGGCCTGCCGGTCATGTCGAAGGCCTGGTTTGACAAGGCCAAGGCGCGTCTGGACAAAAGCCGGATGGAGCCGGCGCTGGGTTCGGGCCCCTACCTGGTGGACAGCTACGACATCGGCAAACGCGTGGTCTACAAACGCAACCCCGATTACTGGGGCAAGGATCTGCCGAACAACATCGGGCGCTACAACTTCGACAAGCTCCGCGTCGAATATTTCGGCGACCCGACGGCCATGTTCGAGGCTTTCAAGGCCGGCGAATACCTGTTCCGCAACGAAAACTCGGCCAAGAACTGGGCCACGGGCTACACCTTCCCGGCGATCACCAACAACTGGATGGTGAAGGCGGAACTGCCCAATGGCAATATCGGCTCGGGACAGTCCTTTGTCTTCAACCTGCGGCGCGAGAAATTCCAGGACCCCCGCGTGCGCGAGGCGCTGGGCCTGATGTTCAACTTCGAATGGTCGAACAAGACGCTGTTCTACGGGCTTTACACGCGCACCAATTCCTTCTGGGACAACAGCGATCTGGCCGCCACCGGCAAACCCTCGGCCGAAGAACTGGCGGTGCTTGAGCCGTTCAAGGACAAGCTGCCCGCCGGCGTGCTGGAGGATGACGCGGTGATGGCGCCGGTGTCGGGTGATGCGCAGCTTGACCGCAAGAACCTGCGCAAGGCCTCCGCGCTTCTGGACGAGGCGGGCTGGGCGGTGGGCGACGACGGCATCCGCCGCAATGCCAGGGGCGAGACGCTGCGCGTGGGCCTGCTGGAAAGCGATCCGGCCTTCGACCGGGTGATCGCGCCTTATGTCGAGAACCTCAAGGCGCTTGGTGTCGATGCCGCCATCGACCGGGTCGATCCCGCGCAATACGAACTGCGGTCGCGGAAGTTCGATTTTGATATGGTGAACGAATCCCTGGGGCAGGGCTTCCAGCCGGGAGCGGAATTGCAGCAGTATTTCGGCTCGACCGGCGTCAATGACGTATTCAACCAGGCAGGCGTCAACGATCCGGTGGTCGACGGGCTGATCACCCAGATCATGCAGGCCGACAGCAATGCCGAGTTGAAGGTGCGCACCCACGCGCTGGACCGGGTGTTGCGCGCCATGCGGTTCTGGGTGCCGCAGTGGTACAAGAACACCAACACCGTCGCCTATTGGGATCTTTACGAGCACCCCGAAACCCTGCCGCCCTATTCACTCGGCCAACTCGACTTTTGGTGGTACAACGCCGAAAAGGCAGACAGCCTGAAGGCCACCGGCGCACTGCGCTAGGGCCGCAAACAGGCAGAACGGGCAGGCAGACGGAATGGGCGCCTATATCCTCAGGCGGGTACTTTTGATGATCCCCACGCTTTTGGGGATCATGATCGTGAACTTTGCGCTGGCGCAGTTCATGCCCGGTGGCCCGGTCGAACAGATGCTGGCCCGCGTGCAGGGGCAGGGCGACGTGCTGAAATCCGTCACGGGGGGCGGCGATGCCGGCCAGTCCGAGGCATCGGGCGTCGATCAGGGCGAAAGCGGCTATGTCGGCGCGCGGGGCCTGTCGAAGGACTTCATCGACCGGCTGGAAGTGCAGATGGGTTTCGCCCGCATCGTCTGCACCAGGGAACATACCGGCACACCCGATCTGACCGACCCTGCCTGCACCAAAGAGCAGATCGGCGGTGTGGAACGCTTCCTCATAATGATGAAGAACTACCTGCGCTTCGATTTCGGGCAAAGCTTCTTCCGGTCCGTCTCGGTCGTCGATCTGGTGATCGAGAAGATGCCGGTCTCGATCTCGCTGGGCCTTTGGTCGACCTTGCTGGCCTACCTCATCTCGATCCCGCTTGGCATCCGCAAGGCGGTGAAGGACGGCACGCCCTTCGACACCTGGACCAGCGGCACGATCATCGTGGCCTATGCGATCCCGGGGTTCCTGTTCGCCGTCATGCTGATCGTGCTGTTCGCGGGCGGTTCCTACTGGAAGATCTTCCCGCTGCGCGGCCTGACTTCGGACAACTGGGACAGCCTCAGCCTTGGCGGCAAGATCATCGACTACTTCTGGCACATCACGCTGCCCACCATCGCCTCGACCATCGCCAGTTTTGCCACGCTGACGCTGCTGACCAAGAACAGCTTCCTCGATGAGATCAACAAGCAATATGTGATGACCGCCCGCGCCAAGGGCCTGACGGAACGGCGGGTTCTTTATGGCCACGTCTTCCGCAACGCCATGCTGATCGTCATCGCCGGGTTTCCGGGCCTGTTCCTGGCGGTCCTGTTCGGCGGCGGCCTGCTGATTGAAACGATCTTCTCTCTCGATGGCCTCGGCCGGCTGGGCTATGAGGCGACGATTGCCCGCGATTATCCGGTCGTCTTCGGCACGCTTTACGCCTTTGGGCTTCTGGGTCTTCTGGTCGGCATCCTGTCGGACCTGATGTATGTGCTGACCGACCCGCGCATCGACTTCGGCAAGAGGTCGGGCTGATGGCGCTGTCCCCCCTGAACCAGCGCCGCTGGGCGAACTTCAAGGCCAACCGCCGGTCATTCTGGTCGCTCTGGATCTTCCTTGCGGTGTTCGGCCTGTCGCTGTTTGCCGAGGTGCTGGCCAATGACCGGCCGATCCTCGTGAACTATCGCGGCCAGTTTTTCTTCCCGATCTACAAGTTCTACCCCGAGGTGGCCTTTGGCGGCGACCTGCGGACCGAAGCGAACTACCGCGACGAAGGCGTGCAATGCCTGATCGCGACCGGTGGGCTGATCGACTGCTGGGACGATCCGGCGGGGGTGACGAAGGACGCGGCGGACGGGACCTACAAGGGCGAGCCGGTCGAGTCCGGCTGGATGATCTGGCCGCCGATCCCCTACAGCTACAACACCATCAACAACGTCGGTCCCGCGCCTTCGGCCCCGGATGCGCAGCACTGGCTTGGCACCGACGACACCTCGCGCGACGTGCTGGCGCGGATCATCTACGGCTTCCGCATCTCGATCCTGTTCACGCTGATCGTCACGGCGGTTTCCTCGGTCGTGGGCATCGCGGCCGGGGCGGTGCAGGGCTACTTCGGCGGCCGGACCGACCTGATCTTCCAGCGGGTGCTGGAAATCTGGTCGGGCACGCCGTCGCTTTATGTGATCATCATCCTCTTTGCGATCCTGGGCCGGGGCTTCTGGCTTCTGGTTCTTGTGACGATCCTGTTCGGCTGGCCGGCGCTGACCGGGCTGGTCCGGGCCGAATTCCTGCGGGCGCGGAATTTCGAATATGTCCGCGCCGCCCGCGCACTGGGCGTCAGCGACGCGCGGATCATGTTCCGCCACATCCTGCCCAATGCCATGGTCGCCACGCTGACCATGCTGCCCTTCATCGTCGCGGGCACGGTCGGCACGCTGGCCGCGCTGGATTACCTGGGCTACGGACTGCCGTCTTCCATGCCGTCGCTGGGCGAACTGACCCAGCAGGCCAAGCAGAACCTCCAGGCCCCCTGGCTTGGCTGGTCGGCGTTCCTGACCTTCACCATCATGCTGTCGCTTCTGGTCTTCATCTTCGAAGGCGTCCGCGATGCCTTCGACCCGCGAAAGACCTTCCGATGATGGAAAATGTGCTGGATGTTCGGGGCCTGAAGGTCGGATTCCGCCAGGGCGGGCAGGTGGTGCAGGCGGTCCACGGCGTCAGCTTCAGCGTGGCCAAGGGGGAAACCGTCGCGCTGGTGGGCGAAAGCGGATCGGGCAAGTCGGTCACGGCGCTGTCCACGGTGGCGCTTCTGGGGCCGAACGCGGTGCTGGCCGGCTCGATCCTTTACCAGGGACGCGAGATGATCGGCGCGGCCGAACCCGTCCTGCGCGAGGTGCGCGGCAATGACATCAGCTTCATCTTCCAGGAGCCGATGACATCGCTGAACCCGCTTCACAGCATCGAACGGCAGATCGGTGAAAGCCTCGCGCTGCATCAGGGCCTCACGGGGCAGGCGGCACGGGTGCGGATCCTTGAACTGCTGACCAAGGTCGGCATCAATGACCCCGAAACCCGGCTGGGCGCCTATCCGCACCAGTTGTCGGGCGGGCAGCGGCAGCGGGTGATGATCGCCATGGCGCTGGCCAACGGGCCGGAGCTTCTGATCGCGGATGAACCGACGACGGCGCTTGACGTGACGATCCAGGCGCAGATCCTTGAACTCTTGGCGGACCTCAAGCGCAAGGAAGCCCTGTCGATGCTGTTCATCAGCCACGATCTGGGCATCGTGCGCCGCATCGCCGACCGGGTCTGCGTCATGCAGGGCGGCCGGATCGTCGAACAGGGGCCGGTGGCCGAGATCTTTGCCAACCCGCAGCACCCCTATACGCAAAAGTTGCTGGCGGCCGAACCGAAGGGTGTGGCAGGCCCGGTGTCCGCAGACGCGCCCGAGGTGCTGCGGACCGATGCCTTACGCGTCTGGTTCCCGATCCAGCGCGGTTTCATGCGTAAGACCGTGGGCCATGTTAAGGCGGTCAACGACGCCTCGCTGTCCGTGCGGGCAGGGGAGACATTGGGCATCGTCGGTGAAAGCGGATCAGGCAAGACGACACTGGCGCTGGCGATCATGCGGCTGATCGAGTCCGAAGGCGGGCCGATCACCTATCTGGGCCGCGACATCCGCCCGCTGGCGGGAAGCGGACTGCGCCGCCTGCGCCGCGACATGCAGATCGTGTTCCAGGATCCGTTCGGCAGCCTTTCCCCCCGGATGAGCGCCGAGGAGATCATCGCCGAAGGCCTGGGCGTTCACGGGGTGGAACCCGGACGCAACCGGCGCGAGATGGTGGCCGGGATCATGGAGGAGGTGGGCCTCGACCCCGCCAGCATGGGCCGCTTCCCGCATGAATTCTCGGGCGGGCAACGCCAGCGCATCGCGGTCGCCCGTGCCATCATCCTGCGCCCCAAGGTCGTGGTGCTGGACGAACCGACATCGGCGCTGGACATGACAGTGCAGGTGCAGATCGTCGAGCTTTTGCGCGAATTGCAGCGCAAGCACGGGCTGGCCTACCTGTTCATCAGCCATGACCTGCGCGTGGTCCGCGCGCTGTCGCACAAGGTCATGGTGATGCGGGCGGGCGATGTGGTGGAACAGGGCGCGGCCGAACAGATCTTCCTGAACCCGCAGACCGACTACACCCGCGCCCTGATGGCGGCGGCCTTTCGCCCGGCTGGCGCATGAGGATTCTGTTCCTGCACCAGAATTTCCCCGGCCAGTTTCCACATCTGGCCCCGGCGCTGGCCGCGCGCGGCCATCAGGTGATCGCCCTGACGGCCGAAGACAACAGCCGCCGCACCCCGATCCGGACCTTCCGCTACCGGACGCCGCGCCGTCCCGAGGTCGGCGGCCCGGGCCAGACCTATTCCGAGATGGCCGAACGCGGCGCCTCGGTCGCGCGGGCCTGCGCGCAGCTTGCACGGCGAGAGGGCTTCACGCCCGATCTGGTCATCGGCCATCCCGGCTGGGGAGAGACGCTTTATCTGCGGTCAGTCTGGCCCGGAGCACGGATCCTCGCCTATGCCGAGTTCCTTTATCGTGCGACCGGACTCGACACGAATTTCGATCCCGAATTTGCCCGCGACCCGCTGGTATCGGCGATTTCGGTTGCCGCGCGTTCGGCGCATCTGGTGCAATCGATGCTTGATGCCGATGCCGCAATCGCGCCTACGGCGTTTCAGGCAGGAACCTTTCCGCACGCACTCCAGACAAAGATCCGTGTGATACATGACGGGATCGACACCGATCGAATCCGGCCTGACCCGCAGGCCGGCTTTGCCCTGCCCGATGGCCGGATCCTGCGGCACGGCGACGAGGTGATCAGTTTCGTCAACCGCAACCTGGAGCCCTATCGCGGCTACCACTGCTTCATGCGCGCGCTGCCCGACGTTCTGGCCGCCCGGCCCGATGCGCAGGTCGTCATCGTCGGAGGCACGGGCCAGAGTTATGGGACGGCCCCGCCGGACGGATCCTCAAGCTGGTGCGAGCACTTCCTGGCCGAAGTCTCGGGGCGCATCGACAGGGCGCGGCTGCATTTCACGGGCCCGGTGCCCTATCCGCAGTTCCTCGCGCTGATGCAGGTGACGCGGGTCCATTGCTACCTGACCTATCCCTTTGTCCTGAGCTGGTCGATGCTGGAAGCGATGGCGGCGGGGGCGCTGGTGCTGGGGTCCGACACGCCGCCGGTGGCCGAGGTGATCCGCCATGGCGAGAATGGCCGGCTGGTCGGATTCTTCGATATCGAAGGCTGGTCGCGCGAAATGATCCGGGCGCTGGAAGACCCGGGCCGCGATGCTGGCCTGCGCCGGGCAGCGCGCGAAACCGTGGTGGGAAAATACGACCTGCGCCGCATCTGCCTGCCGGCCCAGATCGCCCATGTCGAAAGCCTGCTGGCGGGCTAGACAGCGCCTGGGATGTCGATCAGTCGGGCAGGCCGCCGTCCGAATCGTCGCCGGCTTCTTCCAGAAGCCGATCGAAGTCCGGCACGATGACCTGACGCTTGCCCTGCAATTCGATCACGCCGTCGCGCTTGAGCGCCGACATCTGCCGGCTGACGGTTTCGAGCGTCAGGCCCAGGTAATCGGCCATCGCCTCGCGCGTCAGCGGCAATTCGAGCTTCTGCAGTCCCGTGGCCTTGCGCATGTGCATCGCCGCATCGCGCCGCGCAATGATCGCCAGAAGGCTTGCGATCTTTTCGCGTGCGTTCTTGCGGCCCAGAAGCAGCATCCATTCCCGTGCACTGTCCAGTTCGTCCAGCGTCATTTCCAGAAGACGCTGGCCGATATGCGGCGTGCGCAGCATCATTTCCTCGAACGGGCGCTTGCGGAAGCAGCACATCAGCACATCGGATGCCGCAGTGACGTTGTAGGCCGCGCGGTCGCGCCCCGGCCGGCCAATGAAATCCGAAGGAAGCAGCAGCCCTACCATCTGCGTGCGGCCGTCTTCCATTGTCTGGGTAAGGGTTGCGACGCCCGAGACCACCGAGGCCACGAAATCCATCCGGTCCCCTGACCAGACAACGGTCTGACCCGCTTCGAAGCTGCGATAGTATTTGATCTGGTCAAGTGCATCGAGCTCATGCGTTTCGCACCGCGCACAGACGGCACGGTGACGTATCGGACAATCGCCGCATTCCTGCGGCCGCTCCTTGAGTTCGGAAACCTGCATTCGCTTGATGTAAGTCAATGATCTGTTCGCCATTCACCTTAAAGGTAGCCGCATGGAAACAGAATCGCAACTCACGCGCCTGGGTCTGTTTGACGCACGGGTTCCGCGTTACACGAGCTATCCCACCGCACCGCATTTTTCTGCGGCGATCACCGCAACGGATTTCGGCGGCTGGATCGACGCCATTCCGGCCGGGTCGCAGATATCGCTTTATCTGCACGTGCCCTTCTGTCGAAGGCTCTGCTGGTTCTGCGCCTGCCGGACCCAAGGCACCAAGTCCGACGATCCGGTGCGTGCCTATGCCGATGTGCTCAAGGCCGAGGTCGACATTCTTGCGGCGCGACTGGCGCCGGGTGTCACGCTGTCGCGCCTGCACTGGGGTGGCGGTACGCCAACCCTCATGCCGGCCGACGTGATCCGCGACGTGGCGGCCCATGTGCTGGCAGTCGCAACGATGGCCGAGGGCGGCGAATTTTCTGTCGAGATCGATCCGAACGAGATTGACGATGCCCGGCTTGACGCCCTGGCTGCGGCCGGCATGAACCGGGCCTCGATCGGGGTTCAGGACTTCGACTCCGAGATCCAGAAGATCATCGGGCGTGAACAAAGCTATGAACTCACACGCCGGGCGGTCGAGATGATCCGCGCCCGCGGTGTGGCATCGCTGAACGCCGACATCCTTTACGGCCTGCCGAACCAGACCCCGGCGCGGATTTCCGATTCGGTGCAGAAGCTCCTGTCGCTCTCGCCCGACCGGGTGGCGCTTTACGGATATGCGCATGTGCCCTGGATGGCGCGGCGGCAGATGATGATTCCCTCCGATGGACTGCCGACACCCACCGAAAGGCTCGCGCTGTTCGAAACCGCACGCAAGCTTTTCGTCTGGGACGGATACGCCGAAATCGGCATCGACCATTTTGCACGGCCCGATGACGGGCTTGCGGTGGCCGCGCGCGAAGGGCGGCTGCGGCGGAATTTCCAGGGCTACACCGACGACATGTCCAATGTGCTGGTGGGGCTCGGGGCCTCGTCGATTTCACGCTTTCCGCAAGGCTATGCGCAGAACAACGCCTCGACAGCCGCCCATACCCGAGAGATCCGCGAAGGGCGCTTCTCGACCGCAAAGGGCCACCGCTTCGTCGGCGAGGATCTTCTGCGCGCGCGCATGATCGAAGCGCTGATGTGCGACTTCCGCATCGATGCCGCCGAGATGCAGCGCAGCTTCGGCATCACCCCGACGGCGCTTTCGGCGATGTTCGCGCGCGTTGCCGAGACCTTCGGCGAGATGGTCGAGGTGTCGCCCGCCGGCCTGTCGATTCCCGAAGTCGGCCGACCGCTTACGCGGATGATCGCGCGTTGCTTCGACGCCTATGATCTGTCGAAGGCCGGGCACAGTTCCGCAATCTGACGGGGCTTCCCGGCCGCTGGCCGGGGCCACAGCGGCTTTGGGCCGGAGACGCCCCATTCACAAGAGGTGCATCCGGCCGGTCCGCCGCCCTTGCGTCAATGTGCCATCATTACCGGCAGGTCTGCCATTTCCAGCATGTTGCGCGTGGCACCGCCAAGGATCGCCTCGCGGAAGCGCGAATGGCCGTAGGCGCCCATGACCAGCATATCGGCATCAATGTCGCGGGCATGGCGGTTTAGGATTTCCGAAACCCTGGGCAGCGTCCGCGCAAGCACCGAGATTTCGGCCTTCACCCCATGGCGGGCCAGATATTGCGACAGATGCCCTCCCGGATCGGAGCGTTCGGGGCCGTGCTTGGGCGGATCAATGACCGTGATATCGACCAGCGCCGCGCGTTTCAGCAGTGGCAGCGCGGCCTTGGCGGCCGCCAGTGCTTCCTCGCTCTGGTTCCAGGCCAGCACGATCCGCTTGCCGAAGGGGATGCCCTTGAAACCATCTGGCAGGACCAGAACCGGCGCATGGCCCTCGAACATCGCGGCCTCGATGATCGCCTCGGTATCCGAGCCGCCCGTCTTGCCATAAGGCCGCGTCTGGACCACCAGATCGGCAAAGCGGGCCCGGAAGCCCACGATGCTGCCGATGGCGCCAAGCTGCGCGACCGCAGCATCCGACGACCAGCGGATATCCTCGCTGTTCAGCCGTGCCTTCACCGCATCGTCGCAGGCCTTGGCGTCGCGCTGCGCATATTGCAGCGTTTCCGGGCTGACCATCGCCGTGGCGCCGGCATAGTAATATTCGTTCTGCGTCCGGTCGATGCCCAGTGAGAGCACCGCCAAGTGTGCGTCTTCGGCACGGGCAATGTCGACAGCGGTCGACAGTTGCGGGGCTTCGGGGCTGGTGACGACCGTGAGAATCGACTTGTAGGACATTGCGCTTCCTTTCCTGTCCGCCGCTGACTGTAAACTAGAGGGACGCACCACGGTGATACATTGATTCGGATCAAGTGACACTCTAGAGACGCCTTCTCGACAAGTTGACCTGGATCAAGGCGATCATATCCATGGCGCAGGACAAGGCACAAAGCTGAATTTCCGACCTATCAACGAGTCGGGCAGCTGACGCATGACGAAGGGACGCGACAATGTGGGATTACATCAAGCTGGCGGTGCTTGGTCTGGTTGCGGTTCTCGCCGCGATCGCGGCCAACTACGCGCACGACCTGGCCTATCAGGTCAACGCGCTGACCGCGATGCTGGCGGCGGCCATCGCCTTCTGGTGGGCGTTGCGCACGGCCGGGGATTACCGGCCGCAGCCGCAAAACGAATATAATGACGGTGTCGTTCGGGCGGGGGTCATCGCAACGGCTCTTTGGGGTGTGGTCGGGTTTCTCGTCGGCGTCATCATCGCGCTGCAACTCGCGTTCCCGTCGCTCAATTTCGAATGGGCCCAGGGCTACCTGAACTTCGGGCGGCTGCGGCCCCTGCACACATCGGCGGTGATCTTCGCCTTCGGGGGCAACGCGCTGATCATGACGGCTTTCTATGTCGTGCAGCGGACCACGGCCGCCCGTCTCTGGGGCGGCAATCTTGGCTGGTTCGTGTTCTGGGGCTACAACCTGTTCATCGTGCTCGCCGCGACCAGCTATGTCCTTGGCGGATCGCAGAGCAAGGAATACGCCGAACCGGAATGGCACATCGACCTTTGGCTGACGGTCGTCTGGGTTGCCTTCCTGCTGACGTTCCTTGGCACGCTCTGGAAGCGCAAGGAGCCGCATATCTATGTGGCGAACTGGTTCTACCTGTCCTTCATCATCACCATCGCCATGCTGCATGTGGTGAACAACCTGGCGATCCCGGTCTCGATCTTCGGGTCCAAGTCGGTGCATCTCATGTCCGGGGTGCAGGACGCGATGACGCAGTGGTGGTATGGCCACAACGCCGTGGGCTTCTTCCTGACTGCGGGCTTCCTCGGCATGATGTATTACTTCGTGCCGAAGCAGGCCGAACGCCCGGTCTACAGCTACAAGCTTTCGATCATCCACTTCTGGGCGCTGATCTTCCTCTATATCTGGGCGGGTCCGCACCACTTGCACTATACCGCGCTGCCCGACTGGGCCTCGACGCTTGGCATGGTGATGTCGATCATCCTCTGGATGCCGTCGTGGGGCGGCATGATCAACGGCCTGATGACGCTTTCGGGCGCCTGGGACAAGCTGCGCACCGATCCGGTGATCCGCATGATGGTGGTCTCGATCGGCTTTTACGGCATGTCGACTTTCGAAGGCCCGATGATGTCGATCAAGTCCGTGAACTCGCTGTCGCACTACACCGACTGGACGATCGGCCACGTCCATTCCGGCGCGCTTGGCTGGAACGGCATGATCACCTTCGGCGCGCTCTACTTCCTTGTGCCGCGTCTTTGGGGCCGCGAGCGGCTGTATTCGCTGACGCTGGTTTCCTGGCACTTCTGGCTCGCCACCATCGGGATCGTGCTTTACGCCGCCTCGATGTGGGTCACGGGCATCATGGAAGGCCTGATGTGGCGCGAAGTCGATGCGAACGGTTTCCTCGTGAACGCCTTCGCCGACACGGTGTCCGCCAAGTTCCCGATGTATGTGGTGCGTGCGCTGGGTGGGGTCATGTTCCTTACCGGTGGTATCATCATGGTCTATAACCTCTGGGCAACCGTTGCCAGACAGCCGGCCCGTTCCGCGCTGACTGCCGCGATCCCGGCCGAATAAGGGGGGCCGGAAATGGGTATCCTTGACAAACACCAGGTTCTTGAAAAGAACGCCACGCTTCTTCTGGTCGGATCGCTTCTGGTGGTCACGATCGGGGGCATCGTCGAGATCGCGCCGCTGTTCTATCTGCAGAACACGATCGAGAAGGTGGACGGGGTTCGCCCCTACACCCCGCTCGAACTGAAGGGGCGCGACATCTACATCCGCGAAGGCTGCTATACCTGCCACAGCCAGATGATCCGTCCGATGCGCGACGAGGTCGAACGCTATGGCCACTACAGCCTTGCGGCGGAATCGATGTATGACCATCCGTTCCAGTGGGGGTCCAAGCGCACCGGGCCGGACCTGGCCCGCGTGGGCGGGCGCTATTCCGATGCCTGGCATGTCGATCACCTGACCAACCCGCAGGCGGTGGTGCCGGAATCGATCATGCCGAAATACGGCTTCCTGAAGGACCGGCTGGTGGACGCGACCTATATCGAGGACAGGGTCAGGACCGACTCGCTGGTCGGCGTGCCCTACACCTCGGACATGATCGCGGCCTCCAAGGCCGACTTTGCGGCCCAGGCCGATCCGAACGCCGATACGACCGAACTTCAGGCGCGCTATGGCGCCGCGGCGTTCAAGGGCGGCAAGGACGTGAACGTTGCCAACTTCGACAACGCGCCGGGCGTGTCCGAGATGGATGCCCTGATCGCTTATCTTCAGGTTCTGGGCACGATGGTCGATTTCTCGACCTTCCAGCCGGACAAGAGCCGCTGAGGGGGCATGATGGACAACCTCTATACCGTCACACGCCAGTTTGCGGACAGTTGGGGCCTTCTCGGCCTGTTCGTGACCTTTGTCCTTGTCGTGATCTGGGCCTTCCGGCCCGGAACCGGGAATACATACGAGGACATCTCGAACATCCCCTTCCGCAATGAAGAAAAACCCGCCCGCGTCGAGACCGCGCGTGAAGCGTCAGGCGCCATGTTCAAGGAGGCGTGGAAATGAGCAAGCAACCCACCGCCAGGAAAGCCGACCCATCGACGACGGGTCACAGCTGGGATGGCATCCAGGAATTCGACAACCCGATGCCGCGCTGGTGGCTCTGGACCTTCTACCTGACGATCATCTGGGGTGTTGGTTACACCATCGCCTATCCGGCCTGGCCGCTGATCACCGGTGCCACTCCCGGCGTTCTGGAACAGAGCACACGCGCCGACGTCCAGTCCGAGATCGACCGCTTTGCCAGCGCGAATGCTCCGATCGAGGCGAAGCTGGACGAAACCAATCTTGATGCCATCAAGAGCGATCCCGCCCTTGCCGACTTTGCAGCCAAGTCGGGCCGGGCGGTGTTCAACACCTGGTGCGCGCAGTGCCACGGTGTCGGCGGCGGCGGCAACGTCGGCTATCCGACCCTGGCCGACAACGACTGGCTCTGGGGCGGCACGATCGATGACGTCTACACGACGGTCCAGCACGGGATCCGCAACACCACCGATCCCGAGGCCCGCTATTCGCAGATGCCGGCCTTCGGCACCGATGGCCTGCTCGACAAGACGCAGATCGGTGATGTGGTCCAGTATGTGCTGGAGATTTCAGGACAGCCGCACGATGCCGACAAGGCAGGTGCGGGGGCGCAGGTTTTTGCCGACAACTGCGTGGCCTGCCATGGCGAGATGGGCACCGGCGATCGTGCCCAGGGCGCACCCAACCTGACCGACGCCATCTGGCTTTATGGCGGCAACGAAGCTGCGCTGACCGAAACCGTGACCAAGGCGCGGTTCGGGGTCATGCCGGCCTGGACCGGCCGCCTGTCCGAAGCCCAGATCCGCTCGGTCGCGTATTACGTCCACGGCCTGGGCGGCGGCGAATGACAACAAGCTTGTCCGGGGGGCATTGCGCCCCCCGGGCAGAGGCACCGGCCCCCCGTCCTGTTCGCGCGTTTCCTGGGGGGCCGGTGTTTTCGGACCGGTATGGCCGGGTCAAGACCACGTTCGGCCCGATCATGGCCCGGCCGGTTCATGGCCGGGCTTTTCCGTGGCGGGCCTGCGCCTTCACCGGAAGAACCCTGCGTGTTGTTGACGCACCTCGTGGCGTGCCGCCGCCGGGCGGAATAAATACATTTCCGATCTAACATTTGCCGATGTTTGATTCAGGTCAAGGGGTAACGAGCGCCCCCGGTCTATCAGACGCCAACCCGGGACAGGAGCCAGACGTGTCCGCAGCCGACGACACCCCACCGCCCAGCCTCTACAAGGCTCAAGAACCTGTCTTTCCGCGCCGTGTGAAGGGCAAGTTCCGAGACCTGAAGTGGGTGATCATGCTGGTTACCCTGGGGATCTATTACTTCACCCCCTGGATCAGATGGGATCGCGGTCCGGCAATGCCCGATCAGGCGGTGCTGGTGGATCTGGCCAATCGCCGGTTCTTCTTCTTCATGATCGAGATCTGGCCGCATGAGTTCTACTTTGTCGCCGGCCTTCTGATCATGGCGGGGCTGGGGCTGTTCCTCTTCACCTCGGCGCTGGGGCGGGTCTGGTGCGGCTATGCCTGCCCGCAGACCGTCTGGACCGACCTGTTCATCCTGGTCGAACGCTGGATCGAGGGCGACCGGAACGCCCGGCTCAGGCTTTGGAACCAGCCGTGGAATGCCGAAAAGATCCGCAAGCGCGCGATCAAATGGACGGTCTGGCTGCTGATCGGCCTGGCCACCGGCGGGGCCTGGGTCTTTTACTTCACCGATGCGCCGACGCTGCTGCGTGATCTGGTAACGGGGCAGGCCCACCCGCTGGCCTACATGACCATGGCGGTCCTCACGCTGACCACCTTCGTCTTCGGCGGCTTTGCGCGCGAACAGATCTGCATCTACGCCTGCCCCTGGCCGCGCATCCAGGCCGCGATGATGGATGAGGATACGCTGACAGTCGGCTACCGCGACTGGCGGGGCGAGCCGCGGGGCAAGCTGAAGAAGGACGAACCCACCAAAAGCGACGGCGGCGAAAAGGGTGACTGCATCGACTGCATGGCCTGCGTGAACGTCTGCCCGATGGGTATCGACATCCGCAACGGCCAGCAGATGGAATGCATCACCTGCGCGCTTTGCATCGACGCCTGCGATGACGTGATGGCGAGGATCGGCAAGCCGCGCGGGCTGATCGACTATATGGCGCTGAAGGACGAGGCCGAGGAACGCGCGGGCGGCCACCCCAAGCAGGTCTGGCGGCACATCTTCCGGCCCCGCACGATCATGTATACCACCCTTTGGGGCGGGATCGGCATTGCCATGATTGTTGCCCTGTTCCTGCGCGACCCCTTCGGGCTGAACATAACGCCCGTGCGCAACCCGCTGTTCGTGACCATGTCGGACGGCTCGATCCGCAACGCCTATGAGGTGCGCTTGCGCAACCAGCATGGCGAGGAACGCCCCTACGACCTGACGGTTGAATCGCCGGTGCCGCTGGACCTTGCGATCGAAGAAGCCGATACTTCCACCGTGAACGTCGCGCCGGATTCGATGCGCACGCTGCGGGTCTACCTGACTGCGCCGGCAAAATCGCCGGGTGCTGTGGAAAAACGCAACGATGTCACCATCTGGGTAACGGATCTTGCCAGCAAGGATCGTGTGCGTGCCGCGACGGTCTTCAATGGAAAGGGTGAATAGGGTGGAAAAGCTCCAGCCGGGAAAGCCGATCACGGGGGGCAAGGTTCTGGCCATCACGCTTGCCTTTTTCGCCACGATCATTGCGGTGAACCTCTTCATGGCCACCAAGGCCATCCAGACGTTTCCCGGACTCGAGGTCGACAACAGCTATGTCGCCTCGCAGGTCTTTGACAGGGAACGGGCGGCACAGCAGGCGCTTGGCTGGACCCTGACCCATCGCTACGAAGGCGGCAGACTGGTGCTGAGCTTCCGCGACCGCGAAGGGCGACCCGTTCAGGTCGAGCGGCTGTCGGGCATCCTGGGGCGCACCACCGAATCCGCCGAGGACCGCCGGCCCGAGTTCGCCCTTGCGGGGGACGATTACGTGGCACAGGTCGATCTGCCCAGAGGCAAGTGGATGATGCTTCTGGAAGCCTTCGACAAGACGGGAACGCGCTTCCACCAGAGGCTCGATCTGCAGGTGCAAGGGTGACGCCATGGCAGCGACATTGACCCCATCGGCCACGGCCTGCCCGGCCTGCGTCGTCGTGCCCTCTGCCGAGGCGCTGGCGGCCAAGCGCGCGCGGGCCGAGTCGCGGATCATGCTGTCGTTGCCTTCGGTGCGGAACGCCACCTGCATTTCCAGCGTCGAACGGTTGCTGGAAGCCACGCCCGGCGTGCGCTCGGCGCGCGTCAACCTGTCGCTCAAGCGCGTCAGCGTCGATGCGGATGCCTCCGTTACCACCGACGATCTGATCGCAGGGCTCAACGGTATCGGCTATCCGGCGCATGAGCTTGACCCGGGGCTTCTGTCGGCGACGGAAAACGACAAGCGCGGCCGCGATCTCTTGATGCGGCTGGGCGTGGCCGGTTTTTCGATGATGAACATCATGCTCCTGTCGGTCGCCGTCTGGTCGGGTGCCGAAGGTCCGACGCGCGACCTGTTCCACTGGATTTCCGCGATGATCGCGCTGCCGACGCTGGCCTTTGCGGGTCAGCCGTTCTTTGCCTCGGCCTGGGCCTCGCTCAGGGAACGCAGGCTGGGGATGGATGTTCCGATCTCGCTGGCGCTGGTGCTGGCCTCGTCGATTTCGCTCTTTGAAACCATCAAGGGCGGGCATCATGCCTATTTCGATGCCGCAGTCTCGCTGTGCTTCTTCCTGCTGGCCGGGCGCTATCTGGATTACCGCAGCCGCGCCGCCGCGCGATCGGCGGCCGAGGAACTGGCCGCGCTGGAAGTGCCACGCGCACTGCGGCTTGATGGCGCGCAAGAGACCATGGTTGCAATCGCCGACCTGCGGGTGGGCGATCTGGTGCGGGTGCGCCCCGGCGCCAGGATGCCGGTCGACGGCGTGGTGATCAACGGCGCGTCGGAAATCGACCGGTCGCTCCTGACGGGAGAAACCCTGCCGGTGCAGGCGATGAGGGATACCATCGTCAGTGCGGGCGAAGTCAATCTGACCGGTCCGCTGACAGTGCGGGTGACTGCGGCGGGGAAGGAAACGTCGCTGCACCGGATGGCCGATCTGGTTGCCGTGGCAGAAACCGCGCGCAGCCGCTACACCTCGCTGGCCGACCGGATGGCACGGCGCTATTCGCCCTCGGTCCATGTGCTGGCTCTGTCTTCGTTCCTTGGCTGGCTGTGGATTTCGGGCGGCGATGTGCGGCTTGCCGTCAACATTGCCGCAGCAGTGCTGATCATCACCTGCCCCTGCGCATTGGCGCTTGCGGTTCCGGCAGTTGTCACCTCAGCCTCGGGAAAACTGTTTCGCAAGGGGCTCCTGATCAAGGATGGCACCGCACTTGAGCGCCTGGCCGAAGTGGACACGGTCATCTTCGACAAGACCGGCACGCTGACGATGGGGGCACCACGCCCGCTGCTGCTGGAGGATCAGCCCCGCGACGCGCTGCCGGTGGCAATGGCGCTGGCCGCTGCTTCGTCACATCCGCTTTCGGTGGCACTTGCGGCCGCGCTGCGCTCCATGGGCGTGACGCCTGCGGGCCTGTCCGATCTGCGTGAAGCACCGGGCTACGGAGTCGAGGGACGCTGGCAAGGAACAAGGGTGCGGCTGGGTCGTGCGGCATGGGTCGGCGCGGACGAGGCGACGGAAACCGCGACCTATCTGGATCTGGGGCAGGGTGCGGCGCCGCTGACCTTCGGGTTTGCCGACAGGCTGCGCCCGGGCGCCCGCGAGGCCGTCGAGGGACTGCGTGCGCAGGGCAAGCAGGTGATGCTGCTGTCGGGGGATGCGGCCGCGGCGGTCAAGGCGCTGGCCGGTGATCTGGGCATCACCGATTGGCGGGCGGGTGCCCTGCCTGCCGAAAAGGCTGCCGTGGTTGCGGAACTGTCGGCGGCGGGTCACAAGGTGCTGATGGTCGGCGACGGTCTCAACGATACCGCAGCCCTTGCCGGAGCGCATGTCTCGATCTCGCCCGCGTCGGCGCTGGACGCGGCGCGGGTCGCGTCGGATGTCGTGCTTCTGGGGCAGGATCTGGGCCCTGTCGCCGATGCGGCGCGGATTTCGGTCATTGCGCGCCGGCGCATCAAGCAGAACTTTGCCTTGTCGCTTGCCTACAACCTTGTCGCGGTGCCGGTTGCGCTGGTGGGTCTGGCGACCCCGCTGATCGCGGCGCTGGCGATGTCGACCTCGTCGCTCATGGTGACGCTGAACGCCATGCGGATGAAATAGGGAACAGGAATGGAAATCCTGAGCTTCCTCATTCCGGTTTCGCTTTTCCTCGGATTTCTGGGGCTGGTCGCTTTTTTCTGGGCGATCCGCGACCGCCAGTTCGAGGATCTGGAGGGGGACGGCCACAGGATCCTGCGCAAGGATTACGACGACCGCCCGAAGGCCGATCGGACCGAAGACTAGACTTTCCGCAGCGAAATGAAAGGGCGGGCCGCAGCTGCGGACCTGCCGCGCAGTCTTTCCGATCGCGCCCCGGCCAGCGGCTCAGCCCGGCCCGACGACTTCGCATTCACCCCCGCGCGCCACCAGACGGCGGCAGGCCAGCCCGGCGGCCTGCTGGGAAAGCCCGAGGAAGTTCGCGTCGAACCCTCCCTTGCGCTGCACCACCTTTCGCAGGCTGTCCTCAAGCGTGTTGGTTTCCAGAAGGGCGACCTGCAGCAACTGTCGCTCGGCATGGTAGCGGGACGGGAAATTGCCGACATTGATGCCCCATTGATGCCCGCCCGAGGTCGAGATCCGGGTAACGACCTCCTGTTCGGCCTCGGCCACTTCCGTGGCAGGTGCTACGGCATCGACGACGATCTGATCGGCAGGCGCGGCTGTCTGCGCCGGATCGGCCGGGCGGACAACCTTTTGTCCGGCAGGCATGGCAGGCTTCGGCAAGGGCGTCATCGCGGCGCCAGCCGCGACGAAGGCCAGTTCCTGCGGGGCGGTTTCCGGCGCCGTGTCGGGGATGGCTTCGGCCAGCGCGCCGGCGCCGGGTTCCATCGTCTCAAGGGCCAGATCGGCCACCTGTTGTTCCGGTGCTGCGGTTACAGGGGCAGCTTCGGCCTGTGCAACAACCGTTTCGCCCTGGGCGGTTTCGGGCCGCGGCGGTGCGGCGCGCGGGCGGATGGTTCCGGCTTCGGCGGCCGCGACCCGGGCGCCATCCGATGCTTCCGGGTTCGGCTCTGTGGTTTCTGGCGCAGGCTGAAGATCCGCAAGCGCACTGGCCACGGCCTGATCCGTCGCCGGCTGGACGGCATCCAGCGCATCGGTTGCCGGTTCGGTGGTGGCAAGGGCCTGGGCTTCGTCGGCCGCGCTGTCCGGCTCAACCGAGGTTTCATCCGCCGCAGCCGCCGCCGCAAGCGCCTCGGTTTCGGGCTGGGGGGTGGTGGACTGTTCGAATGCGGGCCCGGCGTTGGCCTCGGCAAGGACATCGTTGATGTTGTTCTGCATCGCCATCAGGACTGCCGCCGGAGATTCCTCGTCTGCCGGAGAGGCGCCATCGGGTGCCTGTGTTCCCGGAACGGGCCGGGCCATCGGTCGCGGGCTTGATCCGACCGACCCCTGCACGCGGATCGTCTTGGCGACGGCGCCCGGCTCGATGCTGACGGTGCCTGCCACGGCTTCGGCCACCTCGTCGCTGTCGGGCAGATCAGCGCTGTTGTCGGCATAAAGGGGTGCCTGCGGTTTCTGTTCGACGGTGTTCTTCGGCGCAAGGCCGAAGCCCAGATCCAGCAATTCGGCCACCTTGGCGTTGCGCTGGGCGGTCGATGTGCCGCCGAAGACCGTGGCGATGATGCGCTTGTTGCCGCGCTGCGCCGAAGCAGTCAGGTTGAAGCCGGCAGGCCCGGTGTAGCCCGTCTTGATGCCGTCCGCGCCCTTGTAGCTGTTGAGGAAGCGGGTATTGGTCGAGGCCACCTGCGCAATCCCGGCATCTGCCGTCCGGCGGGAAAACAGGCCGTAGTATTGCGGGAAGTCGTAAAACAGGTGCCGGCCCAGCATCGTCATGTCATGGGCTGTTGACAGATGGCCCTTTGCGGTCAGTCCGTTCGGGTTGACGAAGGTGCTCCGGGTCATGCCCAGCTGCTTGGCCGTGGCGTTCATCCGGCGCGCGAATGCCTCCTGCGAGCCGCCGATCCCTTCGCCGATGGCCATGGCGGCGTCATTGGCGGATTTCACCGCCGCCGCACGGATCAGGTAGCGCAGCGCGATGCGCTGGCCCGATTTCAGGCCCAGCCGCGACGGGGCCTGACCCGCCGCATTCGGCGAAATCGTGATCTTGCTGTCCAGAGAGATTTCACCGCGTTCGATCGCCTGAAAGGCGATGTAGAGCGTCATCATCTTGGTCAGCGAGGCGGGATGCAGGCGCGTGTTGGCGTTGGTTTCATGCAGAACCTGCCCCGAGCGCGCGTCGATCACATAATCCGCATAAGGGGCGGCCACTGCCATGACCGGCAACAGGACGGACATCCAGGCGACGGCAAGAAAAAGTCGTCCATAGCGGACACACTGCCCAGCAAGTGCGGTCACGGTTCCTGTCCCTTCGTCTGCCTCGGTGCGCCCGGATTTTTGTGTTGGGCGTCGTGACGGCGACGATACCACAGCCATTCCTGCACGAAAACAGCCTATTTCCAATGTGTTTGCGGCTGAACTTCAGCCGACACGGCAACATCTGGGGGGTTGCCGGCGGGTGCAAGCTAAATAAGCCATGCACCTGTTTTCCGATGTGCCACCGGTCGGCAAGGTCGTGAACAGTCCACTGCGATTGTGCGCGAAGGGTGCAAAGATGCAACGGCCCTCTTTGCGGAACGTCACAAGAGACTATATTGTTGGTTTGAACCGGATTTCATCGAATCTGCCCAACCCCAAGTTCCACCGGAGCCGCTCCGTGACCTATCGCCGCCTGACCATGACTGACCGCAAGGAAGGGCCCGACGGGGAAGCCTCGGTGATCACGAAGACCAGGCCGAAGACGCAGCGGCCACCGATGTACAAGGTCTTGCTTCTGAACGATGATTACACCCCGATGGAGTTCGTCGTCCATATCCTCGAGCGGTTTTTCGGGCTCAGCCATGCGCAATCCTTCGAGATCATGCTGACGGTCCACAAGAAGGGGCTGGCGGTGGTGGGCGTGTATTCCTATGAGGTCGCGGAAACCAAGGTGGCGCAGGTGATGGATTTCGCGCGCCGCCATCAGCATCCGTTGCAATGCACGATGGAGAAGGAATGATCCTGCACCAGCAGGTCCGGCCGCAATGAGCGGGGATCGCCTTTCTCTGGCCATTGGCGCCGGCGATCTTCCGGCCGAGGGACGGATTCTCGTTCTGGGGCCGCCGGGGCAGGCCGACCTCTCGGCGCTGCCAGCAGGACGTATCACCGTCGAACAGACTTTCAGGCCCGACCATGACGCATGGGCAAGGCGCGGCCTTGAGGTGACAGCGCGGGCAGAAGGGCCTTTCGCCGCGGCAATCGTCTTTGCGCAAAGGTCGCGTGACGCAAGCCGCGCCGCCGTCGCGCGCGCCGCATCTCTGGTCGCCACAGGCGGGGCGATATGGGTCGACGGCGCCAAGACCGACGGGATCGATTCCCTGCTGAAGGATCTGCGGTGGCGAGTCGGGCTTTCGGCCCCGCTGGCCAAGGCGCATGGCAAGATCGCGCGCTTTGCCAATGAAGGGGATCAGGTGTTTGCCGATTGGGCCGCACGCGATCTGACGCCTGCCCCCGGCTTCAAGACCCTGCCGGGCGTCTTTTCAGCCGAAGCGGTGGATCGGGGGTCGCTTTGCCTTGCGGCGGCGCTGCCCGCAGACCTGAAGGGCAAGGTCGCAGATCTGGGTGCCGGCTGGGGCTGGTTGTCGGCGCAAATCCTGGCAAGGCCCGGCGTCAGCCTTTTGCATCTGGTCGAGGCGGATCGGGTTGCACTGGATTGCGCGCGCCTCAACGTGACCGATACGCGCGCGCGCTTTCACTGGGAAGACGCAACCACCTTCACCCCCGGCGACCGGTTGGACTGGGTGGTGATGAACCCGCCCTTTCACGTCTCTCGCGCGGCTGACCCGGGGCTGGGCATCGCCTTCATCCGCGCCGCCGCCGCCATGCTGGCGCCCCACGGGCGGCTCCTGATGGTTGCCAATCGTCATCTGCCCTATGAAAAGACGCTGGCCGCTGCCTTCCGCCATGTCGAGGAGGTCTCGATGGGCGATGGCTTCAAGGTGCTGAAGGCATCCGCCCCGGTGCGAAGCCGTCCCTGACCCCTGCGAGCGGGTTCGTGGTGCGGACCCCTATCCCTCGGCGCGCTGCGTCGTGCCTGGAACGGTCTGACCGCGGTTCGGGTGGCGGACCTGCAAATGCCCGGAAGTGTTACACTGACGACAGGGCAATGCTGGAGGATCGAACATGCAGTATCAGGACATCCTTTATGACGTGAAGGGCGGGGTGGCGACCATCACCATCAACCGCCCGGAAAACTACAACGCCTTCCGCGGGCAGACCTGCGAAGAACTGATCCATGCCCTGAACACGGCGGGGTGGGACAGGGCAATCGGTGTGATCGTCCTGACCGGGGCTGGCGACAAGGCCTTTTGCGCCGGCGGTGACCAGACGGCGCACGAAGGCCAGTATGACGGGCGCGGCACTATCGGACTGCCACTGGAAGACCTGCACAGCATCATCCGCGATGTGCCCAAGCCCGTGATCGCCAAGGTGCGCGGCTATGCGATCGGTGGCGGCAACGTCCTTTGCACCGTTTGCGATTTCACCATCGCCGGCGAAAGCGCCCAGTTCGGGCAGGTGGGGCCCAAGGTCGGCTCGGTCGATCCGGGCTTCGGGACCGCTTTCCTTGCCCGTATCGTCGGTGAAAAGAAAGCCCGCGAGATCTGGTATCTCTGCCGTCGCTACACGGCGGCGGAGGCGCTGGCGATGGGGCTGGTGAACAGCGTGGTGCCGGACGCCGCGCTGGATGCCGAGGTGGACAGATGGAGTGCCGAGATCCTTGAGAAATCGCCCACTGCGATCGCCATCGCCAAGCGCAGCTTCAACGCCGATACCGAACACCAGCGCGGCATCGCCGGGCTGGGGATGTATGCGCTGTCACTTTACTACGACACCGAAGAATCGCGCGAAGGCGCCCGTGCCTTCAGGGAAAAGCGCAAGCCCGATTTCAATCGGTTCCGTCGCAGGTGATGGGGCTGCCCTCGCCGGGCCATTGGCCTAGCTGCTGGACGCGCCGCCGGACTGCGCCGCCAACAGGCGGGACGCATCACAAAGCAGTCCTGCCGATGCCGCAGTCGTGACACAGCTTTCTGCCACTTCCGAGTCGGGGCCCTGATCTCATGGCCCAGGGGGCATAAGCCGGGAAAATCGGATGGACGAGGCAGCGCAGTTACGGGATTTCGGAGCAGGAACCGAAGCTAACGCAAGGATCACGCCGGTTCTGCTGTGCGGCGGTGCGGGGATGCGGCTTTGGCCGGTATCGCGCGCCGACATGCCCAAACAGTTCGCCCAGCTTGGCTCCGAGCGGACCCTGTTTCAGGAAACGCTGCTGCGCGTCGCGCGCGAGACGTTTGAAGCCCCGGTCCTTGTGACGAGCGCACGCCACCGCTTCCTTGCCGCCGAACAGGCCGGGGGAATTGGCGCCGAGCCAACGGTCATTGTCGAACCCGAACCTCGCAACACCGCCGCCGCAGCCCTTGCCGCAGCGATCTGGATCGCGCGCCAGGATCCAGACCGGCTGATGCTGATCCTGCCCTGCGATCACCACATTCCCGACGCCGACAGTTTTGCCGAAACCATCGCCTATGGCGCCATGGCGGCGCGGGCTGGCCGGATCGTGACCTTCGGCGTCACGCCGACGCGGCCCGAAACCGGCTACGGCTGGTTGCAGCCCATGCCGATGCCGCGCCGGGATGGAACGCTTCCGCTTGCCCGGTTCATCGAAAAGCCCGACGCGGCGCGGGCCCTGCGCATGTTCAAGTCGGACAAGTTCCTCTGGAACATGGGGGTTTTTCTCTGCTCTGCCCGGACTCTGGTCGCGGCCTTCACCCGCCATGCGCCGGATTATGTCGCCCCCGTCCGGGCGGCGATCCGTCGGTCGCGCCATGATCTGGGGTTCCTGCGGCTGGATGAGGCATCCTTTGCCGGCGCAGGCAATGAATCGCTTGATGTCGCGGTGATGGAAAAGGCCAGCAACCTGTCGGTCCTGCGCTTTGATGGCACATGGTCGGACATGGGCGATTGGGATGCCGTGGGCCGCGTCAGTGGCGGCGCCGAAAGCGAAGGCACCATGGCAATCGACTGCCAGGACACGGTCTTGCGTGCCGATGGGACCGGGATCGCGCTGGTGGGGATCGGTCTGTCCAACGTCATTGCTGTGGCGACGCCGGATGCGGTTCTGGTGGCCGATCGCAGCCGCGCGCAGGATGTGCGGATCGCCGTGGCGGCGCTGCGCGAAAAGGGCGTGTCGCAGGCCGACCGTGCGCCGCGCACCCTTCGCCCCTGGGGCAGCTACGAAGTGCTGACCGAAGGTGCCGGCTTCAAGGTCAAGCGAATCACTGTTCTTCCGGGCGCCCGATTGTCGCTGCAAAGCCATGACCACCGCGCAGAACACTGGGTTCTGGTCGCGGGTGAGGCGCTGGTGACGAACGGCGGCATGGAAAGCCGGCTCCTGCCCAATCAGTCGACCTATATTCCGGCCGGACAGATCCACAGGCTGGCCAATCCCGGATCGCAGCCCGCGATCCTGATCGAGGTGCAGACCGGCGCCTACCTGGGTGAAGACGACATCCACCGGTTCTCGGACGACTTCGCCCGCGAGGCCGCCGAGTAGCCCCCACCCCTGGCCCTCCCGGTCGGTCATTTTGGGGGTGCGCGGACCGGTGATTCGTGCCATGCTGCGCTGCGGCATCTCTTAACCGGATTGCGCAGGGGGCAGGAATGGCCGGTCGAGGCAAGGTGATCGTGATCGCGCAGCAAAAGGGCGGATCCGGCAAGACGACATTGGCGGTCAATCTGGCAGTGACCTATGCCCGCCTTGGGCTGCGCGTGGCACTTCTCGACACCGATCCACAGGGCAGCCTCGGCCGCTGGTTCCTTGCGCGCCGCGAACGCCTGGGCGAAGCCGGGATCGAATTTTCCACCTCTTCCGCCTGGGGTGTTTCATATGAATGCGAAAAGCTCCGCCGACTGGCCGATGTGATACTTGTCGACACGCCGCCCAAGGTCGATGCCGACCTGCGCCCGGCCCTGCGCGAGGCCGACATCGTGCTGGTGCCGATCGCCGCATCGCATGTCGACCTGTGGGCGACCGAAGGCGTTCTGGACCTCGCGCGGCGCGAACAGCGGCAGGTCGCCGTGGTGATGAACCGGGTGCGGGCCGGCACGCGCCTGTCCGACGAGGTGACGGCCAGCGCGGGAAGGCTTGATCCCGGCATGGCGGCGGCGAAACTGGCCAATCGCGTTGCCTATGGCGAGTCCTTGGGGCAGGGGCTGGGGGTCGCCGAGGTGCAAGGACGCGGACCCGCGGCGGCCGAGATCGCCGCGCTGGCCGCCGAGATCGCCGGTCGGATCGACCTGCAAATGCCGGCGTCCTGACGCGATCCGGTTTGCAGATCGTCCCGTTCGGCGCGATACTTCCACCATCCGTCACGGAGGACATCATGCCGACCATCAATCGCGCCTTTACTGGCCAGACCGTCATCACGACCTTTGAAATGACCCCCGGAACCGCCCATGAACTGATGGAGGCTCTGCGCGACGCCTATGAAGATTTCATCCGGCATCAACCCGGCTTCATCGGGGCCGGCCTGCACATGAACGATGCACAGACGCGGATCGCCAATTACAGCCAGTGGCAGCGGCGCGAGGATTTCCAGGCCATGCTGCGCACGCCGGAAATGCGTGAAAGAAACCGGCGCATATCGTCGCTCTGTTCGCGTTTCGAGCCGGTGATGTACGACGTTGAAGCGGTCTTCTGATCGGCCAGAACTCGACGATTGCGGGCATAAGCACCGGGATTGCGGCTATTTCGGGAACTCTCGCAAGGAATCGGCGTTTCCCTGTTGGCAATAGCGCCTCAACATTCCGGCCTTGTCGCCACGGGCGGGGGCAAACTCGGGGAGAGCGTCGACATGACTGTGGAAGGCTTCATCATCACGCTGATTATCGGGGCCATCGCCGGCTGGCTGGCGGGGCAGATCGTCAAGGGCTACGGCTTCGGCATCATCGGCAACATCATCGTGGGGATCGTCGGTGGCCTGATCGCGGGCTGGCTGTTCCCCGCCGTGGGCTGGAGCTTCGGCAGCCCGGTGCTTGGGTCGATCATCGCGGCAACCTTGGGTGCGATCATCCTGCTGGTGATCATCGGCTTTTTCCGACGCGCCGCCTGAGGCGCCGGACAAGACGCGCAAAGCGCGGCCCCATGACAGGGCCGCGCTTTTTCTTTGCCTTTGGCGCAGATGGCGTCAGGCGATCATGCGTTGACGGTGCGACATGAGCGACCAGACAGCCATGGCGATGGTCAAAAGCCCCAGCACCACGAAGTTCCAGGTTGCCGCATTGGTGGACATGACGTCGTAGGTCCGGGCAAAGCCAAGCGCCCAAGGTGACGCCACAAGCCAAAGGCCGATGACCATATCGGCCCATTCTTCCCATTCATGGAAATTGAAGATGGCCATCAAGGCCATCACCACGATCAGCGCCCCGAACAACACGGCGTTCCACATCGCCACCGACACACCGGTGAAGCCCAGAAGCCAGGGCGAGGCGATCAGCCAGACACCAAGGATCAGCGCGATGGTGTCCTGCCAACTGCCGGACAGTCTTTTCGAGAAGTTTGTCATCAACTTACCCTCCGTTTGCGGACGGTCAGCCGAAGCGTGGGGGCGGGCGTCGATCTGGCCCCGTCCGAACGGGCCGCGGTGAGCCGTGCCGAACAGGGGAGATGTGGGGCAGCAGCCTGGGCATTTCAAGGGGTTGGAGGGTGGAGCGCGGGGGCATGGCGAGACGTCGGGCGGGGTGGCGGGCTCCCGCTCCATCCCTCCCCGCGAGGGGGGAAGGCGGCGAGGGCGGGAAGGGTGGCGGGACGCGGATGGGTAGTGCGGGTGAAACCCACCTTTGGCGGGGCGGCAGAGCGGTTGTATGGTGGGTTGGCACCCACCCTACGGCTTGCTACGGGAACTCGGTTAGTTCACCACAAACGGGCATCGTAACAATCCGCCTCATCGACATTAGCGTCCGGGAATAGGCCTTTGGAGTCAGGGAGCCAACAACGATCAAGACCGTCTAGCGCAGATTCAGTGGGCGTATGAAATTCCAACCCATTCGATTCCATGCACAGCATAATGAATTCCCTGTAAGAAGCGTCTTTTGGGTAAAAGGTTACTCCGGCCGGGTAGTCTTCTCGTGCAAAGCTCTCCCGATATGCCACACCTTCCACACTTCTTGCCTTCAATTGACATTGAGCGAGGGTTCCCCCGGCTGCATGCGTTTCGCGGAACTTCAATAGAAAGAAAGCAGACATAAAAAAAATTATGATTCCAACTAGGGCCTGTTGACGTTCATTTCAATCGGATGACGGTGGCGGCGATGGAGATGAGAGCGTTGTAGCTTGTGTCTGTTTTGCAAAATCGGGTGGCGATGCCTCTGTATTCCTTGATCTTTTGGAAGAAGTTCTCAATCAGGTGCCGCCATTTGCAGGTTTCCTTGTCGAATTCGGCTGGAAACCGACGGTTGGATTTGGGCGGGATGACCGCCTTGATCTTCGCCGCAGACAAGGCCTCGCGCAGCCAGTTTGCGTCAAAGGCGCGGTCTGCGAGAAGGTGGCGGCAAGACAAGCCATCGATCAGGGCCGCGGTGCCGCGTAGATCATGCGCCTGTCCGGGCAGAAGCCGAAAGTCGATCAGGTTGCCCAAAGCATCCGTCAAGGCCATGATCTTGCTTGCCATACCGCCGCGAGAACGCCCGATGGCCTGGCCTTGAGCCCCCCTTTTGCGCCCTGTCCATGCCGGTGGACTTTGGTAATGGTGCCGTCGATCATGACGTATTCGAAATCCGCATCCTCGGCCAAGGCCCTGAACATACGATAGAATGCATCCGCCTTGACCCATCTGCGGAAGCGTTTGAATACCGTGTTCCAGCCGCCGAACTCCGCCGGAAGATCCCGCCAGGGGCAGCCCGTGCGCGCAATCCAAAGCACCGCCTCCACGAACAACCGGGGGTCGGGCCCGGTGCGGCCGGGATCACATTCCCGGCCAAGACAGTGCGGGGCGATGATTTCCCATTGAGTGTCAGTCAGAGCCGTGCGGATCAAGGTTGCCTCCCATTTGGCAACCTTGAATCACTCAACCGATGATTTGGGAATCCTTAAACGTCAACAGACCCTAGGGCCTGTTGACGTTCATTTCAATCGGATGACGGTGGCGGCGATGGAGATGAGAGCGTTGTAGCTTGTGTCTGTTTTGCAAAATCGGGTGGCGATGCCTCTGTATTCCTTGATCTTTTGGAAGAAGTTCTCAATCAGGTGCCGCCATTTGCAGGTTTCCTTGTCGAATTCGGCTGGAAACCGACGGTTGGATTTGGGCGGGATGACCGCCTTGATCTTCGCCGCAGACAAGGCCTCGCGCAGCCAGTTTGCGTCAAAGGCGCGGTCTGCGAGAAGGTGGCGGCAAGACAAGCCATCGATCAGGGCCGCGGTGCCGCGTAGATCATGCGCCTGTCCGGGCAGAAGCCGAAAGTCGATCAGGTTGCCCAAAGCATCCGTCAAGGCCATGATCTTGCTTGCCATACCGCCGCGAGAACGCCCGATGGCCTGGCCTTGAGCCCCCCTTTTGCGCCCTGTCCATGCCGGTGGACTTTGGTAATGGTGCCGTCGATCATGACGTATTCGAAATCCGCATCCTCGGCCAAGGCCCTGAACATACGATAGAATGCATCCGCCTTGACCCATCTGCGGAAGCGTTTGAATACCGTGTTCCAGCCGCCGAACTCCGCCGGAAGATCCCGCCAGGGGCAGCCCGTGCGCGCAATCCAAAGCACCGCCTCCACGAACAACCGGGGGTCGGGCCCGGTGCGGCCGGGATCACATTCCCGGCCAAGACAGTGCGGGGCGATGATTTCCCATTGAGTGTCAGTCAGAGCCGTGCGGATCAAGGTTGCCTCCCATTTGGCAACCTTGAATCACTCAACCGATGATTTGGGAATCCTTAAACGTCAACAGACCCTAGTGTTCTGCACCTGACATAGGATTCCCTAGGGCGCCCCGCTGTGGCATGGTCAGCGGATGAGACGCTCCGACATCTGCCTTCGCCTTGGCCCCGCCGACCGCGCTGAGCTTCAAGCTTTGCTGAGTAACCGCAACACGCCGCGCAAGCTTGCCTGGCGGGCCGAGATCGTGCTGGCGACGGCGGATGGTCAAGGCACCGTCGAGATCATGCGGCGGACGGGCATGTCGAAGCCGACTGTCTGGCGCTGGCAGGAGCGGTATCTTGATGAAGGCGTGCCGGGGCTCAAGAGGGACAAGACGCGGCCCTCGCGGGTGCCACCCCTGCCCAGAGACGTCCGACTGAAGGTGATCGCGAAGACCGTGCAGGAAACGCCCCGCAATGCCACCCACTGGAGCCGCGCGACGATGGCCGAAGCGGTGGGCATATCGCCCTCGAGCGTGGGGCGCATATGGGCGGATGCAGGGCTGAAGCCGCATATCACGAAGGGATTCAAGGTCTCGAACGACCCGATGTTCGAGGCGAAGGTCACCGAGATCGCAGGCCTCTATCTCGACCCGCCGGACCGGGCAGTGGTGCTGTGCGTCGACGAGAAATCCCAGATCCAGGCACTTGACCGCACCCAGCCCGGGCTGCCCCTCAAGAAGGGGCGCGCCGCCACCATAACCCACGACTACAAGCGCCATGGCACCACCACGCTGTTCGCCGCGCTGGACGTCAAGTCGGGTCTGGTCATCGGAGAGTGCATGCCACGCCACCGCGCCAGGGAGTTCCTGAGCTTCCTTCGGCGCATCGACCGGGCAGTGAAGAAACCCCGCGACATCCACGTCGTGCTCGACAACTACGCGACCCACAAGACGCCCGACGTGCTTGCCTGGCTGGAGAAACATCCGCGCTTCAAGCTGCATTTCACGCCCACCAGCGCGTCCTGGATGAACCTGGTCGAGCGCTTCTTCGCAGAGATCACCACCAAGCGCATCCGACGTGGCAGCTACTCCAGCGTCGACGACCTCGAGGGCGCGATCTACGACTACCTTCTGCAGCACAACACCAAGCCGAAGCCCTTCGTCTGGAGCAAGACCGCCGAAGACATCCTCTCCCGCGAACGCCGCGCACTTGATGCCGTCGATGAAATCAGAGGAAATCGGTAGCAACCGTCAGACTCGGAACACTAGATGGCGCATGAATTCCGATTCCTGGTTAGTTAGTGTTTTGTCGGGATTGTGCTTTGATCATTTCAACCAATGAAAGATAACCTAGGACACACATCACTTCCACCGCTTCTTGTTCCCACCCCGCTGCCCGGCCCGTCCCGCCGTTGACCTTCCCCCTGCCTTCACGGCTTCCTCCACCGCTTCGTCCACCGCCGATTGCCGCGCCAGCGGATCGTCGGCTACGGCCAGTTCAACCGCCTCCAGACGCTTCACTTCATCCCTGAGTCGCGCCGCTTCCTCGAACTCCAGGTTCTCGGCCGCCTTGCGCATCGCCAGCCGCAGCGCGTCCAGATGCGCGGCGAGGTTCGCGCCCACCAGCGGTTTGTCGACCTTGGCGGTGACGCGGGCCATGTCGGTGTCGCCCTTGTAAAGCCCGGCCAGCACGTCTTCCACGTTCTTGCGGACGGTCTGGGGCGTGATGCCATGTGCCTCGTTATAGGCGACCTGCTTTTCGCGGCGGCGGTTGGTTTCCGCCAACGCGCGTTCCATGCTGCCGGTGATCCGGTCGGCATACATGATGACGCGCCCATCGGCGTTCCGCGCCGCGCGGCCGATGGTCTGGATCAGCGAGGTTTCAGACCGCAGGAAGCCTTCCTTGTCGGCATCCAGAATCGCCACCAGCCCGCATTCGGGAATGTCGAGCCCTTCGCGCAACAGGTTGATCCCCACCAGCACGTCGAAGGCCCCGAGCCGCAGGTCGCGCAGGATCTCGATCCGTTCGATCGTGTCGATGTCGCTGTGCATGTAGCGGATGCGGATGCCCTGTTCGTGGAAATATTCGGTCAGGTCTTCGGCCATGCGTTTCGTCAGCGTCGTGACCAGCACCCGCAAACCCTGCGCCGCCACCTTGCGGATTTCGTCCAGAAGGTCATCCACCTGCATTTCCACCGGGCGGATTTCCACTTTGGGGTCCAGAAGGCCGGTGGGGCGGATCACCTGTTCGGTGAAGACACCACCCGCCTGTTCCAGTTCCCACGCCGCGGGCGTGGCGGAAACGAAGACCGACTGCGGGCGCATCGCGTCCCATTCCTCGAACTTGAGCGGCCGGTTGTCCATGCAGGAGGGCAGGCGGAATCCGTGTTCGGCGAGCGTGAACTTGCGCCGGTAGTCGCCGCGATACATGCCGCCGATCTGCGGCACGCTCACGTGGGATTCGTCGGCGAAGACGATGGCGTTGTCGGGGATGAATTCAAAAAGCGTGGGGGGCGGTTCGCCCGGCGCGCGCCCGGTCAGGTAACGCGAATAGTTCTCGATCCCGTTGCAGACGCCGGTCGCTTCAAGCATCTCCAGATCGAAGTTGGTGCGCTGTTCCAGACGCTGCGCCTCCAGAAGCTTGCCTTCCTCGTGCAACTGCTTCAGGCGCAGCGCCAGTTCGGTGCGGATGCCCTTGATCGCCTGCTGCATGGTCGGGCGGGGCGTCACATAATGGCTGTTGGCGTAGATGCGGATCTGCTTGAAGCTGTCGGTCTTGTGGCCCGTCAGCGGATCGAATTCGGTGATGCTTTCCAGTTCTTCGCCGAAGAACGAAAACCGCCAGGCGCGATCCTCCAGGTGGGCGGGCCAGACCTCGATCACGTCACCGCGCACCCGGAACGCCCCGCGCTGGAAGGCGGCTTCAAGTCGGCGGTATTGCTGGGCCACCAGTTCCTGGATGAACTTGCGGGTGTCGTAAAGCTGGCCGACCAACAGATCCTGCGTCATCGCCGAATAGGTCTCGACCGAGCCGATGCCATAGATGCACGACACCGAGGCGACAATGATCACATCATCCCGTTCCAGAAGCGCCCGGGTGGCCGAATGGCGCATCCGGTCGATCTGTTCGTTGATCTGGGATTCCTTCTCGATGAAAGTATCGGTGCGGGCGACATAGGCCTCGGGCTGGTAATAATCGTAATAGCTGACGAAATATTCCACGGCGTTGTCGGGGAAAAAGCTTTTGAATTCGCCGTAAAGCTGGGCCGCCAGCGTCTTGTTCGGTGCCAGGATGATCGCCGGGCGCTGCGTGGCCTCGATGACCTTGGCCATGGTGAAGGTCTTGCCGGTGCCGGTCGCGCCCAGCAGCACCTGGTCCCGCTCGCCGTTCTGCACGCCTGCCGCCAGTTCGGCGATCGCCGTCGGCTGGTCGCCCGCCGGTTCGAACTGGGTGCTCAGAACGAAACTCCGCCCCCCCTCCAGCTTCGGCCGGGTCAGCACATCGGGGCGAAGCGTCGGCATGTTGGTGTTGTTGTGCGGCATCACTGTCTCCGGGGGGCGGGGCTTCGTAAAGATGATCGCATTTTGTTCCGGTTCAAGGGTCAAAGCGCAGGCCAGCCGCTCTTGCCTTGGCGCTGGTCTTTGGCGATAAGGCAGACAAGCCAAGGAGTCTGCCATGCGCGCGCGTATCTATCAGCCCTCCCGCAATGCCATGCAATCGGGCACGGCCAAGACCAGACACTGGGTGCTGGTCTACGGCCCCGCAGCCAGCCGTGAAATCGACCCGCTGATGGGCTGGACCGGATCGACCGACACGCAAAGCCAGGTCCGCCTGCGTTTTGATACCCGCGAGGAAGCCTTGGCCTATGCGCAGGAAAATGGACTGGAGGTCGACGTGACCGAGCCGCAGACCCGTGCCCCTATCATCCGTCCGCGCGGCTACGGCGAAAACTTCGCAACCGACCGCAAGGGATCCTGGACGCACTGATCAGTCCGCGCGCCCCGGTCGGCGCGTTTTCCGTGACCGCCATTGCGCTGTGGGCTTGAACCGCGCAGTGGTTTCCCGCAGAAGTTCCGTTACGGTCCCGTAGCTCAGCTGGATAGAGCAGCTGCCTTCTAAGCAGCGGGTCGGGGGTTCGAGTCCTCCCGGGATCGCCAGGAACAGACAGATGATGGTTCTTTACGGCCTCGCCACCTGTGATACCTGCCGCAAGGCCTTGGCGGCGTTGAAGTCCGCAGGCCACGAGGTGCGCCTGCACGATGTCCGCTCCGAGCCGCTTTTGCCGGCGCAGATCGCGGGATTTCTTGCCTGTTTCGGCGACAGGCTGGTTAACCGCGCATCGACCACATGGCGGGGCCTGTCGGATTCCGATCGGAAGGCAGACTCGGCGACGTTGCTTGCTACCCATCCGGTCGTGATGAAACGCCCCGTGATTGACGCAAGGGGCAGGCTGCATCTTGGCTTCGGGCCCGAGGTGCGGGCCGCACTTCTGGAATGAAAACGGCCCGCGTCAGCGGGCCGCCAGATGTCAGATCTGCCAGTATTCAGAGCAGTTTCAGATCGCCCGCCGACGACCGGCCATCGCGGCCCGACTGAAGTTCATAGGAAATCTTCTGGTTGTCGTTCAGGCCCTTGAGGCCCGCACGCTCAACGGCCGAGATATGCACGAACACATCCTTGCCGCCATCATCCGGCGCAATGAAGCCAAAGCCTTTGGTGGTGTTGAACCATTTAACGGTTCCGGTGGCCATCCCTGGTCTCTCCCATTCTAGTCTCCCGCCGGCAGGATTGCCGCCGGGCCGTGCAGCCAAATCTTTCGGTAGCCGACAGCCCTTGCAGGGGAGGCATCAGGAAAGTCTGCGGTCACGCAATCGGCATGATGTCGCATTTTCGTAAAAAATCAAGCACTGCGGCCAAGGTAGGTCGCAGTGGCGCTTTCTGCGCGAAAAATGGCGTGGTCAGCGCTGGTCGGGCGGGGCGGCTTCCGACACCAGTCCGGCGATGGCCAAGTCCAACCCAAGCGTCGCGGTCTGCGTGTCGCCCAGGCGCCGAACCGAAACCGTGCGCTCCTCGACCTCCTTCATGCCGATGGCCAGCAGGACCGGAACCTTGCCCAGTGAATGTTCGCGGACCTTGTAGTTGATCTTTTCGTTCCGCGTGTCGGCTTCGGCGCGGATACCCGCGGCGCGCAGCCTTTCGGTGATTTCGTTCACATAGTCATCGGCATCCGACACGATCGAGGCCACGACCACCTGGCGCGGCGCCAGCCAGAAGGGGAACTTGCCGGCGTAGTTTTCGATCAGGATGCCGATGAACCGCTCGAACGATCCGAGGATCGCCCGATGCAGCATCACCGGGTGATGCTTGGCGCCGTCTTCACCAACGTATTCCGCACCCAGACGAACCGGCAGGTTGAAGTCGGCCTGGAAGGTGCCGCACTGCCATTCGCGGCCGATGGCGTCGGTCAGCTTGAAATCCAGCTTCGGGCCGTAGAAGGCGCCATCGCCGGGGTTGACCGTATAGGGATAGCCCGCCTTTTCAATCGCCTGCGCCAGCGCGGTTTCGGCCTTGTCCCAGATCGCATCCGATCCGACCCGCACCTCGGGCCGCGTCGACAGCTTGATGTCGAATTTCTCGAAACCAAGATCCTTGTAGACGCTGGCCAGCAGCGACAGGAAGCCCGCGCATTCGGCCTCCAACTGGTCTTCGGTGGCGAAGATATGCGCGTCGTCCTGCACGAAGCCGCGCACCCGCATCAGCCCGTGCATCGACCCCGAGGATTCGTAGCGGTGGCACGACCCGAATTCTGCCAGCCGCAGCGGCAGGTCGCGGTAGGATTTCAGGCCGTGGTTGTAGACCTG
This sequence comes from Paracoccaceae bacterium, assembly GCA_020622085.1. Lineage (GTDB taxonomy): Bacteria > Pseudomonadota > Alphaproteobacteria > Rhodobacterales > Rhodobacteraceae > QY30. The sequence continues at coordinate 392,215 of JAHRYM010000002.1, read as the reverse complement.
CACATGGCAAGGACAGTTCATCGGCTTCAGCGCATTGATGCGCTTTTCCTTCGCGCCTTCCTCGTCGACTTCGACAAGGAACATGTTCTCGCGGTAGGCCTCCCAGTGGCCCGACCGTTCCCAAAGCACCCGGTCCACGACCTGAGGCGTGCGGATTTCCTTGTAGCCGGCGCTGCGCTGGCGGCGGCGCATGTAGTCTTCCAGCGTGCGATAGATCGTCCAGCCATTCGGGTGCCAGAAGACCATGCCGGGGGCTTCTTCCTGCAGGTGGAACAGTTCCATTTCCCGGCCCAGCTTGCGGTGGTCGCGCTTCGCGGCCTCCTCCAGCATGGTGACATAGGCCTTCAGGTCGTCGCGGTTCTTGAAGGCGACGCCGTAGATGCGCTGCAACTGCTTGTTGCGGTGATCGCCGCGCCAATAGGCGCCCGCCACCGACATCAGCTTGAAGGCATCGGCCGGAAGCTGGCCCGTGTGCTGCAGGTGCGGGCCGCGGCACAGATCCTGCCAATGGCCGTGCCAATACATCCGCAGCGGTTCGTCCCCCGGAATCGCCTCGATCAGCTCGACCTTGAAGGGTTCATTTTTCTTGATGTAGTGGGCGATGGCGCGCGAACGGTCCCAGACCTCGGTCTTGACCGGATCGCGTTCGTTGATGATGGCCTTCATTTCCTTTTCGATCAGGCCAAGATCTTCGGGCGTGAAGGGCTCGTCGCGGTCGAAGTCGTAATACCAGCCGTTTTCCACCACCGGGCCGATGGTGACCTTGACCTCGGGCCAGAGCTTCTGGACGGCACGGGCCATGACGTGGGCGAAGTCGTGGCGGATCAGTTCCAGCGCCTGCGCGTCATCCTTCATCGTGTGGATGGCGATGCTCGCGTCGTCGGTGATCGGCCATTGCAGATCGTAGTGCTTGCCATCGACGCTGGCCGAGATCGCGGCCTTGCCGAGCGATGGCGCAATCGCCGCCGCCACTTCGGCGGCCGTCACACCCTTGGGGAATTCGCGGCGGTTGCCATCGGGGAATGTCAGGGAAATCTGGCTCATCGGCCTCTTCTCCTCGTCGGTCTGGCGCCTACGGGTGCGCCCGGTTGCGGGTTCATGTGCGGCCTCTCTATCCCGCGCCGCTGCGGTGATGTCAACGGCAGGCGATTTGTGCTGCATTCGTGCAGATGCTAGGCAGGGACCGGATCACCCGGAGGGACGCATGACCGAATATCTGGACGCGAACGGGCGGAGGATTGCCTGGAACCGCATCGAAGGGCAGGGGCCTTGCGTTGTGTTTCTGGGCGGCTTCCGGTCCGACATGCAGGGCACCAAGGCACTCGCGCTGGAAGCCTGGGCGCGCGAAGGGGGGCGGACCTTTCTGCGATTCGACTATTCCGGACATGGGGAATCCTCGGGGGATTTCCTTGATGGGGCCATCGGTGACTGGGCTGCGGATGCCGAAGCGGCGATCCGGTCGCTGGCCACGGGGCCGGTGGTTCTGGTCGGATCGTCGATGGGCGGCTGGATATCGCTTCTGATGGCGCAGCGGCTGGGATCGCGGGTCGTGGGGCTGGTGACCATCGCCGCCGCGCCCGATTTCACCGAAGACAGCATGTGGGCCGGGTTTACCGATGCCCAGCGCGCCGAACTGGCGGAAACGGGGCGGGTGGCGCTGCCGTCCGACTATTCCGATGAGCCCTACATCATCACCCGCCGCCTGATCGAGGACGGGCGCAGGAACCTTGTGCTCCGCACCCCGCTGGAACTGCCGTTTCCGGTCCGGTTCCTGCAAGGAACGGCGGATGTCGACGTGCCGGTGCCGGTCGCGCTGCGGCTGCTGGACCATGCCACGGGGCCGGATTTGCGCCTGACCCTGGTAAAGGACGCCGATCACCGTTTTTCCACACCCGATTCTCTGGCGCTGATCCTGCGGTCGGTCGAAGACGTGCTGGCGCGGGCTGCGGCCGGCTGAAAATCAGCAACCCGGCGGCTTTACGCCTCGGGTCCGCAATGACATCAGCCGGTGATACCCGGATGGGTTCTCAAACCGCGCGAACCTTCGCGCGCCGTGTCTGTGGGGACTGGCTTGCGTTGCGATCGAGGAAATCCAGAACCAGCGGCCGGATATTGGTCCGCCAGGAGTTCCCGGCGAAGATCCCGTAATGGCCGGCGCCGGGTTCCAGGTGGCTGGTTTTCTTTTCCGCCGGCAGAGAGGTGCAGAGGTCAAGAGCCGCAAGGCATTGGCCGGGCGCGGAAATATCGTCCTTTTCACCCTCCACCACCATCACGGCCACGTCTGTGATGCGCGAGGCATTGACGCGGCGGCCACCCACGACAAAGCTGTTGGTGGCGATCTCGCGCTTCTTGAAGATGCGCTCCACCGTGGACAGATAAAATTCGGCGGTCATGTCCATGACCGACAGGTATTCGTCGTAGAATCGGTTGTGCTTGTCCCTTTCGCCCGCCTCGCCCTTCGCGGCACGGGTGATCTGCTGCTGGAAGGCGCGGGAATGCGTATCGGCGTTCATCGAGATGAAGGACGCCAACTGCAGAAGGCCCGGATAGACCAGACGCCCGGCGCCGGCGTATTTGAACCCGACGCGCTGAATGGCCAGGTGTTCCAGCTGACCCATTGTCAGCCGGTTGCCGAAATCGGTGACTTCGGTCGGCGCGGCATCGGGATCGACCGGGCCACCGATCAGCGTCATGGTGCGCGGCTGCGCGGCGGGGTCGATTTCGGCCAGATAGGCCGTCGCGGTCAGTGTCAGCGGCACCGGCTGGCAAATGGCGATGACGTTGATGTTGGGCCCGAGGTGGCGCATGAAATCAACGAGGTAGAGCGTATAATCCTCGATATCGAACTTGCCTTCGCTGACTGGAATATCACGGGCATTCCGCCAGTCTGTCACATAGACTTCGCAATCCGGCAGCAGACTGGCCACGGTAGAGCGCAGCAGCGTCGAATAGTGCCCCGACATCGGCGCAACCAGCAGGACACGGCGCGAACGCGGCTTGCGCCCCGAGACACGGAAATGGATCAGATCTCCGAAAGGCCGGCTGACCAGTGTCTCGATCGACACCAGATGGTCGCGGCCGTGGTCTCCCACGATGGTGACGATGCCCCAGTCGGGCTTGATCACCATGCGCGCGAAACTGCGTTCGGTCACGCGGCCCCAGGCGGACATGACCTTGAACATCGGGTGGGGAACCAGGCCCCAGATCGGGTAGGACGCCATGGCGCGGGCCGAGGCACCGAGCCATTCGTTGGTGTTCCTGATGCTTTCCATCAGGTCGTAAGTTTCCATACCCTTCATCATCAATCCTTGGACGTGGATGAGCCGTTCGCGCTAAGGTTGGACACGACCTACCCGGACATTATGCCGCACCGCAACATTAAGGGGGAAACATGAATAAAACAACTGCAACCGAAGTTTCGTCCCCGGACCTCGAGAAACTGAATGCCAACATGGCCCGGATCGAGGAATTGTCCCAGCGCCTGGTGAAGGCCATGGCCACGCGAAAGTCGACAAGCGCCGCACTCGAGGCGCCGGGGCCCGATCTTGCACTGAAGGCATCGGCCGCCTGGTGGTCGGATGCACTGCACAACCCGGCCAAGCTTGTCGAGCAACAGGTGAATTACTGGGGGCAGGCGCTGACTCATTTCATCGAGGCACAGCAGGTGCTGGCACAGGGTAAGCTGGAACCGCCCACCGACAAGACTCCGAAGGATCGGCGCTTTTCCAACCCCCTCTGGGAGACCCATCCCTATTTCAACTATGTCAAGCAGCAGTATCTGATGCAGTCGCAGGCGATGCAGAAGGCCGTGGCCGGAATCGAGGGGCTGGACGCCGCCGATCGCAAGCGGCTGACCTATTTCGCCGACCAGATCCTGAACATGATGGCACCGACGAATTTCCTGGGTACCAATCCCGACGCCCTTGAACGCGCGGTGGCAACCGAAGGCGAAAGCCTGGTGCGCGGGCTTGAGAACCTGGTGCGCGACCTTGAGGAAAACGACAGCGGCCTGCTTGTCTCGCTTGCCGACAAGGATGCCTTTGTCATCGGCGACAATATCGCCGCGACCGAGGGCGGCGTCGTCTATCGCAACCGCATGTTCGAGCTGATCCAGTACAAGCCTGCGACCGAAAAGGTGCACGCGATCCCGCTGGTGATCTTTCCGCCCTGGATCAACAAGTTCTACGTGATGGATCTGCGGCCCGAAAACAGCCTGATCAGGTGGATCGTCGACCAGGGCTTCACGCTGTTCGTGGTGAGCTGGAAGAACCCCGACCGCAGCTATGCCGACGTGGGCCTCATCGACTATGTCGAAGAGGGATATCTGGCCGCGATCAATGAGACCAAGCGCATCACCGGGCAGAAAAAGGTCAACGCGGTGGGCTACTGCATCGCCGGAACGACGCTCTCGATCGCGCTGTCGCTGATGAAGCAGCGCGGCGACAAGTCGATCAATTCCGCCACCTTCCTGACGACCCTCACCGATTTCTCGGACCCGGGCGAGGTGGGGGTTTTCCTGGACGAAGGATTCGTCGGCGGGATCGAGGCCGAGGTCCGCCGCGCGGGCTTTCTCGACAAATACTACATGAGCCGGACGTTTTCCTACCTGCGCTCGAACGACCTGATCTATGCGCCGGCGGTGCGCAGCTATCTGCTGGGTGAGTCGCCGCCCGCTTTCGACCTGCTTTTCTGGAACGGCGACGGCACCAACCTGCCGGCGCGGATGGCGGTGGAGTACCTGCGCGGTCTTTGCCAGGGGAACGGGCTTTTGAAGGGCGATTTCCAGATCGGCGGAACCACCGTTTCATTGTCCGATATCCAGGTGCCGCTTTGTGCCATTGCCTGCGAAACCGACCATATCGCGGGATGGCGCGCATCCTACACGGGCATCCAGAACATGGGCTCGACTGACAAGACCTTCATCCTGTCGGAAAGCGGGCATATCGCCGGAATCATCAATCCGCCGTCCAAGGGCAAGTATGGCCACTTCACCAATGCCTCCTGGCCCGCATCTCCGGCCGAATGGAAGGCCGGTGCCGAACGGCACGCCGGAAGCTGGTGGCCCCGCTGGGGCGAATGGCTTGCCGGAAAGTCGGGCGCAAGAGTGGCGGCGCGGCCGGTGGGCGATGGTGAACACCCGGTGCTGGCCCCGGCGCCGGGCCTTTATGTGGGCGAAGTGCCGGGCGCCTGATTCCGTCAAGGCAGAAAATTTCTGCGGTGCAGCATCATGGCCCTTGAAATGCTGCGCCGCAGAATGTATGTCTTGGGCACCGGCGGGATGGATCATCAGCCCCGCGCCCCCATTCGCCAAGGAGCAATCGAAATGGCCAAGACCCAGGACTTCACCAAAGTCATGCAAGACATGATGCAGTCTTTCCCCGTCGATGCGAACGCCGTCCAGGATGCGTTCCGCAATTCCGCCGCCTTCGGCGAGAAGTTTGCGAAAGTCGCTCTGGAAGCGGCCGAGAAATCGCACGAGATCTCGTCCAGGTGGACTCGCGACGCGCTGTCGAAAGTCGGCACCCTGAGCAAGGTCAAGGAAGAGCCGGCCGACTACACCAAGGCGCTGTCGGATTTCGCTTCTTCGACTGCTGAAATGGCCGCCGAAAACCTGGCCGCCTTTGCCGAAGTGGCCAAGAAGGTCCAGATGGAAACCGTCGAACTTCTGATGGCTGCCGGCAAGGACATCCAGGAAGACGCGACCGCGGCTGTCAAGAAAGCCACGAATGAAGTGACCTCGGCCGCCAAGAAAGCCTCGGCAGCCGCCGCGCACTGAAGCGGACCGGCACAGGCGGACCAACCCGGAACCGCTTGCGCGCACCGAATGAAACGAAGGGCAGGCCAGTGCCTGCCCTTTTCTTTTTGTTGTATTTCTCCCGCCGCTGCGTAAGCTTGCTGCGCTGCCGAAAAATCGCTGGGGGGGGAGGCCGATGGCCGAAGACAAGAAGCCGCTGCTGATCAAACGCTACGCAAGCCGGCGGCTCTACAACACCGAAACCAGCGATTACGTCACGCTTGAAGACATCGCCGCCTTCATCCGCGAAGGGCGGGAAGTGCAGATCATTGATCTGAAAAGCGGCGATGACCTGACGCGGCAATACCTTCTCCAGATCATCGCCGAACATGAAAGCCGCGGCGAAAGCGTGCTGCCCGTGGATGTGCTGACCGATCTCGTGCGCAGCTACACCACGCAGGCGCAGTCGGTTGTGCCGCAGTTCCTGGCCGCGAGCTTCGAGATGCTGCGCGAAGGCCAGTCGAAGATGATGGAAAACCTGACGACCTTGCCAAACCCGATGGCCTCGATGCCAGGGTTCTCGGAGTTGCAGCGCCAGCAGCAGGCTTTCTTGAAATCGCTGATGGCCGGTTGGTCGCCGAAAGCTGGCGCCTCGGGGCCGGCCCCGGAAGAGGACGGCAATCCCCGCAGCAAGGATCGCGGCGCCGATGATCTGGCCCAGATCAAGAAGCAGCTTGCCGAACTGCAAGCAAAGCTTTCGAAACTGTAGACTGATCGGCGCGATTCTCAGGCCGGATCAGGCCGCCTTCTGGCGGACATGTTCGGCTGCGGCGATCAGCGCATCGGCAATGTAATCCAGATCGGCCCGTTCCAGTCGCGCAGGCAGGCGCAGGTCGCAGGCGCGCATCAGCATCGCCCGCGTCAGCGGCAGGTCGGGCGGCGTGTCGCCGAGGAACTTCCAGTTCCAGAAGGCGCGCGCGTTGTCCTGGCTCAGCCCGAAGACCTGGATGGTGATGCCTTCGGCCTGCGCCGCCGACTGGAAGGCCAGCACATCTTCGTCGCGTGCAAAGCCCTCTAGGTTGAACTGCAGCGAATCCGGCGCGCGGGTTTCCTGCGGCAGCGCTGGCGGCACCGAAAAATGCGGGCATGCATCCAGCCGTGCGGCGACATAATCGTGGTTTTCCAGCCCGCGCCCGGCGCGTTCGTCGATCAGCGGGATCTGGGGGCGGATCACGGCGGCCGACAGGTTCTGCATCCGCATGTTGTAAAGCGGCAGGCGGTTCTGCCAGTGATGATAGCTGTTCTGCAGGCCGGGATGCTTTTTCCAGTTGTGTTCGTAGGCGCCCGACATGATCACCGCCCGCGCGGCGATTTCCGGGTCGTCCGTGACCAGCATCCCGCCTTCCCCGGCATTGACCAGCTTGTAGGACTGGAAGGAAAAGCAGCCGATCCGGCCCAGCGTGCCGATCTTGCGGCCGTTCCAGAGGGTGGCCAGCGAATGCGCCGCATCCTCGATCACGGGGATATGGCGCGTCTCGCACAGGCGCTGGATCGCGTCCATGTCGGAAGTATGCCCGCGCATGTGGCTGATCAGGACGGCGGCGATGTCGTGATCGAGTTTCGCCTCGAAATCCGCCATGTCGATGCGGAAATTCGCGCCGACCTCGCAAAGCACCGGAACACAGTCCGCATGCAGAACCGCAGACGGCACTGCTGCGAAAGTGAAGGCCGGAATCAGCACCCGCGCGCCGCGCGGCAGATCAAGCGCCTTGAGCGACAGGAACAAAGCCGCCGAACAGGACGATACCGCCAATGCGTAACGCGACCCCAGGTATTCGGCAAATTCCTTCTCCAGCAGGGCAACCGGCGCGTCGGAGGGCGCTGTGTAGCGAAACAGATCCCCGGATGCCAGAAGCCGCTCAATCTCGGCACGGGCGGAGTCGGGGATCGGCTCTGCATCATAGACGTTCGGAGCCTGTCTTGCCGTCGCTTCGTTCATCGCCATTGCCCGTCTGCCCCCTTGATCGTGCATTTCTCTTAGCCCAGCCCACGCAAAAACACCATGACACCCGTGCGGTCTGCAGCAATCCGCTGCCGGTTTTGGCGCCCGTGGCCTGCCCCATGCCGTCGCAGACCGGAAAACGTCCCCTAGACGCCCAGCCTGTCCCGAATCGAAAACCATGTCATCGCCAGCACCAGAAGCGGCCATCGCAAGCCGACGCCACCTGGAAAGCGGGGCATGGGCAGGCCGGCCATCAGGTCGAAGCGTTCGGCCTGGCCCGCGACGGATTCGGCAAGGATCTTGCCCGCCATCGTCGCCATGGCGACCCCGTGGCCGGAATAGCCCGAGGCCGACAGCACATTGGGCGTCACCCGCAGGAAACAGGGCATCCGGTTCATGGTGATGGCCAGCGTGCCCCCCCAGGCATGGTCGATGCGCACATCGCGCAGGTGCGGATAGACTTCGAGCATCGGCTTGCGGACCGTCTTCACGATGTCGGGGAATCGGTAGCCATAACTTTCGCCGCCGCCGAACAGCAGGCGGTTGTCTTCGGACAGGTGCCAGTAATTGACAACGAAGCGGCTGTCGGCCACCGCCACCGGTTCGCGCAGCACCCGTGCCGCATCTGCGCCCAGCGGTTCGGTGGCGATGATGAAGTTGTTGATCGGCATGACCCGTGCCGCCACCTTCATCTCCAGATGACCCAGATAGCCGTTTCCGGCCAGGATCACATGATCGCATTCGACGCGGCCCTGTCCGGTCTGGACGATCGGCCTTGTCCCATGCTGGATGTGATGCACGCGCGAACCCTCGAAGATCCGTGCCCCCGCCGCCTCGGCCGCCTGCGCAAGGCCGATGGCGAAGTTCAGCGGATGCAGATAGCCCGCTCCGCGGTCGATGTCGCCGCCCCGGTAAAGGGGCGAGGGCAGGATGGCGCAAAGGCCGTCGCGGTCCAGCGGGGTGATCTGGTCATATCCATAATCGCGCGCCAGCTTTTCGGCGGCGTGACGGGCATGGCGCACATCGGCATCGGACAGGCAGGCATGGACGATGCCGGGGTGGAACGTGACCGGCATCCGGTGCTTGTCGATCAGCCCGCGGACCAGCGCCTTGGCGTCTTGCGACAGATCCCAGAGTCGTCGGGCATTTTCACGCCCCGCCATCCGTTCCAGCGCGTCCTGATCCAGGCGTTGCCCCGATCCGACCTGCCCGCCGTTGCGCCCCGAAGCACCGAAGCCCGCCCGGTGTGCCTCGAGCAAGATCACGTCGTAACCGCGCTCGGCCAGATGCAGCGCCGCCGAAAGGCCGGTGTAGCCGCCGCCAATGATGCAGACATCGGCCCGCGCGGCGCCCTTCAGGTGAGGGCGCGGCTGGCTGGGCGTCGCGGTTGCGGCGTAGTAGCTGGCCGGGTATTGACCCGGCCGGTCATTGGCTGACAGCAGATCCATGGCACTACACGTTCAGCAGAAGGTGTTCGCGCTCCCACGGGCTGATGACTTGCAGGAACTCCTTGTATTCGTTGCGCTTGACCGATTCGTAGACTTGGCAGAACTCGCGCCCCAGCGCCTCTTGCACCGGCTCGCTTTCGGAAAACAGGTCCAGCGCATCGCCCAGGTTCAGCGGCAGTTCATCCAGACCCGACCCCGATGTATAGGCATCGCCCACGCATTCGGGGCGCGGCATCTTCTGATCCTTCAGCCCCAGGTAGCCGCAGACGAGCGAGGCCGCGAGCCCGAGGTAGGGGTTGCAGTCCATCCCCGGCAGGCGGTTTTCCAGACGACGGCCCTTGTGGTCGCTGACCGGCACGCGCAGGCCGGTGGTGCGGTTGTCGCGGCCCCATTCCAGGTTGATCGGCGCGGCGAAGTCCGGGACATAGCGTCGGTAGCTGTTCACATAAGGCGCCAGCAGCGCGATCACTGCCGGCAGGTAGGTCTGCATCCCGGCGATGAAATGCGAAAACGCCGGCGTGTCTTCCTTGCGGTCGGCGAAGATGTTCTTGCCGGTGCGGCTGTCGATCACCGACTGGTGGATATGCATGGCCGATCCCGGCTCGCCCTCGATGGGCTTGGCCATGAAGGTCGCAAAACAGTCGTGGCGCAGCGCCGCTTCGCGGATCAGGCGCTTGAAGTAGAAGATCTGGTCGGCCAGTTCGACGGGGTCGCCGTGGCTCAGATTCAGTTCCAGCTGGCCCGCGCCACCTTCCTGAAGGATGCCGTCGATCTCGAACCCCTGCGCCTCGGCAAAGTCGTAGATGTCGTCGATGACCTTGCCGTATTCATCGACCGCCGACATCGAATAGGCCTGTTTGGCCGCCGCCCGCCGCCCCGACCGGCCCATCGGCGGGATGATCGGCTGGTTCGGGTCGATGTTGCGGGCAACGAGGAAGAATTCCATCTCGGGGGCGACGATGGGGGTCAGGCCCTCGGCGCGGTAAAGCTCGACCACGCGCTTGAGCACATTTCGTGGCGACACCGGCATCGGCGTGCCGTTCTGGTCGTAAGCGTCGTGGATGACCATCAGCGTCGGTTCCGCCGCCCAGGGCGCAACGCAGGCCGTCGAGAAATCCGGCGTCAGCACCATATCGGGTTCGGTGAACCCGCCCAGGGGGTTGTCGGCCCATTCACCGGTGATGGTCTGCAGGAAGATAGAATTCGGCAGGAAGAAACTGGCCTGCTTGGCGAATTTCGACGCGGGCATGGCCTTGCCCCGCGCCACGCCGGCAATGTCGGGGACGATGCATTCGACTTCGTCGATACGGCGGCCGGCAAGATATTCGCGCGCGGCTTCGGGCAGCTTGTGGGTCCAGTCGGACATGGAAATCACACTATGGTTCAGGTGGGTTTCAAGAAGAGGTCTTTGAAAGCGGCGATGCCGGATTGCCGGTCCAGCCGGCCCAGGATGACCCCCGAGGGGTCAGTCGCGCGGTTTCAGGAAGAAATCGGCAATCCGGTCCGCCACCCGGGCGGAATCATTGTCGCGGCCCAGCCTGGCGCGGGCCGCCTCCATCACATCGGCGGGAACCACCCCGGGGGCGCGGTGGGTCAGAAGCCCGTCGATGAATTCGTCGCGGAATTCGGGATGCGCCTGCACGGTAAAGGCCCGGTCGCCATAGACCAGCGCGGCGTTTTCGCAGAATTCGTTGCAGCCGACAACCTGCGCATCCTTGGGGCGTTCCGTCACCTGATCACGATGCCAGGCGTTCATCACGACGCTTTCGCCACCGAAATCATAGGCTTGTGGTCCGACTGCCCAGCCCCCGGCGTGGCGTTCGACCTTGCCACCCAGGGCCTGCGCGATGATCTGGTGGCCAAAGCAGATGCCCACCAGCGGCACCTTGGCGGCGTAGACATCGCGCACGAAGGCTTCCAGTTTCGGGATGAAGGGGTGGTCTTCATAGGCGCCATGGCGTGATCCGGTAATCAGCCAGCCGTCGCAATCATGGACTGACTGCGGAAATTCCATCGCTTCGACATGGAAGGTGCGGAACTCAAGCCCGCGCCCCGCCAGCAACCGCTCAAAGAACGCAGGATAATCGCCCATCGACTCGCGCAGCGCGTCTGGGGATTGTCCGGTCTGAAGGATGCCGATCCGCATGGGGGCCTGTGGGGTTGGTTTCACATTAGCTAGTCGATGCCCCCCCGGACTTGCAAGGGGGGCAACCGTCTTTTGCCCGGGTCACACGGTATCGAGATAGATCTCGGTCCGCTCCGTCGGGCTGAGTTCGGCCATGTAGTGCAGTTCCTGCCGCTTGGTCATCACGAGGTTCCGGATCAGTTCTTTCGAAAAGATCTGCGGCATGATCTTGCTTTGCTCGAACACGTCGATGGCTTCTTCCCAGGTCGCGGGAATCAGTGGCAGGTCCATTGCATAGGCATTGCCGGTTATCGGGGCGGGGGGTTGCATCTTTCCCTCGATCCCGATCAGCGCCGCGCCAAGGATCGCCGTCAGCATCAGATAGGGGTTCACGTCCCCCCCCGCGGTCCGGTGCTCGATCCGCCGCGCGGCCGGGCTGCCCGAAGGCACGCGGATCGCCGAAGTGCGGTTTTCATAGGCCCAGCAGATGGCGTTGGGCGCGTGGGCATCCGGCACCAGGCGTTCATAGCTGTTGGCATGGGGGGCAAAGACCAGCGCGCTGTCATGCATTGCATGCAGGCATCCGGCGATGGCATGGCGCAGCATCTCGGATCCTTCCGGACCGCCGTTCGAGAAGACGTTGTTGCCCTCCTGGTCGATGACCGAGAAATGCGTATGCAGCCCGTTGCCGGAATATTCGGGATAGGGCTTGGCCATGAAGCTTGCGGCAAAGCCGTGGCGGCGCGCCAGGCCCTTGACCAGCATCTTGAACAGCCAGGCGTCATCGGCGGCACGAAGCGCGTCTTCCTGATGCATCAGGTTGATTTCGAACTGGCCAAGCCCGGCTTCCGAACTGGCGGTATCGCCGGGAATGTCCATCGCCTCGCAGGCGTCGTAGAGATCGGTGAAGAAGGTGTCGAAGGCATCCAGCGCCCGGATCGACAGGATTTCGGCGGCTTTCCGGCGCTTGCCCGAACGCGGGCTTGATGGCACTTGCAGGGTCTTGCCGCTGTCGTCGATCAGGAAGAATTCCAGCTCCATCGCCACAACGGGGGTCAGCCCCAGCGCCTTGTAGCGGTTGACGACCGCCGCAAGTGCCTGACGCGGATCGCCCTCATAGGGGCGGCCGTCCTCGTGGAACATCCAGATCGGCAGAAGCGCGGTCGGCGCCTCCAGCCAGGGCATCGGCATGAAGCCGCGTTCGGTGGGCTTGAGGATCCCGTCGGCATCGCCGGTTTCAAAGACCAGCGGGCTGTCTTCGATGTCCTCGCCCCATATGTCGAGGTTCAGCACTGAAAACGGAAAGCGCGTTCCTTCCGTCGCCAGTTTTTCGGCAAAACGCGCCGGGATGCGTTTCCCGCGGGCCTGACCGTTGAGGTCGACCGCCGCGACGCGGATCGTCCTCACCTGCGGGTGCTTGCGGAGCCAGTTCTTCATTTTGGTTACTCACCTGATGATTTGCGGCCGATATTTCAGGCGCGACCGCGTGTTTTGCGGCACATGCCGGTTCAGGTGCCGGAAGATCATGCCGAAAAGGCTGATCACCAGCACCGTCAGAACCACGAAATAGGCCGCGACGATAGGATAGGCGACAAAGGGGTTGAATGTCTTTGCCGCGAAATAGGACGCATAGTAGAGCGCATCGCCCTTCTGCTGGAAGGCGGGAAAGCCCGAAAAGAACACCAGCGTCGTGGCATGGAACATGAAGATCGCCTCGTTGGTATAGGCGGGCCAGGCGAGCCGCATCATCGTCGGCCAGACGATCCGGCGGAACCGGTTCCAGCCGGTGATGCCATAGGCATCCGCCGCTTCAAGATCACCCTTGGGGATCGCCCGCAGCGCGCCATAGAAGATCTCGCCTGTATAGGCGGCGGTATTGAGGCACAGGACCACCATCGCCCCCGCCCAGGCCTTTGTCAGCCAGCCGGTTTCCACCGTGATCGTGGCAAATCCCAGCGGGATGTCGATGCCCACTCGTGGCAAGAGCACGAAGGTCTCGTAGAACATGAAGAACTGGATGAAGAGCGGTGAGCCGCGGAAAATGAACACGAACCATTCCGCGGGCTTGCGCAGCCATGGGTTTCCGCTGGCCCTGGCCAGAGCTACGGCATTTGCGAGGAAGAAGCCGAAAAACAGGGCGACGATGCCGAAGTAAAGGTTCCAGATCATGCCTGAACCGATCAGCACCGCCTGCTGGCACAGATCATAGCCTTCCTTCGGCAACAGACGTGCGCCATAGCCGATGGAGCGCAGGCCGTAATCCGCAAAGGTCTGTGCGCAGCTCATTTGTCGGCCTTTCGCATCTGCTCGCCCGCAAGGGTCGCCTGTCCATGGCTGAGGCGGCGGTAAAGCCGGGCAAAGACCATTTCCGACAGCCTGGTCATGCCCAGGTAGAAACAAAGCAGCACGAAGAAATAATAAACCCGCCAGTCGCCGTGCGGATAGGCCGAGGCGCCCGTGGTCTTCGATCCGCCAAGCTCGCGCGCCCAATAGACGATGTCCTCGATCCCCAGCACGAACAGCAGGGGCGTCGCCTTGATGAGGATCATCCAGAGGTTCGTGAGCCCCGGCAGCGCATAGACCCACATCTGCGGCACAAGGATGCGCCGGAAGGTCTGGCGCGGGGTCATTCCATAAGCGTCGGCGGTTTCAAGCTGCGCCTTGGGCACGGCATTCATGGCGCCGTGGATCACGTTGGCGGCAAAGGCCCCGAAGACGATGGCAAAGGCGATGACAGCCAGAACGAAGGCATAGACCTGATGTTCCCACTCGGGGGCGCTCGACAGCGGCAGCTTGGCCGCCGGGCAGACGACGAAATCGCTGCCCTTGCGGATCGGCTCGGTCCAGTCGGGGCATTTCACGCGGTGGCGCAGGTATTCCAGCCCCTGATCCAGCGCGATCGGCACGAAAAGGAAGAACACGATGTCGGGCACGCCGCGCACCATCGCGGTGTAGACCCGCCCGAGCCAGCGCAGCGGCGCGAGCGCCGATCGCGCCGCCAGCGCACCGCCAAAGCCCAGTGCAAGGGCGACCGGTGCGGTGACCGCCAGCAACAGCAGCACGGTCCCGAAGGAGCCAAGAAACAGCAGGTGCTTTCCTGTCGTCAGATAGCACAGGAACCAGCTGAGCCCTTCAAGGGCCTTGGGATCGGCGCAGGATGAAAACATGATGGGTTCAGGCCTGTTGCAAGGGCGCTGGCGGAACCGCTGTCCCGCCAGCCATTCCTTGTCAGCAGCCCTGCTTGCCTTCCTCGCCGAAGACCTTCGACTTTTCGCCGAAGTATTCGACGATCAGCTTGTCTAGCGATCCGTCGCATTTCATCGAGGTGATGGCCTTGTCGAAGGTCGCCTTCAGCTCCGCGTCGGACTGGCGAAGACCCATGCCGACGCCGCCACCAATCGCCACCGGTTCTCCGGCAAAGGTCAGTTCGCCGTTCGATTCGTCGACGATCTTCTGAAGGTATTCCCGGTCGGCAAAGACGGCATCGGCCTCGCCATTGCGCACGGCGGCAACCGTTTCGTCAGCAGTGGCGAATTCCAGAAGCGTGGCACCCGTTTCCGCCACATGCCCGGCCTGGATGGTCGAGGTCTGCGCGGCGATATTGCCATTCAGGTTGGCATCGGCCTTCAGCGCGACATAGGCGCTGTCCGCCGGCGGGATGTAGTTCTGGGTGAAGGCGATGACCTTCTCGCGTTCGGGCGTGATGCTCATGCCCGCCATGATCGCGTCGTAGTTCGAAGACACCAGGTTCGGAATGATCGAATCCCAGTCGTTCTTGACCCATTCGCAGGTCAGCGCAGCACGCGTGCACAGCTCGTCGCCCAGCTTGCGTTCGAACCCGTCGATCTCGCCCTTGTCATTGATGAAGTTGAACGGAGGGTAGGCGCCTTCGGTGGCAATGCGGATCGTCTCCGCACCGAAGGACATGCCCGCAGACAGGGCCAGCGCCGCGGCGCCAAGAATCAGGGTCTTCATTCGCATTCTCCCGGTTTTTGTGAAGGGTCTTGGTTGTGTTTGGTTCAGGCCGCTTCGGTCGCGCTCAGGAACTGGCGCAGGCGGTCGGTGCGGGGCGTGCCGAACAGCTGGGCGGGTGCGCCCTCTTCCTCGATCAGGCCCTTGTGCAGGAACACCACATGGTCGGACACATCCCGCGCCAGCCGCATGTCATGCGTGACCAGCAGCATCGTGCGGCCCTCGTCGGCAAGCGCCTTGATGACTCGGACGACCTCCTGTTCCAGTTCCGGGTCCAGCGCCGAGGTCGGCTCGTCGAACAACAGCGCCTTCGGCTCCATGCAAAGGGCGCGGGCGATGGCGGCGCGCTGCTGCTGGCCGCCCGAAAGCTGCGCGGGCCAGGCGCTGGCCTTTTCGCCAATGCCGACCTTGTCCAGATAGCGCCGTGCCGATGCCTCGACTTCTGCCCGGTCACGGCCAAGGACGGTGACGGGCGCCTCCATGATGTTTTGCAGGATGGTCATGTGGGACCACAGGTTGAACTGCTGGAAAACCATCGACAGGTTGGTGCGGATCCGCGTCACCTGCGCCCGGTCGGCCGGATGACGGCCCGGCCCGGTGCCCTTCCAGCGCACGGCCTCGCCTTCGAACAGCACCTCGCCCTGCTGGCTGTCCTCAAGCAAGTTGGCGCAGCGCAGAAGCGTGGATTTCCCCGAGCCCGACGATCCGATCAGTGACACGACCTGCCCCCGGCGGGCCGCGATCGAGACACCCTTCAGCACCTCGAGATCGCCGTAGGATTTGTGCAGATTCCGGATTTCTATTACCGGCGCGGCTTCGGTCATGGATTTTTTTATCAATTTCTCTTCCCCGGCTCAGAGTAGGTCGAAAAATCTGCCGTAATGCAACGGCCATTCTGGCGATAATTCCCGGTAAAACCACCATTCTGGCCGGTCAGGCACGGCAAAGCGGCGGACACGGGCCCCGCTTGGCAGCGGCGCGATATCCGGGCGCGACGGACATCGGGGCGCCGGGGCAACCCTCGGGCCCGTCGGAGAGCGGCCGAGACAGAGGGCGGGCGGCCCGCCACATTACCGGGCGGCGTGGCCTTTCTCAGCCCCGGTCAACCTGTTTTCGGGCAAGCGCGCTTTCCAGATCGGAAATACCCAGAAGATTGGACACCATCCGGATCAGCGCATCCTCCTCGGCGCCACGGTCCCCATCGCTGAGCGCCACCGACCACATTGCCGACAACAGGGCCAGGCGTTCCTCATGCGGCACGGCATCCTTCAACGCCCGGGTGAAGCGCACCGTGTCCGGGGCATCGCTTTCCAGCGCCTCGGCCCGGGCGCGCAGGCCCGTCACCTCGAAGGGCGACATGGCGTAACGCTCGCAAAGCACGCGGTCTATGCGGGCAACCTCGTCGTCGCCATAAACATTGTCGGCCCGCGCGACCCGGACAAGAAGTGCGGCAAGGGCCAGACGCTCGTCCTCGGCGGACAGGCGGGTGGGCGCTGGGCGCGTCAGGGCGGAAAGGAGTCTCGAGATCATGCTGGCGATATAGGATATGGTGGGCCTTTCCGCCATCCTTTGCCGGCATTGCGCCGACATTGCGCCCGACCGGTCGACATGGTGCATGGCCGGGTCGCGCAAATGCCGGGTCGGTGCAACAGCCGCATCCGGCGGATCATGCCTCGGGATCCCAGCCCTCGACGATGCAAAGATCGGCGATGGCGGCGGGAAGCCGGCTTTCCATGGCCGCGCGATATTCGGCGCTGGCATAGCACGCCCGTGCGGCGTCAATATCGGGGAACTCGACCACCACGGCACGGGGGCGAAGCCGGCCCTCGACCACCTCCTGCGCGCCGCCACGGACCAGAAAGCGCCCGCCGTAGGCTTTGAAGGCCGCAGCATTGGCCTTCCGGTAGTCCTCATAGAGTGCCGGGTCGTTCACCGTGACATGTCCGATCCAATAGGCCTTGGGCATGCGCGATCCCCGTGATCATTCCAGTGCCGCACAGCCTAGAACAGGAAAACATCACGCCGCAAGCCCATGATCCCGCCGGAGCAGAGGTTGCATTTGCCCGCGCTCCTTCTTACCTAGCCCGCAGCACCGGCCCGGCTGGCCGGTCAAAAAACATGGGGACAGGCATGGAAATCTTCACGGCGGCAGGCTTCTACGCCCTGCTGCAGGTCATGGCGATCGACCTTGTTCTGGCCGGTGACAACGCCGTTGTCATCGGGCTTGCGGCGGCGGGCCTGCCACGGGATCAGCGCAGCAGGGCAATCATCATCGGCATCATCGCCGCCACCGTGCTGCGGATCGGCTTTGCATTGATCACCACACAGCTTCTGGCGATTACGGGCCTGCTGCTGGCGGGGGGCATCCTGCTGTTGTGGGTCTGCTGGAAGATGTGGCGCGAATTGCAGGTTGGCCAGCACGCGCGTGAACTGGATGCGACCGAAGCCCTGACCGGCGAGGACTTGAACGCCGATGGCACGCTTGGTGGCGGCGCCCCGCGCAAGACCTTCAAACAGGCCGCGTGGCAGATCGTCATCGCCGACGTTTCGATGTCTCTTGACAACGTGCTGGCCGTGGCGGGCGCCGCGCGTGAACACCCGACGGTGCTGATCATCGGGCTGGCGCTGTCGATTGCGCTGATGGGGCTTGCGGCGACCTTCATCGCGCGGCTGCTCAACCGCTGGCACTGGATCGCCTATGTCGGATTGGCCATCATCCTTTACGTTGCGCTCAAGATGATGTGGGAAGGCTGGAACGAGGTGGAACCGGCGATCGCGGCGGCCGGTATCTTCGGCTAGGATATTTCTTGTTGAATGCCAGGCGTCGTTCCGCAGGTCGGGGCGGCGCCTTTTTCATCCGGGCACCCGGCAGATCTGCCAGGCGGCCGCGATACGCGGGCGCAGCTTCAATTCCCGCGGCGCATTTCCTGGAAACGTTCATGCATCATGCGGTATTCGGTCGGCACGTCACGCACCGACAGCAGGCCGATGCAACGGGTGCCCTCCATAACGGGCAGATGGCGGAAGTGGCCGTCCGTCATCCGCGCAAAGGCTTCGGCTACCCCGTCGTTCGCGGCAACGGTCGCCGGGGCAGGGGTCATCGCCTCGGTCACAAGGCTGGTCACCGGATCGGCGCCTTGCGCGATGCAGCGGCGGATGATGTCGCGTTCGGACAGGATGCCGACCAGCCGCTCGCCATCAAGCACCACCACGGCACCGACATTGAAATGATCCAGCACCTCGGCCGCCGCCCGGATTGTCATGTCCCGGGTGACAAGCGGCAATTCACGGTCGCCCAGGATGTCGCGGACAGAGCGGATCAGCATGGTCGTTCCTTTCGCAAGACGGCCCGGAAAGGGCGCTGCGCTGGCGCTAAACCAGCCGGTCGGTGTCGACCGCGGCGCGGATGAAATCGGCAAACAGCGGATGCGGTGCGAAGGGCTTCGACTTCAATTCGGGGTGGAACTGAACGCCGATGAACCAGGGATGGTCCTTGACCTCGACGATCTCGGGCAGCTTTCCGTCCGGGCTCAACCCCGAGAACATCATCCCGCAGCTTTCCAGCTTGTCCTTGTACTGGATGTCGACCTCGTAGCGGTGGCGGTGGCGTTCCTCGATATGGGTGCTGCCATAAACCTCGGCGACCTTCGACCCCGGCACCAGCGTCGCGTTATAGGCGCCAAGCCGCATCGTGCCGCCCTTGGCGTCTTCGCGCTTGCGGGCGACCTTGTGGTTGCCCTGCACCCATTCCTTCAGATGATAGACGACCGGAGTGAAGCGGCGCTCGCCCTTTTCATGGTCAAACTCCTCGGAGCCGGCATTGGCCATCCCGGCCAGGTTCCGCGCCGCCTCGATCACCGCCATCTGCATGCCCAGACAGATGCCCAGGTAGGGGATGCCCTTTTCGCGGGCATATTGCGCCGCCTTGATCTTGCCTTCGGTGCCGCGTTCGCCAAAGCCGCCGGGGACCAGGATCGCCTGGAACGGCTCCAGATAGGGCGCGGGGTCTTCGCGTTCGAAGATCTCGGCGTCGATCCATTCGGCCTTCACGCGCACCCGGTTGGCCATGCCGCCGTGGGTCAGCGCCTCGGCGATGGATTTGTAGGCGTCTTCCAGCTGTGTGTATTTGCCCACGATGGCGACATGCACCTCGCCCTCGGCATTGGTCAGCCGGTCCATCACGTCTTCCCAGCGGGTCAGGTCAGGGCGCGGGGCGGGGCTGATCATGAAGGCATCCAGAACCGCCTGGTCGAGCCCCTCGCGGTGATAGGCAAGCGGCGCCTCGTAGATCGTCTTCAGGTCATAGGCGGCGATCACCGCCTCTTTGCGGACGTTGCAGAACAGCGCGATCTTTTCGCGTTCCTTCTGCGGGATCGGATGTTCCGACCGGCAGACCAGAACATCGGGGGCCAGGCCGATCGACTGCAATTCCTTGACCGAATGCTGCGTGGGCTTGGTCTTCAACTCGCCGCTCGCCGCCAGATAGGGCAGCAGCGTCAGGTGCATCAGGATGCATTCGCCGCGCGGGCGTTCGTGGATGAACTGGCGGATCGCCTCGAAGAAGGGCAGGCCCTCGATATCGCCGACCGTGCCGCCGATTTCACAGAGCATGAAGTCGACCTCATCCGCGCCGATCTTCAGGAAGCCCTTGATTTCGTTGGTGACGTGCGGAACCACCTGGATCGTCTTGCCCAGGTAGTCGCCACGGCGTTCCTTCTCCAGCACGTTGGAATAGATCCGCCCCGACGAAATCGAATCCGTCTTGCGCGCCGACACGCCGGTGAAGCGTTCGTAATGGCCCAGGTCCAGGTCGGTTTCCGCGCCGTCGTCGGTCACGAAGACCTCGCCATGTTCGAAGGGCGACATCGTGCCGGGATCGACGTTCAGGTAGGGATCAAGCTTGCGCAGCCTGACCGTGAAGCCCCGCGCCTGCAACAGCGCCCCCAGCGCCGCCGAGGCAAGGCCCTTGCCAAGCGAAGAAACCACACCGCCGGTGATGAATACGTAACGCGCCATGTGGGTCTCCCGTGGGGCTTGGGCAAACGCCCCGAATTTCACCTTTTGTCCGGTCCGGCCGGACAGGACATCACGGGAGCAAACGGTTATCAGATTCGCCGCCCTCCCGCAACAGGACCGCAAACTGTAGTCGTGAGTGCCGGAATACGGCCCAGATGCAGGGCCGCGCCGACCGCTGTATCAGTTGGAAGCCGGAGCCGGGGTTGCGGGTGCCGCAGGTGCATCAGTGGCCGGCGCAGTTGAGGCAGGGGCAGACGGAGGAACCGGCGCGGTCGGTGCGACGGGCGCATCCCCCGATGCGGGCGGCAGGATATCACCCGTTGGCGCGGTCGGAACCGGAGTTTCCGGCGCGGCGGGGGCCGTGGCTCCGGGCAGGAGGTCGATGACCGAACCACCCTTGGCCTTCTGCGACGCCACGACCGTCAATGCGATCGAGGTGATGAAGAAGGCCACGGCAAAGATCCAGGTCAGCTTGGTCAGAACGTTTGCCGCACCCCGCGCCGTCATCGCACCGCCCCCGGACAGAAGTGCGCCACCCTCGTTGCGTTGCAGGAGCACCACGCCGATCAGCAGAAGGGCAAGGATCAGATGAATGGTAAGAACGACGTTTTCCATGGTGCCCTTGGCCTAAAGACGCTGACGCGCCTATCTAGGCGCAAGGGGGGCGTCACGCAAGGCGCTTTCCGGCACCTGACGCGGCAAGGTCTGGCCGGCGCGGGAAAGAAACCGCCAAAGCGGTGCCGATTTACGGGTTTCCCCGGCCCCGCCCTGCCGCTATACCGGCGCGGGTTTGCCATCCGAAGGAGTCGAACATGGCCAATGTCGTCGTAGTCGGGGCCCAGTGGGGCGATGAGGGCAAGGGCAAGATCGTCGATTGGCTCTCGGAACGGGCCGATGTGATCGCGCGCTTCCAGGGCGGGCACAACGCCGGCCATACGCTGGTGGTGGGCAACACCGTCTTCAAGCTGTCGCTGCTGCCCTCGGGGATCGTGCGGCCGGGCAAGCTCGCGGTGATCGGCAACGGCGTGGTGCTCGACCCCTGGGCGCTGTTTGCCGAAATCGACAAGCTGACCGCGCAGGGTGTGTCGATCTCGACCGAAAACCTGATGATCGCTGAAAACACTCCGCTGATCCTGCCGCTGCACCAGGATCTGGACAAGCTGCGTGAGGAAGCCGCGGGCACGGCCAAGATCGGCACCACCGGCCGCGGCATCGGCCCCGCCTACGAAGACAAGGTCGGCCGCCGCACGATCCGGGTTGCCGATCTGGCAGATGACGAAACGCTGGAAAGCCGGCTGGACCGGCTGCTTGCCCACCATGATGCGCTGCGCGCGGGGCTGGGGGCCACGCCGATCGACCGGGCGGAGCTGACCGCGAAGCTCAAGGAGATCGCGCCAAAGCTTCTGGCCTTTGCGCAGCCGGTCTGGAAGGTGCTGAACGAATCCCGCCGCGCCGGCAAGCGCATCCTGTTCGAGGGCGCGCAGGGCTCGCTTCTGGATATCGACTTCGGCACCTACCCTTACGTCACTTCGTCAACCACAATGTCCGGGATGGCGGCGACGGGCACCGGTCTTGGCCCCAGTGCCATCGGCTTCGTGCTGGGGATCGTCAAGGCCTATACGACGCGTGTGGGCGAGGGGCCTTTCCCGACTGAGCTGACCGATGGCGACGGCCAGCGTCTGGGCGAAAGGGGCCATGAATTCGGCACGGTCACGGGCCGCAAGCGCCGCTGCGGCTGGTTCGACGCGGTTCTGGTCCGCCAGACCTGCGCGATTTCCGGCGTGAACGGCATCGCGCTGACCAAGCTTGACGTTCTGGACGGGTTTCAGACGCTGAAGATCTGCGTCGGATACGAAATCGACGGCAAGCATTATGACTACCTGCCGACGGCGGCGGCGCTGCAATCGAAGGTTGTGCCGGTCTATGAAGAAATGGAAGGCTGGCAGGAAAGCACCCAAGGCGCGCGCAGCTGGGCTGATCTTCCTGCGGCGGCCATCAAGTATGTGCGCCGGATCGAAGAGCTGATCCACTGCCCGGTGGCGCTGCTTTCCACCAGCCCCGAACGCGACGACA
Source organism: Paracoccaceae bacterium (assembly GCA_020622085.1). Lineage (GTDB taxonomy): Bacteria > Pseudomonadota > Alphaproteobacteria > Rhodobacterales > Rhodobacteraceae > QY30. The sequence goes on along the minus strand of JAHRYM010000002.1, from coordinate 369,845 downwards.
CGATCCTTGTCACCGATCCTTTCGAGGATTGATCCGGTGCTGTCCTACAAGGCCCGCCGCCGCGTTTCGATGCTGGTTCTGGTGGTCGGCTTGCCGGTTTATATCGTGCTGGCCGTCACCTTGGCCAACTGGCTGGACCGGACCTATGGCCGCCAGCCGATCTGGGTCGAGCTGCTGGTCTATGTGGGCCTTGGCGTCCTGTGGATGCTGCCGCTGCGCCGGGTGTTTCTTGGTGTGGGCCAGGCCGACCCGGACGCGCCTGAAAACAGGAACGACCCGAAATAGACAGAAAAGGGCGGCCCTGGAAAGGCCGCCCTTTTTCGTTGGGTGTGGCGCCGGGATCAGTTCGCCGCGCGACGCATTTCGGACATGAAGGGCGATACATCCGTCACCGAGAACCGCCCCGGCTCGATCTTCTGGATCCGCCCCTGACGCAGGAGCGACCCGAAGGAGCGCAGATAGTCTTCACGGCTGAAATCCTCGACTCCGGTCGCGGCATTCACGCGGCGCAGAAGATGCGGGCGCGAGAAGCTGTTCTTGCCTTCGACCGTGGCGGTATAGACCGCCGCCACCTCAAGCAGTTCGGCCAGGCTGCGCGCGCCGAGGCGCTCGGCGAACTCGGTGAAGCTTTTCGCGTCTTCGGGCGACAGCGGTTCGGCATCGTTCAAATCATCGTCTTCGCCGACGATGAGCGTGGTTGCCACGCGGCGCGGGCGCACGACGGCGGCCGGTTCCAGGTTTTCCCGATCAACCCGCTGTTCTGACACCAGCACCAGCGGCGCGGGGCGCATGGGCGTGGCCGGGCGCGCGGTGACGCGTTCGGCTTCGGTATCGGGGCGGCGCGGGCGCACCGCACGCGACAGATCGTCCCGGTAGCGGTCGATTTCCGGCTCGGTCGGCGAAAGCGCCTCGGCGGGTGCGTCCTTGGGTTTCAGGATGCGGTCGGCCACGGTTGCGGCCACGGCGGCTTTCAGATGCGAGATCGCCGAGAAGCGGCGGCGGCTTTCCGCCCCTTCGAGCTTCGTGTTCGCTTCTTCCATCAGGCGCTCGAAATCTTCGCCTTCTTCGGCATCCTCGGCAAGGATCGTCTTGCCAGCCACGCCCGAACGATCGGTCTCGGCCAAATCGACAGACTGGGAATAGGCCGCTTCCTGTTCGTCGATGGCACCGATCGCTGCTTCGATATCGGCCAGCAGACCGTCGTCCTCGGGGGTGTCGGTGGCGCTGGCCTCGGCTTCGGTCTCCTCGGTGGAAGCGTCACGATCCTCTTCCACGGCTTCCGTCATCGCGGTCTGCGGCAGATCGACCGACCAGGCGTCGGATCGGCCCCCTTCCACATGGGCGCGCGTGCGGGCAAGAAGGCTCGCAAGCGGGCTCATCGGCTCATCCTCTTCGCCGACCTCTTGCAGGTCTTCTTCGGCGCTGTCGGTGGCCACAAGCTCATCCTCGTCCGCTTGGGCGGCGACGGTATCGAGTGCGTTCCAGATATCGTCGTCGGATACGCTGTCTTCCGCGTGGTGCTCGATCGGCTGATGGCGCAGGTGCTGCGGCCCGGTCTTTTCGATCGCCTCCCAGACATCCGCTTCTGTCGCGCTGGCCCCGTCTTCATCGGAAGGCTCTTCCGGAAGGGTCACATCGACTGCGGCGTTTTCCACGGCGCCCGAAACAACAGCATCTGCGGTGTCGGGACTGTCTTGCGCTTCGGTGGCCAGAGCCTCCTGCACTGCTCCAGGCAAAACGGCTTCTGCTTCCGCCTCGATGGCAGCGGCGTCCGGCAGGGCTGCGGCTTCGAAGGCTGTTTCGGATTCGGAGGCCTCGGCGCCTGCGATCCCGGTAGATTCCTGCCCGGAAGTCTCGTCCGCGAAAATTGCGGTTTCCACCGCGTCCCCATCGGCTTCCACCGCTTCCGACTCTTGGCCGGGTACGATCGCCGCTTCGTCGGCGCATTCCGCCGGATCGGTGTCGGGTGCGTTCAGCGACAGAACATCCGAAAGATCCTGCGGATCGAGGTCGAGCGTGAAGCCGAAATCGTCGTCCATCGGTTCGGCATATTCTTCCGTCTGTGGCGCAAGGCCGGCCGTGGTTTCGGACAGGTCTTCATAGAAGGCCGAATCGCCCGCTGCCGGTGCCAGGCCGACAGGCTCGGACAGGGTTTGCGCATGGGCAACCGCGGCGCGAATCCGGCGCAGCTTGTCACTGATACTGTCGTCTGCCACCGCAGCCGGGGCATTGGCGACGGCGTCGGCCCGTTCGGCTGCCGGAACGCGAGGCAATTCGGCTGTTGGGGCGGCGGGCGCAATGATGGCAGGCGCAGCTTCGGCAGAGGCGACAGCATCGGCGGTAGGCGCCCCGGTCTGGCGCAGGACCACGGCGTTTTCGCTGATCTTGGCTTCGACACGGCGCTGGATTTCACGTTCCGCGATCTTGTGCAGCATCTCTGCATCGGGGGTCGGGGGTTCGGCGCCGAAATAGCGGTCCTCGGCTGCAAGGTCGCGGAAATACTCGGCGATGGCCTTCATCGTCGTGAATGGCTCGTCGAACCCCTCCAGCGTGCAGGAGAAGGTTCCGTAGGAAACCGTAAGAATCTTGTTGGCACCAATCATCGGATGCTCGCTTTCGCCCGTTGCCTGTGATCGCACAATCGGCGGTCAACCGGTTCGATTGGATGATCAGAAACAGGCTTAATGAAGGTATTTTCCCGGCCCGGATTGTGTTCGGCTGCCTTAATTGGCATCAATATCGACATGTTTCCCGATATTGTCCAATCACTGTCGCCGGTGACGCTGCTGGGCGGCGGCGAAGTTGCGCTGGCAGACCTTCGCGCGGCGCTGGTGCAGGCGCCGCTTCTTGTAGCCGCCGATGGTGGCGCGAACATGGCGCTTTCGGCAGGGCTGATGCCCGATGCCGTCATCGGCGATCTTGATTCGCTGACCGAAACCTCTCGCCGGGCCCTACCGGCCGAACGGCTGCACCTGATCCCAGAACAGGAAAGCACAGATTTCGAAAAATGCCTGACCCGGATCTCGGCGCCCTATGTTCTGGGCCTGGGCTTCACAGGCGCGCGGGTTGATCACCTGCTTGCGGTCTGGAATGCCCTTGTCCGCCATCCCGGTCGCCGCTGCCTGATACTGGGGCGCGACGATGTGGCCTTTGCCGCGCCGCGCGCGCTGCGGCTCGACCTGACCCCGGGGACGCGGATTTCGCTATTCCCCATGGTGCCGCTTGCCGGCTCCAGTCGCGGCCTTCTCTGGCCGATCGACGGGCTTGAAATGTCGCCGGGTGGGCGCATCGGCACTTCGAACCAGGCGACGGGGCCGGTCGATCTGGCCTTCGATTCCGAAGGAATGCTGGTGATCCTGCCGCGCAGCGACCTGCCCGCGGCTATCGCGGCTCTGCGCTGACGGAAACCGTCGCCAGCCGGGCCGACCGCGCCGCCAGCCGTTCGCGGTGGATGATGTAGAGCCCGGATCCGACGATGACAATGATCCCGGCCCAGGTCAGGACATTGGGCCAGTCGCCGAAGACCAGATACCCCAGAAGCGCCGCCGTCACCATTTCCATGTAATGCAATGGTGCGAGCGTCGAGGACGGCGCCATCTTGAGCGCATAGGTCATCGCCATGTGGCTGATGGTTGCGGCAAGCCCGACACCGAAGCACCACAGCACGTCGATCCCGCGCGGCCAGACGATGGCGAGCGCCGCTTCCCCCGTCAGTGACTTTGCAGCAAGGAACATCGGCACGCAAAGCACGACCGCGAACAGCCCGGTGTGGAACTGCATCGCAACCGGGTGGCAAAGCCGTGTCAGGCTGCGGGTGATGAGGATATAGAGCGCGAAGAACAACGCGGTTCCAAGCGGCAGGAAAGCTACGGGCCCAAACACCGAAAACGATGGCTGGATGACCAGAAGCACCCCAAGGAACCCGACGCAGGAGGCCGCGAGCCGACGTGGCCCGACCTGTTCCTTCAAGACCAGATAGCCGATCAGCAGGATGATGAAAGGTTCGACAAAGGCGATGGCCAGCGTGTCGGCAATCGGCATGACCTTGACCGCGGCGATGAAGCAGAAGGTGGCAAGGATCGACACCAGCGCCCGCGCCAGTGTCAGCCAGACGGCCTTGCCGCTCAGCCGCCACGAGAGGCCCATGCCCAACACGATCGGCGCCATCAAGAGGCTCTGGACGACGAAACGCGACAGCGTCACCGTGCCCACGGGCGTTGCCTGGGCGGCAAGTTTCGAGAACACGTCGATCAGCGGCGCGGTCACGCAAAAGCCAAGCATCAATGCGATGCCGGTCAGGATCCGGTCGGGGTGATGGGTCATGCCACCGTGGCTAGCCGCGTGGCCGGCAAACGTCCACCGCGAAAACGACATTTCCGCACCAGTGATGCCGGGCGCAAAGCCACCCCCCCCTTGCCGCGGGTTGCGGATCGGGCTTTCCATCGCAGGGGCCGGACGCTTGGGTGATGGGGGATAAGGACGCGTGATGGATCGACAGGAAAGTGGCGCGGCGCGGCATCGGCTGGGACTTTGGCTGGTGCTGGCCTCGACCGTGCCCTTTGCCATGGCAGGGATATTCACGCGGCTGATCACGGCCGATCTCTGGGCCGTCCTTGGCTGGCGCGGGCTGATCGGTGGGGTGGCGATCCTGATCTATGCAGGCTGGCTGGAACGGGGCCGGCCGCGCCGCAGGATGGGTTGGCAGGGCTGGCTTCTTGCCCTTGTGGGGGCGGGCGCGAGCGTCGCCTTTCTGGCGGCCTTCCGCATGACCTATGTCGCCAACGTGACGCTGATCTATGCGTTGACGCCCTTTGCCGCGGCCGCGCTGGACCGGCTGATCCGGGGCGAAAGGGTCCGTCGTTCGGTGATGGCGTCGGCGGCCGTATCAACCGCAGGCGTGCTGGTGATCATCGGTGGCGGGCTTGGCGGCTCGCATCTGGCGGGGGATGCGATGGCGCTGCTGATGGTGGCGATGTTTGCGCTTTATACGGTCCTGATCCGGGCCTTTCCCGCAGCGCCGGCGATCCGCGCGGGTGGATGGTCGGCGCTGCTACTGGTGCCGGTGGCACTGGCCATTGGCGATCCCTTCGCGGCACCTGCGCAGGATGCCGGCTGGCTCTTGGCCTTCGGGCTCTCATTCGCGCTGGCGGTCGTGCTGTTCACCGAAGGCGCGCAGCGCATCGCCCCGGCGGAAGCCGGGTTCTACGGCGGCGCGGAGACGCCGCTGGCGATTGCCTTTGCCTGGGTCTTCCTGTCCGAGGTGCCGCCGATGGCGACGCTCATCGGCGGGTCGGTGGTTGTGATCGCCGTCTTCCGTCAGGGCTGGCTGGATCTGCGCCCGGCCTGACCTCCCGTCGCCTCAGCAGTTCGGCACGTTGACGGCAAGGCCCCCGAGCGAGGTTTCCTTGTATTTCTCGAGCATGTCTCGGCCCGTCTGTCGCATTGTCTCGATCGCGGCATCCAGCGGCACCAGATGCTGGCCATCGCCGCGCATGGACAGCGACGCCGCCGAGACAGCCTTGATCGCGCCCAGCCCGTTCCTTTCGATGCAGGGAACCTGCACCAGCCCCTTCACCGGATCGCAGGTCATGCCAAGATGGTGCTCAAGCGCGATTTCCGCAGCATTCTCGACCTGCTCGGGCGTGCCCCCCAGAACGGCCGCCAGGGCCCCCGCCGCCATCGCGGCTGCCGATCCGACCTCGGCCTGGCACCCGGCCTCGGCCCCCGAGATCGAGGCATTGTGCTTGACGATGCCGCCGATGGCCGCAGCCGTCATCAGGAATTCCCCGATCCGCAAGCTTGAAGCTTCGGGGACGTGGTCAAGCCAGTAGCGGATCACGGCCGGCACCACGCCGGCTGCGCCATTGGTGGGCGCCGTGACGACCTGCCCGCCAACGGCGTTTTCCTCGTTCACCGCCATGGCATAGACGCTCATCCAGTCGTTGATCGTATGCGGCGCGGTCAGGTTCTTGCCATGTTCGGCCAGAAGCGCCTCATGGATCGCCCTGGCGCGGCGGCGCACCTTCAGGCCGCCCGGCAGGATGCCGTCGCCCGCCAGCCCGCGGTCCATGCAGCCCTTCATTACGTCCCAGATCCGCGCCAGCCCGCGTTCAAGCTCGGCCGGGGTGCGGAACCGCAATTCGTTGGCGCGCTTCATCTCGGCGATGCTGAGGCCCGAGGACCGCGCCATTTCAAGCATCTGTGCGGCAGTCTCGAACGGATAGGGCACATCGACCTTCGGCCGCGCGGCATCACCTGCCTGCTGCTCGGCCTCGGTCACCACAAATCCGCCACCGATGGAATAGTAGGTTTCCTGCAAGATCACGTCGCCCTGCGCGTCCGTTGCCGACAGGATCATGCCGTTGGCATGGCCCACAAGCGGGTGGCCATAGTCGAAGATCAGATCGGTTTCGGGGTTGAAGCGCAGCGTCGGCAGGCCCGGCGGCGCGACCGTCCCGGTTGCCGCGATGGTGGCCAGCGCAGCTTCGGCCTTGGTGTGGTCGTAGCTTTCCGGCACGAATCCCGCGAGGCCGAGGATCGTGGCACGGTCCGTCGCGTGGCCCTTGCCGGTGAAGGCCAGCGATCCGTGCAGCGATGCGCGCAACCCATGCGCATGGAAAGGCGAAGCGCGCAGCAGGTCCAGAAACCGCGATCCCGCCACCATCGGCCCCATCGTATGCGACGAGGACGGACCGACGCCGATCTTGAACATGTCGAAAACCGACAGAAACATGGGGCTTCCTTTCTTCTATGCCGCCTCCGGCTGCGCGCGGGCCTCGGGCTGAATGAAACTGCGTCTGCCTGTCGCACAGGGCCGGTCCGAATGCGACAGGAATCCACCGCAGCACGACCTTCATTGCCCAGGTTGCCGTTAACCTTCGTTTAACCGCGTTCTGCGCAACCTTTCCTGAAATTGAAACGGAGTGCAGTCATGGTGAATATGTGGACGATTGCGGGCGGTGCAATCCTCTGGGCCGTTGCCACTGTGTCGGCGGTAACAGCAGCAACCCTGCCCGAACCGCTTGTGAAACAGATCCGCGGCAACCCCGACGGCTTTGCCCGACAGGCGACGGGTGCCATCCTTGGCCATGGCGGGGGGCGGGGGCTGACTGCCGAAGGCGTGGCACGGCTGGTTGCAGTGGAACAGGCCCGCCTGCGGGCGCGCGAGGCAGCGCGGCTGTTGTCGGCCGATCTGGACGGGGATGGCCGCGTGACAGCCGATGAACTGGCGGCGCTGGCCCGGCTGGAAGACTTGTCGAGCCGCGCAGGGCTCGAACTGATGTTCCGCGCTGCGGATGCCGATGGCGATGGTGCCGCCGCCATGCCCGAGGTCTATGCAATGGCCGAGGCCCGCGCGACCCAGGCCATCACCAGGACCCGGAGCCGCGCTGAAGCCATCCTGGCCTGTGATCGTGACGGCGACGGGGCGGTGCGCATCGACGAGGTTCTCGAAACCATCGCGGCAGCACAGGCCGGGGGCTGACCTGGGGACCACGCGCCGGCTCAGGTCTCGTCCGGGCGGTTCAGCGCGAACTGGTCCCCGACAACCGTATAGTCCCTGTATCCGCAGCGGGCGAGGGGGCGCACGAGCCGCAGGTCGTATCGGCCATCACGCAGGAATTCGTCCCGCAGATGCACGCCGATGACTTCGCCGAGGATCACGAAATTGTCCTTCCCCGCCAGTTGCAGAACCTGCGTCATGCAGCATTCCAGCGTGGCGGGGCTTTCGAGCACCCGCGGGCAGGAAATGGTTTCGCATTCTGCCTTCGTCACGCCGGCCACCGCGAATTCGTCGATGCCGCGCGCCAGCGGGGCAGAGGAGGCGTTCATCTGGTGAAGCAAGCCCTCCGAGACCAGGTTCACGGCGAATACGCCGGTTTCCCGGATCGCCCGCACCGAATCCTTGCGCCCGGTCGAGGCGAACATGACTTGAGGCGGCACATAGGCCACGGCGTTGAAGAAGGAATAGGGCGCGAGGTTGTCGCCCGTGGAACAGCGCGTCGAAATCCAGCCGATCGGGCGGGGCGCGATGATGGCGTTGAACGGGTTGTGGGGCAGGCCGTGGCCATCGGCCGGACGGTAGAACATTGCCGCTCCTGTCTTGACGCGCCGGAGAGGGCGGGGTGCCAAACGCCGGTTTACCAAGTCGTGCCTGCATGTTACCCGGCCTGCAAGCGGATTCGGGTGCCCCGTGATCCGCAGGAAGGGGCAGGCGGCGGGGTCGGGCGATGTATCGGCTGGAAGAGGAAACCGACGCCGACTGGTGGGAAGTCGAGGCACTTTACGACCTGTGCTTCGCCCCGGGCCGGACGGCGCTTTCGTCCTACCGGCTGCGCGATGGCGTGGCCACGGTGGCCGAGCTTTGCCTTGTGCTGCGCGACGGCGACGGGACGCTGGCCGCCGTGATCCGCTATTGGCCGGTGCGCGTCGGCGGGCGGCGCGTGTTGCTTTTGGGGCCGGTCGCCGTGCATCCGACCAGGCAGGGCGAGGGGCTTGGCGGGCTTCTGATCCATGAAAGCCTGGCCGAGGCGCGGAAGCTTGGATGGGAACGGGTGCTTCTGGTGGGTGATGCGCCCTATTACAGCCGCTTCGGCTTCTGGAAGATAGACGGCGTCGAAATGCCGCCCCCCACCAATCCCGACCGGGTGCTGGCGCTGGAATTGCAGCCCGGCGCCTGGGAAGGCGTGCGCGGCAAGGTGACGAAATTCGCGCCCGGCTAAGGCGCGTGTCACGGCAGGAGTTTCTTGAACCGGATGCCCGATGCCCTATCTTGGTCAGGCGTTCCGATATCGAGTTTTCCCATGAACCAGACCAGCGATATTCCCCTGCCCGATGCGGCACGCGGTGACATCGACGCCCTTGCGCGCCGCATGACCGGGGCCATGGGGCCGGCCATGCGGGTGCTGACCTATCTGGGCGGCGGCATCGAAAACCGTCTGGAACGCCTGCCTGACCGCGTGAAGGACGCGATCGAGTCCGGGGCGGGCGCCATGCTTGAACAGGCCTACCACGCCGCACGGGTGATCGGCGGCCAATCCGTGGTGCCGAAGACCGGCGCCTGGGCGCACATGGTCGCAGCGATCGGCAGTGGCGCGGCCGGAGGAATTGGTGGCCTTTCGACAGCACTTTTGGAAATGCCCGCCACGGTGGCGCTGATCTTCGGCGCGATGCAGAAGATCGCGTCCGAGAACGGATTTGATCCAGTGTCAGAAGACACGCGGCTGACCTGTCTTGAAATCTTCGGTGCCGGCGGGCCTGGCACGCGCGATGATGGCGTCAACTCGACTTTCCTCGGCACGCGAATCGGGTTGAACGGATCGACCCTCAGTGCGGTGATATCGCGGATCGCGCCACGCTTTGCCGCCATCATCAGCCAGAAATTCGCAGCGCAGGTGGTGCCGGTGCTGGGTGCGGCCGCAGGTGCAGGGGTGAACTACGCCTTCATGGATTACTACCAGGAAATGGCGCGCGTCCGCTTCGGCCTGAAACGGCTGGCGCAGGCCCACGGCGAAGACGCGGTGATGGCGGCCTTCCGCAGGGCGGTTTCCCGCCGTGGCGACCGGCTATCCTGACCGCTGGGCTACATCCGCTCCGACAGATAATTCATCACTGCGGGCCGGGCCGTCTCTTGCCCCGCCGCGCGCGCGTCGTCGATGATCCGGCGCAGCTCGGTCAGATCAACCCGGCGGATCAGATGCTTCACCGGCCCGACCGAGGCCGGGCGCATCGACAGGTTGCGCAATCCCATCGCCGCCAGACACAGCGCCTCGACCGGGCGCCCGGCATCCTCGCCGCAGAAGGACAGGGGCGTTGCGGTTTCGGCGCAGCGCGCCACCACATGTTCGATGAACGTCAGGAAGCTGGTATTCAGCGTGTCATAGCGGCGCCGGACACGTTCGTTTTCGCGGTCGGCGGCAAAGAAGAACTGCTTGAGGTCATTGCCGCCGATCGACACGAAATCGGTCATTTCATAGAAACCGCGTGGCGCAAAGGCCAATGACGGGGTTTCCAGCATCGCGCCGATCTGCACCCGCGCCGGCAAGTCTCGCCCCAGCCGGCGCTCGCGGTCGATCTCGTCCAGCAGGTGCTGGCGCGCCGCTTGGAACTCACTGAACTCCGAAACGAAGGGAAACATCACCGAAAGCGGTCGCCCGACCGTGGCGCGGATCAGCGCCTGCAACTGCATCCTGAGCACGCCCGGCTTGTCCAGTCCGACGCGGATCGCGCGCCAGCCCATCGCGGGGTTCGGCTCCTCTACCCGCTTCATGTAGGGCAGCACCTTGTCCGACCCGATGTCGAGGGTGCGGAAGGTCACGGGCCGGCCCTTGGCTGAATCCAGAACCCGCGAATAAAGCGCGGCAAGCTCGCCGCGCTTGGGCACATGGCTGCGGATCAGGAACTGCAACTCGGTGCGGAAAAGGCCGACGCCTTCTGCCCCCGAGCCCACCAGCGATGGCAAGTCAGCCATCAGCCCCGCATTCATGTGCAGCGACACCGTTGTGCCGCAAAGCCCCGTCGCCGGCAGGTCGCGCAAGCTGGCGTAACGTTTCTGCGCCTCGGCCTGCATGGCGATCTTGTCGCGGAAGGCGTGCGCAATGGTTTCCTCGGGGCGCAGGTGGGCGATGCCCTGATCGCCGTCGACAAGGATGTGATCGCCGTTCAGCGCCTCGGTGGTGATCTTGTCGGCGTGGATCACCAGAGGGATCGCCAGCGCCCGCGCAACCACGGCGGCATGGCTTCCGACCGAGCCTTCTTCCAGCACGACGCCCTTCAGCCGCCGACCATATTCCAGCAATTCGCCGGGGCCGATGTTGCGCGACACAAGGATCGGATTTTCCGGCATCTGCGCGCCGGTATCGCCACCCTGCCCGGTCAGGATCCGCAAAAGCCGGTTCGCCAGATCGTCCAGGTCGTGCAGCCGGTCGCGCAGGTAGGGGTCGGGCACCGTCTCGAGCCGCGCGCGGGCCTGGGATTGTTCCTTCTCGACCGCCGCCTCGGCCGAAAGCCCGCGTTCGATGTCTTCCTGCATCCGCCGGCGCCAGCCGCGCGAATGGGCAAACATCCGGTAGGTTTCCATGACCTGCCTGTGTTCGCCGTCGCCCTCGTCCATGTCGGACAGCATGGCATCCACCGTGGATCGGAGCGTCTCCATCGCCCCGTCAAGGCGCCTCAGTTCGGCTTCCGGGTCGTCACCCACCGGGTTCGTGACCACGACACGCGGCTCATGCAGCCAGACCCGGCCCTCTGCCGCGCCTTCCTGCCCCGTCGCGCCGCGGAACACGACCGGTTGCTGGTGGAGCGCCGAAAGCGCTTCGCCTTCACCGACAAAGGCGCCAAGCTCGGTCATCTCGGCCAGCACCATGGCCACGACTTCCAGCGCATAAAGCTCATCGTCCGAGAACAGCCGTGCCGTTTTTGACTGGACGACCAGAACCCCGAGCTTTTCGCCCAGACGCTGGATCGGGACGCCAAGGAAGGAAGGATAGATTTCCTCGCCGGTCTCCGGCCGATAACGGAACCCGCGTTCGGCAGGGGCATTGGCGGTATTGATCGGAGTCGATGTCTTGGCAACCCGCCCGACCAGACCCTCGCCCAGACGCATCCGCGTCTGGTGCACGGATTCCTTCTTCAGCCCCTGGGTCGCGCAGAGCTCCAGCGTTTCGTCATCGCGGAACAGATAGATCGAGCAGACTTCGCAGCCGATGCTGTCGGCGATCAGATGCGTGATCCGGTCAAGCCTTTCCTGCCCCGCGCCGGCTTCGGCCAAGGTGTCGCGCAACCGCCGAAGCAGCTTTCGGCTTTCACTTTCCGCCCGCTCCGGCATTCCCTCCGGCCAATCTTCAGGGTCAGGACGCCTTGTCCAACTGGAAGGCATCATGCAGCGCCTGCACCGCCAATTCCATATATTTCCGATCGATAAGCACCGAAATCTTGATCTCGGAAGTGGAGATGACCTTGATGTTCACGTTCTCGGCAGCCAGCGCCGCGAACATCTGCGCGGCGACGCCCGCGTGGCTGCGCATCCCGATGCCGACGACCGAAATCTTGGCCACAGCATCGTCCACCACCAGTTCGCCATATTCATAGGCGCCGCGCACCCTTGCTTCGCTGATCGCCTTTTCCGCGCGCTTGATCTGGTTCACGGGGCAGGAAAACGTCATGTCGGTGAACCCCTCTTCCGAGATGTTCTGCACGATCATGTCGACGTTCACGCCCGCCTCGGCCAGCGGACCGAAGATCGCGGCGGCGATGCCGGGGCGGTCGGCGACCTTGAGCAGGGTCATTTTGGCTTCGTCGCGCGAATAGGCGACACCGGAGACAACTCTCGATTCCATGATTTCATCCTCGTCGCAGACAAGCGTGCCAGAGTTTTCATCGGTATCCTCGAAGGAGGACAGCACCCGCAGGCGGACCTTGTAACGCATCGCCAGCTCGACCGAGCGGGTCTGAAGCACCTTCGCGCCGAGCGAGGCCAGTTCGAGCATTTCCTCGAAGGCGATGCGTTTCAGCTTGCGGGCCTTTTCGGTGATGCGCGGGTCGGTGGTATAGACGCCATCGACATCGGTGTAGATGTCGCAGCGTTCCGCGCCAAAAGCGGCGGCGAAGGCGACGGCGGTCGTGTCCGACCCGCCGCGACCCAGCGTGGTGATCCGGCCCTCGGCGCTCAACCCCTGGAAGCCCGCGACCACGGCGACCTTGAAGCCTTCGGCGAACTTGGCGTCGAGATTGTCGCGCGGGATCGAGACGAACCGCGCGGCACTATGGGCCGAGGTCGTGTGGATCGGCACCTGCCAGCCCTGCCAGCTGCGCGCCGGCACGTCCATTTCCTGAAGTGTCAGCGCCATCAACCCGGCGGTCACATTTTCCCCCGAGGCGACGACGGCATCATATTCGCGCGCGTCAAACAGCGGCGAGGTCTGTTCGACCCAGCCCACCAGTTCATTCGTCTTGCCCGACATGGCCGAGACGATCACGATCACATCATAGCCGCGTTCGACCTCGCGCTTGACCTTCGCGGCCGCGTTCTTGATCCGCGACAGGTCCGCCACCGAGGTGCCACCGAATTTCATCACCAGAAGCGGCATGGATACCTCCCGCGACAACCTGTCAAAACCGATGGCTTGTTAGACGCCGCGCCCATGAAGGGCAAGGGGCGTGAACGGAAGGCGCAGCGATTTGTGAGTCCTGCGCCATGCGCGACCCGGGGCATCGGGGGCGTTGATCCAACGGAGTTGCTCTGGCAATGCGTGCCCGGTAACAGCAAAAAGGGCCGCCACTGGCGACCCTTTTTCGCATCCCGAACAACTTCGGTTTGTTGGAGCGGGCGATGAGATTCGAACTCACGACCCTAACCTTGGCAAGGTTATGCTCTACCCCTGAGCTACGCCCGCATCCGTTTGGTAGGCGGGGATTTATAAACTCTGCGGGGGGGCCGCAAGGGGAAAATGCAGCCGTCGCCGAAATATTGTCGACTTCGCCTGCCGATGGTCAGAACGGGATCGCCGTGCCATCGTGATTGAGGAAACAGCCCGTGCCTTGCAAATCAAGCGCGTCGAGCCGCGCGATGATCCCCTTCACCGATTGCGCCACGCTGATGTCGGCCTCCGGCCCCCCCATCTCGGTCTGAACCCAGCCGGGATGATAGATGCCGACGGCGATGCCATCGGACGCAAGATCGCGCGACAGGTTCCGCCCGAGGTTCAGCAGCGCCGCCTTGGAGGCGCGGTAGGCATAGCTGCCGCCGGGCGCCAGCGCATCCGAGGCCATGACCGAGGACATAAGCGCGACCCTGCCCCGTGCCGTGCGCAGGGCAGGAAGCAGCGCCGCGATCAGCAGCGCGGGGCCGGTGACGTTGCAGGCAAAGGCCTCAGCCCATAGCGCCGCGCTGTAGTCGGGCAGGCGAAGCGACCGGTCGGTGTAGATCCCGGCGTTGCAGATCAGAAGGTCGAGCGGCGCTTCATCCCAGCGTCGGGCAAGTGCCGCGATGCTGCCCGGTTCTGTCTGATCCAGTTGCCACAGATCCGCTCCACCGTTCCGTGCCGTGCCGGTGACCTCGTGGCCCATGCCGCGATAGGCCGCATGAAGCCCGGCACCGATTCCGCGCGATGCTCCCGTGATCAGGATCCGCATCCATCCCTCCTGTTCGTTTGTGCGGACCGATCTTGCCCGTGATCGCCAGGGGCGGCAACACACCCGAGTCGACCCGCGTCGACGCAAGTCCCTGTCTTCCGCTCAAGGGTTAACAGATGGCGAAGGGTGATCCTTGACGATCTGGAAATCCCTGCTCTTGAGGCTAGATTGACGCCTTTGGCGAAATAGTGCCAACCAACAGTCATTATTGTGTCTGAATTTCGGCAGAATGGCAGGGCTTACTGGCCCCATCAACCGGCAAGGGCGCGACGGAATGCGCCACAGACCGGATCGCCCGCGCCGGAACCTTCCGCCCGGCCCTTCTGACAAGGAATGACGCCATGTTCATCGACAGCCGCCAGAATTTCCGCTCCGCCGAACCCGTGGCCGCTTGTCCCGCGCCGGGGATGTCCCGGCGCGCGCCCATTGCGGCGCAGGGCATCCATCGCCTTGGCCAGGGGATCGTCGCTTCGGCGCAACTGCCGCGAACCGCCCCCCAGACCACCGGCATGAGCGCGGCGGCGATGGTCGAAACCGCAAGCGGCTGGTGCCGCGCCGCCGATCTGCGGCGTGGAATGCTGATCCATACGATGGACGGCGGCCTGCGCCCGCTGGCGGATGTGGCCGTCGGGACGATCTGGCCCAGCGGTGAAGATGGCGGCGATCTTGTGAATGTGCCGGGCGGCACACTCGGCGCCTGCGATGATCTCTGGCTCATGCCCGACCAATGCATCCTGGTCGGATCCCCGGTCGTGCAACTGGCGCTGGGCCTGCCGCATGTGCAGCTTGCTGCCCGTCATCTTGCCGGGTTCGGCGCCTGCCTGCTGAAACGTGCCGACGCGGCGCAACAGATCGTCACCTTGCGCTTTTCGCAACCCGAAGCCATCTGGGTGAACAGCGGGCTTGTGCTTTGCTGTGACGGCACCCTTGAGCGGGCGGGCGAAATTGCCCCGCGACTGGACGCAGGTCATGCAGCGGATCTGGTCGGGCTTTTGTCCCGGGGCCGGCTTGCCCGCGCCTGGGACGATGCTGAATGACCGGGGCGCCATCGCATCAGCCGGGGTGGCGGCGGCTTTGGAACACGACCAGGATCTCGGTCGTTTCCGGCCCCAGGCGGAAGACGTTGTCGATGTCGTCCTCGTCCGGGAGGAGAGGCAGGTTTCCCACACCGGCCGAAGCCAGGCAGGGCGCTGCCGGATCCGGCGTGGGGATGGCGCCGGCGCGGTCCTTCACGCCTTGCAGCAGATCGCGTGCCCGCGCCTCGAGCATTTCAAGCTGGCGATCGAATCTGTCCCAGCCCGAGCGGTGTCGCGCCACATCGCCATTCGCCCCCCCTGACAGCCACTCCAGCGATGCACGCAGGTTGACCAGCGTCAGGATCATGTCCTCGACAAGAAAAGCCTCGATGCTTTCGGAATTGGTGACCGACATCCCAGATACCCCTTCGTTCCCGAAGATGAATCTGCGGTGGAAATCCTAACGAGGCGCTAATGGCCATGGCGGCAGGGCGCGGCGCACCGCGCACCCGCCACGAATTATGCCTCGAATTCGATCAAGAGATCCTTGGCGTCGATCTGTGCGCCAGCCGTGACGTGGATGGCCTTGATGATGGCCTCGCGGTCGGCGTGGATGCCGGTTTCCATCTTCATCGCCTCGATGGTCAAGAGCATGTCACCCGCGCGGACCTTCGCCCCGGCGCTCACCGCGACGCTGGCGACGACGCCTGGCATCGGGGCCCCGATATGGGCCGGATTGCCGTCCTGGGCCTTGGGCTTGGCGGCGGTCCTCGCCTTCACGGCGCGGTTCGGCACCCGGATCACGCGCGGCTGACCGTTGATCTCGAAGAACACCTTGGCCTCGCCATCGTCACCGGTTTCGCCCACGGCCTGCAAGCGGATTTCCAGCGTCTTGCCGGGCGCGATCTCGACCGAGATTTCCTCGCCCGACTGCATTCCGTAGAAGAAGGTCGGCGTCGGCAGGGTGCGCACGGGGCCATAGACGCGGTGGCGGCCCATGTAATCAAGGAAGACCTTCGGATACATCAGGTAGCCGTTCAGATCCTCGTCATCGACGGCAAAACCCAGCAGATCCTTCGACAACTGCGCCCGCACCGCCTCCAGATCGACAGCCGGAAGATGGGCGCCGGGGCGGTCGGTGATCGGGGACTCGCCTTTCAGCACCTTCTTCTGGATCGCCGCGGGCCAGCCGCCGGGGGGCTGGCCAAGATTGCCCTTCATCATGTCGACGACCGAATCCGGGAAGGCCACGTCGGTGTTCGGGTCTTCGACCTGCGCGCGGCTCAAGCCTTGCGCCACCATCATCAGCGCCATGTCACCCACGACCTTGGACGACGGCGTGACCTTCACGATGTCGCCGAACATCTGGTTGGCGTCGGCATAGGACTGCGCAACTTCATGCCAGCGGTCTTCAAGGCCAAGGCTGCGCGCCTGCGCCTTGAGGTTGGTGAATTGCCCGCCCGGCATTTCGTGCAGGTAAACCTCGGACGCCGGGGCTTCCAGCCCGGATTCGAAGGCCGCATACTGGTCGCGCACGCCTTCCCAATAGTTCGAGATCGCGCGGATTGCCGCCATCGACAGGCCGGTGTCGCGGTCGGTATGGGCCAGCGCCTCGACGATCGACCCAAGGCAGGGCTGCGAGGTGCCGCCCGAGAAGGCATCCATCGCCGCATCCACCGCATCGGCGCCCGCTTCGGCGGCGGTGAGGATGGTGGCGGCGGCGATGCCGCTGGTGTCATGGGTGTGGAAGTGGATCGGCAGACCGACCTCTTCCTTCAGCGCCCGGATCAGGACGCGGGCCGAGGCGGGCTTCAAGAGGCCCGCCATGTCCTTCAGGCCCAGCACATGCGCACCGGCCTTGCGCAGATCCTTCCCCATGCGGACGTAATATTTCAGGTCATATTTCGCGCGGTCCGGGTTCAGGATGTCGCCGGTGTAGCAGATCGCCGCCTCGCAGATGCGGTTCTGTTCCACCACGGCGTCCATCGCGACGCGCATGTTTTCAACCCAGTTCAGGCTGTCGAAAACCCGGAACACGTCGATCCCGGTTTCCGCGGCCTGTTTCACGAAGGATTGCACCACGTTGTCGGGGTAGTTGGTATAGCCCACCCCGTTCGAGGCCCGCAGAAGCATCTGGGTCATGATGTTCGGCATCGCCGCGCGCAGGTCGCGCAGGCGCTGCCAGGGGCATTCCTGCAGGAAGCGGTAAGCCACGTCGAAGGTGGCGCCGCCCCAGCATTCGACCGAGAAAAGCCCCGGCAGGTTCGCGGCATAGGCGGGCGCGACGCGGATCATGTCGTATGACCGCATCCGGGTGGCCAGCAGGCTTTGGTGCCCGTCGCGCATCGTGGTGTCGGTGATCAGAAGCCGCTTCTGTTCACCCATCCAGTCGGCGACGGCCTTGGGGCCACGCGCCAGCAGCAGGTCGCGGGTTCCGGGCGCGGGGGTTTCGCGGGGCAGGGGCGGGCGCGGCACTCGTGCCTCGGCTGCGGGCCGGGGGCGGCCCACGGTTTCGGGATGCCCGTTCACCGTGATGTCGGCGATATAGGTCAGCAGTTTCGTCGCCCGGTCCTGCCGCTTGCGGAAGGTGAACAGCTCGGGCGTGGTGTCGATGAACTTGGTGGTGGCCGAGTTGTCGAGGAACTTCGGATGCTTGAGCAGGTTCTCGACGAAGGCGATGTTCGTCGACACGCCGCGGATGCGGAATTCGCTGAGCGCGCGCTTCATCCGCGCTATGGCCTGATCGGGCGTCTGCGCCCAGGCCGTGACCTTCACCAGAAGCGAATCGTAATAGCGGGTGATGACCGCGCCGGAATAGGCGGTGCCGCCATCCAGCCGGATGCCATTGCCGGTGGCCGAACGGTAGGCGGTGATGCGGCCATAATCGGGGATGAAGTTGTTTTGCGGGTCTTCGGTCGTGACCCGGCATTGCAGCGCATGGCCCGACAGCCGCACCTCGGCCTGGCTGGATGCGCCGGTCGCCTCGGCCAGGCTTGCGCCTTCCGCGATGCGGATCTGGGCCTGCACGATGTCGATGCCGGTGACCATCTCGGTCACGGTGTGTTCGACCTGCACGCGGGGGTTCACCTCGATGAAGTAGAACTTCTCGCTGTCCATATCCATCAGGAATTCGACGGTGCCGGCGCATTCATAGCCGACATGGGCGCAGATCTTGCGGCCCAGTTCGCAGATCTCGGTGCGCTGTTCGTCGGTCAGGTAAGGGGCCGGGGCGCGCTCGACGACCTTCTGGTTGCGGCGCTGGATGGTGCAATCGCGTTCGTAAAGGTGGTAGATCTGGCCCTGCTTGTCGCCCAGGATCTGCACCTCGACGTGGCGGGCGCGCAGGATCATCTTTTCCAGATAGCCTTCGCCATTGCCAAAGGCCGCTTCGGCCTCGCGCCGCCCCTCGCGGACCTTCTCGGCCAGCTCGTCCTCGGACTGGATCGGGCGCATCCCGCGACCGCCGCCGCCCCAGCTGGCCTTCAGCATCAGGGGATAGCCGATCGCTGCCGCCTGGGCCTTGATCTGGTCCATGTCGTCGCCCAGCACCTCGGTCGCCGGGATCACCGGAACCCCCGCCGCGACGGCGACGCGCCGTGCGCTGGCCTTGTCGCCAAGCGCGCGCATGGTTTCGGCGCGCGGGCCGATGAAGGTGATGCCGGCACGGTCGCAGGCCTCGACGAATTCGGGGTTCTCGGACAGAAGCCCATATCCCGGGTGGATCGCATCCGCGCCCGAGAGCTTGGCCACGCGAATGATCTCAGGGATCGAAAGGTAAGCCGCGACCGGTCCCAGCCCTTCGCCGATCCGGTAGGCTTCATCGGCCTTGAACCGATGGAGCGACAGCTTGTCTTCTTCGGCATAGACCGCGACAGTGCGCTTGCCCAGTTCGGTCGCTGCCCGCATCACGCGGATCGCGATTTCGCCCCGGTTCGCCACCAGGATCTTCTTGAAAGTCGCCATGACGGTTCTCCACGGGGCCCGCGTAAATTCCGGGGCACATTATGCACGCCGCGTTGCGGCGCAATCCCCTTGGGGAAAGTTCTGCAAAAATTCAGCGAAGAACTTCGCAGATGCGCCGGATTCACGTTCAAATCCGTCACATTCCGTCGAGGTGCCGGAGGATTTGGAACAATAGAAGAACAACGCTTTAACTCACCCGCGAGTCTGGCTAGATTGGGCAGATGAGCGGATTTGACGAACAGGATGCATTTGACGCGGCAGCCGATGGCGCGCGCAGCCTTCCCCTGTCGCAACGGGCCATGGCTGCGGCCGCCCCGCGCCCCGGCCCCTGGCTTGACGGGTTGAACCCCGCGCAGCGCGCTGCGGTCGAGGCGCTGGATGGCCCTGTCCTGATGCTGGCGGGGGCAGGCACCGGCAAGACCCGTGCACTGACCGCGCGAATCGCGCATCTTCTGGCGATGGGCCGGGTGCGCCCGAATGAAATCCTTGCCGTCACCTTCACCAACAAGGCCGCGCGCGAGATGAAGGATCGCGTCGGCCGCCTGATGGGGGGGGCGATCGAAGGCATGCCCTGGATGGGCACCTTTCATTCCGTCAGCGTGAAGATCCTGCGCCGCCACGCGGAACTGGTGGGCCTGCGGTCCAATTTCACCATTCTGGATACCGACGACCAGATCCGGCTTTTGAAACAGTTGATCCGGGCGGCGAACATCGATGAAAAACGCTGGCCCGCCCGGCAATTGGCGGGGCTGATCGACAGCTGGAAGAACCGCGCCTGGTTGCCGGAGAAGGTGCCATCCTCGGAAGCCTCGGCCTTCAACAACCGCGGGACCGAGCTTTACGCCGCCTATCAGGACCGTCTGCGCACCCTGAACGCCACAGATTTCGGCGATCTGCTTTTGCATGTCGTCACCATCTTCCAGCGCCACCCGGATGTTCTGGAACAATACCAGCGCTGGTTCCGCTACATCATGGTGGACGAATACCAGGATACCAACGTCGCCCAATACCTCTGGCTGCGGCTTCTGGCGCAGGCGCACCGCAACATCTGCTGCGTGGGCGACGATGATCAGTCGATCTACGGCTGGCGCGGTGCCGAAGTGGGCAACATCCTGCGATTCGAAAAGGATTTCCCCGGCGCGACCGTGATCCGGCTGGAACAGAACTACCGGTCCACCGAACATATCCTCGCTGCTGCGTCAAACCTGATCGCGGCGAATTCCGGGCGGCTGGGCAAGACCCTCTGGACCGATGCGCGGGGCGGCGAAAAGGTCCGCCTGATCGGCCATTGGGATGGCGAGGAAGAGGCGCGCTGGATCGGTGAGGAAATCGAAGCCTGCCAGCGCGGCACCCGCGCGATGGAACCGGTGAGCCTGAACGACCAGGCGATCCTGGTCCGCGCTTCCCATCAGATGCGCGCCTTCGAGGACCGCTTCCTGACCATCGGCCTTCCCTACCGCGTCATCGGCGGCCCGCGATTCTACGAACGGCAGGAGATTCGGGATGCAATGGCCTATTTCCGGCTGGCGGTCAGCCCGGACGACGATCTGGCCTATGAACGGGTCGTCAACCTGCCCAAGCGCGGCCTCGGTGACAAGGCGGTGCAGACGATCCAGATGCAGGCGCGCGAGGATGGGGTGAGCCTTCTGGAGGGCGGGCGCCATGCCGTCGCATCCGGTCGGATCGCGGGGAAGGGCGGCGGACAACTGCGGCTGCTCACCGAAGCGGTGGACCGCTGGCACGCCCTGGTGGCGAAACCCGGACAAAGCCACATCGAGCTGGCAGAGATGATCCTCGACGAATCCGGCTACACCGGGATGTGGCAGAACGACAAGACGCCCGAGGCGCCGGGCCGGCTCGACAACCTCAAGGAACTCGTGAAGGCGCTCGAACAGTTCGACAGCCTGCAAGGTTTTCTGGAACACGTCGCGCTGATCATGGACAATGACAGCGAAGACGCGACCGAGAAGGTCAGCATCATGACGCTCCACGCCGCCAAGGGGCTGGAGTTTCCGGTGGTCTTCCTGCCCGGCTGGGAGGAAGGACTGTTCCCCAGCCAGCGGTCCATGGACGAAACCGGGCTGAAGGGGCTCGAGGAAGAACGCCGTCTGGCTTACGTCGGCATCACCCGCGCGGAACGGCTCTGCACGATTTCCTTCGCCGGCAACCGGCGCGTCTATGGCCAGTGGCAATCGCAGCTTCCCTCGCGCTTCATCGACGAATTGCCGGAAACCCATGTCGATGTGCTGACCCCCCCGGGCCTTTACGGGGGCGGTTACGGCGCGGCGGGCATGGCCTTTGGCGGGCGCCTTGCCGAAGCGGCTTCCGGAATCGAGGAACGCGCGGCGCGGGCCGATGTCTACAATTCCCCCGGCTGGCAGCGGATGCAGGCGCGTGCGGTCACCAGACCCGCCGGCCAGCCGCGCGACACCCGCCGCAAGGTGACCGACGCCGAGGTGCTGCCTGTCCATGTTGATGGCGACCGGGTGTTTCACCAGAAGTTCGGCTACGGAACCGTGATCGGATCCGAAGGCGAGAAACTGGAAATCCGCTTCGACAAGGCAGGGATCAAGCGTGTTGTGGCCAGCTTCGTCAGCGATGCCGACGGCGTGGACGACATCCCCTTCTGATCCTTGCCCCCGGGATCAAGGCCCGTAGATCAAGGCCCGTAGATCAAGGCCCCGTGTCCTATGACCGGTTGGTGATCCCCCGGGCGCGAAGTCTGGTGGATCGTCCGGGCATGGCGTCGTGACCAGCCGCGCGAATGAAAAAAACGGCGGCACCCCGGGAGGGGGGACACCGCCGTTCGAAATGTGACTCCACCACGAGGGTGGAGTGCATTTTGCGGTGAGAACCTACAGGCTTCCGAGGGAGGGTCAGCCGCCGTCGGTCATCACCACGCCGGCAATCCCAGGGAGGAGGAGGGGACCGCGGCTAGTCGCGGGCCTTCCCCAGGGAGGAGGAAGAGAAGCCCCGCAATGGCAAGCTCCGAAAAAAACTTCTTCCGGAGCGTCGTGTTTTGGCGGCGACATCAGGGAGGAGGAGGATGCCGCCGCACATCCCGGGCCATGGGAGGAGGAGAGGCCCGGAATGTATTCTTATTTCTGGTAGGCGGCCCGATGCGCGACATCCGCGATCATGCTGCGATGGATGCCAAGATCGGCAAGGTCACGGTCGCTCAGCCCGGCCAGTTCGCGGCGGGTCTGGTTATAGAGGGCCATCCGGCGCGCGGCGTCCTTCACCTCGGCGAAGACCCGGGTGAAACGGGCAAGG
This sequence comes from Paracoccaceae bacterium, assembly GCA_020622085.1. GTDB lineage: Bacteria > Pseudomonadota > Alphaproteobacteria > Rhodobacterales > Rhodobacteraceae > QY30. The sequence continues at coordinate 347,463 of JAHRYM010000002.1, read as the reverse complement.
ATGCTACCGTGATGGGCCGTGTTGGAGTGTGCGTAAGCCATTTCGTTTTGCCTTCATTCGCGTTCGCTTGCGACCGGTTCTCGTTGTGAAAATCGTGTTCGCTTCTGTTGCATGCAATCTGGCTCTTATGCTGCAATTGCACAATCCCCCTGAGTATCATTGCCGCCATGCAGCGAATGCATGGCGCGGGGCGAAAAAATGTCTTTTGTTACGGTTGTTTGAAAGTGATGTGACGAAAGGGCGTCAATTCGCTTGTGCTTCCCCAGAGATGGGGCGAATCTATATACCTTAGGAAAAATCAGACCGGACAAGCGAACATGGCGATTTCGCGTGACGATATTCTAGGCGCACTTTCGCGCATCACCCTGCCGGACGGCGGCGATCTGGTCGGGCGCGACATGATCCGCGCGCTGACGATCGAAGGCGGCGCGGTGCGCTTCGTGATCGAGGCTCCCGACCCCGAACTGGCGCGGCGGATGGAGCCGGTGCGTGTGGCAGCCGAGGCAGCCGTCCGCGCGCTTGCGGGAGTTGCGGCGGTCTCGGCGCTGCTGACGGCGCATGGGCCATCGCGCCCGGCCGCACCCTCGATCAAGATCGGCGGTCACCCGACACCGCAGCCGGCCGGCCAGACCGGGCCGCAGCGCATCGCCGGCATTGATCGCATCATCGCAGTGGCATCCGGCAAGGGCGGCGTGGGCAAATCCACCCTGTCGTCGAACCTTGCGGTGGCTCTGGCGCGGCAGGGGCTTCGCGTCGGCCTGCTGGATGCCGATATATACGGCCCCTCGCAGCCGCGGATGATGGGGGTCAATGCCCGCCCGGCCTCGCCCGACGGCAAGACGATCATCCCGCTGAAGGCCCATGGCGTCACCATGATGTCGATCGGCCTGATGCTGAAGGAAAACGAAGCGGTGGTCTGGCGCGGGCCGATGCTGATGGGGGCATTGCAGCAACTGCTTGGCCAGGTCGCCTGGGGCGAACTGGACGTGCTGATCGTCGACCTGCCGCCGGGAACCGGCGATGTGCAGCTGACCCTGTGCCAGCGCACGCATCTGACGGGGGCCATCGTCGTATCCACCCCGCAGGACGTGGCGCTGCTGGATGCGCGCCGCGCCATCGACATGTTCGGCAAGCTCAAGACCCCGGTGCTTGGCTTTGTCGAGAACATGTCGACCTACATCTGTCCGAACTGCGGGCACGAGGAACACATCTTCGGCCATGGCGGCGTCGCGGCCGAGGCCGCGCGGCTGGGGGTGCCGCTGCTGGGGGAAATCCCGCTGTCGCTTGATGTGAGGCTGGCAGGCGACAGTGGCACGCCGATCGCCGCGGGCGAAGGCCCGATCGCTGACGCCTACATGACGCTGGCGCGGCGGTTGATCGACGGCGGCATCGTCTGATCCGTTACCCGCAGCGGGAATGCATGGGAAACCCGACCGGGATTTCATGGGAAAAGGGGTGGCCGATCGGTCGCCCCTTTTCTGGTTTTCTCGAATCACGCGTGCGGCATCGGCTGTGAACTCGGTAATTCCAGCTGCGCTTCTGTGGCTTTTGGGTGACTCTGTGGAGACAACCGGACAGGTATTTGCGGTGTCTTGGGAAATTGTGGGAAAAACCTGATGCTCCACAACTCATCTATATGTGGTGTATTGCTCGAGGTATTCCGCTACAAATTCCTGATGTTCTGTGGGTAACCCGGTGCATAAGTCTTGGCGCCATCAAACTTTCTTCCAGATGCCGCGCTCCGCTTCCAAAGATTACAGTTGCTTCCCATAATTTCCCATGCCATCCCTTCATTCACGGATGACGACGGGCTGACACACCGGGGCGACCAAGACCCCAGCAAGGCGAAGTCAGGTTTCATACAGGCCCCGCCTTCATCCGACGACAGAGCTTTCCGGCAGGGAGCAGACATCCCCCAGGTGTCCTGCACGGAAGGCCAAGCCCCGCAAAGGGGACCCAGAGATGGGACGAGGGCGGCGGATCGGGCAGTGGCAGCAGCCCGATCCGCCGTTGTCCGTTTCAGGGACCGGGAAACCCGGACCTGATGCGGTTGGGACAGGAACTGAAGACAGGAGCGCGCGCCGGTGGCACGCAGGTTCAGAGGTTCGGACACGTTCAAGGTGGACGCGAAGGGGCGGGTCTCCATCCCCGCCCCTTTCCGCCGTGTCATCGAAGCGTCGGACCCCGACTGGCGCGAAGGGCTGCGCCCGAACATCGTCGTCGTCTATGGCGACGAAGGGCAGGACTGGCTTGAAGTCTACACCCTGCGCGCCATCGAAGAGATCGACGAACAGATCGAGGACATGCAGCGCGGCTCTTCCGAACGGCTCTGGCTGGAAGAGCTGATGCATGGCCAGTCCATCGAGGCGCAGATCGACGACGATGGCCGTCTGGTCCTGCCGCAGCGCCTGCGCGAAAAGATCGGGCTCGATGGCGAGGCGTTCTTCATCTCGGCCGGTGATTACTTCAAGATCTGGAAGCCCGAGACCTATCAGGCGAAGGCCGCGAACCGCACGCGCAAGCTGGCCGAGCAATATCCCGACGACTTCGACCCGCGCAGCCTGCTGCCCGCGCGTTCAAGGGGCTGACGCATGACGGTCAGCCCTTCCGACAACGCCCCGCATATCCCCGTCCTCCTTCGCCCGCTTCTGCGGGCGGTCGCGCCGGTGAAGGGTGTGTGGCTGGATGGCACCTTCGGCGCGGGCGGCTATTCGCGTGGTCTGCTTGACGCTGGCGCCGATCGGGTGATCGGTGTCGACCGCGATCCGTCGGTCTTTCCCATGGCCGATGCCTGGCGCGGTGCCTATGGCGACCGTCTGCGGCTGGTCGAAGGCACGTTTTCCGATCTGGACCGCCTGGCGGGCGAACCGCTTGACGGCGTGGTGCTGGATCTGGGCGTATCGTCCATGCAGCTTGACCAGACCGAGCGCGGGTTTTCCTTCCTGCGCGACGGCCCCCTGGACATGCGGATGGAAAAATCCGGCCCCAGCGCCGCCGATCTGGTGGCCGAAGCCTCCGAAGAGGAACTGGCCGACATCATCTATCACTACGGCGAAGACCGCGCCTCGCGCCGGATCGCCCGCGCCATCGTCCGTGCGCGCGACGCGGCACCGCTGCTGACCACCCGGCAACTGGCCGAGGTGGTCGAACGCGCCCTGCCGCGCCCGAAGCCGGGGCAAAGCCATCCCGCCACCCGCACCTTCCAGGCGATCCGCATCGCGGTGAACGATGAATTCGGGCAACTGGCCGAAGGGCTTGAGGCTGCCGAGCGTGCGCTGAAACCGGGCGGGCAGCTTGCGGTCGTCACCTTCCATTCGCTGGAAGACCGGATCGTGAAGCGGTTCTTCCAGATCCGCAGCGGCGCGGAAGGGCAGGGCAGCCGTTACGCCCCGGCCCGCGCCGCCGTTGCCCCCGCCTTCACGCAAGCCACGCGCCGCGCCATCGAGGCCGACGACGAGGAACTCGCCGCCAACCCGCGCGCCCGTTCCGCCCGGCTGCGCTGCGGAACCCGCACCGACGCCCCCGCCGGACGCGCCGACCGTGCCGCGCTGGGCCTGCCCCTGCCCGCGCTGAAACAGGCCGCGCTGAAAGGACACCGCTGATGCGCATCCTGATCCGAGTGCTGACCGTCATGGCCGTGATCGCCCTTGGTTTCTGGGCCTACCGCGAAAACTACGCCACCCAGGCGGCGCTGTCGGAAGTGCGCAAGCTGCAATCCGATATCGCCGGCCTGCGGGAATCGCTGTCGGTCCTGCGCGCCGAATGGGCCTACCTCAATCGCCCCGACCGGCTGCGGGAACTGGCCGACATCAACTTCGACCGCCTTCAGCTTTTGCCCCTGGTGCCCGAACAGTTCGGCGCGGTCGAACAGGTGGCCTATCCGCTCCCGGATGGCGGGCTTGTCGGCGCAGACGGGCTGAGCGAGCCGGTGGAAACCTCTTCGAGCGGTGCCGGCGCCACGCCCCGGTCCGTGCCTGTCGACCCGATCCCCGATCCGGATATCGCCAATAGCCCGGAAAACTGAAGCGGAGCCCGTGACCATGATACGCACACCCCTGCGCCCACTGGCCCGCATCCTTTCGGCCCGCAACCGCGGTGAAAACCCCGACGTGATCGAACGCGAGAACATTCGCCTGCGCAACGAGGCCGGCCGCGACAAGGCCCGCCTGCGCGCCGAAGGCCGGCTGCTGCTTCTGGGCGTCCTGTTCGTGGCCGCCTTTGGTGCCGTGGGCGCGCGCATGGGTCTTCTGGCGGCAACCGTCCCGATCGAGCCCGAGGTGTCGGTGGGCGGCAATTCGATCCTCGCGCAGCGGGCTGACATCGTCGACCGTCAGGGCAGGGTTCTGGCCACCAATCTGGTCACCCATTCGCTTTACGCCCAGCCGCGCCTGATGGTCGATCCGCAGGGGTCCGCGAAGAAGCTCGTGCAGATATTCCCCGATCTGGATGAAAAACGTCTGGCTGCGGATCTCTCGGGCCAAAAGAAATTCCTGTGGATCCGCAAGCGCATTTCACCCGAACAGATGCAATTGGTGCACGAGATCGGCGATCCGGGCCTGCTGTTCGGCCCGCGCGAGATGCGGCTTTACCCGAACGGCAGGCTGGCCTCGCATGTGCTGGGCGGTGCGAGCTTTGGCCGCGAGGGCGTGCATTCCGCCGAAGTCATCGGCACTGCGGGCGTGGAAAAGACTTTCGATGGCTGGCTGCGCGATCCCGCCAACAACGGGGCGCCCCTGCAACTCTCGCTCGACCTCACGGTGCAGTCGACCGTGGAAAACGTCCTTGCGGGTGGCATGAAGCTGATGAATGCCAAGGGCGCCGCCGCCATCCTGATGGATGTGCACACCGGGGAAATCGTCGCGCTGGCCTCGCTTCCCGACTTCGACCCGAACACCCGGCCGCAACCGCTGGTCAAGGGCGACCCCTCGGACAGCCCCCTGTTCAACCGCGCCATCCAGGGTGTCTATGAACTGGGGTCGACCTTCAAGATCTTTGCCATTGGCCAGGCGCTGGATCTGGGGCTGGTCAACCCGCAGACCATGGTCGACACCAAGTCGCCGATGATCTGGGGCCGCCACCGCATCCGCGATTTTCACAACTACGGCCCCGCGCTGAGCGTGACCGACGTCATCGCCAAATCCTCGAACGTCGGCACCGCCCATGTCGCGCTGATGATCGGCGCCGAACGCCAGCAGGCCTTCTTCAGGTCGCTGGGCCTGATGGAGCCGGTGGCGCTGGAAATCAGCGAAGCCGCTGCCGGCAGGCCGATCCTGCCGAAGCGATGGCCCGACATCACCACGATCACCACCTCGTACGGCCACGGGATTTCCGACAGCCCGCTGCATCTGGCGGCCGCCTATGCGACCATGACCAATGGCGGCACGCGCGTGGTTCCCACCCTTCTCAAGACCGACCGGGTCCAGAAGGGGGCGCGTGTCATCTCGGAAGAGACCTCGGCCCGGGTGCGCGACCTCCTGCGCCAGGTCGTGGTGCGCGGCACCGCCAGCATGGGCGAGGTGCCGGGCTATTCGGTCGCCGGCAAGACCGGCACCGCAGACAAGACCAAGCCCAATGGCGGCTACTACGACGACAAGGTGGTGACGACCTTCGCCTCGATTTTCCCCTCGACCGATCCGAAATATGTGCTCATCGTCTCGCTCGATGAACCGGTCGAGACTTCGGGCACCGAACCGCGCCGCACCGCCGGCTGGACCAGCGTTCCCGTGGGCGCCGAGATCATCCGCCGCGTCGCGCCGCTTCTGGGGCTGCGGCCATCGGTTGAACCTGCCGCCGATGCTGCTGTAACACTCGCCGGGAACTGACACGCAAGCTTCGGGCGGAAGGATCTGGCATGGATGGCATCAGGACACTGGCAGATCTGGGTCTGATGGGCGACGGCGGCCGAAACCCGCGCGTGACAGGGATCGCAGTGGACAGCCGGAAGGTGCAACCGGGCGTCCTGTTCGCGGCGCTGCCGGGGTCGCATGTCCACGGCGGCGAGTTCATCCGGTATGCACTGCGGATGGGCGCGGCCGCGATCCTGACCGACCGCGCCGGTGCTGCGCTGGCCGCCGAGGTGCTGGAAGGATCGGATGCCGCGCTGGTCATCGCCGACGAACCCCGTCAGGCGCTGGCCTATGCGGCGGCGCTGTGGTTCGGCGCGCAGCCCGAAACGATGGTCGCCGTGACCGGCACCAGCGGCAAGACATCGGTGGCGACCTTCACCCGCCAGATCTGGCAGGCGCTGGGCCATGCCGCCTGTTCGCTGGGCACGATGGGCGTGCAGGGCGACTATGAAGCCCCGCTGGCCCATACCACGCCCGAACCGATCACCCTTCACCGGACCCTTGCCGCCATGGCCGATGCGCATGTGACCCATGCGGCGATGGAGGCTTCGTCTCACGGGCTGGACCAGCACCGGCTGGACGCGGTGCGGCTGAAGGCGGCGGGATTTACCAACTTTTCGCAAGATCACCTGGATTACCACGCTGATTTTACGGAATATTTTGCCGCCAAGGCGCTTCTGTTCGATCGCGTCCTTCCCGAAGACGGCACGGCCGTCATCAACATCGACGATCCTCGCGGGATCGAGATGCTCGATCACGTCCGCGACCGCGGCCAGACGCTGATCACCGTGGGCCGGGCCGAAGGCGCCGACCTGCGCATCCTTGGCCAGCGCTACGATTCCACCGGGCAGGAACTGCGCTTTGCCTGGCAGGGTGAACCGCATCATGTCCGCCTGAACCTGATCGGCGGCTTCCAGGCGGAAAACGTGCTGGCGGCGGCGGGTCTGTGCATCGCTTCGGGGTCGGCCCCCGGCGATGTCTTCGCCGTCCTGCCGCGCCTTCAGACCGTGCGCGGCCGGATGGAGCTTGCCGCCACCCGCGACAATGGCGCGACGGTCTTTGTCGACTATTCGCACAAGCCCGGTGCGCTGGCCTCGGCGCTGCAATCGCTGCGCCCGCATGTCATGGGCCGGATCATCGTCGTCTTCGGCGCGGGGGGCGACCGGGATCGGCTGAAACGGCCCTTGATGGGGCAGGCGGCGGCGGAATTTGCCGACAAGGTCTATGTGACCGACGACAACCCCCGCAGCGAAGACCCGGCCGCAATCCGGACCGAGGTGATGGCGGGCTGTCCCCTGGCCACCGAAGTGGGCGACCGCGCCGAGGCGATCCTGCGCGGTGTCGATGACCTTGGGCCGGGGGATGCGCTGCTGATCGCCGGAAAGGGCCATGAATCGGGCCAGATCATCGCCGGCCAGGTCTATCCCTTCGATGACGCAGAACAGGCCAGCATCGCCGTGGCCGCGCTGGACGGGAAGATCGCATGACCCCGCTCTGGACCTCGGACGATCTGGCCCGCGCGACTGGCGGGCGCGTGACCTGCGACTTCGCAGCCACCGGGATATCGATCGACACCCGCAGCCTTGAACCCGGTGATCTGTTCATCGCGCTGAAGGACGTCCGCGACGGCCATGACTTCGTGGCGCAGGCGCTGGCGCGTGGGGCTGCCGGGGCGCTGGTGTCGCGCATCCCCGCAGGGTGTTGCGAAACCAATCCGCTGGTTCTGGTCGAAGACGTCCTTCCGGCTCTCGAAGCCCTGGGCCGCGCGGGCCGCGCCCGGACAAGGGCCAAGGTCATCGCCGTGACCGGATCGGTCGGCAAGACCTCGACCAAGGAAATGCTGCGCGCGGTCCTGGGCGGGCAGGGGTCGGTCCATGCCGCCGAGGCGAGTTTCAACAACCACTGGGGCGTGCCGCTGACGCTGGCCCGGATGCCTGCCGGTTGCGACTTTGCCGTGATCGAGATCGGCATGAACCACCCCGGCGAAATCGCGCCGCTGGCGCGCATGACGCGACCGCATGTGGCGATGATCACCACCGTCGCCGCCGCCCATATGGCCGCGTTCGATGGCATCGAGGGCATCGCCCGCGAAAAGGCCGCGATCTTCGAGGGGCTGGAGCCGGGCGGCGTGGCGGTGATCCCTACCGGCCTTGACGTGACCCCGATCCTTGCCGATGCCGCGCGTGACGCGGGGCGTGTCCTGCGCTTCGGCGCCGATCCGGCGGACGATTATGCGCTGTCGGAGGCGACCGTCGCGCAAGACACCACCATCGTGCAGGCCACCCGCCACGGCGCGCCCTTCCTGTTCAAGATCCGTTCGGCCGGCCGGCATTTTGCCATGAACGCGCTGGGCGTCCTGGCCGTGGCCGAGGCTGTCGGTGCCGATCCGGCCATCGCCGCCTGCGACCTTGGCCAGTGGCAGCCCGTCGCAGGCCGGGGCCTGCGCGAAACGGTCCGGCTTGATCCGATCGACGATCACCTGTCGATCGACCTGATCGACGATGCCTATAATGCCAACCCCACCTCGCTGGATGCGGCGCTGGAGGTTCTGGCCACGGCCGAGCCGCGCCACGGTGTCGGGCGGCTGGCCGCCGGCCGCCGGGTGGCGATTCTTGGTGACATGCTGGAACTCGGCGCGGATGAAACCGCCCTGCACGCAGCGGTTTCCGATCATCCGGCAATGCGCCAGATCGCCCTTGTTCACTGCGTCGGCCCGCGGATGCGCCATCTTTGGGACGCAATTTCCCGCGAAAAGCGCGGCGAATGGTTCGAAAACGCAGCCGAACTTGCCGCGCGCGCGCGCTTTCTGGTCGATGCCGGCGATGTCGTTCTGGTGAAGGGATCCAAGGGCAGTCGCGTCAGTCTGGTGGTTGACGCATTGCGCAAACTGGGGCAAGCGAGCGCACCAGGCATCAAGGGGACCGATTGAATGCTGTATTGGCTGGCAAGCCTTTCGGACGGGGGGGACTTCTTCAACCTCTTCCGCTATATCACCTTTCGCGCCGGTGCCGCGTTCCTGACGGCGCTGGTGTTCGGGTTCATTTTCGGGCGCCCGCTGATCAACCTATTGCGCAAGAAGCAGAAAAAAGGCCAGCCGATCCGCGACGACGGCCCTGCGACCCATTTCGTCAAGGCCGGGACGCCCACGATGGGCGGCCTGCTGATCCTCTCGGCGCTCCTGTTCTCGACGCTTCTCTGGGGACGGCTGGACAATCCCTATGTCTGGATCGTGCTTCTGGTCACCGTCTGCTTCGGCCTGATCGGATTTGCCGATGATTACGCCAAGGTCACCAAGCAGAACACCAACGGAGTGTCGTCGCGTATCCGGATGCTTGCTGGCCTCGGTGTCGCGGCGGTGGCCGGAACTGCGGCGGCGTTGTTCCACCCCGAGGCGCTGCGCTGGACGCTGGCCTTCCCGGTCTTCAAGGACGCGCTGATCAACCTCAGCATCCTTTTCGTGCCCTTCGCCATGCTGGTGATCGTCGGCGCGGCCAATGCCGTGAACCTGACCGACGGGCTGGACGGGCTGGCCGTGATGCCGGTGATGATCGCCGCCGCGTCGTTCGGCGTGATTGCCTACATCGTCGGCAACTACAACTTCACCCAGTATCTTGGCGTCCACTTCGTTCCCGGCACCGGTGAACTTCTGATCTTCTGCGCCGCGCTGATCGGCGGCGGGCTTGGCTTCCTGTGGTATAACGCGCCCCCGGCGGCTGTGTTCATGGGCGATACCGGCAGTCTTGCCCTTGGCGGCGCGCTGGGCGCGATCGCGGTCGTCACCAAGCACGAGATCGTGCTTGCCATCGTCGGCGGTCTTTTCGTCGTCGAGGCGCTGAGCGTCATCATCCAGGTCGCCTACTTCAAGCGCACCGGCAAACGGGTGTTCCTGATGGCGCCGATCCACCACCATTTCGAAAAGAAGGGCTGGGGCGAGGCGCAGATCGTCATCCGCTTCTGGATCATCAGCCTGATCCTGGCGATGATCGGACTGGCCACGCTGAAGCTGCGTTGAGCCTGCCTCGCGCCCTTGCCAGCCGGCCCGCGCGCCCGCATCCTGCCCCGACGGGCGGATGGGGCGCGGAATGATCGAGCAGATGCTTGCCGAATGGGGCCTGCCGGCAATCGCGGCGGGCAGTTTTCTGGAAGGCGACGGCGTCGCTTTCATGGGCGGCGTGCTGGCGCACCGGGGTTACTTTTCCTATGAGGCGGCGGCACTGGCAGCAACCCTGGGCGCGGTCGCCATCGATCAGGCCCTGTTCCACGCCGGCCGCCACCTTGCGCGGTTTCCGCGCGCGCGCCGCATCCTTGATCGGCCCAATGCGCGCCGTCTGGCGGGCTGGGCACGCGACCATCCCGAACGCCTTTGCCTGTCGTTCCGGTTCCTCTACGGGTTGAAATCGGTGGGCGCGCTGGCGCTGGGCGCCGCCGCGATCCCGCCCTGGCGCTTTCTGGCGCTGGATATTGTGGGGTGCCTTGCATGGGCGCATGTCGTCACCGCACTGGGATTTGGTGTCGGACAGGCGATCGAGCGGATATTCGGGCGGCTTGAAACCATCCATCATCTGGGACTCGCGGTGGCGACGGTCATCCTGTCGATCGCCGCCTGGGCGGTCTGGGGCAGTTTGCGGCGGCGCACGAAGGTAGCCAGAACCGGCAAGAGCCGCTGACCCTTCCCGCCGGCCCGGTGCGCCTTGCGGGTGGCGACGGCGCGGGGCATTGTCCGGTCGGGAAAAGACAAGGGGGCGGCATGATTCCGGTTCAAGGCTACGCGGGGCGCAAGGTCGCCGTTCTGGGTCTGGGCCGCTCCGGTCTGGCCGCGGCGGCGGCGCTGGTCGCGGGCGGGGCCGAGCCGCTGCTTTGGGACGACAGCCCCGAGGCGCGCGCCAAGGCCGAAGCGGCGGGCCACCAGATCACCGACCTGACCCGCGATGGGGCTTGGGACGGGATCGCGGCGCTGATCGTCTCGCCCGGCATCCCGCACCTTTATCCGGCGCCGAACAAGGTTATTGCGCGGGCGCTGGCGCTGGGCGTGCCAGTCGACAATGACATCGGGCTGTTCTTCCGGTCCTGGGCCACGGCGGCCTGGGACGAGATGGACCAGCCCCCGAAGGTCATCGCCGTCACCGGATCGAACGGCAAGTCCACCACAACCGCGCTGATCCACCACATCCTGCAAGTGGCCGACCGGCCGACCCAGATGGCGGGCAACATCGGCCGCGGCGTGCTGGATCTCGATCCGGCCGAGGATGGCGAGGTCGTGGTGCTGGAGCTTTCGTCCTACCAGACCGATCTGGCGCGCGCGCTGACGCCCGATGTGGCGGTCTTCACCAACCTTTCGCCCGATCATCTGGACCGCCACGCCGGCATCGGCGGATATTTCGCCGCCAAGCGCCGGCTGTTTGCCGAAGGCGGCCCCGACCGTGCGGTGATCGGCGTCGATGAGGTCGAGGGCCAGTTCATGGCCAACCAGATGTCCGAAGGCCCGTTCGACGATCGGGTGATCCGCGTCAGTTCCGGCACAAAACTGGAAGGCCCGGGCTGGTCGGTCTTTGCCCGCAAGGGCTTCTTGTCCGAATGGCGCAAGGGGCGGCAGGTGGCATCCATCGACCTGCGCGGCGTCTCGGGGCTTCCGGGGGCGCATAACCACCAGAACGCCTGCGCGGCCTATGCCGCGACCCGCGCGCTGGGCATTGCGCCAAGGGTGATCGAGGCTGCCTTCCACAGCTTCGCGGGCTTGCCGCACCGCAGTCAGCTTGTGGGGGAACGGGGTGGCGTCCGCTTCATCAACGACAGCAAGGCCACCAACGTCGACAGCGCCGCCAAGGCCCTGCAAGCCTTCCCGAAGATCCGATGGATCGCGGGCGGGCTTGGCAAGGATGGCGGCATTTCCGCGCTGGTTCCGCACCTTGGATCGGTTGTGAAGGCCTATCTGATCGGCCATTCGGCGCGCGATTTCGCCTTGCAGATCGGCACCACACCGCACGAGATATGCGAGACGATGGAAGCGGCTGTCGCCCGCGCCGCTGCCGAGGCACATGCCGGAGAGGTGGTCCTGCTCGCTCCGGCTGCAGCCAGCTTCGACCAGTATCCGGACTTCGAAAAACGCGGCGAAGATTTCGCGGCCAGGGTCGCGGCGCTACCCTGAGTCTGCCGCATATGAAATAATCTCTGTCGGCAAGGGTGGGCAACCGGCCGGGAAGATGTCTGATGATCGTGCTCAGGCCCAGATTCCGGACCCTCCGGGAAATCGACAGACCAAAAGGAAAGCCCATGTCCCAGCAGACCGCAGTTCCCCGGCCCGAACCGCTTGACCGCCTGCTCCGGGCGGCAGAAGCGGCGCTTGAAGCATCCGCACCCCCCGGATCCCCGGAGAGGGCGGCGGTGGATCGGGTGTTCGGGCGGGTCCGGGCGCGCACCGGGCACATCGACATGGCCGCCCCGAAGACGCTGCCGGTGGTGGCCCACCTTCCCGCCGCGCTGGACGCGACGGGCGGCAGCGCCCGCGTGGCGGTGGCCGAAGCGTTGCGCGAAATCGCCCCTTCGCTTGGCTGGACGCGGCGATCCTCGGCCAGTGCCGAAGATGCCACCTTCTGGAACGGTCATGCCAATGCGATGATCCTTGGTCCCGGTGCGATCGAGGAGCGGGACGACCTCTGGATCGGCGTGACGCTGATGGCCCCGCACGTCAGCTATGCCGAACACAGTCATCCCCCCGAAGAGGTCTATCTTCGGCTGGCGCCCGGCGAATGGTGGAATGCACGGATGGATTGGACCGATCCGGGCGAGACCAGCCTGATCTACAACCCGCCCGGCATCCGACACGCGATGCGATCGGGGGATACGCCCTTCCTCGCGCTCTGGTTCCTGCCGCTATAGCCCCCGGAAGCGCCGCCATGGCTGGAATGCGCCGGGGCCCGATCTCGTGCTGGCGCGATGGCCAGTTCCGCGCTAGACTGCCTGTCAGACCCGGCAAACGGGCGGACCAGAGGCAGTGAAGGCAGATTTCCATGACTGAGATGGTGTTTGGCACCGTGCGCGTCGGTGCGGGTGAACCTGTCATTCCGCGCTGGTGGCGCACGATCGACAAGTGGACGCTGTTCGGTGTCCTTCTCCTCTTCGGCATCGGGCTTCTGCTGGCGCTTGCAGCTTCTGTTCCGCTGGCCGAAAAGAACGGCCTTCCGCCCTTCTACTATGTCACGCGACAGGTGTTCTTCGGCGGGGTCGCGCTGGCCGTGATGTTGCTTTTGTCGATGGTGTCGCCCGATCAGGTGCGGCGCCTTGGCGTGATCGGCTTTCTGGCGGCCTTCATTGCGCTTGTGCTCCTGCCCTTCATCGGCACCGATTTCGGCAAGGGCGCGGTGCGCTGGATCAGCTTCGGCTTTGCCAGCATCCAGCCGTCCGAATTTCTCAAGCCCGGCTTCGTCGTGCTGACCGGCTGGCTGATGGCGGCAGCGCAGGATGTGGGCGGACCCCCGGGCCGGCTTTATTCGTTCCTGCTGACGCTGGTAATCGTGGTCATGCTGGCGCTTCAACCCGACTTCGGCCAGGCCTGCCTGATCCTTTTCGCCTGGGGCGTGATCTATTTCGTCGCCGGCGCACCCTTCATGCTGCTGACGGTGATTGCCTCGCTGGCGGTGGCGGGCGGGGTGGCCGCCTACAACGCTTCTGAACACTTCGCGCGCCGGATCGACGGTTTCCTGTCCGCCGACATCGACCCGCGCACCCAGATCGGTTACGCGACCAACGCCATCCAGGAAGGCGGCTTCTTCGGCGTGGGCGTGGGCGAGGGCACGGTCAAGTGGCAGCTTCCTGACGCGCATACCGATTTCATCATCGCCGTCGCGGCCGAGGAATACGGTCTGGTGCTGGTCCTTGGCATCATCGCGCTTTACTGCGCCATCACGGTCCGGTCGCTGTTCCGGTTGATGAAGGAACGCGATCCCTTCACGCGCCTTGCCGGCACCGGCCTTGCCTGCGCCTTCGGCGTGCAGGCGATGATCAACATGGGCGTCGCGGTGCGACTTCTGCCCGCCAAGGGCATGACGCTGCCCTTCGTGAGCTATGGCGGTTCCTCGGTCATTGCCTCGGGGATCGCGCTCGGGATGCTTCTGGCGCTGACCCGTAGCCGTCCTCAGGGCGAGATGGCCGACATCTTCCTGAAGCGGAGACGTTGAGATGACCGCCGCGCCCCTACTGCTGATCGCGGCGGGCGGCACCGGGGGCCACATGTTCCCGGCGCAGGCCCTGGCCGAGGCGATGATCGCGCGCGGCTGGCGGGTGAAGCTTTCGACCGATGCGCGCGGCGCGCGCTATGCCGAGAACTTCCCGCCCGAGGTGGTGGTCGAACAGGTGGCTTCGTCCACCTTTGCGCGGGGCGGGATCGTGGCCAAGGCCGCGACGCCCTTCCGCATCGCGGGCGGCGTCGCCTCGGCGGTGGCGGCGATGTTCCGCGACCGGCCTGCGGTCATCGTGGGCTTTGGCGGCTACCCGACCATCCCGGCGCTTTCGGCGGGGCTGATCGCCCGCGTGCCGCTGATGATCCACGAACAGAACGGCGTGCTGGGCCGCGTGAACCGCGCCTTCGCCCGCAAGGTCGCGGTCATGGCCTGCGGCACCTGGCCCACGGCGCTGCCCGAAGGCACGACTTCGGTCCACACCGGCAATCCCGTCCGCGCCGCGATCCTTGAACGCGCCGCCGCGCCCTATATCCCGCCCGGCGACTACCCGATGAGCCTTCTGGTCATCGGCGGCAGCCAGGGCGCGCGCGTCCTGTCCGACGTGGTGCCCGCCGGTCTTGCCGCGCTGCCCGAGCCGATGCGCCGCAACCTGCGCATCGCCCACCAGGCCCGCCCCGAGGATCTGGAGCGCGTGGTCGCCGCCTATGAATCCGCCGGGCTTGATGCAGAGGTCGCACCCTTCTTCACCGACATGCCCCGCCGCCTGACCGAAGCGCAGCTGGTCATCGCGCGCTCTGGCGCCTCGACGGTGGCGGAACTCGCGGTGATCGGTCGCCCGGCGATCCTTGTCCCCTTCGCGCAAGCGACCGGCGACCACCAGACCGCCAATGCGCGCGGGATGGTCGAGGCGGGGGGTGCGATCCTGATCCCCGAACAGGCCCTTGACGCCGACACGCTGGCGGGGCAGGTGGCGGCGGTTCTGGGAACCCCCGGTGCGGGCATGCGGATGTCGCATGGCGCGCTGTCGCGGGGCATCCCGGATGCGACCGAGCGGCTGGCCGCCCTGGTCGAGGAACTGGCGACAACAAAAGGTTGAACGAATGAACGCGGCGACGAAACTTCCCGGTGAACTTGGGCCGATCCATTTCGTGGGCATCGGTGGCATCGGGATGTCGGGCATCGCCGAAGTGCTGATGACGCTGGGCTACCCGGTGCAGGGCTCGGACGCGAAGGCGTCGAAGATCACCGACCGCCTTGTGGGCCTGGGCGCCACCTTCTTCGAAGGCCAGCGCGCCGAAAACATCGGCGATGCGGCGGTGGTGGTGATTTCCTCGGCCATCAAGAAGGGCAACCCCGAACTGGAAGAGGCCCGCCGCCGTGGCCTTCCCGTTGTGCGCCGGGCCGAAATGCTGGCCGAACTGATGCGCCTGCGGTCGAACATCGCGGTCGCGGGAACGCATGGCAAGACGACGACCACGACGATGGTCGCGACACTGCTGGACAAGGGCGGCTTTGATCCCACCGTCATCAACGGCGGCATCATCCACGCCTATGGATCGAACGCGCGCGCAGGCGCCGGGGAATGGATGGTGGTCGAGGCCGACGAAAGCGACGGCAGCTTCAACCGCCTGCCCGCGACCATCGCCATCGTGACGAACATCGACCCCGAACACATGGAGCACTGGGGAACGATCGAAAACCTCCGCAAGGGCTTCTTCGATTTCGTTTCCAACATCCCGTTCTACGGCCTTGCCGTCTGCTGCACCGACCACCCCGAGGTTCAGGCCCTTGTCGGCCGCGTGACCGACCGCCGCATCGTCACCTTCGGCTTCAACGCCCAGGCCGATGTCCGCGCGGTGAACCTGACCTACAAGGACGGCATCGCGCATTTCGATGTGGCCCTTCAGGGCGAAGGCAAGGACAGCGTGATCGAAGGCTGCACCCTGCCGATGCCGGGCGATCACAACGTCTCGAACGCGCTTGCGGCAGTGGCCGTGGCGCGGCATCTGGGGATGAAGAAGGATGAAATCCGCGCTGCACTTGCGGGCTTTGGCGGCGTCAACCGGCGCTTCACCAAGGTGGGCGAGGTTCTGGGCGGCGTCACCATCATCGACGACTACGGCCACCACCCGGTGGAAATCGCCGCCGTGCTGAAGGCCGCGCGGCAGGCGGTCTCCGACCGGCCCGGCGCCCGGATCATCGCCATCCACCAGCCGCACCGCTATTCGCGCCTCTCGAACCTGTTCGACGATTTCTGCACCTGCTTCAACGAAGCCGATGTGGTTGCCATCGCCGATATCTATGCCGCGGGCGAAGACCCGATCCCCGGTGCCTCGCGCGACGATCTTGTGGCGGGGCTGATCGCACACGGCCACCGCCATGCCCGCGCGCTTCTGGACGAAGCCGACCTGTCGCGCCTGGTCCGCGAACAGGCCCGTCCCGGCGACATGGTCGTGTGCCTTGGCGCCGGCACGATTTCAGGCTGGGCCAATGCGCTGCCGGCGCACCTGCAGGGCTAGTCGGTGCTGGCGGGCAGCGATTTTTCGCCCGCAGGGCTGTTGCAGGGCAAAGGAGTCGCGCCATGAGCCTGCCGGTGACCCTTGCCTGCCTCTGGGTTCTGGCAACGGCGGCAATCGCCCTCCTGCCGATCCGGCGGCAGATCCTGCCCGGTATCGTTCTTATCGCGCTCGCGCTTGTGCTTCTGGTCTGGCTGGTCCGCGACCATGGACCCTGGATCGTGCTGCCCGTCGTAGCTGTCCTCCTTTCGATGTTCCGGCGCCCGATTGTGGCGCTGATCCGCCTTGCGATTGGCCGGGTCAGGAGCGGGAGTCAGGATAATGGCTAAAGCCCTCAGACGCCGGCTGGGGCCCCGATTGCTCACGGCTTATGGCGTCGGCGTGATGGTGGGGGCCGGCATCTATGTTCTGGTTGGCGCTGTTGCAGGACAGGCCGGCCTTTGGGCGCCGCTGTCTTTCCTGCTGGCTGCTGTCGTCGCCATGCCCACAGCGCTGGCCTTTTCTGAGCTTTCCGCCCGTATCCCCGAAGCCGCCGGCGATTCTGCCTATATCGAGGCGGGCCTCGGTCTGCACTGGCTTGCGATGCTGGTCGGGGGCATCAACATCACTGCGGGCAGCATCGCCGCAGCGGCTGTCCTGCGCGGGGGCGCGGGTTATTTCACTGCGCTGGTGCCGGTCGCGCCCGAAGTGGCGATCATCGCGGCGGGCGTCCTTCTGACACTGATCGCGCTGGTCGGCGTGCTGGAAAGCCTGGCCTTCGCCGCCGCAATGACGTTCATCGAGGTGGCGGGCCTTCTGATCGTCAGCTGGGCGGGTCTCGTGGCCGAACCGGTTGCCGCCTGGTCGGCGCCACTTCCGCCCGTCGCGTGGAGCGGGGTCATCGCCGCTTCGATCTTCGCCTTCTTTGCATTCATCGGCTTCGATGATCTGGTCAACATGGCGGAAGAGGCGAAGAACCCCGGCCGCGACATGCCCCGCACGATCCTTGCGTCACTGACGATCACCGCGATTCTTTACACGCTGGTGACGTTCGCCGCAGTCCGCTCCGTGCCGCAGGACGTTCTGGGTGGAAGCCAGCGGCCGCTGGCGCTGGTGTGGGAAACCGCGACCGGCCGCAGTGCCGCGTTCCTGTCGGCCATCGCGGTGGCCGCGGCCCTGAACGGCATCCTTGCCCAGATCGTCATGGCGTCGCGGGTGCTTTTCGGTCTTGGCCGCCGCAGCCCGGTGCTCAGCGTCTTCAACCGCACCCATCCGCGCTTCGGCACGCCCGTCATCGCCACTGTTCTATGCGGGACGGCGGCGACACTCGCCGCACTGTTGCTGCCGGTCACGACATTGGCCGAGGTCACATCGGCCCTGCTTCTGGCCGTCTTTGCGGTGGTGAACCTCTCGCTCATCCGGCTCAAGGCGCGCGTCCCCGCCTCGCCGTTCCGGGTGCCCGTTTTCGTGCCGGTGCTGGGGCTCCTGGCCTGCCTTGCCGCGCTGGTCACCATGCTGGAGGCCTGGATGTGACCGCCGCAAAGCGGGGCAGGGGCCGGCAGACTTGCAAGCCGGGGGAAGGGGGGCTAGTCACCCGCCCATGACCCGGACCGACGCTCCCCTCTTCCTGCCCCCCGTGCGCGGCACACTGGCCCCTGACCGTCCCTTGGCCGACCTGACCTGGCTGCGGGTCGGCGGTCCGGCGGACTGGCTTTTCCAGCCCGCCGATGCGGCGGACCTGGCCGCGTTCCTCGCGGCGCTGGACCCGTCGCTGCCGGTCTTCCCGATGGGCGTGGGGTCGAACCTGATCGTCCGTGATGGCGGCTTGCGGGCCGTCGTGATCCGGCTGGGCCGGGGCTTCAATTCCATCGAGATCAACGGCGATGCCGTCACTGCCGGGGCGGCGGCGCTGGATGCGCATGTCGCGCGCCGGGCGGCCGAGGCGGGGGTGGACCTGACATTCCTGCGCACGATCCCCGGCAGCATCGGCGGCGCAGTGCGGATGAACGCGGGCTGCTACGGGTCTTATGTGGCCGACCACCTGATCGGCGCCACGGCGATCAGCCGCAACGGGGAAGCCGTGACCCTGTCGCCCGCCGACCTGCGCCTGTCCTACCGCCAGTCGACTTTGCCCGAGGGCTGGGTGCTGACCGGTGCCACCTTTCGCGGGCAGCGCGCCGATCCGGCGGTGCTGGAGGCGCGGATGGCCGAACAATTGGCTCGCCGCGACGCAAGCCAGCCCACGAAGGAACGCAGCGCCGGATCGACCTTCCGCAATCCGGCGGGCTTTTCCTCGACCGGACGGGCGGACGACACGCACGAACTCAAGGCCTGGAAACTGATCGACGACGCCGGCATGCGAGGCGCGCGGCTGGGCGGCGCGCAGATGAGCGGGATGCATTCCAACTTCCTCATCAACGCCGGCGGCGCCACCGCCGCCGATCTGGAGGGTCTGGGCGAGGAAGTGCGAAAAAGGGTTTTCCAGAACAGCGGTTTGACGCTAGAATGGGAAATCATGCGCGTGGGCGAACCGCGCGCGGAATAACTGAACAAGATCAGGGGCGGAAAAGCCCCGATGAGGCGGAAGTGGCGGGCATGTCGAGCAGGACAGCCCCCAAGGTGGCGGTACTGATGGGCGGACCCTCGGCTGAACGCGAGGTGTCGCTTGTCTCCGGGCGTGAATGCGCCGGGGCCCTGCGGGCGGCGGGATACCATGTGGTCGAGGTCGATTGCGGCCCCGACCTGCCGTTGCGCCTGTCCGAAATCCGGCCCGACCTGTGCTTCAACGCGCTTCATGGCCGCTGGGGCGAGGATGGCTGCGTCCAGGGCCTGCTGGAATGGCTGCGCATCCCCTATACCCATTCGGGCGTGCTGGCCTCGGCCCTCGCCATGGACAAGACCCGTGCCAAGGCCGCTTTCCGGGCCGCCGGCCTGCCGGTGCTTGACAGCGTGATCTGCCCGACGGTCGAAGTGCGCAGCCGCCATGTCCTGCCGCCGCCCTATGTCGTCAAGCCGAACAACGAAGGATCGTCCGTCGGCGTCTATATCGTGTCGGCCGATGCCAACGGCCCGGCGCAACTGGCCGACGACATGCCCGAGAGCGTGATGGTCGAAACCTATGCGCCGGGCCGGGATCTGACCTGTTCGGTCATGGGCGACCGCGCCCTCGCCGTGACCGAGATCCAGACCGATGGGTGGTATGACTACCACGCCAAATACGCCCCCGGCGGATCGCGTCATGTGCTTCCCGCGCAGATTCCCGCCGATGTCTATGCCGCCTGCCAGGCCCACGCGCTTGCGGCGCACCGCGTTCTGGGCTGCCGGGGGCTTAGCCGCAGCGACTTCCGCTGGGACGACAGCCGCGGAATCGACGGACTCTATCTTCTGGAAACCAATACCCAGCCGGGAATGACGCCCACCTCGCTGTCGCCCGAACAGGCGGCCCATGAAGGGCTGTCCTTCACAGAGTTCTGCGCCTGGATCGCGGAGGACGCCTCATGCAACCGCTGAGGGCCGAACCGCGCCTGACGCGCCGAAACTCGCGGCCGACCACTTCGGCCGCGACGGCAGAACGCCGTGCCGCGGCCGTGCCACATGATCCGGCTCCCTCGCGCCTGTCCTACCGGCTTGAACGGCTGCGCCTTACCCCGGGGTTTCACTCGGCGATGCGGGTCTGGCTGCCGGTCGTTGTTCTGGCGGTGTCGGTCGGCGCCTGGTTCTCCAGCGAGACGCACCGCGCGGATGTCGCCGCCAAATACACCGCGATCAAGGAGCAGATCCAGAACCGCCCCGAGTTCATGGTGACGCTGATGCAGGTCGACGGCGCCTCGCCTGCGGTGGATGGCGCCATCCGCAGGATCGCCCCCGCGACGCTGCCGGTCAGTTCCTTCAAGCTTGATCTCGACGGCATGCGCCAGCGGATGGAGCAGCTTGACGCCGTGAAGGCCGCCGTGCTGCGGATCCAGGGCGGTGTCCTGCGCGTCGACATAACCGAGCGTGTTCCGGTGGTGATCTGGCGCAACGAGGCCGGTATGGAGTTGCTGGACGACAGCGGCCACCGGGTGGCCACGCTTCTGGCGCGCGACGGGCGCGGCGACCTGCCGCTGATCGCGGGGGCAGGGGCAGAGGCACATGTGCCCGAAGCGATGGCGATCCTGTCTGCGCTGGCGCCGGTGATGTCGCGGGTCCGGGGGCTGGTCTACATGGGCGAAAGGCGCTGGGATGTGGTGCTCGACCGTGGCCAGCGCATTCTTCTGCCGGAAAACGCCCCCGTTGTCGCGGCAGAGCGCGCGATGGCACTCGATGGCGCGCAGGATCTTCTGGGACGCGATGTGGTGGATGTGGATCTGCGCAATGCGGCGCGGCCGACGTTGCGCCTGACGCCTGCGGCGCTGTCGGCGCTCAGGCAGCAACAGTCGGGACAGGCAATACAGACGAAGGTGGCGGGACAATGACGGATCTTTACCAGTCGCAGCGGGCGATGCGGAACATGCGCCGGGCCGCCATGCAGCGCGGGGTGATCGCCATCCTGGATGTCGGCACATCCAAGATCGCCTGTCTGGTGCTGCGTTTCGACGGGCCAGAGGAAGGCCGCGAGGACGGGCTTGGCTCGCTTGCAGGGCAGTCCCAGTTCCGCATCATCGGGGCGGCAACCACCATGTCGCGCGGCGTCCGCTTTGGCGAGATCGACGCCATGCAGGAAACAGAGCGCGCGATCCGAACCGCCGTTCAGGCCGCGCAGAAGATGGCGAATGTGCGGGTCGATCACGTGATCGCCTGCCTGTCGGGGGCCTGGCCACGCAGCTATGGCCTGGCTGGAGAGATCGGGCTCGACGGCGGGCAGGTGACTGAACAGGATATCGGCCGGGTTCTGGCCGCAAGCGATGTCCCCGATTTCGGACCGGGCCGCGAGGTGCTGCATGCCCATCCGGTGAACTTCTCGCTTGATCACCGCTCTGGCCTTGCCGATCCGCGCGGCCATGTCGGCCAGAAGCTTTCGGTCGACATGCATCTGCTGACGGTCGACACAGGCGCGATCCAGAACCTGCTTTACTGCATCAAGCGTTGCGATCTGGAACTGGCCGGTCTGGCGTCGTCAGCCTATGTTTCGGGCATCTCGAGCCTTGTGGAGGACGAACAGGAACTGGGTGCCGCCTGCATCGATATGGGCGGCGGATCCACAGGCGTGTCGGTCTTCATCAAGAAGCACATGATCTTCGCCGACAGCGTGCGGATGGGCGGCGACCACATCACCTCCGACATCTCGAAGGGCCTGCAGGTGCCGCTGGCCACGGCCGAGCGCATCAAGACCTTCCACGGCGGCGTCGTCGCCACCGGCATGGACGACCGCGAGATGATCGGCATCGGCGCCGACAGCGGCGACTGGGAAAAGGACAGCCGCAAGGTCAGCCGCGCCGAACTGATCGGCATCATGCGCCCGCGCGTCGAGGAGATCCTTGAGGATGTGCGCGAAATGCTTGATGCGGCGGGTTTTGACCAGCTTCCGTCACGCCAGATCGTCCTGACGGGCGGCGCCTCGCAGATCCCGGGGCTTGACGGGCTCGCCGCGCGCATACTGGGCCGCAACGTGCGACTCGGTCGCCCCTTGCGGGTTCAGGGGCTGCCGCAGGCCGCCACGGGCCCGGCCTTCGCCTCGTCAGTGGGGCTTTGCCTTTTCGCGGCACATCCGCAGGATGAGTGGTGGGATTTCGAGATCCCCGCAGATCGCTACCCGGCGCGCTCGCTGCGGCGCGCCATGAAATGGTTCAAAGACAACTGGTAAGCGCAACATCCTGAGACGTTGGCGAAATGCCGCTTAATCATTGGAAACGCGCCCCAGATTTTGTGTCTGCGGGGCGTTTTTTTCGTGACGTTTCCGGCCACAAAAGCTAGATTGCAAAAATGCGGGGACTGGGGCCCGATTAACGAGGCCAAACGGGAAGACAGGCGGAAACATTCAGATGGCATTGAACTTGAAGATGAGCGAACGCGAAGAGCTTAAGCCGCGCATCACCGTGTTCGGTGTTGGCGGCGCCGGGGGCAATGCCGTCAACAACATGATCGAGAAGCAACTCGAGGGCGTGGAGTTCGTGGTTGCGAACACCGACGCGCAGGCGCTTCAGCAAAGCAATGCCAAGGCCCGCATCCAGATGGGCGTGAAAGTGACCGAAGGCCTGGGTGCCGGCGCGCGCCCCACCATCGGCGCGGCCGCTGCCGAAGAAAGCATCGAGGAAATCGTTGACCATCTGGCGGGGGCGCATATGTGCTTCATCACCGCCGGCATGGGTGGCGGCACCGGAACCGGGGCTGCGCCGATCATCGCGCAGGCTGCGCGGGAACTTGGCGTGCTGACCGTTGGTGTCGTGACCAAGCCCTTCAGCTTCGAAGGCGGCAAGCGGATGCGCCAGGCCGATGAAGGCATCGAGGCCCTGCAGAAGGTTGTCGACACGCTGATCATCATCCCGAACCAGAACCTGTTCCGGCTGGCCAACGAAAAGACCACCTTCACCGAAGCCTTCGTGCTGGCCGATGACGTGCTTTACCAGGGTGTCAAGGGTGTGACCGACCTGATGGTGCGTCCGGGCCTGATCAACCTCGACTTTGCCGACGTCCGCGCCGTGATGGACGAAATGGGCAAGGCGATGATGGGCACGGGCGAAGCCTCGGGTGAGGGCCGCGCCATCCAGGCCGCCGAAAAGGCCATCGCCAACCCGCTTCTGGACGAAATCAGCCTTCGTGGCGCCAAGGGTGTGCTGATCAACATCACCGGCGGATCGGACCTGACGCTGTTCGAGCTGGACGAAGCCGCCAACCGCATCCGCGAAGAGGTCGACCCGGACGCCAACATCATCGTCGGCTCGACGCTGGATGACGGTCTCGATGGGTTCATGCGCGTCTCTGTCGTGGCCACCGGCATCGACGCGGCAACCAGCGCCACCGAATCCCACCCGCAGCGCCGGCGCCTGTCCGAGCCGAATGAAACGACGCATCAGGTGTCGCAGGCCATGCACCAGCCGGCCCCGCGGATGGCCCAGCCAGAGCCGCAACCGGCCCCGCAGCCCGCGCCGCAGCCGGTGATGCGCGAACCCGCGCCGGCCCCGCAGCCCGCCCACCAGTCCGAGCGCAATCTTTTCGACGCGCAGCCGTCGCAGGCGGAATATCTGGACGAGGACGAAAGCGACGAGCTGCCGGCCCCCGCCTATCGCCCGCAGCCTGCGCGCGACATTCACGCCACCACCGACAGCGCCGGTGATTTCGTGGCCCCTCGCGCCCGCCCGGCCGGGACGCCGTCGCCCGAGGCACTTGCCCGTCTGACGGCCGCAGTGAACCGTGCTCCGATGGCCGGACAGCGCCCGCAAGGCGCAGCGACGGCACGCCCGACGCAACGTGTGGCGGCCCCGGCCGTTGCCGACAAGCCCCGGTTCGGGATCAATTCGCTGATCAACCGCATGACCGGCGCGCATGGTGCCGACCAGGGCGAGCGCCTGAGCAATGCGATGCGACAGCAGCCGCAAGTCACAGCGCCGGCCTATGATGACGAGGCCGAACCCGAACAGGACCGGATCGAAATTCCGGCGTTCCTGCGCCGCCAGGCGAACTGAACACCGCCTGCGGACGCAACGTCAGATGTGATGAGGAAGGGCCGGGTCACCCCGGCCTTTTCCTTTCATATCAGCGGTTTGACCACATTTTGTTTCGCAGGCAGCATGAAGTCGCCGCCCCTGCCGCCCAATGTTTCAAGACGTTGCAAAGCGTGAATTGAGTAACTCCTGCGCGGTGGCTACCTCATCATGCGGGATCCGGGCGATCCCGTGGAATATCGGAGCAAGATCCTTGCAGACCACGCTCAGAACCGCCGTCAGCTTCTCCGGCGTCGGACTCCATACCGGCGCCGCGGTTCGCATGACGATCAATCCGGCGTCGGCCGGAACGGGAATCCGCTTTCGCCGGACTGATGTCGCCACCGATGGAACCGGTCGCGATCCGATCGTGCCGGCGCTTTGGGATGCGGTCGTCCCGTCGAAACTCTGCACCCTGATCGAGAACGCCGAAGGCATTGGCGTCTCGACCATCGAACATGTGATGGCGGCGCTTTCGGGCTGCGGCATCCACAACGCGCTGATCGACATTGACGGACCCGAAGTCCCGATCCTCGATGGTTCGGCCGTGCCCTTTGTCACCGGCATGATCAACGCCGGCCAGCGCCAGTTGCAGGCGCCGCTGATCGCCATCGAGGTGCTCGATACCGTCGAAGTGCGCGAAGGTGAGGCGGTTGCGCGGCTGGAGCCGGCCGATACGCTGGAAATCGACTTCTGCATCGATTTCGCGGATGCCGCCATCGGCCACCAGGAAAAACACCTGCGCATGGCCAACGGCGCCTTCATCCGCGAATTGTCCGATAGCCGCACCTTCTGCCGGCAATCCGACGTCGAGATGATGCGCGCCAACGGCCTCGCCCTGGGCGGCACCTACGAAAACGCGGTGGTCGTCGAGGGCGACCGGATCCTGTCGCCCGGTGGCCTGCGCCATGCCGATGAGGCGGTGCGCCACAAGATGCTGGACGCGGTCGGTGATCTGGCATTGGCCGGCGGGCCGATCCTTGGTCGCTATGTCGGCAGCCGGGCCGGCCACGCCATGACGAACCGCCTGCTGCGGGCGCTGTTTGCGCGGCCCGAGGCATGGCGGCTGGTGGAATGCCGGGGCGCGCGGCGCCGGATCCTGCCGGGGGCCAATGTCCATCGGTCGGATATTCCGGCTGTTGCCTGACGCAAGCTTCACACGGGGTGCGAAAGGCGTTTTGCGCCCCGTATTTTTCTGTGCTAGATCAAACCGAACACTGCGCTGGCCGACCCGTTCGCGGGTGGGCGCGGCGCAATAAACCGGGTTGAGAGACGGGGTAGCAGGCATGGTGCGGGGCAGGACGGCACGGTTCGTCGGCGTTCTGACGCTGAGCGCCACGCTGGCGGCGTGCGGAGGCGGCAACAGGTCGGCCGCAGTGAGCAAGACCCCGCTGGACAACTTCACCGCCGAACAGATCTACAAGCGTGGCGAGTGGGAACTTGCAAACGGTCGCAAGGGCAAGGACGCTGCCTACTACTTCTCTGAAGTCGAACGGCTTTATCCCTATTCCGAATGGGCCAGGCGCGCGCTGATCATGGAGGCCTATTCCGCCCACAAGGACCGCGACTATGAAACCAGCCGCGCCTCGGCGCAGCGGTATATCGACACCTATCCGGGCGAAGAGGATGCAGCCTATGCCAAGTATCTGCTGGCCCTGTCCTACTACGACCAGATCGACGACGTGGGCCGCGACCAGGGCCTGACCTATCAGGCGCTTCAGGCGCTGCGCGCCGTGATCGAGGAATATCCCGACAGCGAATATGCCCGCTCGGCGATGATGAAGTTCGACCTTGCCTTCGACCACCTTGCCGCCAAGGAAATGGAAATCGGCCGCTATTACCTGAAGCAGGGGCATTACTCCGCAGCGATCAACCGTTTCCGCGTGGTTGTCGAACAGTTCCAGACCACCACCCAGACCCCCGAGGCGCTGCACCGGCTGGTCGAATGCTACCTGGCGCTGGGCCTCACCAACGAGGCGCAGACGGCTGGTGCGATTCTCGGCCACAACTTCCAATCGACCCCCTGGTATCAGGACAGCTACAAGCTGCTGACCGGCAAGGGCCTGGCGCCGGAGGCCAAGGGCGATAGCTGGCTGTCGCGCGTGTATCGCCAGGTCATCCGGGGCGAGTGGCTCTGACATGACGCACTGGTGCGTGAGATCACGCACCCTGCGGTCCGGGCGCGGGGGCTGCGGGGCCACACCATGCTGAGAACGCTGGAAATCCGCGATATCCTGATCATTGATCGGCTGGATCTGGAATTCTGGCCGGGTCTCAATGTCCTGACCGGCGAAACCGGTGCGGGGAAGTCGATTCTTCTGGATTGTCTGGGCTTCGTCCTGGGATGGCGCGGTCGGGCGGAACTGGTCCGGCAAGGTGCGGAACAGGGCGAGGTGACGGCGGTCTTCGACCTGCCGCCGGACCACGCGGCCCGCACCATTCTGGCAGATGCAGGGCTGCCCGACAGTAACGAGTTGATCCTGCGCCGTGTCAATGCCGGCGACGGCCGCAAGACCGCCTGGGTCAATGACCGCCGCACCAGTGGCGAGGTGCTGCGCGCGCTGTCCGATACGCTGGTCGAACTGCACGGCCAGCATGACGACCGGGGGCTTCTGAACCCGCGCGGCCACCGTGCGATGCTGGACGCATTCGCGGGCGTAGACGCCGAGCTTGCCGCAACCCGCGTCGCCTGGGCCGGGATGAGCGGCGCGCGCAAGGCCCTGGATCAGGCCGAAACCGCGCTTGCCGCGATGCGGGCCGAGGAAGACTTCCTGCGCCACGCCGTGGCCGAGTTGGACAAGCTCGATCCGCAACCGGGCGAAGAGGCCGAACTGGACGCCCGCCGCCGCGCCATGCAGGCTGGCGAAAAGATCCGCGCCGACATCGCGCGCGCGTTGCAGGCCCTGTCGGGTGAGGGCGCCGAAGCGATGCTGTCGGACGCGAACCGCTGGCTGGAAGGCGTGGCCGACCGCGCAGATGGCCGGCTCGATCCGGCGCTTGCGGCGCTGTCGCGGGCGCAGATCGAACTGGGGGAAGCCGCGCAGGCCGTGGAAACCGTTCTGGAAGATCTGGCGTTCGATCCGCGCGAACTGGAAGCGGTCGAGGAACGGTTGTTTTCCATCCGGGCACTTGCGCGCAAGCATAATGTGCTGGCCGATGATCTTGGCGGGCTGGCCAACGATCTGCGTGGGCGTCTGACGGCGCTGGATGGTGGCGAAGAAAACCAGCGCGCGCTGCAATCGGCAGTGCACTCTGCCACCGCCGCCTATGCCGCCGCCGCCGGCGCACTGGCTGCCGCGCGCCGCACCGCCGCCGAACGGCTGGACCATGCCATCGCCGCCGAACTCGCTCCCCTGAAGATGGAGCGCGCGATCTTCCGCACCGAAATCACCGAAGGCGAGGCCGGTCCCGAAGGCCGCGACGCCGTGGCCTTCACCGTCGCCACCAATCCCGGCGCGCCTGCGGGGCCGCTGAACAGGATCGCCTCGGGCGGGGAGCTTTCGCGGTTCCTTCTGGCGCTGAAGGTCTGCCTGATGCGCGGCGCCGATGGCGTCACGATGATCTTTGATGAAATCGACCGCGGCGTTGGTGGTGCAACCGCCGATGCCGTGGGTCGGCGGCTGGAACGGCTGGCCGAAGGCGCGCAGATTCTTGTCGTGACGCATAGCCCGCAGGTCGCAGCCCGTGGCAGCCACCACTGGCGGGTGGAAAAGCGCGTGACGGATGACATCACCACCTCGACCGTGGTGCCGCTCTCGCACCCGGAACGGGTGAGTGAAATTGCGCGGATGCTTTCGGGCGAAACGATTACCGACGCCGCGCGTCAGGCCGCCGAACACCTGCTCGACGGCTGAAGCCTCAACCCTCGCCGGTGAAACTGGCCGAGACGATCCGCCAGTTCCCCTCTTGCCGTGTCATCAGTGCCGACAGCACCGCCCCGATCCGGCCCGCATCAGACCCATCGGCATTGAGCACCCCCGACAGGACATAGCGCTGCATCACCTGCGTGACCCCCGGAAACACCGGCCGCACCTTCGTCCGCCCCGTGACCAGCTTGACCCGCGCAAAAGCCCCCGCCATTTCGCCTCGCAGCACTTCGGCGATGCCTGTCCGACCCTCGGCCCAGGCGCCGGTCAGCGACAGGAAATCGGCATCTTCGGTGAACAGCGCGGCAATCGCGTCACTGTCCTGCGCGGAAAAGGCATTGGAAAACGCCTTGGTCAACGCCTCGGGGTTGGGAAGGCTCATGGCAACACCTCGACGACCTTTCCGGGATTGAGAATGTTCTGCGGATCAAGCACCCGCTTCATATCGGCCATCACCGCCCAGGCCTCGCCATGCGCGCTGGCCATCAGGCCCTTCTTGCCGATCCCGATGCCATGTTCGCCGGTAATCGTCCCGCCCACCGCCAGCGCCCGTTCGGCCATCCGCCGCGCCACATTGCGCGCGCGAGCAAATTCCTCCGGATCATCGCGGTCCAGAAGCAGCACCGCATGAAAATTGCCGTCGCCCACATGGCCAAGGATCGGGCCGATCAGCCCCGCCGCCGCGATATCCTCGCGCGCGGCCTGCACCGCCTCTGCCAGCCTTGAAATCGGCACGCAGACATCCGTCAACAGCCCCATCGCGCCCGGACGCAGCGCAAGGCAGGACGGGTAGGCGCGATGCCGCATCCGCCACAGCGCGTTGCGCGCCTCGGTCGTCGTGGCCCAGTCGAAATGCGCGCCGCCCATGTTGGCGACGATCTCGCCAAAACGCGCCGACTGCTCGGCCACGCCGGCATCGGATCCGTGGAACTCGACCAGCAGATGCGGCTTTTCTGGCATCTTCGCGCCATCATGGACGTTGAAGGCCCGCGCCACGGCTTCGTCGACAAACTCGATCCGCGCCATCGTGATCCCCGACTGGACCGTGGCGATGACCGTTTCAACCGCCGCAGCAAGGTCGTCAAAGGCACAAACCGCCGCCGCCACCGCCTCGGGCTGGCCATGCAGTTGCAGCGTCAGTTCGGTGATGATACCCAGCGTGCCTTCCGATCCGACGAAAAGCCCGGCCAGATCATACCCGGCCGAGGATTTCGCCGCCCGTGTGCCCGCGCGGATCACCCGTCCATCCGCCAGAACCACTTCCAGCGCGCGAACATTGTCGCGCATCGTGCCATAGCGCACCGCGGTCGTGCCGCTGGCGCGCGTCGCCGCCATGCCACCCAGACTGGCATTCGCACCCGGATCGACGGGAAAGAAGAGCCCCGTGGCGCGCAGTTCGGTATTCAGCGCCTCGCGCGTCATGCCGGGCTGGACCACGGCAAGCATGTCCCCGGGCACCACTTCCAGCATCCGGTTCATCCGGGACATATCGACCACCAGCCCGCCCGAAGTTGCCAGCGCATGGCCTTCCAGCGAGGTTCCCGCCCCCCAGGCGACCACAGGGCACTGATGACGACTGCAAATCGCCAGAATCGCCGCCACCTCGTCCGTGCATTCGGGGAAGGCCACCGCCTCGGGAAGGACAGGGGGAAACCATGCCTCGCTATGGGAATGCTGGTCGCGGTCCGCCATCAAGAGACTGAAACGCGACCCGAGAACCACCGCGATTTCGGCAAAGGCTTCTGCCCGGCTCATGCACGGTTCCCCGGAATCGCCGTGCGGTCGCCCAAGGGCGCGGTCGCAATCGAAAGCCAGGCGCGCGCATCGGGTGACACGCGCGGTCCGATCCGGCCGAACACCTCGGCATGGTAGTTGTCCAGCCAGTCGCGTTCCGCCGGGTTCAGCGCCGCCACATCGATCAATCGTGCGTCGATCGGAACGAAAGTCAGCGTGCGGAACCGCAGCATCGCGCGCTCGGCATCGCCCCCCGGCAGGCTCGGCGCGGATTCCACGACCAGCAGGTTCTCGATCCGGATGCCAAAGGCGCCTTCTCGGTAGTAACCCGGTTCATTCGACAGGATCATCCCCGGCTGCAGGGGCACATCCGACAGCCGCGAAATCCGTGCCGGCCCTTCATGGACGGACAGGTAACTGCCGACACCATGCCCGGTGCCGTGATTGTAGTCCTGCCCCGCGAGCCACAAGGGCACCCGCGCCAGCGCGTCGATATGCGCCCCCGCCAGTCCCACCGGCCAGCGCAGCCGCGACAGCGCGATCATCCCCTGCAATACCCGGGTAAAGGCCGCCCGCTCGTCCACTCCCACCGGCCCCACAGCGACGGTGCGGGTCACGTCGGTGGTGCCATCGGCATATTGCCCACCGGAATCGATCACCACGAAGTCGCCCGGCAGGATTGCCCGGTTCGTGTCTTTCGTCACGCGATAGTGGATCACCGCGCCATGCGGCCCCGATCCGCAGATCGTGTCAAAGCTGATCTCCCGAAGGGCATTGGTCGCGCGCCGATGCCCCTCCAGCGCCGTCACCACATCCATCTCGGTCAGACCGCCACCCGGCGCCGTCATGTCGAACCAGGCCATAAATTCGACCATGGCCGCGCCGTCGCGCAAATGCGCCTCGGCCGCCCCGGCGACCTCGACGGGGTTCTTGCAGGCCTTGGGCAGGATGCAAGGGTCTTCGCCCCAAACCACTTCGATGCCCGCGGCTTTCAGGATGTCCGACACGGCCAGTGGCGCCGTGGCGCGATCCACCTGCACAGGGCCCGACAGCGCCCGCAGCCCGGCCCCGAACCCGGACGGCGGCAGAAGCCGCACAGCATCCCCCAGATGGGCGCGCGCCGCACCGTCATATTTCCCGGGATCGGAATACAGGTCCACAGACCCGTCCCGATGCAAGACCGCAAAGCCATGCACCACCGGATTGCGCGCCACATCGCTGCCGCGGATGTTCAGAAGCCAGGAAATGCTGTCGGGAAGCGTCAGAACCACGGCCGAATGCCCCGCCCCGGCCAATGCGCCGGCCAGCCGCCTGCGCTTGTCGCCTGCGGCCTCGCCCGCCAGATCAAGCGGCTGGATCACCACCCGACCGGCGGGCGGCGCCGGCTGCCCGGTCCAGATCGCATCAACAAGATTGGTCACGGGCTCCAGCCGGACGTCGCTGCCCGCCAGCCCCAGCGCGATCTCGTCGATCTCTTTCGCCGTATGCAGCCAAGGGTCGAACCCGACCACCCCCGCTGCCAGAGCGTTGCGGATCCAGTCACCGGGCTTCACCTCGGGCCAGGGCACCGGGGTGAAGGCCGCCAGGTCCACCTGCGCCTTGACCTGCGTGCGGTAACGCCCGTCGATGAAAACTCCCGCCACCTGCGGCAGCACGATGCAGAACCCCGCCGATCCGGTAAACCCGGTCAGCCATTGCAGCCTCTCGTCATGGGCGGCGACATATTCGCCCTGATGGGCATCGGCGCGCGGCACGATGAAGCCTGCAAGCCCCGCATCGGCCATGCGCGCCCGCAGCGCAGCCAGCCGCCCGGGGCCTTCCCTCGGGCCCGAGGTGCTCTCGAAGCTCTGGAACATCACGCCCTCCACGCGTCCTTCAACTTGGCGAAAATATCCTCGGGGGTCCAAGGGGGCAGACGGCCCCCTTGCCCGGCAAGCGTCAGCCCACGCGCCGCAGGGTCTTTCCCCTGCCGCGGGGATTGGCGTCGAACAGGCTTGCCAGCTGTTCCGTCATCGCGCCCGCCAGCTGTTCGACATCGGTGATCGTCACTGCCCGCTCGTAATAGCGCGTCACGTCATGGCCGATGCCGATGGCGATCAACTCGACCAGCCGGCGCTTCTCGACCATGGCGATCACGTCGCGCAGGTGCTTTTCCAGATAGTTCGCCGGGTTCACCGACAGCGTTGAATCGTCCACCGGCGCACCGTCGGAAATCACCATCAGGATGCGCCGCGCCTCGGGGCGGGCGAGCATCCGGCGATGCGCCCATTCCAGCGCCTCGCCGTCGATGTTTTCCTTCAGAAGGCCCTCTTTCATCATCAGCCCCAGGTTCGACCTGACCCGCCGCCAGGGCGCATCGGCGCCCTTGTAGATGATGTGGCGCAAATCGTTCAGCCGCCCCGGCTGCTGCGGGCGCCCCTGCGCCAGCCAGCGTTCGCGGCTTTGCCCGCCCTTCCAGGCCCGCGTGGTGAAGCCGAGGATTTCCACCTTCACGTCGCAACGCTCCAGCGTCCGCGCCAGAACGTCGGCGCAGATCGCCGCAATCGAAATCGGCCGCCCGCGCATCGACCCCGAATTGTCCAAGAGCAGCGTCACCACCGTGTCGCGGAACTCGGTATCCTTTTCCTGCTTGAACGACAGGGGCGTTGTCGGGTTTGCCACCACACGCGCAAGGCGTCCCGCGTCAAGGATGCCTTCCTCAAGATCGAACAGCCAGCTGCGGTTCTGCTGCGCCTGAAGCCGGCGTTGCAGCTTGTTCGCCAGACGGCTGACCGCACCCTTCAGCGGCTCAAGCTGCTGGTCCAGATAGGCGCGCAACCGGTCAAGCTCGGCCGGGTCGGCCAGATCCTCGGCGCGGATTTCCTCGTCGAAATCGGTCGCATAGACGGCATAGTTCGGGTCGGCATCGGAATGCGGCGGAGGCGCGGGCGGTTGCAGCGGCGCGTCCGCCTCGGGCAGTTCCGCTTCCTCGACCATCTCGGTATCGGCCTGATCCTCCATCGAGACCTGGGCCTGGCTCTGGTCGTCCTGGCTTTGCTGTTCCTGTTCGGGGCTCGCCTCTGTGTCCTCGCCTTCCTCGCCCGACTCCTCTTCACCCTCGCTGCTGTCGGGATCTTCCTCGGCCTCGCTGTCGGCCTGATCCTCGTCCAGATCGGGGTCTTCGCCCAGCTGGTCGCCGTAGCCCAGATCCTTGATGACCTGACGCGCCAGCCGTGCGAATGCCGCCTGATCCGCCAGAACCTCGTTCAGGTGGTCAAGCGTGCCGCCGGCCTGGGCTTCGATGAAGGGCCGCCAGAGGTCCATCAGATGCGCGGCAGCCCCGGGCAGGGGGCGCCCGGTGGCCAGATGGCGCACCAGATAGCCGGCTGCCACCGGCAGCGGAGCGTCTTCGGCGGCGCGGATGTTGCCGTAACCCCTGCGTTCGGCCTCGTGCCCGATCTTCGCGTCGATGTTGCCGAGCGTCCCGGGCATGTCGCGGGCGCCCACCGCCTCGCAGCGGGCCGTTTCCATCGCCTCGTAGAGGTCTTTCGCCATCGGCCCCGCGGGCAGATAGCGGTTGGCGATGCTGGCGTCATGGTAACGGCGGCGCAGCGCGAAGGCATCGGCCGTGCCGCGGGCCACCAGAACCTCGTCCCGCGTCAGGCGGCGGCTGACTTGCGGCAGCCGCATCGTGTCCGCCGTCATCCCCGGCGGGTCGACGGAATAGGTGACGGTCAGTTCCGGGTCGTTGGCCAACGTCTTCGTCGCCTCGGCCAGCGCCTTCTTGAACGGATCGGCGGGGTTGTCTGCGGGTTTGGTCATCGCTGTGGGTCGAGCTTAGCATAAACGATCTCGCCAGCCTCGGCGCTGGGAGTTCCAAACTGCTCAGTAAAGGCTAACTTGACGACATCAAATATACCAATGGATGCATCTTCATCGCGCTTGCTTTGTGCCAATTGAACACGCTCTTCTAACGGCATCGAAATAAGCGCCCTACCGTTGACCGAAGAGAACAACGGAAGCTCTGTTTTTGTCCCATCGGTCAAAGAGAAGAAACGAGGTTGATCCTTCGTTCTCTCCAGCTTTCGATCAATTTTGGTCGAGGCCGCAAATATTGCGTTCACTGGATCAGTGTTATCTGGCCATTGTTGGGAAATTTGAACCCGGTTTAGGCTCTTGTGTACCAACTGGACTATCCAACGGCCAGATGGTCGGAGACCCCTCTCAACGTCGGTTGCTATGTAGCCTAACAGATTTCCTACAGAGTCTGATTCTAGGACAAAGTGCTGCCCGGTGGATGGATTCCAGAATTCAAGTGACCACTTTGGTTTGCGCCTGAATCCGAACATGGTCCCCATCACTTCATGCTCTGGCTGGCGGCGCTTTCGGGCAGTTCCTCGTTGAAGCAGCGCTGGTAGAACTCGGCCACGGTCTGGCGTTCCAGCTCGTCGCATTTGTTCAGGAACGACAGGCGGAAAGCATAGCCCACGTTGCGGAAGATCTCGGCGTTCTGGGCCCAGTTGATGACGGTCCGCGGGCTCATCACCGTGGACAGATCGCCGTTCATGAAGGCGGTGCGCGTCAGGTCCGCGACCGTCACCATCTGCGCGATGGTCTTGCGGCCTTTTTCAGTGTTGTAATGCGGGTTCTTGGCCAGAACGATGGCGGATTCCGCGTCGTGGGACAGGTAGTTCAGCGTTGCCACCAGGCTCCAGCGGTCCATCTGCGCCTGGTTGATCTGCTGCACGCCGTGGTAAAGCCCGGTCGTGTCGCCCAGGCCCACGGTGTTCGCCGTGGCGAAAAGGCGGAAGGACGGATGCGGGGTGATGATTTCGTTCTGGTCCAGAAGCGTCAGCTTGCCGTCATGCTCCAGCACGCGCTGGATCACGAACATCACGTCGGCCCGGCCCGCATCATATTCGTCGAACACGATGGCGACGGGGTTGCGCAGCGCCCAGGGCAGGATGCCTTCGTGGAACTTCGTCACCTGCTTGCCGTCTTCCAGCTTGATCGCATCCTTGCCGATCAGGTCGATCCGGCTGATGTGGCTGTCAAGGTTCACGCGCACGCAGGGCCAGTTCAGCCGCGCCGCGACCTGTTCGATATGGGTCGACTTGCCGGTGCCGTGATAGCCCTGGATCATCACGCGGCGGTTGTAGGCAAAGCCCGCAAGAATCGCCAGCGTCGTGTCGGGGTCGAATTTGTAGGTCGTATCGACCGCAGGCACCCGGTCGGTCCGGTCGGCGAAGCCCTTGACGCGCATCTCGGTGTCGATGCCGAAGACATCTCGGACCGAGATCTCTTCGGTGGGTTTCGCATTCTGATCCAGCATCATATCCGCCATTCGTCAAGCCAGGCCCGTCGGGCATATCGCAAGGTTTGTGGAACATATCCGGCGCAGGTGCAAGACCGCCACCCCCCCCGATGTGTCGCTTTCTGCGCATGGGCCGGGAACATGGCGGCGACGCCTTGCGTTGCAGAGCCGCGCGCCCCAGTTTGTGGCCACATCGAGGGCCGGAAAAACAGGGCGGCCAGAAGCGGGGGGACGGAAATGAGCGGGCTGCTGGCGCTGTTGGACGATGTTGCCGGAATTGCCAAGGTGGCCGCCGCCTCGGTGGACGATGTGGCTGGCATGGCCGTCAAGGCCGGGACCAAGGTTTCGGGCGTGGTGATCGACGATGCCGCCGTGACGCCGGCCTATGTCCACGGCTTTTCCGCCGACCGCGAACTGCCCATCATCTGGAAGATCGCGCGCGGATCCATCTTCAACAAGCTGGTGATCCTGCTTCCGATCGCGCTCCTGCTTTCGGCTTTCGCGCCATGGGCGGTGTCGCCCCTTCTGATGATCGGCGGCGCCTATCTGTGCTTTGAAGGGGCGGAAAAGGTCTGGCACAAGCTGCGCCCCGGCGCGCGCCATGCCGATGGCCGCATGGACGATCAGGGCGACCCGGCGCATCTGGAACAGGAACGCGTCGCAGGGGCGATCAAGACCGATTTCATCCTGTCGGCCGAAATCATGACCATCGCGCTTGCCAGCCTGCCTTCGGGCCAGGGCTTCTGGATGCAGACGGGGGCGTTGATCGGGGTGGCGGTGCTGATCACAGCCCTGGTCTATGGCGGCGTGGCGGTGATCGTGAAGATGGATGACGTGGGCCTGCATCTGGCGCGCAGGGGCGGGGCGCTTGCCGGTCCTGGCCGGGGGTTGGTGCGCGTGATGCCGCATTTCATGGCGCTTCTCTCGGCGGTCGGCACGGCTGCGATGGTCTGGGTCGGCGGGTCGATCATCATACATGGCCTGCATGACCTTGGCCTGCACCAGCCCTATGAGGGTGTCCATGACCTGGCGATTGCCGCTTCGCATGCGGTGGCTGCGGCGCAAGGTTTTGTCGCCTGGTTTGTCACAGCGCTTCTGGACGGCGTGCTTGGTCTGGTGCTCGGGTTCCTGCTGATCCCGCTGGCGACTCATGCCGTCGATCCGCTGATTGCCGGCGCGCGCCGGATACTGGCGGGCTGACGCGCGGAAACTCGGGCGGCGGCAATTGCGGCTGTCAGCCGGAGGGCTGCGCCGCGGCCCAGGGGCCGGCAGCTTCAGTCCTTGAAGTTGCGGCTGTCCTTGATCTGGTCCCAGGCCCAGACGACTTCCTGCAGGCGGTCCTCGTCATCGCGGTTGCCGCCGTTCATGTCGGGGTGCAGATCCTTCACAAGGCTTTTGTACTGCTTGCGGATCTCGGGCTTGGTCCAGCTGTCCCTGGCTTCAAGGATGTCGAGCGCCTTGCGTTCGGTCGGCGGCAGCTTGCGCCCCACCGCCGCGCGTCCGGGGTTTTGCGTGGCATTGCCGCCCAGCAGTTCCATCGGATCGTCGATACCCAGACGCGCCCAGGCCTTGTCTTCGACCGCGGCGCGGCCGAAGGGCTTGGTCGGGCGGTCCCAGACACGGCTGCTGTCGATCATCTTCTGGAATTCGTCCTCGGTCTGTCCCTGGAAGAAGTTCCATTTCAGATTGTATTCGCGCACGTGGTCCTTGCAGAACCACAGGTAGTCGTCCAACTGGTCGGGCGAGCGGGGCGCACGATACTGGCCGGCGTCGGCGCAACCGACATGATCGCAGGTGCGCGACGAGGTCTCGATTGCCCCGGACATACCGCGGCGGCCCTTGGTGCGACGCTTCTTGTCGGACGCAGCCGATATGTTGAAACCGAAGGGGTCGTTTCTGGTCATTCTCGGCCTCCGCGGGCGGGTCTTCTGTACGGTCGGGCTTTCCGACTCGGGGCCATGAGTCTAGGTATTTTCACGCAGGATAGAAGAGGCAGAGGTAGGAAATATGGCGATTGCCGAACAGATGCGCGAATGCCTGACCCGGGCTTTCCGGCCCAGCCGGATCGAGGTCATCGACGACAGCGAGAAACATCGTGGCCATGCCGGATACCGAGGCGAGGGCGGGGAGAGCCATTTCACCATTGTCCTGCGGGCTGACGAACTGGCGTCGATGTCGCGGCTGGAACGGCATCGCGCTGTCCACCGCGCGCTTGGCGATCTGGCCACGCGCGTCCACGCGCTGGCGCTTGATCTGGGCTGATCATTCGATCGCGGGGCCCAGCCGGGGCGCGGCACCCTCCAGGCGCTGCGGCGTTTCGGCCGGGCCCAGTCGCGGGCCTTCTTCCACATGGTGCAGCGCCGCGACGGACTTCGCCGATTCCCCGAGGGGCCGGCGAAAGACCAGAAGCACATGATAGTTGGTGGTGCGCCCCGTCAGGCCTGCCCGTTCCTCGCAAGGCAACGTGTCGGCCCGCAGGTATTCCCAGCCTTCGCGGCCCAACTCGTTCATCGCACTGGCCACCGTCAGCGCGAATCGCTCGCCGATCGTGCGGGCGCTGCGGAATTTTTCGGCCCGATTTGGGGCGGGGACGACGCGATATTCATAATCGGACATGGTGCACTCATGCTGAAGCCAGGCTGCGCGCATTTGTCCCCGAATCCGGGCGAATGCAAGTAACGAGCATCTGATTTGCCTGGCGCGTGACACAAAGCCGTGAATCCCGACAACACCTGTGGCGGCATTGCGCCCGAATGTGGCGAGATTGTGGCGCGCAACCGGGAATTGTGGCGGCGCTGCCCGATTTCAATGCAACAATTGGGGATGGTTGTTCTTTGTGGCGGTGCAATGCCATAATCTTATCACTTTTTGGTGCCAATCTCGTGTGATAGAAAGTCTCCGGGGGCGAAAGGTTTTAGGCATGATGAACTTCCTTAAGAAATTTGCTGTTGGTGGGGCGGCTGCCGCGGTCCTGACCCTTTCGGGGCCGGCTTTCGCAAAGACCATCATCAACAACGGCAGTTTCGAAAGCGGACTCACCGGCTGGACCGTTAGCCGTGGCGCGGTCGATATCGAAACTGCCCCGATTGCACCGCAGGATGGCACCGCATTCGCCGAACTCGTGGGCCAGACCAATGCATTGCTGCGCCAGACGGTGAAGCTCAAGACCGGGCGCTATGTGCTCAGCCTGTGGTACAGCCCCGAAGCGGCAACCAAGGCAGCCACCAGCAAGCTTGGCTGGAACATTGGCGGCCTCGCGACCGGTGTGCTCTCGACCGCCAATGGCGCGACGGTTGGCAACTGGGTCCAGCTCCAGGTCGAATTCCTGGTGCACGCGACCAAGAACTACCAGTTGTCGCTGGCGAACTACGGCAAGGCCGGCGGCTTCGTCGACAACGTGGCGATCGCGCCGGTGCCGCTTCCGGCTGCCGGGTTCGGACTCTTGGGTGCGATGGGTGTTCTGGCGGGCCTGCGTCGTCGCAAGAAGGTCTGATCCGACCCGAGATCAAGCAAGATACGAAAAGGGCGGTCCAAGCGACCGCCCTTTTTTATGTCCAGCGGATGGATCGGGCCGGTGGCGGGGGCCTAAAGCCCCAGCTTCTGCGCCACCAGCGCGTTCACTGCCGCCGGGTTGGCCTTGCCGCCGGTGGCCTTGATCACCTGGCCCACGAACCAGCCCGCAAGCTTCGGGTTTGCCTTCGCCTTCTCGACCTGGTCGGGATTGGCGGCGATGATCTCGTCCACGGCTTTTTCGATGGCGCCGGTGTCGGTCACCTGCTTCATCCCCCGCGCCGCCGCGACCTCTTTCGGGTCGCCGCCTTCGTTCCAGACGATCTCGAACAGATCCTTGGCCATCTTGCTGGAAATCTCGCCCGAGGCGATCAGGTCCAAGACGCCGCCCAGCTGCATGGCCGAAACCGGGCTTTCGGAAATCGCCCGTCCTTCCTTGTTCAGCCGCCCGAACAGCTCGTTGATGACCCAGTTCGCCGCCTGCTTGCCGTCGCGCCCCTGCGCCACCTCTTCGAAAAAGGCGGCGTTCTCGGCCTCGGCCGTCAGGACCGAGGCATCGTAATCGGTGACCCCGAATGCCTCCAGGAACCGTGTCTTCTTGGCATCCGGCAGTTCCGGCATATGTGCGGCGATGTCATCGACCCAGGCCTGTTCGATTTCCAGCGGCATCAGGTCGGGGCAGGGGAAGTAGCGATAGTCATGCGCCTCTTCCTTCGACCGCATCGAGCGGGTCTCATTCTTGTCGGGGTCGTAAAGCCGGGTTTCCTGCACGATCTTGCCGCCATCCTCCAGAATGGCGATCTGGCGGCGGGCTTCATAGTCGATCGCGGCCTGGATGAACCGCATCGAGTTCATGTTCTTGATCTCGCAGCGGGTGCCGAGATGGCTGAAATCCTGCGTCGCCTGATACTTCTCATACTGTCCCGGACGGCAGACCGAGACGTTGACATCGGCCCGCAGGTTGCCGTTCTGCATGTTGCCGTCGCAGGTGCCCAGGTAGCGCAGGATCTGGCGCAGCTTGGCGACATAGGCCGCCGCTTCCTCGGGCCCGCGGATGTCGGGGCGGCTGACGATTTCCATCAGCGCGACGCCGGTGCGGTTGAAATCGACGAACGAAAGGTTCGGGTCCATGTCATGGATCGACTTGCCAGCGTCCTGTTCCATATGGATGCGTTCGATCCGCACCCGCCGCGCCACTCCGGGGCCCATCTCGACCAGCACTTCGCCTTCGCCGACGATCGGGTGGTAAAGCTGGCTGATCTGGTAGCCCTGCGGCAGGTCGGGATAGAAGTAGTTCTTGCGATCAAAAGCCGACACCAGGTTGATCTGCGCCTTCAGGCCCAGCCCCGTCCGCACCGCCTGTTCGATGCAGAATTCGTTGATGACCGGCAGCATCCCCGGCATTGCTGCATCGACAAAGGACACGTTTGAATTCGGTTCCGCCCCGAAGGCAGTCGAGGCGCCCGAAAACAGCTTTGCGTTCGACGCGATCTGGGCGTGGATTTCCATCCCGATCACCAGTTCCCAATCCTCGCGCGCGCCCTGGATGACCTTGGGGGCCGGAGGAGTGAACGTCAGGTCAAGCATGGGGTGGCCTTTCGGGTAGCGGTGGAACGCTGCCGGTTTTAGGGCAGGGGGGCTGCACGGGCAAGGGAAACCGGGGCGAAACGCCTTGGCATGCCGCGCGGCGATGATTCTGCAACCGAACGGTGTGCTTGCGGTTGAAGTGAGCGCAGGGCGAGAAAACTGGCGTTGCTGCCCCGGGATGGTCGGGTTGTCGTGAAGTCCTTTGGTTCGGAGGAAGAACCGATCGTCACGTTGAAAGGAAAAATTGTTTTGAATCAAAATGATGAGCGGTTCGTCGATGTGGTTTTCAACATTCTGGAAACAACGAATGAGGATTGTATATCGGCAGAAACTCGCCAATCAGGTTTTGGCCCGGTGGCGGGATGACGCCCACCAAAGGCAGGCCGATCGATCGAAGGTTGCCTCGTAAACCGAAAAAAACGCACATCTTGCCGCGCCGGAGGGCAGATCCGGTTGGTTCAGGACGGTTTGATGACTTCTTTCGTGACCCGCTCCGCGGCACTTTGCCTGATGTTGATGCCGGTGGCCTGCATGGATACGGCCAATAGCACGCCGGGGGCGATGCCCGTAATGCGCTGGGATCATCGTCCCGAGGCTCGCGAATGGACCGCCGCCACGCTTGAGGCGCTGAAGTCCGAAGGCGCGGTGCTGTCATCAACGGTTCCGATGGATGTCGCCTGGTTCTGCCCCAAATATGCGACAGCCCAGCCGCATGAACGCAACGCCTTCTGGGCGGGCCTTTTCTCGTCTATCGCGAAATACGAAAGCACCTGGAACCCGCGCGCCAGCGGCGGAGGCGGGCGTTACCTCGGGCTATTGCAGATCAGCCCGCAGACTGCGCGTTCGGCCGGTTGCGACGCAAGCAGTCTGAAGGACGGGGCTGAAAATCTGGAATGCGCGGTGAAGATCGCCGCCCGCCGCGCCGATCAGGGCGACGCGGTGGCGCAGATCACCGCCGACTGGGGCCCGATGCACGACAGCCGCAAGCGGTCGGAAATGGCGTCCTGGACGCGCCAGCAATCCTATTGCCGTTAATCATTGCCGTCGACACACCCCCGACGGTTCTGGACAGGGGCGCCTCAAGGGGCGCCCCTATTCATATCCGCCTCAGCCGATCAGCCGGCGGGCCATTTCGCCCGTGTTTTTCGACAGGCCCGGCAGCGCCAGGATGCGCTTCAATTCCCCCAGCATGAGCGCCTGTCGGTCGGCATCGAAGCGCCGCCAGTTCTGGAAGGGCTGCGTCAGCCGCGCCGCCGTCTGCGGGTTCACCGGATCAAGCTTCATCAACCAGTCGGCGTAGAACCGATAGCCCGCGCCCGAAGCCTGGTGAAACCCGGCGTGGTTGCCGGCAAGTCCCCCCAGAAGCGCGCGGAAGCGGTTCGGGTTCTTCCAGTCGAAATCGGGATGCGCCGCCAGCCCTGCCGCCACCTCTGCCGCCCTGTCGGGCATCGCGTGGTGGGTCTGGGCGGCGAACCACTTGTCGATCACCAGCCGGTTGCCCTGCCAGCGGTCGTGGAAGGCCCGAAGCTCTGCCGCACCCCTCCCGCAGTCCAGAAGCGTGGCCAGCGCCGCGATGCTTTCGGTCATGTTGTCGGTGGTGGCGAACAACCCGGCCGCGCGTAGGCCCTGATCCTCGGCCGCCAGTAGCGACAGGCAGGCGATGCGCAACGCCCGGCGGCCTGCATCGGCGGCGTCCGGCGTGAAGGGGCCATCGACCTTCATTGAGCGGTAAACGCGGTCCAGCGGCCCGGCCAGCCGTTTTGCAAGGGCGTCCTTCAGATCACGCCGCGCCTGCCAGATCGCCTGCGGGTCCGGCACCCGGCCCAGATCGTGGATCGTCTGCGCGATGTCGTCTTCGGATGGCAGGCGCAGACAAAGCGCCCGGAACGCCGGATCAAGGCCCTCATCCGCCAGCACCCGGCCAATGGCCTCCAGATAGCCTGATCCCGGCGCTTCGCCCACCGTCATCCG
Organism: Paracoccaceae bacterium; assembly: GCA_020622085.1. Lineage (GTDB taxonomy): Bacteria > Pseudomonadota > Alphaproteobacteria > Rhodobacterales > Rhodobacteraceae > QY30. The sequence continues at coordinate 305,365 of JAHRYM010000002.1, read as the reverse complement.
AACCATCACATCCTTGGCCAGCGACCGCCCCGCTTCCCAGCGGTTGAAGGGATCGGTGTCATGGGCAAGAAGGAAGCTGCGTTCCTTGACCGAAATCTGGCGGTCCAGCTCAACCGGCGCCGAAAAACCGCGCAGGATGGAAGGGATCGGCCGCGCCGCCAGACCCTCGAAACGGAAGCTTTGCGTGGCCTCGGTCATTTCCAGCACCTGCGTCGGCACCACCTCGTCCCCGTTGGGGTTCAGAAGCCCGACCGCGATGGGAATCACCCGCGGCGCCTTCACCGGCTGGCCGGGGGTGGGCGGGGTTTTCTGGATGAAGGTCAGCGTATAGGTGCCGCCCGCGCTGCTGCCGATTGCAGGCGCCCAGGCCTCGGATACATGAAGGCGCGGGGTTCCCGCATCGGCATACCAGCGCTTGAACTGCGTCAGGTTCCGGCCCGTCGCGTCTTCGAAGACCTTCAGCCAATCCTCGATGGTGGCGGCGTCGCCATCATGGCGGTCGAAATACAGATCCAGCGCGCGGGCATAGCCGTCATCCCCCACAAGGCGCTTGAGCATCCCGATCACCTCGGCGCCCTTTTCGTAGACCGTCGCGGTGTAGAAGTTGTTGATTTCCACATAGCTTTCCGGCCGCACCGGATGCGCGAGCGGCCCCTGATCCTCGCGGAACTGCGCGGCGCGCAGCGTCAGCACGTCATCAATGCGCTTGACCGGGGCCGAGCGCATGTCCGCGGTGAACTGCTGATCGCGGAAGACCGTCAACCCTTCCTTCAGGCAAAGCTGGAACCAGTCGCGGCAGGTGATGCGGTTGCCGGTCCAGTTGTGGAAATATTCATGCGCGATCACCGCCTCGATCCGTTCGAAATCGCTGTCGGTCGCGGTTTCCGGGCTGGCCAGCACCAGCTTGGAGTTGAAGATGTTCAGCCCCTTGTTCTCCATCGCGCCCATGTTGAAGTCATCGACGGCGACGATATTGAACACGTCCAGATCGTATTCGCGCCCGTAGACCCGTTCATCCCAGGCCATGGAGCGTTTCAGCGCCCCCATCGCAAAGCCGCAGCGGTCAAGGTCGCCCGGCCGGACCCAGATCGCCAGATCCACCTTGCGCCCCGAAGCGGTGGTGAAGTGGTCGCGCAGCGCCTGCAATTCGCCAGCGACCAGTGCGAACAGATAGGCGGGCTTCGGCCAGGGATCATCCCAACGCGCGTAACCGGGCCGCGCCTCGACCGGATTGCCGTTCGACAAGAGCACCGGCAGACCGGAATGGATGGTGACGCGGAACCGCGCCATCACATCGGGGCGGTCGGGGTAATAGGTGATGTGGCGAAAACCCTCGGCCTCGCACTGGGTGCAATACATGCCGTTAGACATGTAGAGCCCTTCGAGCGTCGTGTTCGCCTCCGGGTCGATCTCGACCTCGGCTTCCCAGAGGAAGGCGCCTTCGGGCAGGCGTGCGGCCGGAACCGTCAGGCCGGTCTCGTCCAGCCGGAAATCCTGTGCCGGAAGCGCCACGCCATCCACCTTGGCCACCACGAGGCGCAGCCCTTCGCCATCAAGCCGCAGGTCGTGGCGGCCGGGGCGATCAAGGTTCGGCTGGAAATGCAGCCGCGCAATGACACGGGTCGCCCGGGGCCGGAGCGTGAATTCCAGTTCGGCCTTGTCCAGCCGGAAGGGATAGGGCGCATATTGCGACAGAAGTGTTGGTTCTGGGGTGGCGGCTTCGGCCATGGCTTGTCTCCTGCCGGAAGGGATCGGGCAGAGGTTAGGCGGCGGGCGGGGCGGGTTCAACCGCAACACCGCACCATGGCGGGCGGCGACAGGCGGCGATCTTTCGCATATCCTCTAAGGTGATTTCGACAGGGCAGGGTAATCGCGGCATGACCGGTGTTGCCAGCCGAGGGCTGAGAGCCTAGCGTCCTGTCGGAATACCTTGGTATACATTTTCCGCCGTGAATGGGGAACAGCATGAAGGTTGACAGAGTCACACGGGCCGGCCTGGGCGTTGCCAGTCAACTGGCCGCCTTCATCGAACACGAAGCGCTTCCCGGCACCGGCATCGACCCGCAGGTGTTCTGGCAGGGCATGGCAGGTCTGGTGCAGGACTTCGGCCCGCGAAACCGCGACCTTCTGCACAAGCGCGAATTGCTGCAGGAACGGATCGACGCCTGGCATGTGGAACACCGCGACAAGCCGCATGACCATGCCGCCTATCGCGCGTTCCTTGAAGAAATCGGCTATCTTTTGCCCGAGGGGCCGGATTTCAGCATCGACACCGCCAATGTCGACCCCGAGATCGCCAGCGTTCCGGGGCCGCAGCTTGTCGTGCCGATCACCAATGCCCGCTATGTCCTGAATGCCGCCAATGCCCGCTGGGGAAGTCTTTACGACTGTCTTTACGGCACCGATGCGATGGGCAGCCCGGCGCCAGCCGGGGGCTATGATCGCGGCCGGGGCGCGAGGGTCGTGGCGCGGGCGCGGGTGTTCCTGGACGAGGCCTTTCCGATCCAGGGCGCAAGTCATGCCGATGTGCGCCGCTACTACGTCAAGGACGGGGCGCTCATGGTCGATGACCTGCCGCTGGTCAGCCCCGAGAAATTCGCCGGCTACTGCGGTAACCCCAAGGCGCCCGATTCTGTCTTGCTGCGCAATCACGGGCTGCATGTCGAACTGGTCTTTGACCGCGCGCATCTCATTGGCAGCCGCGATCAGGCCTGCCTGGCCGATGTGGTGATCGAAAGCGCCATCTCGGCGATCATGGACTGCGAGGATTCGGTCGCCTGCGTCGATGCCGAAGACAAGGTGCAGGCCTATTCCAACTGGCTGGGCCTGATGAGCGGCGGGCTTGCCGCCGATCTCGACAAGGGCGGGCGAAAGGTGACCCGCCGCCTGAACCCCGACCGGCTTTACACCGCGCCGCACGGCGGGCCCCTTGTGGTCAAGGGGCGTGCGCTCATGTGGGTGCGCAATGTGGGCCATCTGATGACCACGCCCGCGATCCTCGACAAGGACGGCAACGAGGTGTTCGAGGGACTGATGGATGCCCTGGCGACGGTGGCCATCGCCGTCCATGACCTGCGCCGATCCGAGGGACCGCGCAATTCGGTGATAGGGTCTGTCTATGTCGTGAAGCCCAAGATGCACGGACCCGAGGAAGTGGCCTTCGCCAACGATGTCTTCGGACGCGTGGAAAAAATCCTGGGCCTGCCCGAATACACCGTGAAGCTTGGCATCATGGATGAGGAGCGGCGCACCTCGGTCAACCTCAAGGAATGCATCCGCGCAGCGCGCCACCGCGTGGCGTTCATCAACACCGGATTTCTTGACCGGACCGGGGACGAGATCCACACCTCGATGGAAGCGGGGCCCTTCAGCCGCAAGGATTTCATCAAGCGCAAGGCCTGGATCACCGGTTATGAGAACCAGAACGTCGATATCGGTCTGGAATGCGGCCTGTCGGGCCGGGCCCAGATCGGCAAGGGCATGTGGGCGATGCCCGACATGATGGCGGCGATGCTGGAACAGAAGATCGACCATCCGAAGGCGGGCGCCAACACCGCCTGGGTGCCCAGCCCCACGGCGGCGACGCTGCACGCGTTGCACTACCACAGGATCGACGTCTTCGCCGTGCAGAAGAAACTGGCGGCGGGCGGGCGGCGGGCCTATGTCGACACGCTTCTGGATATTCCGCTGGCGAATTACCGCAACTGGAGCGATGCGCAGATCATGCGCGAGGTGGAAAACAACGTGCAGGGCATCCTGGGCTATGTCGTGCGCTGGGTGGATCAGGGCGTGGGCTGTTCCAAGGTGCCCGACATCAACGACGTGGGCCTGATGGAAGACCGTGCAACCTGCCGCATCTCGGCGCAGCATGTGGCGAACTGGCTGCATCACGCCGTGGTTTCCGAGGCGCAGGTGATGGACGCGCTGCGCCGGATGGCCGAAGTCGTCGACCGACAGAACGCCGGTGATCCGGATTATTGCCCGATGGCCCCCGATTTCGACGGCTATGCCTTCCAGGCGGTTTGCGACCTGATCTTCCTCGGGCGCTTCCAGCCCTCGGGATATACCGAACCCGTGCTGCACCAGCGCCGCGCCCAGAAAAAGGCGCATGGCGAACCGGGCTGAACCAGGGCGAATGAAAAAGGCCGGGTGTTTTGCCTGGCCTTCTGGTTTCCTGCCCCGGTCGTTACTGCAGGTAGGGCACCGGATCGACGCTGTTCAGGCCCTGGCGGACCTCGAAGTGCAGGAAGGCCGGATCGCCCGCCCGGACCTTGGCGATGGTCTGCCCGCGCGAAACCTTGGCGCCCTTTTCCACCGCGATGGCGTCGACGTTGGCATAGACCGTCAAGAGGCCGTTCGCGTGACGCAGCACCAGGATCGGGATCTGCCCGGTATCCTTGGTGATCGCGGCCACGGTGCCATCGGCCGCAGCCTTGACCGAGGCGCCGGCGCTGGCGCCGATGTCCAGCCCCTCGTTCTTGCCCTTCTTGTATTCGCGGATGATCTTGCCCTGCACCGGATAGGCAAGACGTGCGGAACTTGCCGCAGTGGTCTTGCCCACGTCCACCTTGGGGGTGGATTCCTTCTGGGCGGCGGGCTTGGTCTTTTCTGCTGGAAGCGGCTTGGCGGCCGAAGGCGGGACCGGTGTGGCCGATTGCGTGCCCGGCGCGTTGACCACGGCAGGCTGGGCTGCGGCCGTCGCCACGTTACCCGCAGGCACCGGGATCATCAGGATCTGGCCCTCGCGCACGGCAAGGTCGGACCCCAGCCCGTTCCAGTCGGCCAGCGACCGGACATTGACGTTGTAAAGCCGCGCGATCGTATAGGCGGTTTCGCCGCGCAAGACCTTGTGGCGCACGGGTTCTCCTGCGGCCGGCATGGCACCGACCGGAGCGGCGAGCTGGCCCGATGGCTGTGTGCCCGCCGCACGGTCGATTGCGCCCGAGGCCAGCGTTGTCACGTCGATCTGCCCGCCCGAGGCGCTGACCCCGCCCCCGATCGGACCCGCGGAAATCGAGCCGATGGCCGGGGCTGCGGCCACCTGCCGGGGCAGCGCCACGACCTCGCCCTTGCGCAGTGGCGTGTTGAGGGCAATCGCGTTGTAGCTGGCCAGTTCCTGCGCCGGGATGCCGGTGCGCGCGGCGATGCTTTCAACCGTGTCGCCCTGCCGTGCCACCGCGACCTGATAGTTGGAATAGGTGATGATGCCGCGGTCATCGGGGCCGGGACGTTCCTTCGTGGCGCCGAGCGCGGCATCGGAGGTATCCAGCACATTGCCCTTGCCGAAACGGCGGAAGTCTTCGTCGAAGCTGCCGGCCTCGGTGCAGGCGACAAGCGCCAGAAGGCTGGTCCCCAGAAGCGCAAGGCGCAGGCGCGGGGCAGTCACGTCGCGGAAAATCGGCATGCTCTATCCTCGTTGACAGGTCCGTTTCGACCGGACCCTTTCTGTGCATTCTTGCGGGGCCTGCCCTGCCTGTGTCAGTCCCGCCCCAAACCCTCGACCAGCGGCACAAAGCGAACGGGCCGCAACTCCTCGTAATCATAGCCCTCGGGGCCGCGTGTCACCTTGATCAGGCTCTGCACCGCATCGGACTGACCGACCGGCACCACCATGATACCGCCGATCCGCAACTGCGCCAATAGGGGGCCGGGCGGATCCTCGGCCGCAGCGGTGATGATGATGCGGTCGAAGGGCGCCTGTTCGGGCAGGCCAAAGCTGCCATCGCCGACAATGGCGGTGATGTTGGTCAGGTCGAGCGCAGCAAAGACCGCCTCGGCTTCGCGCACCAACCGCCGGTAGCGGTCGATCGTGTAGACCCGCCGTGCCAGATGTGACAGGATCGCCGCCTGATAGCCCGACCCGGTCCCCACCTCGAGCACCTTGTCGCGTGGCGACACGTTCAGCGCCTGCGTCATCAACCCGACGACCGAGGGTTGGCTGATCGTCTGGCCGCAGGCGATGGGAAGCGGCGTGTCGTCATAGGCGCGTTCGGCGAAGACGCCCTTGACGAAAAGGCCGCGGTCCACCGCCTCCATCGCTGCAAGCACGCGCGGGTCGGTCACGCCGTTCGAGCGGAGCGCATAGAAAAAACGCATCTTCCGCTCGGCCAGATTGCTCATGCCAGCCGGTCCTCGAGATCGGCCATCAGGTCATGTGCCGTCAGATCGGCGCGCATCGGCGTGACCGAGACATAGCCCGCCAGGTTGGCGCTGACGTCGGTGCCGGGGCCGGTATCGACGGCCTGCGCCACGCCACGCACCCAAAGGAAGCGGCGGCCCGATGGGCTGTCCTGCGCCTCGACCTTGAAGCCATCGGGGCGCAGGCCCTGCCGCACCACCCGGATGCCCTTGACCTCGGCTGCAGGGCGCGCCGGAAAATTGATGTTGTAGAAGACGTGATAGCCGTCGCCGCCCCAGAGACCGCGATCAAGCAGCGCCTTCACGACCGCCGCGCCATGTCTGGCCGCCGCCTCGAAGGGATCGGCCAGCGTCGAATTGCCGGGGCCGAAGAACTGCGACAGCGCGACCGATGGCACACGTTGCAGCGCACCTTCCATCGCGCCGCCCAGCGTGCCCGAATAGACGGCGTTTTCGCCCGCGTTGTTGCCCCGGTTCACGCCCGACAGGATCAGGTCGGGCAGGCTTGGCATGATGTCGTGCAGTCCCGCCATGACACAATCCGACGGGCTGCCTTCGGCCGCCCAGCGACGCGGAGCCAGTTCCGCGATCATCGTGGGGTGGGTATAGCTGATGCAGTGACCGACGCCGGATTGTTCGAAGGCGGGCGCCACCGTCCAGACTTCGCCCGAAGGCCCGGCAAGTTCGGCTGCGATCGCCTCTAGCGTCTTCAGCCCTTCGGCATTGATGCCGTCGTCATTGGTGATGAGGATGCGCATGACGGCCCCTGCAAGCGTTGTCGTGATCTGATTAGACCACCCGTTCCGGGGCGTAAAGCGCGCAGCACCGCCGCTGTATCAGATCAGGCCCCGTGCGGTCAGGATACGACGGGCCTCGGCCCTGACATCGACCAGATTTTCACGGTCCTCGCCCGGAAAGAAGCGGGCGCGGGTGGCGGTGGGCAGGGGTTTGGGTGTCTCGATCGCCACATGCGGGCCGATCCGGGCGTTTTCGGCCTGCCAGCTGCGCGCAAGCGCGATCTGCGCCCCCTTGGTCGCGCCATAGGCGCCGAAGAACGGTTCTCCGGCGCGCGGATCGTCAAGAAACAGCGCAGACCCTTCGGCCCGCCGCAGCAGCCCTTCCAGACGCACGATCAGTCCGGCCGTGGCGCGAAGGTTGCAGGCCACCGACCTGTCGAAATCCTTCGGATCCAGATGGCCGGCGGGCGACAGGGGCGCGGCATGGATCGCGGCATGAACCCAAAGGTCAAGCGCGCCCCAGCGGTCATGGATCGACTGCGCCAGATGCGTCATGGCGCCATCGTCGGTGATGTCGAGCGGTGCCAGCGTGGCGCTGCCGCCCGCGCGCTGGATCGCGTCGTCCAGTTCCTCCAGCCCGCCGGTGGTGCGGGCCACAGCCAGCACATGCCAGCCGTTCGCGCCCAGTTCGCGCGCCAGCGCAAAGCCAAGGCCGCGCGAGGCGCCCGTCACCAGGCAGAGGCGTTGCGGGGCAGGGCCTTCGGGGCGGGTTCGGGCGGGGGTGTCGTCTGTCCGGGTCATGGCCTTCCTTTGGCATCCGGGGGGCGTCTGCGCAAGTGCGAGGTTGACAACGACGCGCGTCGCAGCAACATGCGGGCACCTGTTTCACGAAAGGCTCCCGCGCATGACTCTTTCCAAGGCGCTTCTCCCGTCCGTTTCGATCCTGTCGAAGGCGTTCCTTGTGCTGGGGGGCACGGCGCTGATCGCCGCGGCTTCCCAGGTTCAGGTGCCGATGATCCCCGTTCCGATGACGCTGCAGACGCTGGCCGTGCTGCTGGTCGGCCTGACCCTCGGCGCCCGCATGGGGGCCGCAACCCTGATCGCCTATCTGGCGGAAGGTGCGGCGGGCCTGCCGGTCTTTGCCGGTGGCGCGAACGGTGCCGCGATGTTCGGCCCGACCGCCGGCTTCCTGTTTGGCTTTGTCGGCATGGCCTGGATCGCCGGCCTTGCCGTCGACCGCGGTATCCGCGGCTTCGTGCCGACGACGCTGGTTGCGCTGCTGGCATCCGCCGCGCTTTACCTGCCGGGCCTTGCCTGGCCAGCGATCACCATGGGCGTGCCGATGGACACGCTGCTGAGCGGCTGGGCGCTGCCCTTCCTTGTGGGCGATGTGGTCAAGGCCGTGCTGGCCGCGCTGGTCGTGACCGGCGGCTGGGCGATGCTGGCCGGCCGCAAGGCCTGAGCCTTCGCGTCACGTTCGACGCGGACACACAAGCGCCGTCCCTGCCGGGGCGGCGTTTTCTTTTGAGTATTTGGGCAAAGAAGAAGCGGAAAGGTCAGCCTTGGGCGTGCAGCCGGGAAAGCGCGGCTTCGCACATGCCGTAGGCCTCCCATTCGCAGCCCGCACAAAGCGTGCTGAGGCTGCCCGGCGGGACATGGGCGCGAATGCGGTCCTGTGCCTCGCCCCAGGTGAGCCTTTGGCCGGGCACAAGGCCGAGCGCGCGCGCATGGGCGCTGTCCAGGGCGTCGATCTTCGGCTGGCTGTCGCACGATGTGCCGCGCCGCCTGGGGCAGGGAGCGCAGATGTCGTCGGTGGCGTCGGTGACCTCGATCACCTCGGCCTTGCCCGAAGGGGTGCGCAGGCGTCCCATCACGATGCCGGCCATGTTTTCCGTGAAGGCGCCGGAATATCCCTTCCCCTGGAAACCCAGCGAACAGAGGAAATGATGCGGCCGATAGCGAAGGGGCGAGGGTGGGGCGGCACCCACCGCCCTATTCCGCCGCCTTCATCTCGAACCCCTTCTCGATCATGTCCGATGGGGCCACGGGATAGTCGCCCGAGAAGCAGGCATCGCAATAGCGCGGATTGGCCGGATCACGGCCCGCAGCTTCGCCCGCGGCGCGGTAAAGCCCGTCGAGCGAGATGAATCTCAGGCTGTCGACGCCGATCCAGTCACGCATCTCGTCCTCGGTCATCGTCGCGGCCAGGAGTTTCGAGCGTTCCGGCGTGTCGACGCCATAGAAGCAGGGCCAGGCCGTGGGGGGCGAGGCGATGCGGAAGTGCACTTCCGCCGCACCGGCCTCAAGGATCATGTCCTTGATCTTGCGGCTGGTGGTGCCGCGCACAACCGAATCGTCCACCAGCACGACGCGCTTGCCCTTCACCAGCGCCCGGTTGACGTTCAGCTTCAGCCGAACGCCCATGTTGCGGATCTGCTCGGTCGGTTCGATGAAGGTGCGGCCGACATACTGGTTGCGGGTGATGCCGAGGCAGAAGGGGATGCCCGATTCCGCCGCATAGCCGATTGCCGCCGGGGTGCCGCTGTCGGGCACCGGGCAGACCAGATCGGCCTCGACCGGGGCCTCGCGCGCCAGTTCCACGCCGATCTGGCGGCGGGTTTCATAGACGGACCGGCCGCCGATGATGCTGTCGGGGCGCGAAAAATAGACATGTTCGAAGATGCAGAACCGCGGACGGGCAAGGGCGAAGGGATGCGTCGAATGGACTTTGCCGCCTTCGATCACCACCATTTCGCCCGGTTCGACCTCGCGCACGAAATCGGCACCGATGATGTCGAGCGCGCAGGTCTCGGACGAGAGTGCCCAGCCGCTGTCGCCAAGCCGCCCCAGCACCAGCGGGCGCACGCCCAGTGGGTCGCGCACCCCGATCAGCTTGGTGCGGGTCATCGCCACCACCGAGAAGGCGCCTTCGACCCGGCGCAATGCGTCCTTGATCCGTTCCGAGATGTTCTTCTGGATCGAGCGCGCCATCAGGTGGATGATGCATTCACTGTCCGACGAGGACTGGAAGATCGAGCCTCGTTCGATCAGCTCGCGCCGGAGTGCTGCGGCATTGGTCAGGTTGCCGTTGTGGGCAATCGCCGCACCGCCCATGGAGAATTCGCCGAAGAAGGGCTGCACGTCGCGGATGGCGGTCGCGCCTTTGGATCCGGCGGTGGAATAACGCACGTGCCCGATAGCAAGGGGCCCTGGCAGATCCTTCATCACTTCGGTCTTGGTGAAGTTGTCGCGCACATAGCCGAAACGGCGGACAGAATTGAATCCGTGCTCCGGGTCATGGGCGACGATGCCGCCAGCCTCTTGCCCGCGGTGTTGCAGGGCATGCAAGCCCAAGGCTACGAAGTTTGCGGCGTCAGATACGCCTATGACGCCGAAGACGCCACATTCTTCCCTGAGTTTGTCGCCGTCGGACAGCGTGTCGAATGGATGTGACAGGAACGGGCGCATCGGGCCTCCGAATCCGCAGTGGATCTTGCGCCCTTCATGTAGTGCCAACCATGGGCGCTGTCACGCCCATGTCGCATCACTTCCGGCAGGAATGACGATCAGTTGCTTGCCGGGGCTTCGGTTGTGGCCGGCGCGATGGTCGTGGCGGGCGCGGTCAGGGTCTTGCCGGACCCGGTGCAGCCGTCCACCAGGCTTTCATAGCGCGCGACGATCCAGCCCGGCGCATCCGACGGCATCCGCGAGGCGATCGATTGCTGGAACTTGGCGAAGACACTGGCCGAACGCGATTGATCGACGACCGGCACGGCGGGATTGGCCATGGCCTGATTGTAGACGATGAATGCGATGGCCACCAGAAGAACGCCACGCGCCACGCCGAAGAGGAACCCCAGCGCCTGATCGACGCCGCCGAGCGCCGATCGCTGCACCACCGAGGAAAACAGCGGCGTGAAGATCGACACGATGATCAGCGTCACCGCAAAGACCAGCGCGAAGGCCGCGATCATCGACAATTCGCAACTGTCGCCGAGGAAATCCGACAGCACCGGAATCTGCTTGACCAGCGGTTCGGCCTGCGCAGCAAAACTGTAGGCGAGCCAGGCAGCGGCCACCCAGCCAAGAATCGCAAAGATCTCGCGGACAACGCCACGGCTATAGGCAAGGATCGCCGAGAGGACGATGACAACCGCCACAACGGCGTCGACGATGGTAAAGCCTTCCATGAAGCCTCTGCTCCTTAAAATTCAGCCCGCCCCGAACACGTCACCGACAAAGCCCGGCAGGTCCGGCATCTCGCGCACCGTCAGTCCCGGACTGCTGCCACGCTTGCTTTGTGCGGGCAGGATCGCCTGTGAGAAACCAAGTTTCTGGGCTTCTTTCAACCTGTTTTCGGCCTGCGATACCGGACGCAGCGCGCCAGACAGGCTGATTTCGCCGAAAATCACCAAGTCTGGCGGCAAAGCCACATCTTCCCGCGCCCCCAGCAGCGCCGCCGCCACCGCCAGATCGGCCGCCGGCTCGTTGATGCGCAGGCCGCCGGCGACGTTCAGATAGACGTCAAGCCCGGTGAAGGGAATGCCGCAGCGGGATTCGAGCACGGCAAGGATCATTGACAGCCGGCCGCCTTCAAGCCCCACCACCGTTCGCCGCGGCGTGCCCAGGGGCGAGGGCGAAACCAGCGCCTGAATTTCGGTAAGCACCGGTCGTGTGCCCTCGATCCCGGCAAAGACCACTGATCCGGGGCTCGCCTGTCCGCGTTCGGACAGGAACAAGGCCGAGGGGTTGGTGACTTCGGAAAGCCCCGCGCCGGTCATTTCGAACACGCCGATTTCATCCGCCGGGCCGAAGCGGTTCTTGACTGCGCGCAGGATGCGGAACTGGTGGCCGCGTTCCCCTTCGAAATACAGCACCGTGTCGACCATATGCTCGACCACGCGAGGCCCGGCGATCTGGCCTTCCTTGGTGACATGGCCGACAAGGATCACCGCCGTGCCGCGTTTTTTGGCAAAATTCACCAGTTCCTGCGCGGCGGCGCGCACCTGCGTGACCGACCCGGGCGCGGCCTCGACCGTGTCCGACCACATGGTCTGAATCGAATCGATGATCGCCAGGTCGGGCCGTTCGGCATCGAGCGTCGTCAGGATGTCGCGCAGGTTGGTTTCCGCCCCCAAGGCCACCGGCGCCTGCGCCAGCCCCAGCCGCTGGGCGCGCATCCTGACCTGCGCCGAGGCTTCTTCGCCCGAGATGTAAAGGCACTTCAGCCCCGCGTGCGCGAAACTCGCCGCCGCCTGCAACAGCAGCGTGGATTTGCCGATGCCCGGATCGCCGCCCACAAGGATGGCTGATGCCGCGACCAGTCCGCCGCCCAGCACGCGGTCCAGCTCGTCCATGCCCGACCCGGTTCGCGGCGGCGGCGGTTCTTCGGTGGAAAGCGTGGTCAGCGGGATCGTGCGGCCCCGGGCTGCCCCCAGCCCCTTGCCCGAAGGTCCGGTGGTCAGGGGTGCCTCTTCGCTGATCGAGTTCCAGGCGCCGCAGGCCTCGCAGCGCCCGGCCCATTTGCGATGGGTGGCGCCGCAGGCGGTGCAGGTGAAGATTGCGGCAGGTGACTTGGCCATGCGCCTTCCTGCCCCAGGAACGGGTGCGTATCAAGCGCCGAGAGGCACCGGCCTTCGCACAGGTCAGTAGCCGCGCCGGCTTCGTTCGCGGCGGAAGTGGCGCATGCCGACGCGCAACCACAGGCAGACCCAGGCCAGCAGAAGGGCAACGCCATGGTGCAGGCCCAGATCGACCACCCCGCGGAAGCTCTGGATCAGCAGGTCCAGGCTGACCGCTGCCTGATAGGCCGCGACCAGAATCATGCCAGCGGCAAAGATCCAAAGGCGGCGGCGCGGTTCGCCCCGCATCTGCCGGCGTTGCAGCCGGCGCGCGATGGCCAGAAGCACCATCACCGCCGGCACGACCGACGCCAAGGTGAACAGAAGGATGAACACGGCCATCACCAGCGATCCCGTAAGGAGTGTGGATCCAAGTCTGGCTACAAGACTAGGCCAATTTTGTGGTGAATGCAGTTCAATTTCCGGGTGACTGGCGCCCTTCCTGCATGGCAGGCGGGATCTCGCGCTTCTTTGGCGCTGCACAAGGCATGATAGGGGCGCGATCGCAGGCGGCGGTCACCTGATGGCGGCAATCGGACCTTCGGCGCGGCCGTGGATGAATTGCTGAACGTAAGGATCGGGTGTCATATCCAGTTCGGCGATCGGGCCGCTCCAGCGGATGACGCCATCATGCAGCATCGCCACCGAATCGGCGATCGCCCGCACCGAGGACATGTCATGCGTGATCGTCATGGCCGTGGCTCCCATCTCGACGACGATCTCGCGGATCAGTTCGTTGATGACGCCGGCCATGATCGGGTCAAGACCGGCGGTCGGCTCGTCAATGAAGATGATCTGCGGATCGGCGGCGATGGCGCGCGCCAGACCCACCCGTTTCTGCATCCCGCCCGACAGTTCGGCCGGGAACAGGTCAGCGACCGTCGCGCCAAGGCCGACGCGGCGCAGTTTCTCGATGGCAATGGCTCGCGCTTCGTCCTTTGGCCGCTTCAGGCTGCCACGCAGCAGGCGGAAGGCGACGTTCTGCCAGACAGGAAGGCTGTCGAACAGCGCGCCGCCCTGAAACAGCATCCCGAAATGCGCCAGCATCGCGTCGCTGGCGGGCACCGTCGCAGGTGCACCGTCCACCGTGATCCGGCCCCGGTCGGGGCGCACGAGGCCAAGGATGCACTTCAGCAGCACCGATTTTCCGGTGCCCGATCCGCCGATGATCACTATGCTTTCGCCGCGCCCGACCGCAAGGTTCACGCCCCGCAGCACGGCATTGGACCCGAAGGCCTTGTGAAGTCCCTCGATGGAAATCATGTCGAAAAGAACAGTTCGGTCAGCAGGTAGTTGGCCGCAAGGATCAGGACCGAAGCCGCGACGACCGCCGATTTCGTGGCCGCGCCGACGCCCTGCGCGCCCCGGCCCGAATGCATCCCGTGATAGCAGCCCATCAGCGCGATGATGAAGCCGAAGACCGCGCCCTTCACGAGGCCCGATCCGACATCCCAGGCCTCGAGGAAATCGGCGGTGTTCTTCAGATAGGTGGCCGAGTTGAAGTCCAGCCGCGTGATGCCCACCAGCCAGCCGCCCATGATCCCGATGCTGTCACCCGCCGCGACCAGCACCGGCACGGCGAGCGTGGCCGCCAGAACGCGGGGCACGACCAGGTATTTCAGGGGGTTGGTCGAAAGCGTGGTCAGCGCGTCGATCTGTTCAGTCACCTTCATGGTGCCGATTTCGGCCGCGATCGAAGACGCCACCCGCGCCGCGACCATCAAGCCGCCCAGCACCGGACCAAGTTCGCGCGTCATGCCGATGGCGACGATCGAGGGCACCACCGATTCCGCCGAAAACCGCGCGCCGCCCGCATAGATCTGCAAGGCCAGCGCGCCGCCGGTAAAGACCGCCGTCATGCCGACGACCGGCAGGCTGAACCAGCCGATCTGCAACAGCGCCAGCCCGAATTCCCGCGCGTAGAACGGCGGGCGCAGCAGATGGCCGAGCACCTGCGCGGCAAAGATCGCGATCCGGCCAATGGCCGCCAGCGCCAGAAGCACCGCCCGGCCCAGCGACGCGACGGGGGCAAGGATCGCCTCGGTCATGCCGAAGCCCCGGCCTTGCCGCCAATGTATCGGCGCTCGTAGCGGGGGCCGAGCGCGGTCAGGATTTCATAGCCGATGGTCCCCGCCACAGCGGCCAGCGCATCGGCGGTCTGGTGCGGGCCGATCAGGTCCAGCCGCTCGGGCACCTCGGGCAGGTGGGTGACGTCGACGGTGATCAGGTCCATCGACACGCGCCCGATCAGCGGGCAGGGCGAGTCCCCGGCCCAAAGCGTGGCCTTCCCGGACAGGCTGCGGAAGATGCCATCCGCATAGCCCGCCGCCAGCGTGGCGATCCGATGGTTGCCCGGCGCGACCCAGCCGCAGGAATAGCCGACCGCCTCGTCCCGCGTCACGTTGCGGACCTGAATTATGGGCAGCGACAGGGTAACGACCGGTTCGCCCGCCTTGAAGGGCGCTGCGCCGAAAAGGCCGATGCCCGCGCGCACCATGTCGAAGTGATAGGCCTTGCCCAGAAGGATGCCGCCGGTGGCGGCCGCTGTCCGGCGCAGGCCCAGCCCATCGGTCATGCGGTGAAAGACGGCCAGTTGCCGAGTGTTCATCGGGTGGTCTGGTTCATCCGCGCAGGCCAGGTGCATCAGTGCCAATACCGGCTTTTGCGCCAGAACCTCGGACGACAATGCCTGCCATTCGGCCTCTTTCAGGCCCAGGCGATTCATGCCCGTATCGAGCTGCACGCCAAAGTGGTGGCCGGGCATGGTCGCAAGATGCCGCGCGACCTGATCGGGGCCCGTGAGCATCGGAATGAGGTCATGGTCGCGCAGGATCGCGCCGTCACCCGCCATGTGCCCCGAGAGCACATGGATGGCCGGGCCGGCCCCGATCGCCTGTCTGAGCGCCGCGCCTTCATGCGCGAGGGCCACGAAAAAACTCCGCGCCCCGGCCCGCGCCAGCGCCAGCGCCACATGCGTGGCCCCGGTGCCATAGCCGTCTGCCTTGACGACCGCGGCGGTTTCGCAGTCGGCCATGCGGGAAAGCGCGGTCCAGTTCCGCGTGACCGCGTCGAGATCGATTGTCAGAATACCACGTGCCATGGCGCCCTTTTGCCAGAGGGGGCGTTCGGGTCAAGCGAAAACGGGCCCTCTCGACGGAGGGCGCAGGCCCGGGCATCCATGGGCAGGCCCGCTCGGCCGTCACCGCTCAACCTTCGGGATAGGCCCTCTTGCAGGCGGCGATCAGGGGCCCGGCAGCCTTGGCCAGTTCGGCGCGCTTCTTCTCCATCGACGCGAGCTTGGCCTTTTCGGCGCCAAGGTCGATGGCGGCGGGGCGGCTTTCGACATGGGTCACATCATCAAGACAGAGCCGCCCGGGGTGACGGCGGGTCGTGCCGTCGGGCAGGGTCTCGATGAAGGAAGGTTCGCAGCGGATCCATTCGGTTTCGGTTGTCTCGACGTGAACGATGGCATAACCCCGCGCAAGGTTGCCCTTTGACTCGGCGATCAGGCGGTCAAGCACACGAAGGTCGCGCGTATTCTGGTTGATGCATTGTTCCTGCGGGGTGCCGCAAGCGGCAAGCGCGGCCAGCGCCAGCATCGGCGCGGCGCGGAACAGGACGACAGTGCGAAAGGCCATATCAGCTTCCTCCGTGGATCTGGCAGGCGGGGTCGGTGTCCATCTGCCGTTGCAACCGGATCTTCTGCGCCTTGAGCCCGGCAAGCTTGCGCCGCTCGGCCGCAGCATCGACGGCCACGGGTTTTTCTCGCGCCGATCCGTCAGTGCAAATTGATACACCAAGGCCCCAGTTCCCGCCGCGCAGGCAAAGATCGGCCCCCGGCCCTGCGGCGGGCACCATCACATAGCCCCGGTCAAGGTTTCCTTGCGTCTCGGCGATCAGCCGGTCGATGGTCTGCATTTCGGGTCCAGGCCGACAGACGGGGCCGGGCGGGGTGCAGGCGGCAAGCAGGGGCAGAAGAACAAGGGGCAGGAGGGCGCGCATGGGGGTATCTCTGGGCCAGGGCGGCAGGAGTGCCGCAGTCAGCCTACAGGATAACGTGCCGCCGGGCAGGGAAAAGGGGGGAACAGCGCGGGCAGCCGGCAATGCTACGCCCCTTCGAACTGGCGGGCCTGCGCCCCGGCTGATAATCCATGGCGCAGGACGAAGGAGGCCCTCCGATGACAGACAGCGATTTCGATGCCCGCAAGGCGCGCGCCGCCGACTGGTTCCGCACCCTGCGCGATGACATCGTCGCTGCTTTCGAGGCGCTGGAGGACCGGCAGGCCATCGGCCCCTGCGCGGATCGCCCGGCGGGCCGGTTCGAGGTGACGCCCACCCGCCGCACCGCGGAAGACGGTGGCGATGCGGGCGGCGGGCTGATGAGCGTGCTGCGCGGCGGCCGGGTCTTCGAGAAGGTCGGGGTCAATATCTCGACCGTGCATGGGCGCCTGGGCGAGAGGGCGCAGCGCGCGATGGCCGCGCGGGGCGTGCCGGGAATGGAAAGCGATCCGCGCTTCTGGGCCAGCGGCATCAGCCTTGTGGCGCATATGCAGAACCCGCACACACCGGCCGTCCATATGAACACCCGCATGTTCTGGACTCCCCATGCCTGGTGGTTCGGCGGCGGGGCGGACCTGAACCCCTGCATCGAATATGCCGACGACACGGCGCATTTCCACGCCACACTCCGCGTCGCCTGCGATCCGCATGGGGCCGATTATTACGACCGCTTCAAGGCCTGGGCGGATGAGTATTTCTTCATCCCCCACCGTGGCCGGGCGCGGGGCGTGGGCGGGATCTTCTACGACGATCTGAACACCGGCGACTGGGAGGCCGATTTCGCCTTCACGAAATCCGTGGGCCGCGCCTTCCTGCCCGCCTTCGTCCCCGTCACCGACCGCCGCCGCGACCAGCCCTGGTCGGATGCCGACAAGGACGTGCAACTGATCCACCGCGGGCTTTATGCCGAATACAACCTCGTCTACGACCGCGGCACGAAGTTCGGGCTGGAAACCGGACATGACGCCAATGCCGTGCTGATGAGCCTGCCGCCCCTGGCCAAATGGGTCTGACCCCGTGCCGGATGCCGGGCTTGTCCTCTCGTTCCTGCTGGCCGCGTTCGCCATTGAACTGACGCCCGGCCCGAACATGGCCTGGCTTGCGCTGCTGTCGGCCACGGCGGGGCGCGCGACGGGCTGGGCCGCGGTGGCAGGAATCGCGCTGGGCCTTGGCCTTCAGGGAACCTTCGCGGCGACCGGGTTTGCGGCCCTGCTGGCTGCCTTTCCGCCCGCCTATTCGGTGCTTCATGCCGCGGGCGTGGCCTATCTGGTCTGGCTGGCCTGGGAAAGCTGGCGCGATGCGGCGAACCCGGGGCATCACCTGCCCGGCGGCGGCGAGGATGAAACCGTCGGCTTCCGCCACGGGCTGATCACCAACCTCCTGAACCCCAAGGCGGCGGTCTTCTACATCACCGTCCTGCCGGGCTTCCTGCCCGTGGACGCCGATTTGGCGGGCGGGCTGACGCTGACGGCGATCTATGTCGCGGTGGCGACCTTCATCCACGCGGTGATCGTGCTGGCCGCCGGTGCGGCGCGCCGCTGGCTGTCCGATCCGGGGATCTCGGCGCGGATGCACCGGGTGCAGACCTTCGTCCTGCTGGCCGTCGCGCTTTGGCTTCTGTCGAAGGCGTGAGTGTCAGGCCGTGACGCGCAGCAGGGCCGCGACCCCCGCCAGCAGGATCGCCATGCCAATTAACTGCCGCCTGTCGGTCGCCTGCCGGAAGATCCGGCGCGAAACGATCTGCGCGAAGATCACCTCGACCAGCGCCACGGTGCGGACATTGGCCGCCGAGGTCAGCGAAAAGCCGATGAACCAGAACTGCGACGCGAAGGCCCCCAGAAACCCCGCGCCCAGCGATTGCCGCCAGACCCGGAACGAGGCCAGCAGCGCCACCCGGTCGAACACCACCAGCCAGACCGCCAGCATCAGCGATTGCAGCCCCAGGCTCCAGACCAGCGTGGTTGTGGCGCGCATCAGGAAATCCCCCTCGGGCAGGTGCGTGATCCCGCCCCGAAAGCCGATGGCCGAGGCGCCGAAGAGAGCACCCGCGAGGATGCCCAGACCCGCCGCCCCGGTTTCGCGCCACAAGGCGGCGCCCCCGCCCGGCTTCACCGCCATGATCACGACCCCCAGCGTCGCCACCGCGATGGCGGCCATCGAAGCCCCGCTCAGGTGATCGCCAAGGGCAACCGCCCCGATCAGCGCCACCAGCACCGGCTCGGTCTTGAGCCAGGCGGTGATGACGGAAAACGACCGCGCCTTCATCAGCCAGAGCATTAGCGCCGTGCCAAGGATCTGCGTCACAGCGCCCGTCGCGGTGAAGGCCAGCGCGGTGCCCGAAATGACCGGCACCGGACGCCCTTCGGCCAGCCGCACGATCAGCAGGAACAGGACGGCGAAGGGCAGGCCGAACAGGAACCGCACCTGCGTCGCCCCCACGGTGCCGATTTCGGCCGTCAGCCGCGCCTGCGTGGCGTTGCGCCCGGTCTGCGCGGCGGCGGCGATCAATGTTGCGAACAGCCAGCCCAAGGTTTTCGATCAGCCCTTGCGGATCGCCCGGCCCAGCCGCGCGATGCCCTCGTCGATGGTCGGGGCATCCGTGCAGGCGAAACTGAGCCGAAGCGTATTTCCATTCGACCCATCGGCAAAGAAGGCCCGGCCCGGCACAAAGGCCACCTTCTCTGACACCAGCGCCCTGGTGAGCAGATCGGCGGCATCCATCCCATCAGCCAGCGTCACCCAGACGAACATGCCGCCTTCGGGCCGCGTCCAGCTGACGCCTTCGGGCATTTCACGCGCCAGTGCCGCAAGCATGTGGTCGCGCCGGGCCGAATAGACTTCGCGCAGATGGGCGACATGGGACGTGAACACCCGTCGCGCCACGATATCGGTGACGATCTGGTTGATGGTCGGCGAATGCAGGTCCGCGGCCTGCTTCAACAGCACCAGCCGCCCGATCACCGGCTTTGCCGCGCAGACCCAGCCGACCCGCAGCCCCGGCGCCAGCGATTTCGAAAACGATCCGCTGTAGATCGTCCGGCACGCCTCGATGCTGCCCTTGCGCGCGATTTCCAGCGCCAGGATCGGCGGGATCGCCTGTCCATTGTAGCGCAGGGTCTGGTAGGCGGCATCTTCGATGATCGCGATGTCAAGCGCATCGGCAAGGTCGATCAGCGCCTCGCGTTCGGCCCGGTCGATGGTGACGCCGGTGGGGTTGGCGAAATCAGCCGACAGATAGGCGAACTTGACCCGGCCCCCCGCGGCTTCCGCCTCGGCCCGGATCTGGGCGGCGTCGCGATTGCCCAAGGGGTCCAGCCGGGCGTAGCGCGGTTCATAGGCGTTGAAGGCCCCCAGCGCCCCCAGATAGGTCGGCCAGCCGACCAGCGCGGTATCCTTGGGCGAGATCATCAGCTTGCCCAGATAATCCAGCGCCTGCTGCGACCCCGAGGTGATGAGGATGTTGTCGGCATCGCAGGGAATGCCAAGCGCCGCCATTTCCCCCGCGATCCAGTCGCGCAAGGATCGGTGGCCTTCGCTGACCGAATATTGCAGCGCCGCCCCCGCCCGCCCTTCCGCCAGAGCCTGCGCATAGGCATCGCGGAACGCATCCGCAGGAAACAGCGCCGGATCGGGAATGCCGCCCGCGAAGGAAATGATCTCGGGCTGGTCCAGCAGCTTCAACAGCTCGCGGATTTCGGATGCCTTCATGCGCGCCATGCGCCCGGCAAGGATCGCTGACCAGTCCATCTTACCCCCATGCGTGTTGTCGGGCGGACTTTCCTCCCGCGCGCGGCCATATGTCAACTGGCCTGACCTAGTTTCTTCGCAAGGACCGGTATGCACCGGGGCGAAGGGCTCAGGCCGGTTTCGCAGCCCGCACCGTCTCGATCATCAGCCGCACATTGTCGGGGTCGGCGTCGGGCGTGATGCCGTGGCCAAGGTTGAAGATATGCGGGCCGCCGGAAAAGGCCCGCACGATCTTGCGCGTGGCATCGACCAGCGGCTGGCCGCCCGTGACCAGATGATGCGGTGCCAGGTTGCCCTGCACGCAGCCATCGACCTGCACATGCGCCGCCGCCCAGGTGGCATCGACCGAATTGTCCAGCGCCACGCAATCGGCGCCGGTGGCACGGGCAAAGCCTTCGTAGCGGTCCTTCGCCTCGCGCGGGAAGGCGATGATCGGCAGGCCGGGGTGGCGTTCCTTCACCGCGGCAATGATGCGCTGGGCAGGGCGCAGCGCGAAATCGTCGAAATCGGCGCCCTTCAGCGACCCGGCCCAGCTGTCGAACAATTTGATGACCTCGGCCCCGGCCTCGACCTGTTTCGAAAGGTATTCGATGGTCGCCACGGTCAGCAGATCGATCAGCGCCTCGAAGGTGGCCCGGTCGGTTGATTTCAACGCATGGGCCGGCCCCTGGTCGGGCGTGCCGCGCCCGGCGATCATGTAGGTGGCGACCGTCCAGGGCGCGCCGGCAAAGCCGATCAGCGTGGTTTCGCGGGGCAGGGCGCCCGACAGCAGGCGCACGGTCTCATAGACCGGGGCGAGCGTGTCGTGGATGGCGTCCTTGCCCTTCAGCGCCCGCAGGCCCTCGGGTCCGGTGATGGTGGACAGTCGCGGGCCTTCGCCGGTCTCGAACCACAGATCCGCCCCCAGCGCCTGGCAGATCAGCAGGATGTCGGCAAACAGGATCGCCGCGTCAAAGCCGTAGCGGCGGATCGGTTGCAGCGTGACCTCGGCCGCAAGTTCGGGGTTGTAGCAGAGCTTCAGGAAATCGCCCGCCTCTGCCCGGGTCGCGCGGTATTCGGGCAGATAACGCCCCGCCTGCCGCATCATCCAGATCGGCGGGGTCGGCAGGGTTTCCCCCTTCAGCGCGCGCAGGATCGTCTTCATGGCCAAGCCCCCCCTCCTGCCACCGCAGGACCCGAAATCACCCAATCGCCCCGCCAGATCCCGCGGGGCCCGGCCTTTGACCCGCCCCGCGCCCGGAATGTCAAGAGCGGCCGGGGTCGCGCAGCCCGGGATGGCCCCCGGAATGATATTGTTCCGCACTCGCATCCCCATCGTTCGCCGCTGCGCCATTGCGCGCCGACGCGTCGAAGGGTATTGCCCGTTCCATGACCATGCCTGATGCCCAGACCCCGCTCAAGATCGGCACCCGCGGTTCGCCGCTGGCGCTTGCGCAGGCCTTCGAGACCCGCCGCCGACTGATGGAGCGACATGGCCTGTCGGAAGACGGCTTCGAGATCGTCATCATCAAGACCACCGGTGACCGGATCCAGGACCGTTCGCTGAGCGAGATCGGCGGCAAGGGCCTGTTCACCCGCGAAATCGAGGATGCGCTTCTGGACGGCAGCATCGATATCGCGGTGCACTCGATGAAGGACATGCCGGTGGCCCAGCCCGACGGGCTTGTGCTGGACTGCTACCTGCCGCGCGAAGACGTGCGCGATGCCTTCGTGTCGCGTCAGGTGTCACGGCTTGCCGATCTGGCACCGGGGGCGGTGGTCGGCACCTCGTCGCTGCGCCGGCGCGCGCAGCTTCTCAATCGCCGACCCGACCTGCGGGTGGTCGAATTCCGCGGCAACGTCCAGACCCGGCTGCGCAAGCTGGACGAGGGCGTTGCGGTGGCGACGTTCCTGGCGATGGCGGGGCTCAACCGGCTGAACATGGCCTCTGTCGCCCGAAGCGCGATCGACGTGGACGACATGCTTCCCGCCGTCGCGCAGGGCGCCATCGGAATCGAGCGCCGCGCCGGGGACGCCCGTATCGCCAGGCTGCTTGCCGGCATCCACGATGCGCCCACCGGATTGCGGCTGGCGGCGGAACGCGCCTTTCTGGCGACGCTCGACGGGTCGTGCCAGACGCCGATCGCGGGGCTTGCCCTGCTGGAGGGTGACCGGCTTTTCCTGCGCGGCGAGATCCTGCGCCCCGACGGCAGCGAGGCGATTGCCGGCGAGCGCCGCGTTCTGGCGTCTGATGGTGCCGCAGCCGGCGCCGATCTGGCGCGCGAACTTCTGGGTCGTGCCCCCTCGGGTTTCCTGGCTGGCCATTGAGTTTCGGGGATAGCGCCGCGCGCTCAGCGGCGGTGGCGGTCCACCCAGGCCAGCCCCAGCCCGCCGGCACACGCAAGCCCGGCGGCAAGCACTGCCGCCAGCCCATAGCCCGAAAGTGCCGTCCCCGCGACAAAGGCCAGAGCACAGGCGCCATCCCCCGTCACCTTCTGCAGCGCGATCAGCGAAGCACCCGCCCCCGGCCGGTCTGACAGCAGATCCTGCAGATAGGCAATGGGCAGCGTCAGCACCGCCGCCCCCCCAAACGCCGCCGGCAGGATCAGAAGCCAGACCCAGGCCGAGCCGGCAAGCCAGGGCAGCGCGGCAAGCCAGCCACCGTAGATCACCGCGCCACCCGCGATCAGCATGCGGCGCGATGCGAGCCGCAACGCCAGGGGCAGCGCAAGCATGAAGGGCACCTCCATCCCGGCAACGCCCCCGACGAACAGGGCGACATCGCCCTCGGGCCGGCCTGCCTGCCCGAAGATCAGGCCGATCAGAACCAGATAGGCGGTGATCGACGCGGTGATCCCGCCCAGGAGAGCCACGCGCAGGACCACTTCGGGCCGCGCGAGTTCGGACAGCGAGGCGCGGAAGGATTGGCCTGACGGCCTGTCCCCGGCGATCCGGTCAGGCAGCGCCAGCACCGAAAGCAGCATGCCCGCGGCAAGGACCGCGAGCCCCGGATAGATCCACAGAAGATCGCCACCCGCAGACAGCACCGCCGACCAGACCGGCGCCACGGCCACGAAAGCCAGCGCGAGCATCGCCCGGATCACGGCCATCACCGCATCCTGATCGGCAGGGGAATGCACTCGTGACGCGATCCGGCCGATGGCGAAGAACTGCCCGAAAAGCGTGGCCCCCGGCAGGATCAAGGCATGGACAAGCACAAAGCTCGGACGCCCGGGCGCCACGATCATCAGCAGCGCGCCGCAAAGTGTCGCCCCGGCCGAGACCAGCGCCGCCCGCCGGCGCGAGAGGCCACGGTCGGTGGCAACACCGATCAGGATCGAGGCGCTGACCGCTACCACGGCGGCAGTGACCAGAACCAGCGCATAGGCCCCGTTCGGGAGCCCGAGCCGCCTGACGCCCACAAGCGACTGATAGGGGGCGATCGAGCCGATGAAGCCGCCATAGAACAGCACGGCCAGCGTGGCGGCGCGCAATACGGGATCTTGCAGGATCAGGGATATGGGCTTCATCATGGAACGTGCATAGGCAATGGCCGCGCGGCTGTCGAGGATCCGGCCTCGCCCGCTGCGGATGGCCGGCAATCGGCGCGCGCGCGACCATGGTTGCAGAAGTATTTGTGCAAAGAAGAAAACCTGTGGGGCGGCACGGACCCGCGCCCGGCAGGCGCCTGGGCCGCGCGGTGCGGGGGGCGAGGGGATTTGGGTGCCTTGCAGGCCGTCCGGGATCAGCCGCGGGCGCGCAGGCTTTGTGCCGGCCGGGCGCGTAGCGTCGGTTCTCCGAAGGCGAGACCTGCGACAAGGACCACGACCATGCCACCAAGGACGGCCGCGAGCGCCGGGAGCGGCTGGAAGATGTAGGGCGCGTCCATGACGAAGCGCATCACCGCCCAGCCGGCGACGCTGCCGAACAGGCTGGCGACCAGCCCGGCCGCAGCCCCCGTCAGCGCAGACCGCAGCGCAAAGGACGCACGGACCTGGCCCCGGGTCGCGCCCAGGCTGCGCAGGATCGCAGCGTCACGGCGACGGCCAGCCAGCCCCGAGGCGGCGGTGCCGATCAGAACGATCGCTCCGGCGACAAGCGTGACGCCGGCCGACAGCGCCACCGCACGCGCGATGGCATCGAGCGCCTGCGTGACGCGGGCAATCACGTCGCTGATGCGGATGGCGGTGATGTTGGGCCAGAGCGCGCCAATCTGGCGCAGAAATCCGGCATCGTCGAACCCGGGCCCGGTATGGACGGTGGCGATGTTGCCATGCGGCGCGCCTGCCAGTGCGGCAGGGTTCATCACCATCACGAAACCGATCCCGGCGCCGGAGAAATCGACGCGGCGCAGCGAGGTGATCTCCGCCTCGATATCGCGGCCAAGAATGTTGATGGTCAGCCTGTCTCGCAGTTTCAGGCCAAGCTCCTTGGCCTCCTTTTCGGAAAAGCTGACCTGAGGCGGGCCGGACTCATCGGCGGGCCACCATTCGCCCGCCGTGATGATGGTATTGGGCGGCGGTTCTGCCGCATAGGAGATGCCGCGATCGCCGCGAAGCACCCAGTGGTCGCCAGCCAGCTTGCGCGCCTCGATCCCGTTGATCCGGGTGAGGATGCCGCGCAGCATCGGCGCCGACTCGGTCCGGGTGATGCCCGGCGTGCGGCTTGCGCGGTCAACGAAGGGGCCGATCTGGTCGGGCTGGATGTCGACGAAGAAATAGCTGGGCGCGCGCTGCGGCAGGTCGGCCGCAATCGCCTGGCGCAGGTTTGCGTCGATCTGGCCAAGTGCGGCCAGCACCGACAGGCCAAGGCCCAGTGCCAGCACCACAGCAACGGTCCCGCCGCGCGGGCTGCCGATCGCCGCGAGTGCAAGACGCAGCGCCGGTCGGCCGTGCAGCCGGGGCGCCATGCCGCGCGCGAGTCGCTGCAACCCGCCCGCCGCCAGAGCCAGAGCCGCCAGCGCTGCGGCAACGCCGCCCAATGCGCCAAGCGCCAGCGCAGGGGTGCCGGTTGACGCGGCAGAAACCGCGACCAGAGCCGCCAGCACCAGCGCGACCGCCGCCAGCGTGAGCCCCCGAGGGCGCTGACCGGCATCTTCGCCAAGGTCGCGGAACAGGGCCGCCGGGCGGATGCGCTCGAGCCGCGACAAGGGCAGCAGCGTGAAGAGCACCGCCGTCAGCACACCGTAAAGGGCCGCGAGCCCGAGGCCGGGAAACCCCGACCGCAGCGTGATCGGAATGGGCAGGCTTGCCTTGATCATCGGCGCGGCCAGCATCGGGCCGATGGTGCCAAGCGCGAGGCCGAGCCCGATGCCCAGGGCCGCCACAAGCCCGATCTCGATGCCGTAGATCGCATGGATCGTGGCCGATTCCATGCCCAGCGTCCTGAGCGCTGCAATGGTTTCGCGCCGTTCCGCCAGCCAGTCCTGCACTGCGGAGGCGATGCCGATGCCTCCCACCGCCAGCGCGGCCAAGCCCACCAGAACCAGGAAATCGGCCATCCGGTCGACGAACATCTCGGTTCCCGGAGCGGGTTTGCGGCGATCCTGCCACCGAAAGCCGCTGTCGGGGAAGGCGCTGTCCAGATCTTGCCGCAGGGCGGGCAGGTCGACATCGGGCTTCAGCACCAGCCGGTAGGCGCTGTCGAACAGGTTGCCGGCAGAGAGCAGCCCGCCGGCCCGCGCATCCCCCAGGGCAATGATGGTGCGGGGGGCGAAAGCCATCCCCGAGGCGCTGCCATCGGGTTCATGCAGGATCCGCGCGCGCAGCGTGAAACGCACCCCGCCCAGATCGAAGGCGTCGCCGGGACGAAGCCCCAGCTGATCGGCCAGAAGTCCGTCCATCACCGCCCCGTTGCCTGCCAGCGCATCCCGGGGCGCAAGCGGCGGATCGAGGCGCAGATCCCCGATCAACGGATAGGCCCCGTCAACCGCACGCACTTGCGTCAGCGCGCGGCCGGACTGATCGGTGGTTACCGCCATGGAACGGAATTCGGCCGTTTCCGAAAGCCGTTCCGATCGGTCGGCAAGAAAGTCCATTTCGGCCCCGCGGGCCATGCGATAGGTAAAGGAGACCTCGGCATCGCCCCCCAGAAGCGTCGCCCCCTGTTCGACCAGTGCCGCCTGGATCGCCGTGCGCACGGTCCCCACAGCAGCGATGGCCGCAACCCCGAGCATCAGGCAAAGCACAAATATGCCAAGCCCCCGCACCCCGCCGCGCAGGTCGCGGGCGGCCAGTCGCAGTGCCATCGCCACCTGCCCTGTCATGGTGCGATCATCCCATCGGACAGATGCACGACGCGGTCGCAACGCGCGGCAAGTTCCGGCGCATGGGTGACCAGCACCAGCGTTGCGCCATGCCGGTCGCGCAGGGCGAAAAGCTGATCCATGATCGCGGTGCCCGTGGCTGCGTCGAGATTCCCGGTCGGTTCGTCCGCCAGAAGGATCGCGGGGCGCGCGATGAAGGCCCGGGCCAGTGCCACGCGCTGCTGCTCGCCTCCGGAAAGCTGGGCCGGATAATGGCCCGTGCGCGCGGCAAGGCCCATCGCGGCCAGTTCCTGGCCCGCCCGCGCCATTGCATCCGGCGTGCCGGCCAGTTCCAGCGGCAGCGCCACGTTCTCCTGCGCGGTCAGCGTCGCAATCAGGTGGAAGGATTGGAAGACGATACCCATATTGCGGCGACGGAACCGGGCAAGGGCGTCTTCGGACATCGCCCCCAGATCCTGGCCCAGTGCCGTGACCCGGCCTGCCGTGGCGCGTTCAAGCCCGCCCATCAGCATCAGGAGAGACGACTTGCCCGAACCCGATGGCCCGACCAGCCCCAGGCTTTCGCCGCGCGCCACCTTCAGGTCGATGCCGCGCAGCACCTCGACAGGACCGGCGTTTCCGGCCAGCGTCAGGCGCACGTCCGCAAGCGAAAGGATTTTCTCCGCGGTATCTGTTGGAATGTCCGATGGCCGGTTTGCCGTCAGTTTCTTTGCCAGATCCGTCGCCGCATTGCGGGCCGGATCCTCTGCCGTTTCTTCCAACACGTCCCAAGCTCCCGACCGGTCTGCCAGCCTTGGATATGGGGTGTTGCGGGCCGGGCGCAATCTGGTTCTCGCGGCGGGGCTTGCGTTCGGTGCGGTGCAGCCGCTGTCCGCCGGCCCACAGATGCTGGTCGCGCTGGGTGACAGTCTGACGCAAGGCTACGGCCTGCCGCCCGAAGATGGCTTCGTGCCGCAACTGGCCAGATGGCTGAAGGATCGCGGAGCGGATGTGGTGGTTGTGAATGCGGGGGTATCCGGTGATACGACCGCCGGTGCGCTGGCGCGGGCCGAATGGGCGATGGTGCCTGAAACCGATGCCCTGATCGTGACGCTGGGGGGCAATGATCTGCTGCGCGGCCTGCCGCCTGCCGAGACCCGCGCCAATCTGGACGCGATCCTTGCCAAGGCCGATGCGCGCAGGATACCGGTGCTTCTGGTGGAAATGCGGGCGCCCGGCAATTATGGCCCCGACTACAAAGCCGCGTTCGACGCCATCTATCCCGACCTTGCCCGTGCGCATGGTGCATTGCTGGCGCCCGAGTTTCTGGCGCCCCTTCGGGCGGCGCTTGACGCGGGCACCCCGCAGGACAGGCTGCTGCAACCCGACGGTCTGCACCCGACAGCCGAAGGTGTGGCCCTTGTGGTCGATGCGCTGGGGCCGAAGGTGCAAGGGCTTCTGGAAAAGACAAGGCCCGCAGGCGGATAGCGCCGCGGGCCTCTGGATCCCTGTTCACCTGCGGCGCCGGCCGTGCGGTGATCGGTCGGACGCGCCTAGCGGCGGCGGTCGCGGCGCGAGGACATCGGCTGGAACGCCACGCCGACATGCGCTTCGCAGTAAGGTTTGCCCGCGTGGCTCGGCAGACCGCAGAACCAGAAGTCATCCGTCGACGGATCGCCGATCGGCCATTTGCACGTGCGCTCGGTCAATTCCATCAAGGTAAGCTTGCGCGCCTTCTTCTCGATTTCACGCACCGAGGCCAGGGCCTCGGGGCTGACCTCATTGGCAGAGGGCTGTGGCGGCAGGGGCTGGCCGGCCGGCACGATCGGCTTGCGCAGCGGCGTCACATTCACCGCGACGGGTACGGGGGGCTCGGCGGCCATCGGGGCCGCGCTGGCGCTTTCGGCCCGAGGGGCAGCCGCAGCAGTCGAGGGCTGCGACGCAGGCCGGGTGGCGGGCTGGGGGCTTGCCGCCACACGAGGGGCGGCGGCGGCCGGTTCCGGCTGGGGTGCTACGGGCATTTCGGCTGCGGCTTCGTCGCCGGTGGTGCGGTTCGACAGACCAAGACGATGGACCTTGCCAATCACGGCATTGCGCGTCACGCCGCCCAGCTCCTTGGCGATCTGGCTGGCGGACTGCCCTTCGGCCCACATCTTCTTCAGCGTCTCGACGCGCTCATCGGTCCAGGACATGCTTGCTATTCCCCTTCGCGGCCCGGATCGTTCCGGCGCGGCTGCATCCCATTCTAGTCGGGACGCACCGAGATACAAGCCGGCGGCCGGGATTTCAAGCACCCCGAATCGAATGGTCCGCACGAAAACAGCGCATCTGCGGGGCGATCCGCGCAAATTTCTTTGACAGCCGGTCCGACGCCGCGTATCCCGCCCGCCATGATCATCCGGTTCCGACAGGCTCCGATCCGACGCCGCCGCGCGCACCGCGCCTGACGGCCGATCAACCGTGGCCATCGCGTGTCACAGCCCCCCTTTCCTTCCCGTTCCGCGCATTGACAAGCTTCCGGCCTTCGCCGACGCTCGCGCCTTCCTTCGCAGGAGACGACCATGATCCCTTCGGTTCTGCCCACCTACAACCGCGCGCCCCTGTCCTTCATCATGGGCGAGGGCGCCTGGCTGACCGAGGCGGATGGCAGTCGATATCTTGATCTGGGCTCGGGCATCGCGGTGAACGCGCTGGGCCATGCCCATCCCGATCTGGTCGCCACGCTGACCGAACAGGCGGGCAGGCTCTGGCATGTGTCGAACGTCTACATGATCCCCGAACAGCAGCGGCTGGCCGACCTGCTGGTGGCGCATACCTTTGCCGATACTGTCTTCGTCACCAATTCCGGCACGGAAACCGCCGAGCTGGCGATCAAGATGGCGCGGAAATACTGGTATGACAAAGGCCATCCCGAAAAGATCGGCATCATCACCTTCGAAGGCGCCTTCCACGGGCGTTCGACCGGTGCCATCGCCGCTGCGGGCGGCGAAAAGATGACCAAGGGCTACGGGCCCCTGATGCCGGGTTTCACCCATGTGCCCTTCGGCGATCTGGAGGCGGTGAAGGCCGCGATCACCCCGCAGACCGCCGCAGTGATGATCGAGCCGATCCAGGGCGAAGGCGGCATCCGCACCGCGCCCGAAGGCTTCCTGAAGGCGCTCCGCAAGCTTTGTGACGAAGCGGGCGCGCTTCTGATCCTCGACGAGGTGCAATGCGGCATGGGCCGCACCGGCAAGCTGTTCGCCTTCGAATGGGACGGAATCCAGCCCGATATCGTCATGGTCGCCAAGGGCATCGGCGGCGGCTTCCCGCTGGGCGCGGTGCTGGCCACCGAAGAGGCCGCATCGGGCATGACGGCGGGCACGCACGGGTCGACCTACGGCGGCAACCCGCTGGCCTGCGCGGTGGGGGCGAAGGTCGTCGAGATCATCGCCAACCCCGACTTCCTGGCCGAGGTGAACCGCAAGGGCGCCCTGTTCCGCCAGCGGCTGGAAGGGCTGATCGCCGCCCATCCGAAGGTCTTCGAGGAGGTGCGGGGCACCGGCCTGATGCTGGGGCTGAAGTGCCGTGTGGCGCCGGCCGATCTGGTCAAGGCGGGCTATGCCCAGCACCTGCTGACGGTCGCGGCGTCGGACAATACCGTGCGCCTGCTGCCGCCGCTGACCATCACCGACGAGGAAATCACTGAAGCCGTGACGCGGCTGGATCGTGCGGCGGCGACGCTTGATGTGTGATCCGAGCCGGTCCCCCGCGCTGGCCGAGCGCGAGCAGCACATGTCACGACGACCCGCAGCATCCCCGGCCCCGGTTGGTCGGCCCGTCGACATTCCATTTCCACGGCCTTCGGGGGCCATGACCCCCGGCGCCTTCCTCGCAAAGCAGCCATGAGACATTTCCTAGACATCAACCAGACCGATCCCACCGAGTTGCGCGCCATCATCGACCAGGCCCGCGCCATGAAGGACGCCCGCAACGGCGGCCCCAAGGGCAACGCCGACGCCGACCAGCCGCTGAAGGGTCGCATGGCGGCGTTGATCTTCGAAAAGCCCTCGACCCGAACCCGCGTCAGCTTTGACGTGGGCATCCGCCAGATGGGCGGCCAGACGATGGTGCTTTCGGGCGCCGACATGCAGCTGGGCCACGGCGAGACCATCGCCGACACCGCCCGGGTGCTTTCGCGCTATGTCGACCTGATCATGATCCGCACCTTCGAGGAAGCGACGCTTCTGGAAATGGCAGAATATGCCACGGTCCCGGTGATCAATGGCCTGACGAACCGCACCCATCCCTGCCAGATCATGGCCGACGTGATGACCTACGAGGAACATCGCGGCCCGATCGCCGGAAAGAAAGTGGTCTGGTCGGGCGACGGCAACAACGTCTGCGCCAGCTTCATCCACGCCGCGGGCCAATTCGGATTTGACCTGACCTTCACCGGACCCGAACCGCTGGACCCCGAACGGGTATTCATCGAGCAAGCCCGTGCGAAAGGTGCCGACATCCGGATCGAGCGCGACCCGGTCAAGGCCGTCCAGGGTGCCGATCTGGTCGTCACCGATACCTGGGTGTCGATGCACGATCCGCAATCGGCCCGCGAACGGCGCCACAACCAGTTGCGCGGCTATCAGGTCAACGATGCGCTGATGGCCCATGCCAGGCCCGACGCCCTGTTCATGCACTGCCTGCCCGCCCACCGCGACGACGAGGTGACGAGCAGCGTCATGGACGGCCCCAATTCGGTTGTCTTCGACGAGGCCGAGAACCGCCTGCACGCCCAGAAAGCCATCGTGCGCTGGTCCTTGGGGCTGTGAAACGCAAAGGCGAGGATCGCGGTCTTTTGTCGGCCGTTCCGGGTGCGGGCACTGACGCGATCCGCCGCGCGATCTTCGTTGCGCTGTTGCGGCGGTTCGGGCGCGTCCGGCTCACCCGTGGCTTTGCCCGCGCCCTTGGCCTGCGCCGCCGCGACCTGCGCGCCAGCATCCGGCGCTGGCAAGAGGATGGCGAACCGATGCTCCGGGTCGGACGCAAGCTGGTGATCGGGCCTGTGGTGGCCACGCGCCTTGTCCTTGATCTGGACGAGTCCGCCCTGACGACGCTGGTTTCAGCCCTGCGCAATGCCCGCGACGGCAGCCATACCCGGCGGCAACTGGTCGAGGCGGCGCAAATCCTGCACCGGATCGGCGGGCAGCTTCCGCCGGAACGGTTCGAGCTTTTGCAGGCCCTGGGCGGGTTTGATCTGATGCCGCAGGTGCTGGACGAAGATGGCCGACCGACGACCAGCACCCATAACCTTCTTGTCCGTGCCCTGCGCGAGGAACACAAGGTCGCAATCCGCTACATCGCGCAGGATGGCAGCGGCACCGAACGCGTGATCCTGCCCCTGACGCTGACCCATCACGGGTCTTGCGTGCTGGCCTGGTGCGAGGCGCGCAATGATTTCCGCACCTTCCGGCTGAGCAGCATCGGTGCGCCGGAACCGGTCGCGGAAAGCTGGCCCCAAAGCCGCGAAGCCTATCTGAACGCCTGGCGGCAGGCGGGTGGCCGCGATCCTGCGGACAATTCCGACTGACCCCTTGCGCCTTCTGCCGTTCCGGCGCTTCATGCCGCCGAACGCCGCACAGGAGCCCGACATGCAGACCCCCGTTCCCTATTTCATCCATTCGCTGACCGCGCTGACCCGGATCCTCGACAAGGCCGAGGCCCATGCCGAGGCGAAGAAGATCAAGTCCGAGGTCATCGCGCAATTGCGGCTGATCGCCGACATGCTGCCCTTCTGGCGGCAGATCACCATCGCCTGCGACCACGCCAAGGGTGCGGCGGCGCGGCTTTCGGGTGCCGATGTGCCAGCCTTTGCCGATACCGAAACCACGCTGGTCGAGTTGAAGGACCGCATCACGCGCACCATCGCCTATCTGGACACGGTTCCCCCCAGCGCCTTTGAAGGCGCCGAGGCCCGGACGATCACAGTCAAGGCCGGGCCGCACGAACTGACCTTTCCGGCGGAACAATATCTGCACGGCTATGCCATTCCCAACTTTCATTTCCACATGACCACCGCCTATGCGATCCTGCGCGCCAATGGCGTCGGGATCGGCAAGTCCGATTACCTGGGCGGCTGAGGGTGACGAAAACCGCTAATCAGGCGGGCATGCCGTTGCCCGCCAACCTGACCGACCTGGCCGCGCGCTTCGGTTCGGACAAGGGGGCGGCCAAGCACCGCTATACCGAACTTTATCACATGCTGTTTCATCCGCTGCGGCAGCAGCCGATCATCTTCCTGGAGATGGGGTTGCAGATCGGCGGGCCCGAACACGGCCAAAGCGCCGACCGCGCGACAACGGACCTGCCTTCGGTGCGGATGTGGCTGGAATATTTCCCGAAGGCGCGCATCCACGGGCTGGATGTGTCCGATTTCGGCTGGTTCGCGCAGGACCGCTTCACCTTCCACCGCTGCGACATGGACGACCGCGCCGCGCTGGCCGCGACTGCGGCCAACCTGCCGCCCCTCGACATCGTGATCGACGACGCAAGCCACGCGAGCCACCATCAGCAGAACGCAGTCCTTGAACTGTTCCCGCGCCTGAAGCCGGGTGGGCTTTACATCATCGAAGACCTGCGCTGGCAGCCCGCCGCCTATGAACGCCCCGGCATCACCCGCACTGCCGACCTTTTGCGCGGCTTTTCGCAGACCCGCAGCTTTCACCATTCCGATCCGGCGACGCAGGCGGAATTCACCGCGATGGGCGGCGATATTTCGGGCTGTTTCCTGCATCAGGTGAATTACGACAAGACCCGCCGGGATCAGGTGGCAGTGATCCACAAGCGTTGACGGGCCGTATCGGGCAGGATCAGGTGCCGCGCGGTTTCGCGCGCAGCGTCGGCTCGGCCTCGGTCGGATCTTCGGGCCAGGGGTGTCTGGGATACTGCCCGCGCATGTCCTTGCGGACATCGGCGTAAGAGCTGTGCCAGAACCCCGGCAGGTCCATCGTCACCTGCACCGGGCGCTGCGCCGGTGAAAGCAGCGTCATCCGCAGGGGCAGCCGCCTTGGCCCCACGGTCGGGTGGGTGGTCACGCCGAACACTTCTTGCAGGCGCAGCGCGACCGACGGGTGGTCGCCGTCATAGTCGATCGGCACGGCCCGGCCCAGGGGCGTGACGAAAGCGGCAGGGGCCAGGCGGTCAAGCTCTTGCATCCGGTCCCAGCCCAGGCGGGCCTTCAGCGCCTCGGTCAGGTTCAATTCGCGCAGATCGGACTCGGTCTTGCAGGCCGAAAGCCAGGGCAGGATCCAGTCAGCATCGGCCAGCAGCGCGGCATCCGACACATCGGGCATGTCGGCACCTTCGTGGCGCAAAAGCGCGACCCGCGCCCGCAGTCGTCGGGCAGGTTCTGACCAGTTGAGCCCGATCTGGCGCAGCCCTTCCAGCGCGGCCTTGGCCAGCGCCTCGGGCGGGGCCTCGGGCCAGAGCCGGTCCGCCAGAACCAGCGCGCCCAGCCGTTCGTGCCGCCGCGCCACCACACGCCCTTCGCGCCGCGACCATTCGACCACATCCACCCAGGCGATCCCGTCGCCATGCAGGGCGCGCAGATCGGATTCATGCAGCGCGATGCCCTGACGGATCTTCGCCTCGCGCGGGTCGCCGTCCAGATCGGTGGCGACGATCAGCCGCGATGCGCCCAAAGGATCGGCAGGGGACGCGACAGCGCCCTTGCCGCCCGACAGGACAAAGCGCGGCTCATCCCCCTTGCGGCGCAGGCCGATCCGGTCCGGGTAGGCGAGCGAGGCCACGCCGCCCGCCGACATCTCTGCCGACGTGTCAGGCGCTAGGCGGGTCAGCCGCCGCGATTCCTCGCGCACCCGTTCCAGCGTGCCGCGATGGATCGGCCAGGGATGGTCGTCCGCGAAGCGGCGCGGATCGCGGAGCGCCGACAGCCGCAAGGCCAGATCGGCGGGCGCGCCTGTCAGCAAGTCGCGGTCGGACAGAAGGGCGGCCAAAGGCGCCGCCGCCTTGCCAGCGCGCAAAAGCATATGCGCCAGCCGGGGGTGGAGCGGCAGCGCCGCCATCTGCCGCCCGTGGCCGGTGATCCGCCCCCGGGCGTCCAGCGCGCCCAAGCCCGCCAGCAGCGCCCGTGCCTCGGCCAGCGCAGGGGCGGGCGGTGGGGTCAGAAAGGCGAGGCTTTCCGCCCCGGCCCCCCAAAGGGCAAGTTCAAGGGCCAGCCCGGCCAGATCGGCCACCTCGATTTCCGCTGGCGGGAAGGCGGGCAGCACGCCTTCTTCGCCCTTCGACCAAAGCCGATAGCAGACCCCCGGTGCGACACGGCCCGCGCGGCCCCGGCGCTGGTCGGCCTCGGCGCGGGACACGCGTTCGGTGACCAGCCGTGACATCCCCGAGGACGGATCGACCCGCGCCCGCCGCGCCTTTCCTGCGTCGATCACCACACGGATATCCTCGATGGTGAGCGAGGTTTCGGCGATGGCGGTGGCCAGCACGATCTTGCGGATGCCCTGCGGGGCAGGGGCGATGGCGGCGCGCTGGGCTGAAAACTCCATCGCGCCGTAAAGGGGGCGGACCTGTGTCGATTGCGGCAGGTCCGAGAGCGCGGCGGCCACCCGGCGGATCTCGGCCTCGCCGGGCAGGAATACCAGGACGCCGCCTTCGGTTTCCTCAAGCGCCTGTCGGATCAGCGCGGCGGTCGCGGGTTCGATTCGGATCCCAGAGGCCAGCGGGCGCGGCAGCCAGCGGGTTTCGACCGGGAAGGCGCGGCCTTCCGACGTGACGATGGGGGCGGACAGAAGCCGCGCGACGGGTTCGGCATCCAATGTCGCCGACATGACCAGAATTTTCAGGTCGGGCCGCAGGGCGCCCCGCGCTTCCCACGTCAGGGCAAGGCCGAGGTCGGCGTTCAGCGAGCGTTCATGGAATTCGTCGAAGATCACGCAGCCAATCCCATCCAGCGCGGGGTCGGACTGGATCATCCGGGTGAGAATGCCTTCGGTCACGACCTCGATCCGGGTGTCGCGCCCGGATTTCGCTTCGCCCCGGATGCGGTAGCCGACGGTGCGACCCACGGGTTCGCCAAGCGTCTCTGCCATCCGTTCGGCGGCGGCGCGGGCGGCAAGGCGGCGCGGTTCCAGCATCACGATGCGGCCGGAGATGTCGGAAAGCAGCGCGAGCGGCACGCCGGTGGTCTTGCCCGCGCCGGGCGGGGCCTGCAGCACCGCGACGCCGGTTCTGGCCAGCGCGGTGCGCAAGGGGGGCAGGGCTTCGGTGATCGGCAGCGGCGGGTGTGACATGGGGCGGGTGTAGCGGGGTGCGAGGGCCCTGACCAGCCTGACGGGCGGCTATGTCGGACGCCTC
The DNA here is from genome assembly GCA_020622085.1 of Paracoccaceae bacterium. Taxonomy (GTDB): domain Bacteria; phylum Pseudomonadota; class Alphaproteobacteria; order Rhodobacterales; family Rhodobacteraceae; genus QY30. The sequence goes on along the minus strand of JAHRYM010000002.1, from coordinate 269,483 downwards.
CGGCGGGAGTATTTGGACAAAGAAGAAATGATGGCCGGACAGGACTGGGCTGGATTGTCCGGATAGGGTCTGGTGAATATGGGTCGGATGAAAAGCGGAGGAGGATCAGGACCCCATGGATGTGACCGAACTGGCCCAACGGGTGGCGGCAGGCGATCGCCGGGCACTTGCGCGGGCGATCACGCTGGTCGAAAGCGGGCGGGCGGATCACCGCGAAAAGGCCGCCGATCTTCTGGCGCGGCTGGCGCCGCTTGGCCGGCAGGCGCTGAGGATCGGTTTGTCGGGCACGCCGGGGGTGGGAAAATCCACCTTCATCGAAAGCTTCGGCATGCTGTTGACAGGGCAGGGGCTGCGGGTGGCGGTGCTGGCGGTGGACCCGTCCTCGGCGCGGTCGGGGGGCTCGATCCTGGGCGACAAGACCCGGATGGAGCGGTTGAGCCGCGAGCCGCGTGCTTTCATCCGGCCGTCACCCAGCCAGGCGCATCTGGGCGGCGTGGCGCGGCGCACCCGCGAGGTGGTGGCGCTTTGCGAGGCGGCGGGATTCGATGTGGTGCTGATCGAGACGGTGGGTGTCGGCCAGTCGGAAACGCTGGTGGCCGAGATGTCGGATCTGTTCATCCTGCTGCTGGCGCCGGCGGGCGGGGACGAATTGCAGGGCGTCAAGCGCGGCATCATGGAGATGGCCGACCTGATCCTGGTCAACAAGGCCGATGGCGATCTGAAATCGACGGCGATGCGCACGGTGGCGGATTATTCCGGCGCGCTGCGGCTTTTGCGCAAACGTCCGCAAGACCCGGCCGATTTCCCCAAGGCGCTGCCGGTGTCGGCGGTCGAGGAGGCAGGGCTTGACCGGGCCTGGGCCGAAATGAAGACGCTGGCCGATTGGCGGCGCGAACAGGGGCATTTCGCGCGCATCCGCGCCGACCAGGCCCGGCACTGGTTTGAAGACGAAGTGCGCCTGGGCCTTCTGTCGCGCCTGACCGAGGAAGCCGAGGCCCGCCGCCAGATGGTCGACCTGGGCGGTGCCGTTGCGAAAGGGGAGCTGTCCCCGGCAGCGGCGGCGCGGCGGATGCTGGCGATCCTCAGGGCGTAATGCGGATGAATCGCTTGACGAAGGTCGCCGAAGGCTCTATCCGGACGACCTGTCATTCTGGGCGCTGCCTCAAGCGGTGCCCGTTATCTTATGGGTCCGGGGCCTTCCCGGTTGCCGGAAACTGAAGGATATACACCATGTCGCGCGTCTGCGAACTGACCGGAAAAGGCCCGATGTCGGGTCACAACGTAAGCCACGCGAACAACAAGTCCAAGCGTCGCTTCCTGCCGAACCTGAACGATGTCACGCTGATCTCGGACGTGCTGGGGCAGTCGTTCAAGCTGCGCATCTCGGCGGCGGCGCTGCGTTCGGTCGACCATCGCGGCGGTCTGGACGCTTTCCTTGCGAAAGCCAAGGATGACGAACTGTCGGATCGTGCGCTGAAGATCAAGAAAGACATCTCGAAGAAGGCCGTCGCTGCGGCGGCCTGATCCTTCGGGAGTGATGAATTGAAAAGCCCGCCACTGGCGGGCTTTTTTGTTCCTGGCGGTCGGAGCGTTTCAGACCCCGGCGCAGGATTGTTCCGCTGCGGTGCCAAAGGCCGAATAGCGCCGCCAGAAGGCCTTTGCGTGGTCGCTGTTGGCGGTCCGCGCCTTTTGCGCCAGTTCCGGATCGCCAAAGAACTTGACCGCCCGCTTCTGGTCCGAATGGCTGAGCATCCGGTTGGCAACCTGCTGGGCGCAGCCGCAGGTCCGCCAGCTGGCGCCATCGCGGCCCGATGCCATGCAGGCCTGCGCAATCGGGCCATGGCTACCCCGCCCGCCGCCGCAGGCCGCAAGGCCCGCCGTCACCGTGACTGCGGTTGCCAGGATCATCAACGTCTTGTGCATCTTCCGCCTCATCCGCCGTTCGCGCCGGTATGTCCGGCGTCATGGATCGGCGCGACTATGCCCAAGGCCACGGCGGGGTTCAAGATGCCCCTCCGGGCAGTTGCTCAGGCCAGGGTTGCGGGATAGCCCTCGGCCAGAAGTGCGTTCAGAACCGCGCTTTCGGCCGCGGTCGTCGTCACCTCGACAGTGCGGCCGGGCAGGTCAACCCGCACATCTGCGGCGCTGTCCAGATCGATGATCGCCTTTTCAACCGCCGCCTTGCAATGGCCGCAGGTCATGTCGGGAACATTCAGTTTCATGCTTGTCTCCTGGCTTTGCCCACAGATTGGGTCTGGCGGCGAAAACGTCAACCGCCAAAGCCCCGCGGACCGCTTGACCGGTGCCGGATTCCCCTGCATATCCGCGCCATGACCGAGCTTTCCCAGATCCGCAATTTCTCGATCGTGGCGCATATCGACCACGGAAAATCCACGCTGGCCGACCGGCTGATCCAGTCGACGGGCACTGTCGCCGACCGCGACATGAAGGCCCAGCTTCTGGACAGCATGGATATCGAGCGAGAGCGCGGCATCACCATCAAGGCCAACACCGTCCGCATCGACTACAAGGCCAAGGACGGCCAGTCCTATGTGCTGAACCTGATCGACACGCCGGGCCACGTCGACTTCGGCTATGAGGTCAGCCGTTCGATGCGCGCCGTCGAAGGTTCGTTGCTGGTTGTTGACGCGAGCCAGGGGGTCGAGGCGCAGACGCTCGCCAACGTCTATCAGGCCATCGACGCCGGGCACGAAATCGTCCCCGTGCTGAACAAGATCGACCTGCCGGCGGCCGAACCCGAACAGGTGAAGGCCCAGATCGAGGACGTGATCGGGCTGGATGCAAGCGATGCGGTGCTGATCTCGGCCAAGTCGGGCCTTGGGATCCCCGACGTGCTGGAGGCCATCGTCAGCCGCCTGCCGGCGCCCAAGGGCGACCGCAACGCGCCCCTGAAGGCGATGCTGGTCGACAGCTGGTATGACGCCTACCTGGGCGTTGTCGTGATGATCCGGGTCATGGACGGCGTGGTGAAGAAGGGCGAGCGCATCAAGATGATGCAGACCGGTGCCGTCTATGGCATCGACAAGCTGGCGGTGCTGCGCCCGCAGATGGTCGACTGGCCGGAACTGGGGCCGGGTGAAATCGGCGTCTTCACCGCATCCATCAAGCAGGTGCGCGATACCCGCGTGGGCGATACCATCACCCATGAAAAGAAACCCTGCGCCGCCGCGCTGCCGGGGTTCAAGCCTGCGCAGCCGGTGGTGTTCTGCGGCCTGTTCCCCGTCGATGCCGCCGATTTCGAGGCGCTGCGCGACGCGATCGAGAAGCTGGCGCTGAACGATGCGTCGTTCAGCAGCGAGATGGAAACCTCGGCCGCGCTGGGCTTCGGCTTCCGCTGCGGCTTCCTCGGCCTTCTGCACCTGGAAGTCATCCGCGACCGGCTGGAACGCGAATATGACCTTGACCTGATCACCACCGCGCCTTCGGTCGTTTTCCACCTGCACATGAAGGATGGCGAGGTGCGCGACCTGCACAATCCCGCCGACATGCCCGACCTGACCTACGTCGACCATATCGAGGAACCGCGGATCAAGGCCACGATCATGGTTCCCGACGACTATCTGGGCGATGTGCTGAAGCTCTGCCAGGACCGGCGCGGCATCCAGATGGATCTGACCTATGCCGGCAGCCGCGCGATGGTGGTCTATGACCTGCCGCTGGCCGAGGTGGTGTTTGATTTCTACGATCGGCTGAAATCGGTGACCAAGGGCTACGCCAGCTTTGACTACCAGATGATGGGCTACCGCGAAGATTTCCTTGTGAAGATGTCGATCCTGGTCAATGACGAACCCGTCGATGCCCTGTCGATCATGGTCCACCGCGACCGGGCCGAGGCCCGCGGCCGCGTGATGGTGGAAAAGCTGAAAGAGCTGATCCCGCGCCACATGTTCAAGATCCCGATCCAGGCCGCCATCGGCGGCCGCGTCATCGCCCGCGAAACGCTGTCCGCGATGCGGAAAGACGTGACCGCGAAATGCTACGGCGGCGACGCGACGCGCAAACGGAAGCTTCTGGACAAGCAGAAGGCCGGCAAGAAGAAGATGCGCCAGTTCGGGAAAGTGGAGATCCCGCAGGAAGCGTTTATCTCGGCGTTGAAGATGGATGAGTGATGATCATATGGCGCCTGCTGCTTGTCGAGTTCTTCCCGGATGCGACTGAGCACTTGCATGGGCTGCAGGACTTCGTAAAAGCAAAAATCCCAAACTCCTCATGGGTTGATGAAAGCTGTCTTTCGTTGATGGGGGCAACTGAAATCGCGGTTACGGGCTCAGAAAGTTATGAAGACCTGATAATCAAAGCTGTTTCAAACCTTGATGCCTCGATAGAGTACACTGCGAATATACTAAGCACTCTATTTTGCGTGCGGGTTAGAGTTTCGGGTCCAGCATCAACTTCTTTCGCAATTATCTTGAATAAACACGAGTTTTCGGATTTCTCTCGCGTTGCCGAACAGCATAATTTCCTAAATTTTGCAAATCTGCGACCGGTTGATGCGGAACGAGCGTTCTCGTTTATCAGCATAGATCGCCCAGAGATTGCAGGATTACTTTCCGGCGCGCTTAATGCGTTCGCAGCTGCTTCAGCGTTTACCGCATATATACGTCTATTTGAAGCGGCGTTTGCGCTTTCTCATAATCAGCTCCGAAAACCTTTACATCGCTTCCTTGCAAGCGGACCGCTGAATATTTCCAAGGCGGAGAGCGATGATTGGATTGCGCTTCGGCACGCTATTTCGCACAGTGATCGAAGTGGGAATGCAGGTTTCGATGGTGATGCGTATCCAGAGTTGGAGAGGATCAAGCAAGCAGCCTATGATGTCGCATTTAACAAGAAAAAATGGAAGTCTCCCGATTCTGAACGCGAGAGCTCGGGGTGTGTTTCATCAGTGGTTGAGGGATCAGAAAAAATCTCAGTAACGGAAGGTGTGCAGTGCTGCATTAATCTCGTGAAGTCGGAAGCTCTCGGTCGATATCCAGCTTCTCCCAAAGCGGAGTACGGCTCTTTCGCATGGCGGAATTTCTTTCTTTCGAACCTCCAAGATCAGATTATGGAAGATTGCGGGGGAATCTACACATCGTTCGGACTACAGACTAAACAGGAGTTCTTTCAGAATGCCTAGCGTGGCTTTTCTGCCAGCGGTGGCTCCGCGGGCCGGCGCTTCTTAGCCGCTCTTCATTCAGTGTTGCGGTCAGACCAGACAATATCGCTCCCGCAATTTCCTGCGGGAACACCGCCCCCTCTCAAACGTTTCCTCTGGACCCTCACCCGAAAGGAGGTTCCAGATGTTCCGGCTTCGTTGGTTGATCGTCCCGCTCTGGATGGGCTGCGTTTCATGCGCGGTCATCATCGCCGCCCTGTCTGCCGGGTGGTATGACTGGCAGACCTTCGTGATCGCCTCGGTCCTTGCCGTGGTGATCGGGGTGCCGGCGGGGATCATTACCACCCGCTACTTGCGCACCCATCCGCGCCATGGCGATGCGGCAGTGCACAATTCGGCCCACCCCTGCGGCTGCGGCGCGGCCAGCCTCGCCCGGGCAACGGTGCCCGGCTGATCCAGATCAAGGCGGCCCGCAGGCCTGCGCTTCAGGGTGGCGGCGATGCGCGCGCACCTGAATGCGGAGTTCTTTCATGTCCAGACTTTTCCTGATCATCTATACCCTTGCGGCGACCGTTCTGGCGGGAACCGGCGTCATTGCCGCCCTGACCACGGGCCGTGTCGATGTGACCTCGATCATCATCGCGGCGGCGGCAGGCGCGATTCTGGCGATTCCGGCGGCCTGGGTGGTGTCGCGCCGGCTGGAAAATCTGTAACATCGCGCCGGATGGCTTCGGCGACCGGCTCCGACAAGGGGAGTGACGCAATGCAAACGGGCTATACGCGGGCGCAGATCTCGCTGCACTGGGTGGTCGCGGTGTTGATCGCCGCGCAATACCTGCTGGCCGACGGTATCGAGGAGGCCTGGGAAAGCTATGAGGAAGCCGGCGTCAAGGTGACAACGGGTGGCGCTTGGCTGCATATCATCATCGGTGTTGCGGTGCTGGGCCTTGCGCTCTGGCGGATCCTGCTGCGCACGTCGCGCCCCGCGCCCGCCCCCGGCGCGGGCGAAAGTGCGGGGCAGGTGATGATCGCCAAGGTCACGCATGGGCTCTTGTATCTGCTGATGGTGATGCTGCCGGTGACGGGCGCCATCGCATGGTTCGGCGGGATCGAGGCCGCAGGCGGGATGCACAAGCTTGGCAAGACCCTGCTTCTGGTTCTTGTCGGGCTGCATGTCCTTGGCGCGGTCTACAACCACTTCGTGCTGAAGAACGGCATGCTCAGCCGGATGACGCGGCCGCAGCCCTGATTTTCCGAGGTCGGGCCGATCCGGCGCTGATCAGCACAGGAAGTCCAGCAGCGCCGCCTCGAATTCGCGCGGGCGCTCGGCATGGAGCCAGTGCCCCGCGCCTTCGATCTGCTGGAACCGGGCATCGGGAAACATCCGCGCGATTGGCGCGTGGTGTTCTGGCCGGACGTAGGACGACGCACTCCCCGAAAGGAACAGTGCTGGCCCGGCATGCTGCCGGTCCGATCCGGGCCAGCCGATGATCCCGGCCATCCCGGCCTCCAGCACGTCAAGGTTCAGCCGCCAGCGCGGCGGCTCGGATTTCAGGTCGAGCGATTGCAGCAGGAAGGCGCGGGTGCCCGCATCTGCCACCGTTGCCGCCAGCCGCCGGTCGGCCTCGGAGCGCAGCGAAACCCCCGACAGATCCAGCCCCCGCATCGCCGCGATCAGGTGGTTCTGGCTGTGGCCATAGGCCACGGGCGCAATGTCGCCCACCACAAGGCGGTTCACCAGTTGCCCTTGGGTCAGCGCCAGCCACATCGCCGCCTTGCCGCCCATCGAATGCCCCAGCACATCCATCGGCCGGCCCTCGGCGCGGATCACCTGGGCCAGATCGGCGGCCAGATCGGGGTAGGTGTGACTGTCGGCCCAGAAGCTTTCGCCGTGGTTGCGCATGTCCACCGCCACCACCCGGCGCGTCTCGGACATGCGGCGCGAGATCACGCCCCAGTTGCGCGCCGAGCCGAAAAGGCCATGCACGATCAGAAGCGGGGGCAGGGCGGTCGGTTCGCCATATGTGAGCATCGCAAGCATGAAAGGCCTGTTAGCGCGATTTGGCGCCTTTGGAAATCCGCGATTGTCCGCTAGCCTCGATACGGATCAGGGGATCGGAATGACCGGGCAATCCATTGAGCAGATGGCCGCGCGCATCGCCGCGCTGATGGAGGACCGGCTTGGCATCGGGGGCGAAACGCTTTCGCAAAAGCTGCGCCGGGGCGGGCGGGCGCTGCCGGCCCGGGTGCGGCATGCGGCGGCCGAACTGGCCGAGGCCGCCGAACAGATGCGCCACCCAAGGTTCGCGCAGCGTGTCGACCGGGCCCGTATCCGGCGCGCCTACGACCGTTGCCTGCATCACCTGCGCCCTATCGGCGCGGGCGAACGGCGCTGGGACTATCTGGTGATGCTGGCCGCGCGCAGCGGCCTTGCCATCCTCGCTGCGCTGGGGCTGGTGATCGCGGCGCTGGTCTGGCGCGGGTTTGTCTGAGAACGCCTTTGCTGAGCACAAAATCAGGAGGCCCCCGCGGGTTGGCGGGGGCCTTGCTGTCTTTTGGGGGCGCTCAGAGGTCCGGGTAGACCGGGAAGCGGTCGCAGAGCGCCTTGACCCCGGCGCGGACCTTCGCCTCGACTTCGGCATTGCCGTCCTCGCCATGGGCGGCCAGGCCGTCGACGACCTCGACGATCCAGCGCGCGATCTGGCGGAACTCGGCCTCGGCAAAGCCGCGGGTGGTGCCGGCCGGCGTGCCAAGCCGGATGCCGCTGGTCACGAAGGGCTTTTCGGGGTCAAACGGCACGCCGTTCTTGTTGCAGGTGATGTGCGCACGGCCCAGCGCCGTTTCAGTCGCCTTGCCGGTCACACCCTTCGGGCGCAGGTCGGCGAGCATCAGGTGGTTGTCGGTCCCGCCCGAGACGATGTCGATGCCGCCCTTCATCAGCTCGTCGGCCATGGCCTGCGCGTTCCTGACGATCTGCGCGGCATAGTCGCGGAAACCCGGGCGCAGCGCCTCGCCGAAAGCCACGGCCTTGGCGGCGATGACATGCATCAGCGGCCCGCCCTGCAGCCCCGGGAACACCGCCGCGTTGATCTTCTTGGCGATGTCTTCATGGTTGGTCAGCACCATGCCGCCGCGCGGCCCGCGCAAGGATTTGTGCGTCGTCGTCGTCACCACATGCGCATGCGGCAAGGGCGAGGGATGCTGGCCGCCCGCCACAAGCCCCGCGATATGGGCCATGTCGACCATCAGCCAGGCGCCGACCTCATCGGCGATCTTGCGGAAGGCGGCCCAGTCCCAGGTGCGGGAATAGGCGGTGCCGCCGGCGATGATCAGCTTGGGCTTGTGCGTCAGCGCGCGTTCGCGCACCGCCTCCATGTCCAGCCGCTGGTCCTGCTGGCGCACGCCGTAGCTGACCACGTTGAACCACTTGCCCGACATGTTGACCGGGCTGCCATGCGTCAGGTGCCCGCCCGAATTGAGGTCAAGCCCCATGAAGGTGTCGCCCGGCTGCAAAAGCGCCAGGAACACCGCCTGGTTCATCTGCGACCCGGAATTCGGCTGCACGTTGGCATAGCCGCAGTTGAAGAGCTTTTTCGCCCGCTCGATCGCCAGCGTCTCGGCCACGTCGACGAACTGGCAGCCGCCATAGTAGCGCTTGCCCGGATAGCCTTCGGCGTATTTGTTCGTCATCACCGAGCCCTGCGCCTCCATCACGGCGCGGCTGACGATGTTCTCGGACGCGATCAGCTCGATCTCGTCGCGCTGGCGGCCAAGCTCGTTCTGGATCGTGGCAAAAAGCTCGGGGTCGCGCGACGCGAGCGGTTCGGTGAAAAAGCCGGTGTCGGGCATCGTTGGTCCTCTCCCATGGCCAAAGGCGGCAGGCCCGTATTTAGCTGGCAAATGCCCCTGCCGAAAGGGATGAATCCGACATGTTTTCCACGCTTGGCGAAACCTGCGGCATCCTTGCAGGTTTCAGATCGGGTTTGGAGGTTTCAGATCGGGGTTGCCTTTGCCGGTCGGGCTGCGATGAATGGCGGCAGCCACCCGCTGGTCACTGTTCCGGAGACCGCCTTGACCCGTCCGCCCAGACTGGCCTTTGTCGCCAATGAAACCGCAACCGCCCAGGAAGCGTTGCTGCGCATGCAGGCCCTCTACCCTTCGGTCCCCGTCGAGGATGCCGAGATCATCGTGGCGCTGGGAGGGGATGGCTTCATGCTCCAGACGCTGCACCAGACCGAAGGGCGCGAGCTGCGGGTCTATGGCATGAACCGCGGCACCGTTGGCTTCCTGATGAACGGATACGAGGAGGACCGCCTTCTTGAACGGCTTGCCACCGCGGAAGAGGCAGTCATCACGCCGCTGGCCATCCGTATCGGCACGATGGATGGCGGGGTCCACCACGCGCTGGCGATCAACGAGGTGTCGCTCTTGCGGGCGGGGCCACAGGCGGCAAAGCTGCGGATCACCGTCGGCGGCAAGCTGCGTCTGGATGAACTGATCTGCGATGGCGCGCTGGTCTGCACACCGGCCGGGTCCACCGCCTACAACTATTCGGCGCATGGCCCGATCCTGCCCATCGACAGCGATGTGCTGGCGCTGACCCCGATGGCGGCCTTTCGCCCCCGCCGCTGGCGCGGGGCGCTTCTGCACAAGTCGTCGGACATTCGTTTTGACGTGCTGGAGCCGGAAAAGCGCCCCGTGATGGCCGATGCCGATGGCCGGTCGGTGCGCGATGTCTCCTATGTCGAAATCCGATCGCACCCGACCATGCGGCACCGGATCCTGTTCGACCCCGGCCATGGGCTTGAGGAACGGCTGACCCAGGAACAGTTCGTCTGACGCCGGCATCCGGTGCCCGCGCTGTCAGTCGCGCCGCCACGCCTCTATCTTGCGGTAAAGCGTGGATGGAGCCACCCTCAGCGCCTTGGCCGCCCGTGGCACCGAGCCACCCTGGTGGTCGATGGCGTATTCGATGATCAGGCGCTCGATCTCGGCCAGCGGCCGGTCCATCATTGCGCAAAAACACTCGTCCAGATCGGTTGGATGAGCTTCGCCTGAATCCCCGGCCCCGCCATCTGTCATGGCCGGCGCCCGTCGGGGTGCCTGTTCTTGCGGTTGAGAGAAGCTGTTGCGCAATCCGTCCGGAAGCATCTCGGCCACGATCTGTTCGCCGTCGTTCAGCACGACCATATGCCTTATGGCATTGAGCAACTGGCGCACATTTCCTGCCCAGTGGCCGGCGCGCAGGATCTGCTTCACCTCGTCCGAAAACGAGGTGAAGCCGCGCCCTTCTTCCTGTGCGAACCGCCGCAACCCGTCTTCGGCAATGGCGATGATGTCGTCGCCGCGATCGCGCAGGGGCGGCATGTGGACCGGGAGGACATTCAGGCGGTAGAAAAGATCCTCGCGCAATCGGCCGTCCCGGATCGCCTGGATCGGATCGCGGCTGGTGGCGCAGATGATGCGCACATCGACCTTGCAGGCCCGGGCCTGGTCAAGGGGATGAATCGTCCGGGTTTCCAGGAATTCCAGCAGCCAGGGTTGCAGGCCTGTGTCAAGTTCGCAGATGTCGTCAAGAAACAGCGTGCCCCCGTCTGCCGTCGCTGCTGCGCATTCCCTGTCGGCGCTCGGTCGGACAAAGGATCCCCTTTGATGGCCGAAAACCTCTGATTCATGCCGGTCCGTCGGGATCGCCCCGCAGTTCAGCGTGACGAATGGCCCGGAGGCGCGGTCAGACTGACCATGCACGGCCTGCGCGCAGAGATCCTTGCCGGTGCCGCTTTCGCCGGTGATGAAGACGGGGGCCATCGACCGCGCGACGGACTGGATGTGGGAATGGACCAGCCGCATCGCAGCCGAGTCGCCGATGATCCCGCCGGATGCTCCGGCCGGCCTGTGCACCCCGTCCATGCCTTTACCGACGTTGCGGGCAAGTGCATTGGCGACGATGCCGCAGAGCTGCTTTTCCGCGAGGTGCCGGGCCAGAACGTCGAAGGCTCCCGCGCGCATTGCCCGGACCGCATCATCGCAGCCGCTTTCATCCGTAAGGACGATAACGGGCAGGCCGGGGCGCAGCGCAAGCACTTCGCCCAGAAGGTCGAACCCGCTTTCGTCCGTCAGGTGCGGGTCAAGGATCAGCGCGGCAGGCAGATCCGACAGGAGGTGGCCCCTCACCGCGTCAACGGTTGCGACACGCACCACCGGATATCCGGCAGACCTCAGTATCGCCTCGCAGCCCCCATGCAGCGGCGATGGCGCCTCAAGAAGCAGGATCACCGGATCTGTCACGCCGCGACCCCCCGTGATGGCCCCGCAGCCACCGCGCCGGGTTCATCTGCGGGGCCCCTCGTTTGGGCGCGCAGCACGACGTTGTTCCGGAGCGATCTGCGGGGGCTGGTGTTTGCCTGTCGGGGGGAAGGGACCATGTGCAATCAACCGTTCAAATATCTGGCGGAATGTTATCGCCGGTTCAAAATACTTTCTTTGAGGGCGGCGCGGGCCGCCCCTGTAAATATGTCGGAGTTTCCTAGACGAATTTATGGGAAAAAAAACCCGCCGGGTGCACATTGATCGTGATCAGGCGGTTTTTTGCAACGGATAGCCGATCTGACGCAGACTTGCGGCAATTTCGTCCAGAATCGCAGGATCATCGATCGTTGCCGGCGCCTTGAAATCGACGCCATCGGCGATCTTTGCCATGGTCGCACGCAGGATCTTGCCGGACCGGGTCTTCGGCAGGCGGTCCACCACACAAGCAAGCTTGAAGGCGGCGACCGGCCCGATCTGGTCCCGAATCAACTGGACGCATTCCTTGATGATCTGGTCGTGCGGCTTCACGGCCCCCTTGTTCAGGCACAGGAACCCCAGCGGCGTCTGGCCCTTCAGGTCATCCGCAACGCCGATCACGGCGCATTCCGCGACGTCGGGGTGGTTCGACAGCACCTCCTCCATCGCGCCGGTGGACAGGCGGTGGCCCGCGACGTTGATCACGCCATCGGTGCGCGCCATGATGTAAAGATAGCCGTCCTCGTCGACATAGCCCGCATCGCCGGTTTCATAATAGCCGGGGAACTGCGTGAGGTAGGCCTTGCGGAACCGGTCTTCGGCATTCCAAAGGGTCGGCAGCGTCCCCGGCGGCAAGGGCAGCTTGACCGCGATGGCGCCAAGCGTCCCGGCCGGAACCGGGTGGCCGCCTTCGTCCAGAACCTGCACGTCATAGCCCGGCATGGCGACGGAAGGAGAGCCGACCTTGACCGGCAGTTCCTCGATCCCCAGCGGGTTGGCGGCGATGGCCCAGCCGGTTTCGGTCTGCCACCAATGGTCGATCACCGGCACCCGCAGGTTGCGCTGCGCCCAGCGGATCGTGTCCGGGTCCGCCCGTTCGCCCGCCAGATACAGCGCCTGAAGCGAGCGCAGGTTGTAGTCGTCGATCAGCGCGCCTTCCGGGTCTTCGCGCTTGATGGCGCGCAGGGCGGTGGGGGCGGTGAAGAAGGACTTCACCTTGTGGTTCTGGATCACCCGCCAGAAGGTGCCGGCGTCGGGCGTCCCGACGGGTTTGCCTTCGAAGACGATGGTCGTGGCCCCGGCGATCAGCGGGGCATAGCAGATGTAGCTGTGCCCCACGACCCAGCCCACGTCCGAGGCCGCCCAGAACACATCGCCCGCATCGATGTTGTAGATCGCCTTCATCGTCCAGTTCAGCGCCACCAGATGGCCCGCCGTTGCGCGGACCACGCCCTTGGGCTGACCCGTCGTGCCCGAGGTGTAAAGGATATAGGCCGGATGATCGCCTGAAACGGGAACGCATTCCGCCGGCTCAATCCCATACTGGAAAGTGTGCCAGGCGACGTCACGACCCTCGATCAGCCTGGCCACCTCTTCCTCGCGCTGGTAGATGACGCAGAAATCCGGCTTGTGGTCGGCCAGTTCGATGGCCTTGTCCAGAAGCGGCTTGTAATGCACCACGCGCCCCGGCTCCAACCCGCAGGACGCCGCGATGATCGCCTTCGGCGTGCAGTCGTCGATCCGAACCGAAAGCTCCTGCGCCGCGAAACCGCCGAAGACGACCGAATGGATCGCGCCCAGCCGCCCGCAGGCCAGCATCGCCTCCAGCGCCTGCGGGATCATCGGCATGTAGATGATGACCCGGTCGCCCTTCTGGATGCCCTTGGCCCGGAGCGCCCCGGCCAATGATGCGACGCGCTTTTGCAGTTCGGCATAGGTGATGCCCTTGGTCGAATGGGTGATCGGGCTGTCATGGATGATCGCCAGTTGATCGCCGCGCCCGGCCTCGACATGGCGATCGACCGCGTTCCAGCAGGTATTGACCTGCGCATCGGTAAACCACTCATAGATTGGCGCCCGGTCGGCATTCAGCGCCCGACCGGGTTTGCGGACCCAGTCGATGGCTTCGGCGGCCTGCATCCAGAACGCCTCGGGGTCCGACTTCCAGCCTTCGTAGACGGTCTTGTATGCCATGGTATACCTCTCGGTCCGCTGGTCGATACACTACTCGACCGAATGGTGGCGACGCAAGAATGTTACCGGACAACAGGCGCGCCGGCAGCCCGGATTTTGCCGCATCCGCCTTACCCGTAATGCGCCACCGGCGTTCCGGCCAGCGCCGACACGTTCAGAAGCCCCCGCGCCGTGATGGATGGCGTCACGATATGCGCGCGGTTGCCCATCCCCATCAGGATCGGCCCGACTTCGAGTCCGCCCGCCTTCATCTTGAGGATGTTGCGCACCCCCGAGGCGGCATCGGTATTGCCAAACAGCAGGATGTTCGCCGCACCCTCATATCGGCTACCGGGGAAGATGCGGTCGCGCAGGGACTGGTCCAGCGCCGCGTCGAGATGCATTTCACCCTCATAGGCGAAATCCACCTCGCGCCGGTCCAGCAGTTCCAGCGCGGCGCGCATCCGCTGGCCGCTTGACGTGCCAAGGTCGCCGAACTGCGAATGCGAACACAAGGCCACCTTCGGCGCCAGCCCGAAGCGGCGCACGTGCCGCGCGGCGCCGATCGCAAGTTCCATGATCTGTTCGGGCGCGGGTTCGTAATGCACCTGTGTGTCGGCGATGAACAGCGGCCCGTCTTCGAGGATCATCAGGCTGAGCGCCCCCACCGGATGCAGGCCGCCGCGCGCAAGGATCTGGCGCACATAATTCAGATGCCACAGGAATTGCCCGAAGGTGCCGCAGATCATGCTGTCGGCATCGCCGCGATGCACCATGACCCCGGCGATGGCGGTGGTATTGGTGCGCATCACCGCCCGCGCGATATCGGGCGTGACCCCCCGCCGCGCCATCAGTCCGTGATAGGTTTCCCAATAGTCGCGGTAGCGGTGGTCGCTTTCGGGGTTCACGATTTCAAAGTCACGGTCGGGGCGGATCGGCAAGCCGGCGCGTTCGCAGCGCCGCTCGATCACGTCGGGCCGCCCGATCAGGATCGGCTTGACGGTGGTTTCTTCCAGCATCGCGGCGGCGGCGCGCAGCACGCGTTCATCCTCGCCTTCCGCGAAGGCGATCCGCCGCGCGGCAGTGGCGGCCGCCTGGAACACCGGGCGCATCAGCAGCGCCGACTTGAAGACCGAGCCATCAAGCTTCTGGCGGTAGGCATCCAGATCCGCCAGCGGCCGCGTCGCCATCCCGGTTTCCATCGCGGCACGGGCAACGGCGCTGGCCACCACGCCGATCAGCCGCGGATCGAAGGGCTTCGGGATCAGATAGTCGGCGCCAAAGGTCAGTTGTTCACCCTGATAGGCGGCCGCGGCCTCGGCGCTTGTGGTGGCGCGGGCCAGGGCCGCGATCCCGTCGATGCAGGCCAGTTGCATGGCGTCGTTGATCCCGGTCGCCCCCACATCGAGCGCGCCGCGGAAGATGAACGGGAAGCACAGGACGTTGTTCACCTGATTGGGAAAATCCGAACGCCCCGTGGCGATGATTGCATCGGGGGCAACCGACCGCACCTCGTCGGGCAGGATCTCGGGCGTCGGGTTGGCCAGTGCAAAGACGATGGGACGTGGCGCCATCCGCGCCACCATCCCGGCCGTCAGCACGCCGGGGCCTGACAGGCCAAGGAACAGGTCGGCCCCGTCGATCACCTCATCAAGGCCTCGCTTGTCCGAGGCCTGGGCATAGGCTGCCTTCTGCGGGTTCATGTCGACCTCGCGCCCCTGCCAGACCAGCCCGTGAATGTCGCAAAGCCAGACATTTTCGCGCCGCACCCCAAGCTTCACGAGCATGTTCAGGCAAGCGATGCCCGCAGCGCCGCCCCCGGTCGAGACAACCTTGATCTGGTCAAAGGCCTTCTCCACCACATGCAGCGCATTGGTCGCCGCCGCACCCACGACGATCGCAGTGCCATGCTGGTCGTCGTGGAAAACCGGAATGCCCATGCGTTCGCGGCAGATCTTCTCGACGATGAAACAGTCCGGGGCCTTGATGTCTTCCAGGTTGATCGCGCCGAAGGTCGGCTCCAGCGCGCAGACCAGATCTGCCAGGCGTTCCGGGTCGGGCTCGTTCAGCTCGATGTCGAAACAGTCGATATTGGCGAATTTCTTGAACAGGACCGCCTTGCCCTCCATCACCGGCTTGGATGCCAATGCCCCGATGTTGCCAAGGCCCAGGACGGCGGTGCCGTTGGTCACCACGCCCACCAGATTGGCGCGCGAGGTATAGCGGCTGGCGGTGGCGGGATCGGCCTTGATCTCAAGACAGGCCTCGGCCACGCCGGGGGAATAGGCGCGGCTCAGGTCACGGCCGTTGGCAAGCGGCTTGGTGGCGCGGATCTCCAGTTTCCCGGGCTTGGGATATTCGTGGTAGTCCAGCGCCGGATGGCGGCTGCCTTCACTGCGGTTGTCGTCTGCCATGGTTTCCCCCCTGCCGCCTCTTTCCCCCGGTTGGCCCAGAGGAGCGATTTGGAAAATCGGCGCCCCGGCTGTCCGTGGTCGCGCCCGGAAATCACGGCAGGATTTCGGGTGTTTGTGCAAGGGAGAAATGGCAGGTGCGCACAGAAGCATCTTCTTCTTTGTCCAGATATTCGAAGGGCTGCCGCCACCCGGATGGTGCACCGGCCAGGAGCCGGGGTCCGCGGCTCGTGCTTGCATCCCCCGGCGCCAGAGAGCACCATCCGCCGCGAGTTTTGCCGTTCAGCCGCAGGAAAGAACATCTTGATGACCTCAGCAGGAACCATGGCCGATGCTGCGCGGCGTGTGCGAGAGAATGCCTATGCGCCCTATTCGCAGTTCAAGGTGGGTGCTGCCGTTCGGGCCGTCTCGGGGGCGGTTTACGGCGGCTGCAACGTCGAGAATATTGCCTACCCGGAAGGCACCTGTGCCGAAGCGGGCGCCATCGCCGCCATGGTGGCCGCCGGTGAAACCGAACTGATCGAGGTCTATGTCATCGCCGACAGCCCGGCCCCGGTGCCCTGCTGCGGCGGATGCCGGCAGAAGCTCGCCGAGTTCGGCAAGCACGACGTGCCGGTGACGCTGGCCACGCTGGACGGCAAGGAACTGCAAACCACCATCGGCGATTTGCTGCCCGGCAGCTTTTCCGCTTTCCATATGGGGCGGACGTGATGGCTGATCTGGATGCCCGCACCATCATCGCCGCCGTCCGCGACAAGACGGGCCTGACCGAAGAGGCGGCGCAATGGTTCGCCCGTGGCCTGGCCTCGGGGAATGTGACCGACGCGCAGGCAGGGGCCTTCGCCATGGCGGTGAAGCTGAATGGCATCGGCCCAGAGGGCCGCGTGGCACTGACGCAGGCGATGCGAGACAGCGGCCGGGTCTTGAACTGGGATCTGCCGGGCCCGGTGGTCGACAAGCATTCGACCGGCGGCATCGGCGATAGCGTGTCCCTGCTGCTCGCGCCGGCGCTGGCGGCTTGCGGGGCTTATGTGCCGATGATCTCGGGGCGCGGGCTTGGCCATACCGGCGGCACGCTCGACAAGCTGGAGGCGATCCCGGGCTATCGTTCCAACGTGACCGTGGCGGAACTGCAAAGCCTTGTCGAACAGTTCGGCTGCGCCATCATCGGCGCCACGGATGACATCGCCCCTGCCGACCGGCGGCTTTACGGCATCCGCGACGTGACCTCGACGGTGGAAAGCATCGACCTGATCACCGCCTCGATCCTGTCGAAGAAGCTTGCCGCAGGGCTTCAGGCGCTGGTTCTGGACGTCAAGGTCGGATCGGGCGCCTTCATGAAGACCATCGAGGACGCGCGCGCCCTGGCGCAGGCGCTGGTCGAGACGTCGAATGGCGCCGGTTGCCGCACCGTCGCGCTGATCACCGACATGGATCAGCCGCTGGGGTCTTCGGCCGGGAACGCCGTCGAGGTGATCGAGGTGATGGAGACGCTGACCGGCACCGCGATCAACGAGGCGCTTTGGGACGTGACAGCCGCGCTGGGCGGCGAGGCGCTGGCGCTGGCGGGTCTGGCGGCCACCATCGACGATGGTGTCGAGCAGATCGAAGAGGCGCTGGAATCGGGTCGCGCCGCCGAGATATTCGGTGAAATGGTCGCGGCGCTGGGCGGCCCGCATGACTTCGTCGACCGCTACCCCGACCGGCTTCCTGCAGCACCCGTGGTCCGTGACGTCGCCGCGCCCGAGGCCGGGTTCGTCTCGCGGATCGATGGCGAGGCGATCGGACATGCCGTCGTCCACCTGGGCGGCGGGCGGCTGAAGGGCACCGACAGGATCAACCCTTCGGTCGGCTTCTCGGACCTTGCACCCCTGGGCGAGCCGCTGGCCAAGGGCGAGGTCTTCGCCCGCGTCCACGCCACCAACCAGGCCGATGCCGAACGCGCGGAGGCGGCGGTGCGCGCAGCCTACCAGATCTCGGGCGAGGAACCGGAAGAACAACCCCTGATCCACGAACGGATCGGCTGAGATGACCCGCGCATTCCTGATCGTGATGGACAGTGCCGGCATCGGCGGGGCGCCGGATGCGGGCGATTTCTTCAACGGAACGCTGCCCGACACCGGGGCCAATACGCTTGGCCATATCGCGCTGGCCTGCGCCGAGGGCCGGGCAGAGGTCGGGCGGTCCGGTCCGTTGCGGGTGCCGAACCTCGACGCGCTGGGGCTTGGGGCGGCGATCCGGCTTGCCTCGGGGCTTTCCGCGCCGGGGCTCGGGGCCGAGCCGCAGGGCATCTGGGGCGCTGCGACCGCAGTTTCGAAGGGCAAGGACACCCCTTCGGGCCATTGGGAACTGGCGGGCGTGCCCGTGCCTTTCGACTGGACCTATTTCCCCGACACCGATCCCGCCTTCCCGCCGGACCTGCTTGCGAAAGTGGCAGGGCTTGCCGGGGCAGCGGGGACGCTGGCCAATACCCATGCCTCGGGGATGCCCGTCATCAACGCCTTTGGCGAACGGCACATGCACAGCGGCTGGCCGATCTGCTACACCTCCGCGGATTCGGTGTTCCAGATCGCCGCGCATGAGGAAACCTTCGGACTGGAACGGCTTCTGCGCCTGTGCGAGGCCATCGCGCCCACGCTGCATGCCATGCGGGTCGGCCGGGTGATCGCGCGGCCATTCCTCGGCCAGCCGGGGAATTTCCGCCGCACCAACAACCGCCACGACTATGCAATGGAGCCACCCTCGCCCACGCTTTGCGACTGGGTGCAGGGTGCGGGGCGCAAGGTTTACGGTATCGGCAAGATCGGCGATATCTTTTCCGGCCGCGGTCTGTCCGAAGTGCGAAAGGGCGGCGGCGACGTTGGACTTATGGAACATCTTCTGTCCTTCGGCGATGAGGCGGAGGAGGGTTCATTGACATTTGCGAACTTTGTCGAGTTCGACACACTTTACGGCCATCCGCGCGACGTTTCGGGCTACGCGCGCGCGCTCGAGTGGTTCGATGCCTGCGCGGGGCAATTTCTGGCCCGCCTTCGCCCCGGCGATCTGGCGATCTTCACCGCCGATCACGGCAACGACCCGACCTGGGCGGGCACTGACCATACCCGCGAACGGGTGCCGGTGCTTGGCTGGGGACTGGGGCCACGTGCCATCGGGCAGATCGGCTTCGTCGATGTCGGCGCCTCTGTCGCAGCCCGCCTTGGTGTCCCGGCAGAAGGCCCGGGTCGGAGCGTCCTGTGAGCCTGTCAAAGCGTCCGAAGATCGAACTCAACCTGCATCTGGAGGGCGCCGCGCCCCCGTCCTTCATCCGCGGGCTGGCGCGGGAACGGCACATGGACCTGGGCGGCCTTTTCACCACTGAGGGCCGCTATGTCTGGAACGATTACGCGACCTTCCGCAAGGCGCATGACGCTGCATCGAGCGTCGTGCAAAGCCCCGAGGATCATCACCGGATGGTTCTGGCGGTTCTTGAGGAAAGCGCCGCAAATGGCGTTGCCTACACCGAAATCTATATCTCGCCGCAGTCCTGCGGCGGGCAGCGGGATGCCTGGGTCGACCACGTCGCCGCGATGCGCGAGGCGGCCGAACATGCGCAGCGCCGGATGGGGATCATCATGCGCGGGATTGTCGCGGTGACCCGCCATCACGGGCCCGACAAGGCCCGCCAGTCGGCGCTTTGCGCGGCGGAAACGGCGGGAGATTTCATTCTGGGCCTTGGCCTGACGGGTGACGAAACCATCTGCGATCCCAAGGATTTCCGCTGGGCCTTTGACTGCGCGCGCGAAGCGGGGTTGCGGCTTGCCTGCGATGCGGGCGAACGGCGCGGGCCGTCCTCGATCCGCGATGCGCTGCGCGATCTTGGACCCCGGCGCATCGGCCAGGGCGCCCGCGCGATCGAGGATCTGGCGCTGGTCGATGAACTGGCCGAACAGGGCATCGTGCTGGACCTTTGCCCCGGCGCCAATATCGCGCTGGGGCTTTACCCGGGCTGGCGCGCCCACCCGGCGGGACAGCTTTACCACCGGGGCGTCCGCATCACCCTTTCGACCGCCTTCCCGGCCTTTTTCGGCACCACGATGACCGAAGCCTACGACCGGCTGGCCGAGGCTTTCGACTGGGATGAAGGCGTCTTTGACGCTATAGCCAGAACATCGCTCGAGGCTGCATTCTGCGACTCGGCCACGCGGGCGCGCGTGCAGAAACGACTGGAGACCCCGGATGCTTGATTACCTGACCATCGTCCGTCATCCGCTGGTGCAGCACAAGTTGACCATCATGCGCGACAAGGACACCTCGACCAATTCCTTCCGTCGCCTGCTGCGCGAAATCAGTCAGTTGCTGGCCTATGAGATCACCCGAGAGATGGAGATGACCACCCGCCGGATCGAAACGCCGATCTGCGAGATGGACGCGCCGGTGATCGACGGCAAGAAGCTGGCGCTGATCTCGATCCTGCGGGCGGGCAACGGGCTTCTGGACGGGGTGCTGGAGTTGATCCCGGCGGCGCGGGTCGGCTTTGTCGGGCTTTACCGCGACCCGGAAACCCTTCAGCCGGTGCAGTATTACTACAAGGTGCCGACCGAGCTGCAAAGCCGCCTTGTCATCGCGCTGGACCCGATGCTGGCCACCGGCAATTCCTCGGCGGCAGCGATCGACCTGCTGAAGCAGTCCGGCGCCCGGAACATCCGTTTCATGTGCCTTCTGGCCGCACCGGAAGGCATCGCGCGGATGAAACAGGCTCACCCCGATGTGCCCATCGTCACGGCAGCGGTGGATGAGCGGCTGAACGAACACGGCTATATCGTGCCGGGGCTGGGCGATGCCGGCGACCGGATGTTCGGCACCAAGTGACCGGCCCTTCCGTGGCAAGGCGAAGCGGCAAGGCGAGGGGGCATGGAGAGGTGCGGATGAAGGCAGTCCTGGGGGGTATCGCTGTCGGGTTTTGCCTGGGTCTTGCCGCGCCAGGCTTCGGGCAGGAAGCCGCAGGACCGGCGGAAGAACCGCCTGCCCATTATCCGGGGCGCGAATATGTCGATACTCGCGGCTGCGCCTTTGCCCGTGGCACGGTGAACGGCGCCACCGTCTGGCTGATGCGCGTCGATGCGGCGGGCCGGCCGGTCTGTGGGCTCGAGCCTTCGGTCGTGGCACAGGATCCTGCAGCGGCGGTCGCGCAGGAATATCCGGTGGAACCCGCGACGCAGGCGACACCGGCCAAGGAAGCTGCGGCGACGGGAAGCACAGCCGGGGGGCGCTTGGGCGGGGGGCGCTTGGGCGGGGGGCGCTCGGGCACACCGGTGGCGACACGGCCCTCAACCGGTGATCCTGCGCCGGCAAGGACCGCCCGCAAGCTGCAAGCCGCGCGGGCGATGATTCCGGCCGAGCGGCTGGTCATTGCCGTGGGCACGACCGCGGCGAAGCCCGCAGGCTGTGGTGGCCCGGAGCGCCCTGTGCCGCTTGTCACCTTGCGCAGCGGCGCCCGCCATGCCGCCTGCGAAGGTCTGCCGGCCGATCTTCAAGCCTTCGTGCGCGCGCAGGGCGCAGCGGCGCTCGGTCCGGCGCTTCCGCCGCTCGATGCACCTGCGACGATGGTGCATGTGGGGGCATACCGCGTGGCTGGCAATGCAGAACGTGCGGCGGCGCAATTGCGCGCGCTTGGGCTGCCGGTGGCGCGTGGCAGCGACAAAGGCGGGAAACTTGCGCTGGTTCTGACCGGGCCGTTCGGGGTGGGGCAGGTGCGGGAAGTCGTGGCCCGCTTGCTTGAGAACGGCTTTCCAGACGCCTATGCCGATGTGGGGTCAGGCCGGGATCAGCCGTCGCAGATGCCTTGAAGCGCCACCCAGTCGTTGTCGGGAATTGCCACCATCATCGCCGCAGCGCCATCGCTGCTTCCCAGCCCGACCTCGGCCAATGCGCCCTCAAGCGTCACGGGATCGACGGGTCGCGGCTCTTCCTTCAGGATCCGGGCGCCATATCCCGAGAGGGATCTGGCGGGCAGGTTTCCGGTGGTCAGCAACTGAAAGGTCGCCCCCAGCCCCGCAAAGCGCAACACCTCGACCAGCGGATCGCGCTGACCTGACCGGATGCGTTCCGCCATCACCGCACGAGACAACGCAGCCGGGTCGTCCCTTGCCAGAAGCGCCGCGCCGATCACGATCATCCGTCCGGGCAGGTGGCGTGTTTCCTGCAACCCGTCGGGCACCACGACCAGTCGCCCGCCCTCGGCCCCCATCAGCCTGTCGGACAGGCGTTTCAGCGCCGCAAGCCCCTCGGCCCCCGAGCAGGGCTGACCGGTCAGGCGGGCAACATCGGCAAGGGCGGCGCGGCCGATCTCGGCCCGCTTGGCCATCGGCAGGACCGTGGCCGTGTGACTCACCAGAACCCCCGGCAGGACAAGAACTGCAACCGAAAGGACGCCCACAAGGGCGCCTGCAAGCATCGCACGGCGCAGGCGGCCGGGGTGCGGCTGGCGTGCGGCGATCAATCGGTGGACCTTGCCGATCGCCGCAATCATCAGCTCATCCGCCAGCTCCAGCTCTTCGGTGGTGTCGGGGCCCGGGGAATAGAGGGCGGGCCGTTCACCGGGGTTGCGCCGTTCGACCGCCGGTAGCGACCAGTGCGCCAGGGGGAGCGAACTGCGCGGATCGGCGATCATCAGCGTGGCATCGCCGAAGGACACCAGAACCTCGCGCCGCTGTGCCTCGGGGGTTTCGCGCCACAGGCCCATGCATTCCAGCCGCTGATATTCGGAAAGTGCCGTCATGGGCTGAAGAATGCTGCCTTTGCCAGAACAGGGCCGACCATAGCCCAAGCCCCGGCCATGGACAATGCACCCTTGCGGGCAAGCCAGTATTGCAGCCCGAATCGTGGCCGGCATCGCCGAAGGACACTCGGGCCTGCGACAATGTCGCCGGATCGGTCGCAATCAGACGCGAACCCGCGCGCGCGGGTTGCTTCTTTGGGCCGGACACTCCAGAAAGATCCGCCATGCCTCCTGCCGCCGTCCCTTCCGCATCCCTTGCCACCGCGCAAAACCGCACCCTTGCCGCATTGGGGGGGATTCTCGTCTATGCCGCCCTGATCGGCTTTGCCGACAATTATGTGCGCGTCATCGCCAACGAGGCGGGGCTCTGGCAGTTCCACGCAACGCGCAGCGTGATGATCCTGGCCCTGGTCGCGCTGATGGCCATACCCTTGCGCCTGCGCCTTCGGCCAAGAAACCTGCGCGCGGTCGCTGCGCGCAGCCTGATCCATGGCACGGCCATCCTGTTCTATTTCGGCAGCCTTGCCTTCCTGCCGGTGGCGGTTGTTGCGGCGGGGCTGTTCAGCGCGCCGATCTTCGTCCTGCTGATCGCGCGTTTCGCCTACCACCAGCCGATCGGGCTGTTCCGTGTCGCAGCAGTCGCCATCGGTTTTCTGGGCGTCATCCTTGTGCTTGGCCCGGCCAAGGGCGAAGCGCCCGGTCTTGCGTCCTTCCTGCCGGTTCTGGCCGGCGCGCTATACGGGCTGAGCAACGTCGCCACCCGGCAATGGTGCGCGGGCGAAAGCGCCGAAGTGCTGACCGTGGGGTTCTTCGTGGCCCTTGGGCTGATCGGCCTGGCGGGGCTGGCGGTGCTGGTGATCTGGCCCGCCGTGGCTCCGGCTGGCCCCGATGGCTTCGTGCTGCGCGGCCATGTCGCGCCCACCGGCACCTTCCTGTTCTGGACCTTCGTGCAGGCGGTTGCCTCGCTTCTGGGCGTGGTGGCGATGGTCAAGGCCTATCAACTGGCCGAAGCCAGCCGGGTTTCGGTCTTCGAATACCTGATCCTGCCGATTTCGGCAGGCTGGACCTGGGTGATCTGGGGCGAGGGGCTTGGCGCGCAGGCCGTTGCCGGCATGGCGCTGATCGTTGTGGCCGGGCTGATCATCGCGGTCCGCAGGCATTGACGCCCCCCGTCTGCGAGACCGACGCGGCGATCAGCCGCCAAAGACCTTTTTAGTTCCGCCCTGCGTGCGAGAGGCGCCAAAGCCGCCGCGCCTGGCGACATCGGCCTGCGTCATCGGCGCGCGCCCCACGGTTGGCGTGGCGCGGGCAAAATTCGCGGGCGCGACCTTGCCCCGCGCGTTGTTCGAGGCAAAGGTCTGGTTTCCCGATGGCGTCGCATATCCGCCGCCCCGGGTGTTGAGCAGAGGCTGGCCGAAAACCCCGCCGCGCGACAGCATGTTGCCGATCAGGAAGCCGGTCAGCAGCGGCATGAAGATGCCGCCACCGCCGCCGGTTGGCGCGGCGACCGGATCGGCGCCGCATTTGCCTTCGCCATGTTCCTGTTCGCAAAGCGCTTTCGAATCGTAGCGCGGGGCGGTTTCGCGGTAATCTGCCTCGGCCGTGGCGAATTGCGCCCGGCAATCCGCCTCCGTGAACCAGATGCCGTTTTCATTGGCCGCCGCCACGCAGCTTTGCAGGTCCGGGAAGCTTTGCGCATCGACCTTTTCTTCCTGGCAGGCCGAAAGTGTCATCACCGTCGCACCCGCAAGAAACAGCGCCGCGCGGGTGGACCGTTTGCGCCGCGGCGCGTGGGAAAAGGTGGTGTCCTTGGGCATCGGGATCAATCTCGGATGTAATGGGGCTTGAAGCGCGACAGGTTGTTGGTGATCCGCGCCCGGTCTTCGCGCAGGCCCATGCCGGCGCAGGTCTGGCCGACGATCCAGGTGCCGATCACCGGGTAGAAGCCCTGCATCTCGGGCAGGGGGGCCAGCGCCTGCACGATCATCGGATGGTGCGAATAGCGGTCGTCAGTCACGCTGTCCGTGACCGATCCGCCCTCGACAATCGAAATCCCCGCACCTTCGCGCGAAAAAAGCGGCTTCAGCACATGGCCGCGGGCAAGGTCGGCCTCGGCCATCTCAAGCGCGCGGGCGACCTCGGGCGTGGGCTCGTTCAGCTCGGCGGCGAAGAAGGCGGGCAGCAGGTTCGGGTGGCCCGGCTCCAGTTCCCACAGAAGCGGCAGAAGGCCCTTGTTCGACAGGATCGCCTTCCAGGGCGGCTCGATGAACCGCGCGCCCGAAGTGCCAAGATGCGCGGCGAAATCATCGCGCAGCATGTCTTCCCAGGGGTAAAGCTTGAACAGCGTGCCGATCACCCGGCTTTCGCCATCGGCGAACTGGCCTTCCTCGGTCAGGCCGATGTCGGAAAGGTCGACGAAATGCGCGCCAAGCTTGGCTTCCCGCGCCGCCCAGGCCAGCGCCTCGACCGTGGCGTAATCCTCCGGGTTGTCGCGGTCGGCGGCGAAATGGATGTCGGTGCCGCGGATGGCGATTTCGGCGAACCGTTCGACCAGCGCCTCATGGATGCCGTTGAACTGGTCATCCAGCGGCGACAGCACCCCAGCCGCCTGCTGTTCCTCGAACCAGAGCCACTGGAACGAGGCCGATTCGTAAAGCGAGGTCGGCGTATCGGCGTTATATTCCAGAAGCTTGGCCGGCCCGGTCCCATCGTAGGAAAGGTCGAACCGGCCATAAAGCTCCGGGTCGCCCTGGCGCCAGCTGTTGCGCAGAAGATCCCAATGTTCCGGCGGGATCGAAAGCCGGGTCAGCCATTCCTCGGACGAAAGCGCCACCGTCACCGCCTCGCGGCAGAGCGCGTGAAGCGCGGTCGAGGGGTCTTCAAGGCAGGTCTCGACCTCGCGCAGCGAAAATTCATAGGCGCTGGTTTCATCCCAATAGGGTTCGCCATGCATTTCCGCGAAGGTGAAGCCCAGCGTGGTGGCGCGTTCGCGCCAGCCGGGGCGTTCGGGAAGGGTGATCTTGCGCATGGTGGCTCCTTCTTTGCCCCAAGGTGATGGACAAGGGGGCCGCCGCCGTCAAGCACTTGCGGCCAAGGCATGGATCGGCCCGGCGCCACGGTTCGCCGGACCGAAGGTTTTCCAAGGGCGTCAGGCCGCCTGCCGCGCCCCGCCGCCGAAGCGGCCATAGAAGCTGTCGCCCGCTGCGGCGATGTCGCGCAAAAGGGCGGGGGCTTCGAACCGTGGGCCGAACCGGACCGTCAGATCGTCGCAGATCGCGACCGCCCGCGCCGCGCCAAGGATATCGAGCCAACCGAAAGGCCCGCCAGACCAGGGCGCAAAGCCCCAGCCCAGCACCGCGCCCACATCGCCTTCGCGGATGTCGGTCAGGACGCCATCCTCAAGGGCGCGGACGGCCTCCAGCACCTGCGCCATCAAAAGCCGCCGCTGCACCTCGGTCACAACGGGCTGTGTGGTGGCCTGCGGATACTGCGCGCCAAGCCCCGGCCAAAGCCCTTCACGCTTCCCCGCGGCGTCATAGGCGTAAAAGCCCGCATTGGCCTTCTTGCCCGCGCGACCCTGATCGACCATCCAGAACAGGGCGTCATCCACCGCGCTGTCGGGATAGGCCGCCCCCATCGCCACGCGGGTGGCACGCGCGATCTTCACCCCCAGATCGAGCGAAGTTTCATCGACCAGTTGCAGCGGCCCCAGCGGCATCCCCACCAGACGCGCCGCGTTTTCCACCAGCGCCGGCGCCACGCCTTCGGCCACCATGCGGATGCCTTCGTTGATATAGGGAATGATGCAGCGGTTGGCGTAGAAGAACCGCGCGTCATTGACGACGATCGGTGTCTTGCGGATCTGGCGCACGAAATCCAGCGCCTTGGCCACCGCCAGATCGCCGGTATCATGGCCGCGGATGATCTCGACCAGCAGCATCTTTTCGACCGGGCTGAAGAAATGGATGCCGATGAACTGCGCCGGACGCGCACTGGCCCGTGCAAGATCGGAAATCGGCAGGGTCGAGGTATTGGTGGCGAAGATCGCGTCCGAGGGAAGAACCGCCTCGGCCCGCTTCGTGACCTCGGCCTTGACGGCCATATCCTCGAACACCGCTTCGATCACCAGATCCACGCCGGACAGTGCCGCGTAATCGGTGGTGGCAAGGATGCGGTCCAACACTTCGGCCTTCTTTTCGGGCGTGGATTTGCGGCGGCTGATGGCCTTCTCCAGCAGCGCCGCCGAATGGGCCTTGCCCTTGTCGGCGGCCGCTTGGGTGGCGTCGATCAGCACCACCTCGATCCCGGCCATGGCGGCGACATGGGCGATGCCCGCGCCCATCATGCCGGCGCCCAGCACCCCGAGTTTCCGCACCGTCTGGTCAAGCACCTTCGGGCGGTTCGCACCTTTCTCAAGGGCTTCCTTGTTGATGAACAGGGACCGGATCATCGCCCCCGAAGACGGGTTCATCAGGACATTGGTGAACCACCGCGCCTCGATCCGCAGCGCCGTGTCGAAGGGCACCAGTGCGCCTTCGTAAACGGCGGACAACAGCGCCCTGACCGCCGGATAGACGCCTTGGGTCTTGCCGTTGACCATCGCGCTTGCGCCGACAAACGTCATGAACCCCGCCGGATGGTAGGGCGCGCCGCCCGGCATCTTGTAGTCCTTCCGGTCCCAGGGCTTGACCAGATCGGCATCCGTTGCCGCCAGCACCCAGGCCTTGGCTGCGGCCAGCGGATCGCCGGCCACCTCGTCGATCAGGCCAGCGGCCTTCGCGGCTTTCGGGTCTGACAGCTTGCCCTCCAGCAGGAAGGGTGCCGCGACCATCGGCCCAAGCTTGCGCACCAGCCGCGTGGTGCCGCCGCCGCCGGGGAAGATCCCCACAAGGATTTCCGGCAGGCCGATCTTGGCCTTCGGGTTGTCGGCGGCAAAGATCCGGTGACAGGCCAGCGGCAGTTCGAGCCCGATGCCCAACGCGGTGCCGGGCAGGGCGGCGGCGATGGGCTTGCCACCTTTCAGCGTCTTCGGGTCCATCCCCGCGCGTTCGATCTTGCGCAAGACGCCGTGCATCCGCATGACGCCGTCGAAGATCCCCTGGGCGCCGCCCCGGTCGCGCATCGCGGCGATCACGTTCAGGTCCATCCCGCCCGCGAAATCCGCCTTCCCCGAGGTGAGGACGACCCCCTTCACCGCCGGATCGGCAAGCGCGCGGTCGACATGACCGTCCAGCTCGGCAAAGCCTTCCATCGACATGACGTTCATCGACTTGCCCGGCACGTCCCAGGTGATGACGGCCACGCCATCGGCATCCAGCGCATAGGTGAAATCGGTCATGCGTCTTCTCCTTTTGCGGTGCGGGGGCCGGTCCAGTCGCTGCCATCCTTGTAGGTGTAGCGCGCCGTGCCGTGATCGACATGAAGAACAAGGTCGACATCGGAATAGGTTGCGGTCTCGGACGCGGCCTTGCTGCCTACGACCAGAAAGCGCGCCTCGGCCGTGCTGCGGTTGATGAAATGGTGGCCATCTGCGCGTCCGGCCGGGAAGGCGGCGCAATCGCCTGCCCGCATCAGGGTTTCGCCCGCGTCCTCAACCAGAACGCATTCGCCTTGCGTCACCATCACGAATTCGTCCTCGGCCCGGTGCCAGTGGCGCAGCGACGACAACGCGCCGGGTTCCAGGGTCACCAGATTCGCGCCGAACTGCGTCAGACCACCCAGGGCCCCCAGTCGCAGCGACGACCGCCCCTTCATCATCGCGCCGTAAGGTTCGGGATAGATCGAGCCGGTTTTCCGCGGCGCCTTTTCCAGATCGAGCTTCGGCATCGCCTAGACCCTTTCGATGATGGTCGCGGCGCCCATGCCGCTGGCGATGCACAGCGTGGCAAGCCCCACGGCCTTGTCGCTCCGCTCCAGCTCATCCAGAAGCGTGCCGATCAGGATCGCGCCGGTCGCGCCCAGGGGATGGCCCATGGCGATAGCGCCGCCGTTGACATTGACGCGGGCCGGATCGACGCCGAAGGCCTGCTGAAAGCGCAGAACGACGGCGGCGAAGGCCTCGTTCACCTCGAAAAGGTCGATGTCGGAAATCGCCATGCCGCTCTCGCGCAGGATCTTTTCGGTGACCGGAACCGGGCCGGTCAGCATGATCGTCGGATCGGTGCCGATCTTCGCCGTGGCGCGGATGCGGGCGCGGGGCTTCAATCCGTGGGCGCGCCCGAATTCGGCGCTGCCCACCAGTACCGCCGCCGCGCCATCGACGATGCCGCTGGAATTGCCCGCATGATGGATGTGGTTGATGCGTTCCAGATGCGGATATTTCATCAACGCGATCTTGTCGAAGCCGGGCATCGCCTCGCCCATGTCCTTGAAGGCGGGCTTCAGGGCGGCAAGGGTTTCCGCCGTGGTATCCGGTCGCGGGTATTCATCGCGATCCAGGATCGTCAGGCCGCTCTGGTCGATTACCGGCACGATGGATTTCGCAAATCGCCCCTCGGCCCAGGCGGCCGCCGCCCGGCGCTGGGATTCCACGGCCAGCGCATCGGCCTCTTCCCGCGTGAAGCCGAATTCGGTCGCGATCAGGTCGGCGGAAATGCCCTGCGGCACGAAATATGCCTTCATCGCCAGGTTCGGGTCCACGGCGATCGCCGCTCCGTCGCTGCCCATGGGAACGCGGCTCATCATCTCGACCCCGCCGGCGATATAGGCCGGGCCCGCACCGCCCCTGATCTGGTTGGCGGCAAGGTTCACCGCCTCCATCCCGCTGGCGCAGAAGCGGTTGATCGAAAGACCGGGGATCGACTGGTCAAGGTCCGACAGCAGCACGGCCGAGCGTGCAAGGCAGCCGCCCTGTTCGCCCACCTGCGTGACATTGCCCCAGATGACATCCTCGACCGCGTGACCCCGCAGCCCGTTCCGCGCCGCGACGGCATCCAGAAGCCGCGCCGACAGCGCGACCGAGGTCACTTCGTTGAGCGCACCGTCCGCGCGTCCTTTGCCGCGTGGAGTGCGGGCCGCATCAAAGATGAAGGCTTCGGTCATCGTTCCTCCTCAGGCCCGGTTGGATTGGTTCCGGGCGTCACACCATGGGGCTTCCTGTCCGATCCTGCACCGGTTTCGCGCGTGGGATCATGAGTATTTGTGCAAAGAAGAAGGTGCGAAACGCTTTCTTAACCATGCCGCGCAATCCTGCCCCTGCGGTACAGGCTGGAGAGCCGATGACCGCCAAAGGAGAAGCCGCCCCGGTGGTCGGTGGAACGACCGGTCGCGCAAAGGCGCGGGCCACCGGGGCGCAACCTTCAGGTTTCTTCTTTGCAAAAATACTCAAGAACGCCCCCTTTCCCCGCGATCGATCAGGCCTTGCGCGCCTCCAGCTCGGCCTTGAACAGCCGCAGTCGGTGCACGAGGTTCGTCTGGTCGATCACCGAATTGAAATGTTCGAACAGGAATGTCAGCGCCTCGTCCTGGGTGATGCCGGCTTCCATTGCGAACTGGCCAAGCTTGCGGTGGGCGTCGTTGGTCAGCGCGACGGGGAAACGACGGGTGAGGCGCAGGCGTTTGGGCATCGGGTCTCTTTCCGGTTGGCTGCGACCAAGTCTAGAACGCTTCGGCGGGCAGGGCCATCACCACTGCCGCGCCCGAAGTGATACGGGCCAGATGCAGCGCCGTCGCCGGCAGGTGACGGGCCATGTAATAGCGACCGGTGGCGATCTTGGCATCGTGGAAGGCCCGGTCCGCCGCCCCCGACTCCAGCGCCGCGAGAGAGGCCTTGGCCATGCGGCTCCACATCAGGCCAAGGCAGACGTGGCCGAAAAGATGCATGAAGTCGTAGGATCCCGCCAGCGCGTCGTCGGGCGACTTCATCCCGATCTGCATGAAGAACAGGATCGCGGCCTGCAGGTCCTTCGACGCGGCCTTCAGGGGAAGAAGGAAATCGGTCGCCAGCGCCGGGTTGCCGTCGTTTTCGTTGATGAAGGCCTTCACCATGTCGAAGAAGGCCAGCATCGCCTTGCCGTTGTCCGCAGCGAGCTTCCGCGCCACCAGATCAAGCGCCTGCACGCCGTTTGCGCCTTCGTAGATCATCGCGATCCGGGCATCGCGGACGAATTGCGACATGCCCTGTTCCTCGATATAGCCATGCCCGCCCCAGACCTGCTGGGCCTGCACCGCCATCTCGAAGCCCTTGTCGGTCTGGAAGCCCTTGATGACCGGGGTCAGCAGCGAAATCATCGCCTCGGCCGCCGGATCGCCGGCGCGGTGGCTGGCGTCGATCAGCGAGGCGCCCCAGAGCGTCAGGGCACGGGCGCCTTCGATGAAGGCGCGCTGGTCCATCAGGCTGCGGCGGATGTCGGGATGGACGATCAGCGGATCTGCGGGACCGGAGAGGTTGGCCGGCCCGGTCGCCGCGCGGCCCTGAAGTCGGTCGCGGGCATAGGCGGCGGCGTTCTGATAGGCAGGAACGGCGACGGAATAGCCTTGCAGCCCGACGCCAAGCCGCGCCTCGTTCATCATGGTGAACATGTTGCGCATGCCTTTGTGCAGATCGCCCAGAAGCCAGCCGGTCGCGCCATCATAGTTCATCACGCAGGTCGCGTTGCCGTGGATGCCCATCTTCCTCTCGACCTTTCCGACCGAAACGGCATTGCGGTCCCCAAGCGCGCCGTCGGGCTTCACCAGAAGCTTCGGCACGATGAAAAGACTGATGCCCTTCGTGCCTTCCCCCCCGCCCGGCGCCTTGGCCAGCACCAGATGGATGATGTTCTCCGCCAGGTCATGTTCACCGGCGGAAATGAAGATCTTCTGCCCGGTGATGCGGTAACTGCCATCGGATTGCGGTTCGGCCCTGGTGCGCAGAAGCCCCAGGTCGGTGCCGCAATGCGGTTCGGTCAGGTTCATGGTGCCGGTCCAGTCAAGGCTGACCATCTTCGGCAGGTAGGTCGCCTTCTGCGCGTCCGAGCCATGGGCCAGGATCGCGGAAATCGCGCCATGTGTCAGGCCCTGATACATGTTGAAGGCCATGTTGGCCGATACGAACATCTCGCCCACGGCGGTGGCCAGCACATAGGGCATGTTCTGCCCGCCATAGGCTTCGGGCAGGTCAAGCCCGTTCCAGCCGCCGTCCTTCATCGCTGCAAAGGCGTCGGTAAAGCCGGCCGGCGTGTGGACGACGCCGTTTTCCAGCCGGCAGCCCTCGCTGTCGCCAACCGGGTTCAGCGGTGCGAGAACCTTCTCGGCCAGACGTCCCGCCTCGTCCAGGATTGCAGCGGCTGTTTCCCTGTCCAGGTCGTCATGCCCCGGAACACCCGTTTCCGAAATCCTGAGAACATCGTGAAGCACATAGAGTAGATCGGCGGTGGGTGCTTTGTAGCTGGGCATCTTGGATTTCCTCGGCTGGTGGGTCGGGTCGAAGGTCAGGATGCGGCATCGCGTCGATGGCGTTCGCGTCGCGCCTCGCCCCGGGCGATCTGAAGGCGCAGTTCCGTGATCGCTTCGCCAAGTTCGGCGTGCTGTGCCTCCATCACGCGAAGCCGCGCGCGTGCAAGGTTCAGGATGTGGTCGAGTTGCGCGGCACCCTCGTCTTCCATGCCATGCATGGAGAGGAAGTCGCCGATGTCGTCCAGGCTGAAACCGAAGCGCTTGCCGCGCAGGATCAGCGCCAGCCGCGCCCGGTCACGGCGGGAAAACAGCCGTTTCTGGCCTGCACGCATCGGGCCTATCAGCCCCCGCGATTCGTAAAAGCGCAGGGTGCGCGGGGTGACGTTGAAACTCTCGCACATCTCGCGGATGGACATGATCTTGTCGGTCATAACCTTGAAGCCTGAATGCAATGTGAATGAATGTCGACCGCCGCGAGATCGGGATTCACGCGCCAGCTTACAAGCATGGCTTCGGCATGCGTCACCCGTGACGTTGCGTTACGGAAACGGTGGCCCGGCCCCCGACCACTGCGCCCCCGGGGAGGCGGATGCCGAGTTGCGGCCGGGGCGCGGCGTCATGGCCGCTCAAACGCTGGGCTCAGCTGCGAAGGGATGCTTCGGTTTCGTCCCGCAGCGCCTTCAGGTCGCGGATCGTTTCCTCGAGCTCCAGGTGCTGAGCGCGCAAGAGATCGAGCTGCCTGTCGGCGTATTCGATCCAGATGCGATACTGGCTTTCGCTGCCCTCGCGCTCGTAGATATCGAGCCACTGGCGCACTTCCTCGAGGCTGAAGCCGAAACGGCGGCCGCGCAGGATCAGCTTCATCCGCGCAATTTCCCGTGGACCGTAGAAACGGGCGCGACCTTGCCTGTCGGGGCTCAGAAGCTCGATATATTCATAATATCGCAACGTCCTCGGCGTGACATCGAAGCGTTCGCACATCTCCTTGAACGTGATGCGGCTGCTCTCCGGCATCGGCCTGTCTTCTCCTGTGGGTCGTTACCTGGCAAAGCCTAGCCGCGCTTCCCATCGGGCACAACATGCGGCGGGCGGCAAGGCCGGGTGCTTCCACTTCGGGTGTGATATGGGGTGGCGGAGAGGGTTCTGTGGGGTCCGCCGGTGCGCATGCCTCGGGTCGGTGCGCGGGGTTGCACGCCGCGCGGCGACAGGGCAGGGTGCCACCAGTCCCGTCAGCCTTGGGCGGGCAGGGGGGCAGATGGCAGAGACGGAACCACAGATCGCGGCCGCGCGCAGGATGTTCGCGGCGATCCCGCAGGTGGCAGCCCTTGGCATCGTGATTGACGAGATGGCCCCGGGCAAGGCACGGATGACCATGCCCTATGACGCGCGGCTGGTGGGTGATCCGGTGACGGGCGTGATCCATGGGGGCGCGGTCTCGACCCTGCTCGACACCTGTTCGGGCGCCGCCGTCGCCTGCCATCCGCAGGCCGCCGGGCCGACGGCGACCATCGACCTGCGCATCAACTACATCCGGCCGGCGGACCCCGGGCAGGCGATCACGGCAAGAGCCGAATGCTATCACGTCACGCGGTCCTTCGCCTTCATCCGGGCGACGGCCCATGACGACGACACAAGCCTTCCGGTGGCCGAGGCGGTCGGAACCTTCACTTTCGAGGCAGGCCCCCGGGTGGCCACATGACCCGCAAGCCGCCCGAACCCGTCCAGGTCGTCAAGCAGCGCCGCGACGGCGCGCTTCGGGCCCTTGTCGATGGCATTCCCTATATCCGCTTCCTGGGGATGGAGGTCGAGCGCCGGGGCGACGAACTGACGGCACTTTTGCGCTACGCCGACCACCTTATCGGCGATCCGCGGCTTCCGGCCCTGCATGGCGGGGTTACGGCAGCCTTTCTTGAGGTGACGGCGATCATCGAACTGGGCTGGACGATGATCTGGGAGGATCTTGAGGCGAAGCGGCTGGATCCGTCTTCGCTGAGCCTGCAGCACATGCCGCGCCTGCCCAGGACCATCGACCTTTCCGTGGATTACCTGCGCCCGGGCCTGCCCCGCGATGCCTATGCTCGGGCGCGGGTGATCCGCTCGGGCCGGCGCTATGCGAGCGTCTTCGTCGAGTGCTGGCAGGACAATCGCGCACGGCCCTTCGCGCAGGCGACCGGGCATTTCACCATGCCGACCGAAGGCCACAGGGGGCCGCAATGACATCGCCGCCCTCTGCCATCGGCCATCGCCGTGTCCTGCGGATTGCCGTGCCGATCGTTCTGTCCAATGCTACCGTCCCGCTTCTGGGCGCGGTCGACACCGGGGTGATCGGACAGTTGGGGGATGCCGCGCCGATCGGGGCGGTAGGCCTGGGCGCGGTGATCCTTGCATCGCTCTACTGGGTTTTCGGTTTCCTCAGGATGGGAACATCGGGCCTGGTCGCCCAGGCGAGGGGTGCGGGTGACCGGATCGAGGAAAGCGCGGTTCTCCTGCGCGGCCTGATCGTCGCCCTTGCCGCCGGGCTTGCCTTTGTGCTGGGGCAGGCGCTGCTGTTTCGCGCGGCCTTCGCCATCGCCCCCGCCACTGCGGAAGTCGAGGATCTGGCGCGGCACTACCTTGCCATCCGCATCTGGGGTGCACCGGCCACCATTGCGCTTTATGCCGTGACCGGATGGCTGATCGCGGTCGAGCGCACGCGTGGCGTGCTGGCGCTGCAACTGTGGATGAACGGGCTGAACATCGGGCTGGACCTGTGGTTCGTGCTGGGCCTTGGCTGGGGCGTTGGTGGTGTCGCCAGTGCCACGCTGATCGCCGAATGGAGCGGGCTTGTCCTTGGCCTCTGGCTGTGCCGTTCGGCTTTTGCCGGCAGTCTCTGGAAGGACGCCACTCGGATCTTTGACCGTGCACGCCTCTCGCGCATGGCGCGGGTCAATACCGACATCATGGTGCGTTCGGTCGCGCTGCAGGGCAGCTTTGCCACCTTCGTCTTCATGGGTGCGCGATTTGGTGATGTGACTCTGGCGGCCAATCAGGTGCTGATGCAGTTTCTGGAAATCACCGCCTATGCGCTGGATGGCTTTGCCTTTGCCGCTGAAACGCTGGTGGGGCAGGCGGTGGGGGCGCGGGCGGTGGCAGATGTGCGGCGTTCGTCGCTGGTCACGTCGCAATGGGGCGTGGGTGGCGCGGTGGCGCTGGGGCTGGGGTTCTGGCTTGCCGGCCCTGCGATCATCGACGTCATGGCCAAGGCCCCCGAAGTGCGCGAGACGGCGCGGGCCTTCCTGCCCTGGGTGGCGCTGGCGCCGTTGATCGGCATCGCAAGCTGGATGTTCGACGGCATCTTCATCGGCGCGACCCTGACGCGAGAGATGCGCAACGCCATGCTGGCTTCGGTCCTGATCTATGCAGCGGCGCTGATGCTGCTTGTCGGAGCGTTCGGCAACCACGGGCTTTGGGCATCGCTCATGGTGCTGAACGCCACGCGCGGGTTGACGATGGCGCGGCTTTATCCCCGCGCCGAGGCGGCTGCGCGCGCCCCCGCCGCCGTCTGATCAGAACAGCGCCAGAACGGCCTCGGGCGGGCGGCCAAGGGCCGCACGCTCGCCCCGGATCACCACCGGCCGCTCGATCAGGCGCGGATGGGTGGCCATGGCGGCAATCAGCGCCTGTTCCGGCAGATCGGGTTGCAGGCCCAGTTCCGCGGCCAGCGGCTCCTTCCAGCGCAGGATCGCCCCCGCCGGCCGATCCATCGCCCGCAGAACGGCGGCGATCGCCTCGGCATCGGGGGCGTCTTCAAGGTAAAGCCGGACGATGGGCGCGATGCCACGGTCCCTCAGCAATTCCAGCGTCTTGCGCGAGGTCGAGCAGTGCGGATTGTGCCAGATCACCACTTCCGTCACAGCCATTCCTCCCGCGCGGTTCCGACGGCGTCCGCAACATTGGCAAAGCCGTCCCGCATGAGCAACGCGTCAAGCCCCCGCGCGATGTCGGCCGCAAGGCTGAGGCCGCCCCAGACCAGCGCCGAATACAGCTGCACGGCCGAAGCCCCGGCGCGGATCTTGGCATAGGCATGGTCGGCGCTGGAAATGCCGCCGACGCCGATCAGGGGCAGCCGGCCTGCGGTCAGGGCCGAAAGCCGCGCCAGAACCTTGGTCGAACGGGTAAAAAGCGGCGCCCCCGAAAGCCCGCCGGTTTCGCGGGCAAGCGGACTGCGCAGCATGTCGCGCGACAGCGTGGTGTTGGTGGCGATGATCCCGTCGATCCGCCGTTCCAGCGCCACTTCGGCCACGTCCGATAGCTCCGCATCGGTCAGGTCTGGTGCAATCTTGAGAAAGACCGGTATCCGCAGATGCGCACGCCCCCGGGCCGCAAGCACCCCCGCCAGCAGTTCCGACAACGCCGCCTTGCCTTGCAGATCTCGCAGTTTCTCGGTGTTGGGGGAACTGACGTTCACGGTGACGAAATCGACGTGCGGGCCGGCGATGCCAAGGACGGTGGCGAAATCGGCTGCACGGTCGGCGCTGTCCTTGTTGGCGCCCAGATTCAGACCCACCGGCACCGCGCGTTCAGCCCTGGCCAACCGCGCCGCGATCACTTCGGCACCTTCGTTGTTGAAGCCGAAGCGGTTGATGACGCCGCGATCCTCGGGCAGACGGAACAGGCGTGGGCGCGGGTTGCCGGGCTGCGGGCGTGGCGTGGCGGCGCCCACCTCTATGAAGCCGAAACCCGAACGGCTGAGCGCCGTCACGGCCTCGGCGTTCTTGTCGTATCCGGCGGCAAGCCCCACCGGATTGGGCAGGACCAGCCCCGCCAACTCGGTCCGCAGGCGCGGGCTGGTCACGGGGCCGGGGGCCGGGGCAAGACCCAGCGCCAGGGCGCGGATCGACAGGCCATGCGCGCGTTCCGGGTCCATCCTGTGCAGGACGGCAATCGCGGCGCGTTCGGTCAGGGTCATATCACGCCCTCGGGGAAGATGTGGCCGGTGGCGCCGAGCGGCAGGGACTTGTCCCAGACCACCTCTGCCAGGCGAAGCGCGCGGTAAAGATGCGGGAAAAGCTGCCCGCCACGCGACGGCTCCCATTTCAGCGCGGCACCCAGGTGGCGTGGATCGACAGCAACGAGCACCAGGTTGGTCTCGGTGGCGAAATGCCGGGCGGCGGTTTCCACCACCTGCGCCGAGGTCGAGAAATGGATGAAGCCATCGGCCAGATCAACGGGCGCGCCTGCGGTCTGACCGGCGGCGCGGAAGGCGTCCCATTCGGGGCGGCGCAGGATCTTGTAGATCATCATGGCAAGCGTGATGCCCCCAAAGCCGGATCGGGTCAATGGCCGGGGCATCCTGTCATGGTTTCCTGGTTTGACCGAGGGTCCGCCTTCGGCGCAGGGTATGTCATCATCATATGCTTTCGGAGGTTCTCATGCCCGGATCGTTCCCTGGCCGCCTGTCCGCCCGCCTTGCGGGTGCGGCACTTTTCCTGACCGCCGCCTTTCCCACGCTGGCCGAGCCGGTCAAGATCACCTTCCTGGGCGTGGGCGATACCTACAACTTTGCCGAGGAAGACGGACGCGGCGGTTTCGCGCGGCTGAACGCCGTGGCGCGGGCGGAACGCAAGGCAAATCCGAACACGCTTTACCTGTTCGACGGCGACATGCTTTCGCCCTCGCTCCTGTCGGGGTTCGACAAGGGCCAGAACACCATCGACCTGACCAACATCGTGCCCTTCGACCTGGCGGTGCCGGGCAACCATGAATTCGACTTCGGGCCGGAAAACTTCTTCGAGAAGATGAAAGCTTCGAAATACCCCTGGGCCGCGATCAACATCCTCTACGCCGACGGGACGGCCGTCGAGGGTCTGGGCGGCG
Source organism: Paracoccaceae bacterium (assembly GCA_020622085.1). GTDB lineage: Bacteria > Pseudomonadota > Alphaproteobacteria > Rhodobacterales > Rhodobacteraceae > QY30. The sequence continues at coordinate 231,505 of JAHRYM010000002.1, read as the reverse complement.
TCATGGTCAAAGAAATGGCGGGACTGAAGATCGCGCTGATCCCGGTCGCGCAGGATACCTCGCCGCAGGTGTCATCAACCGGCGATCTGACCTTCCTGCCCACGGTCGAGACCGCGATCGACGCTGCCGGAAAGGCCCGCAAGGACGGCGCGGATCTGGTTGTGGGTGTGGTCCAGACCGACATGACCAATGACCGCAAGCTGATCGCCAGCCACGCCTTCGACCTGATCCTGTCGGGGGACGATCATTCCTATGCCACGGCCTATGACGGCGTGACGGCCTATGTCGAAACCTCGATCGACGGGCAGTTCCTGTCGCCGGTCGACCTTCTGGTTTCGGTCGAGGAAAAGGACGGCAAGCGCGAGGTGTCCTGGGTGCCGCATTTCCGCTTCATCGACACGGCCGAGATGCAGCCCGACCCCGAGACGCAGGCGAAGGTCGACGAATTCACCAGGTCGCTGGATGAAAGCATGAACGTGGAAATCGGCGTGACGGAAAACGCGCTCGATTCGCGGCGAAACGTGATCCGCACGCAGGAATCCGCGATGGGCAACCTGATCGCCGATGCGCAGCGCGCGGCCACCGGCGCCGATATCGCCATCGCCAACGGCGGCGGCATCCGCGGCGACACCACCTATGACGCGGGCCGGAAGCTGACCCGCCGCGACATCATGACCGAACTGCCCTTCGGCAACAAAACCGTCCTGACCGTGATCCCCGGCAGTCAGGTTCTGGCGGCGCTGGAAAACGGCGTGAGCCAGGTGGAAAAGGGCGCGGGCCGCTTCCCGCAGGTTTCCGGCATGACCTTCGCCTTTGATCCATCGGCCCCGGCGGGATCGCGGGTGTCCGAGGTGAAGGTCGACGGCAAACCGCTGGAGCCCGACACCCTCTACAAGCTGGCGACCAACGATTACGCGCTGGACGGCGGCGACGGCTACGCGGCACTGGGTGGCGGCGAGGTGCTGATCGACAAGGGCAATGGCAACCTGATGGCCAATGATGTGATCGACTACATCCAGAGGACCGGCAAGGTGACGGCCAAGGTCGAGGGCCGCATCACGATTCTTGGCAAGTGACGGGCTTTGGCAAGAAGTCAGGCGCGGGGCAGGAGCCTTGCCCCGCGCCTTGTTCCGCGCCTTGCGATTGTTGCGTTCGGGGTCTTGCGTAGACCGACCGCAGACAGATATAGAACAGGCCTGCGCGGGCGTTGTGTAATGGTAAGACCCTTGCCTTCCAAGCAAGAGACGCGGGTTCGATTCCCGCCGCCCGCTCCACTCCCTTCCTGATAACGCAGCAACCCAAAGGGCGATCACCCTTCTGCCATCAGCCTTGCCCCCCGCGATGCCGCGGCCTAAACCGCGTAACGACAAGGAACCGGAGGCATCATGGCGCGCAGGCCCGAAGCTGCGGTCGAGGACCGCGCGACATCGAAGAAGATCGGATCACTCCGCTCGCTCTGGCCGTTCATCCGGCCCTATCGCGGATTGGCTCTGCTGGCGGGGCTTGCGCTCATGGCGACGGCGGCGATCAGCCTGACCCTGCCCTTGGCGGTGCGGCGCATCATTGACGGGTTCAATCAGGGCTTCGGGCTTCTGGACCAGTATTTCCTTGCGGCCCTGATCATCGCCGCGCTTCTGGCGCTGGGCACGGGCGCGCGCTACTATCTTGTCACGCGCCTGGGTGAACGGGTGGTGGCCGACATCCGCAAGGCGGTCTTCGACCGGGTGATCGGCATGTCGCCCCGGTTTTTCGAACAGGTGATGACCGGCGAGGTGCTGTCGCGGATCACCACCGACACGACGCTGGTCCTGTCGGTGATCGGCTCGTCGGTGTCGGTCGCGCTGAGGAACTTCCTGATCTTCATTGGCGGCTTTGGCCTGATGCTCTGGACATCGCCCAAGCTCACCGGCCTTGCGCTGTTGCTGGTGCCGCTGGTCGTGGGGCCGATCGTGGTGCTGGGCCGCCGCCTGCGGGTGCTGTCGCGCGAAAATCAGGACTGGATCGCGCAATCCTCGGGCAATGCCTCCGAGGCGCTGAGCTCGGTCCAGACGGTGCAAGCCTTCACCCACGAGGACGAAAACCGCGCGGCCTTTGGCCTGATCACCGAAAAATCCTTCACCACGGCGCTGACGCGGATCCGGGCGCGGGCGGTGATGACGGTTCTGGTGATCTTCCTGATCTTCTCGGGCGTGGTGGGCATCCTCTGGATAGGGGCGCGCGACGTGCGTGGTGGCGCGATGAGCACCGGCGATCTGGTGCAGTTCGTGATCTACGCCGTGATGGCGGCGGGAGCCGTCGGCGCGTTGTCGGAAATCTGGGGCGAACTGCAGCGCGCGGCCGGCGCGACAGAGCGGCTGGGTGAACTGCTGGCCGTCACCGACCATGTGCAGGATCCGGCGCGGCCCGTGGCGTTGCCGCGTCCGGTCCGGGGCGAGATCGCCTTGCAGGATGTGACTTTCCACTATCCCTCGCGCCCCACCCAGTCGGCTCTTGAAGAGGTGACGCTGCGGGTGCGCCCGGGCGAAACCGTGGCGCTGGTCGGGCCTTCGGGCGCCGGCAAGACGACGGTGATCCAGCTTCTGCAACGCTTCTACGACCCCGACCGTGGCCAGGTCAGCATCGACGGGATCGACCTGCGCGACATGACCCGCGCCGATTTCCGTCGCGCCATCGCGCTGGTGCCGCAGGATCCGGTGATCTTTGCCGCCACCGCCCGCGACAACATCCGCTTCGGTCGCCCCGAGGCCTCGGACGCCGAAGTGCAGGCCGCCGCCAAAGCCGCTGCCGCCCATGATTTCCTGACCGCGCTGCCGCAGGGCTACGACACCTGGGTGGGCGAAAGGGGCGTCATGCTCTCAGGCGGGCAGAAGCAGCGGATCGCGCTGGCCCGCGCGATCCTGCGCGACGCGCCGATCCTGCTTCTGGACGAAGCCACCAGCGCCCTTGACGCCGAAAGCGAAGGCGCGGTGCAGCAGGCGGTCGAACGGCTGTCGCACAGCCGGACTGTCATCATCGTGGCGCACCGGCTTGCCACCGTGAAGAAGGCCGACCGGATCGTGGTCTTCGAAGCGGGCCGAATCGTGGCTGAGGGCACGCATGAGGCGCTGGTGGCGGAAGGCGGGCTTTATGCGCGGCTGGCGCGGTTGCAGTTCACCGATGGCGCCCTGTCCATTGCAGAAGCGACGGACTGAAGCAGACCAGGCCTGACACAACCGGACGGCACATGCACGACGCGCGTCGCGTCTGCCGGCGCGTCCCTTTTTGCCCATGTGGCATGGTGTAAGGCTTGCCCCGGCCACGACAAGGACGCATCGTCAGCGCAAGGGAAAGGAAAGGCCCGGGCGCAGGGCCTGCCGCCAGGGGAGGGGTCACATGGGACGTTTCACATCCGTCGCGGATCGCGATGCCGTCGAGGCCGAAGGCCCCTATGCCCAGCGAAACCTGCCGGTCACGATCCATCAGTTCCTGACCGCGACCCGCGACCGTTTTCCCGACCGTCCCGCGATCAGCTTCCAGCTTCTGTCCGGGTCGAAGGACAGGGCCGAGACCCTGACATGGCGCGCGCTGCATGCCCGTGTCACCCAGATGGCGAACCTTTTCCGGTCGCTTGGCGTCGGGGAAACCGACGTGGTGGCCTATTTGCTGCCCAACTGCACCGAAACCGCCGCAGTCCTGCTGGCGGGGGCGGTGGCAGGAAAGGTCAGCCCGATCAATCCGCTGCTCGACCCCGATCAGGTCGCCGCCATCCTGCGCGACAGCGGCGCCAAGGTTCTGGTGACGCTGAAATCCTTTCCCCATTCGGACGTGGCCCAGAAGGCCGCACGCGCGGTCGTGCAGGCGCCCGATGTGCGGACAGTGCTGGAAATCGACCTGAACCGCTACCTGACCTTTCCGAAATCGCTGATCGTGCCCTTCCTGCGACCGAAGAACCCGGTTTCGCACAAGGCCGCCGTCCGCAACCTGAACGCCGAGGCCGACCGGATGCCCGCCGACCGGCTGTCCTTCGCCGACAGCGCCGGCGACCGCGTCGCCGCGCTGTTCCATACCGGCGGCACGACCGGAATGCCCAAGGTCGCTCAGCACAAATACTCCGGCATGATCTATAACGGCTGGCTGGGCGGCAGGCTTTTGTTTGACGAATCCGATGTGCTGATCTGCCCCTTGCCGCTGTTTCACGTCTTTGCGGCCTATCCGATCCTGATGTCCTGCATTGCAAGCGGGGCGCACATGGTCCTGCCCACCCCCGCCGGCTATCGCGGCGACGGGGTCTTCGACAATTTCTGGAAACTGATCGAACGCTGGAAGGTCACGTTCCTGATCACCGTTCCGACCGCCATTTCTGCCCTGATGCAGCGCCCGGTCGATGCCGATATCTCATCGCTCAGAATGGCGATTTCCGGCTCGGCACCCCTGCCGCTGGAACTTTACCGGCGCTTCGAACAGGTAACAGGGGTGCAGGTCGCCGAAGGCTACGGCCTGACGGAAGCCACCTGCCTTGTGTCCTGCAACCCGGTCGACGGGCTGAAGAAGGTCGGCTCGGTCGGGGTGCCCTTGCCCTACAGCCATGTCCGCATCCTTGATACCGACGGCAACGGCACCGTGCGCCGGGAATGCGGCGTCGACGAGATCGGTGAAATCTGCGTGGCCAGCCCCGGCGTCTTCGAAGGATCGACCTATACCGAGGCCGACAAGAACAGGGGCCTGTTCGCCGAAGGCCGCTACCTGCGCACCGGCGATCTGGGGCGGCTGGATGCGGACGGATACCTGTGGATCACCGGCCGCGCCAAGGATCTGATCATCCGGGGCGGCCACAACATCGATCCGGCGATGATCGAGGAAGCCCTGGCCCGCCATCCCGCCGTGGCCTTCGTCGGCGCCATCGGCCAGCCCGATGCCTTCGCGGGGGAACTGCCCTCTGCCTATGTCGAACTGGTCAAGGGTGCATCGGCCACGGTCGAGGATCTGATGAAACATGCCCGCGACCACATCCCCGAACGCGCCGCAGTGCCCAAGCATATCGAGATCCTGCCCGAACTGCCGAAGACCGCCGTGGGCAAGATCTTCAAGCCCGACCTGCGTCGCCGCGCCATCGCGCGCGTCTTTGATACGGCGCTGGCAGAATCGGGGTTGGCCGCCCGCGTGGCCGAAGTGGCCGAGGACAAGAAGCGCGGCCTTGTCGCGCGTCTGGACCGGACGGGAACGGTGGACGAAGCCGCGATTGCCGCGAAGCTGAACGAATTCGCCACGCCATGGGAATGGCGCTGACCTGCCTCAGCGCCCCCCGCGTGGCTGGCGTCCCCCGCTGATCGGATCCACCAGCAGGCGCAGGCCGTTCAGCACCACCAGGAGCGTGCCGCCTTCATGGCCCAGCACCGCAAGCGGCAGAGGCAACTCGAAGAACAGGCTGCCAATCACCAGCAGGACCATGGCCCCAAGCGCGAAGACCAGGTTCTGCTTGATGATCGCTGCCGTCCGCCGCGCCAGCCGATGCGCCGCCGCCAGACGCGCCATGTCATCGGACAGAAGCGCGACTTCGGCGGCCTGAAGCGCCACTTCGGATCCGGCGGCGCCCATGGCGATGCCCACGTCCGACCGTGCCAGCGCCGCGGCGTCGTTCACCCCGTCGCCCACGAAGGCCACCCTGCCGTCCCGTGCCAGTTCATCCACCAGCCTGACCTTGTCTTCGGGCAGAAGGTCGGCATGAACCTCGTCCGGCCCGATACCAAGGCTTTCGGCGATCCGCAGGGCCACCGGCCGGCGGTCGCCCGTCATCATGGCGATGTGCCGCACGCCCGCGCCGCGCAGGGCCTCGATTCCGGCACGCGAGGTTTCGCGTGGCCGGTCCGCCACCGCCACCGCGCCCAGAAGTCGTGACCCGCGGCCCAAGTAGACCACGGTTTCAGACGCGGCAACCAGACCATCCAGCCGCGGATCGTCGATCGCTGCCCCCATGCGCCGCGCCATGCGCGGGTTGCCGGCCCAGATACCGCCTGTTGCATCCTCGCCGGTGATGCCCTCGCTTGGGTGGGCGCGCACGGCCGAGACCGGTGCCGGAGTCAGCGCCCGAAGCGCCGCCGCGCGCCGGATTGCATCGGCGATGGGGTGCTCACTGTCGGATTCGATGCCGGCAAGAAGTGTCAGAAGCTCGTCTTCGGGCAGCGCGAGCGGCACGATGGTGGTCACTTCGGCCTTGCCCGTGGTCAGTGTCCCGGTCTTGTCAAAGGCGAAGGTCTGCACATCGGCAAGCGTTTCCAGCGCCGCGCCGCCCTTGAACAGAACGCCACCCCGCGCCGCTGCCGACAGCGCCGACAGGATCGCCGCCGGGACGGAAATCACCACCGCGCAGGGGCTCGCCGCCACCAGCACTGTCGCCGCGCGGTAAAGCGCATCGCCGTTCGAAAGCCCCGTCCAGCGAAATACGAAGAACGCAAGGATCGAGCCCAGCAGGACTGCGACCGTGTAGCGCTGGCCGAACCATTCGCTGAAGCGCTCGGACGGGGCCTTCATGCCCTGCGCCTCGGTCACAAGCTGGATCATCCGGGCGACCGTGCTCTCGCCCAGGGCCCGCGTCACCTGAACCGTCAGCACGCCGTTCAGGTTCACGGTTGCTTCATGCACCTGTGCGCCGGGGCCCTTGTGGACCGGGATCGATTCCCCGGTGATGGTGGATTCGTCAAGCGAGCCATCGCCATCGGTGATGCGACCGTCGACCGGCACCCGCGCGCCGGGACGCAGAACGACATGGTCGCCGGGCTGCAAGCCTGCCACCGGCACCTCGCGCACGCCATCGGGCGTCAGCAGGAAGGCGCTGTCGGGTCGCAGTGCCATCAGCGCCTCGACGGCGCGGCGGGCCTTGCCCATGGCGCGGTGCTCCAGCGTTCCGGCAATGCTGAAGAGTGCCAGCAGCACCGCGCCTTCAACGGCATTGTCCACAAGCGCCGCCGCCAGAGCCGCCAGCACCATGAGCAGGTCGATATCCAGGATATGCTCTTGCCAGAGGGCCTTCAGGGCCGAGATGGCCGAAGGAATGCCGCCGGCGGCGAAGGCCAGCGATAGACCCAGGGGGCCGATCTGGCCGGGCAGGGGCGCGACAAGGTGATCCCAGGCCCCAACCGCAAGGCCAAGTACGGTCAGCGTCGTCAGCAGGATGTCGAGGTTGTCCCAGACGCTGCCTTCAGTCTTGTCGACGGTGGGCTGGGTGGCGGCGCGGCAATGCGAACATGCAGAATCGGGTCTGGTGGCGTTTGGTCTGGGGCCGTCCGCTCGCGGCACCGTCCGGCGGTGACGCTCGATGCTGCCCGGGGTGGCGCCTGCCTGTGTGTTGTCGTGGGTCATCCGTGCCTCCGGCTATGGGGCATTCTCGCGCGAAGGCGGCGCCTTTGCCACCCATGCCGTTGCAGGTCGAAGAAAAAAGGGCAGGCCGGGGTTCCCGGGCCTGCCCTGTCACTGGCACCTGTCCGGCCTTCGCCGGGAACTCGGAGACGGAAACGGCGCTCACACCAACGCCGGGCCGTCCGTAACCAACACGTCTTGCCCCGGATCCGGGTTACACCATCCGCCACACACAGCAGGAAGGTTGCACCTCGAACCGCTTGCGGACTTTTGTCGAATGGGGGCACACACTCCCCGCTCGACAGGCCGCCGGGCCACACTCTTGACCATCACCACACACACCACAGGGACGAATCTCTTGTTCCTGATGTCGCTAGAATTGCACCGATCATCTTCGGCGTGAACTTGGCTTTTCAGACTAGTCTGTTGCGTGATTTTCCCGCGTTTTGGATCAACCGGTAGCTGACCGCTGGTTTGTTGCTGCATCCTTGGCCAATTCGGTCGGCGGCGTTCGAATCAGCTCCAGCAATGCTGCCAGAAGGCCGGGTGCATTGTCGGCCAACCCAAGCGGGATCACTCCGCCTCGCGCTCCCGAGGCAATCGCGCGGCGGATGGCCTCGGCCTGCGCGCCCAGATCGAAGGCGATGACCGGCAGCCCCGTGGCCAGTGCTTCGTGCGTGGTATAGGAAAAGGTCTCGGGCCAGATCGACGGGATGAACCATCCGCAAAGCCCGTATCGTTCTGCCAGCCCGCCCAGATCGGCGGCATCATAGCTGCCGTGGACCGTGGCGGTCGCGGCCAGGGGCCAGGCGGGATCGACGTTGCCGATGACGACCATCCCGATGCCCTGATCTTCAAGCAGGTGCGACAGACGCGACAGAACCTCGATGCCCTTCTGGTGGCCGATATTGCCCGGCACGCCGATCACCGGCCTCGCGTCCGGGGCCGGCAGCCGGGCCTGCCCCGGCGTTGTGAACAGCCGGTGGGGCCGGACGTGCAGCCGCCCCGCGATCCGGGGGTAGGCCTGCCGGACAATGCCGGCGCTGTCTTCGGAAAAGACCGTAACGTGATCCGCTGCGGCAAGAAGCCGCCCCCAGGCTGCCCGCCAGTCCTCAAGGCGTGCCTCGCTGCCGTCGGCCCGGCGGGTCCGGTGGGCGGGCGAGGGATCACCGGTTTCGGGAACGCCCCGGTAGTGGCCTGTGTGATCCAGCAATGTATAGGACGGGCTGATCGGCAGATAGTCGTGAAACAGCACCTCGATCCGGTCTGCGGCGCCCCGGCGCAGGGCCAGCAGCAGGTCAGGCACCGAAATGGGATCTGGGTCGCCGACGATGTTGGAATAGACCACCCGCAGCGCCGCAACCGGTCTCAGCATCTTGAGGATCAGGTCGAATTCATCGGTGGCCCCGCTGGTGACTCCGTGGGGCAGCCGCAGTTCCAGTTGCCAGCGGCTTTCACCCCCGGCCCTCAGCACAATGACCGCGCCGGCCGGGTCATGGATCAGCCGTTCCGCGATCTGCTGACCCAGATAAAGCTCGGCCCCGCCACCCAGAGAGTGAGCGACAAACAGCGTCACCGGATGGCTTCCCGCGCGTCGCCCCGCCAGGGCCAGCGCAAGGGCCAGGCGCGGCGTGATCAGTGGATCGTCGCGGATGAAATCCTGCACCCGCCGGTCATAGGCCGGATAGCGATCCGCAACGATGGCGTTGTTTGCCCGGATCAGCGCCACTTTTTCAAGGCCGAAGGATGATCCGCCCCGGTGTTCGACGAACAGGTTTCCCGTGGCGATGTGGCACCCCCCGGTCTTGCGGGCCCGCTGGCACCAGTCCACCTCCTCGCCATATCCGCGCCCGAAGGCGGTATCGAGTTCGGGCTGGCGCTTCAGGTGGGCGATCGACATGGCCATGCAGAATCCAACGCCGGTCGGCGCTTCGGCCCGTGCGGTCTGCGGATGGAACTGCCGCGCCAGATCGTCGATCGCCTCGGCCTCGCCCTCGGCCAGGGCAAGCGGCCGGCAGGTGACGGGCACATTGACGATTTCGGCATCGTTCGACATCGGCGTGACCGAGGCGACATCGGGCAACGCCACAAGCGGCGCGATCAGGCGACTTGCCCAACCCGGCGGCACCAGCGCGTCCGAGTTCAGCAGCACGACATGATCGCCGCGCGCGACCGCCAGCGCGAAGGCACGGTTGACCGACCGGATGAAACCCAGGTTCTGCGGATTTTCCAGCAATGTGACCGAGCCGGCACGCGTCGCATTCTGCCGGGCCGCCCAGTCGCGCAACCAGGGCCGCACCGCCGGATCGGTCGAACAATCCTCGACCGCGATCAGGTGCCAGGGCAGGTCGGTATGGGCGGTAACGCGCCCGAGCGCCTCTTTCAGGACACCGAATGCATTGTAGACCGGCATCACGATGGTGATTGCCGCGGCCTCGGGCAGTGGTTCGGGCGTTTCGGCCGGGGTGAACAGGCGGCTTTCAAGCACCAGAGGCCTTGCGCGGTCCTCCAGCAGGCCCAGGCCCCGCAATACCTCGTCGCGCGCGGTCTCGATGCCGCCGAGTTTCCACCTGACGCCTGCGGGAACAAGGCTGAGCAACCGGCCAAGGAAGGGGCCAGCCTGCGCGCGCCGGGCACGACGGACCTCGCCTGCGGCGATGGCAGGAAGCGGATGAAGATACCGGCCCTCGGGCCGATCGATGCACAGAAGGGCGGGGGCGGGAATGTGCGGTGCACGAACCTCGAAACCCACCCGGGCATCCGTCAGGTCAGGCAGCGCCGCTGCGACATCGCTGCGTTCGATTCCACTGCGTGCCGGGGTCCGGCGGGTTCCATTGACCAGAACGACGCGATCCGCCATGACCCAGCCCGAAACGGTGATCTGGTCTTGTCGCCATATCAATGCGTCCACATGGCCGATCCGCTGGCCCTGATCGTCGAAAAGCGCAAAACCCGGCTTGCGAACGCTAGCCAGATGATGGGCATATTGGCGGAACAGCCACAATATCTTGTGAATGATCAAATGGGCTTTCCTTCATTCCTGCATCCTTGGCGGTAGTTCCCACCCCGATCTGCAACGGAGTGGAGCCTAACGCCCCATGGTAAAGATGGAAAGAACAGCCGGGCAGCATTCGGGTCGGGGAGCGAATTTCCCAACATGTGCCGGGCCGCGCGCGGTCATACCGGCAGGTCGCGCCCGTTCACGATCGCTTCCATGGTGATGCAGGATGTCACGGTGTCCAGTTCCACCTTCGCGATCAGCCGCTGATAGATGCGGTCGAAATCGTTCATGTCGCGCGCAACCACCTTCAGCATGTAGTCGTAATCCCCGGCGATGCGGAAGAAGTCGATCACATTGCTGATGGCGGCGACTTCCCGGCGGAACAGGTCGAGCCAGTCCTTGCCGTGGTGGCGGGTGCGGATCATCACGAAGATTGTCAGGCCAAGGCCGAGCCGCCCCTGATCCAGCCGCACCGTTTCGCCCCGGATTACCCCCGCCTCGCGCAGCGCCCTGACCCGGCGCCAGCAGGCGTTTTGCGACAGGCCCACCTTTTCGGCCAGATCGCGTTGCGACAGGCTCGAGTCCTTCTGCAATGCCCGCAGGATGGCGCGATCAATCTGATCCAGGTTTTCCGACATTCGAGATCATATGACCCAATATTGAATGGTTTTGCGCAAAAAATGGTAAAGCATTTCGCGTCTGTTGCAATGTATTACCATCCACACCCCCACATGAACCGCAAGGCTGACCCGTGACCGCATTGCCTGAAACCGGCTTCTTCACCAGCTTCCAGTCCAGCCTTTCCGGATCGGATCGGATCGCACGGCTTCAGGGCGGTCTGATCGGCGAAGGTCTGGAAATTGCCGGACCATTCGGGCCCCGGAAGATCGTCTATGCCGATTACGTCGCCTCGGGGCGGGCGCTGCGGCAGGTCGAGGATTTCGTGATGGCCGAGGTTCTGCCGTTCTACGCCAACAGCCATACCGAGGCATCCTGGTGCGGCGAACGCATGACCCGGATGCGCCGCGAGGCTCGCGGCATCATCGCCCGGGCCTGCGGGGCCGAAGACGACGCTTTCGCCACTGTGTTCACTGGCGCGGGCGCCACGGCGGGGCTGAACCGGCTGGTCGGGCTTCTGGGTGTGCCAGAGGCCGCAGGGGGCCGGAGGGCGGTGGTCTTCATCGGCCCCTATGAGCATCATTCCAACATCCTGCCCTGGCGCGAAAGCGGCGCCGAGGTGATCGAGATTCCCGAGGCAGGGACCGGTGGGCCAGACCTGGCGGAACTGGCGCGGGCGCTGGAAGAATGCCCCGCCGGGGCCCTGAAGATCGGGGCCTTTTCGGTCGCGTCCAATGTGACCGGCATCGTCACAGACCCCGATCCCGTGACGCGACTGCTGAAATCGCATGGTGCGCTGTCGGTCTGGGATTATGCCGGCGGTGGCCCCTATCTGTCTATCGACATGCGGGCAGGAAGCGATGCCGAAAAGGACGCGGTTGTGCTTTCCGCGCACAAGTTCATCGGCGGGCCCGGCGCATCGGGCGTGATGATCCTGCGTCGCGCGGCCGTGGAACGTGCCACCCCGGTATGCCCCGGTGGCGGCACCGTCCGCTTTGTTTCGCCCTGGGCGCACGATTATTCCGCCGATGTTGCCGTGCGCGAGGAAGCCGGGACGCCTAATGTTCTGGGCGATATCCGCGCGGGGCTGGCCTTTCTGGTCAAGGCGGCCATCGGGCAGGATTTCATGGACCGGCGGCATGAAGACCTGCGCCAGCAGGCGCTGGCTGTCTGGCAGGCTAATCTCGCCCTTGAAATTCTTGGCAACAGGGACGCATCGCGGCGCCTGCCGATCTTTTCCTTCCGTGTCCGCGATATGCGTGCGGGCGGCTACATCCATCAGCAATTGTTCACCCGGATGCTGTCGGACGGCCACGGGGTGCAGGCGCGCGGCGGTTGCGCCTGTGCCGGCCCCTATGCCCACCGGCTGCTTGGCATCGGCAAGGATCAGTCCGCAGCGCTGCGGGCAGCGATCCTTTCGGGGGCCGAGATGGAGAAACCGGGCTGGACGCGCCTCAACCTCAGCGCGCTGGCCAGTGATTCCAAGGCCGATCTGATCATCAACGCCGTTGATGCGCTGGCGCGTGATCCCTGGTCGCTGATGGCGCAGTATACCTGCGACCCGTCCACGGCGCGGTTCAGGCCAGATCACGCGGCGTAAGGGCGCGCGCGGGGAAAATCCATACCGTCACGAAAAGGGAGAACAGGATGGAAAAGGACAGGCTGATCGTATTGAAGGCGCCGTTCGAGGACGGGCCGGGCAAGATGTGGTTCTGCCCGCAATGCGCCATGATCGAGGGCGCGCTCATGGCCAATCCGCATTGGGAAGACAGGATCGAGCTTCGCCGCGTCGGCTTCCAGCGGCCGCGCGCCGAGGTCATCGCTCTTCTGGACGAGGCCAATCAGGGCCTGCCGGTGCTGGTCCTGCGCAAGGGGGCCGTAGCACCATCGGATGCGAAACTGGTCAACGGTCATCACATCCTGACCGACGCGCAACAGATTGCCAGCTATCTGGCCGCGACCCATGGTGGTGCTACGCCGCACTGAACCCGCGTTGCGCCGGCGCCACCGCCCGTGACGCTGTTCACATGGGCCAAGGCCGGCTTCACTGCGCCTGCGCGGAGCGTTTGCCCAGTATCGAGGAAACATCGATCGCCGTCTGGCTCGCGTGGTCCAGGCGAAGATGACTCTGGATGTGCTCCAGATGTTCCTCCATGCCTCGGGCGGCGCCTTCGCAGTCGCGGTCATGGATTGCGGCAAGGATGTCGTCGTGGTCCTGGTCGCGGCAGTTCGGGGCGCCGGGGCTGCCATAGATGCCGATGATCAGCGAAGAGCGCGCCACCATTTCCTTGACCATCCGCAAGGCGACGCTGTTACTGGCCACCTGCGCCACCAGAATGTGAAACTGGCCCGACAGCCGGATCGCCTCGCGGCGCTGGTTGCGCGCATGGGCCTCTTCTTCCAGATCAAGATGCTTGCGCAGCATGTCTATGTCTGCGGCGGTGGCGCGCACCGCGGCCAGTCGCGCCAGGCTGGGCTCGACCATCAGGCGCGCTTCGAATACCTCGCGGGCCTGTTCCGCGGTCGGAGACGCGACGAAAGCCCCGCGGTTTGCCTGCAAAACCACGACCTCACGGCTTGCCAGCAACAGAAGACTGCGCCGGACCCGCATGCGGCCGACGCCGAAGGCCTCGCACAGGGCGGCTTCGGACAGTTTCGTGCCCGGAGGAAGCCGTTGTTCCACCACCGCCTCGAAAACCCGGTCGACGATTTCCTCTTCGCTGATGGCGTCATTGTCGGAGAAGTCCGCGCCTGCCTGGTTCATTTCGAATGCCGATCCGGGAGTTCAGTGGAATTTCAGGAATAGTCGCCACTGGCGCAGACGACAAGCAACGCCATCATTCACACAGCATAACATTATCGTTGACATGATTGTAAACAATTTGTTCCATCAGTGCACCGAAGGGGCGAGTCTGCCGTTCTTCGAGAAAATAAACGGGACGACAAACGATCCACAGGGAGATCACAACCATGAAGCGTCGGACTTTCCTTCAGACCACGGCCCTTGCCTGCGCGGCGAGCATTGCGCTCCTTTCTCCCGCCCTGGCCGAAAATGCAAAGCTCAAGATCGGTTTCGTCGGCGTGACGTCAGGCCCGGCCGCAGCCTGGGGCATCTCGAACCAGCGCTCGATGGAGGCGCGGGCCGCCTGGCTGAACGAACTGGGCGGAGTCAAGATCGGCGAAACCACCTATGACGTGGAAATCGTGCCCTTCGACGACCAGAAAGACCCCAAGCGCGCGATCGCGGGCATGGAGAAGATGGCGCAGGACAGCATCCACTATGTCGTCGGCCCGAACGTCGATGACGGCGCGGCGGCGGTGCGTCCGGTGGCCGAGCAGAACGGGATCATGTATTTCCCCTATGCCTTCCCGAAAGAACTCTACACGCCCCCCGCGTCGAACGCGATTCTCGGCATGGTGGCCAACTATCAGTCGGGCCCGGCGATCTACAAATACCTGATGGAAAACAAGGGCGTGAAGAAGGTGGCCTTTGTGGCCGGCAACGAATCCGACCCGCTTTCCCAGCGCGATTCCGGTTCCGCCGCCGCCAAGGCCCTGGGGCTTGAGGTGGTGTCCGACTCCGTGACCTACCAGATGGATACCACCGACTTCACCCCCGTCCTGCTGCCGGTGATCCAGTCTGCACCGGACCTGCTGGTTCTGTCGGGCGTCTCGCCCGCAAATGCGCCGCAGCTGATCCGTTCGGCGCGTGAACTGGGCTTCACCGGCCTGATCTCGACCGAGACCGCGCAGGATGCCGCCGTTCTGGCGGAAGGCGCGGGCGAGCTTGCGAACGGCTTCATCTCGGTCGGCGGTGCCTCGACGCCGGAACTGGCCTCGGACACGATGAAGGAATTCGTTGACCGCTACACCAAGATGTTCGGCGAATACAACGACGAGTCGAACACCAAGGTCTATGCGCTGGAATACATCGTCGAGACGCTGAAGGCGAACCCGGCGGCGATCGACAACGTGGACGAGTTCAAGAAGACCATGGACACCTTCGAGGCGCCGAACCCCTTCATGGTGGGCGATGCCAAGCTGACCTATGTCGGCACCACCTCGTTCGGGCAGAAGCGGCAGGTTTCGGTGCCGCTGGTGGTGAACGAATACAAGGATGGCAAGTTCGAGACGCTGTTCGTCGCGCAGGTCGACTGACCCTTACGACCCTTCAGTGTCTGACGCAGGGCCCGGATTTTTTTCCCGGGCCGGGCCCTGCTGTTTCTCTTGCAAAGGACCACTCCGATGGAACAGATCCTTGCCAATGGCCTTTATCTGGGCGCGCAATATGCCCTGATCGCGCTGGGCCTGACGCTGATCTTCTCGTTGATGAACGTGCTGAACTTCGCCCATGGACAGATGTATGTCTTCGGCGGCTTTGTCACCTATACCCTGGTCGCGCAACTGGGCCTGCCTTTCATCGTCGGGCTCATCGCCTCGGCGGTGGTGCTGGCGGTGATGGGGGCGCTGATCGAGAAATTCCTGTTCCGTCCGGTCATCCGTCGATCCAAGCGTGACGAATCCACCATGCTTCTGGCCGCCGGCATCGCCTTTTTCCTGGATGCGGTGATCTTGCTGCTGTTCGGGGAAAAGCAGCGCGGCGTGCCCAAGATCGTGGGTGGCGTGTTCAACTGGGACATGCGGCTGATCATGCCCTATGACCGCATCCTGATCGGTTTTCTGGCGATCAGCCTGATCGTGGGTTTCATTCTTTTCATGCAGTATTCCCGCACCGGCCGCGCCATGCGCGCACTGGCGCAGGATCGGGTCGCCGCACAACTGATGGGCGTCGATGTCGACCGCTACTCGATGATCGGTTTCGCGCTGGGCGCGATGCTCGCGGGCCTTGTGGGCGGGCTTCTGGTGACGATCACCGGCATCAACCTCGGCATGGGCGGGCCGACCTCGGTCAAGGCCTTCATGATGATCATGATCGGGGGCGCGGGCGTGATCTCGGGCGCCATCGCCGGCGGGTTCATTCTGGGCATGATGGAATCGATCGGCCTGACGCTGCTCGCCGCCTATGGCGACGTGACCTATCTGGTGATCTTCGCCAGCCTCATGGTTTTCCTCGCCATCCGGCCGCAGGGCCTGATGGGCAAGCCCTGGGGGTGATGCGATGGCCGATACTCCGAACCCCGCAACCGAAATCCGTCAACGGAATGTTGCAATGACCCCTTCCCGACTGCTTGGCGTCGGCGCCTTCCTCCTGGGTGTCTTCGTTCTGGTTCCCCTGCTCATCGTGCTGACCGGCCGCTGGGATTTCTACTACACGCTCACCTCGGTTGCCCTGCTTTCTGTCGGCGCGGCGGGTGTCTGGCTGACCTTCTACATCGGACGCATCAACATCGGGCAGGGCGCCTATGCGCTGGTCGGGGGTTATGTTTCGGCCATCCTCGTGACGCAGGCCGGGTTCAGCTTCTGGGCGACGCTGCCAATGGCGGGGCTGTTCAGTGCCGCCGTGTCCGTGGCCATCGGCCTTCCGATCCTGCGCCTGCGCGGTGTCTACTTCGCCATGGTCACCCTGGTCCTGACCGAGGTCGCCCGCCTGACCGCGCTGGCGCTTCCGGTGACGAACGGCGCCAAGGGCATCACCTCGATCCCGCTTCCGGGCGAGCTGTCGATCTTCGGCCTGACGGTCATCCCCGATTTCGCCAGCCTCGGGAACCCGAAGCTTGCCTTCTACCTGATGGCTGCCGTGCTGATGGTGCTGACCTATCTGGTCCTCTGGCGCATCGTGAATTCGCGCCTTGGCCACCTCTGCCGCTCGCTCCAGCAGAACGAGGAGCTTTCGGCCTCGATCGGGGTCAATACCGCCATGCTGCGGGTGCTGGCCTACGCCATCTCGTCCTTCTTCGGCGGCCTCGCCGGGGCGATGTTCGTCGCCATCTCGCAGTCGATCTATCCCTCGTCCTTCGTGGTGACGGACAGCGTCAACTTCATGCTCTACTGCTTCCTCGGGGGTCTGGGCTATGTCTTCGGACCCATGCTCGGCACGCTCCTGCTCTACTTCGGCTGGGATCTCCTGTCGGTGGCCAGGGAATACCAGCTTCTCATCTATTCGGGTGCCATGATCGCGCTGATGCTGGTGCTGCCCAACGGCGTCCTCAGCCTGCTGGAAAAGAAAGGCGGCGGCAAATGAGCGAACCGATCCTCCAGATCCGGGGCGTGACCAAGCGCTATGGTGGCCTGACCGCGAACAAGGACATCAGTTTTGACGTGCGGCCCGGCGAGATCCTTTCGGTGATCGGGCCGAACGGCGCAGGCAAGTCGACGCTGTTCAAGCAGATCGCGGGCTTCGTCACTCCGACAAGTGGCGAGGTGCTGTTCAAGGGCTCCCGCATCTCGGGCATAGCCCCCCACAAGGTGGCGCGTCTGGGCGTTGTGCGGACATTCCAGGAAACGACGATCTTCCGCTCGATGACCGTGCGCGAAAACGTCATCGTCTCGCATCACCTGCGATCGAAAGCCTCGCTCTGGGGCTTCTTCCTCGGCTCGGCCCAGGCCCGCAGCGACGAAGCGGATTTTGCCCGGTCGGCCGATGACATCATCGACTTCCTGGGCTTGCAGGCGATCCGCAACGAGCTCGCCTCGAACCTGCCGCAGGGGCATCTGCGCGCGCTGGGCATGGCGATCGGGCTGGCCACGCATCCGCAGGTGATCCTGCTCGACGAACCCTTCGCCGGCATGAACCATGACGAGACGATGCGCATGGTCGGGCTGGTGCGCCGCCTGCGCGACGAACGCGGCGTGACCGTTCTTCTTGTCGAACACGACATGCCGGCGGTGATGAAGATCTCCGACCGCATCGTTTGCATCAATTTCGGCGAGAAGATCGCCGAAGGCTCGCCTGCCGAAATCCAGGCCAACCCCCGCGTCATCGAAGCCTACCTGGGCTCCGAAGACGCCGCGATCGGGATGTAGCCCATGAACCAGACCGCACAGGCCGCTCCGGCGGCACAGAAGATGCTGAGCTTCGACAATGTCGAGCTTTACTATGACCATGTCTACGCGCTGAAAGGCGTCTCGATCGAGATGCATGAAGGCGAGACCGTGGCGCTGATCGGCGCGAACGGCGCCGGCAAGTCGTCGATCCTGCGGGCGATCACCGGGTTGCGCAAGATAAAGTCGGGCCAGATCAGCTACATGGGCCAGCGCCTTGACGGCACGTCTGCGGCCGAGATCGTGAAACGTGGCATCGCCATGGTGCCCGAGGGCCGCCGTGTCTTTCCGCTGATGAGCGTGAAGGACAACCTGCTGATGGGGGCCTTCACCCGCACTGACAAGCAGGGGATCGAACAGACGCTCGACAGCGTGCTGACCCGCTTCCCGCGACTGAAGGAACGCTTCAACCAGCAGGCCAGCACCCTTTCGGGAGGCGAGCAGCAGATGATGGTGATCGGCCGCGCGCTGATGGCCAAGCCGAAGCTTCTGTTGCTGGACGAGCCCAGCCTCGGCATCGCGCCGAAGCTGGTGCAGGACATCGCCCGCGCGATCGTGGCGATCAGCCGGGATGAAAAGGTGACGGTTCTCCTGGTCGAACAGAACAGCCGCATGGCGCTGTCGATCTCGAACCGGGCCTATGCCATGTCCACCGGCTCGGTGGTGCTGTCGGGCGATTCAAAAGAACTGATGGGCGATGAGCGGATCAAGGCGGCCTATCTGGGCGGCGATCTTTAGGAGCGGCGAATGCGTATTCTGGTTATCAACCCCAACACGACTGCAGCCATGACCGAAAAGATTGGCGCGGCAGCACGCCGCGTCGCATCCCCCGGGACCGAGATCATCGCCGTCAACCCGGCAAGCGGACCGGTGTCGATCGAAGGCTACTACGACGAGGCGATCAGCGTGCCCGGCCTGCTGGAGGTGATCCGGCAGCAAAAGGACTTCGACGCCGTGGTTATCGCCTGTTTCGACGACACCGGCCTTGATGCGGCGCGCTGCGTGACCGATCGCCCCGTCGTCGGCATCGGTGAAGCCGCCTATCATATGGCGACGATGCTTTCGAACAAGTTCTCGGTCGTGACCACGCTTGGCCGGTCGGTTCCCGCGCTTGAGCACAACCTGCACAAATACGGCCTTGCGGCCCGCTGCGCGCGGGTCCGGTCAAGCGAGGTTCCGGTGCTCGATCTGGAAAAGCCGGGCAGCGATGCCTGCGACCGCATCAGCGCCGAGATCGGCCTTGCGATCAGCGACGACCGCGCGGAAGCGATCGTGCTGGGTTGCGCCGGCATGACGGATCTGGCCGCGCAACTGGCGGCAGAACATGGCGTGCCGGTGCTGGATGGCGTCGTCTGTGCCGTGGGTCTGTGCGAAGCCATGGCGCGGCTTGGGTTGCGCACCACGCGGGCGGGGGGCTATGCACCGCCGCGTGACAAGTCGGGCGCGGGCGATCGGAAGGTCGCCTGAAACACCGGGGGGCAGTTGGTAGATGCATCAGACCCGCGCGGCGCTGGCCGAAGCGATCGGCACGGCGATGCTGGCTGCGGCCGTGATCGGGGCGGGGCAGGGGGCGGCCGGTCTTGGTGCGCTGGCGCCCGTTCCGGTCTCGGCGGTTGTCGGACTCTCGCTCTTCACGCTGATCACCGTCTTTTCGCGGGTATCGGGCGGCCACATCAATCCGGCCGTTTCGCTGCTGTTCCTGTCGCGCGGCGACATCGGGCCCACCCGGGCCGGGGCCTATGTCGTGGCGCAGCTCTTGGGGGCGGTGGCGGGCGTCCTCATGGTGCATGCGATGTTCAGCCTGCCGGTCCTGCAAGGCGGCACAATTGCCCGCAGTGGCGCCTCGCTCTGGTTGTCGGAAGGGGTGGCGACCTTCTGCCTGATTCTGGTGATCGCGGGTGGAATGCATGTCCGCCCCGCGCTGGTTCCGGCGCTGGTCGGCGGCATTTCGGCCTGTGGCGTCTGGTTCACTGCCTCGGGCGGGATGGCGAACCCCGCCGTCACGCTGGCCCGGGCGCTGACCGCCACCCCGGGTGGAATCCTGCCCGGCCACCTGCCGATGCTTGTCCTCTCGCAGCTTGCCGGGGCGGCGGCGGCGATCCTTGTCGCGCGCGGATTGTTTGCGCCGGACGACCCCCCGGTTACTGACTGACAGGGGCGCCCAGCCGGCGCGACACATCCTGCGCTGCCTCGCGCACGATAGCCCCGATCAGGTCCGCCCTTTCGCGGCTGATCCGGTTCGACGGCCCGGAAATCGAAATCCCTGCCACCGCCTCGCCATGGATGTTGAGGATGGGTGCCGCGATGCAGCGCATGCCTTCGGCCTTTTCTTCGTCATCGAAGGCAAAGCCCTGCGTGCGGATCCTCTCCAGCTCGGACATCAGGGTGCCGGGGTCGGTCAGAGTGCGGCCGGTGAACCGCTCCAGGGGCCCGGTCGCCAGAAGACGGGCCAGCCGGTCCTGCGGCAGATGCGCCAGAAGCGCCTTGCCGATCCCCGAGGCATGGAGCGGCGAGAGCGTGCCCGGCGGAAAAAAGGCACGGATCGATTCATGCGTTTCGACCTGGCTGATGAACAGCACCTGATGGCCGCGTTCGATGCCCAGGTTCGAGGTCTCTCCGGTTTCCTCCATCAGACGGCGCATCGCCGGGCGGGCGCGATCAACCACATCGGACCGCCGGAGGAAGGCCGCCCCCAGCCGGAAGGTGGCCGGGCCGACTGACCAGGCCTGCGTCATCGGGTCGACCTCGACCATTTCGCGCAGCTGGAAGGTGGTGAGCAGCCGGTAAAGCGTGGCGCTCGATTGCCCCATCGCCACCGAGAGTTGCGAAAGCGTCATCGCCCCGCTGGCCGCCAGGGTTGCAAGCAGGTCGATGGCGCGGTCAAGCGACTGGTTGACGACCTGGGTCGGATCGGAATCGAACCCCTTGGGGCGGCCCCGCGGGCGGCGTTCGGTGGGCATGGCCGGATTTCCTTTGCGGTGGGGGGGGCGGGCGCCCGGCGATGAAAAATGCAGCGCCCTGTAAATCATGGAAAATTTCCGAAAACAAATCAATGAAAAAATATTTCAAAAAAATTGTGTCATGGGATGGCCGCTGTTAGCCTTCCTGCAAGCCAATCGAGGAGGAATGCCATGTCGATGCAGAACCCCGTCTTCATCCCCGGCCCGACCAACATGCCCGAAGTGCTGCGCAAGGCCGTGGACATGCCGACGATCGACCACCGCTCGCCTTTGTTCGGTGCGATCCTGCATCCGGCGCTGGCGGGGGTGAAAAAGGTGTTGCGCACGGAAAGCGCGCAGGTCTTCGTCTTCCCCTCTACAGGAACAGGCGGTTGGGAAACTGCGATCAGCAACACGCTTTCGCCCGGCGACAGGGTCCTGGCCGCGCGCAACGGCATGTTCTCCCACCGCTGGATCGACATGTGCCAGCGCCACGGGCTGCAGGTGCAGGTCGTGGAAACCCCCTGGGGTGAAGGCATCCCGGCCGGGCGATTCGAGGAAATTCTTGCCGCCGACAAGGCGCATGAGATCAAGGCCGTTCTGGCGACGCACAATGAAACCGCGACCGGGGTCAGAAGCGACATTGCGGCGGTCCGGCGGGCCATGGATGCGGCGCGGCATCCGGCGCTTCTGCTGGTTGATGGCGTGTCCTCCATCGGGTCGATGGAGTTCCGCATGGATGACTGGGGCGTGGATGCCGCCGTGACCGGCAGCCAGAAGGGCTTCATGCTGCCCGCAGGGCTGGCCATCGTCGGCCTTTCCGCCAAGGCAATGGCTGCGGTCGAAACCGCGCGCCTGCCGCGGACATTCTTCGACGTGCGCGACATGGCAAAGGGCTACGCGGGCAGCGCCTATCCCTATACCCCGGCGGTGGGCCTGCTGAACGGGCTGAAACTGTCCACCGAGATGCTGCTGGCTGAAGGGCTCGACAATGTGATCGCCCGCCACAACCGGATTGCCAGCGGCGTGCGTGACGCAGTCAGGGCCTGGGGGATGCAGCTTTGCGCCAGCTCGCCCGATTGCTGGTCCGATACCGTCAGCGCCATCCGCACGCCCGAAGGTTTCAACGCGACGCGTATCGTCGAACATGCGGCCTCGGTCTATGGCGTGGCCTTTGGCACCGGCCTGGGCGAAGTCGCGGGCAAGGTCTTCCGCATCGGGCATCTGGGCAGCCTTACCGACGTGATGATGCTTTCGGGCCTTGCGACGGCCGAGATGGCCATGGCCGATCTGGGCCTGCCGGTGCGGCTCGGCTCGGGCGTGGCGGCAGCGCAAGAGGTCTATCGCAGCACTGCCGTGCAACTGGCGACAGCCGCCTGAGACAAGGGGACGCCGCATGTATATCCCGACCCTTGCCGACATGCTGGTGGCGCATGAACGCATCAAGCCGCATGTCCACCGCACGCCGGTGCTGACCTCGCGCTTCCTGAACGAGCTGACCGGAGCCGAGCTGTTCTTCAAATGCGAGAACCTGCAAAAGGCAGGCGCCTTCAAGGCGCGTGGAGCGTCAAATGCGGTGTTCGGATTGACGGACGCGCAGGCCGCGCGCGGGGTGGCCACCCATTCCTCGGGCAACCATGGCACTTGCCTGTCATATGCCGCCGGGCGTCGCGGCATTCCCTGCACGGTGGTCATGCCCCGCACCGCGCCGCAGGCCAAGAAGGATGCGGTGCGCGGCTATGGCGGGCGTGTGGTGGAATGCGAACCCTCGACCTCTTCGCGCGAGGCGGTCTTTGCCGAAGTCGTGGCCGAGACCGGGGCCGAGTTCGTCCATCCCTACAACGATCACCGGGTCATTGCCGGACAGGGAACCTGTTCGAAGGAACTGATCGAGCAGGTCGGGAATTTGCAGGCCGTGGTCGCGCCGATCGGCGGTGGTGGCATGGTCTCGGGCACCTGCCTGACACTCTCGAACCTCGCGCCCGGGGTGAAGGTCTATGCCGCCGAGCCCGAACAGGCCGATGATGCGGCCCGCAGTTTCCGTGCGGGCCACATCATCGCCGACGATGCGCCCGAAACCGTGGCTGACGGACTCAAGGTGCCGCTCAAGGAACTGACCTGGCATTTCGTCAAGACCCACGTCACCGACATCCTGACCGCGACCGAGGACGAGATCATCGAGGCGATGAAGCTGATCTGGAAGCGGCTGAAGATCGTGATGGAACCCTCCAGCGCCGTGCCGCTGGCCACGATCCTGAAGAACCCGCAGGTCTTCGCTGGCGCGCGCGTCGGCGTCATCATCACCGGCGGCAATGTCGATCTGGACAAACTGCCCTGGTTGCGGGGCTGAGGAGGAAGCGATGAACGCACCTGTCACCTACAACGGGCTCGAGGTCGGCTATGACATCCCCGCCGCACCGGGGATGGACGAGAAGGACATCCAGACGCCCTGCCTGATCCTCGATCTCGACGCGCTGGAGCGCAACATCCGCAAGATGGGCGACTATGCCAGGGCCCACGGCATGCGCCACCGCAGTCACGGAAAGATGCACAAGTCGGTCGACGTGCAGAAATTGCAGGAACGGCTTGGCGGCGCGGTCGGCGTCTGCTGCCAGAAGGTCTCCGAGGCCGAGGTTTTCGTGCGCGGCGGGATCAAGGATGTGCTGGTGTCAAACCAGGTCCGCGATCGGGCCAAGATCGACCGGCTGGCGCGGCTGCCGAAATTCGGCGCGCGGATCCTCGTCTGCGTCGACGACATCGACAACGTGGCTGATCTTTCCGCTGCCGCGCAGCGCCAGGGCACGCAGCTTGAATGCTTCGTGGAAATCGACTGCGGCGCAGGGCGCTGTGGCGTGACGACGACGCAGGACGTGGTCGCCATCGCGCGTGCCATCGACGCGGCGCCGGGGCTGAAGTTCACCGGCATCCAGGCCTATCAGGGCGCGATGCAGCACATGGACAGCTTTGACGACCGCAAGGCCAAGCTCGAAGCCGCGATCGAGATGGTGAAGAATGCGGTCGCGGGTCTGAAGGCCGTGGGGCTGGAGCCCGAGCTTGTTTCGGGTGGCGGGACGGGCAGCTACTATTTCGAATCCGCTTCGGGCGTCTACAACGAGCTTCAGTGCGGCTCCTACGCCTTCATGGATGCAGACTACGGCCGCATTCACGACAAGGACGGCAGGCGCATCGACCAGGGGGAATGGGAAAACGCGCTCTTCATCCTGACCAGCGTGATGAGCCACGTGAAGGCTGACAAGGCCATCGTCGACGCGGGGCTCAAGGCGCAGTCGGTCGATAGCGGCCTGCCGGTCGTCTTTGGGCGGGAAGACGTGAAATACATCAAGTGCAGCGACGAACATGGCGTGGTGGAAGACCCGCTGCGCGTGCTCAGGGTCAATGACAAGCTGCGCCTGATCCCCGGCCATTGCGATCCGACCTGCAACATCCATGACTGGTATGTTGGTGTCCGCGGCGGCAAGGTCGAGGTGCTGTGGCCGGTCTCGGCACGCGGCAAGGCCTATTGAACCATCCCGACCGCAAGGAACGCCCATGCTGATCGTCCCCGAAGCCCGCATCCAGGAACTGATGACACCCGAGGCCGCCTTTGCTGCGGTCGAGGCCTGCTTTGCCGCCATGGCAAGAGGGGAGGCCAGCAACTTCCCCGTGGTCCGCGAGGCGCTGGGCAAGGGGCGCCAGTATGGGTTCAAGTCCGGGCTTGACCGGGCCGGGGCGGTGCTGGGCGTCAAGGCCGGGGGCTATTTCCCCGGCAACCAGGCGCGGGGCATGATCAACCATCAATCCTCGATCCTGCTTTTCGATCCCGAAACCGGCGTGCCGACGGCGCTGGTCGGAGGAAACCTGCTGACCGCGCTGCGCACGGCGGCGGCCAGTGCGATTTCCATCGACCGGCTGGCGCGGCCCGAGGCGCGGGTGCTGGGCATCGTCGGTGCCGGGCATCAGGCGGCCTTCCAGTTGCGTGCCGCCGCAAGGGTGCGCCGGTTCGACCGCGTGATCGCGTGGAACCTGCACCCCGAGATGCTGCCGCGGCTTGGCGCGGTGGCCGAGGAACTCGCGCTGCCCTTCGAGGCGGTGGACCTGCCGCGCCTGCGCGAGGCGGACGTGATCATCACCATCACCTCCTCACCGGCCGCAAGCCTGATGGCGGCCCATGTCAGCCCTGGCAGCCATCTGGCCTGCATGGGCACCGACACCCGCGGCAAGCAGGAGGTCGAGCCCGCGCTGCTGGCCGCGGCCCGCGTCTTCACCGACGAGGTGGCGCAATCCGTCAGCATCGGCGAGGCGCAATGGGCCGTTGCCGCGGGCCTGCTGCCCGAGACGGCAATCACCCCCATCGGCGATGTGCTGATCGGCGCAGACCCCGGCCGCCGCGCCCCGGACGAGATCACCCTGTTCGACGGCACCGGGGTGGGCCTGCAGGATCTGGCCGTGGCCGACCGCGTGGCCCGCCTTGCACGCGAGGCCGGCATGGGGATCGAGGTGGAATACTGAAGCGGGACATGCGCGCGTTTCAAGCCGGTGCCCAAGGCACGGCGACCGCCGCAGCCGAAATCGCTTCATGGCTTGTCGACAGTTCCCAGGATCGCACGTCGCCGAAGTGCGACCGCATCCCCGTTGGCCCGTTCGGCGAACTGGTATCGGCCGGGCTTGACGACGCACCGCCTGTAGCACCTGCGGGCTGTCTGCCCCTCTGTTCATCCTGGTATCGGGCCATGTGCGCCCACATGGGCCGCGCCAGAGGGGCGGGAACGGCTAGGCTTGCCAACTCTGTCGGATTCGCGCGCCAGTATTTCGCAACCGCTTCACTGCTTACCTTCGCAATTTACGAAGCGAGGCCTTCGTTCGGCGCCAAGACTTCGTCTTCGCGTTCTTCACTTCGGCCCCAACAATCACTGCCATCCCTGACATTCGCAATCCCCATCTAAGTTCGCGTTTAGGTCGGAATATGGCGTCGAACCAACCGCGAAGTAACTGCCGTCAGTTCGCAGGGGTCTTCTTTCGTCGTTTTTGTCATGTATGATCGAAGGGTAACGAAACCATGAGGGAAGCAAGATGGCGGAGCCTGAACCCGAACCATTTCTTTGGATGAATACCGATGACATGATTGCGCTGAGCCGCAAGTTGGGCATGCACCTTTTCGGCTGCTACAACGCAATCACGATGCGAACTGCCGAAGAAAATGGCGTTCTAAGCTTCGACGCCGCTGTGAACATGCTTGCTCGACAGCCTCACACAAACGAAACACAGGCACGGGCCGCAGTTGAAGCACTGATCGCTGCCGAAGTAATCCAGCGAAAGGGCGACATTCTTACCGTTCTCGCCTTCGGAACAAGCATAGTGCCCGACTATGACGATTGGGAAGTGAAAGCCTCCGACTGATTTGCTCACGTTCGCGTGATCGTTTTCAGCCCTTCGGCAGGTAAAAAGGTCTAATTTTTCGCTGTAGTTGTTCTGTAGCAGGGTTTTGGCGCTTAAAAATTTCGCAGCAAAATCAACATCTTGCAGAAGAAAGTGGCAGCCCGTAGGGGAGTCTTTTGTATTGAAAAACAAAGGAAAAATTCCGCCGATACCAACAAAAATACCAACAAGTGAAAGCTGCCCAGAGGAGTCACAGTCGATTTTCGGGAAGGTGTGGCGATACCAACACAGGGCATCGCCACGCCGATCTCAGAAGCCCGAAAGCCGAACCTTGATCGAGGCAACACCGGCCCCGGCCGCTTCCACGGCAACGCCGATCTTGGTATTCCCGGAAGCGGTGACGGTTGCCAGCTTGGAAGTGCTGTTCCAGTAGATCGCCACGCCCAGGGTGGCAACGTCCGCGCCAACCTTGGGCAGTTCCCAGACGCCGGACGTTTTCACGTCGACCGATGCGCCGGAAGCCGCGTCACTTTGGGCAATGCCGATGATTGCGCCCGCGATGACCACGCCGCCCGATGCAACCGCCGCGGGGGCGGGGATGGTCACGGTATCGCCCGCCTGAATGTAGTTCTTTGCCATGTCAGAAACCTTTCGAGGTGTTGAAGGTGATCGAGGTGGCCGGGCTGTTGCCGCCCGCCCGCCGAATTTCGGTGTCGAGAGAGGAAAGCGCGGCTGCCAGTTCGGCATGGCTGCGATACCGGACGGACTCGCCGCTGGAGTCCGTTACCATCAGGACGCCAGAAAACTTGGCGTCCATCAGGCGTTCGCGCCACTCTTGGAGTTGGGCGAGGGTTGCCATTACGCCCCCGCGTTCCGGTAAGCGCCCCGGTGATCCGTCGCGCCCGCGCCGAAGTCGAGGGTGACGCGGAATTCCCGGCCCAGCACTTCCCAGCCGTCGCGGCTGGACAGTTGCGGCCCTTGCGCGCTGGACAGGTAGGCATATTCCAGCACGGGGGCGGTGGACGGGTCACCGAACAGATACCAGCCGTTGCCGGTCAGGCGCGGTTCCACCAGCAGCGACAGCTTGCCGCCGAAGGGGTTCACGTCTGCGGTGGTGTTCGCCTGGATCGAGGTCAGCAGCTTTTCGGCTGCGGTTTCCATCGCCGGGCTGACCAACAGGAAGCGCGGAACCACGTTCACCGGGGTCTTGCCGTCCTGCATTTTCTGGGTGCGCATGGCTTGGCGCGCCGTGTCCAGCGCCAGAACGTCGAGAAGCGAACCGGCCGCAGCAAGGTTGCCGTGATCGGCATGGAACAGCGCCTTGCCGTCGCCCATCGTGACGCCCGCGCCCGCGTTCGCGGTCAACAGTGCCAGAAGCTGCCCGGCTTCGGTTTCCGCCGCTGCCTGGCCCATCATTTCGCCCCAGCGGGCAAAGGCCCCCAGATCGTCATTGATGATCGCCTTGCGCGACAGGCTGAAAATGCCGCCGAAGGTTTCCAGCGAATAGCCTTCCTTGGCTTCGGCCGTGGAAAGCGCCTTGATCTCGCCCGCTTCCGTCACCTTTTCCAGTTTGGTGAAGTTGCCCACCTTGAGCGTGGACAGCGGCCGGAAGTCGGCTGCCGTGCGCTGCCGCGCCAGTTGCTTCACCGGGCTTTCAGCGCGCTTGTAGGCATCGGCCAAGACGCGATTGCCCGCGCCGGTCAGCAGTTCCGGGAAGTCGGAAACCGTGTGCATGGCACGTTGCAGCAGTTCTTCCCGGCCCATCATCGCCACGCCCACGGTGCCGCTGCGGGACAGGGCATCGCGGGCATAGTCGGCAAGGCCCATCTGCATGAACGGGCGCGCCGCGTCGGTCGGGGCGGTGCCCATCATCCGGGCGGAAAGGGCTTCCACCTGCCGGGCTTGGACTGCGGCCGGATCATCGCCGGAAGCGCCCACGGTGGCGGTGCGGATCGGCGCGGCCGAACGCCGCACCATCGCTTCAAAGGCCGCGCTGCGGGCTACGGTCACATCAGCGCCGGAGTCGATCTGGGAATCCGCCCAGGCCGAGTCCAGGCCCGCCGTGGTGGCGATGCTGCGGATTGCGGCGCGGGTTTCAAGGGTTGCCGCGTCGGGCGCGGTGGTCACGTCTTGGGGCAAGGTAGCACTCCTGATAAGGGCTTGGGGGTCTGCGGGAATGGCGACAAGCGAGGCTTCCACCAGTTCCCAGGCGGTGGCGGTTCGGACGCGCTGCCCAGTGGCATCGGAAGAGTCCTGCCACTTGGTCACGCGATAGCCGATGCTGACTCCGGTCACGTCGCCGCGTTCGATTGCGGCAAGGGCTGCGGGGTCGCTGATACGAAGGGTCGCCACGATCTGCCCGGCTTCAAACCGGACATTTTCCACGCGGCCCTTCACGTCTTGGATTGAGGCTTGCCGATGCGAGTCGAGAACCGGCAGGCGCGGCGCGATGGTCACGGCTGCGGGGGCAATCGAAAGGCGTTCGACATAGCCCGCGCGCTTGACCGGCGCGCCAGTGGACAGAACCACGTCGACGGTGCCGTCATCGCGGTTCAGCGTGGCGGGTGCGATGGTCGCAGCCCGCGTTTCAAGGATGGTCATTCGTCGCCAGCTTCCTTGTGCGGTTGGGGCGTGGCGGCGCGGGTGATCGTGGTTTCCCAAGGGGCGGGGTGCAGGGTCACCGGCCTGTCAGATTCATTCGACAGGGCGCGCGACCAGCCTTTGCGCCATTGGGTTTTCGGGGTGACGTTCATTCGTCGCCAGTGTCCTTCGGTTCGGGCGTGGCGGCGCGGGGGGTGAAGTTCAGTTGCAGCCGGGTTTCGCGTTCCCGATCTGCGGCAATCTCGGCATCAAGGGTTTCAATGTCGAAACCGCGTTCGGCAACCGCCTGGCGGCGCGACATAAGCCCGGCTTCCAAGGCATCGCGGATCGCCGCAACGTCCTTGGCCGGGTCAATCCACGGCATCGGCGGGGGATAGTGTTCAGCGGCAAGCCAGAGAGGCGCGGCTGCCTCAAAATCGGCTGCGGGCAGATCGCCGCGCAAGATCAGGGCAGAAACCGCCCGTTCCCAGATCGGCCCGCAAAGCTGCGGAATGATCGTGCCGAATTGAATGCCTTCCAGCTTCTGCCGGAATGCCACCATGCCAGCGCGCAAGCTGCCATAGTTCGCTTCCCGCAGATCGCCGCTGACCAGATGCGCCGGAACGCCCAAGCCCGCCGCAATGGCGCGGATTTGATGCGCCACGAATTCGGCGGTTTGCTGCGCCTGTTGCGGGGTTGAAAAGCGAATGTCGAAACCGGAAGGCAGGCGCTGCAAGACGCCCGGTTCAAGGCCACGGGTCAGGATGCCCGACTCGTCGCTGGCATCGAACGGTTCACCCGTGCCGTTTTGATCGACAAGAAAGCCCGCGAACATGGCGGCAGTCTTGACGCCAACCGCAAGGGCA
This sequence comes from Paracoccaceae bacterium, assembly GCA_020622085.1. Classification (GTDB taxonomy): domain Bacteria; phylum Pseudomonadota; class Alphaproteobacteria; order Rhodobacterales; family Rhodobacteraceae; genus QY30. Next base: position 201,851 of record JAHRYM010000002.1, on the reverse strand, counting down.
TCTTCCAGTTGATCGAGTTCCGAGAGGCGCAGAAGAACCGGGGCAAGCCAAGAGACGCCGCGAACCTGCCCAGCCCCAAGCGGGTGCATGAGGTGCAGCATATCTTCAACAGGAATGCGAATCGTGCCATAGGTCGAGGCGAAAACCTCAGTCGGGCGGGCTTTCAGGACGTGATAGGCCACGCGCTGCCCGGCCGCGTTGAATTCGATCCCCGCCACCACATAGCCGCCGTTCGGTAGGTCGCGCGTGTCGGACTCGTCAACCATTTCAGCGGGCAGAAGGCGCAGCCGCAGCCCGTTGGCGCGGGTTTCCATGTGCAGGAAGACTTCCCCGTCGACGATCATCGCCCGGACGGCCGCAGCCTGAATCCCGAAAAGATCGGTGCGCCCTTCCGCGTCTGCCCGCTTGGCCCATGTGCCGAAGGCCGCGCCGATGCTGGCACGGTTGCCCGCGTCGGGATGCTGCGAGGCGGGTTTGATGCCAAAGCCCACCAGCCCGGAAACCAGCGCCGAAACGCCATTCGCGGCCCAAGGGTTGTTCGCCACAAAGTAACGCGCCCGGCTGCGGATCGGGGCAGAAGCTGCCAGCGTTTCCGGCCCGGTGCGACCGAAGGAAGGCGCAGATGACCAGCGCCGCCCACCTGCCGCGCCGTCAAAGCGCCGGGTCTGCATCGGCGCGGGGTTCCGTTTGAACAGATCGAGAATGCCCATGTATCAGGACTCCAGAAGCGGGCGGATCAGATCGGACGCCGGAACAACCGAAGTCATAATGTGGGTTCCGCTGAATTGGGTTGACCAGCGGCCAGCCGATACCAGTTCCCGGACGCTGCATTCCCCCAGCGGGTCCGAACCGTCTTTGAAGAATGAAGGCGACACGATCCGTTCGCCCTGCATCCCGCGAACAAAGCGGATCAGGATAATCCAACTTTCCCCGGCTGCGGTGCCATCGGCCATCATTTGAAGCGCGGTGCCCCGCTCATACGGGGTGTTCAGCATGTCGCTGACAAGTGCCAGTTCGGCCGTCGACAGCCCACAGTCAAACATCGCCATGAGAAGGCGCGCCCGGATCAGTTCCAGGGCTGGATAGTCGGCAGGCGAGTTGCGGGAACGGCCGCTTTCGCCCTGCAACAGCCCTTTGAACAGGGGGTTGCGCAGGCGGATATGGATTTCATCCGCGTCCCGGCCTTCCAGGGCTGCCAGCCGATCAGCGATTTCAGAAAGGCGCATGGGCCGGACTCCAAGTCTTGTTGCCGCATGGTGTAGCATGACAACTGGATAGTTGCAAGTAAAAATCTACTATGCTAAGCATGGGGCACGTTCGAGTGACATAGACGAATCGGGGCGGGAAACCGGCCCGACAGACTGCAAAGGCTTTCGCGCTGCGGTGTTTCCAGCATCGTTTCTTCGCAGCGCGAATGAGGGTCCGGGTTGACTCCTTCCCCCGGTTTTAGGGCGGCGCTGGCGGGTGCCGCCCTTCCCTTATTGCAGAAGGAGTCTCACATGCGAAAACTGACCAAATCAGAATTGCGCAGCGTTCGGACGCTGGCAAATATTCTCACCGAAAGCGGGTTGTCCTATGAGGGAACCGCCTATATCGTCGGAATGCGGCTAAAATACCTTGGCGCATTTTCGATTTCCAATTTGGAACAGGTTTTCCAGGTTCGGAATTAAAAGCACTTCTGCCGTGAAATGCACAATGAATGAGCCGTAGACATAAAATCCCCGCTCATTCATAAGTCGATTCGTTCAAACCGAAAAGGAGTCGCCTTATGCACCTGCAACAATCCACCGGAAGCATGGAAGCTGACCGCCTCATGGTCGACTTCATTTCCAACCCGCGCTTCCCGGAAGCCCTTGCCCGGATCAAGCGCGCCGCAGCCGAAAACGATGATGAATTCTTGGCTGACTTCCTCTTGCGCGCCTATCTGGGGTCGACGCCAAGCGGGGAATGATCCAAGAGGGCTGGGGTTACTTCCACGCCTGCGAAATAACCTCCAATGACGTGATGACTGTGGGAATCGCAAGTAGAATGCCGCCAAGCAAGAACATGGATGCACATGCAAGCCTTGCGCCAAATCTTGACCATTCGTCGAAGGTGTAGGCCAAGTAGAACACATCCCTTGCGCGGTGTTCGACAATCACGCCAACCGAATTGTGCCAAATAGCCCGATCAACACGCCGCTTGGACAAAATACACTCAAGGACACGATCCGTCATTACGTTTCCAAGGGCGTTGTAAAAGCCAAGATCGGGGTCAGGTTCGCTCGCTGTTACGGGTTCCTCAGAATCCGAAAAGGCATTGTGCCCCGCAAATTCAAGAATTGCGTCTAGCTGATAAAGCGTGTCCTCTGTGAAACTCAGTGAAGTGTTGCCGTAGCTGGGCTCTGTTGCGCAAATCGGTCGATGGCCGGACTGCCCCTTATCCCGGACAGACCTATCCTGCGACCTTTGTGACCGGGATGGGCTCTCAAAGTATTCCCCCTTCCAAGCTGCCCGGCCGACTCTGGTTAGGTTGTCAACAATCAGCCATTCGGTTTGTGCCGCCTCCATTTTCAATAAATATTCTTCTGGTGACTTATATTTTCTAATGTTTCTGGGGGCATATGCTGCAAAAAGCATCGCGCCAATGCCGAACAATAAAAGGCCGAAGTATAGAAATGTTAGCTTGAGTTCTCTGAACAGGTCAAGAAGCGAGGGGCTTTCCTGCGGCAAATCGGGGGTGGTATTTGATAGAAAGAAGAAGTCGGCAATGAATTGATTGTAGATAACCAAATATCCAATCAAAGGCGCAAGTATGGTCAGGCGCGCCGGGGTTGAATTTCCTATGGATGATATTGATGACCAAGGAATGATTGCATTGATCTTCTTTCCAATCGCAGTCGACATACAGGCTCCGGGTCACCCGCCCAACCAAGCTGACCGAATAATGACGGGTTGTTTCTTCGGCGCTGCCTCACTCGATAGTTCTTCGGCCCGCCTGTCAAGGTTCACCCCGATCAACTGCCGCGCAGCCCATGCATATACGGTGGCGTCCAGGGTCTCGGCCCGCTTGCCCTTGATCCGTTCAAACCGGGCTTGGGGAACGCCCCGCACATACCGGACGACTCGCCGCTCAGAGGTCAGTTGTTCAAAGAAGATCGGTTCAAGGGCTTCGCCGAACCGGACGCCCGCGCCGCGCGCCAGTCGGGTGAACAACTGCGATTTAACCGCGTCCGAACCGACAAGCCAAAGCAGTTGCCCCTTGGTTCCCGACTTCTGCAAAAATTGACGGGAGAAGCCCGGAACGCCCTTTATCGCCACCACGCGCCGCCCGAACCTTGGGCGGGTGTAACTGTTCACGATTTCCGTGTGCCCGCCGTCCCCGGAGTCGATGCAAGCCGCGTCAATGCGGATCGTGCCGCCGTTCGGGTGTTGCCACGTCTCTTTCAGAAGGGAGTCGAGGTCTTGCCAGACGGCTTCCCCGTCAATCGGTCCCCAGAAAATCCGGTGATCGAGGGCGAAAATGTCGCTGCGGCCGTGGCCCATGATGACGCATTCAAGCCGGTCATCCTGGCAGTCGACGCCCGCAGTCAGGAACAGCACGTCATCGGGCAGGGCGTCGAGGCGGAACGGTTCGCGCCGCCCGAACAATTCGTGTTCATCGAGGTCATCGCCTTCGGTGCGCCACGGTTCCCCTAGCACAAGGTTGGTGAAGGTCTGCAAGGTTTCGGGGGTTTTCTTGGCTTCCAGGAATTCGGCTGCCAGCTTCCCCCAGCGCGCGTTGAAATGCGGGCTGATAAGCGCATTGACCTTGAAACCGGCATGGCCCTTCACATCGGGCGCGGTTGCGCGCCATCGCCCGGCTGCGACCATTGCGGGCTTCTGCCGTTCTTCCACGATGCAGCCATTATTCGGGCAGGTCCAATGCGCGGAATCCGGGTCACCTTCGCGCCAGTGAATATCGACCCATTTGATTTCCGAGAATTCGCCACAGGACGGGCAAAGGCATTCATAAATCCGCTTGTCAGACTTGTCGTAAAGCCGCGTTGCCGGGCCATAGTCGAAAACCGGCGTGGAACCGGCAATAATCTTCCGGTCCCGAAAGGTCATGGTGCGCATGGTCGCCAGTTCGATAGGGTCGCCTTCCTGCGACACTTCAAACCCGTCTATTTCATCCAGGATCAGGATTTTTGCGGTGTGGCGGCGCAGGTTCCGCGGGCTTTTCGCGGCCAAGAATTTCAAGCTGCCGCCCGGAAAGCGCCGGTTCAGCATGGTCGACCTGCCGGTTTCATCGGCTTCATCCGACAGAAGCCCACGCAAGGCGGGGGATGCCTCAAAGACCTGTTCAAGGTCGACGGCATAATCGCGGGCATCATCGGCAGTCGGTTGAACAGCCAAGATCGGCGCGGGCGCGTTTGCAACGTGACTTGCGATGATGCCAGACAGAAGCGCAGTATAGCCGATGCGCGCGGATTTCAGCACGGTTACCCGTTCAATGCCCGGATCATCGAGGGCATCGCAGATTCCGCGCTGATAGGCCCATAGCTTCATCTTGCCCGGCAGGGCGCTTGCCGTCTGGGGCAAGAAAATGTTGCGTTCGATCCACTCGGCAAGCGGCAGATCGGCAGGGGGTCGCAAGGCTCGCAGCGCCCGGCTGCGGATCAGTTCAATTCCCATTGGCGAGTCCTTCCAGGGCTGCCTTGATCTCGGAGTCGATCTCGGCAACGTCATGGGCGTTCAGGTGTGCAAGTTTCGATCCGACACGCGACGGCACGGCAAGCATAGTCGACCGAACGTCCCGCAAGACGTTCGCCCATTCCCGTTCAACATCTGCCGCCCTGACCATATCGCCGCGCGCCGCAGCATTGGCGATTTCCAGCTTGTCAGCCTGTTCCCGCGCCAACCGCAGTTTTTCGGCTTTCAGTTCGTCGGGAACCTGCCCGCCGCCACGGATAGCGCCATCCCGCAACTGCGAAAGGTAGCCATGCAGGGACGCCCGAACATCCCAGCGGGCGCGGCCACCCTTCACAAGAATCCCGTCCTTGGTCTTGGTGCGCACCTGACTCGTGGCTATGCCCAGGAAAGCGGCAATCTCCACCTCGGTCATGGTGGCCGGTATAGCCTCAGAGATTGTCATTTCATCGCTGGCAGGCTTTCGGCGGGTTTGGGCGGCAGGGGTAGCCGGAATAGCGGAAGGCCCCTCAGCGGCCCGCTGATAATGCGGGGCGGGGGTGCCCGGTTCAGGCCCCAGAAGGTCGCTCAGGTCGGTGTTATAGTGTAACATATCGAGGCCCTACGTTCCGAAAATTTTTGCAAAGGCTGTTTTTTCGGGGGTCTGTGTCCCTGCGGCCCGGCCCCATAGGGAAGGACCCATGATCGAATGGGGGCGATGATCGCTTGCGCCCGATGGTGAACCCAGTGAACCCAGTGAACCCACTTTTCCTATATTACCGCCTGAGACGCGCCGCCTGCCCATGCTACCCCGTCGCTGCCCTACTGCCGCTGTGTCATCGCCAAGGGTTTTGTCAGGGGTATGTGGGTTCACTGGGTTCACTACTGGCGCAAACCATTGAAAAGGCGCATGAAAACGGTGAACCCATGCGCTTTTCTGTGGGTTCACGCTGGGTTCACTGGGTTCACCTTTTCGCGGTGCAAGTGCGCTGCAACCGATGATCCGGCTAAAGCGATGATCGGTTGCAAGCGATGATTGATCCTGCCGCATCATGCCCGCCACCATTCAATGCCGTCATTCTTGCGGCGCTTCACCCAGCCGAACATGCGAAGGATGCCTGCCGCGTCCCGAGAGGGCTTGCCGGGGTGCCTTTCAACAGGGATGCCCAGAAGCGTGAGCAACTCGCCCACTGTCACGCTATCTTTCGGTTGCCGGTCAAAGCCGTCACCTTCGGTCAAGCCGTCCAGGATGCGACGGATAGGCTGTTCCCACGGGTGTTCTTCGCGGGCTGCCTCTTGCTCAATCGCTGCCTGCCGTTCCAGATCGGGCGGCAAGTGCCATGCTTCACCGGCCCGGAAGGCTGCGACTGCCTCAGCGAAAAGCTGTTCCCGATCTGTGGCAAGTTCCTCAGTCTCGATCTTCGCGCCGCAGGTCACAGGCCAGAAGCGCCGCCCGCCGCTGGCATCCCGAAGGAAAGCGGTTTCATTCGTGGTGCCCACAAAGACGCATTGGCGCGGCACGATGTCAGCCCGGCGCGCATAGGGGGCGCGGATTTCATCGGTTGCCCGAGTCAGGAAGGCTTTCAAATCTTCCTGTTCCGCCTTGCGCGACGGGGCGAGTTCGGCCAGTTCCACCAGCCAATGCCCGCGAAGGTATAGCCCGGCTTCCCGCGCGCCGTCGCGGATCGAGGGCATGTTATCGCCCGCCCAGTCACCGCCCAGAATGCGGCAGGCGGTGGATTTGCCGATGCCCTGCGCCCCGCCCAGCACAAGAACATGATCGTGCTTGCAGCCCGGCCGCATGACGCGCGCCACCATTGCGACCAGGAAGGCGCGCCCCACGGCACGGGAATAGGGGGAAGCGTCGACGCCAAGGTATCGGGTCAGCCATGAGTCAAGGCGCGGCTTGCCGTCATGGTGCAGCGTTTCCAGCCAATCCTTGACCGGGTGATAGCGGTTCAACTCGGCAACTGCCCGAACCGCGCCCGCGGTCAGGTCTGCCCCGACATTGTGCATTCCCGCCTGTTCAACCGCCACGCGGATCAAGCCCAGATCGGCATCATTGATCGGCCCGGCGCGCCATTCATCTTGCCCGGTCATATCGTTCTTGCGGATCGAATAGCTTTGATTCCGATTCACCTTCCCAAGAAATTGAATGGCATTGTGCAGCGCCGGTTTTACTTCTCCGCTCTTGGTGCGAATTATTCCGATCTTCGCTTGTTTCGATTCCGCAGGAAGTGCAGGCAGATCGTCAAAATCAGATTCAGAAAAGTAAGAAGGCCGTTCATACCCGTAACCCTTGGCGATTTCAAAAAGCGTCCCGATGCCGACTCCGCTGCGCCGGAAAGATTTCCATTTCTGGCGTTGGTCGCGCTCATCGAATTTCAGGGACTGGCGCGACCAATGCGACCAGAGGTCAAAGCCTTCATCGCTGCCCGAGAATTCGGCATGAAGCGCCATGCCGATTTTAAGCCATTGGTCCCGATCATCGGAGTCGGTGATAAGCGCCAAGGCGCGCCGCACTTCGGCCCGGTCTGCCGGTTCCCGGAACAGGTCTGAAAGATCGGTGGTCGCTTTCACCGGCTTGGGTTGCTGCCCGATCAAGGCAACGCCCGACACGCGGTCAAGCGGCTGCCCTTCCACAAGGACGGACTCTACCGGACGGCCGGTCACCGCGCCGAAGTAATAGGACTGCGACGGGGTGAAGGACTCGGCTGCCAGGATGCCCCCCAGCGCGCCATTGATGCGGGCGCATAGGGCTTCCCGTTCGGCCGGGGCAACTTCCCCCGCCAAGGGCGCAAGGACTCGCCACCGGGGCGCTTCTGCGGTGTGGCTGGGGGTGGTGTAGATCAGGGCTGCAATGCCAGCCTGGCGCAGCCGTTCGGCGGCTTCCTGCGGCGATACTGCGCCCGCGTCATAGTCGCCTTCCACGCCCGACACGCGCAACAGGTTGGCATCGTGGCGCAAGCTGCCCTTGTCGGTTCGGGCATCCCCGAAGGTGCCCAGCTTCACCAGGGGCAGGCTGCCCTTGTCGCGCGCCGTGGTGCTGTTCAGCCGGTCTTGCAGTTGCCGAAGGCTCAGGTGATTCGGTTCGATCCGTTGTGCCTTCACGTCTGCGAACATCGAGACGGCAAGCGGCAGATCGCAGCCGGAATTATCCGCCGTCGCGCGGTTAATATCCCCTGCCGATAAATCCCCATGCGTCTCAGTGCATCCCAGAAGGGCGCTCAGATCGGTTTCAAAGATATTGAAATGGGCTTGCGCCATTGGGCGCGTTTCGGTATATTCCTGCATATCAACTCACTTCCGCTTCTCATTGAAAGCCCCGCCAGTTTTGCCGCTGCGGGGCTTTCTTCATTCATGCATTTTACAGGCTCGGATATTTTCAGGGAAGCGGAATCCGAATTTCACACTAAATGAGAAAGGCCGCACAATTAAGCGCGGCCTTTCTCATTTAATGTGTTTCTATTCGTCTCAGGAAAGCAGATCGGTTAAATCAGTGTCTGACTTTTTAGCCCCAGCCGCTTCAAAGCCGTCCAGTTGATCGCTCCACCATTGAAGCATTTCCGCCCGTTCATCGAGATACAGCGCTGCGTTGTAAGCAGATCGGACGGAGTCGCCGGGAACATGGGCAAGCTGCCGCTCGATCGCATCGGCGCTGAATTGTCGGGACTCGTTCAGGATGGTCGACGCGGTTGACCGGAAGCCGTGCGTGGTGGCCCGGCTATGGTAGCCCATTCGATAGAGCGCAAAGAGCATGGTGTTTTCGCTCATGGGCTTGCCGCGCGTCCCTTCGGCTATCCAAGGTGATGCCCCTGCCAGTGCCCGCAGCCGTTCCAAGATCGCCTTGGCCTGCCGTGACAGAGGAATGACGTGATCCCGCCCCGCCTTCATCCGTTCGGCAGGGATGCGCCACAGATCGCCGTCAATCTCGGACCAGCGCCCGAACCGAACTTCATTGGTGCGGGTCATAGTGTGGATAAGCAGTTCAAGCGCCAAGGCGGTTCGCGCGTCACCATCGAACGCCCGCAGCCGTTGCAGGAAGTCGGGCATGTCTGCCGCCCGCAGCGCCGCCATGTGGCGGGTCTTGGGCGGGGGCTTTAATGCGCCTTTCAGGTTCGCGGCAGGGTCAGCCTTGGCCCGATCTGTGGCGACGGCAAACCGGAAGATTGCGCTGATCTTCTGGCGCAGCCGCTTGGCAATGTCCTGCGCCCCGCGTTCTTCCACGGCCCGCAGCACTTTCAGGACTTCGCTAGGTTCAATGTCGGTGATCGGACGTTGCCCCAGAACCGGGAACACGTCGCGCTCAAAAGTGCGGAACACTTGCGGGGCATACTTCGGTGCCCATGTCGGTTCCTGCGCCTTGAGCCATTCCCGCCCGATAGCCTCAAAGGTGTCGTGGTCGGTGGTCGTGATGGTATCGTGACGCGCCGGGTCGATACCATCAGCAAGCGCCTTCTTGGCCCGGTCCCGCAGCGCGCGGGCATCGGCAAGGGTCACTTTGGGATAAGCGCCGAAGGCAAGAGTCTTCTGCTTTCCATCGAACCGATAGGCCAGACGCCACAGCTTAGAGCCGTTCGGGTTGACCAGGAGGAATAGCCCACCGGAGTCACTGTATTTTTTCGGTTTGTTTTCAGGCTTTAAGCCCCTCAATGCGGTGTCGACCAGTGCCATGAATCACCTGTTGGTATCGCGGAAAATTTCGATACCCACATATGATACCAACATGGCCGGGATGCATAGGGATGCACTGGGACGCATGGAGTCAGAGGATGATTGATTTTAAACGATTTTCTGCGCTGTTGGGACGCATGGGGACGCAAAAATCGTGGTGTTGGCAGCCCGTAGGGGAGTCGAACCCCTCTTCCCAGGTTGAAAACCTGGTGTCCTAACCGATAGACGAACGGGCCACACTGGCGTTTCGCTGCGTCCGATCGTCGATCAGTGTCGCGGCGTGGGGCGGTGTTTAGGGCAGGTCCGCGAGAGGCGCAAGAGGAATTTTCACGAATTTTCACGCATCTTCCGCGGCGGACCAGGCTGAACGCGGCCAAGGTTAATCGGCCGGGGCGGCGTCCTCGATCTTCAGCTGCACACGGGTGCGGCCGCCCCAGGTGTTCAGCTCGACCCGGCCGGCAAGGTGCAGGCGGCGGCCGGTCCGGGCTTCGATCAGGGGGCCAAGTGCTGTGTCGCAGCCGCCAAAGCAGATCGCCTCCAGCCGGGCTGAAAGGCCATCGGAGAGCGTGGCGCGCAGATGGTTGGTGCCCATCCGCGCCGAATGGGTGACGGTGGCGGCCGGGATAGCAAAGCGCGGGGCGGGCGCGCCTTGCCCGAAGGGGCCGGCCTTTTCGATTTCCTCGATCAGCGCGGCCGTGATCGCCTGCGGCATCAGCAGCCCGTCGATCCGCAGGTCTCGCGGGCCGTCGGCGCCCGCGCCCTGCCGCGCCAGCAGTTCGGCCAGTCGCTCCATCGCCGGCTCCAGCTTGTCCTGCCGAACGGTCAGGCCCGCAGCCATCCGGTGACCGCCGCCCTTTTCCAGCAGGCCTTCGCCCGCCAGCCGGTGGATCGCGGCGCCAAGGTCGATGCCGGTGATCGACCGGCCCGATCCCTTGCCGATCCCGCCATCAAGGCCGATGACCACGGCGGGGCGGTGCGTGGCTTCTTTCAGCCGCGCGGCGACGATGCCGACGACGCCCGGGTGCCAGCCTTCGGCGGCCGCCCAGACCAGGGGCGCGTCAAGGCCGCGCGCCTCGGCCTGTTCAAGGGCGGCATCGCGGACCCGCGCCTCGATCTCGCGCCGTTCGGTGTTCAGGATGTCCAGCCGTTCGGCCAGCGCCTCGGCCTCGTGCGGGTCGGCCGTGGCGAGAAGCCGCGCGCCAAGATCCGCGGCGCCGATCCGGCCACCGGCGTTGACGCGCGGACCCAGCAGGAAGCCCAGGTGATAGGGCGTCGGCGCTTGGTCCATCCGCGCCACGTCGGCCAGCGCCCGCAAGCCAGGACGGTCGCGCCGCGCCAGCACCTTCAGCCCCTGCCGGACCAGCGCCCGGTTGACGCCCACCAGCGGCGCCACATCGGCCACCGTGGCCAGCGCCACCAGATCGAGCATCGCCATCAGGTCCGGCCCCTGTGCGCCATCGCCGCGCATCAGGCGGTTCGCCTCGACCAGCATCAGGAACACCACCGAAGCCGCGCAAAGGTGGCCAAGGCTCCCGTCCTCGTCCTGCCGGTTCGGGTTCACCACGGCAAGCGCGGGGGGCAGGGTTTCGCCGCCCAGATGGTGGTCAAGGATCACCACATCCGCGCCCTTGGCCGCGGCGATGGCTTCGTGGCTGAGCGTGCCGCAATCGACGCAGAGGATCAGGTCATGCGTGGCCGCAAGGCCCGACATCGCGGGCACGTTCGGGCCATAGCCCTCGTCGATGCGGTCGGGGATATAAAGCGTGGCCTCGCGTCCCAAAAGCCTGAGCCAGGTCAGGATCAGCGCGCTCGATGCGCCGCCGTCCACGTCATAATCGCCGAAGACCGCGATTCGTTCGCACCCCTTCACCGCCCGCAGGAACCGCGCCGCGGCACGGTCCATATCCTTCAGTCGCCGTGGATCGGGCAAGAGGTCACGCAGGTGCGGATCGAGGAAGGCCGCAGCCTCGGTCGGGGCCACGCCACGCGACACCAGAAGGCGGGCGAGTGGCAGGGGCAGGCCGGTGTCCTGCACCATCGCCTCGGCCAGCCGTTCGACCTCGGGGGTGGGGCCGATCCAGCGCTGGCCAAGAGCTGATTGTTCGACGTTCAGGAATGCGCTCATGCCCCTGTTCCTGCCCGTTTAGCTGTCCCGCCGCAAGGGCACGAAACGGCCAAGGGGCACCCCGGCGGGATGCCCCTTTCATTCTGTTCCAGCGCCAAAATCAGCGGATCGGGTTGCGATAGACCATCCGCCGCACCGAACCGGTTTTCGAACGCATCAGGATGGTTTCCGTCTCGATGAAGTTCGGTTCCCGCCGGACGCCGCGCACGATGGAGCCATTGGTGACGCCGGTTGCGGCAAAGATCACGTCCGCCGTCACCAGTTCGTCGCGCGAATAGATGCGGTTCAGGTCGGTGATTCCCGCCTTGGCCGCGCGGCCGCGTTCGTCATCATTGCGAAACAGCAGCCGGCCCCACATCTGCCCGCCCATGCATTTCAGCGCCGATGCCGCCAGAACGCCTTCGGGCGCCCCGCCCGAACCCATATACATGTCGATGCCGGTGATGTCGGATTCGGCGCAGTGGATCACGCCGGCCACGTCGCCATCGGTAATGAGCCGGATCGCGGCGCCGGTGGCGCGGACCTCGGCCACCAGATCCTCGTGCCGGGGTCGTTCAAGGACGCACACCATCAGGTCGGTGGGCCGGCACTTCTTGGCCTTGGCCAGTTCGACGATCCGTTCGGTCGGGCTCATGTCAAGGCTGACCACGTCCTTGGGCAGGCCCGGGCCGATGGCAAGCTTGTCCATATAGACATCGGGCGCATGCAGGAGAGTGCCGCGCGGTGCCATGGCGATCACGGTCAGCGCGTTCGGCATGTCCTTGGCCGTCAGCGTCGTGCCTTCCAGCGGATCAAGGGCGATGTCCACCTCGGGTCCGTTTCCGGTGCCGACTTCCTCGCCGATGTAGAGCATCGGTGCCTCGTCGCGTTCGCCCTCGCCGATCACGACGACGCCCTTGATATCAAGCATGTTGAGCTGGTCGCGCATCGCGTTCACTGCCGCCTGGTCGGCGGCCTTCTCATCGCCGCGCCCGATCAGGCGGGCCGAGGCATGGGCCGCGGCTTCGGAGACGCGGGCCAGGCCCAGCGAAAGCATGCGGTCAAGAAATTGCTGGGCGTTGGCAGCGGCCATGGCGTATGTCCTCGGGATCAGAAACCTTGCGCGCCCCGCTTACAACCGAAAGCCCGGGGGCAGCAAGCGCGGTGGCGCTAACGGCAATGTCCGGGCCTATCTCATCCACAATCCCAGATTGCGAATCCGGTTTCGGATCACGGCTTCGCGCCGGGGTAGCGCCTGCTGGTCGAAGGCGGCGCGGATCCGCGCGCCCCTGCCCTGGAAGACGATCCGCCGCACGGGATCGTGGTTTTTGACCACCCGTTTGATCGGGTTCGGCGCAAGGCAGCTTTCGATCACCCCGATCACCTGGTCGCTTTCGCGGGCGTAAAGCAGTGGCAGGGCGCGGTAATGGCAGCTCGCCTCCCCATCAAGCCCGGACAGGTCCGGCCCCGGTCGCCCGCCTCCGAATCCATGGATGACCAGTGGCAGCGCTATCTGGTCGAGCCAGGGATATAGGGCCTGACTGGCCAGTTCGGCAGGCGGATCGGTTTCGATGCTGCGCGCATAGTCCCGAAACAAGGCCCCAAAGCGATGTGGGCAGGGGCCGAGAAACCAGCCGGCGTTGAAGTAAAGATGCCGTTCCCAGGAATAGGCCGGTTCCGCCGGATCAAGGCTTGATGTGAAATCAAGGCCGAAGCGGTCATAAAGCGATTGCCAGATCCGGTCGGCAGAGGGGCCATAGGGCGGAACCACCGGCCATGTCGGCTCGCGGCGCATCGAGGCGGTGGGCCGCGCTGCATTGAAGTCGATCCGTGACAAGGGGCCGGTGATCAGGGTATCGGTATCGAAGAACAGGAAAGGCTCGCCCTCGGGGAGCAGGGCAAGCGCTTCGATCTTGTTGCCCTGTGGATAGCGCTGCCCCCAGATCCGCGCCTCGAAGGGGCGGATCTCGACATCAAGCCGCCCGAGAACCTCGCGCACCGGATCGGGCAGGCGCGTCTCGACGGGCCAGAGCGTGCCGGTTTCGGGCACGGCGCAGATCACCCGTCCGGCAAAGCCGGGATCGCTGTGGCGCAGCGAGGCGGCGAAGATCACTGCCTCATAGGCCAATCGGCCCGCCTGGGCGACGATCAGCAGGTTCGGGATGGTCATCGGAAGCCGTTCCCGGGCCGGACCTCGATCATCTGGTGGCGTGGAACGGACGGCCAAGCGCGGCCGGCGCCGCAAGGGCCGCACGCCCGCCGCGCGCCGACATCACCACAAGGACGAGGATCGTGATCAGATAGGGCGCCGCCGACAGGATCTGCACCGGGATCGCCACGCCGGCCGCCTGCAACCGGAGTTGCAGCACCGTGATACCACCAAAAAGATAGGCACCAAGCAGGACGCGTTCGGCCTTCCAGCTGGCAAAGACGACGATGGCCAGCGCGATCCAGCCCGCGCCGGCGGTCATTCCTTCGGTCCATTGCGGCACCCGCACAAGGCTGAGATAGGCGCCGCCAAGACCGGCCAGCGCCCCGCCGAAGGCCAGCGCCATCATCCGCACTCGCACCACCGGATAACCCAGCGCATGGGCGGCCTCGGGGTTTTCGCCCACGGCACGCAGGATCAGCCCTCCGCGAGCATGGCGCAGGAACCACCGGACTGCCATGACCAGCGCCAGCGACAGGTAAACCACCCAGTCATGGCCAAAGACGATCGGCCCCAGCACAGGCAGATCCGTCAAGGGGCCGAAGGGCAGTTTCATGGTCGCGGGCGGCTTGATCCCCTGCATCCCCTGGCCCAGAAGCGCCGAGAGCCCAAGGCCGAACAGGGTCAGCGCCAGCCCCGTCGCCACCTGGTTCGACAAGAGCCTGAGCGTGAGAAAGGCAAACAGCAGCGCCATGACCGCCCCGGCCACCGCCGCCGCCAAAAACCCGATCACCGGACTGCCCGTGGCCACCGCCGCGGCAAAGCCGCCGATGGCGCCCATGATCATCATGCCTTCGACGCCCAGGTTCAGGACGCCCGATTTTTCCGCCACCATCTCGCCGGTCGCCGCCAGCAGGATCGGAGTTGCGGCGACCATCATCGAGGCAATGAGCATGACGATGTCGATGCCGCCCAGGGTCATGCCGTGATCCTCCGTCTGCGGATGCGGTAGTGGGTCAGCAGGTCGAAGGCCAGCAGGAAGAACAGCAGCATCCCCTGGAAAGCCTGGATCGCCGCGGCCGGAAGCCCGACGACCAGCTGCGCCGTCTCGCCGCCGATATAGGTCAGGGCCATCAAAAGCCCCGCGAGCAGGATGCCGAAGGGATGCAGCCGGCCAAGGAAGGCCACGATGATCGCGGTGAAGCCATAGCCCACGTTGAAGGCATCGGTGATCTGGCCACCAGGGCCCGATACTTCGAATATGCCGGCAAGCCCCGCCAGCGCCCCCGACCCGCCAAGGCAAAGTGCCGCGAGCCGGTTCGGGTTGATGCCTGCGAAGCGCGCGGCGCGCGGCGCCTGGCCCGCGACGCGGATCTGGAAACCGAAAAGGTGCCGGTTAAGCAGCACATACCCCAGAACCACCGCCGCCAGCGCCGTCAGCACCCCCCAATGCAGGCCGGTGCCGGCGATGACTTCGGCGTTGTGGGCACTGGGATATTGCTGCAGGTTGCGCGACCCCGGAAAGCCGTAACCCTGCGGGTTCTTCATCGGCCCATGCGCCATGTAGGACAGGATATTTTCCGCAACATAGACCAGCATCAGCGACACGAGGATCTCGTTGGTGCCGAACCGGACCCTCAGCAGGGCCGGGATCAGGCCCCAAAGGAACCCGCCAAGTGCCCCCGCGACCACCATGGCGGGAAAGATCAGCGGGTTTTCGGCCGGATAGGCCGCCAGCGCCACGCCTGCCCCCGCAAGCGCGCCGATGATGTATTGCCCTTCGGCCCCGATGTTCCAGATCGCCGCGCGGAATCCGAAGCTGAGGCCGATGGCAATCAGGATCAGCGGCCCCGCCTTCACCAGAAGCTGCGGGCGGAAATAGCTGGCGTTCGGGCCGAACAGCGGATCCCAGAAAATCGCGCGGATGGCAAGCAGCGGATCCTTGCCCATCGCCGCAAACAGCAGCCCGCCAACGATCATTGTGGCAACGACGGCCAGAACCGGAGTGCCCCAGGTCCATAGACGCGACGGCTCGGGGCGTTTTTCAAGTCGGAACATGCGGGTCTTCTTGCTCTGACGCCAGATGGGCGGAATGGAGGGCATCGGGTTCGGCAGGCTGCGTTCCATGCGCGCCCCCCAGCATCAGGCCGATCTGGTCCAGCGTCAGCCCGGCCACCGGGCGTGGCGGGGACAGCCGGCCTTCGTTCAGCGCGGCGAAGCTGTCGGCAATTTCAAGGATTTCGTCGATATCCTGGCTGATGACCACCACGGCGGCCCCCTCGGCGGCAAGGTCAAGCAGGGCCTGCCGGATGAAGGCCGCCGCCGCCGCATCGACGCCCCAGGTCGGCTGGTTGACGATGATCACCGCGGGCTTTTGCAGGATCTCGCGGCCAATCACGAACTTCTGCAGGTTGCCGCCCGACAGCGCCCCGGCCGGCGTGGCCGTCCCTCGGGTGCGAACGTCGAAGGCCGCGATGATCTCGGCGGCCCAGCCTTGGGCGGCGTTCCAGTCGATGAAGCCGCGCCGCGCCAGCCCCTTGCGCACGGCACCTGACAGGAGCGCGTTTTCGGTCAGGCTCATTTCCGGAACGGCGGCATGGCCCAGCCGTTCCTCGGGTGCGGTGACAAGTCCCGCGCGGCGACGGCTGTTCACATCCCTGTCGCCGACCGGTTTCCCCAGAACGCGCACCGCGCCGGCGGCACTTCGCACTTCGCCCGACAGCGCCAGAAGAAGCTCGTCCTGGCCATTGCCGGCAACGCCGCCGATGCCGAAGACCTCTCCCTGCCGCACCGTCATGTTGATGCCCCGCAGCGTGGTGCCGAAGGGGTGGGTCGCAGGCAGCGTCAGGTCCGACACTTCCAGGGCGGCCTTCCCCGGCGTCGATGCCCCCCGTGCCGGTGCGCGCAGCGTGGCGCCGACCATCAGCTCGGCCATCGCCCGGGCCGAAGTGGCGCGCGGATTGCAACTGCCCACCACCTTGCCGTGGCGCAGGATCGTGGCATCGCCGCAAAGGCTGCGGATTTCCTCGAGCTTGTGCGAGATGTAGAGGATCGAGGTGCCTTCCGCCGCCAGTTGCCGGAGCGTGCCGAACAGGATCATCACTTCCTGCGGCGTCAGGACCGAGGTGGGTTCGTCCATGATCAGGAGCTTGGGATCCTGCAGCAGGCAGCGCAGGATCTCGATCCTCTGGCGTTCGCCCGCTGAAAGATCGCCCACGATCCGCGTCGGATCAAGCGGCAGGCCGTAGCCTTCCGAAACCTCGCGGATGCGCCGGGCAAGGTCGCGCATGGCTGGCGGGTTGTCCATGCCGAGCGCCACGTTTTCCGCCACGCTCAGCGCGTTGAACAGGCTGAAGTGCTGGAACACCATCGCCACGCCCATGCCCCGCGCCGCCCGCGGCTCGGAGGGCTGGTAGGGGGCGCCGCGCATCTCCATCCGGCCGTTGTCGGGGCGGACAAGGCCGTAGATCATCTTGACCAGCGTCGACTTGCCTGCACCGTTTTCGCCCAAAAGCGCGTGGATGCGGCCCGCACCTATGGTGAAGGACACGTCGTCATTGGCCTTGACGCCCGGATAGGATTTGGAAATCCCCTCGATCCGCAAGAGATCGGTCACGGTTTACTGTCCCCCTGTGCTGGCGCTGGCCTTGTGATCCGCAGATCCGGCCGCCTTGGTGCCAAGTATCGCGGCCGCAACGCCAACTGCAATGGCCTGCGGATGCTTGCCCAGTTCCGGCGCTCCGATCGGGCACTCGACCCGGTCGATCGCGCCCGCCCCATGGCCCAGCACCGCCAGCCGCGACCGGAATCGCGCCTGTTTGGTGGCTGATCCGATCAGCCCCAGCCGGCCAAAACCATGCCCCAGCAGCAGGTGGCAAAGTTCAAGGTCCAGCGCGTGGGAGAAGGTCAGGACCAGATGCTCGGCGTCCTGCGGCGCACCTGCCACCAGCGTGCCCAGGGCGGGCGTTGCATGGATCTTGACTCCGGCCGGGATATCTTCGGGAAAACGCGCGCGGTCGGTGTCGATCCAACTCAGCGCAAGGCCCGGCAGCGGCGCCAGCACCGCGATGATCGCGCGCCCGACATGGCCCGCACCCCAGACCCAGATCTGGCGCAGGGGCGGGCACAGGGGCTCGACCATCCAGCCCCTGATGATTCCCGGGGCAGGGATGACGCCTTCCGACCGCGCCCGCGACAGGATGCGCCGGACAGCCAAAGGCATCTCCGGCCCGGCGCTGCCGGGCAGGGGGCGGGCCAGCACCGGGCCGTCCAGTGCCGAAAGGCGCGCGCCATCCCAACGTTCCGACAAAAGCACCACCGCGCCGCCGCAGCACTGTCCGCGTGCGGGGCCAAGCGCCAGCCGGTCCAACCGGTCGGGAAGGGCGCCGGCCAGCATGGTTCGGGCGGTCGCCAGAGCCTCGTGTTCCAGAGCGCCGCCGCCGATGGTGCCCGTCTGCCCATCGGCCCGCACCAGCATCGCCGCGCCCACCTCGCGCGGGGTGGACCCGGCGGTTTCGGCCACGACGACCCGCACCACGGCGCCGTGACGGGCAATGGCTTCGGCCATCAGGTCGGTGTTGAGGCTCATGTGCCCGCACCCTCAGGCCCTCGGGCGCGACGAACGGCGGCCAATACCCGTTCGGCCGTCGCCGGTGCCTGCAGGTCGGGCCAGTGCGGCCCGCAGGCGGCGCAGGCATCCGACAGGGCCAGGAAGACCGAATTGCCGTGCATCAGGGGCGGCTCGCCCACCGCCTTGGACCGAAAGATCGTGTCTTCCCGGTTTGGCGCATCCCACAGCTCGACCTTGAATATCCGTGGCCGGTCGGACGCCACCGGGATCTTGTAGGTAGACGGCGCATGGGTTGTCAGCCGCCCCTTGCCATCCCACACCAGTTCCTCGGTGGTCAGCCACCCCGCGCCCTGGACAAAGCCACCCTCGATCTGGCCCGTGTCTATGGCCGGGTTCAGGCTTGCGCCCGCGTCATGCAGGATATCGGTGCGCAGGATGCGGTTTTCCCCTGTCAACGTGTCGATGGCGACTTCGCTGACCGCTACACCATAGGCGAAATACAGGAACGGCCGCCCGACGCCGCGCTTGCGGTCCCATGACAGCTTGGGCGTGGCGTAGAATCCGGTGGCCGACAGGCTGACGCGGCCCAGATATGCGGCCATCGCGGCCTCGGCAAAGGTGATCTCATCCCCGCCGACGCGGACATTGCCATTACCGAACACCACATGCTCGGCGCTGGTCTGGCGCAGATCTGCCAGATGTGCGGCGATCCGGTCGCGGATCGTCTCGCAGGCGGCCTTCACCGCCATCCCGTTCAGGTCCGACCCGGACGAGGCCGCCGTGGCCGAGGTATTGGGCACCTTGGCCGTATCGGTCGCGGTGATCCTGATCGCCTCGGGCGCTATGCCGAAAACCCGCGCGGCCACCTGCGCGACCTTCCGAAACAGGCCCTGGCCCATTTCCGTCCCGCCGTGGTTCAGGTGGACCGAGCCATCCTGATAGACATGCACAAGCGCGCCTGCCTGATTGAGATGCGTGAGCGTGAAGGAAATCCCGAACTTTACCGGCGTCATGGCGATGCCGCGCTTCAGGACCGGGCTGAGCCGGTTCCATTCGGCGATCTCGGCCCGCCGCCGGTCATATCCGGCGGTCTTGCGCAGGCGGTCGGTCATTTCATGCAGTATGAAATCCTCGACCGGCTGGTGGAAGGGCGTCGTCGCATGCCCGCGCGGGTCGGGAGCGTCGGCCGGTGCCGACAGATCGACGGCGGCCCGCGAAGCGGGATCTTCGCCCGGCACCAGCGCCCTGGCCGCCTGTTCGGGCGTGCCGGTGGCGGACGTGGCCGAGGCCGGGGATTCGTCATTCGCAGCCGGATAGTAATTGACCAGCCGCACCGCCAGCGGATCATGCCCCAGGCGATGCGCGATGTGGTCGATGATCCGCTCCATCCCCAGCATGCCTTGCGGCCCGCCGAAGCCGCGAAACGCCGTCGCGCTTTGGGTGTTGGTGCGCAGGCGGTGGCTTTCGATGCGCACATGGGGCAGCGCATAGGCGTTGTCGGCATGGAGCATCGCGCGGTCGGCCACTGGCAGCGACAGGTCCATCGACCAGCCGCAGCGCACCAGATGCCGGACATCAAGCCCCAGGATCCGCCCCCGGTCATCGACGCCGGCGCGGTAGTCAATACGGAAATCATGCCGCTTGCCGGTGATCATCATGTCGTCGTCGCGGTCATAGCGCATCTTGCAGGGCCGGCCGGTCGCGCGGGCAGCCACTGCACAGGCAACCGCCAGCGCATTGCCCTGGCTTTCCTTGCCGCCAAAGCCGCCGCCCATGCGCCGCACCTCGATCCGCACCGCGTGCATCGCCACCCCGATCGCTTCGGCCACCTTGTGCTGCACCTCGGTCGGATGCTGGGTCGAGGAATGCACGATCATGTCGCCGCCTTCCTGCGGCAGGGCCAGCGCCGCCTGGCCTTCCAGATAGAAGTGCTCCTGCCCGCCCATGTTCAGGCTGCCCTCGACCACCAGCGGCGCGGCATCTATCGCGGCCTCGGCATTGCCCTTCTGCCAGATGACCGGCCCACCTTCGAACCGGCTTCCTGCCGCCAGCGCCTGATCGCCCGTCAGGATCGCAGGTCGTTCGGCACAGGCGATCCGGCCCCGGCGTGCGGCCTTGCGCGCGGCAATGTGGCTTTCGGCCACCACCAGAAACACCGGCTGGCCGATGTAATGCACGGTGCCGTCCGACAAAAGCGGCTCGTCATGGTCGGAGGACGAGACATCATTCACGAAAGGCAGGTCGTCTGCCGTCAGCACGGCAACGACACCGGGTGCTGTCGCAACCGCCGACAGGTCCATCGCGGTAATGTCTCCATGCGCGACCGTGGACAGGCCGAAGGCCAGATGCAGTGTCCCTGCGGGCACCGGCAGGTCGTCGACATAGCGGGCGGTGCCGGTCACATGCATCAGCGCGCTGTCATGGGGAAGGGGGGTGCCGGTGCTCATGCCCCTGCCTCCAGTTCCAGCACTGAAACCGGCGTGCCAAGCCGTTCGTGGACATGACGCAAAAGCAATGCCTGCGCGGCCTCAAGCCGATAGGCGGCCGAGGCGCGCATGTCCGACATCGGCGCGAAATCACTGGCGAAGGCCGGCAGCGCAGAGTGGGCGGTTTCCAGTGTGAAAGGCCGGCCCAGCAGCGCGGCTTCAACCGCGCGGGCGCGTTTCGGAATGCCGGCCATCCCCCCGAAGGCGATGCGGGCGCTTGCAACTATCGAACCTTCCAGCGTGATGTTGAAGCATCCACAGACGGCGGAAATATCCTGATCGAACCTTTTCGACAGTTTGTAGCAGGCAAGGTCCGGCGTGCTGGCGGGAATGCTGACTGCCTCGACAAACTCACCGGCTCGGCGGTCCTGTTTGCGGTAGTCCAGAAAGAAATCCTCAAGCGCGATTTCGCGGCGGGCGTCACCCTGACGAAGGTGCAGTCGCGCGCCCATGGCGATCAGCGCGGGCGGCGTGTCGCCGATGGGCGAGCCGTTGGCGATATTGCCGCCGATGGTCGCAGCCCCCCGGATCTGTTCGCTGGCGAAGCGGCGAAGAAATTCGGCGAAATTCGAATGGCTTGCCGTCAAGGCTTCGCGCAGCGCCGCAATCGTTACCCCCGCCCCGATCCGCAGGCTACCGCCAACCGGCGAGATCTGCTGCAGGTCGCGGCAGCGGCCAAGAAACGCAACTGAACCAAGGTGTTGCAGGGCTTTCGTCACCCAAAGACCGACATCCGTTGCCCCGGCGACCAGCGTCGCATCCGGGTTCGCCAGATACCATGCGGCGAGGTCGTCCGCGCTTTCGGGTTGCACCGCGTCGGATCCTACGGAGGCGGGCTCCGGCACGTTTCCCCCCGGATCGGCCAGCCAGGCGGGAACGGGATGCGATTCAGCCGCCATGGCCGCGCGCAGGATCGGCGCGTAGCCCGTGCAGCGGCAGAGATTCCCCGCGAGCCGGTCGTCGTGGTCGCGCGCGCCTTCCAGATGCGCGGTCGCAAGGCTCATCACGATGCCGGGCGTGCAGAATCCGCACTGGCTGCCGTGATGGTCGATCATCGCCTGCTGCACGGGATGCAGGGCGCCGTCCGGGCCTGACAGCCCTTCGACGGTATGCAGCGCCTTGCCATTCAGTTGCGGCAGGAACAGCAGGCAGGCATTCAGCGCGCGGCTGCCCTCGCCGTCCGAGACCATCACCGTGCAGGCCCCGCAGTCGCCTTCGTTGCAGCCCTCTTTCGTGCCCTTCAACCCGCGATCTTCGCGTAGCCACTCCAAGAGCGTTCGGGTAGGCGGGATGTCGGAAAGGGTGACATGCGAGCCGTTGAGCGAAAAGGCAACGTCGGTCATTCGTTCAGCCTGCCGCCTTCTGTTCCGAAGTCTGCACACCCTTGCCCGATGCGGCGTAAGGCGGGGGCGTGATGGTTTCTCATTCAGCGCCCGGCACCCCGTTCTTGGCAAGCAGAAGTTTTCGGGCAAAACCGAAAGGTGTTTGGCCGATACCGGATAAATCCCCCGGCCGCCGCATCCCTGCGGCCCGGGGTCTTTGGCCATGCCCAGGCACGGTTGCACGCCCGCTTCGGGCCTTTGCCTTCGCGGGGCCAAGGGGATAGGTTGCCGTCATGTCCCAGCCCCGATTCATCCATCTTCGCGTCCATACCGAATATTCGCTGCTGGAAGGCGCGGTTCCGGTCAGGAAACTGGTCGATGCCTGTGAAAAGTCAGGCGTTCCCGCGGTCGCGGTGACCGACACCAACAACCTTTTCGCGGCGCTGGAGTTTTCGGTCACGGCCTCTGGCAAGGGCGTGCAACCGATCATCGGCTGTCAGGTCGATCTGGACTACGATCCGCCCCAGCCCGGCGAACGCGTCCGCCCGCCTGCGCCTTTGGTGCTGCTGGCGCAGTCCGAAGCCGGCTACATGAACCTGATGAAGCTGAATTCCTGCCTTTACATCGACAAGGGCGGGCAGTTGCCGCAGGTGACGGTGACAGAGCTGGAGGGTCATTCCGATGGCATCATCTGCCTGTCGGGCGGGCCTGAGGGCGCGGTCGGCAAGCTGTTGCAGGCGGGGCAAAGGGCCAAGGCCGAGGCGCTGGTGACGCGGCTGGCGGCGATCTATCCCGGCAGGCTTTATGTCGAACTGCAACGCCACCCGGTCGAAGGCGGCGTTCCGGATGCCGAACGGCTGACCGAACGCGGCTTTGTCGAAATGGCCTATGGCATGGCCCTGCCGCTGGTGGCGACGAACGACGTCTATTTCCCCAAACCCGGGATGTACGAGGCGCACGACGCCCTGATCTGCATCGCCGAAGGCGCCTATGTCGACCAGCAGGAACCCCGCCGCCGCCTGACGCCGCAGCACTACCTGAAATCGCCCGAGGAAATGGCGGCCCTGTTTGCCGACCTGCCCGAGGCGTTGGAAAACACCGTCGAGATCGCCCGCCGCTGCGCCTATGCCGCGAAAAAACGCAAGCCGATCCTGCCGAAATTCGCCGATGACGAGGTCGAGGAACTGCGCCGCCAGGCTTGGGACGGCCTGAAGCGCCGGCTTGAGGTCATCCCCCATGCCGTGCCGGTGAAGGAGTATGAAGAACGGCTGGCGTTCGAGCTGAGCATCATCGAGAAGATGGGCTTCCCCGGCTACTTCCTGATCGTGGCCGATTTCATCAAATGGGCCAAGGATCAAGGCATCCCGGTGGGCCCGGGCCGGGGGTCGGGCGCGGGGTCGCTGGTCGCCTATGCGCTGACCATCACCGACCTTGACCCCCTGCGCTATGCGCTGCTGTTTGAACGCTTCCTGAACCCGGAACGCGTCTCGATGCCCGACTTCGACATCGACTTCTGCATGGACCGCCGCGAAGAGGTCATCCGTTACGTCCAGGAAAAATACGGGCGTGAAAAGGTCGGCCAGATCATCACCTTCGGCGCGCTGCTGTCCAAGGCGGCGGTGCGCGATGTGGGCCGGGTCTTGCAGATGTCCTACGGGCAGGTGGACCGGCTGTCGAAGATGATCCCGGTCGAAGGGGTGAAGCCGGTCAGCATCGAAAAGGCGCTGGCGGATGAACCGCGCCTGCGCGAAGCCGCCCGCGCCGAAGAGGTGGTGGACCGGCTGCTGACCTATGCCAAGCAGGTCGAGGGGCTGCTCAGGAACGCCTCGACCCACGCTGCGGGCGTCGTGATCGGCGACCGCCCGCTGGATGAGCTGGTGCCGCTTTACCAGGATCCGCGATCCGATATGCCCGCGACCCAGTTCAACATGAAATGGGTGGAAGCCGCCGGTCTGGTGAAGTTCGACTTTCTGGGCCTGAAGACCCTGACGGTGATCCAGAACGCGCTTGACCTGCTGAAGCTGCGCGGGGTCGAGGTCGATATCAGCATGATCCCGCTGGATGACCCGCTGACCTACGAGCTTTATTCGCAGGCCAAGACCGTCGCGGTGTTCCAGGTCGAAAGCTCGGGGATGATGGACGCGCTTCGGCGCATGAAGCCCACCTGCATCGAGGATATCGTGGCGCTGGTCGCGCTTTACCGCCCCGGCCCCATGGAGAACATCCCCGTCTATTGCGAGGTCAAGAACGGCCAGCGCGATCTGGAATCGATCCACCCGACCATCGACCACATTCTTGCGGAAACGCAAGGAATCATCGTCTATCAGGAACAGGTGATGCAGATCGCGCAGGTCATGGCCGGCTACAGCCTTGGCGGTGCCGACCTTCTGCGCCGCGCCATGGGCAAGAAGATCGCCGAGGAAATGGCCAAGGAACGCCCGAAGTTCATCGAAGGCGCCAAGGCCACCCACAGCGTGCCGGAAAAGAAGGCGGGCGAGGTCTTTGACCTGCTGGAGAAATTCGCCAACTACGGCTTCAACAAATCCCACGCCGCCGCCTATGCCGTGGTCAGCTACCAGACCGCCTGGCTGAAGGCGAACCACCCGGTCGAATTCATGGCCGCGGTGATGAACTGCGATATCCACCTGACCGACAAGCTTGCCGTCTACAAGCGTGAGGTCGACAAGCTGGGCATCACCACCGTCGCGCCCTGCGTCAGCCGTTCGCTTGCCACCTTCACCGTGGTCGAGGGACAGGTCGTCTATGCGCTGGGCGCGCTGAAGAACGTGGGCGTGGACGCGATGAACCTGATCGTTCAGGCGCGGCGGGATGAAACCGGGCGGGACAGGCCCTTTGTCTCGCTCTTCGATTTTGCCCGCCGGGTGGACATGAAGCGCATCGGCAAGCGGCCGCTGGAAATGCTGGCCCGCGCCGGGGCCTTCGACGTGCTGGATCGCAACCGGGCGCGGGTCTTCGATGCGCTCGACGTGCTGTCGGCCTGGTCAGCGGCGGTGCATGAGGCCCGCGCCTCGGCGCAGGTGTCGCTGTTTGGCGAGGCGGGGGCCGATCTTCAGGAGCCGCGCCTGCCCGCGCGGAACGACTGGCTTCCGGTCGAACGGTTGGCGCAGGAACATCAGGCGATCGGCTTCTACCTGTCGGGCCATCCGCTTGATGACTACATGCCGGCGCTGAAAAGGAAGAACGTGCTGACACTGGCCGAACTGACCATTGCGGCTGAGCGCGGCCCGCTGATCGCCAAGATCGCGGGCAACGTCTCGGCGCGGCAGGAACGGAAATCGGCCAAGGGCAACCGCTTTGCCTTCGTGGGCCTCTCGGACCCGACCGGACTTTACGAGGTCACGGTGTTTTCCGAAACGCTGGAGGCCACCCGCGCCTATCTGGAACCGGGGCTGGCCGTTGTCCTGACGGTCGAGGCGAACATGGAGGGCGAAAGCCTGAAGCTGCTGGCCCGCGCCGCGCAACCCATCGACGCGGTCGCCGCCGATGCCGGAACGGCGGGCCTGCGCATCCATGTCGACAGCGAAACCGCCATCGCCTCGGTCGCGGGGCTATTGTTCCGTATCGCCGAGGAACAGCGCGCCGCCAAGGCTCGCGGGCCGGTGCGTTTTTGCATCGCCGACCCGGCGACAGGCGCGGAAATCGAGGTGGGTGCCGGGCAGCACTTTCCGCTGAACCCGCAGATCAAGGGCGCGATCAAGTCGATCCCCGGCGTCGCGCTGGTGGAAGAGGTGTGATGCAAAAAATTCTATGAGCTAGTGTTCCGAGTCTGACGGTTGCTACCGATTTCCTCTGATTTCATCGACGGCATCAAGTGCGCGGCGTTCGCGGGAGAGGATGTCTTCGGCGGTCTTGCTCCAGACGAAGGGCTTCGGCTTGGTGTTGTGCTGCAGAAGGTAGTCGTAGATCGCGCCCTCGAGGTCGTCGACGCTGGAGTAGCTGCCACGTCGGATGCGCTTGGTGGTGATCTCTGCGAAGAAGCGCTCGACCAGGTTCATCCAGGACGCGCTGGTGGGCGTGAAATGCAGCTTGAAGCGCGGATGTTTCTCCAGCCAGGCAAGCACGTCGGGCGTCTTGTGGGTCGCGTAGTTGTCGAGCACGACGTGGATGTCGCGGGGTTTCTTCACTGCCCGGTCGATGCGCCGAAGGAAGCTCAGGAACTCCCTGGCGCGGTGGCGTGGCATGCACTCTCCGATGACCAGACCCGACTTGACGTCCAGCGCGGCGAACAGCGTGGTGGTGCCATGGCGCTTGTAGTCGTGGGTTATGGTGGCGGCGCGCCCCTTCTTGAGGGGCAGCCCGGGCTGGGTGCGGTCAAGTGCCTGGATCTGGGATTTCTCGTCGACGCACAGCACCACTGCCCGGTCCGGCGGGTCGAGATAGAGGCCTGCGATCTCGGTGACCTTCGCCTCGAACATCGGGTCGTTCGAGACCTTGAATCCCTTCGTGATATGCGGCTTCAGCCCTGCATCCGCCCATATGCGCCCCACGCTCGAGGGCGATATGCCCACCGCTTCGGCCATCGTCGCGCGGCTCCAGTGGGTGGCATTGCGGGGCGTTTCCTGCACGGTCTTCGCGATCACCTTCAGTCGGACGTCTCTGGGCAGGGGTGGCACCCGCGAGGGCCGCGTCTTGTCCCTCTTGAGCCCCGGCACGCCTTCATCAAGATACCGCTCCTGCCAGCGCCAGACAGTCGGCTTCGACATGCCCGTCCGCCGCATGATCTCGACGGTGCCTTGACCATCCGCCGTCGCCAGCACGATCTCGGCCCGCCAGGCAAGCTTGCGCGGCGTGTTGCGGTTACTCAGCAAAGCTTGAAGCTCAGCGCGGTCGGCGGGGCCAAGGCGAAGGCAGATGTCGGAGCGTCTCATCCGCTGACCATGCCACAGCGGGGCGCCCTAGGGAATCCTATGTCAGGTGCAGAACACTAGGAATGACAACTAATAAAAGATCAGTTTGAATTCATCTCGTGAATTTTGGGCAAGTTCTAGGCGTGTTATCTGGATCCCTTTTTGAAAGGTCTGGGGTGCTGTTTGTGGTTTTCTAGGAAAGTGATGTGCTGGTTTTGAGGTTGCTTATTACCCTATCTTCTTTACCGGAAAAATAATAGCTGGCGAGGGCGATCGTGACTTCCTTGAAGTTCGAAAGTTCATCGTCTTGTCTGTTAGAGCCTCCTGTCGCGATATGAACAATTCTCCATTGGTCAATTCTGCCTGACTTTCCCGGCTGGTAATTGGCAAGTCCATATACTTCTGCCAGAATATCACCTTCGTCATTGTATAGTGTATACTTCTGTTCGCCTATGAACATGGGAAATCTTTCATCACACTGATGCGCTTTGTATTCTGGGTTGGTTTACGCTCAAGTCAAGATACAAGAAGTCCCTTCCCATCACCCGCATTTCGAATAGCCGCAGCTGGGGCAGGTCAGGCAGCCTTCGGCGCGGTGCATGCCGAACTGGCCGCAGGATGGGCAGGCGGGGCCGCGGGGGGCGTCGCCCACGGCCATGACGGCGGCCTTCGGGTCGGATTTCAGGCCCGCGCCTTCGGCGGACAGGAAGCCGATAGCGACCATGTGCCGTTCGATCACCCCGCCGATGGCCGCGAGGATCGAGGGGATGTAGCGCCCCTCCATCCAGGCGCCGCCGCGCGGGTCGAAGACCGCCTTCAGTTCCTCGACCACGAAGGTCACGTCGCCGCCGCGCCGGAACACCGCCGAGATCATCCGCGTCAGCGCCACCGTCCAGGCGTAATGTTCCATATTCTTCGAGTTGATGAACACCTCGAAGGGCCGCCGATGGCCCGCCTGCACGATGTCGTTGATGGTGATGTAGATCGCATGTTCGCTGTCGGGCCATTTCAGCTTGTAGGTCGCGCCTTCCAGCGCCGAGGGCCGGTCGAGCGGTTCGGACAGGTAGACGACATCGCCGTGGGGCGTGAGGGGTTCGGCACCGTCATGGGAGATGACTTCGGGGGTAGTTTGGGCGCCAAACAGAAGCCAGGACGCGGTTATTCCTAGCTTTGGGGCAATTTCCTCTGCCGTTGCCGCTGTGATGTTCCGTTCGCCTGTTTCCCAATTGTTAAGACGCGTGAGCCCCACATTCAGGAACTCGGCGGCTTCCTTCTGGGTCTGGTATCCAGCTTTGATACGCGCCCATTTGAAGCGAGCCGCAATGGTCGAGAGGCCAGATGTGCTTGAACTCTCCTCCGCCACGCTCAACACGCTCCCCGTCACCTCGTTCGGGCGGTAGGTGGTGCAGCCTTTGCAGCCCTGATCCCAGGCCGCCATGTAGACGTCCTTGAAGGCGTCGAAGTCGATGTCCGCCGGGCAGTTGATGGTCTTGGAGATCGAGCTGTCCACCCATTCCTGCGCCGCCGCCTGCATCCGCACATGGTCCATCGGCGGCAGGGTCTGGGCGTTGACGAAATGGTCGGGCAAGGGGGCGTCGCCCATCCGGTCGCGCCACATCTGGACGGCGTAATCCACGACCTCTTCTTCGGTACGCGATCCGTCCTTTTGCAGCACCTTGCGGGTGTAGGCATAGGCAAAGACCGGCTCGATCCCGGAACTGACGTTGCCGGCGTAAAGGCTGATCGTGCCGGTCGGCGCCACCGATGTCAGCAGCGCGTTGCGGATGCCATGGGTGCGGATCGCCTCGCGCACGTCGGCGTCCATCTTCTCCATCGTGCCCGAGGCCAGGTATTTTTCGGCATCGAACAGTGGGAAGGCGCCCTTTTCCCGCGCCAGATCGGCCGAGGCAAGGTAGGAGGATCGCGCGATGGCGCGCATCCAGTCGCGGGTGGCCGCCACCGCCTCGTCCGAGCCGTAGCGCAGCCCCACCATCAGCAGCGCATCGGCAAGGCCGGTGACGCCAAGGCCCACACGGCGCTTGGCGGCGGCTTCGGCGGCCTGCTGGGGCAGCGGGAAGCGGCTGGAATCGACCACGTTGTCCATCATGCGGATCGCGGTGCGCACCAGATCGTCGAGCGCATCCATGTCCAGGTGCGCGGCCTTGCCGAACGGGTCTTTCACCAGCCGCGCCAGGTTGACCGATCCCAGAAGGCAGGCGCCATAGGGCGGCAGGGGCTGTTCGCCGCAGGGGTTCGTCGCCGCGATGCTTTCCGCATACCAGAGGTTGTTCATCCGGTTGATGCGGTCGATGAAGATCACGCCCGGTTCGGCGTAATCATAGGTCGCGCGCATGATCTTGTTCCACAGGTCGCGGGCCTGCACGGTGTGGTAGATCTTGCCGTCGAATTGCAGCTCCCAGGGGCCATTGGCCTTCACCGCCTCCATGAAGGCGTCGGTGACCAGGACCGAAAGGTTGAACATCCGCAGCCGCGCGCTGTCCTGTTTGGCGGCGATGAAGGCTTCGATATCGGGGTGGTCGCAGCGCATGGTTGCCATCATCGCGCCGCGCCGCGATCCGGCCGACATGATCGTGCGGCACATCGCATCCCACACATCCATGAAGCTGAGCGGGCCCGAGGCATCCGCCGCCACGCCATGCACCGCCGCGCCCTTGGGCCGGATGGTCGAGAAATCATAGCCGATGCCACCGCCCTGCTGCATGGTCAGCGCCGCTTCCTTCAGCATCTCGAAGATGCCGGCCATGCTGTCGGGGATCGTGCCCATGACGAAGCAGTTGAACAGCGTGACCGTGCGGCCCGTGCCCGCCCCCGCGATGATCCGGCCCGCGGGCAGGAAGCGGAAATCTTCCAGCGCGCCGTAGAACTTGTCTTCCCAGGCGGCGGGATCGGCCTCGGGTTCGGCCAGCGCGCGGGCGATGCGGCGCCAGGTGTCTTCGACCGAGGCATCGAGCGGCGTGCCTTCGGCATCCTTCAGCCGATACTTCATGTCCCAGATCTGCGCGGCGATGGGGGCGGCAAAACGGGTCATGGCATGGTCCTGTGCTGTCATGGAAAAGACTGCCAAGATACGCTCAGGGCGGCACAGGGTCAACGTCCTGCGCCGGGCATCGTGACTTGTCCTTGCGTGGCGAAGTCGGCAAAATGCCATATCTTGGGGGTGTCATGGCCGGAATCGTTCACCTGCTGAAGCTTTGCGTCGGCACCGACAGCGTCGAGGATCTGCTTGACTGGCAGTCCACGCAGCCCTCGCCCTTCGCAACCGGCGAGCGGCGCCACACCACCCGCATGTGGCCCAGGCGCGAGGCCGAGGTGCTGGCGGGCGGATCGCTTTACTGGGTGATCAAGGGGTTGGTGCTGTGCCGGCAAAGGATCATCCGGCTGGACAAGGTCGAAGGGGCCGACGGCATCCTGCGCTGCGGCCTGATCCTTGACCCGGAGGTGATCCGAACCGCGCCGCTGCCGAAGCGCCCGTTCCAGGGCTGGCGCTATCTCGACCCGAAGGATGCGCCGCCCGACCTGCAAGCGGGGCGCGAGGCCGAGCCCGACCTGCCGCGCAGTCTGCTCAGCGCGCTGTCGGAAATCGGGTTACGCTAGGCCAAGCTTCGCCTTCAGTCGGGCCAGCGCGGCGCGTGTGGGGTCGTCCCAGGGGGCGGCATGGGCGGCGTAAAGCGTGGCCTGGCTTTGCAGGATCACGCCATCCGCCAAGAGCTTCAGGTGATTGGCGCGCAGCGTCTCGCCCGAGGAGGTGATGTCGGCAATCGCCTCGGCGGTCAGGTTGCGGATCGTGCCCTCTGTGGCGCCCTGGCTGTCGACCAGCTGGTAATCGGCAACCCCGGCAGCGCGCAGGAAGTCATGCACCAGCCGGTGATACTTCGTCGCGATCCGCAGCCGGTGGCCATGCGTCCGGCGGAAGGCGGCAGCGACGGCATCCAGATCATCCAGCGTTTCGACATCGACCCAGGCGGTTGGCACCGCGATCACCAGATCGGCATGGCCAAAGCCCATCGGCGCCAGTTCCTCGACCTGGGCCGCCCAGTCGGCCAGTTTGTCGCGCACCAGATCCTGCCCGGTGACGCCCAGATGGATGCGCCCGGCGGCCAGTTCGCGGGTGATCTCGCCCGCCGACAGAAGCACCGGCTCGACCCCGTCGATCCCTTCCATTGCGCAGGCATATTCGCGGTCGTTGCCGGTGCGCACCAGACGCAGGCCGCGCACCGCGAACCAGTCGGCGCATTGCTCCATCAACCGGCCCTTAGACGGCACCCCGATCTTCAGCATGTGACGCCTCCCAGATCGGCCACCAGCCCCGGCCGGATCACGCCGCCCACGGCCGGGATCGACCGGCCCTGGCCCAGAACGGCGGTCATCGCGTCATAGCGTCCGCCCGAGGCGACGGGGGGCAGGGTCGGATCGGCTGCGTGGAAGGAAAAGACGAAGCCATCGTAATATTCCAGCGTCGTGCGGCCGTGGCTGGCCTCAAACGCAAGCCGGTCGATATCGACGCCGCGCGCCGCCAGCGCGTCCAGCCGCCGCGCCATCCGGTCAACCGCCAGCGCGATCGAGGGCAGGGCGCGCGTCAGGTCGCGCAGATGCGCCAGCGCGGTGATCGAAGGCGCCGAGAGGTCCAGCAGGTCGTCCAGCAGCGCCACTTCCTCGGCCGAAATCGGCGGGGTCGCGGCATCCTCGGCCAGTGCATCCAGCCGCGCGGCGATTTCGGGCCCGCTGCGCAACCCGATCAGCGGCGCTTCGCTGGCGGCGGGCAGGGTGCGCGCCGGGCGCTGGGCGCCGTAGCGGTCGAGCAGCGCCCGGAAGCGTCTGGGGCGCCAGATGTGGCGCAGAAGGGCGGCCTTGCGGGTGGGGAGCGTATTCAGCCCCCGGACCGCCGCCATCAGGATCGCCAGATCGCCCGTCGCGGCACGCAAGGACAGCGGCGCAAGCATCCGGGCGAACAGCGCGAAAACCTCGGCATCGGCGCCGGTCGGGTCGTCACGGTCGAAGACCTCATACCCGGCCTGGAAATATTCGGTCGCGCGGCCATCCAGATGTTCCTGCCGGCGAAAGACCTCGCCCATGTAGCAATAGCGCGCCGGTTCCGCGCCGTGGCTCATGTGCATCTGCACGACCGGCACGGTGAAGTCCGGGCGCAGCATCATTTCGCCGCGCAGGGGGTCGGTGGTGACGAAAGCGCGGGCGCGGATGTCTTCGCCGTAAAGGTCCAGCAGCACCTCGGCCGGTTGCAGGATGTCGGCCTCGACCGGCACGGCGCCCTCAGTGCGGAAGGCGGCGAAAAGCCGTTCGGCCTGCGATCGGGCGGCGGCCTTCCCTGCCATCAGCCGCGATCCAGAATGGCGCGGACGGCGGCGACCAGATCGGCGCGGGCCACTTCCGATTGGGCAGGCTGGCTTTTCCATTCCTCGACCGAGGCTTCGGCGGCGATCTTCGCCCCCAGCGCCAGATCCTTGATCAGCACCACACCGCGTTCGGCCTCGGCCGATCCCTGGATGATCGCCACGGGCGACTTGCGGTGATCGGCGTATTTCAACTGGTTGCCGAAGTTCTTCGGGTTGCCCAGATAGACCTCGGCCCGGATGCCGGCGCGGCGAAGCTCAGACGCCATCGCCTGATAATCGGCCATCCGGTCGCGGTCCATCACCGTGACGACCACCGGGCCGTGGCTTTCGCCACCGGCACGGCCCTTCGCCCGCAGCGCGGCCAGAAGCCGGTCAACGCCGATCGACACGCCCGTTGCTGGCACTGCCTGCCCGGTGAACCGCTTCACCAGATCGTCATAGCGCCCGCCGCCCGCGACCGAACCGAACTGCCGCTTGCGGCCCTTTTCGTCGAGGATTTCGAAGGTCAGCTCGGCCTCGAAGACCGGGCCGGTATAGTAGCCGAGGCCGCGCACGACAGAGGGGTCGATGACGATGCGGTCGGGGCCGTAGCCTTGGGCGTCGAGGAGGGCGGCGATGGTTTCAAGTTCGTCCACGCCCTCCATCCCAGTGGGAGAAAGGCGTACGACCTCCCTCAGACGAGAAATCGTCTCTGCATTCGTAGCTCCGCGGGCGTTTAGGAATGCCAAGAACCCGCGAATGACATAATCTGGCAAGCCTAAACCATCAATGCGGGCGCCTGATTGGTCCGTCCGGCCTGGGCCAAGCAACTCCGCTACGCCTGCCTGCCCAATTTTGTCAAACTTATCCAAGGTGCGCATAACATTATCTGTTTGCGCAACCAGTCTTGCTTTTAGCTCTTGAAATTCAGCCGCTCCTTGAACGGACATTCCTTTGGGGAAAGCAGACTCGCGCTGAATTTCGGCTACGCTTTCAACTATACCATTCAGCACCTTGCGGTTGTTGACCCGCACCACATAGTCGCCGCGCGGGATGCCGACTTCCTCCAGCGCGTCCGACAGCATGGCGCAGATTTCCGCATCCGCTGCCACCGAAGGCGCGCCCACGGTATCGGCGTCGCATTGGTAGAACTGCCGGAACCGCCCCGGACCCGGCTTTTCGTTGCGCCAGACCGGGCCCATCGCATAGCGGCGGTAGGGGCTGGGCAGGTCATTGCGGAACTGCGCCGCCACGCGCGCCAAGGGTGCCGTCAGGTCATAGCGCAGCGCCAGCCAGTCGCCGTCTTCGTCCTGCCAGCCGAAGACGCCTTCGTTCGGGCGGTCCACGTCGGGCAGGAACTTCCCCAGCGCCTCGACCGTCTCGACGGCGGAAGTTTCCAGCGGATCGAAGCCGTAACGGTGGTAGACCTCGGCGATCTTGTCGAGCATCGCCTTGCGTTCCGTCACCTCGGCGCCGAAATAGTCACGGAAGCCCTTGGGGGTTTCCGCGCGCGGTCTGCGGGGGGATTTGTCCTTGGCCATGGCCGACCCTTTGTTCTGGTTGGCGCGGGTTTAGCGGATGGGGCCGGGGCAAACAAGCGGGGCAGGCGCCATATGAAGAAGGCGGCTGCAGATGAATGCAGATGAATAAGGAGGGGGCGGTGAGCACATCGACCGAACGGCTGGAAGAACAGATCGCCCACCTGACGCGGGTGGTCGAGGACCTGTCCGACGTGGTGGCGCGGCAGGGGCGCGAAATCGACGTGCTGACGCGGCGGGTCGAGATGCTTTTGCACCGCGAGGCCGAGCGCGAGGCCGACACCGGGGCGGGGATTCCGCTGGCCGACCAGCGCCCGCCGCATTGGTAGGGCTTTTGTCGGGCAGCCGTTGACTCGGGCCACGGGGGCTGTATAAGCGCCCCGTCCCGGACCGAAAGGCCCGGGTCTTTCATTTGGTGTTGGTGGCCCCCGCAAGGGGATGCCTGTCGGCCGCAAGGCAAAGGACAACGCCCTTCATCGCCGCACCTCGCGGCACCACATCGAAGGAGATCAGCGGTGACCAAACGCACCTCTGCCAAGTACAAACTCGACCGCCGGATGGGCGAAAACATCTGGGGTCGCGCAAAATCCCCGGTCAACAAACGGGAATACGGCCCCGGCCAGCACGGCCAGCGCCGCAAGAACAAGCTGTCGGACTTCGGCACGCAGCTGCGCGCCAAGCAGAAGCTGAAGGGCTACTACGGCGACCTGACCGAAAAGCAGTTCCGCAAGATCTATGGCGAAGCCGAGCGCGTCAAGGGTGACACCGGCGAGAACCTGATCGGCCTGCTGGAGCGCCGTCTGGATGCGGTCGTCTACCGCGCCAAGTTCGTGCCGACGATCTTTGCCGCCCGCCAGTTCGTGAACCACGGCCACGTCACCGTGAACGGCCAGCGTGTGAACATCGCGTCCTACCGCGTGAAGGAAGGCGACGTGATCGCCGTCCGCGACCGCTCGCGCCAGCTTGCGCTGGTTCTGGAAGCCGCCTCGCTGACCGAACGCGACGTGCCGGACTACCTGGAAGTCGACCATTCGAAGATGACCGCCAATTTCGTGCGCACCCCGACCTTGGGCGACGTGCCCTATCCGGTCGTGATGGAACCGAACCTGGTCGTCGAATACTACGCCAAGAACTGATCCTGCGCGACTGGGCGTCAAGACAGATTGGGGCCCGCCACACCGGCGGGCCTTTTCATTTTCGGGTGCAATCCATGTCAAGAAAACCTTCTGTCGAAGCCCAACTCGAGCGCGGCCTCTTCGCCTCGCGCTGGCTGATGGCGCCGATGTATCTTGGGCTGGTCGGCAGTCTGGCGATGCTGGCGGTGATCTTCATCAAGGAACTGGCCTATTACCTGCCCAAGACATTCGCCATGGGCGCCGATCAGGCGATCCTGGCGGTTCTCACGCTGATCGACCTGAGCCTTGCCGCGAACCTTCTCTTGATCGTGCTGTTCTCGGGGTATGAGAACTTCGTCTCGAAACTCGACATTGCGGACCACGAGGATCGGCCGTCCTGGATGGGCAAGGTCGATTTTTCCGGCCTGAAGATGAAGCTCATCGCCTCGATCGTGGCGATTTCGGGGATCCATCTGCTCAAGGTCTTCATGTCGCTGGGCAAGAAGGACGTGGTGCAGGCTGACGAGGGCACGCTGCGCTGGATGGTCATCATTCACCTGACCTTCGTGATGTCGGGCGTGTTGCTGGCGTTGATGGACTGGCTGTCGTCGAAGGCCGACAAGCACTAGCGACACGGCAAACGCATACCAAACCCAAGGGGAGACTGAGATGACGCACAAGATCCACGGCCATATCGACGGCCCGATCGTCATGGTGGGGTTCGGCTCCATCGGGCGCGGCACCTTGCCCCTGATCGAGCGGCATTTCACCTATGATCGCACCGCTTTCACGGTGATCGAGCCGTCAAGCGACCATGCGGTGTTTCTGGCCGAAAAGGGCATCCGGCATCTGCCGCTGGCACTGACACGGGAAAACATGCGTGAGGTGCTTTCCGGGCTGTTCCCGGATCGCAAGGGCTTTGTCGTCAACCTGTCGGTCGATGTCGGTTCGGTCGACATGATGGCACTTTGTCAGGAACTGGGTGTTCTTTACATCGACACCGTGGTTGAACCCTGGGCTGGCCATTACTTCGAAACCTCGAAGGGCAATGCCGCGCGCACCAACTATGCGCTGCGCGAAGAGGCCCGCGCCCTTGCCCGCCGCTCGGTCGGCGGTCCAACGGCCGTGTCGTGCTGCGGCGCGAACCCGGGCATGGTGAGCTGGCTGCTGAAAGAGGCGCTGCTGCGGCTGGCGGCGGATTGCGGGCGGGCGGTCGCGGCGCCTGCCACGCGCGAAGGCTGGGCCATGCTGATGCGCGATCTGGGGGTCAGGGGCCTGCACGTCTCGGAACGCGACACCCAGATCACCGCGCGGCCAAGGCCTGCGGGGGTCTTCGTCAATACCTGGTCGGTCGAGGGCTTCCTTGCGGAAACCTTCCAGCCGGCTGAGCTTGGCTGGGGCACGCATGAAAAGAAGCTGCCGGCGCTTGCGCACCGTTTCGACCACGGGCCGGGATATGCGATCTGGATCGACCGCCCCGGCGGCGAAACCCGGGTGCGAAGCTGGTGCCCGACCGACGGACCGCAATACGGGTTGCTCATCACCCATAACGAGGCGCTGTCGATTGCGGACTATTTCACCGTCCGCGACGGCGAGACCGTGCAATATCGTCCGACGTGTCATTATGCCTACCACCCCTGCAACGACGCGGTCCTGTCGCTTTATGAAACCAGCGGCGCGGGCGTCCTGCCCGCGGCCCACCATATCCTGACCGCAGAAGAAGTCGTCTCGGGTGAGGATGACCTGGGCCTGCTGATCTACGGGCACGAGAAGGGCGCGCTGTGGTATGGCTCGCGGCTGACCATCGAACGGGCGCGCGATCTGGCGCCGGGGCAGAACGCGACGGGGTTGCAGGTCACCTCGGCGGTGCTTGCCGGCATGGTCTGGGCGCTGGAAAATCCGCGCGCGGGCATTGTCGAGACCGACGAGATGGATCATGCCCGCTGCCTTGAGGTGCAGCGTCACTATCTGGGCAGGATCGAGGCTCATTATACCGACTGGACCCCGCTGAAGAACCGCATCAACAGCTTCCCAGAGGAGCGCGATGACAGCGATCCCTGGCAGTTCAGCAATTTCCTTGCCAATTGACCGCGAAGGTGGCGGCTGCGGCCCGAACCCGAACCCGAACCCGATCCGGGCCGTGATTCCGGTGCCGTTTCCGACCCCGATCCGGGGCGTGGTTACCGCATTCTCAATATCTTGCTGGCATCAAGGGATCGGCCCCGCTAGAACACGGCGGGAACACTCGGAGTCGCTGCCATGACCGACTACATCCGTCCTCAGCCGGGGATCATGGATATTGCCCTTTACGAGGGCGGCAAGGCGCATGTGGCCGGCCTGTCGGACGCGGTGAAGCTGTCGTCGAACGAAAACCCCTTCGGGCCGTCCGACCGGGCAAAGGATGCCTATACCCGGGCCGTCCACAAGCTGCACCGCTACCCCAATACCGATCACGCGGCCCTGCGCGAGGCGATCGGCGACGTGCATGGCCTCGATCCCGCGCGCATCGTCTGCGGCGTGGGCAGCGACGAGATCATCCATATGCTCTGCCAGGCCTATGCCGGGCCGAGGGATGAGGTCGTGTTCACGGAACACGGGTTCCTGATGTATCGCATCTCGACAATGGCGGCGGGGGCAACCCCGGTTTCGGTGCCGGAACGCGAACGCACCACCGATGTCGATGCGATCCTTGCGGCTTGCAACACCCGGACGCGGCTGGTGTTCATCGCCAACCCCAACAACCCCACCGGCACCATG
The DNA here is from genome assembly GCA_020622085.1 of Paracoccaceae bacterium. Taxonomy (GTDB): domain Bacteria; phylum Pseudomonadota; class Alphaproteobacteria; order Rhodobacterales; family Rhodobacteraceae; genus QY30. Next base: position 164,268 of record JAHRYM010000002.1, on the reverse strand, counting down.
ATCGGCCTGCCCGAGATCGAACGGCTGGCGCAGGCCTTGCCGAAACAGGCGGTCCTGGTGATCGACGGTGCCTATGCCGAATATGTCGAAGGCTATGACGGCGGCGCGCAACTGGCGACCGACCGCCCGAATGTCTTCATGACCCGCACCTTTTCCAAGATCTATGGACTTGGCGGGTTGCGGATCGGTTGGGGCTATGGGCCGAAGGCGATCATCGACGTGCTGAACCGGGTGCGGGGGCCCTTCAACCTGTCGACCGCGCAGCTTGACGCAGCCGAAGCCGCCATGCGTGACCGCGACCACGTCGAGCGGAGCCGCGATGAAAACACGCGCCTGCGCGCCTGGCTGGCTGCGGCGCTGGCCGAACGGGGCGTGCCTTCGGATACCTCGATGGCGAACTTCATCCTTGCCCGCTTCGCCGATGCGACCGAGGCCGAGGCCTGTGACACATGGCTTCAATCGCAGGGGCTGATCGTGCGGCGGGTTGCGGGCTATGGCCTGCCGCATTGCCTGCGCATCACCATCGGCGATGAAGCCTCCTGCCGGCGCGTGGCCCATGCCATCGGCCAGTTCAAAGGACAGAAGGCATGAGCGCGGGCGCGCAGGCGGCGCCGATCTATCCGCGCGTTGCCCTGATCGGGCTCGGGCTCATCGCCTCGTCCATGGCGCGGGCGATGAAGGCCGAAGGGCTGGCGGGGCACATCGCCGGCCATGCGAGGACTGCCGCGACCCGCGAGGCCGCGCTGGAAATCGGTTTTTGCGACAGCATCCATGACACGGCCGCAGATGCAGTCCGCGATGCCGATCTTGTGGTGCTTGCCGTGCCGGTCGGCGCCATGGAAGCCGTCGCAGCCGAGATCGCGCCCTGTCTGAAGCCCGGCGCCACTCTGACGGATGTCGGTTCGGTCAAGCAGGCGGTGGTCGATGCCGTTGGGCCGCATGTGCCGCAGGGGGTGCATTTCATTCCCGGCCATCCGATCGCCGGCACGGAACATTCGGGGCCGCATTCGGGCTTTGCCACGCTGTTCGAAAACCGCTGGTGGCTGCTGACGCCGCTGCCGGGCACGCCGACCGAGGCGGTCGCGCGGCTTCGGTCGCTTTGCGAGGCGATGGGGTCGAACGTCGACCTGATGGATCCGCCGCACCATGACCTCGTGCTTGCCGTGACCAGCCACACCCCGCACCTGATCGCCTATACGATGGTGGGGGTGGCCGAACACCTGCGACGGGTCTCCAATTCGGAAATCATCAAGTATTCGGCCGGCGGGTTCCGCGATCTGACGCGCATCGCCGCATCGGACCCGACGATGTGGCGCGACGTGTTCCTGACCAACAAGGAGGCGACGCTCGACATTCTCGGCCGCTTCACCGAGGAACTCTTTGCCCTGCAACGCGCGATCCGCATCGGTGATGGTCAGGCGCTGTTCGACTACTTCACCCGCACACGCGCCATTCGTCGCGGCATCATCGAGGCCGGGCAGGACACCGCAGCGCCAGACTTCGGCCGATCGAAGGGAACCGCCGCATGAAATCCACTGTCGCCTGCCTGTTTCTGGCGCTGACCGCGGGGGCGGCCGCGGCCGAAAGCCTGACGGCCTCGCCGAAGCCCCGGGCAAGGCCTGCCGCCACCCTTGCACCCGCCGCTGCACCCGATCCGGCCGTGGCCATGCAACGGCCCCGGTCGCGGCCTTCCGATCTGGGCAGCTTCGTGATCAGCGGGCCGGCGCATGGAATCGGCGTTCCGGCAATGCGCCCGCGTCTGCGGTCCGGCGGTGAACCGCGGTCGGTGCAGGGCGCCGACGACATGGTGCCTGCTCTGCCCGCCGCGGCCGGCCGTGCCCCCGAGCGGCGTCCCCAGGCCTCGGACGATCTGGCCCGGGTCACGCTGGTCGCTTTCCGGGCCCAGCCGCCCGCCGCGATCGTCTCCGGCCTCAAGGGCTCGGTCTGCGGCAATCCGCTGCTGCGGGGGCGCACCATCCCGCCGATCGCGTCCCGCGTGCGCGGCTGCGGGCTGCAGGACGGGGTCGAGCTGACATCGGTCGCCGGCGTCCGGGTGGGCGAGGGTGTGCAGGTCGATTGCACCACGGCGCTTGCGCTTGCCGACTGGGTCCATGACCGGCTGAAACCTACGGTCGGCAATCTGGGTGGCGGCGTCGTCGCGCTGGAAACCGGGCCGACCTATGCCTGCCGCCCGCGCAACAACCAGAAGGGCAACCGGGTGTCCGAACATGGCCGCGGCGCGGCGGTCGACATCATGGGAATCCGGCTGGCCAGCGGCGCGAAGCTTTCGGTCCGCGACGATTGGGGCAAAGCGAAAGAAGGGCGGGTTTTGAAGGCGATCCATGCCTCGGCCTGCGGACCCTTCACCACTGTGCTCGGGCCGAAGTCCGACCGGTTCCACAAGGACCATTTCCACATTGATACCGCGCAGGGCCGCGGCCCCTATTGTCGCTGAGGGTCAGAGCCGTGGCACCGGACCCAGCGGCAGTGGCCCCAGCGCCATCTGGCCATCGGCAAAGATCAGGGGCAGGCGCAGCGCCCCGTCCTTGCCGCCACTGCCGACGGCCAGCGCCGCCAGAACCTTCATCAGGGTCGGCGCCACCTCGGGCGTGACAAGCCCCGCCTCGGCCATGGCCTGCGGTAGGCCTTGCCAACCCCGCAGCGTGAGGTCCAGCGTGCCTTCGGGCTCTCCTGATCGGGAAATCGCAAGAACGCCCGCGCCATCGATCTGCAAGCGTCCGTAACCGAGTTGCAACGACGAAACCTCCAGCCCGGTGATCCGCAGGTTGCCCTCGGTCGCCCGACGGTCGAGTGGCCTGTCGAAGGTCGCGGTGCTGTCCAGCCGGATCCAGCCGGTCGCTGCCGGATCTCCCGCCACCGTCGCCCATGAACCGCTGGCCGTGCCGATGGGCACCATCCCCGCAACATTGGCGGCGATGTCATAGCTGTTCGTCGCTGCATCCATCGTCCGCACCGCCGCCCGCAGTTCCGACAGGCCAAGCCCGTCGCCCTTCCCATTGGTCAGCGTGATGACCTTGCCCACCGTCTGCGCATGATCAAGCGGCAGCGCGGTCGAGGCCCCGAACACTGCACTGGCCCGCAGATCCCCTGACGAGACAGAGATCGGCTCGCCGCCGATCACAAGGTTCTGGACCTGTGGCAGCACCGCGATCACATGGTTGGGCCGGTAAGACAGTGCAAAGACCTGTGCAAAGGGTGCGGCCCAGGCGATGTGACCGTCGGAGGTCGCGAATCGGGGTTCGGTAACTGTCAGGTCGAAGCGCGACGGGAAGCCCTTGATCGAGACCTCCGAAAAATCGGCAGTGCCCTCGGCCTTCATCCGGGCCAGTGCCTGTTCCGCCCCCTCCAGCACAGCGCGCGAGCCCACGACCCAATAGCCGCCGTAAAGCACGGCCGCGACCAGAACCAACCCGATCAATCGCCGCATCCGACCGCCCTTTTCCTTGCTGCCGCCCGAGTTTATCCTTGCCACCGGGGCGGGGCCAGTGTCATCGACCCGCCCGCAAGATCATAGCCGCGAAGGGAAAGCACAGATGGAGCGACCGTTCTGGGTCTTTGGCTACGGCTCACTGATCTGGAACCCCGGGTTTGTCTTCGCCGAACGCCAGCGCGCCACGCTTTCGGGGTGGCGACGGTCGTTCTGCATGCATTCGGTCCAGTATCGCGGCACGCCCGAAGCACCCGGCCTCGTGCTGGCGCTTGATGCCGAGGACCGCGCCTGCTGCAACGGCGTGGCCTACCGGATCGGTGACGATCTGGCAGAGCCGACGCTGGCCTATCTTCGGGAACGCGAACTGATTTCCTCGGCCTATGATGAAGCCTGGCTGCCGGTGTGGCTGGAAGAGAGGCGCGAGGTCACGGCGATGACCTTCGTCATCAACCATGCGCATGAACAATATGCAGGCCCTCTGTCGCTGGATGATCAGGCGCAGGTCATCGCCCGAAGCGAAGGCATCCGCGGGCCGAACGCTGATTACCTCTATGCGACTGCTGCCCATCTGGCCGAACTGGGCATTTCGGATGCGGACCTCGATGCCCTGACGCTGCGTGTGCGCCAGTGCCGCGGTGAATGACCTTGGCAGGCCATGATGCCCCGCCTATTGTTTGCGCAATCAACAAGACAGGATGAGGCAGCCTGATGGACAGACCGCTGCAGAAGGTCGAGCCGCTGTTCTCGCAACCCGTCCGGCAGATCCTGATGATGCTGGTCGTTCTGGTGCTGGTCGCGGCGGGGGCCTCGATCATCTACGGCAAGATCCTCACGGTCTTTGTCGACAACCCCTGGCTCAATGGCACCATCCTGGTGGTCTTCCTGATCGGTGTGCTCACCTGTTTCTCGCAGGTGGCGCAACTGGTGCAGTCGGTGAGCTGGATCGAAGCCTTCGCGCGGGGCCGCTCCGATGGCGAATACCGCACCGCGCCGCGGCTGCTGGCGCCGCTGGCGCATCTGTTCCGTGTCCGTGGCGCAAGGGCGGGGCAGATCCCCTATTCCTCGGCCCGCTCGATCCTCGAATCCGTCTCGGCCCGGATCGAAGAGGCCCGAGACATCACGCGCTACATCACCAACCTTCTGATCTTTCTTGGTCTTCTGGGCACGCTCTACGGCCTGACCACCACCGTTCCCGCCGTTGTGGATACGATCCGCGCACTTGCCCCAAAAGAAGGCGAATCCTCGGTCGAGGTCTTCCAGAAGCTGATGACGGGGCTCGAGGCGCAGCTGGGCGGGATGGGGACGGCGTTTTCCTCTTCGCTTCTGGGGCTCGCCGGATCGCTGGTGGTGGGCTTGCTGGAGCTTTTCGCGGGGCATGGGCAGAACCGGTTCTACCGCGAGCTTGAAGACTGGCTTTCAAGCTTCACCCGCCTTGGCCTCTCGGCCGGCGACGGCGAGGCACAGGCCGACGCGGCGCTTTTTGCCGAAGCTTTCGACCAGATGTCGGATCGGCTGGAGGCGGTGCACGCCGTGCTTGAGCGCGGCGAACAGTCGCGCGACCTGGCCGCTGAACGGCTGGCGGGCCTGATGGCGGGCGCCTCGACCGGGGCCATGAATGAGGCACTGGCCCGCATCGCCTCGGGGCAGGACAGGATCGTTTCACTGATGGAGGCGGTTCACGCCGAAGGCGGGCTTTCGGGGACCGATGCCGAAAGCCGCATGCGGTTGCGGTCGATCGACGTGCAATTGCTACGGCTTCTGGAAGAGGTCGCCGGCGGCCGTCAGGAAAACCTGGCGGATCTGCGGTCGGATCTGGCGCAACTGACCAAGGCGGTGCGCGCACTGGGCCAGCCGGTGCCGCCCGCGCGCCGGGGCTAGGGCGATGGCGCTGAACGCCCGCGGATCCCGCAACCCGGCCTCGATCTGGCCCGGGTTCCTGGACGTGATGACCGCGCTGGTCATGGTGCTGATGTTCGTGCTGACCGTCTTCATGATCGTGCAGTTTTCGTTGCGCGACACGATCACCGAAAAGAACAGTGAACTGGGGGCGCTGGACGCGCAGCTTTCACGGCTTGCCGATGCACTGGGGATGGAGCGGACGAAAACCGCCGACCTGACGGGGCAGGTGGCGACACTGGCCGGCGATCTGGACCGGCAGACGGCGCTGGTGGCCTCGCTCACGGCCTCGCTTGACCAGACGAAGGGCGAACTGGGGGCGGCGACGGCGCGGATCACCAGTTTCGAGGCGCAGGTGGCAAGCCTTTTGTCGGAACGCGATCAGGCGCGCGGGCAGGTTACTGAACTGACCACGGCGCGTGACAGGCTGATCTCGGAACAGGAGGCTCTGAACCTTGCGCTGGCCAAGGTGCGGACGGAGGTGGACGCCAATGCCGAAGCCGCCCGTCTTGCCGCAGCGCGCCGCGAGGCGCTGGAGGCGCTGGTTGCCGACCTGCGACGGAAGAATGACGAGACGGGCACGAAACTGTCCGAGGCCGAAGCCGCCCGGCTGACCGAGGCGGCGGCGGCCAGCGCCCTGCGCGAAAGGCTGAAGAACTCCGCCGACGAGCTAACCGCGATGTCGCTGGCGCTGGAGGAGCAGCGCCGGCAAGCCGCGGAAACGCTGACCCTGCTGGCTGCCGCGCAGGCCGCGCGCGACGCGGCATTGACCGATCGGGCGGGCACCCTGACCGAAGCACAGAAACGCGCCGGGCTGCTTGCCGCAGCGGAACGCGCGCTGGCTGATGAAAAAGCCGTGACGGCCGAGGGCCAGCGCAAGCTGGCACTCCTGAACGAACAGGTGGCGGCGCTGCGCGGGCAGCTGGGATCACTCCAGTCCCTGCTTGACGCGTCCGCTTTGCGCGACAGCAAGTCGAAGGTGCAGATCGAGGCGCTGGGCACGCAGTTGAACACTGCCCTTGCGCAGGTCGCGGCCGAACAGAAGCGCCGGGCCGAGCTCGAGGCTGCGGAACGTGACCGCGCGCTCGCCGAGGCCAAGCGGCTGAAGGCGGAAAACACCGATCTCGCGCGCTATCGCTCGGAATTCTTCGGCCGGCTGAGCGAGGTTCTGGCCGGGCGCGAAGGGGTGCGGGTTGTGGGTGATCGCTTCGTCTTTTCGTCCGAAGTGCTCTTTGCCCCCGGATCGGCCGAGCTCTTGCCCGAAGGGCAGGCGCAGATCGCCGGCGTGGTCCAGACGCTGGACCAGGTGGCGGCCGAGATCCCGCCCGGAATCGACTGGATCATCCGCGTCGATGGCCACACCGACAATGTGCCGCTGTCGGGACTCGGAGAGTTCAAGGACAACTGGCAGCTGAGCCAGGCCCGCGCCCTGTCGGTCGTGCGTTTCATGCAGCATGACCTGGGCTTCCCCCCCGAGCGGATGGCGGCGACCGGCTTTGGCGAATTTCGCCCTGTGGCCTCCGGCGACACCCCCGAGGCACGGGCGCAGAACCGCCGGATCGAACTCAAGCTGACCGAGAGGTGACAATGCCCGACCCCGCCACGCGTCTTGCGGAACTGATCGCCTGCGAATCGGCCGTCTGGCATGCTCTTGTCACGGGGGATGCGGCGGCCGATTGCAGGGTGCTGGCGCCGGATTTCCTGGGCGTCTACCCGGACGGGTTTTCAGGGCGCGAGGCCCATGTCGCGCAGCTTGGGTCCGGGCCGACGGTCGCGTGTTTTTCATTGTCGCAGGCGCGGTTGCTGGACCTTGGCGATGACCATGCGCTGCTGGCCTATCGTGCCGATTACCGCCGTGCAGGGAGTAAGGTGGACGAGGCGATGTATGTCTCTTCGATCTGGCGGCGGGAGCGGGGCCAAGGCCGGGGACCGGCGGGGTGGGTCAATGTCTTCAGCCAGGATACGCCCGGTGACGGGCGGGGGGTTCCCTGACCGTGCCGTGGCGGGCACCGCGAAAAAGGAACAGCGCCCCCTTTCCAGGGGGCGCCGCCAATCGAACGCGTCTCACGCGTCTCAGTCCGCCGTCAGAAGCGGCGGCCGCGACCCGGTGAGCTGCGGTTTCTTCGGTTCTTCGACTGCCAGAACGATGGTGTCGTCCTTGACCGAGACGCGGACGATGCCGCCCTTGGTCAGCTTGCCGAACAGCAGCTCTTCCGCCAGTGGTTTCTTGATGTGTTCCTGGATCACGCGGCCCAGCGGGCGTGCGCCCATCCGGTCGTCATAGCCCTTCTCGGCCAGCCAGTTGGCCGCTTCGGGTGTCAGCTCGATATGGACATTGCGATCCATGAGCTGTGCTTCCAGTTGCAGGATGAACTTGTCGACCACCTGCAGGATGACTTCGCGCGACAGGGGCGCGAAGCTGATCACCGCATCCAGACGGTTGCGGAATTCGGGCGTGAAGGTCCGCTCGATCGCGGCCGTATCCTCGCCCTCGCGCCGGTCGCGTCCGAAGCCGATCGCCGCCTTGGCCAGGTCGGCCGCGCCGGCGTTCGACGTCATGATCAGGATCACGTTGCGGAAATCTACCGTCCGACCGTTGTGGTCGGTCAGCTTGCCGTGGTCCATCACCTGCAGGAGGATGTTGTAGACATCCGGGTGGGCCTTCTCGATTTCATCGAGCAGCAGCACGCAATGCGGATGCTGGTCGACGCCATCGGTGAGCATCCCGCCCTGATCGAAACCTACATAGCCCGGAGGCGCACCGATCAGGCGCGAAACGGCGTGCTTTTCCATATATTCGGACATGTCGAAGCGGAGGAGTTCAACCCCAAGGCTGTCGGCCAGTTGCTTGGCGACCTCGGTCTTGCCGACGCCCGTCGGCCCGGCGAACAGGTAGTTGCCGATGGGCTTTTCGGGTTCGCGCAGACCGGCCCGCGCCAGCTTGATCGCCGAAGACAGCGCGACGATTGCCTTGTCCTGGCCGAAGACCACACGCTTGAGCGTCTTTTCCAGGTCGCGCAGCAGTTCGGCATCGTCCTTCGAGACGTTCCTCGGCGGGATGCGGGCGATCTTGGCCACGACCGCCTCGATCTCTTTCGGGGTGATGGTCTTGCGGCGCTTCGATTCGGCCAGAAGGTGCTGGGCAGCACCCGCCTCGTCGATCACGTCGATGGCCTTGTCGGGCAGCTTGCGGTCATGGATGTAGCGCGCCGCCAGTTCCACCGCCGACTTGATCGCATCCTTGGTGTAATGCAGGTCGTGGTGCTTTTCGAAATAGGGTTTCAACCCCATCAGGATCTTGATCGAGTCGCCGACCGAAGGTTCGTTCACGTCGATCTTCTGGAACCGGCGCGACAGGGCGCGGTCCTTTTCGAAGTGCTGGCGGAATTCCTTGTAGGTCGTCGAACCCATGCAGCGCAACTTGCCGCCCTGTAGCGCGGGCTTGAGCAGGTTCGAGGCATCCATCGCACCCCCCGAGGTGGCGCCGGCGCCGATCACGGTGTGGATCTCGTCGATGAAGAGGATCGCGTCGGGATGCTCCTCCAGTTCCTTCACCACGGCCTTCAGACGTTCCTCGAAGTCGCCGCGATAGCGCGTGCCGGCCAGAAGCGCGCCCAGATCAAGCGAGAAGATCGTCGAATGGCGCAGGATTTCCGGCGTTTCGCCCCGCGTGATCTTCAGCGCGAGCCCTTCGGCGATGGCGGTCTTGCCGACGCCTGGATCGCCCACCAAGAGAGGGTTGTTCTTGCGCCGGCGGCACAGGACCTGGATGCACCGTTCCACTTCGGCATCGCGGCCGATCAGCGGGTCGATATCACCCTTTTGCGACTTCGCGTTCAGATCGACGCAGTATTTCGCCAGCGCCGATTCCTTGGCCTCGCCGTCGGTTACGGGTTTCGATTCCTCTGCCGGGTCGGAAGCGCCAGAAATCGGGCGGTTTTCTCCGAAGGACGGATCCTTGGCCACGCCATGGGCGATGAAGTTCACCGCGTCATAGCGCGTCATGTCCTGTTCCTGCAGGAAATAGGCGGCATTGGATTCGCGTTCGGCAAAGATCGCCACCAGCACATTGGCCCCGGTCACTTCCGTCCGGCCCGAGGACTGGACATGGATCGCCGCGCGCTGGATGACGCGCTGGAAGGCGGCAGTGGGCACCGCTTCGGAGCCTTCGACCGAGGTGACGAGTGTCGAGAGGTCGTCGTCGATGAATTCGACCAGCGTGCGCTTCAGTTCCTCAAGATCGACGGAACAGGCCCGCATCACCCGCGCCGCATCGGGTTCGTCGGTCAGTGCCAGCAGAAGGTGTTCGAGCGTTGCCAGTTCATGTTTGCGGGAATTGGCGAGGGCAAGCGCCGCATGGATCGCCTGTTCCAGCGTGTTCGAGAATGACGGCATGATCCATGCTCCTTTCTGCGGGTCGGGCAGGCGTGGCCCTTGCCACAGACCATGCGCCGATCCTCGTATTCATATACTTAAGGTTTGGTGGAATTGCGTCGGCTTCAAGCTGTTTTTGCCGTTTATTCACATCGGGACGGTTCTCGTCGCAAAATGTGAACGAAAGGCTAGCCCCGGAAACCATTGCGACGGGAGCGGAGTTCCGTGAACACCGCAAGATCGCTGGCATCCTGCATTCCCAGGGCGGATTTCATCTCGGGCAGGGCGGCCCGCAGGAAAGGGTTGGTGGCGCGTTCTTCGGCCAGCGTGGCGGGAACGGTGAAGCCCCCTGCCGCGCGAACATGATCTATGGACTCGGTGCGGGTTTTCAAGGCGGCATTGCCGGGTTCGACCGTCAGGGCGAAGCGGGCGTTGGTGGCGGCATATTCATGCCCTGAAAAGACCCGTGTCGAATCCGGCAGCGCCATCAGCCGCCCCAGCGTGTCCCACATCTGCGCGGGCGTGCCCTCGAACAGCCGGCCGCAACCCATGACCATCAGGCTGTCGCCGGTGAACAACGCGCGGGCCTCGGGAAAGAAATAGGCGATGTGGCCGATCGTATGCCCCGGCACGTCGATCACCTGGCCCTGCTGCATCCCGATCCGCACGACATCCCCGGGCGCCACGGCCAGATCGAGCGGCGGCAGGCGATTGGCATCGGCGGCGGCGCCGATGACAAATGCGCCGGTCGCGGCGGCCAGCGCCTCGACGCCGTCGATGTGGTCGCTGTGATGATGCGTCAGCAGGATGTGGCTTGCCTTCCAGTCCCGCGCCGCCAGTTCGCGCAGGATCGGCCCCGGCTCGGGCACGTCGATCACCGCCGTTGCCCCCGAGGCCAGGTCATGCGCGATGTAGGCGTAATTGTCCGACAGGCAGGGAATGATGACGATCTGGAAGGCCATGGTAATTCGCACAGGGTTTCGTATTGTTCGACCCTGATTGTGCCGATCCTACGGGCGCTTGCAATGCATCTTGATGTACTGGACCTGCGGAATTTCTACTATCGCACACCCTTGGGGCGTGTGGCGCAGCGCGCGATCCGCGATCAGGTGCTGGCGCTATGGCCCGAGGCGAAAAGCCAGACCGTGGTGGGCTACGGCTTCCCGCAGCCGCTCCTTCGGCCCTATCTGGAGGACGCGCGCCGCGTGATCGCCCTGATGCCGGCGCAGCAGGGAGTCATGCCCTGGCCGACGGCGGCCCCCAATGTCTCGGTCCTGTGCGAGGAAACCCAGTGGCCGATAGAAACCGGTCGGGCCGATCGCCTGCTTGTGCTGCACGGGCTGGAGTTTTCCGAAAACACGCCGGCACTGCTTGAGGAATGCTGGCGGGTGCTGGGTCCGGGGGGGCGGGCGCTGTTCGTGGTGCCGAACCGGTCGGGCCTTTGGTCGCGCAGCGTGGCCACGCCGTACGGCCACGGCCATTCCTATACCATGGGCCAGCTCGAGGCGCAGCTCCGCCGCCACAACTTCACGACCGAACGCCAGCAGGTCGCGCTGTTCGGCCCGCCCAGCAACGCGCGTTTCTGGCTGCGCACATCGCAGGCCTGGGAAAACTTCGGCCGCAGGCTCTCGGGGGTCGTCGCCGCGGGGGTTTTGATGATCGAGGTCTCCAAGCAGTTGCATGCTCCGCACCGCACGGGGCTGCGCGCGGTGGTCAGAAAGCCGATCGCCGTGATCGAGGCCCTGCCCAAACCCGCGGCCAAGCCGACCTGACCCGGCGCGGTGCAGCCATGCCGCCGGCAGGTCCGGCCAGGAGATTCGCCCCTTGCCGACGCCTGCCGGGCTGAACATCCGGCATCGCCCCGGCTCCGGGCAGCCGCATGGCGGACCCGTCGCGGCATTTGGGGAGATGTTGTCGCAAACACCCGGGGAAACCCCATCATATGCCCGAAACAGCACCTCTGAATCGCTCACATTGGCGTGCGCAAAGCGGTTGCGGGGGGGCAATTGACCTGCTACACGGACGCCGGATTTGGGCGCAAGGGGATCCCTGCGCCGTGGGGAAGTCTGCCCCCCGTCACGGTCGGGGCAGCCAGATGAAACCGGAAGGGTGGACGTGTCCGAACCAGCTTCGATTTCTGCGGGGGTTGCGGGTCGCTATGCGACTGCGGTGTTCGAGCTTGCCCAGGAAGGCAAGGGCCTGAAGGCGCTGGAAAAGGACGTCGACGCACTGGACGCCGCGTTGAGCGCCAGCGCCGATCTGCGCGACCTGATCAGTTCGCCGATCTATTCGCGCGAGGATCAGGCGGGTGCCGTATCGGCGATCGCGTCGCGCATGGGTCTTGGCCAGACACTGGCCAGCACGCTGGGCCTGATGGCCGCGAACCGTCGTCTGTTCGTGCTGCCGCAACTGCTGGCGGCGCTGCGTGCGCTCATCGCCGAGGCGAAGGGCGAGGTTACCGCCGAAGTCTGGTCGGCCCAGCCGCTGACCTCGGCGCAATCCTCGAGCCTTGTTGCCGCCCTGAAGCAGACGGTCGGCAAGGACGCCAAGGATATCAAGTTGAAGGCAGCCGTCGATGAAAGCCTCATCGGCGGTCTTGTCGTGAAGGTGGGCTCGAAGATGATCGACACGTCGGTCCGCTCCAAGCTCGCATCTCTCCAGAATGCAATGAAAGAGGTCGGATAATGGGAATCCAAGCCGCAGAGATCTCTGCAATCCTGAAGGAGCAGATCCGCAACTTCGGTCAGGAAGCCGAGGTCGCCGAAGTCGGCCGTGTGCTTTCGGTCGGCGACGGTATTGCGCGGGTCCATGGCCTTGACAACGTCCAGGCGGGCGAAATGGTGGAATTCCCCGGTGGTATCCGCGGGATGGCGCTGAACCTCGAAGTCGACAACGTCGGCGTCGTGATCTTCGGCGACGACCGCGCCATCAAGGAAGGTGACACCGTCAAGCGCACCCGTTCGATCGTGGACGTCCCGGTGGGCGACGGCCTTCTGGGCCGCGTGGTCGACGGTCTGGGCAACCCGATCGACGGCAAGGGTCCGATCGTCGCGGTCGAGCGCCGCATCGCCGACGTGAAGGCGCCGGGCATCATCCCGCGCAAATCGGTCCATGAACCGATGGCCACCGGCCTGAAGTCGGTCGACGCCATGATCCCGGTTGGCCGTGGCCAGCGCGAACTGATCATCGGCGACCGCCAGACCGGCAAGACCGCCATCGCGCTCGACACGATCCTGAACCAGAAGACCTACAACGAAGCCGCCGGTTCGGACGAGTCGAAGAAGCTTTACTGCGTCTACGTCGCCATCGGCCAGAAGCGTTCGACCGTGGCGCAGCTGGTGAAGAAGCTGGAAGAAACCGGCGCGATCGCCTATTCGATCGTTGTCGCCGCCACCGCTTCGGACCCGGCGCCGATGCAGTTCCTGGCGCCCTATTCGGCGACCGCCATCGCGGAATTCTTCCGCGACAACGGCCGTCACGCCCTGATCATCTATGATGACCTTTCCAAGCAGGCCGTGTCCTACCGCCAGATGTCGCTGCTGCTGCGCCGTCCGCCCGGACGCGAAGCCTACCCGGGCGACGTTTTCTACCTGCACTCCCGCCTGCTGGAACGTTCGGCAAAGCTGAACGACGATTTCGGCGCCGGATCGCTGACGGCCCTGCCGATCATCGAGACCCAGGGCGGCGACGTGTCGGCCTTCATCCCGACCAACGTGATCTCGATCACCGACGGCCAGATCTTCCTGGAAACCGAACTGTTCTACCAGGGCATCCGCCCCGCCGTGAACACCGGTCTGTCGGTGTCGCGCGTCGGTTCGTCCGCGCAGACCAACGCCATGAAGTCGGTCGCCGGCCCGGTGAAGCTGGAACTGGCGCAGTATCGTGAAATGGCCGCCTTCGCGCAGTTCGGCTCGGACCTCGATGCCGCCACGCAAAAGCTGCTGAACCGCGGTGCCCGCCTGACGGAACTGATGAAACAGCCGCAGTATTCGCCGCTGACCAATGCGGAAATCGTCTGCGTGATCTTCGCCGGCACCAAGGGCTACCTTGACAATATCCCCGTCAAGGAAGTCGGCCGTTACGAGGCCGGACTGCTCAGCTACCTGCGCAACAATCGCCGCGACCTGCTTGACTGGATCACCAAGGAAGATCCGAAGATCAAGGGCGAGGCCGAGGACAAGATCCGCGCCGCGCTGGACGAGTTCGCCAAGACCTTCGCCTGAGGCGAGGAGGGAACGCTATGCCCAGCCTCAAGGACCTGAAAAACCGGATCGGAAGCGTCAAGTCGACGCGGAAGATCACCAAGGCGATGCAGATGGTCGCGGCGGCGAAGCTCCGCCGCGCCCAGGAAGCCGCCGAAGCCGCCCGGCCCTATGCGGACCGGATGGCCTCTGTCATGGCCGGGCTTGCCGGTGCCGCAAGCGGGTCGGCCAATGCACCGCGCCTGCTGGCCGGCACGGGCAGCGACCAGGTGCACCTTCTGGTCGTGATGACCTCGGAGCGTGGCCTGGCGGGCGCCTTCAACTCGTCGATCGTGCGTCTGGCCCGCCAGCACGCGACCGACCTGCTGGCCAAGGGCAAGACGGTCAAGATCCTGACCGTCGGCAAGAAGGGCCGCGAACAATTGCGCCGCGACCTTGGCCAGTTGTTCATCGGCCATGTCGACATGGCCGATGTGAAACGGGTGGGATATGACAATGCGCAGTCGATCGCGCAGGGCATCCTGTCGCGTTTCGAGGCGGGTGAATTCGACGTGGCGACGCTGTTCTACAACCGCTTCGTTTCGGTCATCAGCCAGATCCCGACCGCGCGTCAGGTGATCCCGGCCCAGATCGAGGCCGCAGGCGAGACGGGCGCTTCGGCCGTCTACGACTATGAGCCCAGCGAGGAAGGCATCCTTGCGGAGTTGCTGCCACGCAGCATCGCCACGCAGGTCTTTGCCGCCCTTCTGGAAAATGCCGCGTCCGAACAGGGCGCCCGGATGAGCGCGATGGACAACGCGACCCGCAACGCGGGCGACATGATCGATCGGCTGACGATCGAATACAACCGCTCGCGTCAGGCCGCGATCACCAAAGAGCTTATCGAAATCATTTCGGGCGCCGAGGCGCTCTGACGGGAACCGGAGAGAAACGATATGGCAGCACAAGGCAAAGTCACGCAGGTGATCGGCGCCGTCGTCGACGTTCAGTTCGAGGATCAACTTCCGGCGATTCTGAACGCTCTTGAGACGACCAACAACGGCAAGCGTCTGGTTCTGGAAGTGGCCCAGCACCTTGGTGAAAACACCGTCCGCACGGTTGCGATGGACGCGACCGAAGGTCTGGTGCGCGGGGCGAAAGTGACCGACCTGGGCGCCCCGATCTCGGTGCCGGTCGGCAACGCGACGCTGGGCCGCATTCTGAACGTCATCGGCGAGCCGGTGGACGAAAAAGGCCCGGTCAACGCGACCGAGCACCGCGCGATCCACCAGCCGGCCCCGGAATTTTCGGAGCAGTCGACCAGCTCGGAAATCCTTGTTACCGGCATCAAGGTCATCGACCTGCTGGCCCCCTATTCCAAGGGCGGCAAGATCGGCCTGTTCGGCGGCGCCGGCGTGGGCAAGACGGTTCTGATCATGGAACTGATCAACAACATCGCCAAGGTGCACTCGGGCTTCTCGGTCTTCGCAGGTGTTGGCGAACGCACCCGTGAAGGCAACGACCTGTATCACGAGATGATCGAATCCGGCGTTATCGTGCTGGACGATCTGGAAAAGTCCAAGGTGGCCCTTGTCTACGGTCAGATGAACGAACCGCCCGGAGCCCGTATGCGCGTGGCCCTGTCGGGTCTGACGCTCGCCGAACAGTTCCGCGACCAGTCGGGCACCGACGTTCTGTTCTTCGTCGACAACATCTTCCGCTTCACGCAAGCCGGTTCGGAAGTTTCGGCGCTCTTGGGTCGTATTCCTTCGGCCGTGGGCTACCAGCCGACGCTGGCCACCGACATGGGCGCGATGCAGGAACGCATCACCTCGACCAAGGCGGGCTCGATCACGAGTGTGCAGGCCATCTACGTTCCGGCCGACGACCTGACCGACCCGGCGCCTGCGACTTCGTTCGCGCACCTCGACGCCACCACGGTTCTGTCGCGTGCGATTTCGGAACTCGGCATCTATCCGGCCGTGGACCCGCTCGACTCGACCAGCCGGATCCTTGACCCGTCCGTGGTGGGACAGGACCACTATGACACCGCCCGCGCGGTTCAGGGGATCCTTCAGCGCTACAAGTCGCTTCAGGACATCATCGCCATCCTCGGCATGGACGAACTGAGCGAAGAGGACAAGCTGACCGTGGCCCGCGCCCGGAAGATCCAGCGTTTCCTGTCGCAGCCCTTCGACGTGGCAAAGGTGTTCACCGGTTCGGACGGCAAGCAGGTTCCGCTGGAAGAGACAATCAAGTCGTTCAAGGCGGTTGTCGCCGGCGAATACGACCACCTGCCGGAAGCGGCGTTCTACATGGTGGGCGGCATCGACGAAGTCATCGCCAAGGCACAGCGTCTGGCTGCCGAAGCAGCGTAAGGGGACGAACCGATGGCCGATAGCATGAAGTTCGACCTTGTGTCACCGGAACGGAGCTTGGCTTCGGTTGCGGCGACCGAGGTGCGTCTTCCCGGCGCCGAAGGGGACATGACCGTGATGGCGGGGCACGCTCCTGTCATCACGACCCTGCGTCCCGGCATCGTCCGCATCATGGGTGATGGCACGGATCTGGAATTCACCGTGACCGGCGGCTTCGCCGAGATTACCGGGGAAAGCTGCACGGTCCTTGCCGAACGCTCACTGCCGGTGCAGGACATGACGCAAGAGCACTTCGACCAGATGGTTGCCGAATTGCGTGCCCGCCACGACGAGGCGATGAACCAGGATCTGCACGGCCCCGCGCCCGAACTGGTGAAGGTTCTGGCCGACATGGTTGCGATGGGCACCCACATCGGGCTTGATCCCACGCAGGCGAACCTCTGATTCCGTAGGTCTGCGGAAAGCTGACAAGAGCCCCGGCCGACGCCGGGGCTTTTTCTTTTGAGCGCAGCCAGCCATACGATTGGCGGCACTGCCCTTTTGATATTGCGCGGTTTTGCATTTCGCTATTGCAATCGCCAGATTGGCGGGATTATTATTATAAATGATTGACGGAACAATGCAGTTGATCTGGTACCTTCCGGCGGCTTAAAACCTTCCGGCGGCTTAAAACCTTCCGGCGGCTTAAAACCTTCCGGCGGCTTAAAA
>JAHRYM010000002.1:0-147180 GCA_020622085.1 Paracoccaceae bacterium | reverse complement strand
CCTTCCGGGGGTTCTCCTTGCTTCTTTCTCTTATAGCGAGATTTGCGCCAACCTTATCGGCATATTCGATAATTGCCGCCCAATCAGAATATGCCAGATGGCGCGCCTATGGCCGACGGGCCCGTGTCCACTTCGAGGCGCCGTTCGGTTGCCGTGACGGACATGCCGCCATGGCGGATACTTCCACCCGGGAAAAACAGGGAATACTGCTGCTCGCGCTTTATGAAAAGGGGGTTCTTCGGGATGATATCGTCCGCCTGATTGAAGAAGCCAAGGCCGCGGGACTCTATGTGATCGGTGTAAACACGCTGAAACTGCGCGATCCGTCCGGCCTGACCGGTTTGCTGGATTGCTACATCGAGCGGCCGAATTTCGGGCGTGACTTTGGAAGCTACCGGACCGGCTTTCTTCACCTGTTCGAGCGCGGCTGGGCAAAAAGATGCTCTCGAATCCTGATGGCCAACGACAGTGTGTTCTATACCGGGGACAAGCTGGCAAAATTCATCGATGACATGATGACTTCGGAAATCGAGGTTCTTGGGTCAACCGAGAACTTCGAGATTGAACATCATCTGGGATCGTTCTGCATTTCTATGAGTGGCGCGATCCTGGGCCATAAGAGATTTATGAACTACTGGCGACGCTATCGGGTTTCTGATGTTCGGACGCAGGTGATCCGCCGTGGAGAGATGGGGCTTACCAGAGCGCTGAAGCGTTGCGTGTCTTCTCCCGAACAATTTCGTGCGCTCTATGGTTCTGAACGCTTTCTGCGGGATTTGATGGCGGACGAGTCGCTGACCGATTTCGCGATCCGCAACAGCAGGACATCCGATTTGGTGGGATGGAAGCCACTGACCTGGAAGGCAATCATCGAGCACCTGCAACTTCGTTTTATCGTTCCTGTCCATCGAACAGCGGATGTTGATATCAGTATCGACACAACGCTGAAGGACATCAATGAATACGCTTTCGTTCATGGCTATGATGATCTTTTCGCACTGCTCGGGCGTCATATTGCGCCCGACAGCGAAGTTGACCCCGAGAAAGTCGCTGACGTCGTGCGGGCGGTGCTTGCTGAAATCTTCATGCAGGGAAGCCAGATCCACCAGAACGCAGCTACCTTGCTGCGCATGGGCTTGCCTTTCGTGAAACTCGACGGACTTTACCGAGGTGCGTTCAATATTTATGACATGGTCAACATCACGTCGCAGATGACGGCGGGGGAAGCCGAGGAGCTGCGGCGGCTTCTGATGGTTCGCCCCTATGGCGGCGGCACGCTCACGGGATGGAAACGCGCGGCGTTCATGAGGGGGCTGGTGTGATGGCCGCAAAAAATATATCTACTACTGTGACGCCAGTTTTTATACATATCCCAAAAACCGCAGGAACGTTTGTTCGACGACGAATAGTTTCAGACTATAGAAACGTCGGATGTGCGTATCCGACACCTCCCTTCAAGAGGATAGCAGATCTTACGGATGCCGAGATCCAGTGCCTTAAGCTGTGCGACGCGGTAATCGGCCATGAGACATTTCATGCCTTCCACGCGATATACGGAGACTCTGCAAAATACTACACTATACTGCGGAACCCGGTCGATAGACTGATCTCATACTATAATCACGCGATGTCGTATTTTGACAAATATCGCCATCAAAAGGTGACGCCGGCCAAATTTCTCGAGGACAAGTCAAATATCGAACTTGATAATATACAAGTTAGATACTTGTGTGGCAGGCCATACGGCTTGCCGATTGACCGGAGCGATCTTGATCGCGCTAAAGATCTCGTTGCGAAAGATATAATTTCAGTTGGGATACAGGAATTTCTCGGAGAAAGTATTCGTAGGCAGGAAATATTCAAGCAGAAGGATTTAGAGAAGCATGAAAGAGAGAATGTATCCATGTTTGGCTTCTCGCGTCAATCGTTGACAGAAAGCGAAATAAATGCATTTCGCAGCCGAAGCGCGTTGGATATGGAACTCTATTCATTCTGTCTCTCACGCTTTCAGAGCGAGTACTGAAGGTAGAGGCTTGAGTTGGTGACCCTGACCCCTCACCCTCGCGGATACATCCATTCGTAGATCGGGGTCAGGGTGTCGGTCTCGAACAGCGACGATACGGATGTGCCGTTCCAGATGTTCAGGATCGCCTGAGCAAACATCGGTGCAGTCGGCACGATGCGTATGTTCTTTGCATTTTTGACGGGTTCGGTCGGGGCGATCGAATCCGTGATCACCAGCGATTTCATCACCGAGTTGGTGATGCGCTCGACTGCCGGGCCAGAGAGCACCCCGTGGGTGATATAGGCATGGACTTCCGTCGCGCCGCTTTCGATCAGTACGTCAGCGGCCTTGCACAGCGTGCCGGCTGTATCGCAGATGTCATCGACGATAATGCACTTCTTGCCCGAGACATCGCCGATGACGGTCATTTCGGCGATTTCCCCGGCTTTTTCACGGCGCTTGTCGACGATGGCGAGCGGCGCCCCGATCCGGGTGGCCAGTTCGCGCGCGCGCGCCACGCCGCCCACGTCGGGCGAAATCACCATCACGTCTTCCAGCTGCCCGGTGAAATGGTGCTGCACGTCAAGCGCAAAGACCGGCGCGGAATAGAGGTTGTCAACCGGTATGTCGAAGAACCCCTGGATCTGTGCGGCGTGCAGGTCGAGCGTCAGCACCCGGTCAACGCCGGCCTCGGTCAGCAGGTTGGCCACCAGTTTGGCGGAAATCGGCGTCCGCGCCTTGGCGCGGCGGTCCTGACGGGCATAGCCGAAATAGGGAATCACGGCCGTGATCCGGTTCGCCGACGACCGCTTGAGCGCGTCGGCCATGATCAGGAGTTCCATCAGGTTGTCGTTTGCCGGGTTCGAGGTCGGCTGGATGATATACATGTCCTCGCCGCGGACGTTCTCGAAGACCTCGACAAAGATCTCCTGGTCGTTGAAGCGTTCCACCCGGGCGTCCACCAGGCTGACGGACATGCCCCGGTGCATCGACATACGTCGTGCGATGGCTGTGGCCAGCGGCCGGTTGGCATTGCCGGAAATGAGCTTCGGTTCGGTCATGGCGGGCATGCGGGCTGATCCTTCGGCCAAGGGGATTCGATGCGTTGCGCAGGGATTAGCACCCGGCTAGCCTGCCCGCAAATTGCTAGGCACGAGGAAGCGGCGCAAATGACGCAGATCGACTATTTTCTCACCACGCTGTCGCCTTACGTCTACCTGGCGGGCACCCGCCCGGCCGAGATTGCCGCCCGCCATGGGGCAAGGCTGCGTTATCGGCCGGTTCATTTCGCCGCGCTTGCCCCGCGCATGGGCGGGCGGCTGCTGTCCGATGCCTCGGACGCCCGCCGTGACTGGGTGCGTCAGGATCTGGCGCGGCAGGCGGGGCGGCTGGGGCTGCCGATCAGCGAACGCCCGATGTTCTGGCCGACGAACCCCGCGCCTTCGGCCTATGCGATCATCGCGGCGCAGGCGGCGGTCGACAAGGGCGCCGGCGGCGACCTGGCGGGGCTGGCCCATGGCTTTTCCCGCGCCATCTGGGCCGAGGATCGCGATATTTCCGACGACGCCGTGGTGCAGGACATCCTGAGGGCGCATGGCTTCGATCCGGGGCTCAGTTTCAGCGGCATGCTGATCGGCGCCGAAACCTATGCCGCCAACCTGGAAGAGGCGGCCCTGCGCGGCGTGATCGGCGTGCCGTTCCTGATCACCGACAACGATGCGCGGTTCTGGGGACAGGACCGGCTGGATGATCTGGATCGTCATCTTGCAGGTGGCGGAGCATGACGAACAAGGCCCGCGCGGGCCGCCAGATCGCCTGTCGGACTTTCGGCACCGGCCCGCGCCAGGCCTTGGCGATCCATTGCTCGCTCGCGCATTCCGGTGCCTGGTCGGGCGTGGCGGCGGCGCTGGCAGATGACATGACCATCACCGCCTTCGACATGCCGGGCCACGGCCGTTCGTCCGACTGGGACGGAAACGGCGATTATCTTCAGGCGGTGGCGTCCATCGCCGCCACCTTCCTGACCGAACCCGTTGACCTGATCGGCCATTCCGCCGGGGGCATCGCGGCGCTGCAACTGGCGCAGGCCACCGCCCCCGGGATGATACGCAGCCTGACGCTGATCGAGCCCGTGCTGTTTGCCGCCCTGCGCGGCAGCACGGTCTGGGCGGAGTCTGTCGCGCAGAACCGCCCCCATGTCGAGGCCGCGGCGCGGGGGGATTGGGAAAGTGCCACGCAGGCGTTCATGGATGTCTGGGGCAGTGGCGTCCCCTGGGAAGACATGGACCCGCGTCAGCGTGCCTACCTGGTCAAGCGGATGCCGCTGATCGGCGCCTGCCGGCCGGGCAGCGACGACGACAGCGGGCGCGTTCTGGCAGAGGATCGGCTCGAGGCGCTGGACCTTCCGGTGATGCTGATCGGCGGCACGGAGTCGCCCGGATCAGTGCACGCCATCAACGAGGCGCTGGCGGCGCGCCTTGGAGATGTCGGCGTGGCCGGGGTGGAGGGTGCGGGGCACATGTGCCCGGTCACCCATCCTGCCCAGGTGGCGGGGCTGATCGAGGTCAACGTCACCCGCGGATAAGCGCAAGGATCCCGTCGACATCGGCCTCGGTCGTCGACCAGGAACAGACGAGCCGCGCGGCAAGCGGTTCGTCATCCGGGCCGCTCATCGACTGGTCGCCCGGCCAGAGGTAGTAGCGCGCGCCGCCGGCATCAGCCCGGCGGTGGCCGCTGCGGGGGAAGGCGGCGAAGACGGCATTCGCTTCGGTCGGGTGGACAAGGCTTGCCCCCGGAATGGTGGTGAGGCCATTGGACAACTGCCGGGCGGCGGCATTGGCCTGATGCGCAAGCCGCAGCCAGAGGTCATCGGTCAGATAGGCGAGCATCTGCGCCGAGAGGTAGCGGTGCTTCGAAAACAGATGGCCCGCGCGCTTGCGGCGGAATTCGAATTCCTCGGCGCGGGCAGGGTCGAAGATCACCACCGCCTCGACCCCCATGCAGCCGTTCTTGGTGCCGCCGAACGACAGGACATCGACGCCCGCCTTCCAGGTCAGTTCCGCCGGGGTGCAGCCTGCGGTGATGAGCGCGTTGGTGAAGCGCGCGCCGTCCATGTGGACGGGCAGGCCATAGCCGCGCGCCACATCCGCCAGCGCCTTGACGGCGGGCGCATGGTAGATCGTGCCGTGTTCGGTGGCATTGGTGATCGACACCATGCCGCGCTGGACATTGTGCACGCCGCCGCGTCCAGTGAAGGCAATGGCGCGGTCCAGCGCCTCGGGCGTCATGCGGGCATGATCACCGTCGATCAGCACGAGCTTCGCGCCCCCGGTATAGAATTCGGGCGCGCCGCATTCGTCTTCCTCGATATGGGCGTTGCGGTGGCAGAAGACCGCCTGCCACGGCTGGACGAGGATCGCGCAAGCAAGCGCATTGGCCGCCGTTCCCGTGGCGACCAGGTAGACCGCAGCATGGGGCGCCTCGAAGATCTGGCGGATGCGGGCGCGAACCTCGGCCATCCGGTCGTCATGGCCATAGGGCATGGCGCTGCCCTGGTTGGCGGCAACGATGGCGGCCATGATTTCCGGGGCGACGGCAGAGGTATTGTCGGAGGCAAAGTTCATCATTGGTCCTCGATGATGTAGTCTTCCCAGTCGTCTTCGGCGACCTCGAATTCGGCGACCGTCCAGCCCTGCACCGATTGCCCGGCGGCGCGGGTGCTGTCGGGATCGCCGGTGATCAGCGGATGCCAGTCGGGCAGGGGCTTGCCTTCGTTGCGCAGCCGGTAGGCGCAGGTCGAAGGCATCCAATAGGCGATTTCACCGATGTTCTTGGGCGTCAGCACCACGCATTCCGGCACGAACTGCTTGCGGTTTTCGTAATGCGCGCAGCGGCAGGTCGTATCGTCCAGCAGGCGGCAGCCGATGCGGGTGAAGAAGACCTGGCCGGTGTCGGCGTCTTCAAGCTTGTTCAGGCAGCATTTGCCGCAGCCGTCGCAAAGCGCCTCCCATTCGCGGGGGGTGAGCTTTGACAGCGGCTGGTTCCAGAAACCGGGGCGCAGGCGGTCGCGGGGGATGTCGTCCTTCATGGCGCGTCAATCTGGCGGATGACGTGGTGAAAGGGAAGGGGGCCGCGCGTCCCGACGTGGCGCGGGGCGGTCACGTTGGCATGAGTATTTGGGCAAAGAAGAAACCGAAAACGCGCGCGCCGTCACGCTTCGGCCAGGATTTCGCGGGCGCGGGCGCAGTCCTGGTCCATCTGGGCGATGAGGGCGGGAAGGCCGTCGAACTTCATTTCGGGGCGCAGGTAATCGATCAGCGCGATCGACAGGTGCTGGCCGTAAAGATAGCCGGAAAAGTCGAAGATGTGGGTTTCGAGGTTCGGGGTGTTCTGGCCAAACATCGGGCGCACGCCGAGGCTTGCCGCGCCGCCGTAGCTGCCCGCATCGGGGCCGGTCAGGATATCGACCTTGACGGCATAGACGCCAAGGCGCGGCAGATGCAGCCCTTTGAGGGCCATGTTCGCGGTGGGAAAGCCCAATTCCCGCCCGCGCTTTTCGCCATGCAGGACCGCACCTTCGATCCTGTGCAAATGGCCGAGCATCCGGGCCGCGTCGCGGGGGCGGCCTTCGGTCAGCGCCCTGCGGATCGCGGTCGAGGAAACTTCGGTCGTCCCGATCGCCAGAAGCGGCGCGATGCTGACGCCGAAGCCAAGACGGTCGCCCAGGGCGCGCAGGGTCTCTGCCGTGCCGCTCCGGCCCTTGCCGAAGCAGAAATCGGCGCCGACCGTCACATGGCGGACGCCAAGCCCTTCGGCGAGGACCCGGGTCGCGAAGTCTTCCGCCGACATTCCCGCCAGTGCTGCGGTAAAGGGCAGTTCGTAAAGGATATCGACGCCCAGCTTTTCCATCCGGTTGGCGCGGGCTTCTGCGTTCATCAGCCGGAAGGCGGGCGCGTCGGGCGAAAAATACTGGCGCGGGTGCGGTTCAAAGGTGACGATCCCCAGGGGCGCGTCCTGCTGGCGCGCAAGGTCGATCACCGAGCGATGGCCAAGGTGCACCCCGTCGAAATTGCCAAGCGCCACGGACGCACCGCGCGCCAAGGGCGCCAGCCCTTGCCAGTCCTGGATGATCTGCATTGGCACGCGGCGGGTGTATCCCGAATTGTCAACCGTTCCTGCGCGAGGGGGCCATGACCAGCGCCTCGCCCTTCACGACGAGGGTATCGCCTACCATCGCGCGGGTTTCAAGGGTCACGCGCCGCCTGGGCAGGTCGATTTCGGTGGCCGTCACTTCGACATCGACCACATCCCCGGGCCGGACCGGCGCGAGGAACTTCAGGCTCTGGCCAAGATAGACGGTGCCATGGCCCGGAAGCTGTTCGCCGATCACGGCGGAAATCAGCCCGGCGGTCAGCATGCCATGGGCGATGCGGCCCTTGAACATGGTGCCATTCGCGTAGTCATCATCCAGATGCACCGGGTTGCGATCGGTCGAGACCGTGGCGAAAAGCTCGATATCCTGATCGGTGATTTCCTTGCGCAGGCTGCGCATCATCCCGATTTCGATATCTTCGACATAAACTGTTCCGCGCGACATTCCCGCCCATCCCTTGCTGACTCGGGGCGGACGATAACCGGAAGCTCGTATTGCCGCAAATGCAAAGGCAATAATGAAACGCAAATGTGGCTGTCGTGGCAATATTATTGCCCGGACATCAGCGAAGGCGACCGATTGCGAAGCTGGGCGAAAGCTGTCTCGAACCCAGCCATGCCTCCAGCAGCGCAGGATCAGGCTGCTCGACATCGGGGCCGAACTGGTCGGCTGCAAGGCCCCCGGTCACGAAAAGCGTGTCCATCCCTTCGGACAAGCCGCCCTGGATATCGGTCACCAGACCATCGCCGATGGCCAGTGTCCGCACATTGTCGACATCGTGCCCGAAGTCCGCCAGGCGCCGACGGGCCAGATCATAGATCGGTGGGTGTGGCTTGCCGAAATACAGTGCCTCGCCGCCCATCTCGGTATAGAGCTCGGCTATGGCGCCGGCGCAGTAGATGCGGCGGTCGCCCAGATCAACGACGATATCGGGGTTGGTGCAAAGCATCTTCAACCCGTTCACCTTGGCCAGCAGCAATTGGCCGCGATAATCTTCGGGTGTTTCGGTCATTTCGTGGAACGGGCCGGTGCAGACGATCCCTTCGGCCTCGGACAGGGGCACGCGGGTGATGTCCGAGGCACGATGACCTTCGGGCGGGTTGGTGAAGAAGCTCTTGTCCTTCGCGGGGCCAAGATGCCAGACGCGGTGGCCGACCGCTCCTTCGAAAAGCGCGAACTGCGCCGCATCACCCGAGGTAACGACGATGTCCCAGGCGTCGCGTGGCACACCCATGCCGCCGATCGTCGCAACGACATCGGCAGCGGGGCGCGGGGCATTGGTCATCAGCACCACCTTGCCACCGCCCTTGCGGTAGGATTGCAGCGCTTCGACTGCAGCGGGAAAGGGCGCGTGGCCGTTGTGGACGCATCCCCAGAGGTCGCAGAACAGGGTGTCGTAGCCATCGGCGATCTCGGAAAGGGTGGGGATGATCCGGGTCATGGAAACCTCTGGCGTCGTGAAGGACAGACGGGGGCACGCGCACGAAATTTGCGCATGTCCCGCCCGCAGGTGAACGGAATGGAAGGTTCAGAGTTTCAGCATCGGGATGATCTGTTTCTTGCGGCTCATGATGCCGGGCAGGACGACCGTATCGCCCGTGACGCTGGCGCCGAAGGAGGCTTCGGCCAGTTGCCGGACAAGATCGTTCGGCACCAGAAGTGTCGCCTCTTCGCGCAGGATGTCGACGATGAACAGCAGAACCTGATCCGCGCCATCCTCGGCGGCGACTCCGGCCATCGCCTGGATCAGGCCGGCCTTGCGGTTCAGAAGCGGGGCGGGCGAGGTGGTCTCCAGAACGGACACCCGCAATTCTTTTCCGGCCAGGCTGTATTCCTTGCTGTCCATGCGCAGCAGTTCCGCATCCGAAAATGCCGAGACATCGGATTTTGCCGCGAACAGCTCGGCCGCATAATCGGGGATCGAGATGCCCAGGTCACGCGCCAGGCCTTCGGCCACTTCGCGGTCATGCGGCGTGGTGGTCGGGCTGCGGAATTCCAGCGTGTCGGACAGGATACACGACAGCATGGCGCATTTGATGTTGTCGGGCATCCTTGCCGCATCCGCGCCCATCAGGTCATGCATGATGGTTGCCGTGCAGGCCAGCGGGCGGATGGTGATGTCGATCGGCGCGCGGGTCTTCAGGCCGCCCGCCAGCATGTGGTGGTCGATGATCTGCAGGATGTTGGCGTCGTTGATGCCCGAGGGCAGTTCCGCCGGGTTGTTGGTGTCGACGATCACCACATCCTCGCCCGCCGCCACCTCGGCGATGATCTCGGGCTTGGGCAGATCCCAGCGTTTCAGCATGAAGGCGGCTTCGGTATTGGGTTCGCCCAGCAGCATGGGCCGGGCCGGGGTGCCCTTCACCTCGGTCAGATACCAGGCCCAGATGATGGGCGAGCCAGTGGAATCGGTGTCGGGGGATTTATGGCCAAGAACCTTGATCATGGTCGGGCTCCGTTCGAAAAAAGGTCAGAAGTCGCGGGCGTTATAGGCCCTGCCGCGCGGGTTGTCACCCTTGCGCCGCAATGCAGCAAGCCCGGGATCAGAAGTCCTGCCGGCGAATTTCATAGCCGTCTTCGGCCAGCAGGTTCAAAAGCCCCTTGTGCCCCGCCAGATGGCCTGCGCCGACGGCGACAACCAGCGTGCGGCCGGGCGCCTCGGCCCGGATCCGGTCCATCCAGGCCAGATTGCGGTCATTGATCAGGGCATCTTCCAGGCGTTCGAAATCGGCCTGTCCCTGTTCGGGATCGCTGGCAGCGTCAATGGATTGCTGGCGCGCCACTTCCCACAGCAGCCGATGCTCCTCGCGGAAGTAGGCGTTCTTCATCGTCACCAGCATGTCGGTGGCCATGGGCGCCGAGGCCATCGCCGAGCGCACCGATTCAAGCTGTTCTTCGGGGGTCATGCCCCCGAAGACTCGAAACACCGTGTCATAGGGTTCGAGCGCCATCGTCGGTGTCCCCATTTCGCGCGCGGCGGTCATTATCAACTGGTCAAACCCGGTGGAGCCCTCGGTCATCTGGGATGCGGCGCAGGGCGGGATCGACAGGATCATGGTGACATACCAGGGCTGGAACTTGGCGGCGAAGAAGCCCGGGATGCCGCGCAGTTCCAGTTCTGACCTGAGCGCGTTCCATTCCGCCGGCTCCAGCCGGTCGGGCAAGGTCGGGCCGGTGACAAAAATCATCTCGGGCTTGCTGGCCAGGTCTTTCTTCAGTTGCGCCATGTCATCTTCGGTCGCCTCCAGCAAGATCAGGTCAGCCTTGTGCAGAACCGGCATCAGCTTGCGCATGTGCGGTGTCATGCGCGGATCAAAGACATGGAAGGTGCCGATCAGGTGGATCGTGCTGTCGCCCCGGCTGGCCAGCCAGTGGTTCCCCGAGGGAAAAGGCGCGGCCATGGCCGCGGCGGCAAGCGCGTTGCGCGCCTCTGGTGCCATCCGCTCAAAGAGGTCGCTGCCCTGGCAGCCGTGCTCCACGCGAACCGGTTCCGTCTCTTGTGCCCAAGCTGCTGGCGCCCCGGGAATTGCCACCAGGAGCGCGCCTGTCAGGGCGCAAGACAGGAATGCGGGAAAAAGGAGCGAGAAAAGGCGTTGCAGCATGGGCATTTCCTGAAATTACCGGGGCCAGAGTGGCACGTCTTGCGCCGCATTTCCACCCGGAGCCCGGCCCGGGTAACCACGGGGGGAAAGGGGTGGTCGCGTGGAATGGGGGTGTTGACTCGGGCGCGGGGTGGGCATATCAAACGGGCCGTTAGCACTCGCCGATGCTGAGTGCTAACGAATGGATTGTAACCTGGAACCCAAGGGAGAGTTACCAGATGGCTTTCAAACCGCTGCACGATCGCGTGCTGGTCCGCCGCGTCCAGTCGGAAGACAAGACCAAGGGCGGCCTGATCATCCCCGACAGCGCCAAGGAAAAACCGGCCGAGGGCGAGGTTGTCGCCTGCGGCGAAGGCGCCCGCAAGGATTCGGGCGAGCTGATCGCACCGTCGGTGAAGACCGGCGACCGGATCCTGTTCGGCAAATGGTCGGGCACCGAAGTCACGCTCGACGGCGAAGAACTGCTGATCATGAAGGAAAGCGACATTCTCGGCATCATGGCCTGAGAACGCCTTTCCACCCAATCCAAGTAAAGACATTCAGGAGAAGCCCCAATGGCTGCTAAGGACGTCAAATTCGAATCCGATGCCCGCGACCGGATGCTGCGCGGCGTGAACATCCTCGCCGACGCCGTGAAGGTGACGCTGGGCCCGAAAGGCCGCAACGTCGTGATCGAGAAATCCTTCGGCGCGCCCCGCATCACCAAGGACGGTGTATCGGTCGCCAAGGAAATCGAACTTGCTGACCGGTTCGAGAACATGGGCGCGCAGATGGTGAAGGAAGTCGCTTCCCGCACCAACGACGAGGCGGGCGACGGCACCACCACCGCCACCGTGCTGGCCCAGGCCATCGTCAAGGAAGGCCTGAAGTCGGTCGCCGCCGGCATGAACCCGATGGACCTGAAGCGCGGCATCGACCTGGCCACCGCCAAGGTCGTCGAAGCGATCAAGGGCGCAGCCCGCAAGGTCGCCGATTCGGCCGAAGTCGCCCAGGTCGGCACCATCTCGGCCAACGGCGAAGCCGAAATCGGCCGCCAGATCGCTGACGCGATGCAGAAGGTCGGCAACGAGGGTGTCATCACCGTCGAGGAGAACAAGGGCCTGGAGACCTCGACCGAGGTCGTCGAAGGCATGCAGTTCGACCGCGGCTACCTGTCGCCCTATTTCGTCACCAACGCCGACAAGATGATTGCCGAGCTGGAAGACGCCTACATCCTGCTGCACGAAAAGAAACTGTCGTCGCTGCAGCCGATGGTTCCGCTGCTGGAAGCCGTGATCCAGTCGCAGCGCCCGCTGATCATCGTGGCCGAGGACGTCGAAGGCGAAGCCCTGGCGACGCTGGTCGTCAACAAGCTGCGCGGCGGCCTGAAGATCGCCGCTGTCAAGGCGCCGGGCTTCGGCGATCGCCGCAAGTCCATGCTGCAGGACATCGCGATCCTGACCGGCGGCCAGGTGATTTCGGAAGACCTGGGCATGAAGCTGGAAAATGTCGGCATCGACATGCTCGGCCGTGCCAAGAAGGTCTCGATCAACAAGGACAACACCACCATCGTCGATGGCGCTGGTGAAAAGTCCGAGATCGAAGCCCGCGTCGCCCAGATCCGCACGCAGATCGAGGAAACCACCTCGGACTACGACCGCGAGAAGCTGCAGGAACGCGTGGCCAAGCTGGCGGGCGGCGTCGCCGTCATCCGCGTTGGCGGCATGACCGAAGTCGAAGTGAAAGAGCGCAAGGACCGCGTCGATGACGCCCTGAACGCGACCCGCGCGGCCGTTCAGGAAGGCATCGTCGTCGGCGGCGGCGTGGCCCTGATCCAGGCCGGCAAGGCGCTGGACGGACTGAAGGGCGCCAACGCGGACCAGGATGCCGGCATCGTCATCATCCGCAAGGCCCTGGAATCGCCGCTGCGCCAGATCGCCCAGAACGCGGGCGTGGACGGTTCGGTCGTCGCCGGCAAGGTGCGCGAGTCGAACGACAAGGCCTTCGGCTTCAACGCCCAGACCGAAGAATATGGTGACATGTTCAAGTTCGGCGTCATCGACCCGGCCAAGGTCGTCCGCACGGCGCTGGAAGACGCGGCCTCGGTTGCTGGCCTGCTGATCACCACCGAAGCCATGATCGCCGAGCGTCCGGCCGACAAGGCTCCGGCCGGCGGCGGCATGGGCGGCATGGGCGGAATGGACGGAATGATGTGATCCATCCCGGATCTGTCTGATCAAGGGGCCCCGGCGACGGGGCCCCTTTTTCCTTGCGCGGCCGGTGAAGCGCGGCGCCGGCACTCGTGCCAGAGCGGCCAGCGGCAATCCGAGGGCGGACCGGTGCATGGCGTCGGCCCGAAAAGCACAGCCCGGCCTTGCGCCCATTCAAGCGTGCCCGGCGCGGCAGCCGCTGGCCTGTGTCTGCCCCACAGCGGGACTGGCGGCGATGGGGGAGCCTCCGGCGGGAGTATTTTGGCAAAAGAGATGCCAAAGGAGGCGCCGAGCGATACAGGGGCCTTGTCGTACTTGCGTGACGCTTGGGCATAGTCGCCATCCGTGCGGGTTTCCGCCAAGGTCGGGGCCCAAGGCATCTGCATGCGGGTGCGGGGCGCGGCGGCTGGGTCGGGCAGTGATCCGGGACAGAAGGGGCGATCCGGCTGCCATGGCGCGGGACGGCCCCCCCCCGGGCGGCGGTTCGATGCCAATACCCCCCCCCAGGCGCACGCTGGCCCTTTGCGTCAGGCGAGGCGCGCCAGAAGCCCGCCGGGCAGGCGCTGAATGCGACCGTCGAGTTCAAGCGACAGAAGCGCCGCCGCGATTTCGGCGGCCGGGCGGCCCAGATCGCGGATCAGCTGGTCTTCGGCCAGCGGGCTTGGGCCAAGCCGGTCCAGCACGTCGGCCAGGGGCGGTGCCTTCGCCGCAGATGCGCCGGGCCGCACGATCGCAGCGGGGCCCGCGGTGGCATCGTTCCCCGCACCGGCCGGTTCCGGGGGTGCGGTGCCAAGCCCCTGCAAGATATCGTCGGCGCCCCTGACCAGCGTCGCGCCATCCCGGATCAGCATGTTGCAGCCGGCTGCGCGACCGTCGAGCGGGTGGCCGGGAACGGCGAAGACCTCGCGCCCGGCATCAAGCGCCTGTCGCGCGGTGATCAGGCTTCCCGATTGCGCGGCAGCCTCAACCACCACGACCGCGCGGACAATCCCCGCGACGATGCGGTTGCGTTGCGGGAAATGGCGCGCCAGCGGTTCGGTGCCCGGCGGTTGTTCCGAAAGCAGCAGCCCCTGATCGGCGATCGCGCGCATGAGTTCGGCGTTTTCACGCGGGTAGATCACGTCGATCCCGCCAGCCAGCACGGCGATGGTGCCTTTTCCCAGCGACGCTTCATGTGCGGCGGCATCAATCCCGCGGGCCAGTCCCGAGACGACGACCTGCCCTTCGGCAGCAAGATCATGCCCCAGCCGTCGTGCCATCCGCAGCCCGAGGGAAGAGGCATTGCGCGCCCCGATGAGCGCAAGGGCCGGACGCTCGAGAAGAGACAGGTCGCCCTTCGCCCACAGGACCGGGGGCGCATCGCCAAGCGGCGCCAGGGCGGCGGGATATTGCGCTGTGCCATGACAGATCAGTTCCGCCCCATGTCGGCGACCGGCGCGCAGTTCGGCCAGTGCCACGCCTTCGGGGCAGGGGGTATAGTCGCTGAGCCCGGCCGCCCGCGCGATGTCCGGGAGCGCGATCAGCGCCGCTCGCGCCGATCCGTGTTCGACGATGAGGCGGTGAAAGGTTGCAGGTCCGACCCTGCGAGAGCGGATGAGCCGCAGCCACGATAGTCTATCTTCTTCCGTGGTGGGTGGGGTGAAGGGGGTGTGGCAAGAAAACAAACCGTATCCTTCGTGGCTGCGTCTCATTCGCAGTTCCACCATGCAGCCGCAGGGTTAACGAAGCGTTACGATTCGCACCGCAAGTCACCGCGCGGCGCAGTTTTTTCTCAGGTCGCGCTGCCGCCCACGGTCAGCCCGCCGATCATCAGCGTCGGCTGCCCCACGCCCACCGGAACCCATTGCCCTGCCTTGCCGCAATTTCCCATGCCCGGGTCCAACGCCATGTCGTTGCCGATGGCGCGGATCTGCCTGAGCGCGGTTGCGCCATCGCCGATCAATGTTGCCCCCTTGACGGGGCTGCCCACCTTGCCGTTCTGCACCCGGTAGGCCTCGGTGCAGGAAAAGACGAACTTGCCGTTGGTGATGTCGACCTGCCCACCGCCGAAGCCCACGGCATAGATCCCGTCCTTCAGGCCAGCCAGAATGTCCTTCGGATCGGTATTGCCGCCCAGCATGTAGGTGTTGGTCATCCGCGGCATCGGCGTATGCCCAAAGCTTTCGCGCCGGCCGTTGCCGGTGGGAGCCACCCCCATCAGGCGGGCGTTCTGCCGGTCCTGCATGAAGCCCACGAGGATCCCGTCCTCGATCAGGACGTTCTTGCCCGAAGGCGTGCCCTCGTCATCCACGGTGATCGAGCCGCGGCGGTCAGGGATCGTGCCATCGTCCAGCACTGTGACCCCTGGCGCAGCAATGCGCTGCCCCATGAGCCCGGCGAAGGCCGAGGATTTCTTGCGGTTGAAGTCACCTTCCAGCCCGTGACCCACCGCTTCGTGCAGCAGGATCCCGGGCCAGCCGGGGCCAAGCACCACATCCATGATTCCCGCCGGAGCCGGCACTGCCTCGAGGTTCACCAGCGCGATGCGCAGCGCCTCGCGGGCAAGGCCTTTCCAGTGCAGCGGATCCATCAGCGCCGCAAGTCCGTGGCGGCCGCCTCCGCCAGTGCCCCCCGATTCCCGACGGCCATCTCTCTCGACGATGACCGAGACGTTCAGCCGCGCCATCGGGCGGATGTCGCTGACCAGCGTGCCTTCGGGGCGCAGGATGAACACCTCCTGATGCGCGGCGGCGATGGTGGCCGAAACCTGCACCACGCGGGGATCAAGGGCGCGGGCGAAGGCGTCGATCTCGCGCAGGGTCTCGACCTTGACGCCGAATCCGGCATCCAGCATCGGATCGGCTTCGGTATAGAGCCGCCGGTTGGTGCCCGGCGGTGGCGGGGCCATCACGCGCCCACCCTCGGCGACCGCCAGCCGGGTCGTCTGGACGGCACGCCTGATCGCGCGCTCGGAAATCTCGGTCGAATGGGCGTAGCCGGCCACGTCACCCGAAACCGCGCGCAGGCCGAAACCCTCGGCGGCATCATAGCTGGCGGTGCGCAATCGGCCATCGTCGAAGACCAGCGCTTCGGAGCGCCGTCGTTCAAGGAAAAGCTCGCCATCCTCGGCACCCGCCGTGGCCTCCAGCAGCAGGGATCGGGCGGTGTCCCGGTCGATCAGGGTGTCGAATGGGTCGAAACGCGAATCAGTCATCGATGTCCTTTCCGGCCGGCCGCCCAACCGTCTGAATTTTTTTGCGACCCATTGTCACAGGGTTTCGCTTGTCCACTGGTAACTAATATGCTTTTAGAATGTTGCTAAACAACCGGTCCTGCCCGCCCTGCGCGGAATTGAGGAGCAGGACCGGCTCCAGCCGCGACAATAACGGGAAGACGACATGCGCATTGCAAGCAGACTTTCGGGCTTGGGGATGGCCCTTGGTGCCACCATGCTGGCGGGCGTTGCCTGGGCCCAGGACGGAATCACCGGGTTGGAGACGGTTGGCAAGCCGCATCCCGAAGGCATCGGCTTCCAGCCGGCGTCGTC
This sequence comes from Paracoccaceae bacterium, assembly GCA_020622085.1. GTDB lineage: Bacteria > Pseudomonadota > Alphaproteobacteria > Rhodobacterales > Rhodobacteraceae > QY30. The sequence continues at coordinate 130,706 of JAHRYM010000002.1, read as the reverse complement.
GTCGCTGGCGGTCGACCAGCAGTGGCTTGACCACGTGCTGCTTTATATCTGCATCGCGGTGACCGCGCTTGTCGTCGCACTTCTGATCGTGGTGATCCTGCGCTTCAACCGCCGGGCCAACCCGACCCCGGCGCGCTTTTCGCACAACACGCCGCTGGAAATGGCCTGGACCCTGATTCCGATCCTGATTCTCGTGGTCCTGGCGGTGAACTCGCTGCCGATCCTGCAGAAACAGCAAACCATGCCCGAGGCCGACGTCACCATCAAGGTGACCGGCAACCAGTGGTTCTGGTCCTATGAATATCCCGACGACGGCATCAGCTTCGACAGCTTCAAGCTCGAGAAGGACCAACTGGCCGAATATGGTTATGCGCCCGACGAATACCTGCTGGCGGTGGACAATGCCGTGGTCGTGCCAGTCAACAAGAACATCGTGATGCGGGTGACGGGCTCGGACGTGATCCACTCTTGGACGATTCCGGCCTTCGCGGTGAAGCAGGACGCGGTTCCGGGGCGGATCGGCCTTCTGTGGTTCAATGCCGACAAGGAAGGCATCTACTTCGGCCAGTGCTCGGAGCTTTGCGGCAAGGATCACGCCTATATGCCGATCGTGGTCAAGGTCGTCAGCGAAGAGGTCTACGCCGACTGGAAAGCCCGGACCAAGGTCGCGTCCGAAGGCAAGGTGGCGCCGCTGAAAGTCGCGTCGAACTGAGGGTGAAGCGGGCGGGCGTTTTCGTCTGCCCGGCTCAGACCGGAGGACAGGATGAGCGATTACACAGCGATTGAACAGCCGCAGGATGCGGGGTTTGGCGATTTCGTGCAGTTGCTGAAGCCGCGCGTCATGTCGCTGGTCGTCTTTACCGCGATGGTCGGCCTGCTGGTCGCGCCGGCCCATGTCCATCCCTTTGTCGCTTTCGTCTCGATCCTGTTCATCGCCCTGGGCGGCGGGGCCTCTGGCGCGCTGAACATGTGGTATGATGCCGACATCGACGCCGTGATGCGCCGCACGCGTGCGCGACCGATTCCGGCGGGGCGCATTGCCCCGGGCGAGGCTCTGGGCCTTGGCCTGGCGCTGTCGGGAGTTTCCTGCCTGATGCTGGGGTTGGCGGCAAACTGGTTTGCGGCGGCCTTCCTGGCCTTCACCATCTTCTTCTACGTCGGCGTCTATACGATGTGGCTGAAACGGCTGACGCCGCAGAACATCGTCATTGGCGGCGCGGCCGGGGCCTTTCCACCGATGATCGGCTGGGCCGTGGCCACGGGCGGCGTCAGCGTCGAATCGATCCTCATGTTCATGCTGATCTTCATGTGGACCCCGCCGCATTTCTGGGCGCTGGCGCTGTTCATGAAGGACGACTATTCCAAGGCCGGCGTGCCGATGCTGACGGTGACGCATGGCCGCGCCGCGACCCGCAGCCATATCTTCGTCTATACACTGCTGCTGGCGCCCTTCGCGCTGGCGCTCGCGGCAAGCCCGGTCGGCGGACCGGTGACCCTGTCTGCGGCACTGGTGCTGAACGTCTGGTTCATCCGGGGGGCGCTGCGTCTGTGGCGGCGGCCGGAACAACAGGCCGAGGCGGATGGCTACCGCGCCGAGAAGGCTTTTTTCAAATTCTCGCTGGCCTATCTTTTCCTGCATTTCAGTGCTCTTCTGGCCGATGCGGCGCTGCGCGGTTACGGGCTGGCGACGTGGTGGCAGGGGCTGTGAACATGTCATTCCGTCCTGAACATGAACTTCACCGCCGCCGCTGGTCCCGCAACCTTGGGCTGGGCGCTCTGCTGGCGGCTTTCGTGGCGCTGGTCTTCGTGCTGACACTCGTCAAGGTGTCGAGGCAGGATCAGTTCGGCAATCCCCCGGGCGCGGCGCAGGCCAGTGCCCCCGCCGCGGCAAACGGGGTGCAGCCATGACGGACCCCTCGCGCGCCAATGGACGCATCGCGGTCTGGCTGGTGGGTCTTGTCGGGCTGATGGCCACGCTGTCGTTCCTTGCGGTGCCCTTCTATGACTGGTTCTGTCGCACAACCGGCTATGGCGGCACCCCGCAGACGGTGGACAGCGCATCCGACACGATCCTCGAGGAAACGGTGACGGTGCACTTCGATGCCAACACCGACAAGGGCATGCCGTGGCAGTTCCGGCCCAAGGTCAGCGAAATGAAACTGCGCATCGGGGAAACCGCCATCGCCTATTACGAGGCCTACAACCCGACCGACAGGCCGGTGGCGGGCACTGCCAGCTACAACGTCGCCCCCGAAATCGCCGGTGGCTTCTTCGACAAGATCGACTGTTTCTGCTTCACCGAGCAGGTGCTGCAACCTGGCGAGCGTGTCGACATGCCGGTGACCTTCTTCGTCGACCCGGCCATCGCCAAGGACCGCGATGCCTGGCAGGTCCGCAGCATCACGCTGTCTTATACCTTCTACGAAACGCCTCTTCCGGAAGGCCAGGCGGCCTTGTCGCAAGGGAAAACGACAACCTATAACTGACCGAATGGCCCCAAGGGCAAACGACCAGGGACAAGAACATGGCGCATTCCAAGAACCACGACTACCACATTCTTCCGCCTTCGATCTGGCCGCTGATGGGGGCGCTTGCCGGCTTCGTCATGCTGTTCGGCGCCGTGCTGTGGATGAAGGGCATCACGCCCTACATGTTCTTCGCCGGTGTCGCCGCCGTGCTTTACGTCATGTATGCATGGTGGTCGGATGTGGTGAAGGAAGCTCAGGTCGGCGATCACACCCCGGTGGTGCGCATCGGCCTGCGCTACGGCTTCATCCTGTTCATCATCTCCGAAGTGATGTTCTTCTCGGCATGGTTCTGGACCTTCTTCAAGCACGCGCTTTACCCGATGGGGCCGGACAGCCCGATCAAGGACGGAGTCTGGCCGCCCGCGGGGATCGAAACCTTCGACCCCTGGCATCTGCCGCTGATCAACACGCTGATCCTGCTGTGCTCGGGCGCGGCCGTGACCTGGGCGCACCATGCGCTCGTCCATGAGAACAACCGCAAGGATCTGGTGAACGGACTGCTGCTGGGCGCAGGCCTTGGTGTGGTCTTCACCATCTTCCAGGCCTACGAATACAGCCACGCCGCCTTCGGCTTTGCCGGCAACATCTATGGCGCCTCGTTCTTCATGGCGACCGGCTTCCACGGCTTCCACGTCATCATCGGGACGATCTTCCTTCTGGTCTGCGCCATCCGCGCGATGAAGGGCCATTTCACCCCCGAGGAACACGTCGGGCTGGAAGCTGCCGCCTGGTACTGGCACTTTGTCGACGTTGTCTGGTTGTTCCTCTTTGCCTCGATCTATATCTGGGGCTCTGCCTGATCCAGCCAGGGTCGAGGGGGTCGGGCGCGGGGGGAACCTCGCGCCTTTCGCATTGAAGAAGGGGCGGGAATGCGCCGTTACGTCTTTCCATCGGCGCTGGGAATCTTCGGCTGCGCCATCCTGATTGCTCTGGGCCTGTGGCAGGTGCGACGGCTGGCCTGGAAAGAGGCGGTGCTGGCCGATATCACCGCCCGCATTCACGGCCCCGCCGAAAGTCTGTCCGCCGAAGGTCTGTCGGGGAAAGCCGGTCCCGAGGCCAAGTATACCCCCGTCCGGGTTTCGGGCCACACCACCGGACAAGAGCTGCTGGTGCTGTCCGGAGAAAAGGGCGTCGGCGCGGGATTTGAGGTCATCGCCGCCTTCCAGACCGAAGACGGCCGCCGCATTCTTCTGGATCGCGGCTACATCCCCGAAACCGACAAGACCGCCCCCAGACCGCCAGTCCCGCTTGATCTGCGCGGCAACCTCCACTGGCCGGAGGAAACCGACAGCTACACGCTTGAGCCGGACCTGAAGGCCAATATCTGGTTCGCCCGCGACGTCCCGAAGATGGCCGCCGCCCTTGGCACCGAAGAGGTGCTGGTCGTCGCCGCCGAAGCCGGAGGCGATGCCCAAGGCATCCGCCCGATGCCCATCTCCAGCACCGGAATCCCGAATGACCACCTGGGCTATGCCATCACCTGGTTTTCACTGGCAGCGGTATGGGCGGGGATGACAGGCCTTCTTCTCTGGCGTATCAGGCAAAGACAGGTGTGAGGACGTGACGATGAACTATGTCTCGACGCGGGGTCAGGCCCCTGTTCTTGGCTTCGGCGAGGCCATGCTGACGGGCCTTGCGCGCGACGGCGGCCTTTATGTGCCGCAGGAAATTCCGGCGATCTCCGCCGACCAGATCGCGGCGCTTGCCGGCCTCAGCTACGAGAAAGCCGCGTTCCGCATCATGCGTCCGTTCGTGGGCGACGCTTTCACGGACGACGAATTCCGCGCCGCCATCGACCGCGCCTACCAGGGCTTCGGTCACGCTGCCCGCGCGCCCCTGAAGCAACTGGCGCCGAACCATTTCCTGCTCGAGCTGTTCCACGGCCCCACGCTGGCCTTCAAGGACTTCGCCATGCAGCTGATCGGCCAGCTGTTCCAGATCGCGCTTTCGCGCGATGGCCGGCGCGTCACCATCGTGGGCGCGACCAGCGGCGACACCGGATCGGCGGCGATCGAGGCGTTCCGGGGGCTGCCCAACGTCGATGTCTTCATCCTTTTCCCACATGGCCGGGTGTCTGACGTGCAGCGCCGCCAGATGACCACGCCTACTGAGTCGAACGTGCACGCGCTGGCGCTGGACGGCGATTTCGACGATTGCCAGTCGCGGCTGAAGGACATGTTCAACGACTTCGCCTTCCGCGACGAGGTGGGCCTTGCCGGCGTCAACTCGATCAACTGGGCGCGGGTGCTGGCACAGGTCGTCTATTTTTTCACCGCCGCCGTCAGCCTTGGCGCCCCCCACCGCAAGGTCAGCTTCACGGTGCCCACCGGCAACTTCGGCGACATCTTCGCGGGCTATATCGCCCGCCGGATGGGACTGCCGATCGACAAGCTGGTGATCGCCACCAACCAGAACGACATCCTGGATCGCTGCCTGCGCACCGGGCGCTACCAGATGGATGGCGTGAAGCCGTCGATCAGCCCGTCGATGGATATCCAGATTTCGTCGAACTTCGAACGTGCGCTCTTCGATGCCTATGGCCGCGACGGCAGCGCGGTCGCGCAGGCGATGGACGAGATGAAGTCCGAGGGCGGCTTCACCGTCAGCCAGGGCGCGCTCCAATCGCTGCGCGAGATCTTCACCTCGGGCCGCGTGTCCGAGGACGAGACCCGCGCCACCATCGCCGCCACGCTGAAGGCCAGCGCCGAGCTTCTGTGCCCGCATTCCGCCGTCGGTGTGAAAGTGGCCGAAAGCCATCTGGGCACCGTGCCGATGGTGACGCTGGCCACCGCCCACCCCGCCAAATTCCCCGACGCGGTCGAGGCCGCGACCGGCTTGCGCCCCGACCTGCCGCCGCGCATGTCCGACCTGTTCGACCGCCCCGAACGCGTGACCCGCGTCCCGAATGACCTGTCGGCGCTTGAGGCGCTGATCCGTGAAAGGCGCGCCCGGTGAAGACGAACCTCACGACGCTTTCCAATGGCCTGCGCATTGTCAGCGAATGCATGCCGGGGTTGGCTTCGGCCTCGGTCGGGGTCTGGGTCATGGCGGGTGGGCGGCACGAGACCGTCGAACAGAACGGCATCGCGCATTTCCTGGAACACATGGCGTTCAAGGGCACCAGCCGCCGCAGCGCGCTGCAGATCGCCGAGGAAATCGAGGACGTGGGCGGCTACATCAACGCCTATACCTCGCGTGAGATGACGGCCTATTACGCCCGCGTGCTTCAGGCCGACGTGCCGCTGGCGCTCGACGTGATATCCGATATCGTGCTGAACCCCGTGTTCAACCCCGCCGATATCGAGACCGAGCGCCATGTGATCTTGCAGGAAATCGGCCAGGCGCTGGACACGCCCGATGATATCATCTTCGACTGGTTGCAAGAGGCGGCATTTCCCGGTCAGGCCCTGGGACGGACGATCCTTGGGCCGGAAGAAAGGGTTTCCGCCTTCAACGAGGGTGACCTGCGCCGTTTTGTCGGCCAACACTACGGGCCGGGGCAGATGATCGTTGCGGCCGCAGGCGCCGTGGATCACGATGCGCTGGTCAAGCAGGCCGAAGCGATCTTCGGCGGGCTCGGCCCCATCGCCGCACATGGTCAGGAAGCGGCGCTTTGGCAGGGCCGCGAACGGCGCGAGGTCAAGGATCTGGAACAGGTTCATTTCGCGCTGGGCTTTGCAGGCCCCGGCTACCGCCATGCCGACCTTTACGCGGCCCAGGTCTATTCCACGGCGATGGGCGGCGGCATGTCTTCGCGGCTGTTCCAGAAGATCCGCGAGGAACGGGGCCTGTGCTATTCGATCTATGCCCAGTCGGGCAGCTATGACGATACCGGGATGGTGACGATCTATGCGGGCACTTCGGCCGAGGAAATCAGCGACCTCTGCGCCCTGACAACGGACGAACTGAAGCGTTCGACCGAAGACATGACCGAAGCCGAAGTCGCCCGCGCCCGCGCGCAGATGAAGGCCGGGCTGCTGATGGGGCTCGAAAGCCCCTCGTCACGCGCCGAACGGATGGCGCGCTATCTGGCGATCTGGGGGCGGGTGCCGGACCTGGCCGAGGCGACCGCCAGGATCGACGCGGTCAGTGTGGGCGATGTGCGCCGCTTCGCCGAAGGGCTGGTCACATCTTCGGCGAACGCGCTGGCGCTTTACGGCCCGGTCGAGAGGGCGCCGCATCTTGCGGATATCCGCCAAAGGCTCGCGGCCTGATGTTCCTGCGCCGCCGGTCGCTCAGGATCAACACCGACCGGCTGACCCTTCGGCTGCCGCAGCACGCCGATTATCGGGACTGGGCAGCACTTCGGGAAGAAAGCCGCGATTTCCTTGTGCCCTGGGAACCGATCTGGTCCCCCGACCATCTGTCGCGCAAGGCCTTTACCAACCGTGTCTACTGGTCGGTCCGGGCCGAGGCGGGGGGTACGGCGCTGCCGGTCTTCCTGACCCGTCGCGGTGACGGGGCGTTTCTGGGCGCCCTGACTCTCGACAACATCCGTCGCGGGCCGGCGCAGGCGGCGACCATCGGCTACTGGATCGGCGCGCGCCACGCCCGGCAGGGCTACATGCGCGAGGCGATCGCGGCCGTGGTCCACCATGCCTTCACCACCATGGACCTGAGCCGGGTCGAGGCCGCCTGCCTGCCCGAAAACGCCGCCTCGCGCGGGGTGCTGGAAAAGTCTGGCTTCAAATACGAAGGCGTCGCGCAAAGCTACCTGCAGATCAATGGTCGCTGGCGCAACCACGTGCTCTATTCGAACCTCCGCGGTGATCGGCGCGGCAGGACCGACATCGGCCAGGCCTGACGCCCCTGCGCGTGTCCGTGTCCGGGGCAACGCCTCGCATTCGTTCCGCGCTTGCGGGCCCGGCCCCGGTCGTGGTCTTGTGGCGTCGCAGGCAAGCGAGCGGTGCCACAAGGGGGGATCATGCGAAATCCGGCGGATGAAGCCTTTGCCGCAACCCTCTGCGCGGCGGTTCCCGGGCTTGACCTGATCCCGGCCGAGCCTCGCTACACCGAAGAACAGCGCCGCCGCCGCACCGGAAATGCCCTTTTCGTGGCGCGGCCCCGAACCACATCGGAAGCTGCGGCCCTTGTCCGCCACGCCAGTGTGCATCGTGTGGGCCTTGCACCCTTCGGCGGCGGGACGGGCCTTGTCTGGGGGCATGTGACCACCTCCGGGCCACCACCGCTCATCGTCTCGTTGGAACGGATGTCGGCCATTCGCGCCGTCTATCCAGAGGAAAACGTGCTGGTGGCCGAAGCCGGCACGATCCTTGAAAGCGTGCATGAGGCGGCGGGCGCGGTGAACCGGCTCTTTCCCTTGACGCTTGCATCGCAGGGCAGCGCGAGGATTGGCGGCGTGCTTTCGACCAATGCAGGGGGCGTGAACGTTCTGCGCTACGGCAATGCCCGCGATCTATGCCTCGGGATCGAGGCGGTTCTGCCCGATGGCACGATCCTGCACGGGCTGAAGCGGCTGCGGAAAGACAACACCGGCTATGACCTGCGCCATCTGCTGATCGGCGCCGAAGGCACCCTTGGTCTGATCACCGCCGCCGCCTTGCGCCTGCACCCGCTTCCCGCCTCAACCGGCACGGCACTGCTGACGGTCGCCTCGCCCGAAGCCGCGCTCGAGCTTCTCTCGCGGGCCGAGGGGCGGATGGCCGGCTGTGTCACCGCCTTCGAACTGATCGCCCGGCAGGGGCTTGAGTTTCTGGCCACCACCATGCCCGAACTGCGCCAGCCCTTTGACCCGTTGCCGCTCTGGTGCGTCCTGATCGAGGTCGGCCTGCCCGAAGGGTCCGACCCGGTGGCGGCGCTAGGGGCCCTGTTCGCCGAAGCCGCCGAAGGCGGGCTCTGCGATGATGGTCTTGTCGCGGGTTCTTCCCGGCAGGCCGCAGACTTCTGGGCACTGCGCGAGGCGCTGCCCCTCGCCAACAAGCGGATCGGAGCCATAGCCTCGCATGACATATCGCTCCCTCTGTCCGCGATCCCGAGATTCCTGGCAGAAATCGCCCCGGCCATCGCCGCCATCGCGCCGCTGCGGATCAATTGCTTCGGACACCTGGGCGACGGAAACCTCCACTACAACATCTTCCCGCCCGAAGGCCGCGCGGCCGGTGAATTCTCGGCACTTGCCGGGCAGGTCACCAGGGCCGTCCATGATCTGGTAGACCGGTTTGACGGCTCGATCAGTGCCGAACACGGGATCGGGCGGCTGAAGGTCGCCGACCTTGAACGCTATGGCGATCCGGCAAAACTGCGGACCATGCGGGCGATCAAGGCGGCGCTCGACCCCTTCGGCATCATGAATCCCGGAGCCGTCCTCAGCGAAGCCTGATCATCCGCCCTGATCCCCGGTGCGGTTTCTTCTTTGGAAAAATACTCCCGCCGGAGGCTCCGGCAGATGCCGTTGAGGCCTCCGGCGGGAGTATTTGGGCAAAAGAGAAACCAGCCGGTCAGATCCAGGGACCGGCACGCCGCAGGCGCAGTGCATTCGTCACGACAAAGACCGAGCTCAGCGCCATGGCCGCTGCGGCCAGCATGGGCGAGAGCATCATGCCATTGAGCGGGTAAAGCGCGCCTGCCGCCACCGGAACAAGGATCACGTTGTAGCCGAAGGCCCAGAAGAGGTTCTGGCGGATATTGCGCATGACCGCGCGCGAAAGCCCCAGCGCATCGACCACGCCCTGCGTGTCGCCTGACATCAGCACGACTTCCGCCGCCTCGATCGCCACATCGGTGCCGGTGCCGACCGCGATCCCCACATCCGCCGCGGCCAGCGCGGGGGCATCGTTGATACCGTCGCCGACGAAGGCCACCGCTCCACCTTGGCCCAGTTCGGCAACAGCGTCGACCTTGCCTTCGGGAAGCACGTCAGCCACGACCCGGTCGATACCAAGCCTGGCGGCGACTGCTTCGGCTGTGGTGCGCGTATCGCCCGAGATCATCGCGGTCTGCACGCCAAGCCGGTGCAGCGCGTCAACAGTCGCGGCGGAGTGCGGCTTGACCGGGTCCGCCACGGCAACTGTCCCGGCGATGTGGCCATCCTCGGCGACAAGGATCGGCGTCTTTCCTGCGACAGCCAGATCGGCCACCACCTTTGCCTGCGCCGCAACATCGATGCCCTTTTCCCGCATCAGGCGGGCGTTGCCGATCAGGATCGCGGTGCCGTTCACCTGCGCCTCGATCCCGCGGCCGGGCAGGGCGCGGGTGGCGCTGACCGGGGGGATCGTCAGTCCACGGCGTTCGGCCTCGTCCAGGAATGCCCGCGCCAGCGGGTGTTCGGACTGCGCTTCGGCGGCGGCTATGCGGGCCAGCAGGGCCGCGCCGTCAACGCCCGGGCTCGGGATCAGGTCCGTCAGGCGTGGCTGGCCCTCGGTCAACGTCCCGGTCTTGTCAAAGGCGAAGATCCTGGTTTCCGAAAGCCTTTGCAGCGCGTCGCCGCGCCGGAACAGGATGCCCAGCTCGGCGCCGCGCCCCGTTCCCACCAGCACCGAGACCGGCGTGGCAAGGCCCATCGCGCAGGGGCAGGCGATCACCAGCACCGAGATCGCCGCGACCAGGGCGTGGCTCAGCACCGGTTCGGGGCCAAGCACCATCCAGACCGCGAAGGTCAGCGCCGAGACTGCCATCACCGCCGGCACGAACCACATCGTGATCCCGTCGACCAGCGCCTGCACGGGCAGCTTGGCACCCTGCGCATCGCCCACCATCCGCACGATCCGCGCCAGCACCGTGTCGTCGCCCGTGGCGGTCACCCGGTAGGTCAGCGCAGCGGTGCCGTTCACCGTGCCGCCGGTGACCCGATCGCCGGGTGCCTTGGCGGCGGGCATCGGTTCTCCGGTCAGCATCGATTCGTCGATGAAGCCGTTGCCTTCGGTCACGGTGCCGTCCACCGCCACCCGCGCGCCGGGGGGCAGCAGCACCAGATCGCCGCGCCGCACCTCGGAAAGCGGCAAGTCGACCGGCCCATCGGGGCGCAGGACGCGGGCCGTGTCGGGGCGCAGCGCCACCAGCCGCGCGATCGCCTGCCCGGCCCGGCCCTTGGCGCGGGCTTCCAGCATCCGCCCGAGCAGGATCAGCGCCACGATGGTCGCCGCCGCCTCGAAATAGACATCGCGCGCGGCGGGCGGCAGCAGGCCGGGGGCGAAGGTCGCCACGGTGGAATAGCCAAAGGCCGCAAGCGAGCCGAGCGCCACAAGCGAATTCATCTCGGGCGCGCCACGCAGAAGCGCCGGGAGCCCGAGGCGCAGGAACACGAAGCCCGGTCCGAAAAGGACCGCCGCCGTCAGCACGAACTGGATGACCCAGGACGTGCGCTCGCCGATCGTGCCCATGATCCAGTGATGGAACGCTGGGACCATGTGCCCGCCCATCGCCAGCACCACCACCGGCAGCGCAAGAAGGATGGCCAGGATCGCCCGGCGCCGCATCGCCCGTTCTTCGGCAGCCTGACGGTCGGGGGCTGCGCTGGCAGCTTCGGTGCTGGCGGGGCGGGCATCGTATCCCGCGCGGGTGACGGCGGCGGCCAGTTCGGTGGGCGAGGTCACGCCCGAGGCGTAGCGCAGACTGGCCGTCTCGGTCGCAAGGTTCACCTCGGCCGAAATCACGCCGGGGCTTGCACGCAGCGCCCGCTCCACCCGCCCGACGCAGGATGCGCAGGTCATCCCCGAAACCGACAGGCGCGCGGTTTCCTCGGCCGGCGGATAGCCCGCACGTGCCAGCGCCTCCGACAGCGCCTGTGGCGCGGCAGGGGCGTCAAAGGTCACGCGGGCGGTCTTGTCGATCAGGTTGACGGCGGTGCTGCTCACCCCCGGCACGGCGCGCAGCGCCCGTTCAACCCGCCCCACACAAGAGGCGCAGGACATGTCGTCGATCACGAAGGTTGCAGTCTTGTTCATGGTCCAAGACATGGGGCGCGCGGCCGGGGCCGTCAACGCCAGATTGGCGGCCATGGCCGGCGGCAACACGTCGCGGCATTTGCGGGGGGATGGGTAACGCCTTCGTATCCCTGCCCGCACGGGTCGCGCATTGCCATGCGGGAACCCTCTCCCCTATACTTCCGTTCAGGTCATGCCGCCATGCGGCAAAACAGGGCATCAGCGGCGCCTGCAACGGGGGCGCCCGAGTGGCGAGAGGGCAGAAGGGCATGGATCGTCGGACATTCGTGGGGGCAACGCTCGCGGCAACGACGCTGGCTGTGGGGGGCGCGCGCGCCGCCGGCACAGAGTCGCGCACAACCCAGAAGGCGCCGCCCCCGCCCGCCAGCCAGCCGGCCCAGCCCGAAATGATCATGGCCGCGCCCGAAAACCGCTTCCCCGCCGGGTTGAAGATCGCGCCGCAGTTCTATCCGGTCAGCGTCCCGGTCCGACGCGACCTTGAACCCGGCTCGATCATCGTCCTGTCGAACCAGCATTTCCTTTACTACATCGTCGAGCCGGGCGTGGCGCTGCGCTATGGCGTGGCCGTCGGCAAGGCCGAACTGGTGTTCCGCGGCGAGGCGGTCGTCGGCCGCAAGGTCGAATGGCCAAGCTGGAAACCCACCCCCGAGATGGTCCAGCGCAACCCCGCCGCCTATGCCAGATACGCCGACAAGGGCATGGAGGGCGGGCCGCGAAACCCGCTGGGCGCCCGCGCGATCTATCTGTTCCAGGATGGGCGCGACACCGCGATCCGCATCCATGGCACGGTCGAGCCGAATTCCATCGGGCGTTCGGTGTCGAACGGTTGCCTGCGGATGGTCAATGAACATGTGATCGACCTTTACAACCGCGTCCAGATGGGCGCCAGGGTCACGGTGTTCTGAGCCGGCCCCCTCTGGCGCCGCCCCCCGGTTGCACTTCGATCCCCCGGCTGGCAAGGTCGGATCAACCGTGCGTTAACCACGGATGCAGATGATCGGGCAGGCGGGGCAGGGCGGCAGGCGCATGAGCAACCATCTTTACTACGGCGACAACCTTACCGTGCTGCGCGACAGCATCCGCGATGAAAGCGTGGACCTGATCTACCTTGATCCGCCCTTCAACTCGAACGCGGGCTACAACGTGCTGTTCAAGGCCCCGGACGGGTCGGGCAGCGCGGCGCAGATCGAGGCGTTTGATCTGTCTCAGCCGGTCTGACGGCGTTTGAGGTCAATCACTTCGGCTTGGGAATGGTTCGAATAGGTGTTCCAGGTCGGCACATATTCGTCCGCCTGATTGCCCCAGACCGTCCAGCCAACGCGAGGACCGCGCGCGAACATTTCCAGTCTCGGGCCAGGGCTGCATCCTTCGATCAACGGATATTGCTCATCGGGCTTGCGGCTGTGTTCGCGTTTCTGGGTCGAAATGATGTTTTCCTGAGTGCGCCCCAGTTGCAGCGTGCGGGCGTTCTTGCCGCGAACGCCGAAAAGCAAAATCTCGGTTACATTGCGGAAATAGAAACCCACTCCGCGCCGGTCAGGCCCGCCGTCCTTGCGAACCTTGTACCAGATGATGTTGCTCTTGTAGGTGAAACCCCAATGTTCCATCACTTTCAGTCCCTCTGGCAGCAAGGCATTCGGAACCCAAAGATAAAGGTGCGCTGTATCTGCAACGATCGCCTCCACCGGCAGGTCGCAGATCTCTCGCAACGTCATGGTGGGATAGCGTGAAAGACGCTTGTGTTCCGGCGCCATCTTTCCGGTGCGGTTCTGGAACTGCCACGGCGGATCGGCCAGAACGGTCTTGAACCTTGTCGTCCCTGCCTTCGCAAGAAGGTCATCCGCTGCGCTGGTCATTCCACGTCCTCCAAATAAAGCGACTTCCTGATCCCGAAGACCAGAAGCGGGCACCCGGCCCCGCCGCCACCTTCGATCCTCGGAAGTAACTTGGACATATGAGTCGTCGAATTGCCGTAGGACGAACCTCGCCCAAGTTCGTTAAAGATATCTTGAAGCTCATCCGAGCGAGTGATCAAGATGCCGACGCTGACGGCACGCAGGTCGAAAAGCAGGCGAAAGTTATTCAAGTCGCGGTCGTAGAACGGATCCTTGTTGTTCCATTCAATTTCAAGCGCAACGCCATTCTTGAAGCAGTCAATCTTGTGTGTCGGCGAGTCCAACCTTGCACCGTCCACCTCGATTGCCGTCTGAAACTGTTTTTCGACCCAGCCCCTTTTAGTTAGGAATCCGTCGATGAAAGCCGAAAGCTCGGACTTGTTCCCGCCGCCTTTCGCGATCCATGATTTCTTGAGTCGGAATGCAGTCAGGACGTCCAGGATGTCCGACCATTCGGACGGAAAATCCTGTGTCAATATTGCACTCGCGTGTTTCCACTCATAACATTCGTAGTGGTCCCGAATGAATTGTGGCAGTCGCGATTTCAACATCTTGTGGCTCCGGGTCAGGTGAGAAGCATAGATAGCCATGCTAGTTCGCGCAAGCACGCATGAGCACGAAAAGGCCGGGATCGGCGTGTTCCTGACCCTGACCGAACCGACAAAGCCGATGGTGGCCGAGGCGGCATCGGCGGGCCTGCACGAAGAACCCGACTTCGCCCCCGTCCCGCGATTGCAGATCGTCACCGTCGAACAGGCGATGGGTTTGCGCGAACGCGCCGTCCAGCTTCCCGCCCGCCGCGACGACGCATTCAAGCGCGCCGCCCGCGAGGAAGACAGGGGCGCGCAGGGGGCGTTCGACCTCTAGGAGGCACGGCGCGCGCTTACCGCCCCGCGTTCCGCGCGAACGACCGGTCCGGCGGGCATCCTCCCGCCAGAGGCCGCCCGCTAGCCCAGCACCCGCCCCGCCACCGCGTCCAGCTTTGCCACCAGCGCCGGGTCGCGCCGGTCGGGCGCCGTCATCACCGCATGGTCAAGCGCGCGGTCGCAGCCGCAGGGGCAGGGCGCGCGCGGGCCGGCGAGATGCGCCGGCAGCCGCGAAATCAGGTCGCGGGCATGGGCGGCGTTGCCCGTCAGCGTGCGGATCACGGCCGCCACATCCACCGCGTCGTGATCCGGGTGCCAGCAGTCGTAATCGGTGATCATGGCGACAGGGGCATAGCAAAGCTCGGCCTCGCGGGCGAGCTTTGCCTCGGGCATGTTGGTCATGCCGATCACGTCGCAGCCCCAGACATCGCGGTAAAGCCGCGATTCCGCCAGCGTGGAAAACTGCGGCCCCTCCATCGCCAGATAGGTGCCGCCCCGGTGAACGGTGACGCCAAGCGCGCGGGCGGAGGTTTCGCAGGCGTCGTGCAACCGCGCGCAGGTGGGATGCGCCAGCGACACATGCGCCACGCAGCCCGCGCCGAAGAAGGATGTGTCGCGCGCGTGGGTGCGGTCGATGAACTGGTCGACCAGCACGAAATCGCCCGGCGCAAGGTCTTCGCGCAGCGATCCGCAGGCCGAGACCGAAATCACGTCGGTGACGCCAAGCCGCTTCAGCGCGTCGATATTGGCGCGGTAGGGGACGGTCGTCGGGGAATGGACATGCCCGCGCCCGTGCCGGGGCAGGAAGGCCATGGGCGTGCCCAGCAGGCTGCCGGTGAGGATCCGGTCGGAGGGCGTGCCCCAGGGGGTGTCGACCGCCACCCATTCGGCGCCCTCGAGCCCCGAAATGTCATAGACGCCCGAGCCGCCGATGACGCCGATCATGGTCTGCATGCCCCGCCCCCTGTTTTGCGCGCAAGATTAGGCAGGGGGCGGATGATTGGGAAGGGGCGGGTTTCCCTTGGGCCGCGCGCACCTTATAAGGCGGGCCGGACCCCCCCCCGCAGGGACGCGCGATGAGCCAGAAATTCACCTTCCAGATCGCCGCGACCGACGGCAAGGCGCGCAGCGGCGTCATCCAGACCCCGCGCGGCGAAATCCGCACCCCCGCCTTCATGCCGGTGGGCACCGCAGGGACCGTCAAGGCGATGCTGCCCGAAAGCGTGCGCGCGACCGGGGCCGACATCGTGCTGGGCAACACCTATCACCTGATGCTGCGCCCCACGGCGGAACGCATCGCGCGGCTGGGGGGCCTTCACCGCTTCATGCACTGGGACCGCCCGATCCTGACCGACAGCGGCGGCTTCCAGGTGATGAGCCTTGCCGACCTGCGCAATCTGACCGAGGAAGGCGTGACCTTTCGCAGCCACGTCGACGGCTCGCGCCACCACCTGAGCCCGGAACGCAGCATGGAAATCCAGCGGCTTCTGGGCAGCGACATCGTGATGTGCTTCGACGAATGTCCCGCACTGCCCGCAACCGACGAGGCGGTGGCGAAATCCATGCGCCTGTCGATGCGCTGGGCGCAAAGGTCGCGCGACGCTTTCGGCGACCGGCCGGGCCATGCGCTTTTCGGCATCATGCAGGGCGGCGTCACGCGTGACTTGCGCGAGGAATCGGCCAGCGCCCTGAAGGCCATCGGCTTTGACGGCTACGCCATCGGCGGGTTGGCGGTGGGCGAGGGACAGGAGGCGATGTTTTCGGTGCTGGACTATGCCCCGGGCTTCCTGCCCGAGGATCGGCCCCGCTACCTGATGGGCGTGGGCAAGCCCGATGACATCGTCGGCGCGGTGGAACGCGGGGTCGACATGATGGATTGCGTGCTGCCCTCGCGTTCGGGCCGCACCGGACAGGCCTGGACAAGGCGCGGACAGGTCAACATCAAGAACGCGCGCCACATGGACGACCCGCGCCCGCTGGACGAAGACTGCACCTGCCCGGCCTGTCGCAACTATTCCCGCGCCTACCTGCACCATGTCTTCAAGGCGCAGGAGATCATCTCGTCGATGCTGCTGACCTGGCACAACCTGCATTACTTCCAGGAACTGATGGGCGGCCTGCGCGGCGCGATCACCGAGGGGCGGCTGGCCGGTTTCGTCGCCGATTTCCATGCGCAGCGGGCCGAAGGCGACATCGCGGCGCTTTAGCCGCGGGTCAGGTGGATCGACAACCGGCGCAATGTTGCATGCAGGTGCGGCGTGTCGATGATTGCCGTGCGCGTCAGATCATGCAGGGCGGCGACCTGCGCATGGGCCTCATCGCATTCCGCATCCGTGAACCTGCGGTCCGCCCGGCAAAAGCTGGCCAGGCTGTGTTCCCGGCCCGAAATCACCCCGACCGTCACGCCATGGCGCAGACCCTGAATGGCGGCCGCCGCAAGGACGCCGCCCGTATCCAGAGGCATGAGGTCTTCCCACCGGATCGTGCCGTCATGGGCAAAGGCCCAGGGCACCGTCGGGTCGCGCAGAATCATGCCTTCGCGCGAGTAGCGGTCCATCCAATCCTTGTCATAGGCCTGGAAAAGATATCGCGGGGCCGCAAACTCCGCGTGGAGCGCAATGGCAAATCCCGCCGGGCTGATGCGGCGCAGGCCCCTGAGCCTGTCTTCGACAAGGTAGGTCACATCCATATCAGGTCAGCCGCGTCACCATGACGATCTGCAAGTGATGGCTTTCGTTGTGCGCCATTCCGTGCCATATCGTCAACGCACAGAAACTGCGCGTTTTGCAAATTCCGTTTGCGAGATGCGGGCTTGCAGGGTGAAGGACCACATTTGACCGGACGTGCGAAAGGCGAAGTCACGCTTGGCGAGTTTGCCCCCCTGGGGCATTACATCGCGTTGCGCATCGGCTTTGCCTTTCCGCTGTCGGAACAGAATGCCCTGCCCGAACCTTGGGTCGATCACTACACCCAGCATGGGCTGATGGTGCATGATCCGGTGATCCGGTGGGTTTACGGCAATACCGGCGCCATCCGCTGGAGCGAGATCACGCTTCCCGATCCGAAGGGCGTGCTTGAGGCCGCGCGCCGCTTCGGTCTGGGTTACGGTGCCGCGATTTCCTGTGCCGACGACAGTCCCGACTGTTTTCGCAGTTTTGGAACCTTCGTGCGCGCGGACCGCGAATTCACCGATGACGAGCTTGCGGCGCTGGCGCGCATCGTCCGCGGGCTGCATGACGCGCGGGCGCAATCGCCCAATGTCACCTCTGCGGAACTCGAGGCTCTGTCGCTGGTGCGCGACGGGTTCCTCACCAAGGAGATCGCATCGCGTCTTGGTGTATCCGAAGGCGCCGTCAAGCAAAGGCTGCGCAACGTTCGTGCGAAGCTTGGCGCCAAGAACGGCAGTCAGGCCGTGTCGATTGCCCTGCGGCAGCGTCTGATCTGAACTCCTGCCCGCTGCGTTGATACTTTCGCAACCCTCTCTCGAACGCGCGGTTGAAGACCGCATCAAGGCTGCTTAGATTGACGCCCGATGCGGGGAAGGTCCGTGGGTTGCCGGATGAACGGGGCCGTGACCTTCTGCCCAAGGAAAGGAAAGCACATGAAAGACTTGCTTGCCCCCAGCTACCCGGTGCTGCCTCTGCGTGATATCGTGGTTTTTCCGCACATGATCGTTCCGCTGTTCGTCGGCCGGGAAAAATCGGTGCGGGCGCTGGAAGAGGTGATGCAGGAGGACAAGCAGATCCTGCTGTCCTCTCAGATCGATCCGACGGTCGATGACCCCGGCACCGATGGCATCTACAAGGCCGGCGTGCTGGCCAATGTCCTGCAACTGCTGAAACTGCCCGACGGCACCGTGAAGGTGCTGGTCGAAGGCAAGGCAAGGGTGCGGATCGTCGAATTCATCGAGAATGACCAGTTCTTCGAGGCCAAGGCCGAATACCTGACCGAGATGCCCGGCGACGAAGCCGTGGTCGAGGCGATGCTGCGCGCGGTCGGCGAGGAATTCGAGAAATACGCCAAGATCAAGAAGAACGTCCCCGAAGAAGCTCTGCAAGCCGTCTCCGAGGCCCGCGAGCCCGCGCGGCTGGCGGACCTTGTCTCGGGCCATCTGGGGATCGAGGTCGGCCAGAAGCAGGATCTTCTGGAAACGCTCGACGTGGGCGAACGGCTTGAAAAGGTCTATGGCCTGATGCAGGGCGAAATGTCGGTTCTGCAGGTCGAGAAGAAGATCAAGTCTCGCGTCAAGACGCAGATGGAGCGGACCCAGCGCGAATACTATCTGAACGAGCAGATGAAGGCCATTCAGAAGGAGCTGGGCGACGGCGAGGAAGGCCAGAACGAACTCAACGACCTGGCCGAGAAGATCAAGAACACCAAGTTCTCGAAAGAAGCGCGCGACAAGGCGGAAGGGGAGCTGAAGAAGCTCAAGTCCATGTCGCCGATGTCGGCCGAGGCGACGGTGGTCCGCAACTATCTCGACTGGCTGCTGAGCCTGCCGTGGGGCGTGAAATCCCGCGTCAAGAAAGACCTGTATGCTGCGCAGAAGGTGCTGGATGCCGATCACTTCGGGCTTGAAAAGGTCAAGGAGCGGATCGTCGAATACCTGGCCGTGCAGGCCCGGTCCGACAAGCTGAAAGGCCCGATCCTCTGTCTCGTCGGGCCTCCGGGTGTCGGCAAGACCTCGCTGGGCAAGTCGGTCGCAAGGGCGACGGGCCGCGAATTCATCCGCATCAGCTTGGGCGGCGTGCGCGACGAATCCGAAATCCGCGGCCACCGGCGGACCTATATCGGCTCCATGCCCGGCAAGATCATCCAGGCGCTGAAGAAGGCGAAAACCACCAACCCGCTGATCCTGCTCGATGAAATCGACAAGATGGGCCAGGATTTCCGTGGCGATCCGGCAAGCGCGATGCTTGAGGTGCTGGACCCGGAACAGAACGCGACCTTCGTCGACCACTACCTGGAAGTGGAATACGACCTGTCGAACGTGATGTTCCTGACCACCGCCAACAGCTACAACATGCCGGGGCCGCTTCTCGACCGGATGGAGATCATTACTCTGGCCGGCTACACCGAGGACGAAAAGCGCGAGATCGCGCGCCAGCACCTGCTGCCCAAGCAGATCAAGGCGAACGGCCTGAAGAAGGGCGAATTCTCGGTTTCGGACGGCGCGCTTAACGACGTGATCCGCTACTACACCCGCGAAGCGGGCGTGCGGTCGCTGGAGCGTGAAATCGCCAAACTGGCGCGCAAGGCCGTGACGGACATCCTGAAGGGCAAGTCCCAGGTGGTGAACGTCGATGAAGCCAAGGTCGAGGAATACCTGGGCGTGCGCCGCTACCGCTACGGTCTGGCCGAGAAGGAAGATCAGGTCGGCGTGGTCACGGGTCTGGCCTGGACATCGGTCGGCGGCGATCTGCTGCAGATCGAGGCGCTGAAGCTGCCGGGCAAGGGCCGGATGAAGACGACCGGGAAACTGGGCGACGTGATGAAGGAATCGATCGAGGCGGCGGCCAGCTATGTCCGCTCGGTCAGTCCCGACCTTGGCGTGAAGCCCCCGGTATTCGAAAAGATCGACATCCACGTTCACGTCCCCGAAGGCGCCACCCCGAAGGACGGCCCTTCGGCCGGTCTGGCAATGGTGACGTCGATCGTCTCGGTCCTGACCGGCATCCCGGTCCGCAAGGACATCGCCATGACGGGCGAAGTCACCCTGCGCGGCAATGCGCTGGCTATTGGCGGTTTGAAGGAAAAGCTGATGGCGGCGCTTCGGGGCGGGATCAAGACGGTGCTGATCCCGGAAGAAAACGAGAAGGATCTGGCGGAGATTCCGGCCAATGTGAAGGAAGGCCTGAAGATCATTCCGGTCAGCCACGTCCGCGAGGTCTTGAAGCTGGCACTGGTCCGGCAGCCAGAAGCGGTCGAATGGAACGCCGAGGCCGAGGAAGCTGCGGCCGCCAAGGCCATCGACCGCCCCTCCGACCAGGGGGCCGTTGCCCACTGACCCTGGTCTGCAAGACATGATCAACGCGGCCTTCGGGCCGCGTTTTCGTCAGGCCGCTTGTCTGGCGGCGCCACCCGGGCAAGACTGACGCCAGAAGCAGCGGAGGTGCGAGATGGGCGAGACGGCGAAGGGGGAACGGACCCGGACCGGGACAGGTGCCGGGGCAAGCGGAAGCAGGTCAAGGCCGCCGGCGCCCGCCAGCGCAGCGGAACCCGGCCGCAACACGCCTGACGACGCGCCGTCGTCCCTACCATCGGAAGTCCTGGCCGATGCATCGCTTCCGTCCCCGCAAGTCGAACCTGCCACCTTGCGTCTGAAGGAACTGGTCGATCAGGTGGCGATCAGGACCGGAGCCCCGCGGCGCGATGTCAGGGCGGTTGTCGATGCTGTCCTTGTCGCTTTGGGTCAGGCGCTTGACGCCGACCGCCCGCTTGCGCTGCCGCCCTTCGGCAAGGCCCGGGTCATCCGCCACAAGGAAACCATCCGCTCGGATACCCTGACCCTGAAGCTGCGGCGCGGTCACGCCGGAAAGCACGACGAAGGCCTTGCAGAGACCGACGAATGACGCTAGGAACCCCGCCACCGGGTGATTAGCTCAGTGGTAGAGCGCTTCGTTCACATCGAAGATGTCGGGGGTTCAAATCCCTCATCACCCACCATCCCTCCATCACCATGACGTCGTCGCGCCTGCGAAGGAAGCACGGTGCCTCGGGGGCTACGCCATTGCCCGTCACTGGCCACTTTACCCCGTGCGGCCCCTTTCCTATAAGGCGGGACCATGAACCGCATGTCCGCGATCACGTTGCGAATTAGCGGCCCGGTGTCCTGAAGGTTCAGGCGCCGGGATAAAGGTGCCTGCGTCAGCGCACCGCTTGTCGCAAGTCATTTCCGAAGGACCATCCGCAATGTGCGCCGATACGCCCGAAACCAACGCTCCCGACTACCGTTCGACCGTCTTCCTGCCCGAAACCGGTTTCCCGATGCGCGCAGGATTGCCGCAGCGTGAACCGGACTGGCTGGCGCGCTGGGAACGCATCGGCATCTACGACCGCCTGCGCGAAAAGCAGGGCGCGGGCGGCGCAAAGCGGACGCCCTTCGTGCTGCATGACGGCCCACCCTATGCGAACGGCCATCTGCACATCGGCCATGCGCTGAACAAGGTGTTGAAGGACATGGTGGTGCGCAGCCAGCAGATGATGGGCCGCGATGCGCGCTATGTGCCGGGCTGGGACTGCCACGGCCTGCCGATCGAATGGAAGATCGAGGAACAGTATCGCGCCAAGGGGCTGAACAAGGATGACGTCGACGTGGTGGCCTTCCGCCAGGAATGCCGCAAGTTCGCCGAAGGCTGGATCGACATCCAGCGCGAGGAGTTCAAGCGCCTGGGCGTCACCGGCAACTGGGCCGATCCCTACCTGACGATGGCTTACCACGCCGAGGCGGTGATCGCCGAGGAATTCATGAAGTTCCTGACGAACGGCGCGCTTTATCAGGGCTCGAAGCCGGTCATGTGGTCGCCCGTGGAGAAAACGGCGCTGGCCGAGGCCGAGGTGGAGTATCACGACCATACGAGCCATCAGGTGTGGGTGCGGTTTCGAGTTGAGGCACAAGGTTCTACCAAGCAGCCAACCGGTATAAACATCGGTGTCTCCGCCCAAGATGGGGCTAGTCAGGCTGCGAAAGCTGTTAAAATTGAACCAATGGCCCCTGCCGATTTGGTCAGGATGTCGATCGTGATCTGGACGACCACGCCGTGGACCATCCCGCAGAACCGTGCCGTCGCCTTCAACCCCGAAATTGCCTACGGTCTCTATGAGGTTGGCACGCCGGGCGAACACTCAACAGCCGTTGCTGGCGAAAAGATCATCCTTGCTGACAAGCTTGCTGAAGGGGTTATGACCGCCGCCAGAATCGAAGGGTTCCGTCGCTTGCGCGATGTTGCGGCAGCGGAACTTCTTTCACTTTCTCTTGCCCACCCCTTCCGTGGCCTCGACGGCGCGAACGGCGAATGGGACTATGACGTTCCCCTCCTCCCCGGCGATCACGTCACTGATGACGCCGGCACCGGCTTTGTCCATACCGCACCCTCGCACGGTGACGACGACTATCAGCTTGGCCTGAAGTTCGGCCTGCCGATGACCTACAACGTCGAACCCGATGGCAGCTACCGCGCCGATCTGCCGCTGTTCGGCGGGCAGGCGATCATCCAGCCGGATGGCAAGGAAGGCCCGGCCAACGTCTCGGTCATCAAGCAACTGGCCTATGCGGGCGCGCTGTTTGCCAAGGGCAAGATGAAACACAGCTACCCGCATTCCTGGCGCTCAAAAGCGCCGCTGATCTATCGCAACACGCCGCAGTGGTTCGCGGCCATCGATGCCGAACTGACCGACGGCATGAACGATTACGGCCGCACCATTCGTCAGCGGGCGCTGACCTCGATTTCCGATCTGGTGACGTTCACCCCGGTGTCGGGCCGCAACCGCCTCCATTCGATGATGGAGGCGCGGCCCGACTGGGTCCTGTCACGCCAGCGCGCCTGGGGCGTGCCGCTGACGTGTTTCGTCAGGAAGGGCGCCAAGCCCACCGACCCCGACTTCCTGCTGCGCGATCCGCAGGTCAATGCCCGCATCGTTGCCGCATTCGAGGCCGACGGCGCCGATGTATGGTATGTGCAAGGATTCAAGGAAAAGATGCTGTCGGGCATCGTCGATCCGCAGGATTATGAACAGGTCTTCGACGTGCTGGATGTCTGGTTCGACTCTGGCTCGACCCATGCCTTCGTGCTGCGCGACCGGGCGGACGGTGCCGCGGACGGGCTGGCGGACCTTTATCTGGAGGGCACCGACCAGCATCGCGGCTGGTTCCATTCCTCGATGCTGCAAGCCTGCGGCACCAAGGGGCGGGCGCCCTATCGGGGCGTGCTGACCCATGGCTTCACGCTTGATGAAAAGGGCATGAAGATGTCCAAGTCGCTGGGCAATACCGTAGCGCCGCAAGAGGTGATCGGCGAATACGGCGCCGATATCCTGCGGCTATGGGTGGCGCAGGCGGATTACACCGTCGACCTGCGGATCGGAAAGGAAATCCTGAAGGGCACCGCCGACAGCTATCGTCGGCTGCGCAATACCATGCGCTTCCTGCTGGGCAGCCTTGATGGTTTTACCGAGGCCGAGCGGGTGGCGCCCGAGGCGATGCCGGAACTGGAACGCTTTGTCCTGCACCGGCTGGCCGAGTTGGATCAGATTGTGCGGAAAGGCTATGAAGCCTATGATTTCCAAGGCGTCTTCCAGACGCTGTTCACCTTCTGCACGGTGGATCTGTCGGCCTTCTACTTCGACATCCGCAAGGACAGCCTTTACTGTGATGCGCCGGATGCGCTGCGCCGCCGGGCGGTCCGCACGGTGCTGGATATCCTGTTCCACCGCCTGACGACCTGGCTTGCACCGATCCTCGTCTTCACGATGGAAGAGGCCTGGCTATGTCGCTTCCCGGGCGAAGATTCCTCGGTCCATCTGGAGGACATCCCGGAAACCCCGGCCAACTGGCTGGACGAGGCGCTGGCGCTGAAATGGGACGCCGTCCGCCGCACCCGCCGCGTGGTGACGGCGGCGCTTGAGGTGCAGCGCACCGCCAAGGTTATCGGGGCGAGCCTTGAAGCCGCGCCGGTCGTGCACGTCGAGGATGCGGGCGTCCTTGCGCTGCTGAAATCCGTCGATTTCGCCGATATCTGCATCACCTCGGATCTGTCGCTGACCGGCGATCCCGAACCGTCCGAGGCCTTCCGTCTGCCGGATGTGCCGGGTGTGGGCGTGGTGTTCGAGCAGGCCGAGGGCGAGAAGTGCCAGCGTTGCTGGAAGATCCTGCGCGACGTTGGCACACACAGCCATCCCGGCACCTGCGCCCGCTGCGACGCGGTGCTCTGATCCGGCCTTGCCTCAGATCCCCTCGAAGGTGATCTGATGGCGAAGCCAGGCCGGTCCTTGCGGCGAGGCACGGTTGAGCGCGGCCTCCAGATCGGCGCGGGTCAGTCCGATGTCGGCCAGCAGCCGGTCATCCTGTCGCGTCAGCAGGTCCAGCGTGGCAGCGCGGGGCCGGGCGGTGAACATGCTGCGGAACATGGGGACTCTCCTTATCGATTGTGGTTCTGATATGGGTCCGGATTTGACATTTCACAAACGAATAGGTTTCATGGGTGACATTCGAAACGCTCATGGGTAGCCATGCAACTTCCGCCCGACAGTGACCTGCTGCGCAGCTTCCTTGCCGTCGCCGATGCCGGATCGGTGACGGCGGCGGCGGGGCGTCTGGGGCGCACGCAATCGGCCGTCAGCCTGCAGATCAAGCGGCTGGAGGACAACCTTGGCCAGCCCCTGTTCCACCGTCAGGCGCGGGGCGTGGCGCTGACCCCGCGCGGTGAACAGCTTGTGCCCTATGCCCGGCGGATCACCGCACTTCTGGACGAGGCGGCGGTGGCGCTGCGCGTCCGGCCGCTGGTCGGGCCGGTGCGAGTGGGCATCCCCGACGAATACACCGGCACTATTCTGCCGCGTGCGCTGGCGGCCTTTGCCGAACGGCACCCCGGCGTCGAGGTATCCGTCCGCTGCGACCATTCGGAACCGCAGCTCCGGGCGCTTGATGCCGATGATCTGGACATCGCGGTGATCTATGATTGGAGTTATGTTGCCGAAGGCGAGGTTTTGTGCATCGACCCGACCGTGTGGGTCACATCACGGACCCATGCCCAGCATCTGCGGCGCCCTTTGCCGGTGGGGGTCTATTTCCGGTCAGATTGGTGCCGGGACTTCGCGCAGCGCTCGCTTGACCAGCAGGGCCTGGACTGGCACGTGGCCTTCGAGTGCGACGATGCCGGCGCCATGCGGGTCGCGGTGGAACACGGGCTGGCGATTGTCCCCATCTCGCGTTCGACCATTCCGCCGGATTGCCGAGAGCTGACCGCCGGGGACGGCTTTCCGATGGTCGACAGCTCCCGCGTGATTCTCAAGCGCAGTGCAGGCGGCACCTCGCCCGCCATCGAGGGGATGGCCGAGATGCTGCGCGAAGCCTTCCGGCCGCTGATGGCGGCAGGTGCCCCATGATTCGCGCCACCGTGCCAAGCCCCTTTGGCGCGCTGACCCTGACCGAGACCGGGGGCCGGATCACCGCGCTGTCCTGGGGCGGCGGCGCAGGGGTGCCGGATACGCCGGTTCTTGCCGCAGCCGCGGATCAATTGGCCCGATACTTCTCGGGCTCCTTGCGGGAATTCGATCTGCCGCTTGATCTGGGCACCGGTTTCCAGCGCGCCTTCCTGGCGGCGCTGATCGCCATTCCCTGTGGCGAGACCCGGACCTATGGCGATCTCGCGCGCGCCTTGGGCGTATCGGCGCAGGCCATCGGTCAGGCTTGTGGAGCCAACCGGATACCGATCCTCATTCCCTGCCACCGCATCCTCGGCGCAACCGGCCTTGGCGGTTATTCCGGCATGGGCGGCGTGGAAACCAAGGTGGCACTGCTGCGGCTCGAGGGCGCGGCCGGCCTTCTGATCTGAGCGCCCTATCGCGCCGCCAGCCCGCGTTCGGGGATGATCTGTTGCGCAATCCCGGCGCCGATCAGGTAGATCGAGGTGATGGCAAGCCCCCAATGCGCCCAGCTTTCGGCGTGGAAGTCGACCCAGGCAGCCCAGAAGGCAAAGCCAAGCCAGCCAATCGTCATCACCAGCGACAAGGGGCGCCAGCGCCGGGTCCGCACCGGATGAATGAATTTCAGGTTGGTGAACATCGTGAATGCAAGCCCGACGACGATTGCCAGCATGATCCAGAAGTTCGGCTGCAACGCGAACAGCACCAGCACCACCATGTTCCAGCAGGCCGGGAAGCCCGCAAAGGAATTGTCCTTCGTCTTCATCCGGGTGTCGACGAAATAGATCACGCTGCCATAGACAATGACGATGATCGCGGTCCAGCCGGTCCAGCCGGGCAGAAGCCCCGACTTGAACAGCGCGTAGGCCGGAATGAAGACATAGGTCAGATAGTCGATGATCAGGTCCATCAACACGCCGTCATAGGTCGGCCAGTTGGTCTTGACGTGATAGTGTCGTGCCAAGGGACCGTCGATGCCATCGACGATCAGCGCCACGACCAGCCACAGGAACATCATGTCCCAGCGCTCATTCACCGCCTCCAGCATGGCCAGCATCGACAGGACGGATCCGGTCGCGGTCAGAAGGTGGACGGAAAGGGCTTTGAAACGTGGTGTCATGCGGAAAACTCATGCAGCAAAAAGGTTGGCCGCGCAACAGCCCGTGGCTGGCGGATCAGGCGCGGGGGTGGGCTTTCTCGTAGACGTCCATCAGTCGCGCCGTATCGATGGCGGTGTAGCCCTGTGTCGTTGACAACGAGGCATGGCCCAGCAATTCCTGGATTGTCCGCAGGTCGCCTCCCGCCGCCAGAAGATGCGTGGCGAAGCTGTGGCGCAGCGCATGGGGCGTGGCCGTGGCGGGCAGCCCCAGCGCCATCCGCGTCCGTGCCATCACGCCTGAAATCAGCCGCGGGTTCAGCCCGCCGCCCTTTGCCCCGCGAAACAGCGGCGCATCTGCCTCATCCGCGACTGGAAAGGGGCAAAGCGAGACGTAGCGCGCCACGGCCTGCCGCGCGGCGGGAATGACCGGCACCAGCCGCTCCTTGCCGCCCTTGCCGCGGATGCGCAGCGCCTCGGGCAGGGTTGCCTCTGCCCCCGTCAGGCCAAGCGCCTCGGATATCCGCAGGCCGCAACCGTAAAGCACGGTGACAACGGCCGTATCCCGCGCGGCGATCCAGTCCGATCTGGCGTCGTCACCGACTGAATCGATCATGGTCTGCGCGCCCTCGATGCTCAGCGGTCGGGGAAGCCGGGCCTCGAAGCGCGGGTTGCGTGCCGACAGGATCGCCGTTGCCTCGAACCCCTCGCGGCTGCCCAACCACCGGGTAAAGCTCTTGACCGCCGACAGCGCCCGGGCCAGCGACCGTGACGACAGGCCGCGACCCCGCGCCTCGGCCATCCAGGCGCGCATGTCGGACGGCCCAAGATCGGCCAGCCGCCCGCTGCCCATCGCCTCGCCGTGGTGGCGTTGCAGGAACTCCAGAAATCCCGCCACATCCGCGCGATAGGCCTGCACCGTCAGATCAGCCGCCCCCTCCAGCGCCGCCAGATGGCGCAGCCAGCCCTGCAGCGCATCGCGCAGGCCCGCTGACAGCAGAACTGGCTGCGCTTGCGGTCTGGCGGTGTGGCCAGCCACCGGTCTCAGCCCAGCCAGCGCCGCATCTGGCGCTCGAAGGCGCCCGACAGAAACACCAGAAGATCCGATCCATGGCTTGCCCGGAACTGGTGCGCATCTTCCGCCGCAAGTGCCAGCATCCCCGGAAGCCGTCCGCTGCCCAGATCCAGCCGCATCAAGGCTTCCGAACGCAGATCCGCGCCCGACGGACCATAAAGATCTGGCAGGTCGGACCGAATCCGCCGCAGGACGACCGCGCGTTGCGGGCCGGGGCGCCCATCGGCGCGCAAGGCGCCCATATAGGCATCGCTGAACCCGGCAGGCACGACTTGCAGCGTGTCCCCCAGACGGCGCAAGGCCGGATCCTCGGCGGTCTCGCGCGTTTCCAGCACAAGCCGCACGGCATCGACCCGCAGGATCTGCGCCACCTCGCCGGAGAGGTTCGCCAGGAAATCCGGAAACGTCAGCGGCTCCAGCATCGACAGCACCGCGCGGTGGATCTGGTTGGTGCCGGCCAGGTTGTCGTAGGCGGCGGCGATCACCGATCTGTGCGTATCCTCCAGCCGGTCAAGCCGCGCCTCAAGCCGCTCCATCGCCACGCCGCGCAGATCGACGATGTTGTGGCCCATCGCGCGCTCGTTCGCGGCGATCAGCGCGCGCATCAGGTCGCGGTCCTCAAGGATTGTCTCGGGCGCCGAGATCAGTTGCGCCCGAAGCGCCGGGCTGATGGCTCCTGCCGCGTCCTCCTGTTCGTTGGCTCCACCGCGCTGCTCAGCCATTCCCGATCCCATCGTCGAACCTGCCTTTCGCCCTTGTCTGCCTCAATCGCCACGTCGTCCCGTGCGCTCCTGCCCCCCCGAAGGGGGCTGGCCCATGTGCCGCGTTTGTCCGCGGTCTCGGTCCGGAGCCTAGCACGGCTTCAAAGGATTTTCTGCCCCGTTTTCGCCCAGTCCTTGTTGAACTGCTCAAGCCCCTTGTCGGTCAGCACATGCGACGCCATCGCCTTGATGATTGCGGGCGGCGCGGTCACGACATCGGCGCCGATCTTGGCGCAATCGATGACATGGTTCACGGACCGGATGGATGCGGCAAGGATCTCGGTCCGGAAATCGTAATTGTCGTAGATGATCCGGATGTCCTCGATCAGCTCAAGCCCGTCCAGGTGGATGTCATCGAGCCGCCCGATGAAGGGCGAGATGAACGAGGCCCCGGCTTTCGCGGCCAGAAGCGCCTGCGCCGACGAGAAGCACAGCGTGACGTTGACCTTGTGGCCTTCCGATGCCAAAGCCTTGCAGGCGGTCAGGCCATCCCAGGTCAGCGGAACCTTGATCGCGATGTTCGGGGCGATCTGCGCCAGACGCAGGCCCTCGGCGATCATGTCCTTGGCCTCGCTGGCCACGACCTCGGCGGAAACCGGACCGGAGACCATGTCACAGATTTCCTTGGTCACTTCCACAATGTCGCGGCCCGACTTCAGGATCAGCGACGGGTTGGTGGTCACGCCATCGACCATACCCAGGTCATTGAGCTCGCGGATCGCGGCGACGTCGGCGGTATCGACAAAGAATTTCATGGTGGCTCTCCTCGATGCGGTTGGCTTGGGTGATACTCCAACCCAAGCCCCGCCGAAACCCCCGATCAAGCACAGAGCGCGAACCCGGACCCTTGGTCCCGGCGCGCCTTCCCGGTTTCTTCTTTGTAAAAATACTCATCCGACGCCCGGACAGGGCGGGATCGGCCCCAACCATGCCTGAACCCGCCACCTTCCCTGAAGGCGCAAGGGTCGGGGTGCTGACCACCGAACCGCTGGGCCGCATCCTTGATTACCTCGCCCCCGAAACCGGCTGCACCTTGGGCGATTTCGTCGAGGTGCCGCTTGGACCGCGCCGGGTGATGGGCGTCGTCTGGGGGCCGGGCGAGGGGAGCTTTGACCGCGCCAAACTCCGCCCGGTGACGCGGGTGCTGGACGTGCCGCCGATGCGCGAGGAACTGCGGGTCTTCCTGTCGCGCGCCGCCGACTACACGCTGACGCCGCTTGACGCGATGCTGAGGGTTGCCACCCGTTCGCCGGGCCTGGGCGAGGCGCCGGGCCTGCGCCGCGTCTTCCGCCGTGGTTTCCAGACACCTACCCGGATGACCCCCATGCGGATGACCGAAGCGCGGGAACGGGTGCTTGCGGTGCTGGATGACTACGGCGGCGCGGCCTTCCAGTTGGGCGAACTGGCCGCGCTGGCCGGGGTGACGACCTCGGTCGTCAAGGGACTGGTCAAGACCGGGGCCGTGATCGAAGAGGAAGCCCCCCGCGATCTGCCTTATCCCACGCTCGACCCCGACCGCCCCGGCAAGGCGCTGGCCCCCGATCAGGAAACCGCCGCCGAGGCGCTTCGTGCCACCGCCCGGTCGGGCCGCTACGGCACCACGCTTCTGAAAGGCGTCACCGGATCGGGCAAGACCGAGGTCTATCTGGAAGCGGTCGCGGAATGCCTGGCGCGCGGGCGGCAGGCGCTGGTCCTGTTGCCGGAAATCGCGCTGACCGCCGATTTCCTCACCCGGGTCGAGGCGCGCTTTGGCGCGCAGCCCGGCGAATGGCATTCCGGGGTCACGCAAACCGAACGCCGCCGCCTGTGGCGCATGGCGGGCGAGGGTGGCGTGGGCCTTGTCGTGGGTGCGAGATCAGCCCTGTTCCTGCCCTACCGCGACCTGGGCCTCATCGTCGTGGATGAGGAACACGACACCTCGTACAAACAAGAGGATGGCGTCCTTTACAACGCCCGCGACATGGCGGTTCTGCGCGCCGCGGGCTGCGATGCGCAGGTGGTGCTGGCCTCGGCCACGCCGAGCCTCGAAACCTGGGTAAATGCGCAATCCGGCAAATACGCGCGCCTTGACCTGACCACCCGCTTCGGCGAAGCCCAGATGCCCGAAATGCGCGCCATCGACATGCGGTCGGAAACGCTGGCGCCTGGCCGTTGGGTCGGCCCCACGCTTCAGACCGCGATCGCCGAACGGATGGAGCGGGGCGAACAGTCGCTTCTGTTCCTCAATCGCCGCGGCTATGCGCCGGTGACGGTCTGCCGCGCCTGCGGGCACCAGATCGGCTGCGACCATTGCGACGCGCGGATGGTCGAACACCGCTTCCAGAAGCGCCTTGTCTGCCACCAATGCGGCGAGACGAAGCCGATCCCCACTGCCTGCCCCTCCTGCGGAGTCGAGGGACGTCTGGCCCCGGTCGGCCCCGGCGTCGAACGGCTGGCCGAGGAAGTGGCCGAGACATTCCCCAATGCCCGGATCGCGGTGCTGTCTTCGGATCTCTTCGGCTCGGCCCGGGCGCTGAAGGCGCGGATCGCCGAGATCGGCCGGGGCGAGGCCGACATCATCATCGGCACGCAGCTGGTCGCCAAGGGCCACAACTTCCCGCTTCTGACGCTGGTGGGGGTGATAGACGCCGACCTTGGCCTGCAAGGATCGGACCTGCGCGCGGCGGAACGCACGTTTCAGTTGATGCGCCAGGTCTCCGGGCGGGCGGGGCGGTCGGAACGGCGGGGTGTGGCGATGCTCCAGACCTGGCAGCCCGACCATCCGGTGATCCGGGCGATCCTGTCCGGGGACGAGGAAGCCTTCTGGCGCGAAGAGGCCGCGCAACGGCAGGCGGCGGGCGTGCCGCCCTTCGGTCGGCTGGCGGGTGTCATCCTGTCCTCGCCCGACGTGCAGGCGGTGTTTGACCTGGGCGCGGACCTTGCCCGCCGCACCGGCCCGCTGACGGCGATCGGCGCGCAGGTCTTCGGCCCCGCGCCAGCGCCGATTGCCCGCGTGCGAGGCCGGCACCGGGTGCGGCTTCTGGTCAAGGCGCCGCGCGGCGTGGCCCTGCAAGCGGCGCTTGCGGCCTGGGTCGCGCAGGTGCGCCTGCCCGCCAACCTGCGCATCGCCATCGACATCGACCCGCAGAGTTTCTACTAGGCCCGGTCGCCCGGATGGCCGCGCGGTCCCTCCTGTGTCGGCATGGCCTCCGATGCCGGTGCTGGCACGGTGGTCGACCGGCTTGCGGCCACTACCCCCGCCAGAACCGAAACCGCAAGGCTTTGCGGATCGCGGGCCGACGGGATCAGTCCGACAGGGGCCTGAAGCCGGTCGATCTCGGCGTCGGCAAGGCCGGCCTCCCGCAGCCTTGCGCGGCGCTGGTCCGCCACCCGTCTGCTTCCTTGCGCGCCGACATGGAAGGCCGGGCCGCGAAGCGCATCCGCCAGGATGTCCACTTCCCTGTCGTGGTCGTGAAACAGCGTGATGATCGCCGTCCAGGGATCGGCCAGCAACAACGCCCCAGAGGGACCGGCAAAATCCGACGCGGTCACTTCACCGGGCCGAAAACCTGCCGCCCCATGGTTCCCCGCCGTCTGCGCCCCGCCCGGCACAAGCAGCTGCGCAAAGCCCGCTGCATGGAAAAGGCGGGCCACCGTCCGGGCCTCGGCCCCATCGCCGAAGATCATCACCTGCGGCTCGGGGATGCGCGCAAGCACGAAGACCTTGCCCCGCCAGCCGGTCGCCTGCGCCGGCACCAGCCGGATCGCGCCATCCGGATGAAAGGCAAGCGCAATGGGCGCGCGCCCCCGCAGGACATGGGCGGCGTCGACAAGCGCCGCCCTGTCACGAACGGGGAAAAGTGAAATGTCCAGCCCGCCGCCGCAAGGCAGCCGGATGTCGAAGAAGGGCGATCCCCGGCCATAGCGCAGTTGCAAGGGCAGTCCCGAGCGCAGGACGGTCTGCGCATGGAGCGCAAGGTCGGCCTCGACGCAGCCGTTCGTCAGGTTTCCAGACGATGTGCCGTCGGCAAAAAGGCACATCAAGGTGCCCATCTCACGGAAGGATGGACCATCGACCCCGGTGATGACCGCGATTGCCGCCGCATCGTCCCGATGCAGAAGATCACTCAAGGCATCGTCGACAATGGCGGCACCGGGCTGGAAAACCGGCTGCCGTCCGCGCCCGGCTTCCCAGGTCGCCCATTCGCCGGCCGTGTCAAGATCAAGCGTTGCCCGGGTGCAGGGCAGGGGAACGCCGATCAGCCGGTCGGTATGGCGACGAATGATCAAAGCCGCTCCGGCATCGCCCGCAAGCGCCTCGATCCCCGCCAGCAGATCGGCCGGGAACAGCACGGGATGGCCCGGTTGCCCCCGTGATGTTGCGCGCAAGATGGCGCGGGGCACCGCACGGTGCTGGCGGCAGATGCGCGCCAGATCTTCCCCGCCGAGGTCGGGCATGTCGGCGGGCACCACCATCATCGCACCGCCCCGCGCCGCCACTGCCCCCCGCCGCAGCGATGCGGCCATGCCTTCGGCATGGTCGGCCACATCAAGGATCGTCAGGTCAAGCCCGGCCAGGGCCGCGCGGCGGTCGCGGTCGCCCTCGGGCAGCGTGACGTTCACCGGATATCCCGTCGCCAGGGCGGCAAGCGCGATCCGGCGGATCTGGGCAAGCCCGTCGATCCGGCGCAGCAGCTTGTCATCCCCCTTCATCCGCCGCGATTGACCCGCCGCAGGTATCAGGATCGAAATCGCGGGGGCTGGGGGATGGCTGGGCAAGGCGTCCTCTGGTTTCTTCATGCGCACCAAGGTGCCCGGCAGGATCGGCAGAACCCGCGCCGCCCGCAAGGGGCAACCGGCATGGCAGATGGTGATTCGTGTCTGTTCCTGGTCAAGCGATCGCCCCGGGTGTGATCCTGTTCGTGGTCACTGTCGGCAAGCCGCTGGAAGAGTGTGGAAATTTACGCGCTGCATTTCGGCTCCATGTTCCGCCCCGACTCCGGCGCGGTTTCGGTCGTCGCCAGGTAAAAGATACTGTTGACGAAATTCATTTGTATGCTAGCGTTATTTTCAGCTGAAGTCGGCAGGCAGTCAGTCTAATCGGTGTGTGCCATGGGCAATCCTTTCCAGAGGGACGCAGTCATGGAAGCCAGCACGAATACCCCCAAGCGCACCCGCACCGTTCGGGCCAGCCATCCCGCGAGCGCCTTCCGGCAGGAACCGCCGGGATCGTCCCGCGCGACCTTCGGCTTTCTCTCCGACGACGAGGTGGCCTGGATGAAGGAGCGGGTCGAGGACGTGCTGGCCGATTACGGCGTGGCGATCCTGCACCCCGAGGCCTACAAGCGTTTCCTTGAAGCCGGTGCCAAGCCCGGCAGCGACGCGAACCGCATCCGCATGCCGCGCGAACTGATCCGCGAGGCGATGGCCGCCACGCCCAAGGCGGTGCGGCTGGGGGGCAAGGAAGCGCGGTTCGACATGGACCTGCCGCGCGCCGACCGCGGGTTCATCATGCGCACCGGGACCGGCGGGCATGGTTATGTGAACCCCCGCGACGCGAGCTATCGCAAGATGGACCTGACGGCGGTTTCCGAGATTGCGGCGGTGGCCAACACGCTGGACGAGGTGGGGTTCATCGCGCATCCCTTCGTGCATGGCGTGCCGGAGGTGACATCCGACATTCACAGCTATGGCCGGCTGATCGGGCGCACGCCGAAGCATGTCTGGATGCAGCCCTATCAGTGGGAGAACGTGGATTACCTGATGCGGATCGCCGCCATCGCGGCGGGGGGCGAGGCGGAGTTGCGCGCCAATCCGATCACCAGCTGCATCACCTGCTCGTTCACGCCGCTTGAGTTCAAGTACATGGACACGCATGTGATCATCAAGGCGGGCGAATACGGCATCCCGCTGCATGCCTGCAGCCTGCCGTCCTCGGGCGGGACGGCGCCCCTGTCGGTGCCGTCGATGGCGATCATGTCGGCGGCCGAGATCGTCGGCATGACGGTGATGGCGCATATCCTGTCGCCGGGGATTCCGGTCATCGCCACGCCGCTGATGTTCACCCTGGACATGCGCACGGGCAGCGCGCTGCAAAGCTGCGTCGAAAGCCTTCAGGCGGCGAACATGTCGGTGCAGCTGATGAAGCGTGGCTGGGGGCAGGTCGCGCATACCTATGGCTCGGGCTCGGACACGCCGGACGTGGACCACCAGTCGATGGCCGAACGCGCGATGCTGACGCAGGCCGTGGCGCTGGCGGGGGCCGACATCCTGGGTGGGGTGGGGCAGCTGGAATGTGCCACCGTGTTCAGCCCGGTGCAGGCGGTGCTGGACAACGAGGTGGGCGCGATGATGCGCCGCTTTGTCCGCAAGCCCAGCCTCGACAAGGAGGCGCTGAACTGGGACGAGCTTATGCAGATCCGCACCGGCGGGCATTTCCTGGACAGCGCGCATACCATCGCCACCTGCCGCGACCAGCTTTCGCCTAGGGTGTTCCGCCGTCAGGGCCGCGATGACTATGAGAAATCGGGCCGACGCACCGCCTTTGACGAGGCCCGCGATGCCGCGCTGGCCGCCATCGCCGCAGCACCCGAACAGGGATTGCTGAATGCCGAGCAGGAGCGTGAAATTGCCGCTCTGACCGCCCGCGCCGATGAACATATCGTGGCGGCCTATACCGGTGCCGTCTCGGTCATCTGAGGTGGAAGCTTTGCGGCCTGACCTGACCGGCGCCCGGTCAGGTCAGTTTGGACAAGAGCCGCAGCAGCGTCCGCCGTTCGGATCGGGTCAAGGGCGCCAGCGTCTTTTCGGTGATGCCGCGGCCCATGTCATGCAGGGTGGCGCGCAACTCCTCGCTGGCGCCGGCGGCCGAAATCGTCGTCCGACGCTTGTCGTTCGGGTCGGGGTGCAGCGTCACCAGACCCTTGGCGCGCAGTCGGTCCACAACGCCCTTGATCGTCGCCACATCCATCGCTGTCCGGCGCCCGAGTTCGTTCTGCGAACAATCACCCTCGTCCAGCAGGCGCACCATGGCGGAAAACTGGGTGGGCGTCAGGTCAAGCGCCGCCAGTTCCTGAAAGATCACGGTATGGCGCTGGTTGGCCAGGCGCAGCAGGTAGCCGATCTGCGAATCAAGCACATAGGCGCCGTCATCCGCATCGCTCTCCGCAGGTGTTTCGTCTTTGCGCATCATCATCCGTTCCTGCCTCTGGCTTCTGCGTCGATGGCGTCGCTTCCATCCTGTCGCGCCCCGGGCGGTTTTTCGGGCAGGACCGAATCCGGTGCTTGCTTTGCCCTTTTTTTCCATTAGCATACAAATGAAATGGGCCGAAAGAAGGAATTTATCCCGATGTCTGCAGCCTCCTTGCCCGACAAGCTTGTGATCCGCAACATCGGCCTGATGTTGACTGGCCGGATCGAGTCACCGATCGCCGACGGCGACTGCGTGGTGGCGATCGGTGGCCGTATCGCGGATTTCGGTCGCGAAAAGGATCTTGATACCGAAGGGGCGACCACGGTGGTCGATGCGAAGGGGGCGACGCTGGTGCCGGGGCTGATCGACAGCCATGTGCATCCGGTCGTCGGCGACTACACGCCGCGCCAGAGCCAGATGAACTGGATCGACAGCTCGTTGCACGGCGGGGTCACGACGATGATCTCGGCCGGAGAGGTGCATATGCCGGGGCGGCCGAAGGATATCGTGGGCCTCAAGGCGATGGCGATCGCGGCGCAGCGCTGGTATGAAAACTTCCGCCCCTCGGGCGTCAAGGTGCATGGCGGCGCGCCGGTGATCGAGCATGGCATGGTCGAGGACGACTTCCGCGAGCTGGCGGCGGCGGGGGTGCGGCTCTTGGGCGAGGTGGGGCTTGGCTCGGTCAAGGATGGCAAGACCGCGCGGCAGATGGTGGACTGGGCGCGCAAATACGGCATCCAGAGCACGATCCACACCGGCGGGCCGTCGATCCCTGGCTCGGGCCTGATCGACGCGGACATGGTGCTGGAGACCGGGGCGGATGTGGTGGGTCATATCAACGGCGGCCATTCGGCGCTGCCGGATGATCAGATCATCTGCCTGTGCGAGAACTGCACCAAGGGGCTGGAAATCGTCCACAACGGCAACGAACGCGCGGCGCTGTTGACGATCAACACGGCGCGCGAGCTGGGCAAGCTGGACCAGGTGATCCTGGGGACCGACGGGCCGGCGGGGTCGGGGGTGCAGCCGCTGGGCATCCTGCGCATGGTGGCGATGCTGTCCAGCCTGGGCAATGTGCCGGCCGAGGTGGCCTTCTGCTTTGCCACCGGCAACACCGCGCGGCAGCGTGAGCTGGACGCGGGCCTGCTGGAGCCGGGCTTCGCCGCGGATTTCGTGCTGATGGACCAGGCGCAGCACGCTCCGGGGCGGAACATCCTGGAATCGGTGCAACTGGGCAACCTGCCGGGTGTGGGCATGACGATCATCGACGGCGTGGTCCGCAGCGAGCGCAGCCGCAACACTCCGCCCGCGATGCGCCTGCCGGAGCTGGTGGCGCGGCGCTGAGATGGCGCGCGCGTTGACAGGCGTGTGGAAATGAATATCATTCGTAGACAAACGAATTAGGCGGTGTGGAGGACGGGGCCGGGGCGAGGACAAGCCCCCGGCGGGAGATGCGAATATCGGTCCCGGACCGAAACAACAGGGGAGGAAAACAATGTTCAAGACACTTGCTACAGCAACGGCCCTTGTCGGCGGCATGGCCATGGCGGCCTCGGCGCAGGACATGGTGTTCACCAGCTGGGGCGGCACGACGCAGGACGCGCAGGCCGCGTCCTGGGCCAAGCCCTTCACCGAGAAGACCGGCATCAATGTGCGGCAGGACGGGCCGACCGACTATGGCAAGCTGAAGGCCATGGTCGACAGCGGCAATGTCGACTGGGACGTGGTGGATGTCGAATACGACTTCGCCATCGCCGCCGCGAAGATGGGTCTGCTGGAGCCGATCGACTTTGGCGTGGTGGACCGCGCCGCGATCGACCCGCGTTTCGTCACCGATCATGCGGTGGGAAGCTTCTATTATTCCTTCGTGATCGGCTACAACAAGGACGCGCTTCAGGGCGAGCCGGCAAGCTGGGCCGATGTGTTCGACACCGCGAAATTCCCCGGCAAGCGCAGCTTCTACAAATGGTCCGCGCCCGGCGTGCTGGAATCGGCGCTTCTGGCCGACGGCGTGGCGGCGGATGCGCTGTATCCGCTGGACCTTGACCGGGCCTTCGCCAAGCTGGACACGATCAAGGCCGATATCATCTGGTGGGGCGGCGGCGCGGAATCGCAGCAGCTTCTCGCCTCGG
The DNA here is from genome assembly GCA_020622085.1 of Paracoccaceae bacterium. Classification (GTDB taxonomy): domain Bacteria; phylum Pseudomonadota; class Alphaproteobacteria; order Rhodobacterales; family Rhodobacteraceae; genus QY30. The sequence goes on along the minus strand of JAHRYM010000002.1, from coordinate 93,137 downwards.
GCGAGGCGCCGATCGGCAGTTTCTGGAATGGCCGCGTCTTTGCCATCCAGCAGGAAGGCGGCAATGTCGGCCTGTCCTGGGCGCAGAACCTGACCGCCGCCGATGTTCTGGTGGTGCCGAAGGGCGCGAAGAACAAGGAGGCGGCGATGAAGTTCCTGGCCGAGGCGACCTCTGCCCCGGGGCAGGCCAGCCTGGCGACGGCGACCGGCTATGCGCCGATCAACGTCAACTCGAAGGCCGAGATGGACCCGGCCGTGGTGGCCGAGCTGCCGGACGCCCATGTCGACAGCCAGATCAACCTGGACATGGCCTATTGGGCCGAGCACCGCGACGAGATCGCGAAACGCTGGTACGACTGGCAGGCCCGGTAAGGCGCGACCTGTCGGCGGGCCGCTGTGGCCCGTCGGCACCTTCACCCCCTTACGGTGAGTTGCATGGCCGCAAACGCATCTGTTCCAAGGCGGCAGCGGCGGGGCTTTGGCCCGGCTGTCCCTGCCCTTGTGCTTCTGGCGCTGTTCTTCGTGATCCCGGTGGTCAGCCTGCTGCTGCGCTCGATCCTGGAGCCGGAGTTCGGGTTGCAGAACTATGCCGAGCTGTTCGCCACCTCGACCTATGCGCGGGTGCTTTACAACACGTTTCTGGTGGCCTTCGTGGTCACGGCGGTCTCGTTGCTCTTGGGCTATCCGGTGGCCTGGCTGCTGGCGATCATGCCGCAGCGGTATGCGAACCTGGTGCTGGCCATCATCCTGGTGTCGATGTGGACCAACCTTCTGGCGCGGACCTATGCCTGGATGGTGCTGTTGCAGCGGACCGGGCTGATCAACACCACGCTGATGAAGCTGGGCCTGATCTCGGAGCCGCTGGCGCTGGTCAAGAACCTGACCGGCGTCACCATCGGGATGACCTATATCATGCTGCCCTTCATCATCCTGCCGCTTTACGCCAGCATCCGCGCCATCGACCCGACGACGTTGCAGGCGGCGGCGCTGTGCGGCGCGGGGCGCTGGCAGGCGTTCCGGCGGGTGCTTCTGCCGCTGTCCGCTCCGGGCGCGGCGGCGGGGGGGCTGATGGTCTTCGTCATGTCGCTGGGCTATTTCGTCACGCCCGCCCTTCTGGGCAGCGCGTCGCAGATGATGCTGGCCGAGATGATCGCGCAGCTGGTGCAGTCGCTCTTGAACTGGGGGCTGGGATCGGCGGCGGCCTTCATCCTGCTGACGGTGACGCTGGCGCTGTATGCGGTGCAGATCCGCTTTTTCGGGGGGATGCGCTGAGATGCTGCTGACCTATCGCCATCTGGGCGGGCTTGGCGTGGCGCTTTGGGCGGTCACGATCCTGGTCTGCCTGTTCCTTCTGGTGCCCATCGTCTTCATCGCGGCGCTGTCCTTCGGGTCGTCGCAATGGCTGGTGTTCCCGCCGCCCTCGTGGACGCTGCGCTGGTATCGCGAGCTGGCGGCCGATCCGCGCTGGCTGGAGGCGGCGCTGACCAGTGCCAAGGTCGGCCTCCTGTCGGCGGCGCTGGCGGTGCTTCTGGCGCTGATGGCAAGTTTCGCGCTGGTGCGTGGCCGGTTCCGGGGGCGCGGCTTGCTGAGGGCGCTGTTCCTGACGCCGATGGTCCTGCCGGTGATCGTCTTTGCGGTGGCGATCTATGCGCTGTTCCTGCGGGTGGGGCTGAACGGCACGCTTGTCGGCTTCGTGCTGGCGCATACGGTGCTGGCCTTTCCCTTCGCGGTGATCCCGATCGTCAACTCGCTGGAGGGGTTCGACAAGTCGATCGAGGATGCGGCCGTGCTGTGCGGGGCCTCGCCCCTGCAGGCCAAGCTGAAGATCACGCTGCCGGCGATCCGGATCGGCCTGTTCTCGGCGGCGGTCTTTGCCTTCCTGATCTCATGGGACGAGGTGGTGGTGGCGATCTTCATGGCCAGTCCCGACCTGCAGACCCTGCCGGTGCGCATCTGGGGTGCGCTGCGGCAAGACCTGTCGCCGGTGATCGCGGCGGCGTCCACAATCCTTGTGGCCTTCACCCTGCTGGTGATGGCGGCGGCGGCCCTTCTGAGGAGACGGATTTCAAGATGACCCCGGCCTTCCTGTCCATCCGCGACCTGCGGCAGACCTATGGCAGCTTCGTCGCCGTCGACGATGTCTCGCTGGAGATCCCCGAGGGCGAGTTCCTGACCTTCCTCGGCCCCTCGGGATCGGGCAAGTCGACCACGCTTTACGCGCTGGCGGGGTTCAACGAGCCGACCTCGGGCGATATCCTGCTGAAAGGCGCCTCGATCCTGGCGACGCCCTCGCACAAGCGCAACATCGGGATGGTGTTCCAGAGATATACGCTGTTTCCGCATCTGAACGTGCGCGAGAACGTGGCCTTCCCGCTGCGGGTGCGCGGGCAGGCCGAGCGGGAGATCGCCGCGCGGGTTGATCAGATGCTGGCGCTGGTGCAGCTGGACGCTTTCGCCGACCGGATGCCGGGCAACCTGTCCGGGGGGCAGCAACAGCGCGTCGCGCTGGCCCGGGCGCTGGCCTATGACCCGCCGGTGCTCTTGATGGACGAGCCGCTGTCCGCGCTGGACAAGAAGCTGCGCGAGGAGATCCAGATCGAGATCCGCCGCATCCACCGCGAGACCGGGGTGACGATCCTGTATGTGACCCACGACCAGGAGGAGGCGCTGCGGCTGTCGGACCGCATCGCGGTATTCAATCGCGGCAGGATCGAGCAGGTGGGCAGCGGGCGCGACCTGTATCACAACCCCGCCACCCGTTTCGTTGCCGGGTTCATCGGCGATTCCAACTTCCTCGATACCGCCGAAGTCGCGGTTTCCGGCGATCGCGGCCGGGTCGTCTTTCCCGATGGCACCGCGATGGGCGACCTGCCGGTGCACCGCTCGGCCCCCGGCGGCGGGGCCACGGCGGCGCAGGTCATGGTGCGGCCGCAGTCGCTGCGGCTGGCGGCGGCGGGGCTTCCCGTGCGGGTGCTGGACGTGACCTTCCTGGGCGATACCTCGACGGTGCAGTTCCGCACCGGCTGGGGGCAGGAGATCTGGATGCGCGCCGGAGCCGAGGAGATTGCCGGGCTTTCCCCCGACGCGACCGCGCATCTTGGCTGGACGGCGGGCGAAAGCCATCTGTTCGTGTAACCCGAGGCGCCGGCCGGGCCGGACCGTCCGGCGCGACCCTTAGCGCAGGGTTGAACGCTGGGCGACGGGCGAAATCCCGAAATGCGCGCGGTAGACCTTGGAAAACGTCGAGGGCGTGGTGAAGCCGCAGGCGACGGCCACTTCGGTGATCGACTGGTCGGTCTGGACCAGAAGGTTCCTTGCCCGGGTCAGGCGGGTCTGGTTGATGAACCGCTTGGGCGAGGTGCCCAGATGGTGCCGGAACAACCGCTCAAGCTGCCGGGTCGAGATGCCGAGCGCGCCGGCGATCCGTGCCGGCGGCAGCGGTTCTTCCAGGTTTTCCTGCACCAGCGTGACGGCGCGCATCAGGCAGGGGTTGCGGGTGCCGTGGCGCGACTGCAGCGAAACGCGCTGTTCGGCCGTGGCCTCGCGCACGGTGTTGTAAACCATCTGGTCGGCCACGGCGGTGGCCAGGTCGGCGCCATGTTCGCCGGCGATCAGGTGCAGCATCAGATCGGCCGAAGCGGTTCCGCCGGCGGCGGTGATGAATTTCGCATCCGCCACAAAGACGCCCCGCACCAGCCGGACTTCGGGGAAAAGTTCGGCGAAGAGGTCATGGTATTCCCAGTGGACCGCTGCCACCTGCCCGTCAAGGAAACCGGCGCTGGCCAGAACGCAGGCGCCCGAACAGATCGCGCCAATGGGTGTTCCGGCGGCCCGTTCGCGGCGCAGATAGGCGATGATGTCCGGGGTGCTGGCCTGCTGCACCTGATCGCCCGACACCACGATCAGCCGCTCGATCCGGCCTGGCGGCGCGAGCCCCATGTCGACCAGCGTGACCGCGCGATTCGAACAGACCGCCGAGACGCCATCTCGGCTGGCCAGCCGCCAGCGATATAGCGTCCGCCCCGCGACCCGGTTGGCGATCCGCAGCGGTTCGATGGCGCAGGAAAAGGCCAGATGCGAAAAGTTGTCGATCAGCAGGAAAACGATCTCTGCCGTGGCGCTGCGTTGCCGCTTTCCTGCGGCGGCGTGGTCAGTGCGGTCCGGCTGGTCAAAGGGTGCCATGGCGCAGATCCGTCAATCGACGAAGGCGCGTTCCACCACGAAACTGCCGGGCTGTGCGTTCGACCCTTCGACCAGACCGAAGCCTTCCAGCATTTCCTTGGTGTCGCGCAGCATCGCCATCGAGCCACAGATCATGCCACGGTCCTCCTCTGGCCCGATCGGCGGCACGCCCAGGTCGGAGAAGAGTTGGCCCGAGGCCATGAGGTCGGTGATCCGGCCCATGACGGGGAAGGGTTCGCGGGTGACGGTCGGATAGTGGCGCAGCCGGCCCCGCGCCAGGTCGCCGACCAGCGGATCCTCCATGAGGTTCTTCACCAGCTCCTGCCCGTAGGCCAGTTCGGCGACCTCGCGGCAGGTGTGGGTCAGGATCACCTCGTCGAACTTCTCATAGGTCTCGGGGTCGCGGATCAGCGAGGCGAAGGGGGCGATGCCGGTGCCGGTCGAGAACATGTAGACCCGCTTGCCCGGCAGAAGCGCGTCGAGGACCAGCGTGCCGGTCGGTTTCTTGCGCATCAGCACGATGTCGCCGGGCTGGATCTTCTGCAGATGCTCGGTCAGCGGGCCGTCGGGCACCTTGATCGAGTAGAACTCGATCTCCTCGTCCCAGGAGGGGCTGGCGATGGAATAGGCGCGGTAGACCGGGCGTTCGGCATTGGGCAGGCCGATCATCACGAACTCGCCCGAGCGGAAGCGGAAGGCGGGGGGACGCGTGATGCGGAAGCGGAACAGGCGGTCGGTGTAGTGCTGCACCTCCGTCACGGTTTCGGCGTAGACACCGGCGGGGACATGCGCCCCGGCGGCTGTCAGGGGGAGGGTGGCCTGATCCTGCATCATGGTCTCCGGTCTATTGCGGGGCGGCGGGGTTGCGCGACAGGGAGGCGAGCTTGCCCTGCTGCCGGGCCCAGGCTTCGTGATCCGGCAGCGGCGCGATCCTGTCGCGGATGTTGGGCCAGACCCCCGCCAGTTCGGCATTGAGCGCGAGCCAGGGCGTGACCCCCGGCGCGGTGTCGGGAAGGATGGCATCGACGGGACATTCCGGTTCGCACACGCCGCAGTCGATACATTCGTCGGGGTGGATGACCAGCATGTTCTCGCCCTCGTAGAAGCAGTCCACGGGGCAGACTTCGACGCAATCGGTGTATTTGCAGGCGATGCAGCCTTCGGTGACGACATAGGTCATGGCGCCCTCATTCATTTGTATACGAACGATAATGGCGCAGGGCGGGCCTTGTCAACATCAAAGAAATAGCATTGCAAATTCAGTCTGATGCGCGATCGGGGCGCAAAAGGAAGCACCCCCGCCCGGTCGGGCGAGGGTGCTTTCGGCCGAAGGCTTTCGCCCTAGCGCAGGCCGTCCTTGCCGATGATTTCATCGACCTTCAGCCCGCCGACCCTGGGCAGCGGGCGGCCGCTGTCGGTCACGGCGACGGCGACGACGATCTCGTTCGCGCGGGGGGCGTCGTTGAAGCGGATCTCGACCCCGTCGAAATGCGAGCGCACGAAGGCCGCGTCCTTGTGGCCGAGGGGGATGTCCAGATCCTGCCCCATGCCGCCGCGCTTTTTCGACGAGGGAACCAGAGCCGCGCCCTTCTCCACCGCCTTGCGCAGGGGCGCGCCCAGTTTTGGGTGCAGGATCGCGGCGGCATGTTCCAGCTCGCCGTTTTCGCCGACCAGCGCCGCCTTGCCGTAGCTTTCCGCCTGATCGGGCCGGATGCCAAGGGCGGCGACGCATTTCTCGCCCAGAAGCGCGCCCAGCTCCTCGCCAATGTCCATCAGGTCGGAGAGGTCATCGACGTAGCGCCCGGCGAAGGGGTTCTCGATCACCGCGGCCGCGACGGCCTTGCGGGTGGGGGGGGTGATGGGGCGGCCGGCTTCCTCGTGCGTTTCCTCGACCCAGACGCCCAGTTTGCGGATCCTTGCCTTCATCTCAGACCGTCCTCTCCCTTGATCTGCGAGGCTTCCAGCCCGCCCGCGCGGGAATGGATGCGGGGGCCGGTGGTCATCGCCAGGATCACCACCATCTCGTCGGCGCGGGGGGCGTCGTTCAGGCCGACCTCGATCGAATCGAAATGGCTGCGGACGTAGGAGGCGTTGATATGGGTGATCGGCACGTCGATCCGCGCGCCCGCGCCGCCGACCTTCTTGGCCGAGGGCACGATGGCCTTGGCGCCGTTCAGCACCTCGCGCATGGCATAGCCGCCGGGGGCGTGCCAGAGCGCGCCGTGCTCCAGCTCTCCCGCCGCGCCGACGAGAGAGGCCTTGCCGTAGCCCTCGATCCTTTCGGCGCCGCCCAGCGCGGCGGCGAGTTGTTGCGCCATCTCAAGCCCGAGGGGGCGCAGGTCGTCCATGAAGCCCTGGATCTCGGGTTCATAGCGCCCGGCGAAGGGGTTGCGGATCACGGCAAGCACGGCGCCGCGCCGGTGCGGCACGGCGGCGGGCGGGCCGCCTTCGTGATAGATTTCCTCAAGCACAAGCAATCGCTTGCGGACTTCGACCTTGGGCATGTGCAACCTCATCCTTCTGGAACAATCCGGTGAACCCCGTCCCGGCCAGCCGGGTCTGGCCTTGCAGGAACAGCGCCGCCCCCGCGATCAGGCCGCGCGAAAGCAAGTCTTGCGCCTGTGCCATGCCCGCGTCCAGCGCCTGTGCAATGTCAGCGGGCGCAAGGGGCGGCACCCCGGTCACCACGAGACGCGCGCCAAGGTCGCTGTCGGGTTGCAGGTCGCAGGCGCGGGTGCGGCGGATGCCGGGATGGCGGGGCAGGTTGACGGCATTGGCGATCATCGTCGCGGCCGCGTCCGCCGTGGCTGCCGTGCGGGCAAGGGTGGTGACGCTGTCGGCGATCCCCAGCGAGAAGCTGCGCCCTCCCGCGCCGCTGGTGGCGATGCCGTGGATGCCGTCGCTGGCGGCGATGGTGATGCGGCCAAGGTCGCGCCCGTCCAGCCCGGCCATTGCACTGGTGAAGCTGGTGCCGTCGCTCAGGTGCAGCGCGATGTCGCCGCCGTTGTTCACATAGGCGCGGGCGAGGGGCGCGGCTGCGGTCATGGCCGCAAGGATCTCGTCGGCGACGGACCCGGCCACGGCGGCCATGCAGGTGATGAAGGCGTCGGCATGCGGAAGGACGGCGTGATGCATCCGGCGGGCGACGGGGCCTTGCGGGGCGGGCAGGTCGGGCGTCGACTGGGCGCGCAGGAGCGGCAGTTCGGCCACCAGTTCCGCAAGGAGGCCGTCGAAGCGGGCGGCGGCGGCGGCGAAGGCTTGCGGCCGCGCCGGGCCATCGGCCCCGATGATCAGGTCGATGGGCCCGTGCTGCAGGTGCAGCCGGTCGCCCGGAAGCAGCGCGGCCACCGGCCCTGTCATGCCTGGCTGTCCGCGGGCCAGCGGAAATGGTGCCGCGCCATCGGATCGTCCTGCGCCCCGCCCGGCCCGACCCGGCGCACCTTGTCGCTGACGACGCCTTCGATGGGGCGCACCTGATCGGCATGGCCGCCCAGCGCGATGTAATCCGAAAGGCGCATGGTGAATTCGATCGGGGCGACCAGCGCGGGGGTCGGGACATAGCCGAAGGAGTTCGACGGCATCTCGGTCACGTCCACCATCACGGTGATCCCGCCCCCCGGCCAGACATAGGCCCCGGCCCCGCCGCAGGAGACATAGGTGAGCGAATCCTTGACCGAGCGCGTCAGTCGCACCGGGTTCTGCGTCACGCCCGCGCGCAGCGAGCCGCCCGCGCCGGCCATGAACAGCACCGAACAGAGCGAGGGTTCGCAGTTCTCGGCGATCAGGTCGACCGAGGTGCGAAGGTCGGGCGGGAGAGGTTTCGGGACCGGGTTCAGCGCGGCGTCCAACTCGTAATAGGCGGATTGTTCGCCGGTGGTGGAGACCATCAGAAGGCGCAGGCCCTCCCATGCGGTCTCGGGGTCGGGGTCTTTCAGGATGGTGAGGGGGTCCGAGATATTGGTGCCGCCCCAGCCGGTGCCGGGTTCGGCGACCTGGAAATAGCGCCCCGGAGTCGAGCGGCGGCCCTTCACGCGGATGCCGCTGGGGGGCACGTTCAGCAGCTTTCCGGCCTGGTGTTCGGACAGGACGCCGGTGATGTGGTCATCGACCACCACCACCTCGTCGACGTGCTGCGCCCATTGTTTGGCGAACATGCCGATGGTGGCCGAGCCGCAGCCGACCCGCATCAGCTTTTCCTCGGCCCCGTCGATCACCGGCGGCTTGCCGGCCTGCACGATGATGCTGGCGCCCTCGTCCACGGTCATCTCGACGGCTTCGCGGTTGCACAGTTTCAAGAGCGCGTCGCAGGTGACGCGGCCCTCCTTCTTGCCGCCGCCGGTCAGATGCTCGACCCCGCCCAGCGACAGCATCTTCGAGCCGTATTCCGAGGTCATCACATGGCCGATGGGTTCGCCTTCGACCCGCACCACGGCGCGTTCGTGGCCGATGAAGCGGTCGGTGTCGATCTTCACCTTGACGCCGCAGTAGCTGAAGATGCCTTCGGTCACGACGGTGACCATGTCCACGCCCTCGACATTCTGGCTGACGATGAAGGGGGCGGGCTTGTAGTCGGGATAGGTGGTGCCCGCGCCGACTGCGGTGATGAAGGGCCGCCCGCCCTGCACGAGATCCCCGTCCCAGTCGGTGCCCTCGCTGCCTTTCAGGAAGGGCACGGCCTTGACCCCGTGGCTGGCAGCGCCTTCGATGATGGTCAGCGGATCAAGGCGGACCAGCGTGCCGCCGTGGTTGGCGTAGCGGTCGCAGGCCCCGGCCCGGCCTTCGGCGATGTAACAGAGCACCGGGCAGGCGTCGCAGCGGATCTTGTCAGCTGTCCGGTCGACGGGGCGTTCGGCTTTGTCGGTCATGTCAGTCTCCTGCCAATGCGGCGGCGAGTTTCGCGGGCGTCACCGGAACGCTGGTCATCCGCACGCCGCAAGCGTGGGCGACGGCGTTCAGGATCGCGGGGGCGGTCGGGATCAGGACGTGCTCGCCCAGGCCCTTGGCGCCGTAGGGACCGTGGGCGTCGGCTTCCTCGATGATGATCGGCTCGATCGGGGGAATGTCGCCGATGGTCGGGATCAGGTAGTCGTGCAGGTTCTCGGTGCGGCCGGGGATGTATTCCTCCATCAGGGCCATGCCGATGCCCTGGGCGACGCCGCCCTGGATCTGGCCTTCGACCAGCATCGGGTTGACCGCAAGGCCGACGTCATGCGCGGCGACGATGCGCCTGAGCCTTATGGTGCCAAGGGCGGTGTCCACCTCGGCCACCACCAGCTGCGCGGCATAGCCGAACTGGGCATAGGGCTCGCCCTGGCCATTGGCGTCAAGCGGCTTGGTCGGCGGATCGTAATGGCCGCTGGCGGCAAGGACATAGCCGTCTGCATCGGCGGCAAGCTGGTCCAGCGCGATGCGGTGGCGGCTGCTGCCGTCGTCCACGGTGATCGCGCCCGGCGTGACCGTCAGCGCCGCGCCTTCGGAGGCGTTGACCGCGCGCAGCACCTCGGCCCGCAGCGCCTGGCCGCAAAGCCGCGCGGCATTGCCCGAGACGAAGGTCTGGCGCGAGGCCGAGGTCTTGCCGGCGTCGGGCGTCACGTCGGTATCGGGGCCGATCAGGGCGACCCTGGCGACCGGAACGCCAAGCGCGGTGGCGAAAAGCTGGGTGATGACGGTGTTCGCGCCCTGACCGATGTCCATCGCGCCCTGATGCAGGGTGATGCTTCCGTCGGCCCGGATCCCGGCCTTGATCGTCGAGGGGTTCGGCAGCGAGGTATTGCCGCAGCCATACCAGCCCGAGGCGATGCCGACGCCCCGGCGCAGGGCGGTGTCGGTGTCGCGGTTGAACGCCGCCGCCGCCGCGCGCTCGGCCTGCCATGCCGGGCGCAGGGCCTCCAGGCAGGCGCGGATGCCGACGCCTTGGGCAAAGACCTGACCGCAGACGGTGGGCGCGCCGTTCGTCAGCGCGTTCTTCAGCCGCAGCTCCAGCGGGTCGATGGCCAGTTTCGCGGCCAGCTCGTCCAGCAGCGATTCCAGCGCGATGGCGGCCTGCGGCACGCCGAAGCCGCGGAAGGCACCGGAGGGCGGGCAGTTGGTGTGGATCGCCCGCGCCTCGGCCCGGTAATCGGCGATGTGGTAGGGGCCGGAGGCGTGGACCGGCACCCGGTTCGCCACCGTCGGCCCCCATGAGGCATAGGCGCCGGTGTTGAAGGTGCCCCGGAAGTCGCAGCCCTTGAGGATACCGTCCCGCGTCGCCCCCAGCCGCAGCCTTATGTCCGAGGGGTGGCGCTTGGTGGTCGACTGCATCGACTCCGTGCGGCTGTAGGCCATGCGCACCGGCCGCCCGGTCTTGAGCGCGCCCAGCGCCAGATAGGGTTGCAGCGAGATGTCGAGCTTGGAGCCGAACCCGCCGCCCACCGCCGTCGGCAGGATGCGGATGCGCGCGCGGTCCATGCCCAGAAGGATCTCCATCGCCTCGAGGTCCATGACCGGGGCCTGGGTGCAGGCGTGGATTTCCACCCGGCCGTCGATGACCTGGGCAAAGCCTGCCTCGGGCTCGATATAAGCGTGCTCGACAAAACCGCTTGCGAACTGTCCTTCGACCGTCACATCGGCGCCTGCCAGCGCCGCTTCGGCATCGCCGCAGGCGACGAAGCCCTTGCACATCAGGTTGCCCGCGCGGCCCTCGTGCAGGAGGGGGGCGCCTGAGGCTTCGGCTGCGGGGGGGGTCTGCACGGCGGGCAGTTCGGCCCAGGTGACCGGGAAGCTGGCCGGATCGAAGGCGCGGATCGTGGCGGGGGTGCCGACGACGGCCGCCACCGCCTCGCCCCGGAAGCGGGCTATGCCTTCGGCAAAGGCGGGCTGGTCGGCAAAGGCCGGGATCACGCCAAAGACGTTGCGGCCCGGCACATCGGCGGCGGTCAGCACCGCCGCGATGCCGTCCTGCCCGGCGCGCCAGGCGTCAAGGTCGCCGAAGGTGAAGTCCGCGCGCGGGAAGGGCGAGCGGATGACGAGGATTTCCAGCGTGTCGGGCGGGGCCACGTCGTCGCCGAAAGCCTCGGTCCCGGCCAGTTTCTGCGCCCCGTCCAGCCGCCGGATCGCGGCGCCCGCATGGCCCGGCGCATCCGCTTCGGCCAGCGTGGCGGGAACCGAGGCCACGGCGTCGATGATCTTGCGATAGCCGGTGCAGCGGCAGAGGACGCCGCCAAGGGCCCGGGTGATCGCGGCCTCGTCCGGCTGCGGCACTTCGCGCAGAAGTGCGACCGAGGCGGTGACCATGCCCGGCGTGCAGAACCCGCATTGCGCCGCGCCGTGGTCCTGGAACCGCCCGGCCAGCGCCTGCGCCAGCGGGTCGGTGGCGACCAGACCGCCGACCGTCTCGATCCGGCGACCTTCGGCCTTCTGCGTGGGCGTCAGGCAGGAGCAGACCACCTGCCCGTCGATCAGGACCGAGCAGGCGCCGCAATCGCCGGCATTGCAGCCGATCTTGACATCGCGCGCACCTAGCCGTTCGCGCAGGGTGTCGGACAGGCGTTCGCCGGGCGGGGCCACGACGGCGACCGAAGCGCCGTTCAGGGTGAAGCGGGTCGCCCCCAGGCCATGCTCACCGTCCATCCGCGCCTCCTGCTGCATTCGCCGCCCGCACCAGCGCGCGCTGGCACAATTCACGCACCGCCTCGATCCGGTAGGCCGCCGTCGCGCGGATGTCGTCGATCGGCGAGAGCACCGACAGATGGCCGGGGTCGGGTCTCAGCCCGGCCAGTTCGTCCAGCCTGCGGCCCTGAAGCGCGGATTCCCACGCGGGCAGACGCCGTGCCACCGGCGAACAGGCCCCGACCGCAATGCGCGCCTCGGCGATGCGGTCGCGGTCGATGCGGACCACCGCCGCGACCATCGCAATCGAGATCACCAGCGAGCTGCGCGTCCCGAGCTTGACGAAGGCACCGCCCTCGCCCGGGGCCGGGTGCGGCAGGTGCAGGGCGGTGACCAACTCGTCCGGGGCGCGGGTGGTGCGGCGGACGCCGGTGATGAACTCCTCCAGCGGGAGGCGCCGTGTCCCGGCGTGCGAGGCAAGCTCGACCTCGGCCCGCAGCGCCAGCAGGGGCGGCACCCCGTCGGCGGCGGGCGAGGCGTTGCAGATATTGCCGGCGATGGTGCCCGCGTTCTGGATCTGGACCGCGCCGACCTCACGCGCGGCCTCTTGCAGGGCGGCGAAGGCCGGGGGCAGGGGGGTGGCCGCAATTTCCGCCCAGGTGGTCGCGGCGCCGATGCGCCAGCCCTGCGGTCCGTGGGCGATGCCGCGCAGGGCGGGCAGGCGGGTCACGTCCAGGATGTCGCCGCTGCGCTGGCCCCGCCGCCGTGCGGGAAGCACATCGGTGCAGCCTGCGACAACCTGGGGTCGTCGGTCGCGCAAGAGGGTCAGGGCTTCGTGAAGCGAGTCGGGAACGAGATACGCCAAGAGCCCCTCCCATGCGGCGCTTGTCATTTGTATACGAATGATATTGCGAAATCCGCCGAAGTCAATTGCCGAGTGAATTGTCAAGAGCGACATGGCTGAAAAGGGTCGGGACAAAGCCGCGGCAGGGACTCACCTGCCCCTGGCACCGTCGGCGGGTGATTCGGCGGGTGATGAGGAATCGCACCACCGGAACAGAGCCGTCTGCAAGGGGTCGCGGCGGCGGCTCTGGCGGGGGGCTCAGCTGGCTGTGCCGTCCACCGATACCAGATGGCCGGGCGAGACCTCGGCATAGCGCCGCGCAGGCGGGAGGTAGTCCAGCGGCCGGACCGGGGTGCGCAGTTCGTGGATCTGCTGGTTGCGCCGCAGGTGCCGGCGCGCGGGGTCGGGCACCGTGACGGCGCCGATCAGCCGCTGCGTATAAGGGTGCTGCGGGCGTTCGAGGATTTCGTTGCGTGGCCCGATCTCGACGATCTCGCCCAGATACATCACCGCGATCCGGTGGCTGATCCGTTCGACCACCGCGATGTCATGGCTGATGAACAGGTAGGAAATGCCCGTCCGGTCCTGGATGTCGAGAAGCAGGTTCACCACCTGCGCCTTGACCGAGACATCCAGCGCCGAAACCGATTCATCGGCGATGATCAGCCTGGGATCCAGCATCAGCGCCCGCGCGATGCAGATCCGCTGGCGCTGGCCGCCGGAAAACTCGTGCGGGTAGCGGTCGAGCATCGCGGGGCTGAGCCCCACCTGCTCCATCAGTTGCGCGGCCTTCGCGCCCCCCTTGGCCGTGGTGCCCAGCCCGTGTTCGCGGAACGGCTCGACCAGTGCCGCCCCTACGGTCATCCGCGGGTTCATGCTGGCCAGCGGATCCTGCGGGATCATCTGGATATCGCGGCGGCGGCGGCGGAGCGCCTCGGGCGGAAGCGAGAACAGATCCTCCTGGCCAAGCCGCACGCTACCCTGCGAGCGGTCATTCAGCCGGATGATGGATTTTCCTGTGGTGGACTTGCCGCAGCCCGATTCCCCCACCAGCGACAGGGTCTCGCCGGGGAAGATGCTGAAGGACACGTCTTCAACCGCATGGACCCGCGCCACCCGCCGGTTGAAAAGCCCGCCGCGCACGTCAAAGCGGGTGACAAGGCCGCGCACGTCAAGCAGCGGCGTATCCCGGCCCGGCGTGCCCGACAGCGGCAGGGCCGGGCCGGCGATGCCGGTCTGAAGGTCGACGATCGGAAAGCGCAGCGGCGACGGCTCGCCCCGCATCGAGCCAAGGACGGGAACGCTGGCCAGCAGCGCGCGGGTATAGGCCTCGCGCGGGCGGGCAAAGATCTCGGCCGTCGCCCCCTGCTCGATCGCGCGGCCGCGATACATGACGACGGTGCGATCGGCCATTTCCGCCACCACGCCCATGTCATGGGTGATGAACAGCATCGCCATGCCGTATTCGGCCTGAAGATCCTTCAAAAGGTCGAGGATCTCGCCCTGCACGGTCACGTCAAGCGCGGTGGTCGGCTCGTCCGCGATCAGAAGCTGCGGGCGCGAGGCAAGCGCCATGGCGATCATCACCCGTTGCCGCATCCCCCCCGAGAAGGCATGCGGGTAATCGTCGATGCGCGCGGCGGCATTGGGGATGCGGACCCGTTCCAGCAGCGCCACGGCTTCGGCCCGGGCCTGCGCCTTCGGCATGGGGCGATGGCTGGTCAGCGCCTCGATGATCTGGTCGCCGACGCGATAGATCGGGTGCAGGCTGGTCATCGGTTCCTGGAAGATCATCGCCGCCGCCTGGCCGCGGATGTGGCGGATCATCCCCGCTTCGTCGAGGTCGAGCACAGCATGGCCATCCAGAGTGACCTGCCCCTCGATCCGGCTGGTCGCCGGATCCAGAAGCCGCATCACCGACATGGCGGTGACGCTTTTGCCCGACCCCGATTCCCCGACCAGCGCCACCGTCTCGCCGGCCGCGATGTCGAAGGACAGCCCTTCGACGACCCGGTTCCACCGGCCGCGCGCGCCAAGGAACGACACGCCAAGCCCCCGGATCGAAAGGATCGGCGCCTCACGGGTTGCGGCGGCGCGGCCGTCCATCGGCTGGATTGCGGTCATTCCCGTTTCATCCTTACGCCCGTCTCATCCTCGGGTCGATGGCCAGACACAGCATGTCCACCACCGCGTTGGCGATCACCACGAAGAACGAGGCATAAAGCACCGTCGCCATGATCATCGGCAGATCAAGCACCTTGAGCGCCTGATAGGTCAGCCGCCCGACACCGTTGATGCCGAAGACCACCTCGGTCAGCACCGCCGCACCGCCGACGAGCACGCCGAAATCCATGCCGAACATGATGACGATCGGGATGATGGCGCTGCGTGTCGCGTGTTTCAGCAGCACCTTGCGCGCGGGCAGGCCCTTGGCGCGAGCGGTGCGGATGAAGTCTTCCTGATAGGTCTCGACGATCCCGGTCCTGAGCACCCGCCCGTAAAGCCCGATGTTGAGCAGCGCGAGCGTGAGCCAGGGAAAGACCAGCGACTTGAACCACAGCCACGGATCCTGGCTGAGCGCCGCATAACCCAGCGGCGGAACCCAGGAAAAGGCCCATGTGTCGTGGAACCGGCTTTGCGTGACCAGGTTCACCATCTCGCCGACCCAGAAGACCGGCATGGCGACCGCCGCCATCGAAAGCCCCATCAGGATCTTGTCGGGCCAGCGGCCCTTTGTGGCGGCGGCGATGATGCCCGCGGCAATGCCACCCAGCATCCACAGGATCGCGGCCCCCGTGACCAGCGACAGCGTGGCCGGCGCGGCATTGGCGATTGCCGGGATGATCTTCTGGCCGCGATTGGCGAAGGAGGTCAGGTCGCGCGTGATGAAAAGCCGCTTCATCATCAGCGCGTATTGCACCGGCAGCGGCCGGTCGAGGCCAAAATCCTTGCGCACCGCCTCGACGGTTTCGGGGGCGGCATTGCGCCCGGCGATGCGCGCCGCCGGGTCCGAGGCGGGCGTGGCGAAGAAGATGGCGAAGGTCACGACCGAGATGCCGAACATCACCACCACCATGCGCAGGATCCGCCCGAGAACGATCGCCAGCACCTCAGCGCCCCCTTGCCGATTTCGGGTCGAGCACATCGCGCAGCACGTCGCCGAACAGGTTCAGCAGCAGCACCGTCACCATGATCGCCAGCCCCGGCGCCATCGAGACCACGGGGCGGGAATACAGAAGCGCCTGCCCGTCCTGAAGGATCGTGCCCCAGCTTGCGTTGGGCGGCTGCACCCCCACCGACAGGAACGACAGCGAGCTTTCGGTGACGATGTTCAGCGCCATCAGCATCGGCGCGAAGACGATCAGCGTGGTGGCGACATTGGGCAGGATGTGGCGCAGCAGGATCCGTGCGCGCCGGATGCCAAGGCCGCGCGCGGCCATGATGAACTCGCTCTGGTTCAGCGCCAGCACCCGGCCGCGCACCGGGCGCGCGACATAGGGCACATAGACGATGCCGATGATCAGGATCGGCACGATCAGGCTGTCGGATGCGATCTCGAACGGGCCGAAGCTGTAGCTTTTGCCGATCATCACGATCGAAAGCGAAATCGCCAGCAGATAGACCGGGAACGCCCAGATCATGTCGATCAGGTTCGACAGGACCGAATCCACCCGCCCGCCGACATAGCCCGCGACGATGCCGACGACCGCCGCCAGCGCCAGACACAGAAGCGTCGATGCCCCCGCGATCAGCAATGAGTTGCGCCCGCCGTAAAGCATCCGCGCCGCCACGTCGCGGCCCTGGGTATCGGCGCCAAGGAAATACTGTGGTCCCCATGTGGGGCCGATCGGGGTCACGCCCAGGCCCAGCCCTTCGGTCGATTGCTGCATCACCGGCACACGCTCGCCGTCGATCTCGATTTTCGCCGACAGGCCCGAGCGGAACGGGTCGCTGCCCGCCACCCGCGCCGCATAGACCGGCGCAAGCAGCGTCGCCAGGACGATCACCAGCAGAAGCAGCCCCGAGAGGACGGCTGTCGGGCTGGCCAGCAGCCCTTCAAGAACGCGCCGCCAGGGGCCGCGGCTGACCCATGCCTCCTCCCCGGCCGTTGCGGCCGGGGAAGGGGTATTGTCATCGGTCGGCAGAATGGACATCCCGCCCGTCACTGGACCCATGAATTCGCGATCAGCCAGTGATACTGGCTCGAGAATTCATAATTGCCCAGCCGGGTGGAGATCAGGTCCACGTCCTTGGGCGTGAACAGCGGCACGGCCGGGGCAAGCGCCATGAAGTCATGGTCGATCTTCGCCCATTCCTTGTTCGCCGCTTCCGGGTCGGTCACGCCAAGCGCCATCGCCGCCTTCATCCGCGCATCCAGATCCTTGTCGCAGATCCCCGAGATGTTGATCGAGGAATCCGAACCCGGATGGAAGGTGTCGCAGCCGAACAGCACGTTGAGGAAGTTCGACGGCGCCGGATAGTCCTGATACCACTGCGAGATCGAGATCTGCACGTTGTTGTTGGTGTTCTGGATGTAGGTGAACTGGATGTCGCCCGAAATCGTCTGCACCGAGGCGTCATAGCCCAGATCGCTCAGCACCGTCTGCAGGTAGGTTCCCACCCCGCGCGAACTGGCGCTGTCGTCGGTCACCACGGTGACCTTCTGGCCCTTGGTGCCCGATTCCTCGACCAGCGCATGCGCCTTGTCCATGTCGGGCGCGGTCCATTCCGGCCCCGGGTTCAGCGTGTATTCGCAGAAATCCTCGTGGCCGGGGAAGTCGGGCGGCAGGATGGTGCAGACGGGTTGGGCCAGCGCCGGGCCGCCAAAGACCGAGACCAGCGCGTTGCGGTCCACCGCATAGTTCAGCGCCTGCCGGGCCTTGAGGTTGTCGAAAGGCGCAAGGTTGACGTTCAGCGGCGCATACCACCATGCGGCGAGCGGCGCCACGCGCAGCTGGTCGGGCGCGCTTGTGCTGAGTTCCGCCAGCCGGTCGGCCGGGGGCGGATCATACATCCAGTCGGCCTGTCCGTTCATGATCGCGTTGACGGCCGCTTCCTCGGTGCCGCCGAAGGTATATTCGATCCGGTCGGGATAGCCCCTCGGCTGGGCGTCCTTGCTCCATTCGGTGAAGTTCGGGTTGCGCACCATCACAAGCTGGGCGTTCGGATCGTAGCTTTCGATCATGTAGGCGCCAGTGCCGGGGATCGGCGTGTTGCCCATGTCCGAGGCCGCCGTATCCGCCGGCAGGATCGAGGCATGCGGCACGCTGAGCTTGTAGAGGAATTCGGCATCCGGTGCGACGAGGTTGATCGTTACCGTGCCCGCCGCCGCATCGCCCGTGATGCCGCCTTCCAGCGTGCAGCCTGCCGCCTCGGCCAGGCATTTGTCGGCACCGACGATCCCGCCGTAGAACCCGCCCGAGGTCGGGCTCAGCACCTTGAAGATGCGCTGGAACGAGGCCACCACGTCATCGGGCGTCACCTCCTTGCCATTGGCGAACTTCACGCCCTTGCGCAGCTTGAAGGTGTAGGTCTTGCCGTCGTTCGTCACTTCGGGCAGGGCCTCGGCCAGGTCGGGCACCACCTGGGCGCTGTCGGCGCCGGCGACTTTCTTGAAGGTCACGAGACCGTCATAAAGAAAGCCGTAAAGCTCCCAGTAGATGGCGGTATAGTTGATCTGCGGGTCGAGCGTTCCGCCCGCCGCCACCGCCAGCAGCTTCATCGTGCCCCCGTAATGGGCATCGTCCTGCGCCAGCGCGGGCTGGAATGCGGTGCAGAGCGCAATGGCCGTGGCACCCGCCAGCATGTGCCGGCGACGGCTTGCCGGCATCCTGTTCCTGTTCATCAGCTTCTCCCTGTCAGCTAGAAAAAGGCGGCAGTTTCCGCCGGTTGTGCCCGTGGCGGGCGCGATTGTCCATCCAGATCATGGCCCGTCCCGTCGCGCATCGCAATCGGCCAGGAAGCCACCGACCAGCGCCATGCAATCGTCGAATTCCTCGACATGGGGCATGTGGCTGGAGTTGGGGAAGACATGGCCGCGCACGTCGGGGATATGGTCAAGGAAGGGCTGCACGGTCGCCGCCGTCGCCTCGTCATGCGCGCCCGAGATGACGAGGACCGGCACCGCGATCCGGTGCAGCCGCTCGATCACCGTCCAGTCCTTCAGGGTGCCGGTCACATGGAATTCGTTCGGGCCGTTCATCAGGTTGTAGACATGCGAATCCGCTTCCAGCGCGCGGAAGGTGCGGGCGACGGCTTCGGGCGGCGGATCAAGCCGGCAGACATGGCGGGCGTTGAAGACATCGGTCGCGGCCCTGTAGTCGGGATGCGTCGTGGTGCCCGCGGCCTCGTGGCGAGACAGCACCGCCTGCACCTCGGGCGGAAGGGCGGCGCGCAGCCGCCCCGTCTCGGCGATCCAGATCGCCATCGAGGCGGGGCTGTCGGCGATGACCAGCCCCTTCAGCCCCGCAGGCCGGAGCGTGGCAAACTCCGCCCCCAGCATCCCGCCCCAGGACTGGCCCAGCAGCAGATAGCCGCCGCCAAGCCCCAGATGGGCGATCAGGTTTTCCAGTTCCGCGATGAACAGCGACGGCGTCCAGAAATCCGCCCCCCGGTCCGGCAGTCGGGTCGAGCGGCCGCAGCCGATCTGGTCGTAATGGACCACCGCGCGCCCGTCGCGGGCAAGTGCGGCGAAGCTTTCGACATAGTCATGCGTCGCGCCGGGGCCGCCATGGACGACGATCACTGGCAGCCGGCCGCCCTGCAGGTCGCCCGTGACGCGATACCAGGTTTCCCAGCCGCGAAAGGTGGCGCGGCCCTCGACGACGGGTGGGGCGGGAATGTCAGCCGTGTTCATCATGCCCTCCCGTAGCCGATCCCGCGTGCCAGCCATGACCCGAGCGTGAGACCGGCAACCTTGCCCGCAGCGTCGCGCGCAACGCGCAGCGTCCAGTCGCCCGGCGCGGGCGCATCCATCGACCGGCGCGTGGCCACCAGCCAGACATCGCGGCCGGCGGGCGCCATGCGTTCGGGCCGTCCCTGGCCCAGCAGGCCGTCAAAGCGGGCGGTGACGCCGCCGCCGCGCGCCTCGATCTCCATCCCGGCGCCAAGTTCGTCAGAGACCCAGCGCCCGGCGATGTCGGCGGCATCCGCAGCCTCGATCGTGGGCAGCGGCACAAGTCGCGGCGTGGTATTGTCGCGCATCCGCCGCATGGTCAGGTTGCCACCTTCGCGCGACAGCGCCACATCGGGCGAGGTCAGGGTGCCATCGGGTGCCAGCGTGACGGTTTCGCCGCCGGTGGCGTAGCGCAGCGTGGCCTCGGTCCGGCCGGCCTCGATCCGCACCAGCAGCCCGTCATCGGCCAGCCACTGCCCCTCCCAGCCATCGGGGACCGGAGCAGGGGCCGCGGGTTTCTCGCCCAGGGTCGCGCGCACCAGATCCTGCGCGGCGGCATGGGCGTCGGCTTCGTGGTTGAACATCACCACGACCGACAGGCGCGCGCCGCGCGCATGCATCCGGTTGGCGCGGAAGCCCCGCAGCGCGCCGCCATGGCCGGTGATGGCATGGCCCGCGATCTTTTCATGCGCGAGCCCGAAGCCATAGCGGGCGGGCGTTCCGTCACGGAACTGCGGCGGGGCCGAGATCTGCCGGTAAAGGCTGCCCGCGTCCTCGCGCGTGGCGTCGATCCAGGCTTCATAAGCCAGCATGTCGGCAAGCGAGGCCGAAATCCCCGCATCGCCGATCCAGAAGATGCCGTTGTCGGCGGCCATGAACCCCGTGGCGTCGGATCCTTCATAGCCCGCAACGCCGTCTTCGGGGTGGCGGGTGTCGGCGGTCAGCACGGCAGTGTCCATCCCCGCCGGCCCCCAGATGTGGCGACGGTAAAGCGTTTCCAGATCGGCGCCCGCCTCGGCCTCGATCAGTTCCGAGACGATGCGGAAGTTGCAGTTGCAATAGGAATAGGCGGTGCCGGGCGCGAAATGCCCCGTCTTCATCCGCGCAATCAGCGGCAGCGCATCTTCGCGGGTGAAGGTCTGTTCGGCCTTTGCCCCGTGCAGGATGGTCAGCGCCCAGTAGTCGCGCAGGCCCGACTGGTTGTCGCAAAGCTGGCGCGTGCTGGGCAGGGGGCCGGTGAACTGTGGCAGATAGGCCACCACCCTGCCGTCCAGCCGCGCCGGATCACCGGCAACGGCCAGAAGCACCTGGCAGGTGAACTGCTTGGAAATCGAGCAGATCGGCAGTCGGGTCGTATCTGTCATCGGCCGGGCGGTTTCCAGGTTGGCATGGCCCCAGGCGCGTGCGGCGATCATCTTGCCGTCCTTGACCACCCCCGCCACGCCACCGGGTCCGGGATAGCGTTTGGGCAGCGCGTCAAGCGCGGCCTCGAGTGCGGGCAGATCGACCTTGGCCATCCGGGGCCTCCTTGTGTCCAGTTGGAAGGGCGGCGGCCCGGCAAGGCCGCCGCGATCGGTTGTCGGCCTTGCCTCAATAGGTCTTGACCGTTTCCTCCAGATAGAAGCGGCCCAGCGGGTTCTGGCCAAAGTTCTCGACCCCCTTCTGCGTCACGCTCAGGAACGGGCTGTAGTAGAGGTCGATCCAGTGGACATCGGCCTTGGCCAGCTTCTGGATCTCGTGGTAGATCGCCTCGCGCTTGGCAGGGTCCATCTCGATCCGGCCCGCGGCGACCAGTTCCTTGACCTTCTCGTTCTTGTAGCGGGTCATGTAGTTCATGTTCACGTCATGCCCGAGGACGAAGGTGGTCTTCTGGTCGGGGTCGAGGATGTCGTTGACCCAGTAGTTCATCGCCAGGTCGAAATCGCCATCCAACTCCATCTGCCAGGTCTGGCTGGGGTCCACCTTCTGGAGGTTGACCTTGATGCCGACGTTTTCCAGCTGCTGCTGCACCAGGATCGCCACCTGTTCCTGGGTCTGGTCGCCCGAATCCACCAGATAGTTCAGCGTGAAATCGCCCGCGCCCGCTTCGGCCATCAGCGCCTTTGCCTTTTCCGGGTCGAAGGCGCGCGCGCCATTGTCGGCCAGATGGTAAAGCGCGCCCTTCGGCACATAGGAATTCGCCACCTCGCCGATGCCGAAGGTCACGGTGTCGACGATCGCCTGCTTGTTGATCGCATAGTCGATCGCCTCGCGGACCTTGGGGTTGTCAAGCGGTGCGTGTTCGTGGTTCAGCAGCAGGTGATCCTCGCGCGTTGACGGGTTGATCACCACGTTCAGCTTTTCGTCCTTCTTCAGTTCCGCCACCTGCGAGAAGGGAACGAAGATCGCCGCGTCGATCTGGCCGGCCTGCACCGCCAGCATCCGGGTGTTGTCGTCGGGCATCGAGATCCATTCGACGCCGTCCAGGCTGACATTCGCGGCATCCCAGTAATCGGGGTTCTTCTTCAGGATCACCCGGTCGCCGCGGCGCCATTCCTCGACCATGAAGGCCCCCGAACCCACCGGCTTTTCTGCGAAGGCTTCGGCGCCCATCGATTCCATCGCGGCCTTCGAGACGATCGAGGCGCCGGGCATCGCCAGCGTTGACAGGAAGGGCGCCGAAGGCCCGGTCAGCGTGACGACAAGCGTCTTTGCATCGGGCGTCTGCATGTCCTTGATGATCTTGTAGGTATCCTGCCAGAGCGAGAGTTCGCTGTCGCGGATGCGGGTCAGCGAATAGGCCGCATCCTCGGCCGTCACCGCGCTGCCGTCGGAAAACTTCGCATCGCGCAGATGGAAGGTATAGGTCAGCCCGTCGCCCGAGACTTCCCAGCTTTCGGCAAGGCCGGGCAGCAGCTTCTGGCCTTCGTTGTCGACGCGCACCATCACGTCGAAGACATTCGAAAATACCCAGAAATCGACGTTCTGCGCGGTGTTGATCGGGTCGAAGGTGGTGCCGTCCTCGCGGCGGGCGATGGTCAGCATGCCTGCCGCCTCGGCCACCGAGACGATTGCCGTCGTCAGCGCAAGGCCCAGCACCGCGGCCCGTGTCAAAGTCCTGATCATGTTGCAAGTTCCTCCCTGTTGTCGTTCGTCTCTCCCCGGCCCAGCGGGCGGTCGGGGTCTATGTCGGGGATGGCGGCGATCAGCGCCGCCGTATAGGCGCGGGTCGGGCGGGCGAAGACCTCGGTCGATGGCCCGTCCTCGATGATCTCGCCGTGATGCATGACGACGACCCGCTCGCACAGGTTGCGCACGATGGCGAGGTCATGCGCGATGAACAGCAGCGTGAGTCCCTGCCGCTCGGCAAGTTCACGAAACAGCGCCACGATCTGCGCCTGGATCGTCACGTCAAGCGCGGCCACGCATTCGTCGGCCACGATCACGCTGGGGTTCACCGCCAGCGCCCGTGCGATCCCCGCGCGCTGGCACTGGCCGCCCGACAGGCTGCGCGGCCTGCGGTCCGCAAGGTCGCGTTCCAGCCCCACCATGTCAAGCAGCTCGCCGATCCGCGCGGGGATCCCGTCGCGCGGGGTCTCGCCCTGGTTTCGCAGCACCTCGGCCAGGGTCTGGCCGACGGTCATGCGGGGGTTGAGCGAATTGAACGGATCCTGGAACACCATCGCCACATCCGACCGGAGCGCCTTCATCGCGGCTGCCCGCTCGGACATGAGCGAGCGCCCGGCAAAGACCACATCGCCCCCCGTTGCGCGGGTCAGGCCCATGATGGTCCGCGCCAGCGTGCTTTTCCCGGAACCGGATTCGCCGACGATCCCCACCGTCTCGCCGGGCCGGACGGACAGCGACACGCCCTTCAGCGCCCGCAACATCCGCTTCGGCCGCAGGAAACCGCCGCCCAGCGGAAAGGCCACCTCGAGCCCGCGCACGTCGAACAATGGCTGCGCGCCGTCGCCATCGTGGCGCGGGGGATCCCCGGCATGGCTCAGCGAGGGGTGCGAGGCGACAAGCTGGCGGGTATAGGGATGGGCAGGCGCGGCCAGCAGCGCGCGTTTCTCGCCCACTTCGACTAGCTGGCCCCGCCGCATCACCGCGATCCGGTCGCAGGTCTGCGCCACGACGCCCAGGTCATGGGTGATGAGGATGATCGACAGGCCGCGCCGGTCGCGCAGCTCCATCAGGAGCCGCAGGATCTGCGCCTGGATCGTGACGTCAAGCGCGGTGGTGGGCTCATCCGCGATCAGGATCTCGGGCTCGCAGGCCAGCGCGATGGCGATCATGGCGCGCTGGCGCATCCCACCCGAAAACCGGTGGGCATGGCTGGAAAACGCCGCCGCCGGGTCGGGAAAACCCACCTGCCCGAGCAGGTCCACCGCCTCGGCCCGGGCGGCGGGGCCGCTCAGGCCGCGATGCTGGCCCAGCCCTTCGCAGATCTGGCGGCCAACGGTCATCACCGGATCAAGGTGGCTTGTCGGGTTCTGGAAGATCATCCCGATCCGCCGCCCACGGATCGCGCCCATGTCGGCGTTCAGGATATCCTGCCCCTGAAGCCGCACGGTGCCACCCGTCACATGCAGCCTGCGCGACGGCAAAAGCCCCATCACCGCCCGGCACAACAGGCTTTTCCCCGAGCCGCTTTCGCCGACAAGGCCAAGGATCTCGCCCCTCCCGAGGCCGACGGTGATGCCGTCAAGCAGCGGGCGTTCCTCGTTCTCGCCCCGAAAGACGACCGAGAGGTTGGCGATGTCGAGAAGGGGGGTCACTCATGCACCCCCATCAGGTCGGCCAGCGCATCTCCCGTCAGCGAAAAGCCGAAGGCCAGCGTCACGATTGCAAGGCCCGGGAACAGCGTGATCCACCAGGCCTGGCTGATGAAGCCCTGGGCCTCGGCCACCATCACGCCCCATTCGGCGACGGGCGGCTGCACGCCAAGGCCGAGATAGCTGATCGAGGCGCCATTGAGCAGCACCAGCACCGCATCCGACATCACGAAGACCAGCGACCCCGCCAGCGCATTGGGAAGCAGGTGGCGGAACATGATCCGCAGCCGCGAAAACCCCAGCGAGGCGGCGGCGACCGCGAAATCCTGCGATTTCAGCACAAGGATCTGCGCCCGGATCAGCCGCGCATAGCTGACCCAGCCGACCAGCGCCATGGCGATGTAGAAGCTCGCAAGCCCGGGGCCAAGGATGGCGATGATCGACAGCATCAGCACAAGGAACGGAAAGGCCAGCACCACGTCGATGACGCGCATGAGAACCGCATCGACCCAGCCGCCGAAGAATCCGGCGACCGTGCCCACCCCGGTCCCGATCAGGAAGGGAAAGACCACCCCCAGCACCGCGATCTGCAGGTCGATCCGCGTGCCCCACAAGACCCGGCTGAACACGTCGCGGCCGAAGTTGTCGGTGCCGAAGGGATGGTCCCATGACGGCGGCAGAAGCTTGGCCCCCGCGTCCTGGAGGATCGGATCGAAGGGGGCGATCAGCGGGGCAAGCAGGGCAAGCGCCACGAAGCCGCCAAGGATCGCAAGGCCCATGGCCAGCATCGGACGGCGGCCGATGCGCGCGCGAAGCGGCAGGGAAAGCGAAAGCAGGCTCACATTTCCACCCTGGGATCAAGCGCGACTGTCAGGATGTCGGCCAGGAAATTCGTCAGCACCGTGGCCAGCGCGAAGGCCAGCGCCACGCCCTGCACCACCATGTAGTCGCGGCTGAAGATCGCCCGCACCATCAGCTGTCCCAGTCCCGGCACGGCAAAGACGCTTTCCACCACCACGGTGCCACCGATCAGCCAGCCGATGTTGACGGCAAGCAGGTTCACCGTCGGCACCACGGCATTCGGCACCACATGGCGCCAGAACACCACGTTCTCGGGCATGCCGCGCGCGCGGGCCGCCGTGGCGACATCCGACGACAGCCCCGCGATCATCCCCGCCCGCAAGGATCGCGTGATGATCGCCGAAAGCGAAAGCGCGATCGTCAGGCCCGGCAGGATCATGTGCTGGAGCCGTTCGGAGAAGCTCTCGCCGTAGCCGGCCACCGGCAGCCAGTCGAGCCGCACCGAAAACAGCAGGATCAGCATCATGCCCAGCCAGAAAGCCGGAAACCCGAGGCCCGCGGTCGAGACAATCCGCACGGCATGATCGGCCGCGCGGCCCTGCCGGCGGGCGGACAGCGCCGCGAAGGGCACCGCGATCACCAGCGTCAGCACCACGCCCGCGACCACCAGTGCCAGCGTCGGCTCGATCCGCGTGGCGATCAGGCGCAGGACGTCGATCTTGTAGACGACGGACTTGCCCATCTCGCCCGCGCCAAGGTTCTTGAGGAAATAGAGGTATTGCACCCAGATCGGGTCATCGAGCCCGTATTGCGCCCGGATGTTGGCGATGGCGCTGGGCGTGGCACGCGTGCCCAGCAGCACCCGCGCCGGATCGCCGGGAATCAGCCGCACCAGCACGAAGGTGATGATTGAAATGCCGAAAAGCACCGGCACAAGCTGGAGCGGACGCAAGAGGATGAAGCGGTAGCGGTGCATGTCGGCTGACGTCTTCAGGGCAGGGATTACCGGGTGGGCGCGTTCCGGATGCAAGACTTGCTTCGCGCCGCCCGAGGCGCAACCTGCCGGACTGTGGCACCCGGATTTGCGTGTTGCAAGTCCTGAAGGCACACGCATTGGTTGAACTGGGTGACGCCCGTCTGCCGCCCCGGCCGCGCGCATCATCCGCGCGCCTTGCAATCAATGCCTGCTGCACTATCACTGGGCCGGTAGCGCAAACCGGGGTCTCACCATGTCCATCACCATCACCACCCTTGCCAGATCCGATGACGCCGCCGCCGGCGCGGCACCGGTCATCGTCGTGCTGAAGGCGGGGGCCGGGGGACTTGGCCCCCGCGGCAGGGCGGTCGATGAGCGGGCGGGGGGCGCCCTGTCGCGCGCGCTTGCCGCGCCCCGGCTCAGGGGCGAGGCGGGGGAATGCGTCGATGTCCTTGCCCCCGCCGGGCTGGAGGCGCGGCGCGTGATGATTCTTGACCTTGGCGCAGCGGCCGCGCTGACCCCGCTTGCGGCAACCCTTGCCGGCGCCGCCCTGGCCCGCCGGCTGGAGGACGAGGCCGAGCCGGCCGCCACCCTGCTGTTCGACGGCTTCGAGGGCTGCCCGGTTTCCCCCGGAGAGGTGCTTGCCCGGCTGGTCCTTGGCATGCGCCTGCGCAACTACCGCTTCCAGATGATGGCCCGGGACGACACGGCGCCCGGTCTGGCGCTGACCGTTGTATCCGATGCCCTGGATGGGGCGGCGCTGGCCCGCGGCGCGGCGCTGGCCGAAGGCGTGACGCTTGCCCGCAGCCTGGTGAACTACCCGGCCAGCCACCTTCATCCCGACAGTTTCGGCGCCCATCTCGCACCGCTGCGGGCAGCCGGGGTCACGGTCGAGGAACTGGAGCGCCCCGAACTGGAGCGCCTTGGCATGGGCGCGGTCCTTGCGGTCGGCAATGGATCGGCCCGGCCGCCAAGGGTCTTCGTGCTGGAATACCGCGGGCCGGGGGCCGAAGGGGCGCCGCTGGCGCTGGTCGGCAAGGGCATGTGCTTCGATGCCGGCGGCCTTGCCATCAAGACCGGCCCGCAGATGTTCACCATGAAGGGCGACATGGCCGGCGCGGCGGCGGTGATCGGCACCATGCTGGCGCTGGCACAAAGGCGGGCGCCGGTGCATGTCGTGGGCGTGCTGGGGGTGGCCGAGAACATGCTGTCGGGCGCCTCCTACAAGCCGGGCGATGTCGTCACCACGCTGTCGGGCCGCACGGTCGAGGTCTTTGACACCGACTGCGAGGGGCGCATGGTGCTGGCCGACGTGCTGCATTACGCGGCGACGCGGTTCCAGCCTGCCGCCATAGTCGATCTGGCGACGCTGACCTATTCGGTGATGCGCGGCCTTGGCCATGTCTTTGCCGGGCTTTTCGCCACCGATGACGAGATGGCGAGCGGGATTCTGGCCGCGGGCGAGCGGGTGGGCGAAAGGTTCTGGCGCCTGCCGCTGGATCGGGCCTATGACAAGGCCCTGCGATCACCGATCGCCGATCTGCGCCAGCATGGCCGCGACCTTGAAGACGGCGATGCCCCGATGGCGGCGGCCTTCCTGCGGCATTTCACCGAAGGGCGCCCCTGGGTCCATCTTGACATTGCCGGCAAGGAGATGACCGACGAGGATCTCCCGCTCGCGCGCCCGGGCGGTGTCGGCTTTGCGGTGCAGTTGCTTGAGGAATGGATCGACGCCACCGCGATTGCGGGCAGGAAATGACGGGTCAGGCGTAACGGGCGGACGCGACGCCAGGTGTGCCGGGTCGGGGGCGGACCCTTGGCGCCGCTTGCCCCGTCAACCTAAAGCGACAGCCCCGCAAGGAAGCGGGCAAACAGTTCCCGCTGCGAGGAAATGCCCAGCTTGGCATAGATGTTGCGCCGGTGGATCCGCACCGTCCCGGGCGAGATGCCCAGTTCGTTGCCGGTGGCCTCGGCGGAATGGCCCTTGAGGATCCAGCCGACGATTTCATGCTCGCGCGGGGTCAGCCGTTCAAGCCCTTGGCCCAGTGGCGCGGGCCTTGGTCCGGGGCTTTGGGCGAAATCGCGCGCGAGTCCCGCCCAGTGGCGCCGCATCACCGCGGTGACGATGGGCGAAAGCCCGGCAAGCCGCCGGAACTCGGGCTGTGAAAACACCCTCTCCTCGCGCATGAGGGAAAATACCACATGGCAGTCCTCGGGCATTTTCGCGAAGAAACCGATCTCTTCGGCGATCTCGGTGCGGATGTAGTAGTTCCTGTAGTATTCGCCCTGATAGAAACGGTCGGGCGCCAGTGTCTTCAGCCGGTAAAGCCCCGGTGCGACCGGCCGGATCGCGGCCTGGCAGAACGGATCAAGCAGGTAGGGGCCTTCGAGATAATCCGATACGAAGACCTTGCGCCGGTCCTTCGGGAAATCGTCGAAAAGCTCAAGTGGCCGCCGCTCTCCCTGATAGCCGAAGGCAACGCTGAACGTGCAGGGGACCACTGCATGCAACCATGCCGTCAGTGCCGGGCAGAAGGCGGGCGTGCCGATCGCGTCGATCACGCGTCCGGCATTTCCGGCAAAGTCGTCTTCGGCGTGGCTGCCCATGGTCTTCATGCGACTATGCTCTTTGAGGTATATACAGAATAACCCGGTGTTTCTACGATTTGTCGTGTTGTGGAAGATATTCTCCGGGCAGCCGATGCAAAGTCAACCGATTGCTGAACTGCGCAAAGTGACGAAACGCTACGGCGCAGTCACCGCCGCCTCGGGCCTTGATCTGGCAATCCTGCCGGGGGAATTCCTGTCGTTCCTCGGGCCGTCGGGCTGTGGCAAGACAACCGCGCTGCGGATGCTGGCCGGCTTTGAAGAGGCAACCGAGGGCGAGGTTCTGATCGACGGGCAGGTGGTGAACGGCGTGCCGCCCCATCGCCGCCCCGTGAACATGGTGTTCCAGCAATACGCGCTGTTTCCGCACCTGACGGTGGCGCAGAACGTGGCTTACGGCCTCAACCAGCGACGCCCGAAGCTCCCGAAGGCCGAGGTCGCGGCCGAGGTGGCGCGCGCGCTCGACATGGTGCGGCTGCCCGAATTCGGCGACCGCCGCATCTGGGAAATGTCGGGCGGCCAGCAGCAACGCGTGGCGCTGGCGCGCGCGATCATCAACCGGCCCAAGATCCTGCTTCTGGACGAACCCATGGCCGCGCTGGACAAGAAGCTGCGCCACGACATGCAGATCGAACTGAAGTCGCTGCAGCGCGAACTGGGCATCACCTTCGTTCTGGTCACCCATGACCAGGAGGAGGCGCTGTCGATGTCGGACCGGATCTGCATCATGGACCAGGGGCGCATTGCGCAGATCGCCACCCCCGAAGAACTGTATGACCGGCCGCAAAGCCGCTATGTCGCCGATTTCGTCGGCCGCTCGAACTTCATCCCGGCAAAGGTGACGGGGCATGATGGTGGTCTTGTGGTGGCCGAGGCGGCGGGGGCGCTGCGGGTGCTTGCGCGGGGTGATGCGGCCCTGCCGCCGGGCGCGGCCATTACCCTGTCGCTACGTCCCGAGGAAATCACGCTGGCCACGGCGCAGGAGGGTATCGAGGCCGAGGTCACGCACCGGATCTTCCTGGGAGAGCACACCGAATACCACCTGAAATCGCCCAGCCTTGGCACGCTTGTCGCCGTGGCCCCCCGCGCCTCCGAGGCGCGCAACGGTGCGCTGGCACCGGGGGCAAGGGTCCGCCTGCACTGGCGCGACGGGGCGGCACTTGCGTTGAAGGATGGCTGAAAGGACGCCCGGCGGGAACCATCCCGACCGGTTCGCAACATGGAGGAAGACATGACCAAGTTCCGTGACCACATTCCTGCGAAGGAATTTCTTCAGCGGCTTGAAAGCTACCGCAAGGGCTCGATCACGCGCCGGCACTTCCTCGGCGTGACGGGCCTTGGTGCGGCGACGGCGATGCTGTCCTCGGCCATGCCGGGCCTTGTCCGCCGGGCCCATGCCCAGGGCAGCATCGGCGACAAGGTGGTGATCGCCACCTGGCCGAACTACCACGATCCGCAGGACTTCGAAGCCTTCAAGGAAGCCACCGGCGCCGCCGTCGACATGAACGTTTTCGGCTCGAACGAGGAAATGCTGGCCAAGCTTCAGGCCGGCGGCACCGGATGGGACGTGGTGGTGGCCACCAACTACACCATCCCCATCTATGTCGGCGAAGGCATCATCGAGGAATTCGACCTGTCCCGCCTGCCGAACTACGACCCCAGCGCCACCGATCCGCGCTACGCCAACCCCGGCATCGTCGATGGCAAGCGCCATGCCATCCCGCGCAACGTCGGCACCACGGGCTTTTGCCTGAACACGGCCGATTTCGACGGCTCCCCCGCCACCTGGAAGGAATACTGGGATCTGACGCGCGACCAGCTTTCCGGGCGGGTGATCGTCCATGACTACCAGTTGACCGCGATCGGCAACGCGCTGAAATACTACGGCTATTCCTTCAATTCGGTCGATCCGAAGGAACTGGAGGATGCCGAGAAGCTGCTGATCGAGGCCAAGCCGCACCTGTTTGCCATCACCTCGGACTACCAGCCCTCGATGCGGTCGGGCGATGCCACCATGTCGATGTGCTGGACGGGGGACGCAACGCAGATGCACCGCGACATTCCCTCGATCGTCTACATCCTCGGGCGCGAGGGCGGCGAGATATGGTCGGACTTCTTCACCATCCCTGCCTCGGCGCCGCACAAGGATGCGGCCTATGCGCTGATCGACTTCCTGCTCGAGCCGAAGATGGCCGCGCGCGAGGCGATGTTCCACGGCTATGCCACCGGCGACAAGCGGGTTGACGCCCTGCTGCCGGCCGAGATGCGCGACAGCGACATCCTCTATCCGGCGGCCGAACTGCTTGACGCGCTGGAATTCGGCGCGGCGGTGACGATGACCAACCCGCAGCGGGCCGAGATCCTCGCCCGCTTCAAGTCGGCGTAAGGGGGCAGGGGGGCGATGCGGCCCGGGTTGCGCACGGCGCTGTTCCTGGCACCGGCAACGGCATGGCTTCTGGTCATGCTGGTGATGCCGCTTGTGGTCGTCATCGTCTTCAGCTTTGGCGAAAGGGGGGCCGCGGGCGGATACGTCCCGGCCTTCACCCTGGACAACTATGCCAACCTTGGCGCGCGCTGGACCGCATTCAGGAACACGCTGACGCTTGCGCCGCTGGGCACGGTCCTGTGCCTGCTGATCGCCTGGCCGCTGGCCTATTTCCTGGCGCTGAAGGCCGATCCGCGCTGGCGCACGGTTCTTCTGATCCTGGTGATCGTGCCATTCTGGACCTCGCTCCTGATCCGGTCCTATGCCTGGATCCAGATCCTGGGCGGCAGTGGCCTGCCGCGGATCATTGCGGATCTGGGGCTTGGCAAGCCCCGGCTGATCAATACCCCCTTCGCGGTGATGGTGGGGATCGTCTATGGCTATCTGCCGCTGATGGTCTTTCCGATCTATGTCGCGCTGGAGAAACTGGACCGGCGCCTGCTTGAGGCCTCAGGCGATCTTGGCAGCCCGCCCTGGCGGACCGTCCTTCAGGTGACGCTGCCCCTGTCGATGGCCGGGGTGGCGACCGGGTCGATGCTGGTCTTCATCCTCTTGATGGGGGAATTTCTCGTGCCGCAGATCCTGGGGGGCGGCAAGGTCTTCTTTGTCGGCAATGCGCTGGTCGACCTGTTCCTGCAATCGCGCAACTGGCCCTTCGGCGCTGCGGTGGCGGCGACGCTTGTCGCGGTCATGCTGGTGACCGTCACGCTTTACATGCGCGCGATCCGCCGCCTGTCGGGCGGGCGCGACGATGTTGCACTGATGTGAGGGCATGATGCGGATCTATGCCATCCTCGTCTATCTGTTCCTGTATATCCCGATCGGGATCATCGCGCTGTTCTCGTTCAACGCCGGCCGACATGCCGCGCAGTTCACCGGCTTTTCGCTGCAATGGTATGGCACTGTGCTGTCGAACCCCTTCGTCATCGGCGCGCTGAAGACGAGCGTCATCGTGGCGCTGTCCTCGGCCGCGCTCGCGACGCTGAGCGGCACGCTCGCCGCCGTGGCGCTGCAAGGCGTCCGGGGGCGGATGAGGGCCTTCTATGACGCGCTGATCTACATGGCGGTGATGGTCCCGGGGATCGTGATCGGCATTGCCACGCTGATCGCACTGGTCACGGTCTTTGACGTGCTGAACCCGATGCTCTCGGGCCTGTTCGGCGAAGGCGCGCCACGGCTTGCGCTGGGCAAGGGGTCGCTCATTGCCGCGCACGGGCTTTTCACCATGGCGCTGGTCACGGTGATCGTGCGCGCCCGCCTGCAGGGGATGGATCGCGCGCTGCTCGAGGCATCGTCCGATCTGGGCGCTCCTCCGATGCGCAGCTTCCTGCAGATCACCCTGCCGCAGATCGCGCCTGCGGTTCTCGCCGGGTTCCTCTTGTCCTTCACCTTCAGCTTCGACGACTTCATCATCGCCTTCTTCGTTGCCGGCTCCGAGACGACCCTGCCGATCTATGTGTTTTCGTCGATTCGCCGGGGGGTGACACCCGAAATCAATGCCATTGGAACGATGGTGCTCGTGGCCTCGCTGCTGACACTGGTCAGCGCGCAGGTGATCTTGCGGCGCCGCGCCCGCTGAGCCGACCACCCGGAGATGTCGACATGGAACTGAAGGAACGCGTGGCCCTTGTAACGGCGGCCGGTTCGGGGATCGGGCGGGCAGGAGCCATGGCCATGGCACGCGAAGGTGCGCATGTGGTGGTGACCGACCTGTTGCACGACCGGGCCGAAGCCGTGGCCGCCGAGATTGCCGCGCGCGGCGGACGGGCCGAGGCGATGTCGCTTGACGTGACCGACGACGCGGCGCTGGAAGGCGCGATCCTTGGCGCCGCGCGCCGCCACGGGCGGCTTGATGTGCTGCATTCCCATGCTGGCGTGCAGGTGCCCGGGCGGCTCGATCAGGTCTCCGCGGCCGAGATGGACCTGTCGTGGCGGCTCAATGTGCGGGCGCATTTCGTGGCGGCGCGGGCGGCGATGCAGGTCATGGCGCCGCGGGGACAGGGCTCGATCATCGTCACCTCGTCGAACTCGGGCGTGCAATACGACCGCGAGATGATCGCCTATTGCACCACAAAGCACGCGGTCATCGCCATGGTGCGCCAGATCGCGGCAGACTTCGCCCGCAGGAACGTGCGCTGCAACGCGCTTTGCCCCGGTTTCGTCGATACCGTCTTCAATGCCGGGTTCGAAACACAGATGGGCGGGCGCGTGGCGCTTGAACGTTATGTCGCCGATACGATCCCCATGGGCCGGTTCGGCACCGCCGAAGAGATCGGCGAGGCGGTCCTTTATCTGGCCTCGGACCGGTCCGCCTTCATGTCCGGGCACGCGCTGGTGATCGACGGCGCCGAAAGCATCTGAGCGCGGGGCCACACAAGGCCCGCGGCCCCCCTGTTTCAGGCCCCGCCCGGATCGAAAGGTTCGGGCCGGGTCAGCGGCCGACCCCGTTCGGCCCGCGCCCAGTCCAGGAACACCCGCGTCTGGGCAGCAAGCGCAGCCGAGGTCGTGGCCCGCGACAAGATGTAGTAATCCGACCCATAGCTCACGGTATGTTCCGAAAGCTGGACAAGATTTCCCGTCTGAAGGTCGGGCTGGACCATGGCAAGCGGGCAAAGCGCGACACCTTGCCCCGAAAGTGCCGCCGCCCGCAGGAGGTTGAAATCCTCGAATGTGGCGCCGGGAATGGTATCGCCCGCATCCTCGCCCATTTCCTCGATCCAGGTCCGCCAGCCTTCGGTCCCGCCGTCATGCAGAAGTCCAAGCCCGACAAGCGCCCCTGGTGTCAGCGGCGCCGCGTCCCGGCCCGGCTGTTGCAACAGGGCCGGGCTGCAGACCGGCGCGCTTTCGCCGCTGAGGAAGAAGGCGCTGGTCACGCCGGGGATCCGCGGCGCCTCGGGCGCGAATACGAAGGCCAGATGCACGGCATCGAAGTCGATGTCGCGGCCGTGCATGGCATAGACGATGCGGAACTCGATCTCGGGGTGTTCGGCCCGGAAGCGGCTCAGACGCGGAATGAGCCAGCACATCGCCACCGACGGGATCGCCGCAATCACCAGAACCTGGCTGTCCCGCCCGGCACGGGCACGGCGGCAGGCGGCGTCGATCTCGGTCAGGGAAACCGACAGGCTGCGCGCCAGATCGGCGCCATGCGGCAGCAGCCGGTTCTGGTTGCCTTCCCGCTCGAACAGGGGTCTGCCCACCCACTGTTCAAGGTTGCGGACCTGATGGCTGACTGCCGACTGCGTGACGAAAAGCGCATCGGCCGCCGCCTTGAACGACCCGAGCCGGGCCACTGCCTCGAAGGCACGAAGCGCATTGAGGGGAGCCAAGGCCATGATACAGAACCAGCATTAGGTTTTCTCATGCTTGGCTGAATTTTGATCTTTTGACAAGCCCCCGCCTTCCACCGCCTTCTGGACAGCGAAAGGGCCAGTGCCGGCCCCGGAATTTGCGTGGAGGAACCGATGGAACGCGAAAGGCTTCAGAACTATGTGAACAACGGCGAAAAGGCCGTCCCGACCTTTTCCGATGCCGAGATGCAGCGTCGTCTTGACGCGATCCGGGCCCATATGGCCAAGGAAGGCATCGATGCGGCGCTGTTCACCAGCTACCACTGCATCAACTACTATTCCGACTTCCTGTTCTGCTATTTCGGTCGCCGCTATGGCTTCCTTGTCGATCACGACATCGCCACCTCGATCAGCGCGGGCATCGACGGCGGCCAACCCTGGCGGCGCACCTTCGGTGGCAAGAACGTCACCTATACCGACTGGCAGAAGGATAACTATTTCCACGCCATCCGCAGCCTGACCGGTGGCGTCAAGCGGCTGGGGATCGAGTTCGACCACATCAACATCGACACGCTGAACCTGCTGAAGGCCGAATTCCCGCATATGGAATTCGTCGATATCGCGGCGCCCTCGATGCGGCTGCGGATGATCAAGTCGGCCGAGGAAATCGCCCATATCACCAAGATGACCCGCATCGCCGACATCGGCGGCGCCGCCTGCGTCGAGGCGATCGCGGTGGGTGTGCCGGAACACGAAGTGGCGCTGCATTCGACCGCCACGATGATCCGCGAGATTGCCAGGGTCTGGCCGCATGGCGAGCTTCTGGATACCTGGACCTGGTTCCAGTCGGGCATCAACACCGATGGCGCCCACAACCCGGTGACCAGCCGCAAGATCGAGAAGGGCGACATCCTGTCGCTGAACTGCTTCCCGATGGTTGCGGGTTACTACGTCGCGCTGGAACGCACCCTGTTCTCGGAAGAGGCCAGCAAGGAACATATCCGGCTGTGGGAAATCAACTGCAAGGTCCATGACCGCGGCAAGGAACTTCTGGTTCCGGGCGCGCGCTGCAGCGACATCGCCAAGGAACTGAACGAGATGTATGCCGCCGAAAACCTGCTGCAATACCGCAGCTTCGGTTACGGCCACTCCTTCGGCGTCCTTTGCCACTACTACGGCCGCGAGGCGGGTCTGGAACTGCGCGAAGACTGCGATACCGTGCTGGAGCCGGGCATGGTCGTCTCGATGGAGCCGATGATCACCGTCCCGAACCACCTGCCGGGCGCCGGTGGCTACCGCGAACACGACATCCTCGTGATCACCGACGAAAACAACAAGGGCAACACCAACATCACCGGTTTTGCCTACGGCCCCGAACATCTGATCGTGAAGAAGGGCAAGGGCTGATCGAACAGGAAAAGGGGCGCGGGTGGGAAAAACCCCCGCGCCCTTTCGCGCAGCGTCCAGAAGCACGGCACCAAAGCCGGCCAGGATGCAAGACCCCGGTCTGCGGATCCCGCCGACCGGGTTTTCAACAAAGGGAGGAGAGACCCATGAAGAAGACAGTCACGCTGACGGTATCGGCGCTGGCCCTGCTGGCGCTGGGCGCACCGGTGCTCGCCGAAGGCTCTATCTCGGTGATGAGCTTTGGCGGCGCCTATCAGGAAGCGCAGCGCAAGGCGGTGTTCGAAACCTATACCGCCGCCACCGGTATCAAGGTGGATGAACAGGAATACGGCGGCGAGATCGCCAAGATCGCCGCGATGATCGAATCCGGCAACACCACCGTCGATGTCGTCGACGTCGATGCCCCGACCCTGCTGCAGGGCTGTGACGAAGGCATCTTCGAAAAGATCGACTGGGCGCAGATCGGCGACAAGTCCGACTGGCTGGAAGGCACCACATCGGACTGCGGCGTGGGCACGATCGTCTATTCCACCTCGCTCGCCTACAATGCCGCGACCCTGCCCGAAGGCCCGACGGTGATCGCCGACCTGTTCGACACGGCGAAATTCCCCGGCAAGCGGGGTCTGTGGAAGAACCCGGCCACCAACCTTGAATTTGCCCTGATGGCCGATGGCGTCCCCGCCGATCAGGTCTACGAGGTGCTTTCCACCCCAGAAGGCGTGGACCGCGCCTTTGCGAAGCTCGACACCATCAAGAAGGACATCGTCTGGTGGGAAGCGGGCGCGCAGGCACCGCAGCTTCTGGCCTCGGGCGAGGTGGTGATGACCACGGCCTGGAACGGCCGCATCTACAACGCCAACAAGGAAGGCCAGAACTTCAAGATCGTCTGGGACAACCAGATCCTTGATTCCAACTTCTGGGTCATCCCGAAGGGCGCGAAGAACCCCGAAGCCTCGCTGGACTTCATCAAATACGCGGTCGAACCCAAGGTTCTGGCGGGGACGACGAAATACATCCCCTACGGCCCGGTCCGCAAATCGGCCGCCGAATTCGTGACGCCCGAAGATGCGGCGAACCTGCCCACCAGCCCGGCCAACATGACCGTCGCGCTGACGCTCGACAACGCCTTCTGGGCCGACAACGGCGACGAGATCCGCAAGCGGTTCACGACCTGGCTGGCACAATAATTCGGACCGAAAAACAGGGAGGGCGCATCATGGCATCCATGCAGACCGGAACGCATGCGGGAGGCAGGAGCAGTGATGCGCTCGTCCGCTTTACCCAGGTCAAGAAATCCTATGACGGCATCCATTATGTGGTCAAAGACCTCAATCTGGATGTCGCCAAGGGCGAATTCCTGACCATGCTCGGGCCTTCGGGCTCGGGCAAGACCACCACGCTGATGATGCTGGGCGGGTTCGAGCGCCCGACGCTGGGGCAGATCATGCTTGACGGCAAGCCGGTCGAACGGCTTCCCCCTGAAAAGCGCAACATCGGCTTCGTCTTCCAGAATTATGCGCTGTTCCCCCACATGACGGTGGCGGAAAACGTGGGCTTCCCGCTGCGCTACCGTGGCATCAAGGGCGAGGCCGCGCGTGAAAAGGTGGCGCGCGCGCTTGGCCGCGTCAGCCTTGAGGCGATGGGCGACCGGCGGCCGGCGCAATTGTCGGGCGGCCAGCAGCAGCGGGTGGCGCTGGCACGCGCCCTGGTGTTCGAGCCCTCGCTTGTGCTGATGGACGAACCGCTTGGCGCGCTCGACAAACAGTTGCGCGAGCGCATGCAGATCGAGATCAAGCACCTGCAGACCTCGCTCGGGATCACCATGGTCTATGTCACGCATGACCAGTCCGAGGCCCTGACCATGTCGGACCGCATCGCCGTCTTCCACGACGGCCGCATCCAGCAGCTTGCCGATCCGAAGACGCTTTACAATGCGCCGGAAAACCGCTTCGTCGCCGGGTTCATCGGGGAAAACAACACCATGCCCTGCACGCTGGTCGGCCATGAAAACGGGCTGGCCGTGGTGCGGATGGCGGATGGCAGCATCCTGAAATCCGCAGGCGCCGCGCAGGCATCGGCGGGGGGCGATCTGTCGCTGTCGGTGCGCCCCGAAAACATCGCGCAGGCGGATGGCCAGCCGGCGCCGGGCACGAACCTCTTTTCCGGCACGGTCACCGAAGTGTTTTTCCTTGGCGATCACCTTCGGCTTTCGGTGACGGCCTTTGCAGGCCAGGCCGTGACCGCGCGCATCCCGGTTTCTGCTGCCCGTGGCTTCAAACCCGGCGAAACCGTGCATCTTTCCTGCAACGCGGCCGATTGCCGCCTGCTGGAGGGCTGAGCGATGCAGCGCACGACCCAACCGGTCGACATCGAGCGGATCCAGACCTTCATGGCGGTGCGCCGCGCCGCGCGTCCGGCCCGCCGGGCGGCGTTTTCGCTGGCGCTGCCGCTCGTGGCCTTCCTTCTGGTCGCCTTCGTGGCGCCGATCCTCTATCTGCTGGTGACAGCGGTCGACAACCCCGAAACCCAGAGCGTCCTGCCGCGAACGCTTGCGGCGCTGGAGGGCTGGGATGGCACCTCGACCCCGGATGAGCCGGTCTTTGCCGCATTGGCCGCCGATCTGAAACAGGCCAAGGAAGACAGCACCGCCGCCCTGGTGGGCAAGCGGCTGAACTATGAAATCCCGGGCATGCGCAGCAAGATGCTGGCCGCATCGCGGATGGCGGCGGGGCTCGAGACCGGACCCTACCGCGAGAAATTCCTTGAACAGGGCGGCATCTGGGCGGATCCGGCGACCTGGGCGGTGATCCAGCGCAACGGCGCGGGTCTCACGCCCTATTACCTGATGACGGCTGTCGACCTGAAACAGGCGCCCACGGGCGGTATCGAGCGCGTGGCCCCGGATCAGGCGATCTTCCTTCCGGTCCTTGGGCGCACGCTTCTGGTGGCGGGGATGGTCACGGCACTGACGCTGATCCTTGGCTATCCGGTCGCCTATGTGCTGAC
This sequence comes from Paracoccaceae bacterium, assembly GCA_020622085.1. Lineage (GTDB taxonomy): Bacteria > Pseudomonadota > Alphaproteobacteria > Rhodobacterales > Rhodobacteraceae > QY30. Next base: position 54,301 of record JAHRYM010000002.1, on the reverse strand, counting down.
CATCGCACCAAAGACCATCGCGGCGGTGATGATGCTGATGGTGCTCTTGCCGCTCTGGACCTCGCTTCTGGTGCGCACGACCGCCTGGGTGGTGCTGCTGCAATCGGACGGGGTGATCAATTCGGTTCTCATGGCGCTGCACCTGACAACGGAAAAGATACAACTGATCTTCACCCGCGTCGGCACCGTCACCGCGATGACCCATATCCAGCTGCCCTTCACCATCCTGCCGATCTATTCGGTGATGCGCGCGATCCAGCCCACGCAATTGCGCGCGGCCCGCTCGCTTGGTGCGGGGCCGACCTCGGCCTTCTGGCGGATCTATGCACCGCAGACCCTGCCCGGAGTTGTGGCGGGCTGCCTGATGACCTTCATCCTGTCGCTGGGCTATTACATCACCCCCGCGCTGGTCGGCGGGCCGCAGGACCAGATGGTGTCTAACTTCATCGCCGTCTACATCAACCGCGACCTGAACTGGGGCCTTGCTGCCGCGCTGGGTGTCGTCCTCTTGCTGGTGACGCTGGCGATCTACGGGCTGTTCCTGCGCCTTGTCGGCGCCGACAAGATCAAACTGGGGTAATCCATCATGTGGCTACCGTCCTACGCAACCCCGTCCGAGCGCCTGTCGCGGATCCTTGTGGTCGGCTTCGCGGTCGCGGTCCTGCTGTTCCTGATCGCGCCGCTGTTCATCATCGTGCCGCTGTCGTTTTCCAAGGATCCGTTCTTCACCCTGCCGGTGCGGGAATATTCGCTGCGCTGGTATGAAGACCTGTTCGGCAACCCGCGCTGGTTCAATGCCATGGTCAACAGCGCGGTTGCCGCCGTCCTGACCACGATCCTCGCCACCACCCTGGGCACACTGGCCGCGCTGGGGATCGCGCGGCCGGATTTCCCCTACCGCCGGGCGATCATGGCGCTTCTGATCTCGCCGATGATCGTGCCGATCGTCATTGTCGCGGTGGGCAGTTACCTGTTCTTTGGCCAGTTCGGCCTGACCAACACCCGCGCGGGGCTGGTGTTTGCCCATACCGCGCTGGCGACGCCCTTCGTGGTGATCACCGTCACCGCCACGCTTTCGACCTATGACACCAACCTGACCCGCGCCGCACACAGTCTTGGCGCCTCGGGCCTGTCGGCGTTTTTCCGGGTGACGTTGCCCAACATCCTGCCCGGCATGGTTTCCGGCGCGATCTTCGCCTTTGCCACCTCGTTCGACGAAGTGGTGGTGGCGCTGTTCCTGACGGCGGCCGAACAGCGCACGCTGCCGGTGCAGATGTTCTCGGGCATCCGCGACCAGATCAACCCGACGATCATGGCAGCGGCGACCATGCTTCTGACCCTGTCGATCCTTCTGTTCGTGGCGCTGGCGCTGCTCACGCGCAAGAAGACAAGATAGATCGCCGGATCGGGAACTTCAGGCGATGCTCCGGGGTGCGGGTTGGCCCCGGAGTGGGCGCAGGATCCGCCGGATGAGCCCGATCATCCCCAGCCCCCAGGCAGCGAGGGCGACAAAGACCAGCACCCGGGGGACCGGATCAAGGAAACCGTAGCCCATGGCGCGATCGAACTGATAGGTGCTGGTCGTATACATCGCCAGTGGGAAGACCATGCCCCAGATCGCCGGTTCATAGGTGAAGCGGTCGCGCATCCAGACGTATCGCCAGAGAACCAGCCCGAACAGGAACGGGATCCACCAGCTTGCCACGGCCCAGAAAAAGAAGGTGAAGCCGCGCAGGAAGGGCAGGATCGGCCCGAGCAGCGGCCATGTATCGCCGCGCAGGATCAGGATCGACCCGGCAAGCGCCGTGATCGCCACCGCCCCCATGTTGATCCAGTAGGGCGGGCTGAAATCCTCGCGGTGCATCGGCACGAAGGTCAGGCGGTAGAAGATCAGCGGGATGATGGCCAGATAAAGCATGCAGCCGATCAGGAACATGGCGATCACCTGGAACTGCACCACATCCGGGGGCGGGGAGGCGACGTCGATCACCCCGCGCAGCACGACGACTGCCTGTGTCGAGACTGCGGCGATCAGCCAGGCCCCGTTGATGCCGCGGGCGAGCGAGGGTTTGCGCGCCCGGACCGTGACGGCGGTAAAGAAGGTATACATGATCACGAACCAAAGGATCAGCCCCAGCCACCACAGCACCGTGCCGATGGCGATGGCCTTGATCACCACCACGTTCTGTGTGCCCAGCACGCAGGTTCCCGCGACGATGGTGAAGAAGCCCGGCGCGCGCTGGTGGTCCGAGATATCGCGCAACAGCCGGTCGGGGAAGCGCACCGCCCGCACGATGGTCAGCGCCCAAAGCGCGGGCCAGGCGATCCAGTTGACCACGATCAGTGCCAGGGCAATGGGCCGCAACCCCATGAAATGACAGGCGATCGACACCACGCCTGTCGCCATAACCAATGCGAAATACCCCGGAAACAGCGATGCCGCACCGTCCAGGATGGCGGCACGGAGCCTGTCGCCGGGGCCGGGCGCCACGGCCGCGATGCGTATGTCGTCATTACCGGTCATCGTGCTGCCTCCATGAAGCGAAGCATCAGGTCGATCTGCAGGAAAAAGAGGACAAGGCCGCTGTTCAGCGCCCAGGCGACGGTCAGCCACCGCGCGAGGCTGCCCCAGAAGGGCGCGGCGTTGGCCGCCGAGCGCCAGATCGCCACCACGATCCAGGCGGTGTAGGCGGCAGAAGCCAGGACCAGGATCTGCTGGAAAAGAAGCTGCCCCTGATCAAGCGCCGTTGCATGAAGCACCGCAAGCACGGCGCTTGTGCCCACGCCATAGCCCCAGAACACGCTGGAAAGCGCCATGTCGCCGCGCCACGCGCGCCGCTCTGGTTCGAAATACTGGCGCAAGGATGCTTCAAGGCGACTCATCTTGTCGGTGCCGCGTCTGTCATGCGCGCCAAGCCTGACAGGATACGGCGCAGAATCAAGGGACAAGCGAACTGCGCCGGAACCAGGGCTGCCCGGGCCTCGCGCCTGCGCGGGCAGATCGGGTCGCTGCCAGATCGCGTCGTGGCCGTTTTTGGCGGGGCTGTCGTGCCCGTGCCGGCGCCCGGTCAGCGCATGACGAAGGGATCGGGGATCGGATCGTCCGAGGTGCGCAGCCAGACGGTCTTCACCGTCGTGTAGTCCAGCGCCGCCGCCATGCCGCCTTCGCGGCCGTGACCCGACAGGCCGAGTCCGCCGAAGGGCGCGATCGGCGAGACGGCGCGGTAGGTATTGATCCAGACGATGCCGGCACGGATCCCCCGCACCATCCGGTGTGCCCGCGTCAGGCTGCGGGTGAAGACGCCGGAGGCAAGCCCGTAGGGCGTGGCGTTGGCAAGGGCCAGCGCCGCGTCTTCGGTATCGAAGGCCTGGACCGACAGCACCGGCCCGAACAGTTCCTGCGTGATGCAAGGCGCCTCGGGCGCGTCCGTGCAGTCAAGGATCGTCGGCGGGTAGAAAAAGCCCTCGCCCGGTGGCACCTTCCCGCCGGTGATGATCCGCGCCCCGGCCGCGACCGAATCCGCAACGATCACCGCGATTCGGTCACGCTGGCGTTTCGTGCACAGGGGGCCTATCTCGGTGGCCCCGTCGGCGGGCGGCCCGATCCTTGCCGCCTCGGCGCTGGCCTTCAGTCGTTCGAGCATCGCGTCCCGGGCGCCCCGCTGCACCAGAAGGCGCGATCCGGCCACGCAGCTTTGCCCCGTTGCGGCGAAGATGCCGGCGACCTGGGCATTGGCGGCGCTTTCGATATCGGCGTCCTCAAAGACGATGAAGGGCGACTTGCCCCCCAGTTCCAGCGAGGTCTTCGCCAGGTTCTCGGCCGAATTGCGCAGGATGTGGCGCGCGGTTTCCGGCCCGCCGGTAAAGGCGACATGCGCGACCATCGGGTGGCGGGTCAATGCGGCGCCTGCCTCGGCGCCGCCGGTCAGGATATTGACGACACCCGGCGGAAATCCCGCCTCATGGACCAGCCGCGCAAATTCCAGAAGCGGCGCGGGGCCATCCTCGCTGGCCTTGAGAACGATGGTGCAGCCCGCCGCCAGCGCCGGCCCCAGCTTGACCGCAGACAGGAAAAGCTGGCTGTTCCAGGGCACGATGGCGGCGACGACCCCCACCGGTTCGCGCCGCAGCCAGACTTCCATATCGGGCTTGTCGATGGGCAGGTGCGCGCCTTCGATCTTGTCGGCAAGGCCCGCGTAATAGCGGTAGTAATCGGCGACATAGGCGATCTGGGCCGATGTCTCGCGGATGATCTTGCCGGTGTCGCGGGTTTCAAGTTCGGCCAGACGCGGCGCGGCAGCCTGAACCAGATCGGCAAGGCGCAAGAGCAGCCGGCCGCGGGCGCTGGCGGTCAGCCCGGCCCATGCGGTCGACCGGAAGGCGCGATCGGCGGCCCTTGCTGCACGGTCCACATCGGCGGGGCCGGCCTCGGGCATCCGCGCCCAGGGGCGCCCGCTGGCGGGGTTAAGGCTTTCGAAGTGCGACGCGCCATCTTCGAATACCCCGTCGATATAGTGCTGGAAACTCTCCATCGCTGTCTCCTCAGGCGAAGGCGGGCATCACGTCCTCGATGAAGCGCCGGAGCGAGTCGCGCTTGCGCGCAAAGCTCATGCCGCTGTCGATCCAGAGCGAGAATTCATCATACCCCAGTTCCTCGATCGCCTTCAGCCGCTCGATCACCTCGGACTTTTCGCCGATCAGCAGGTTCTTGCGCATCGCATCTGGCGTGTAAAAGGGATGAGCGGCGATTTCCTCGGGTGTCAGGGGCTTGATCAGCCCCTTGTGGACCGGGCGCCTGTTCAGGAACCAGGCCCCGAAATAATTGTAGAAGGCATTGAGTTCGCGCGCCGCCAGATCGGCATCGGCGGCATCGCTGGCGACATAGCCGTGCTGGAGGACCATGATCTTCGGCCTCGGGATCAGCGGATTGGCGGTGCAGGCCGCGTTGAACCGCTCCATCAGTCCGACGACTTCCTCATGCGGCTGATGAAGCGGGGTCACCTGCACGTTGCAGCCCTGCGACACGGCAAATTCATGGCTGTTGGGGTCGCGCGAGGCCACCCAGATAGGCGGATGGGGCTGCTGCAAAGGCAATGGCGCCGAAGTGGTCGCGGGAAACTGCCAGTATTGGCCGTCGTGGGCATAGTCACCCTGCCAGAGCCCCTTGATTGCGGGGATCAGTTCGCGCATCCGACCACCCGCGTTCCAGGCATCAAGACCGGGCATGATGCGATCGTATTCAAAGGTATAGGCGCCGCGCGCGATCCCCAGGTCCAGCCGTCCGTCCATGATGATGTCGGCCATCGCCGCCTCGCCCGCCAGCTTGATCGGATGCCAGAAGGGGGCGATGACGGTGCCGGTTCCCAGCCGGACGTTCCTTGTTCGCCGCGCGAGGTCCACAAGGTTCAGGAACGGGTTCGGCGCGATGGTGAAGCTCATGCCGTGGTGTTCGCCCGTCCAGATCGCGCACATGCCGCCTTCGTCGGCCATGTGGCACAACTCCAGCATCTCGTGGTAAAGCCGGGCCTCGCGTTCGGCGGGGTTCACACGCTCCATGTGGATGAACAGCGAAAATTTCATGGCCCTGTCCTTTCGCGGATCGGCTCGACGCGCCCGCGCTCCTGGTTTCCGAAATAGATGCCGTAGTTGCCCATCCGGCTTTCGGTGCCAAGCCGTTCAAGCATGATGCGCATCGCCGGATCGGTCACATCCGACATATCCCCACGCGCGGGATCGACAAAGGCGCCGCGCCGGGGCTTGCCCTCTGCGGCGGGGCAAAGGAAGGCAATGTGCTGATGGCCGCGCGCCACGTCTTCATAGACGGCATAGATGAAACCGGGCGAGGCCGGGACGCCGGTCTGCCCGATCAGGGCCTCCAGCGCCGCCTGCACCCCCTCGCGGCCCACGCGGGCCACGGGCAGGGTCAGTCCGCCAGCCCCGTCATCGACCAGAAGCACTTCGCCCGCGCGTTCCAGCACCGCCGAAATCACTACATCCGGCCCGGTGGGCAGATTGACGGCCGTTTCGGCCGGGGTGAAGTAGTTGCCGCGATAATAGCCAAGCCCGGCCGCCTGTGCGGCGTCAAATGCCGCGATCTTGCCGATGAGGATGGTATGGTCACCCGCCTCGACCGTCTGCTGAAGCTGGCAGTCGAACCAGGCGGATGTGCCGGCGATCAGGGGCGATCCTTCCGGGCCACGCCGCCAGCGGACATCGGCAAAGCGGTCCGCCACGGGGCGCGCGAAGGTCGCCGATATGTCCTTCTGGCCTTCCGACAGGATATTCACCGCAAAGCCCCGCCCTGCGACGAAGGCCCCATGATTGAGCGACCGGCGCGAGATCGAGACCATCAGAAGTGGCGGATCAAGCGAGATCGACGAGAAGGAATTGGCCGTGAAGCCCAGCGGATTGCCTTGCGCATCCATGGCGGTGACAACCGTGACCCCGGTCATGAAGGTGCCGAAGGCATCCCGCAGCCTTCGCGGTTGGGTCGGGTCCGTGCGCGACTCGACCCGGGGGCGGCCCAGCCAGTGCCGCAGCGCGTCCGTGACGGCTTCGGGCGCTGTCAGGTTGACCATGTGGCGATGACCTTCGACGATCACCGCCTCGCCCCGGGGTGCGGCCTTTGCGATGGCGCGGGTCATTTCAGGGGTCGAATTGGCATCACCCCCGCCGGTCAACGCGAGGACCGGGCACCGGATTTCGTCCCAGCGCCCGGCATGGACGCGGTCGCCCTCGGCGAAGGCGCGATAGGCGGCGGCATATCCCCGGGCATCGACGCCGCGCAGCCACTCGGCAACCTTCGGTCGCACGGCCAGATCGACCGTCGTATCGCCGAACCAGCGCGCCAGCGGCACCTCTGCGTCGCCTTCGCCGCGCGCGATTTCTTCGGCACGTGCCAGAACCGCCGCCCGCGCCTCGGGGCTTCGGCACTGGACCGCGTTCAGTACCGCCAGCCGGCACACCAGATCGGGGTGATCGGCGGCAAGGCCTGCGGCGACCAGCGCCCCCATAGAATGTCCGGCAACGCTCACCGGACCAAGCCCCAGTGCCTGCACCACCCTCGCGGCCCAGGCGACATAGTCGGGCAAGCCCGCGCCATCGGCCAGCAGGTCGCTGCCACCATGGCCCGGCATGTCGACCGCGATCACATGATGGTCGGCCGATAGTGCCGTGACCTGCGGACCCCAGGCTTCGGCCCGCATGCCGACGCCGTGGACCAGCAGCACCGGCTCGCCCTTGCCGGCCTCGAGGATCCTGGCGCGGGTGCCGTCAGACAGCAGCAGGATTCGTGACATCATGGCCCAGATCCTTCAGATCCTGATAGCGGTCTCCGATGCGGTGATGCGGGCGCCCGCCGATCGACGCGCCCAGTGCAACCACGATTTCGTCTGCCGCCGGCGCGTCGGGGATGGCGAACTGGATCGTCAGGTAGTGCGACCGGCGCCCTTCGTCGTTCTTGTCCATCAGCGGAATCATGATCGGGCAGTTCGCCGGCCCGCGGGTATTGGTGAAGGCAAGATAGCTCTTGGCGCCCACCGCACTGCGATAGCTGTTGCCAAAGCGCAGTGTGTGGATCAGCGCCGAGGCATGTTCCACCTCGCCGTCCAGTCCGACCACGGCGGCCTTGCCATAGCCTTCGACCTTGTCGCCCCCGCCAGTGGCATCAAGGATCAGGCCGGTCAGCAGGGCGCCAAGCTCGGGCGCGATGTCATGGATCTCGGGTTTCAGATCCTCGACGAAGCCGCGCCCGGCCCAGGGGTTCTTCACCACCGCCGCCGCAGCGATCATCCGCAAGGGGCGTGGCGCCGCGCGGCCGCCTTCGATCAGCGTGGTCTCCATTGTGACAAGCGTCTTGCGTATCTGGGCAGGCATCCGTCTTCTCCTCGTCTGGCGGCTGGTCGGTATGTTGGTATACCATAATACGACATGTCAATATCTTCTTGCGCCAACGCCCCTCTGCCGCCTAGTCTGGCGCCATGGAACAGACACAAGACAGCGATCTCAGGATCGACCATTCGCCGGCCACATTGCGGCAACTGGCGGTCGAGCGGTTGCGGCAGGCCATCATCGTCGGGCGTTTCAATGGCGGTGACCGGCTGGTTGAGCGCACATTGTGCGAACAACTGGGTGTTTCGCGGTCGGTCGTGCGCGAGGCGATCCGTTATCTGGAGGCCGAGGGCCTGGTCGAGACGCTGGCACGCAGCGGGCCGGTGGTGGCCCGGCTCGACTGGCCACGCGCGCGTCAGATCTACGACATCCGCCGCCTGCTCGAGGCCGATGCCGCCGCCGCCTGCGCCCGCAAGCCCGACGATGCAACCAAGGCCCGGCTGAATGCGGCGCTGCGCGATCTGCAGGCGGCCTTCGACGCGGCGGCACCGCAAGACCTGTATGCGGCGACAACGGTATTCTACGAGGTGATCTTTCGCGCGGCGGGCCATGACATCGCCTGGGAAATCGTGCAGCGCCTGAACAGCCGCATCTCGCGGTTGCGGGCGCTGACGCTGGCCACGACCAATCGCCGGGTGTCGGGCCCGGCGCATATGGCCCGCATCGCGGCGGCGATCTGCGCAAACGATGCAGAAGGCGCCGCTGATGCCGTGCGCGCCCATCTGGGCGATGCCGCCGAGATTGCGCGGTCGCTTCTGGAGGATGCCCGATGAGCGCCTACTGGATCGCCCATGTCACCGTGACCGACCCGGTGGCCTATGCCGGCTACCAGGCGCTGGCCCCGGCCGCCTTTGCCGCGCATGGCGCCCGCTTCCTTGCGCGCGGCGGCCGGCACGAGGTGCTGGAGGGGCCGGTGCTGGAGCGGCACGTCATCATCGCCTTCCCCTCGATGAAGGCGGCGCGGGCCTGCTATGATTCGCCCGAATACCGTGCCGCGCGCAGCCGGCGCGACGGTGCCTGTGTGGCGCATGTGGTGCTGACCGAGGGTCTTGCAGGGTAAACCCTCGCTGCGGCGGCTGTCGGCCAGTGACGCAATCCCGCGCGGCGTGCTTCACTCGGACCCGCATCCCCCCTGCCAACAGGTCACGAATCAACGATGGAACCGACCAATCTTCAAAGGAACCTGCGGCTCCTGACGTCCTATGCCGCCTCGATCGCCGAGGTCTGCCGGCGCATCGGCATCAACCGGCAGCAGTTCCATCGCTATCTCAGCGGTGCGGCACGGCCCTCGGTGCGCAAGATGCAGCGTATCTGTGACTTCTTCGGCGTCGAGGAATCCGAGATCCTGATGGATCACGCCCAGTTCCGCGAGATCATCGCCCTGCGCCGCCGCAGCGGAGCCCCGATCGACCCGCTTGGCGGCTTCGTCGCGGGCCTGCACCGGATCAACCCGCGATCGACCCGGCAGCTCGAGGTCTATCTGGGCTTCTACTACAGCTATTTCCGCCCTGTCGAATTTCCCGACATGGTGCTGCGGTCGCTGGTCAGCGTCTTTGCCCGCGCCGGCCATGTCTACTGCAAGACGATCGAGAATTATTCGGCGATCAAGCGGCGGTCCCGCAAGATCCTCAAGTATACCGGGATCATGTATCACACCGGCGAGCGCATCCTTGTGCATGAACGCGAAGCCCAGGTCGGCCAGATGATGTGGACGACGGTCCTGCTGCCGTCGCGCCCCGACCAGGCATCGGTCATGTCGGGTCTGACACTGGGAATCAGCTCGGGCATCGCGCGCGATGTCGCCTGCTACCGCGTGATCTGGGAATCGCTCGGCGATCAGATCGACGTGCGCGCGGCCCTTGCCGGGGCGGGGCTTTACGACCTGACGAGCCCGGTCATCCCGCGCGACATCCGCGCCGCGATCACCAATGACGTGACCGAAAGCGAAGGTGCCTTCGTCGCGCGCCCCTGGATCAACGCCCCGAACTGAGCGGCACCTGGCCAAGGCCGATGCCCATGGCCTCGATCTCGGACATCGCCGCCAGCAAAAGCTCGTCCTGGCCGGAATTCGCGAAGATCAGCGCGCCTGCCGGCAGCCCCCGGCCTGTCAGCCGGACCGGCAGCGTGCCCACGGGAAGCCCGGTGATGTTGCCCAGCATGTTGAACGGGGCATAGCTGGGCCAGTCGGGCGTCACCCGCCGCCCCGCGATCCGGTCGGGTGGCGCTTGCAGGGGGAAGGCGGGGCAGGCGGTGGCCGGCAGGATGAACAGGTCGCGCCCCGCCATGAAACGCCGGAACACCGCTGCCACGTCCCGCGAGGCGGCCCGGGCGTTCGAGATCGCCTCGGCAGAGGCAGAACGGCCGATTTCAAGGATCGCGCGGGTTTCGGGCATCAGAAGATCGGCCCGGCTGTCCAGAAGCGTGCCGCGCGCGCGGTATTCCTCGACCGCGCCAAGCAGGTCATGCGCGGGCCCCGGGTCGGGGATCGTCGGCGCCTCGGGGGTGATGTGGTGGCCGGCGGCGGCGAAGGCCAGCGCCAGCGCCTCGGCGGCGGCGGCGCAGTCTTGCGCGACGGGCAGCCCCGCCAGCGTCGTGGCCCAGGAAATCCGCAAGGGCCGCGTCGGAAGAGAGGGCACCGTCGGCGGGGCGCAAAACGGATCGCGTCGGTCCGGCCCGGCGCTTGCGGTGAACATCAGCGAAAGCCCTGCAACGGTTCTTGCCATCGGGCCGACATCGGAATAGGGCGACCAGTCGTCAGGGCCGGGCCAGACCGGCACCCGCCTGTGGCTGGGCTTCAGCCCGACCAGGCCGCAAAAGGCCGCAGGAACAGTGATTGACCCGGCCGTGTCGGTGCCGGTTGCCAGCGGGACCATCCCGGCTGCCAGCGCAGCCGCGGACCCACCCGAAGACCCGCCCGGCGTGCGGCTCTGGTCCCAGGGGTTGCAGGTGTCGGGGCCAAGGCGGTTGCGGGTTTCGCCAAGCAGCGTGAATTCGGGGGTATTGGTCTTGCCCACCACGATGGCACCCGCCGCCCGCAGCCGCGCAACATGGATGGAATCCGTCCCCGCGATCCGGTCGCGGTGGACAAGCGAACCGCAGGTGAAGTGCAACCCCGCCACCGGTTCCGCGTCCTTGACGGCAAGCGGCAGGCCGAAAAGGGGCGGCAGGGTTTCGCCCGCCATCACCCGACCCTGCGCCGCCTGCGCCTCCTGCATCGCGCGCCCGGGGCAGGTGCAGAGAAAGGCATTGAGCCTGCCATCCAGCCGTTCGATCGCGGCCAGCGCATCGGCCACCACTTCGGGCACCGACACTTCGCGTCTGGCGATCATATGGCGCAGCCGGTCGGCGGGCAGGCCGGCAAGGCCGGCACTGGTCGCACGGGCAAGCGGTCTGTCGGTCATGGGTGCTCCTGTCCGGCCCCGGGCCCGGCCAGCCGCTGCCGAAGCCTTTGGCTGCCTTGCGAAATCAGGCGATCCGCGATGATCGACAGGAAGGAAATCCCGAGGCCCGCGATCAGGCCTTCGCCCACCCTTGCCTTGCTGACGGCGACCAGCGTTTCCTGTTCGAGCCCCCGGGTGCCGACGAGCGAGGTGATCACCAGCATCCCAAAGGCCATCAGCAGCGTCTGGCTGACACCCAGCATGATTTCGGGCAGGGCATGGGGGATCTGGACATAGGCCAGTTTCTGGCGCGGCGAACAGCCCGCCATGTCGGCCGCCTCGATCAGCGAGGCGGGCACACGCGCGATCCCGTCCTTGGTATAGCGGATCGCCGGCGGCAGGGCATAAAGCACGATCGCCACCATCGCCGGAAAGTCGCCGAGGCCAAAGAGCATGACCACCGGGATCAGGTAGACGAAGGTCGGCAGGGTTTGCAGCGTGTCGATCACCAGCGTGATCCAGCGATCAAGGCCGGGATGCAACCCGGCGGCAAGCCCCACCGGAAAGCCGATCAGCATGGCAACGAGCGTTGATACCAGCACGAGGTAAAGCGAGATCATCGCCTGGTCCCAGTATCCGCTCAGCGCGATGAAGCCCAGCATGGCCAGTGTGGCAAGGGCCAGCCGCAGCCCCTGGATACGGGCCGCCGCCAGAACCGCCGCCGCCGTGACAGCAAGCCATGGCAGGGCCAGAAGGGCATCCTTCACCGGGCGCAGGACATGGCGCACCATTCCATCCCGAAGCGCGCCGATCGGTGCCTCGAATGCGATGTTGGCCCAGGCGACGGCCTGATCAAGCATCCGTCCGGTCGAGACGACCAGCATCTCGGGGAAGGCGCGAAGCGGCGGAAAAAGCTGTGCCGCGACCAGCCCGGCCAGGAGCAGCGCCGCGACCTGCCAGCCCAGCCGGCGACCACGGCCGTGCCCCTCTGCGCCATGCGCCGGGCGGCGCAGCGCCTGGGCGCGCGACAGCCGGTCAAGGACGATGGCCAGAAGCGTGATCCCGACCCCCGCCTCGAAGGCGCGGCCAAGCTGCATCGACTTCAGCCCCTGCAACACATCGTTGCCAAGGCCGCCGGCGCCGATGATCGACGCGATGATCACGGCCGACAGCGACAGCATGATCACCTGGTTCAGCCCGGCCAGCAGCCCGTGCCGCGCCGCAGGCAATAGCACCAGCCACATCCGCTGGCGTGGCGTGCAACCGACCATCGTCGCCAGATCGGTGACCGATGGCGGCAGGCGCCGCAGCGCCAGCGTCGTGTTGCGCGCCATCGGCGGCATGGCATAGATCACGGTCGCCGTCAGCGCGGCAACCGGGCCAAAGCCGAAGAACAGCAGGATCGGCACCAGATAGGAAAACACCGGCAGCGTCTGCATGATGTCGTAGACGGCGCCCAGCCCGGCATCGAGCCGCGGCGCGCGGTAGGCCCAGGCGCCCAGCAAAAGCCCGGCCACTGCACCGAAGGCAACCGACAGGCTGACCGAGGCAAGCGTCAGCATAGCCGGGGTCCAAAGGCCGAAGACCAGGAAATAAAGGCATGTCCCCAGCACCAGAAGCATGCTGGGCCGGCCGCCGATCCGGTGGGCCAGCATCCCCCAGACGGCCGTCAGCGCCCACCAGGGCAGGGCTGCAATCTCGAACCGCAGGCCGCTGCCCAGGCGCAGCCGGAAACCCTCGACAAGCAGGCCGCGCACCAGATCAAGCGGCACCTCTATCAGCGAGGCCACCGCCCGCGTGATGTCCCTGACGGCGAGTGACCCGATTTCGGCCCGCCGTGCGACCCAGGTGAACGCCCGGTTCACGGTCCCGGCAAGATCCGGTTGCCAGGCTGCCGGAACTCGCCAGACCCAACCTGGCAGGACAGATGCCGCCGCCCACAAGAGGCCGGCCAGGATCAGCAGGCCCGCAAGCAGGGAAAGTGCCGCAGCCCGCGTCACCTTCGGACCGGGGCGCGGCTGTCGCGCGTCGTGAAGACCCGCGGCCGCCATCACGCATTCACCCCGAAGACGGTGCCGATCACCGATTGCCGGTCCAGCGACCCCACGATCGTGCCGCCGCCGTCGACGACCGGAAGCGGGGCATCCGCCGCCAGCACCCTTGCAGCCACGTCGCCCACCAGCGCGGTGTTGCGCACCGGATCGCCGGTGGCCCCTGCCGATACCGGCCCAAGCACGGAGGCCACGCGCAGCACCCGGTGGCGCGGAATTTTTCGGGTGAAGGCCGCGACATAGTCATCCGCCGGGGCAAGGACCAGCCCCTCGGGCGTGTCCACCTGCACCACGCGGCCCCCCCGCATGATGGCGATGCGGTCGGCGATGCGGATTGCCTCGTCGAAATCATGGGTGATGAAGACCACGGTCTTGTTGAGCGTCGCCTGCAAGCGCATCAATTCATCCTGCATCTCGTGCCGGATCAACGGGTCGAGCGCCGAGAAGGGTTCGTCCAGAAACCAGATCTCGGGGTTGGTGATCAGGCTGCGCGCGATGCCGACGCGCTGTTGCTGGCCACCCGACAACTCATGCGGAAAATGGCTTTCGCGGCCTGCAAGGCCCACAAGTTCGACAAGCTCGGCCGCCCGCCTTTCGCGGCTTTCGCGGTCGATCCCCTGCACTTTCAGCGGAAAGGCGATGTTGCCCAGAACCGTCAGGTGCGGGAGCAGCGCGAAATCCTGAAAGACCATGCTGATCTTGTGTCGCCTGATCTCGATCAGGCGATCGGGCGACATGTCGCGCAGGTTCTCGCCGTCGATCAGCAGATCGCCCATCGTCGGCGGGACAAGCCCGGTCATGCAGCGCACCAGCGTGGATTTCCCTGAACCCGACAGGCCCATGATCACGAAGACCTCGCCCTTTCCGATATCGAGCGTGACATCCCTCAGGGCGGCGAGCAGCCCGCGCGAGGCAAGCGTTTCAGGATCCGGCCCGGGCGCATGGGTCGCGGCCAGCGCCGCCGCCCCGGGCCCGTAGATCTTCCAGAGATTGCGACAGCGAATCGGAAAGGTCGGGTCGGTCATGGGGTCCATCCGGCATTGGGGATCGGCGGTGGGCAAGCGTGGGCACCCGACTGAGGGCGCCAGACAAGCATTGGGGGCAGGCGCGACGGGGCGACATGGTGTTGCCGCATCGGGCCTGCCCGGGTGCAGGGTCGTGTCGGTGGCCTAGCGGAGCCAGCCGCGCCAGGTGGCTTCGTTCGCCTTCACCCAGTCTTCGGCCATCTGGTCGTAGGAGACGCCTTGAACATCAATCCTTTCCATGCCTTCGGCCACGGTCTTCGCATCCAGGTCAAAGAGGTAGAATATCCGCGCCGCGCCCGGTGCCTCGAGCGAGACCTCACGGTTCATCAGCTTCCACAAAAAGCCCGACGGCGTGGTGCAGTCATGCGTCTTGTCGGGGATCGGACCCCAGGCCGGGTCGGTAAAGCAGGCCGGTTCATAGGGGGGGAAGGCGACATAATTGCCTTCGGCCTTGTCGAAGAACCAGTGCGGGCTGTAGCCCCAGCCCATGATCGGCGCCTGCCGGTCATAGGCGCCCTTGAGCGTGGCGATCAGCGCACCCGAACTCCCCGAGGTGATCGGCTCCACCTGAAGGCCGAAGGCGTCGATGGTTTCGGGGACATAGGTGATCCAGTCGGCTGGCGCCGCGACAAATTGCGCCTTGGGTTCGGTTTCGGCGGTGGCAAGTGCCTTGATGCAGCCTTCCTGTTGCAGCGCCTTCCAGTCGGGAAGGCCGGGGCATGCGGCTTCAAGATAGCTCGGATACCACCAGCCTTCGCGCACCGCGATGCCGCTTGATCCGGCGTTGATCACATCCCCTGTGGCAACGGCTTCCTGGCAGGCGTCCCAGGTGGTGTCCCAGCACAGGAAGGTGTGAAGGTCGCCCTGCGAGAGCCCCGTCAGCCCCGCCGTATAATCGGCCGAGACGAATTCGACCTCATAGCCGGCCTTTTGCAGGACATGGCCAAGGATGTAGGTCGGCACATCGGTCTCGGAGGAATTGATTACCGTAAGCTTGATCACGGGCGCATCGGCGGATTGCGCGGCAACTGGCGCCAACGCGGCCAGTGCCGATAGCAGCACGGCACGGCATGTGCCGCTGGGTCTTGCTCGGAACATCGTCGTCTCCTCCCTTGTTCTGTCGTCTGATGCGCTGCGTGCCTCCTCCTGACACGCCGCGCCGGGTTTCAGCATAGCAAGCGCCGGCGCCGTTGTGAGAGCGACGAGGTTAGCGCAGTGTCGTTGATGCAGCGACAGTTTGCTACATACAGCCATGCAGGAGGTGGAACGTGCCGGGCGCCGCCATCCGCTGGCAGGCATGCGGCCAGCCAGCGACGGGCATGGCCTTCAGCTCAGCCTGAACCAGAGCCAGATCAGCCCGAACAGCACGGGTTGGTGGATCAGATAGATGGCAAGGCTGTGCCGACCGGGCCAGGACATCAGCCGCAGCAAAGGGCCGGGGGCGTGGCTTGCCGCCAGTCGCTGCGGAAGGCCCGCGCGGGCGGCGGCCATGCCCATAAGAAACGGCCCGATCCAGGGGAAGACCGGTTCGAAATCGATTGAGCGCGGAATTGCCGATGACAGGCCCAGCCATAAAAGCCAGGGCGCGTCAAATACGGTCGATCGCAGGTAATGCGGTGCGACAAAGGCAAGGGCGGCAAAGACCAGCGTCAGCCAGACCCGCGCGCGCAGGAAGGCCAGCCCGAGGATGCTTGCGGCGGCGATCATGTGGAGGATGCCGAAGAAGACGTAAGTATCCGGGTTGTCGGCATAGGTCGCGGCACTGACCAGTGCGGCGCCGGCCGCGATCTGCGCGAGCCGCTTCAGCCATGGCCGCCGGCGGAAGCCACCGCCATGCGCAAGCGACAGGCTGATGCCGGAGAGGAACAGGAAACTGCCGGCGATGGCTGGCGCGAAGTAATGGAAAAAACCGGTGAAGGGCCGGTCGGGCGCGACCAATCCGAACAGCGCCAGATCGACGGTGAAATGATAGATCGCCATGCAGATCAGCGCGACGGTCCGCCCGATATCCAGCGCCGGAATGCGGCGGCGTGCAGGGGCAGGCGTGGCGGGAATGGCAGCGGCCGACATGCCGCCCAAGGTAGTCGCGCCGGGCGCGGGCTTCCAGATGAAAACGCCCGCACCCTTTTGCGGGCGCGGGCGCGAATTTTCCGGAATGATCGCTGCTCAGTCCATCTCGCCCGCGTCGCGCGCGGCCTTGTGGGCGGCGTCCAGCGCGATGGTGGCGCGGTCGATCAGCAGGTCGATTTCCGGCTTCGTGATGACCAGCGGCGGCGAAATGATCATCGAATCACTCACCGCCCGCATGAACAGCCCCGCGTTGATGGAAGCGGTGCGGCAGGCCAGCGAATAGGTGTAGATCGGCGCCTTGAAGCGTGAACGCGCCTTCTTGTCGGGCGTCAGTTCCAGCGCGCCCATCATGCCGCAGATCCGCGCTTCGCCCACGATCGGGTGATCGCCAAGCGCCTTCCAGCATTCCTGCAGATAGGGGCCGGTTTCCTGTGCGGCGCGTTCGACGATCTTTTCCTCCTGCAGGATGCGCAGGTTTTCCAGCGCCGCCACCGCCGCCGCCGGATGGGCGGAATAGGTGTAGCCGTGGTTGAAATCGCCGCCCTTCTCGATCAGCCCTTCCGCCACGCGGTCGTTCACGATGCTGGCGCCGATCGGCAGATAGCCCGAGGACATGCCCTTCGCCACCGTGATGATGTCGGGCGAAAAGCCGAAGGTCTGATGGCCGAACCAGTTGCCGGTGCGCCCGAAGCCGGTGATGACCTCATCCGCGATCAGCAGGATGTCGTATTTGCGGCAGATCCGCTCGATTTCCGGCCAGTAGTTCGCCGGCGGGATGATGACGCCACCGGCGCCCTGAACCGGCTCGCCAATGAAGGCCGCGACGTTTTCGGCGCCAAGGCGCAGGATTTCGGCTTCCAGTTCCTGTGCGCGGGCAAGACCGAAGGCCTCGGGCGTCATGTCGCCGCCTTCGCGGAACCAGAAGGGCTGGTTGATGTGGGTGATATGCGGGATCGGCAGGTCGCCCTGTTCGTGCATGTAGACCATGCCGCCAAGCGAGGCCGCGCCGACGGTCGAGCCGTGATAGGCGTTCTTGCGCGCGATGATGGTCTTCTTCGACGGTTTCCCCATCGAGGTCCAGTAATGCCGCACCAGCCGGATGTTGGTGTCATTGGCATCCGACCCGCCGGACGAGAAGAACACATGGTTCAGCGTCCCCGGCGTCACCTCGGCCAGCTTGGCCGAAAGTCGCGCCGCGGGCGGATGGGTGGTGTTGAAGAAGGTGTTGTAGAACGGCAGTTCCAGCATCTGGCGTCCTACGGCCTCGGCGATCTCGCGCCGGCCATAGCCTACGTTCACACACCAGAGGCCGGCCATGCCGTCAATATAGCTTTTGCCGTCGCTGTCATGGATGTAGACACCATCGGCGCGGGTGATGACCCGCACACCCATTTCATTCAGTTGCTTGGTGTCGGTGAAAGGGTGCAGGTGGTGCGCGGCGTCAAGGGCGCGCAGTTCCTCGGTATCGTAGCTGTTGATCAGCATGGTCGGACTTCCGAAAGGCTGGGCAGGGCGCGGGATCCCGCGACAATGCGGATGGGTCGGCCCCGCCCGGGGTTGGTATCGCTGCCAGAGTGCGGCGGACGGGTCTTGAAAGCAAGTTCGCGCGGCGGGCAGAGTGCCCGATCCGGCACAAAAATTGTTTAACGCTGAAAGTCTGGCTAACAGGTCTGCCGCCCGGATCCGGCAGCGCGCCGTCTCTGTCCGACCGGGATGGCCCGCCTTGCCCCCGTCCGGCAGGTGATGTCCTTCCCTCTCGCGCGGGGCGGCAAACTTGCCTATAACCGCCTTGGCCAAGCATGGAGCTCCCGATGTCCCTCGCACTTTCCCCCGCCGAGAAGGCGAAATTTGCTGCGGCACGCAGGTCCGTCGATTTCATCGAGGACGGAATGCGGGTCGGTCTGGGCACGGGCTCGACCGCCGCCTGGATGGTGCGCTGCCTGGGCGAGCGGGTCCGCAACGAGGGCCTGAAGGTGACGGGCGTCGCCACGTCGGACCGCACGGCGGAGGTTGCGGTCAGCGAAGGTATCCGGGTCGTCGCGCTGGAAGAGGCGGGCTGGCTTGACCTGACGATCGACGGCGCCGACGAATTCGACGCCGATTTCAACCTGGTCAAGGGCGGGGGCGGTGCGCTCCTGCGTGAAAAGATCGTCGCAACCGCCTCCGACCGGATGATCGTGATCACTGATCCCGCAAAGGAGGTCGCGCAGCTTGGCGCCTTTCCCCTGCCGGTCGAGGTCATTCCCTTTGGCTGGCAGGCATCGCAGGCGCTGATCACCGAACTGCTTGAAGGCATGGAGGTGGCGGGCCGCGAGATCACGCGCCGCATGGCGGGCGATGCGCCCTTCGTCACGGATGAAGGCAACCTGATCCTCGATCTGCACCTGAAGCGGATCGGCAATCCGCGGCAACTGGCGATGGTGCTGAACCAGGTGCCGGGAATTGTCGAAAATGGCCTGTTCATAGATATTTGCGACGTGGTCATCATCGGTCATGCGAACGGCCGGGTCGATTTGCGCGACATGGCGGCCGGGGTCCAGTCTCAGGAACAGGTCGACATGGACAATGAGCTGAACCTGTTTGCGGATCTGGGCGACTGAGCATGGCCGGCTTTGACTATGATCTGTTCGTCATCGGTGGCGGCTCTGGCGGTGTGCGCGCGGCGCGGATTGCGGCGGGCGAACATGGCGCGCGGGTGGGGCTGGCCGAAGAAAGCCGCATGGGGGGCACCTGCGTCATCCGCGGCTGCGTGCCGAAAAAACTGATGGTCTTCGCCTCGGCCGTGCCGGACGCGCTGGTGCTCGGGCGCGACTACGGCTGGACCATCCCTGCGGCGCGGTTCGACTGGCCGACCTTCCGCGCGCGGCTGGACAGCGAACTTGCCCGGCTGGAGGCTGCCTATCGTGGCGGGCTGGAAAGCGCGGGAGTGACCATCCACGATGCCCGCGCGACGCTTGCCGATCCGCATACCGTCCGGCTTGCGACAGGCGAGACATTTACCGCAAAACACGTCCTCATCGCGACCGGCGGCCGCCCCTCTCTGCCCGCGGGGCTCGGTGCGCCGGTCCTGACATCGAACGAGATCTTCCTTCTGGATCGGCTGCCGGAAACCGCTCTTGTCGTCGGTGGCGGCTTCATCGCCTGTGAATTCGCGCAGATCCTTGCGGGCCTTGGCGTGCGGGTCACGCAGTTCTACCGGGGCGAACAGATCCTGCGCGGCTTTGACGACGATGCCCGCGCCATCGTGGCCGATGCGATCCGCAAGAGCGGCATCGAGCTTTTGACCGGAACCGACGTGGCGGCGCTGGTGCAGGAGGGCGCAAGCACCCGCGTCACCCGGACGGATGGGCAAGAAGCGCGTTTCGATGCGGTGATCTACGCGACCGGCCGCATTCCCAACAGCGGCGGGCTTGGCCTGGAGGCGCTGGGCATCGCACTCGGCCCCCGCGGCGAAGTCCTCGTCGACGGCTGGAGCCAGACCGCCGTGCCCTCGATCTTTGCCGTGGGCGATGTGACCGACCGGATCAACCTGACCCCCGTCGCCATCCGCGAGGGCCACGCCTTTGCCGACACCGTCTTTGGCGCCCGCCCGCACAGGGCCGACCACGATCTGGTGGCCTCGGCCGTCTTTACCCGCCCGGAACTGGGGGCGGTCGGCCTGACCGAGGCCGAAGCATCGGCCCGCGGGCCTGTGGAGATATATCAGACGGCCTTCCGCCCGATGAAGACCGCCTTCGCAGGCCACCCCGACCGGGTGATGATGAAGCTGGTTGTCGACGCCGGAAGCCGCGTGGTGCTGGGCTGCCACATCGTCGCGCCCGAGGCGGGCGAGATGATCCAGCTTGCCGCGATCGCGGTGAAGATGGGGGCCACCAAGGAGGATTTCGACCGCACCTGCGCGGTTCATCCGACCATGGCAGAGGAACTGGTGACCATGCGCAAGGTCACGCGCGCACACGGAGTGGTCGCAAAGGGTTGAATTCGACACCGGAATGCACAGTTGTGTCGCATAACAGGCGAAAGCGCCGAAAACGGTAAGGAACGGGAATGGCTGGAAGCGGTGGCCCTTGGGGCGGCGGATCATCCGATGACGAGGGCAACCGCCCCGAAGACAGGGGCAACCAGCGTCCGCGCGGACCAAGGCGGCCCGGTGATCAGGCGCCACTGCCCGAGATCGACGAACTGATGCGCAAGGGGCAGGAAAAGTTCCGCGTGCTCATGGGCGGCAAGGGTGGAGGCGGCTATGGCGGCCCTGCGGGTGGCGGCGGTGGCCAGTTCCTGAACCGCAACACGATAGTGCTCGGGGCACTTGCTGCCGTTGCGCTCTGGTCGTTTGCGTCCTTCTACACGGTGAAGCCGGAAGAACGCTCGGTCGAACTGATGTTCGGTCGCGCCACCGGCACCATCGGCCAGCCGGGCCTGAACTTCGCGCCCTGGCCCGTGGTGACGGCGGAAATCGTGCCGACGACGGGCGAACGCACCACCGATGTCGGCACCGGCAAGGACGGCGCCCTGGACAGCGGCTTGATGCTGACCCGCGACCAGAACATCGTCGACATCGAATTCCAGGTCGTCTGGAACGTGGCCGACCCCGAGAAATTCCTGTTCAACCTCGCCGATCCGGCGGGAACGATCCGCGCCGTTTCGGAATCGGCCATGCGTGACATCATCGCGCGGTCCGAACTTGCCCCGATTCTCAACCGCGACCGCGGCGTTATCGCCTCGGACCTGCGCGCCGCGGTGCAGGCCACTCTCGACAGCTATCAGTCGGGAATCAATATCGTGCGGGTGAACTTCAACCGCGCCGATCCGCCGCGCGAGGTCATCGACAGCTTCCGTCAGGTGCAGGCCGCGCAGCAGGAACGCGACCGGCTGGAAAAACAGGCCGATGCCTATGCCAACCGTGTGACAGCCGGTGCCCGCGGCGAAGCGGCGAAGCTTCTGGAAGACGCCGAAGCCTATCGTGCCGAGGTGGTGAACAACGCCCAGGGCGAGGCCAGCCGCTTCGGCGCGGTCTATGCGGAATACATCAAGGCCCCCGACGTGACGCGCCGCCGGATGTATCTGGAAACCATGGAGCGGGTTCTGGGCAAGATGAACAAGGTCATCCTTGACGGCGTCGAGGGGGAGGGCGGTGTCGTGCCCTATCTGCCGCTTGACCAGTTGACCCGCCCGCGCGCCTCCGCACCTGCCGCCGCGCCAAACCCTGGCGCGACCCAGGCCCAACCTGCAATCGAAGGGAGCAACTGACATGGCGCGCTCGCTCTATCTGGTTCCCGCGCTGGTCGTGGCCCTGGGAATTGCGGCTTCATCGCTGTTTACCGTGGACGAACGCGAAAAGGCGCTGGTCCTTCAGTTCGGCGAACTGATCAATGTGCAGGATAAGCCAGGGCTTTATTTCAAGATCCCCTTGATCCAGAACGTCGTCAAATACGACGACCGGATCCTGAGCCTGCCGACCCAGCCGATCGAGGTCACGCCGCTGGATGACCGCCGGCTGGTGGTCGATGCCTTTGCCCGCTGGCGCATCTCGGATGTGGTCGCCTTCCGGCAGGCGGTGGGCACCGACGGGATTCGTGCCGCCGAGACCCGCCTGGACAGCATCATCAATGCCTCGATCCGGCAGGTTCTGGGGTCCGAGCCATCGACAAGGGTTCTGTCTGCCGACCGGACGCCGATGATGAACCGCATCCGCGATATCGCCAAGCGTGAGGCGGCGGCGCTGGGCGTCGATGTGATCGACGTGCGCCTGACCCGCACCGACCTGCCCGAACAGAACCTGGCCGCGACCTTTGCCCGGATGCGCGCCGAACGCGAACGCGAAGCCGCCGACGAGGTTGCCCGCGGCGGTGAAGCGGCGCAGCGCGTGACGGCGGCTGCCGACCGTCAGGTGGTGGTGCTCACGTCGGACGCGCGCCGGCAGGCCGAGATCGTCCGCGGCGAGGCCGATGCCGAAAGGAACCGGATCTATGCCGAAGCCTTCGGCCGCGATCCGGAATTCTTTGCCTTTTCGCGGTCGCTGACATCCTACGAGCGGGCGATGAAGGGCGAGAATACCTCCATGGTCATGCGTCCCGACAGCACCTTCTTTGAATACCTGCGCTCCGATATGGGCATTGACGGCGACGCGCCTGCCCATCCCTCCGCCGCCGGCAGCACGACGCTCCCCGCCGCACCCGCGCCCTGATCGCGCGCCGAAAGGTGCGACCTGACGCACCGGCACGCCCGCAAGGCGTGCCTGCTCCTATGAACTTGCGCCGGCAGCGGCATATCGCAATGCGCGGCCCGGACCGAAATGTTTCCAAAACCGCCGCGATCGTCACCGCGAATTGAGAAGGCGCGAGGGGCTTTGTCTTGAACGCGCGCAGCCAAACGCAGACACTTGCGACCAATGTCGGAACGATCCGCCGACTGGAACATCACCCCATGAAACAAGGGAGTTCGGAGTGAAACCGCAGCTAGAATTGCAGCGCCCCTCTCGGCCGGTCGTGCGTCGCGTGCGCGCCATGGCCCTGACCGTCATGCTGGGTTGCGCGGCCGGCCTTGGCCAGAGCCTTCCGGCACAGGCCTTCGCGGCGCCGGAAAGCTTTGCCGATCTGGCGCAGCAGGTCAGCCCGGCGGTGGTGAACATCACCACCTCCACCATCGTCGAAGCGCCCGCAGGCCCCGGCCCGATGGTGCCGCCCGGCTCGCCCTTCGAGGACTTCTTCAAGGAGTTCGGCGCCCCCGGCGGGCAGGGTGACGGCGGCCCGCAACGCTCGGACGCGCTGGGATCGGGATTCATCATTTCCCCGGACGGCTACATCGTGACGAACAACCACGTCATCGAAGGCGCCGACGAGATCCAGATCGAGATGTTCTCGGGCAAGAAGATGGATGCCAAGCTGATCGGCACCGACCCCAAGACCGACATCGCGCTGCTGAAGGTCGAGGAAAAGGATCTGCCCTTCGTGCCCTTCGGCGACAGTGACAAGATGCGTGTGGGCGACTGGGTCATGGCGATGGGCAACCCGCTGGGGCAGGGGTTCTCGGTCAGCGCCGGGATCGTCTCGGCCCGCAACCGCGAACTTTCGGGCACCTATGACGACTTCATCCAGACCGATGCCGCCATCAACCGTGGCAACTCGGGCGGGCCGCTCTTCAACATGGAAGGCGACGTGATCGGGGTGAACACCGCGATCCTGTCCCCGAACGGCGGCTCGATCGGGATCGGTTTCTCGATGGCGTCGAACGTGGTTTCGAAAGTCGTGAAGCAGCTTCAGGACTTTGGTGAAACCCGCCGTGGCTGGCTGGGCGTGCGCATTCAGGACGTGACCCCCGACGTGGCCGAGGCCATGGGCCTGAAGGACGTGAAGGGTGCTCTGGTCACCGACGTGCCGAAAGGTCCGGCGATGGATGCCGGGATCAAGGCCGGCGATGTGATCACATCGTTTGACGGCACCGAGGTCGCGGATACCCGCCATCTGGTGCGGCGCGTGGCCGATACCGAAATCGGCAAGGCCGTCCCGATCGTCGTGCTGCGCGATGGCAAGTCCGAGACCCTCTCGATCACGCTGGGGCGCCGCGAGGATGCCGAGGGCACGAAAGCCACGCCCGCCGAACAGTCGCAGATCGAAAAGCAGGGCACCGTGCTGGGGATGAAGCTCGTGGTCGTGGATGAGCAGATCCAGCAGGAGCTGAAGCTTCCCGACGGCACAAAGGGACTGGTGATCACGAACATCGACCAGAGCTCGGACGCTTTTGACAAGGGCCTGCGCGACGGCGACGTGATCACCGAAGCCGGCCAGCAGAAGATCGCAACCATCGCCGATCTGCAGGCCCGCATCGAGGACGCCAAGCAGGCAGGGCGCAAGTCGATCCTGCTTCTGATCACCCGTGGCGGCGATCCGCGCTTCGTGGCGCTGTCGGTGGAATGATGGCGGGGCGCACCGGTCAGGGTTGGCCTGACCGTGTCCGGCAATGACCTTGCGGGCGCCGTGAGCACAGTGTCGCGGCGCCCGTTCTTCTTGTCGCGCAGCGGCTGGCAAATGCCCTTGGCATGGCTTATCTCGGGCAGCGACAGAGTTTCCAATGCGGATGGACAGCGCCCGATGGCAAAGATCACCTACGTCGAATTTGGCGGAACCGAACATGACGTGGACGTGCCCAATGGGCTCACGGTGATGGAAGGCGCCCGCGACAACGGCATTCCCGGAATCGAGGCGGATTGCGGCGGTGCCTGCGCCTGTTCGACTTGCCACGTCTATGTCGACGAAGCCTGGGTCGACCGCCTGCCGGCAAAGGATCCGATGGAAGCCGACATGCTCGACTTTGCCTGGCAGCCCGACCCCCGGCGCTCGCGCCTGACCTGCCAGTTGCGCGTGGGCGACAATCTCGATGGCCTTCGGGTCTACATGCCTGAAAAGCAGATGTGACCTGCGGCGCCCGCGCCGGTCTTAGCCTAGGTAGAAGTTGACCGGGGCCAGCGGCGCGGGGGCGGGTTCGCCCAGATGCGGGCTGACGGCGATTTCGGCCGCGCGGCAGATCGCGTCCAGCGGCAGGCCGTTGCCGGTGACGGTGAACGGGTGGGCCAGTTCCTCGGTCACTTCAGCGAGGCCGAAGAAGACATAGGCCACGATCGCCGACAGAAGCGGCGCGACCCAGCCTGCGGGGCCGACCAGCACCAGCGGCAGAAGCAGGCAGTAGACGTAGACGGTGCGGAAGATCAGCAGCGAATAGACGTAAGGCAGCGGGGTGGACAGGATCCGTTCGCAGCCCGCCTGATTGAGCGCCATGGTCCCCAGCCGCGTGGCCAGCGTCCGCGCCCCGAAGCCGTCGATCGTGCCTTCCCGCACGCCGCGCGCCACCTCGGCACCGATGACATCCAGCGCCGCGCAGGGCGGGTGAGGGGCGCGTGACAGGGTGGCACCACCCCAATTCGCCGTTGCCTCGTCCAGGGGCAGGCGGCGCAGGTTCAGCCGGTGCAGATGGGCGAAAGCCAGCGCCAGCCGCAGGATGCGGGCGCGGGCGCCGGGGTCGGGCACGCTGATCTCGGCTTCGCGGGTCAGGCTGCGGATGTCGGCCAAAAGCGCTCCCCAAAGCTTCCGCGCTTCCCACCAGCGGTCATAGGCGGCGTTGTTGCGAAAGCCCAGAAACAGCGACAGCGCGATACCGAAGACGGTGAAGGCTGCCCCGTCCAGATGCGGAAGCGGGTAGACAAGGTGATCCACCGCGACCAGAATCGCGGAATAGGCCGCAAAACCAAGGATATGCGGCAGGATCTTCGGCAAGACCGAGCCGCGCATCGCAAACAGAAGCGACCAGAGCCCGGGCTTGTCGCGGACGATCATCTAAAGCGCACGCCAGCCGATGTCGCGGCGGCAGAAGCCTTCGGGCCAGTCGATGGCATCGACCATCCCGTAGGCGCGGTCGCGGGCCTCGGCCAGGGTGGCGCCGCGCGCGGTGACATTCAGCACCCGGCCGCCATTGCCGACGATCTGGCCATCGCGGGCCGCAGTTCCGGCGTGAAAGACCATATGCGCGGTGTCTTCGGTCAGGGCATCCAGCCCGCGGATCGCCGATCCCTTGGCATAGTCGCCCGGATAGCCCTTGGTGGCCAGAACCACCGTCAGGGCGTGGTCGTCGGCCCAGTTGACGCGGGCATCGGCCAACCGGCCTTCGGCGCAGGCCAGCAGCAGGTCGAGCGCCTGCGCGCCCAGCCGCAGCATCAGCACCTGGCATTCGGGGTCGCCGAAGCGAACGTTGTATTCGACCAGCCGCGCCTGACCGCCGTCGATCATCAGCCCGGCATAGAGGACGCCCTGATAGGGGGTGCCCCGGCGCGCCATCTCTGCCACGGTGGGGCGCACGATCCGGTCGAGCGCCTGTTCCATCAGCGCATCCGTCAGCACCGGGGCCGGGGAATAGGCGCCCATGCCGCCGGTGTTCGGGCCGGTATCGCCATCGCCCACGCGCTTGTGGTCCTGCGCGGTGCCGATGGGCAGGACGTTTTCGCCATCGCACAGCACGAAGAACGAGGCCTCTTCGCCAGCCATGAATTCCTCGATCACCACCTCGGCGCCCGCCGCGCCGAACTGGCCGCCGAACATGTCGTCGATGGCGGCGATGGCCTCGGCTTCGGTCATGGCGACGATGACGCCTTTGCCGGCAGCCAGGCCATCGGCCTTGACCACGATCGGCGCACCCTTTTCGCGCAGATAGGCGCGGGCCGGCTCGGCGGCATCGAAGCGCGCCCAGGCGGCGGTCGGCGCGCCGCAGGCGTCGCAGATTTCCTTGGTGAAGCCCTTTGATGCCTCAAGCCGCGCGGCCTCGGCCGAAGGGCCGAAGCACAGCACTCCCGCCGCCCGCAGCGCATCGGCGACACCCGCAGCCAGCGGCGCTTCGGGGCCGATCACCACGAAATCGATGGTGTTCTGTTCCACAAAGGCCACCACTGCCGCGCCATCGAGGATATCGAGGCTGGCGCATTCGGCAAGCGTCGCGATCCCGGCATTCCCGGGCGCCACGATCAGGCGGTCGCATTTCGGGTTCTGCTTGATCGCCCAGGCCAGCGCATGTTCGCGCCCGCCGCTGCCCAGCACCAGGATGTTCATGCGACGGGCCTCCCTTGGCGTTGCCTTTCCGGCGTTCTAAGGTGGCCCGAGCCCGGAGACAAGCAAACGATGGACATCTTCGAAGACAGCGCCGAGCCTTCGCGCGGCAATGCCCATGAATTCACGGTGTCCGAAATTTCGGGCGCGGTGAAGCGCGTGATCGAGGGCGAATTCGGCCATGTCCGCGTGCGGGGCGAGATCAGCCGCGTGTCGCGTCCTTCGTCGGGGCATCTGTATTTCGACCTGAAGGATGACCGTGCCGTGATTGCGGCAGTCAGCTGGAAGGGGCAGGTCGCCCGCATGTCGGTGCGTCCCGAGGAGGGGATGGAGGTCATCGCCATCGGCAAGCTGACCACCTTTCCGGGGCAGTCGAAATACCAGCTGATCGTCGAGGATATCGTGCCGGCAGGCGCTGGCGCGCTGATGGTGATGCTGGAAAAGCGCCGCGCGAAGCTGGCCGCCGAAGGGCTGTTCGATGCGGGGCGCAAGAAGCCGATCCCCTATCTGCCCGAGGTGATCGGCGTCGTCACCTCGCCTTCGGGTGCGGTGATCCGCGATATCCTGCACCGCCTGCGCGACCGTTTCCCGCGCCGGGTGCTGATCTGGCCGGTCGCCGTTCAGGGCGACCGCTGCGCGCCCGAAGTGGCGGCGGCCATCGCCGGGTTCAACGCCTTGGAGGTCGGCGGCGGGATTCCGCGGCCCGATCTTCTGATCGTGGCGCGGGGCGGCGGGTCGATCGAAGACCTCTGGGGCTTCAACGAGGAAGCCGTCGTCCGGGCCGCTGCTGCCTCGCGCATTCCGCTGATTTCGGCGGTGGGGCATGAAACCGACACCACGCTGATCGACCACGCCGCCGACCGGCGCGCGCCGACGCCCACGGCGGCGGCGGAAATGGCGGTGCCTGTCCGGGCCGACCTGATCGCCTGGACCGATGAGCAGGGGGCGCGGATGACTCGCGCGGCGCTCCACCGGATGCAGGTGCGGCGGCAGCGGCTGACCGACCTGGCCCGCGCGATGGGCCGGCCCGAGGCGCTGGTGCGCCCGTCGCGGCAGCGGCTGGACCTGTGGGGGGACCGGCTGGCGCCGGCGCTGATGCTCGGCCTGACCCGCAGGCGCGCCGCCTTCGATCGTCTGGCGGCCGAAGTGCGCCCGACGCTGATCCGCCAGTTCCTTTCGCAGGAACGCCGCGTCCTGGACCGTTTCGGCTTGGCGCTGGCCCCGGCGCTGATGGCACGGATTGCACGCCGGCGCGAGGATTGCGCCAAGGTCTCCGCGCGGCTCGACCCGGTCTTTGCCCGGGCGCTGGCCGATGCCCGCAAGCGCAATGACAAGCTTCGCTCCGATCTTTTTCGGCTGGGCCAGCGGCTTGACCAGACCCTGCCGCTGCGGCTGGCGGCGCTGCGCCAGCGGCTTGAAGCCGTGGACCGGCTGCGCCTGACGCTTGGCTATACCGAGACGCTGCGGCGCGGTTTCGCGGTGGTCCGGGCAGGGGCGCATGTGGTGACGACGCGCGCCGACGCGATCAGGCACGAGGCGCTGGAGATCGAGTTTCGGGACGGACACCTGCCGGTCCGTGCCGCGACCGAGGGTGAACTGGCGGGCGGCGACATTACGGCCCCGCAGCCCGTCGCGCCGCCCGCGCGCACCCGGAAGGCGAAACCGGAAGGTGGCGGCGGCGGCGCGCAAGGCAGCCTGTTCTGAGCCCCTTTCCCATGGGCTCTGCCCTCAGACGCCCACATCCGGCCCCATGCAGGCCATCGGGCCGTGGCTGCTTTGCGATGCGATCAGCGGCTCTGTGGTCTGGTCGCCCATGAAATAGGCGGTCAGCCCCTGCGAGCCATCGTGGAAGGTCCAGCATTGTTCGCCCGGATCGCCCTCATAGGCAAAGCAGATGTAGCCTGCCTTGTCATACCAGCGGCCGCGTTTGCAATCGTCGCCGGTAAAGGCCCAGACAACGCGGTGGTCGGGAAGATATTGTTCTGCGCCATATGGTTGGCCGCCGGAATTGTAGTAGAACGTGCGCCCTGTGACCCGATCGGCAAAGGCCTCGGCGCTGAGCGGCGGGCCTGGAACGGCTGAAGGCGGCGCTTCTGCGCCGGCAAGCGGCGCCGCGCCGCAGGCAACCAGTGCAAGCAGGGCGGTCCGGGCGAACGTCAGGGCGTGGTCATGAAACATGAGGGGGCGGGTCTCGATCCGGCTGGCACCAGACTGCGCAAAGCGGCGGGTAATGCCAAGGAACAACTTCGGGATGTCAGGCCGTGCGGGATGCCATCTTTACCCGCTTGTCCATCACCTGCCGCCATTTCGCCGGCCAGAGCGCGATCGCCCCCATGACCGGCAGGGAATAGGGCAGGATCGGTGCAAGGCTCTGGCGGTCCGCATTCAGGTCGGCCCAGCCCCGGTCGGGGTGAAGGTGGTGGTCGGCATGATGCGGGGCGTTGAGCATCAGCGCCGAACTGAACGGCTTCGGCGCGTCCCAGGAATGGCGGGCGCCCAGCGGCTCGACCTTGCCCAGCGACAACGCGCGCCGGCGCAGGCCGTAGTGTTGCACATAGTCCGACAGCAGCAGTTGCAGCTGCACATAACCGGCCAGCAGCAGCCAGGCCAGAAACCCGGTGAAGCCGAAGAACAGAACCACGATCAGCGCCGTCAGCGCCGATCCGCCCAGATACCACAGATAGGGATGCACCGGCGGCACCCTGCGGCGTGCGGCACGGCGCTGGCGGATGGCGAATTCCATCTCGTAGCCCGCGATGAAAGAGCCGGGCCAGGCCCGCAGGACAAAGCGGTAGAAGCTTTCGCCCATCTGCGCGGTGTTCGGGTCATCAAGCGTGGCCACGAAGCGATGGTGCACCAGCCGGTGCGCCGAGGCGTGATGGCCAAACAGCATCGTCACATAAAGCGTCGCGCCAAGGGCGCGCAGCCGCCGGTCGCGCCGGTGGATCAGTTCGTGCGCGTTCGAGTTCGAGACCTGCCCGAACCAGATGCCAAAGGCGAAGAAGGCGATGAACCAGCCGACGGGGCCATAGCCCGCCCGGCCCGAAAGCCCGTAGATGGCGGCGATCAGCAGCAGGAAATGCGCCCCCGCCAGAAGGACGGAAAGCCGGTCCGGGCCGGACAGTGGTTGTGCCGGTTGGGCGGACGGGCGCGCGCGCCCCGCCAACTGCCCCGCCAGCCGGGATGCCAGCCGGGATGTCAGAGCTGACAGCAGTTCCTTTGAAGGCAGCCGGTTTCCGGCCCTTTCGGGCGCGGAAGCGCGGCGGGCTGCGGATGGCGCCGGTTCACCTTCATCTGCCGCAAGGGGGGCGAAGGCCGCGTGTCCGCCCTTTGTGATTGCCGCTTCATGGCGCAGGAGGCTTGCAATGGTGCTGTCGATTTCATCGTGGCTGGCAAGCGGCCCGGCCTCCGGTTCCTCTGCGGATGCGTGGTAATCCCGCGCGACGACGGGCGCTGCCGTCAGGGGGGCGGGGGTGGGGTCGGCCGGCGCCGCATTCTGCGCCGGTCGATCTGCCCGCGACGGCTGGCGACCGGGCCATGCCGAAAGCCGGGGCATGTCCGGCAGCAGCTTGTCGGCCGCAAGCTTGACCACCGTCAGCCACAGGAACGCCGGAACAAGCCAGGGCGCGCCAAGAAACCCACCCAGAAGCAGAAACGGAACCGGGGAAAGAGTGGCGATGGCAAAGGGTGCCAGAGGGTGGCGAAGTGTGGGAAATTTCATGGCCCCACGATACCTGCGCAAAGCGGCAAGAAAAGGGCAGGGGCCGATTGTGGCGCCTTCGGGTTGGCCACGCTTGGTCACGGGCGGTCAGGGGGGCTTTCGGAAGGCCGATGAATTGACTAGGTGAGGATGGACCGTTTTCAGGAAGGGGCCACGCATGTCGCTGCTGGGCAAGCTCAAGGATCGGCTGTTCAAGTCCTCATCGCGTCTGGGCGAGGGGCTTGAGGAGATCGTCGAGGCGCCGGCCGTCGTGGCGACGCCTGCCGCCCCTGCCACAGCCCCGGTTGCCACAGCCCCGGTTGCCACAGCCCCCACCGCCACGCCGGCCGAGCCCGCGCCAGAGGCGCCCCCGGCACAAGGCGCGGCGGAGGCGGCCCGCCCAGGTCTTCTGGGCCGGCTTATGGGCCGCGCACCGATGCCCGAAGCGCCGCGCCGCGTGCTGGATGATGCGATGCTCGAAAGCCTCGAGGAACTGCTGATCCGGTCGGACATGGGGGTGGACACCGCGCTGCGGGTGACGGCGAACCTTGCGCGCGGACGGATGGGGAAGCGCCTTTCGGTCGATGAGATCAAAGCGGCGCTGTCCGAGGAAATCACCCGGATCATGGAGCCGGTGGCGCGCCCCTTGCCGATCTATGCGAAGAAACCGCAGGTCGTGCTGGTAGTCGGCGTCAACGGATCGGGCAAGACCACGACGATCGGCAAGCTGGCCAGCCAGTTCCGCGCGGCGGGCAAATTGGTGGTGATCGCGGCGGGCGACACGTTCCGCGCCGCTGCGGTCGAACAGTTGCAGGTCTGGGGCCAGCGCGCCGGGGTGCCGGTGCTGACCGCCCCCGAAGGCTCCGACCCGGCAAGCCTTGCCTTTGACGCCATGACGAAGGCCGAGGCCGATGGTGCGGATCTTCTGATGATCGACACGGCCGGGCGCTTGCAGAACCGCGCCGACCTGATGGAGGAGCTGGCGAAGATCGTCCGCGTGATCCGCAAGAAGGATCCTTCTGCCCCGCACAACACGCTTCTGGTGCTGGATGCGACCACGGGCCAGAACGCGCTTTTGCAGGTCGAGATCTTCCGCAAGATCGCCGATGTCTCGGGGCTGGTCATGACCAAGCTTGACGGCACGGCCAAGGGTGGCGTCCTTGTGGCCTTGGCCGACAAGTTCGGCCTGCCGATCCATGCGATTGGCGTGGGCGAACAGATCGACGACCTTGCGCCCTTCGACCCCGAGGATTTTGCCCGCGCCCTGACCGGGGCGGCCTGACGCTCAGTCGAGGGTGATCCAGACCGGCACATGGTCCGAGGGCTTTTCCAGCCCCCGAACCGCCTTGTCGATGCCGGTGCCGGTCAGGCGGTCGGCGGCCTGCGGCGATAGAAGCAGATGGTCGATGCGGATGCCGTTATTCCGTTCCCAGGCGCCGGCCTGATAATCCCAGAAGGTGTAGATCCCTGCGCCGGAATTGCGGGTGCGGATCGCGTCCGTGTAGCCAAGGTTGACGATCCGCCGGAACGCAGCGCGGGATTCGGGCAGGAACAGCGCATCCGTGACCCAGGCTTCGGGCCGGGCGGCGTCGATGGGATCGGGAATGACGTTGTAATCGCCCGCCATCACCACCGGAACCTCACCGTTCAGGAAAGCCGCCGCATGGCGTTCCAGCCGCGCCATCCAGGCCAGCTTGTAGTCGAACTTCGGCCCCGGCGCCGGGTTGCCGTTCGGCAGGTAAAGTCCGCAGACCCGGATCGGTCGGGGGCATTCCACCGTCGCCTCGATCCAGCGGGATTGTTCATCGGCATCGTCGCCGGGCAAGCCGCGGCGAATGTCTGACAGCGGCAGCTTCGACAGGATCGCCACGCCGTTGAAGCCCTTCTGCCCGTGGGATTCGACGTGATAGCCGCGCTGTTCCAGCGGCTCGCGCGGGAAGGCATCGTCCACGGACTTGATTTCCTGCAAGACCACGACATCCGGTTGGGCCTGGTCGAGCCAGGCGGGCAGGGCTTCTGCCCGGGCCTTGATGCCATTGATGTTGAAGGTCGCGATCTTCATCGAGCCGCCCTTTGGTCCTGTCCGACCGCAGGATTGCGCCGATTGCACCGCAGGCGCAAGGGGCCGCCGCCTAAGCGCCGGCGCCGGCCCCTTGCCCTTCAGATTGCCTCGACGCTTGCCTCCAGCGAAATTTCGGCCCTCAGCAGGCGCGAGACCGGACAGGTCGCCTTGGCCTTTTCGGCGGCTGCAAGGATGGCGTCCCGGCTGCCCTTCGCCCGGATGGTGGTGGTCAGGTGGGCGCGGGTGACGGTGAAGCCACTGTCCTGCTTCCCGACGGTGATCGAGGAGCGGGTGTCGATGCTTTCCGGCACGATCCCCGCATCGGCCAGCACCCCCGACAGTGCCATCGAGAAGCAGGCGGCATGGGCCGCGCCGATCAGTTCCTCGGGATTGGTGCCGCGCTGGCCTTCGAAGCGGGTGGCAAAACTGTAGGGATGGCCGTTCAATGCCCCAGAATCCGACGAGATCGTGCCCTTGCCGTCCTTGAGGGATCCTTGCCAATGCGCATTGGCCGATTTGGTGATCATGCCTGCCCTCCTGATCTGGAACCAATGTTGAAAGCGCCCGAAGCGCAGTCTGGTTCCATCAGGGCGAGTCGCGCAAGCCCGCCTGCGTCGGGTCCGCCTCGCGTCAGGGCGCCCAGTCTGCGCGCCGCACCAGAAGCTGGTCGATCCTCATGCCGTCAAGGTCGGCCACCTCGACGATCCAGCCATCGTATACGAAGCTGTCGCCTGGCGCGGGAATCTGGCCGAACCGGTCCAGCGCAAATCCCGCGACGGTCTGGAAATCCCCGCCCTCGGGCAAGGTCAGGCCAAGACGGTCGGCAAATTCGTCGGCCGGCATCCAGCCCGCCACGAACCAGCTTCCGTCCGCCCGTTCGCTCAGTGCCGGTTCATCGCCCGATCCATCGGCCAGACTGCCGGTGATCGCCTCAAGAAGGTCCATGGCCGTGACGATGCCCTCGAAATGGCCATGTTCGTCAAAGACCAGCATCATGTGGACGACTTCGTGGCGCATCCGCTCGATCAGTGCCATGGCGCTGGAAATATCCATGACGGCCGGGGCGGGTTGCACCAGATCGGACAGCGGTCCGCTGGCGGCGGAATAAGTCAGGATATCACGCACCGGGATCACGCCGACGATGTCATCCGGCCCGCCATCCTGCACCGGAAGGCGGGAATGGCGCGTCTTTTGCGCCAGCGCCCGCGCCGCCGCCGGGCCGCGCGCCAGATCGAGGATTTCCAGATCCCGTCGCGGGGTCATTATCGCCCGCACGCTTCGGTCGGCCGTTCGCATGACGCCGGCAATCATCTCGGATTCGCCGTGTTCGATGACACCGGCCGATTTCGCCTCGGCAATGGTCATCTTGACCTCCTCATCGGTGATCGCGCGGTCGGATTCTCCCGACTGGCGCAGAAGCACCAGCACCGCACGCCCCGAGACATCAAGCAGCCAGACAAGCGGCGTGGTCACGCGCGCAATGATCACCATCATGGGGGCCACGCGGATGGCCACCTGTTCGGCCTTCTTCAAGGCGATCTGCTTGGGCACCAGTTCGCCGAGAATCAGCGACAGGTAGGTAATCGCCGCCACCACCAGACCCACCCCGAGTGTGCCGGCAAAGTGGTTCGGCACGCCCGATGCCTGCAGCCAGAGCGTCAGCCGTGCGCCAAGCGTCGCCCCCGAAACCGCGCCCGCAAGGATACCGACCAGCGTGATGCCAATCTGGACGGCCGACAGGAACCGACCGGGATTTTCCTGCAACGTGAGCGCCATTCGGGCGCCGCGTGATCCCTTTTCAGCCAGCACCTTCAACCGCGTGGCCCGCGCCGATACGATCGCCAGTTCCGACATGGCCAGAAACCCGTTGGTCAGGGTCAGGACGATCACCAGCGCGATTTCAAGAAACATGAGGCCTCTGGGCACATCCGCAAGGAGGATGTCCGGTCACTGTCGGATCAGATGGAAAAGCTGGTGCCGCAGCCGCAGGAACTGCTGGCATTGGGGTTTTCGATGACGAAACGGGCGCCGATCAGTTCCTCGGAAAAGTCGATGGTCGCATTGGCTAGAAACGGCAGCGACACCGGATCGACCAGCACCTTCTGGCCCTCGCCCTCCAGCACCAGATCGTCGCTCGCAGGTTCATCCAGCCGTATATCGTATTGAAACCCCGAACAGCCCCCGCCTGATACGGCAATGCGCAACGCCTGAGGGGAGCCACTTGCGGAATTGATCTCGGCCAGCCGGGCGAAGGCGCGCGGTGTGACTTTCGGGGGCAGGGTCAGCGTCGGGGTCATGGCTTTGCCATATGTTCATGGAACTGTTCCAGATATATGAACACGAATAGCGATCAACAAGAAAGCCCCGATGATCCTTGCCCCCTTCGCCTGTCAGCCCGATGCCTCGCGCGGGCGGCTGCACCCTGAACGGATGTCCACCTTCCGCTCGCCCTTCCAGCGCGACCGCGACCGGATCATCCATTCCAGCGCCTTCCGGCGGCTCAAGCACAAGACCCAGGTCTTCGTCGAGCACGAAGGCGATTACTACCGCACGCGCCTGACCCACACGATCGAGGTGGCGCAGGTCGCCCGCACCATCGCCGGCGCGCTTGGCCTCAATACCGACCTGGCCGAGGCCGTTGCGCTGGCCCATGACCTGGGTCACCCGCCCTTCGGCCATACCGGCGAGGATGCGCTTGCCGTGCTGATGGAGCCTTATGGCGGATTCGATCACAACGCCCAGGCTCTCCGGATCGTGACGCGGCTCGAACGGCATTACGCCGATTTCGACGGGCTGAACCTGACCTGGGAAACGCTGGAAGGCATCGCCAAGCACAATGGCCCGGTGACGGGCGAACTGCCCTATGCCCTGGCCGAGGTGAACGCGGAATGGGATCTGGAACTCCACACCCATGCCGGCGCCGAGGCGCAGGTGGCCGCCGTCGCCGATGATGTCGCCTACAACCACCATGACCTGCACGACGGGCTGCGCGCCGGCCTTTTCACCGAAGCCGATCTGCGCGAGCTGCCCGTCACCGGCCCCGCCTTTGATGAAGTCGACCGGATCTACCCCGGCCTTGATCCGATGCGGCGCCGGCACGAAGCGCTGCGGAGGGTCTTCGGACTGATGGTCGAAGACGTCATCTCCGTGGCCCAGAACCGGATCGCTGGTTCGAACCCCCAGTCTGCCGGGGAAATCCGCGCCATGGATGGTCCGATCATCCGGTTCTCGAAGCCACTTTTCCAGAACCTCAAGGCAATCAGGTCCTTCCTCTTCGTCCACATGTATCGCGCCCCCAGCGTGATCGTCGAGCGGCAGCGTGTCACGGCCGTGGTGAACGATCTGTTCCCGCGGTTTCTCGAAACGCCTGCGCTCCTGCCCGAGGAATGGCAGGCCGATGTGGCGGCAGCCGCAGGCGATCATACGGCGCTGGCGCGGATCGTCCTCGACTACGTCGCCGGCATGACCGACAGATTCGCACTACAGGAACATGAACGGCTGTGCGGCAGGCCGGGCTGACCCCCATCCTTTCGCCTTGGCCGAAATATCCCGGGGGTGCGGGGGCAGCGCCCCCGCCTGATCCGCCCCCGCTTCACGCTTTGCAGCCTGAGCCGGCCCGGCCTATATACAGTTCCATGAGTCTCCCTCCCGGCTTTCTTGATGAACTCAGGAACCGCACCTCGCTGTCGCGGGTGGTGGCGCGCAAGGTTGCCTGGGACGGACGCAAGTCCAACGCGGGCAAGGGCGATTTCTGGGCGCCCTGTCCTTTCCATCAGGAAAAATCCGCAAGCTTCCACGTCGACGACCGCAAGGGCTACTATTACTGCTTCGGCTGCCACGCCAAGGGCGATGCGGTGTCCTTCGTGCGTGAAACCGAAAACGTCGGCTTCATGGAGGCGGTCGAGATCCTCGCCCGCGAAGCCGGACTGCCGATGCCGGCCCGCGATCCGGCCGCCGCCGAACGCGCCGACCGCAGAACCTTGTTGCAGCAGGTCATGGAAGAGGCGGTGAAGTTCTACAGGCTTCATCTCAAGACCGCTGCCGGGGCGGATGCCCGCGCCTATCTTGCCCGGAAGCGCCGCCTTGACGACGCGGCCTGGGACCGCTGGGACATCGGCTGGTCGCCTGAAAACGCGCAGGCCGTGGTCACGGCACTGTCGGCCAAGGGCATCCAGCCCGATCTGATGGTGGCCTCGGGCGTCGTGGCCCGATCCGACTCGGGCCGCCTTTATGACCGCTTCCACGGCCGGATCATCTTTCCGATCCGCGACGCGCGCGGACGGGTGATCAGCCTCGGCGGGCGCAGCCTCGATCCCAATGCCCGCGCGAAATACCTGAACGGACCGGAAACCGAGCTGTTCGACAAAGGCCGCAACCTTTTCAACCATGCTCCCGCGCGCGAAGCAGCCGGAAAGGGCAAGGCCCTGATCGTTGCGGAAGGCTACATGGATGTGATCGCGCTCTGCGAAGCGGGTTTCACCGGCGCGGTGGCGCCGCTTGGAACCGCGATCACCGAAGACCAGCTTCGGATGCTCTGGCGCATCCACCCGGAGCCGGTCATTGCGCTTGACGGCGATGCCGCGGGCCAGCGCGCAGCCCTTCGGGTGATCGACCTGGCGCTGCCCTTGCTGGAAGCGGGGCAGGGGGTCCGGTTCGCCACGCTGCCCCCGGGGCAGGATCCCGACGACCTGATCGGCGCGGGCGGTGCGGCGGCCATGCAGAAGGTGCTGGATGACGCGCAGCCGATGGTGCGGCTCTTGTGGCAGCGCGAAACCGAAGGGAAGGATTTCGACAGCCCGGAACGGAAGGCAGCGCTGCGAAAATCGCTGCGCGCCTCGGTCGCGCGGATCAGGGATCCGGACATCCGGCGTTATTACATCGAGGCCTTCCGGGACTTCGAGCAGGAAATCTTCCGCCAGCGGGGTGCGTCCGGAGCGCGATCCTTCCAGCCTGGATATGGTGCCTCGCCCGGCCCTTCCGGTGGCCCGCGGGGACAGGGCGGTCGCCGCGGCCTGCCATGGGGGCAGGCGACCGGACCGGCCGTGC
The DNA here is from genome assembly GCA_020622085.1 of Paracoccaceae bacterium. Taxonomy (GTDB): domain Bacteria; phylum Pseudomonadota; class Alphaproteobacteria; order Rhodobacterales; family Rhodobacteraceae; genus QY30. Next base: position 16,488 of record JAHRYM010000002.1, on the reverse strand, counting down.
GAAGCGAAACCAAGGCTACGCTTTTGGCGCGGGTGTCGGCCGAACGGGTGATCGAGGAAATGCGCGAACAGGCCATTCTTGCGGTCTGCCTCAGCCATCCGCAGGTCATCGCGCCCTTCGAGGGCAGCCTGGACCGGCTCGAAATGAACGAGACGGCGCATCAGGCCTTGCTTCACGCGCTCCTTGAATGCCACGGGACCGAGAACGCCGAAACCCTGCGCGCCCGCGTATCCACGACCGTCGGTCTGCCGGCGATTGAAAAGTTGATGTCCAGCGCCCATATCGCGGTTCTCCCCGCAATCAAGCAACCGGACAATGACGCCTTGGCCATCGAGACCCTTGCCGAGCAACTGGCCAAGCTGAACAGCGAACGCTCGCTCAGGCGTGAGATCGAGGAAGCTGAAGGGGACATGGAAGGGCTGGTTGACGAAGGGCTGACCTGGCGTCTGATGAAGGCCGCCGATGCCAGGAACCGCGCCATCAAGCTCAACCTTGATGAGATGAATGAAGCCGGTGACGACCGCGCGGCCCTGTCAGCGCAACTGCAACAGCTGATCGATTCCGAAGTATGGGTGAAGCGGCGCGGTCCGGCACGCAAGCCGGAAGCGGGCCACCCCGCCGACCCTGTGATTCGACCCGATGATTCGCTAGAACCACCGGATGACGATTCGGATATCTGATTCGAATCGCACCGCCACTTCCGGGCCGAACGCCCGCCCGACCTGAAGGAGCCCCCATGGCCGCCAAGGACACCGACGACGTCAAGCCGGAAGATCAGGAAAACGAGCACACGCTGGACATGAGCCAGGCTGCGGTGAAGCGCATGATCGCCGAGGCGCGCGAACGTGGCTACATCACCTATGACCAGCTGAATGCGGCACTTCCGCCCGAACACGCCTCATCCGAGCAGATCGAGGACGTGATGTCCATGCTCTCGGAAATGGGGATCAACGTCATCGAAGGCGAGGAGGGCGAGGAAGCCGAGGGCGGCGAGATCGTCGAGGCCTCGACCTCGCGCGAGATCGCGGTTTCGACCACGCAGGCTGAAACGCTTGACCGGACCGATGATCCGGTGCGGATGTATCTGCGCGAAATGGGCACGGTGGAGCTGTTGTCGCGCGAAGGCGAAATCGCCATCGCCAAGCGTATCGAGGCCGGGCGCAACACGATGATCGCGGGCCTGTGCGAAAGCCCGCTGACCTTCCAGGCCATCACCATCTGGCGCGACGAACTGCTGCAGGAAGACATCCTCCTGCGCGACGTGATCGACCTTGAAGCGACATTCGGCCGCTCGCTCGATGGTGACGACGAGTTGGATGCGCCCGTGGTCGAGGGGCTTGACGTGGGTGCCGCGCCGCGCCGCGCCGCTGTTGACGAGCCCGAACTGGACGCGGACGGAAACCCGCTGGTCCGGGCAGAGGACGAGGACGAGGACGAGGAAGCCTCGGCCATGTCGCTGGCGGCGATGGAAGCCGCGCTGAAGCCCAAGGTTCTGGAAACGCTTGAGATCATAGCGCGCGATTATACGAGCCTTGCCGAAATGCAGGACTTGCGCATGTCGGCCACGCTGAATGAGGACGGCAGTTTCTCGAAGGCGGATGAGGCCGCCTATCAGAAGCTGCGTTCGGAAATCGTGCTGCTGGTGAACGAGCTTCACCTGCACAACAACCGGATCGAGGCCTTGATCGACCAGCTTTACGGCATCAACCGCAAGATCATGTCGATCGATTCGAACATGGTGAAGCTTGCCGATGCCGCCCGCATCAACCGGCGCGAATTCATCGACGAATACCGCGGCTATGAGCTTGACCCCCAGTGGCTGGACCGCATGGCCGCAAAGGCGGGTCGCGGCTGGCAGGCGCTGATCGAGAAGTCGCGCGAAAAGGTCGAAGGGCTTCGTGCCGAAATGGCCCAGGTCGGACAGTATGTCGGTGTGGACATTTCCGAATTCCGCCGGATCGTGAACCAGGTCCAGAAGGGCGAGAAAGAGGCGCGGCAGGCCAAGAAGGAAATGGTGGAAGCGAACCTTCGGCTTGTGATCTCTATTGCCAAGAAATACACGAACCGCGGGCTGCAATTCCTTGATCTCATTCAGGAAGGCAACATCGGCCTGATGAAGGCGGTCGACAAGTTCGAATACCGCCGCGGCTACAAGTTTTCCACTTATGCAACATGGTGGATCCGCCAGGCCATTACCCGTTCGATCGCCGATCAGGCCCGCACGATCCGCATTCCGGTCCACATGATCGAGACGATCAACAAGCTGGTCCGCACCGGGCGGCAGATGCTGCACGAGATCGGCCGCGAACCGACGCCGGAAGAGCTGGCCGAGAAGCTGCAGATGCCTTTGGAAAAGGTTCGCAAGGTGATGAAGATCGCCAAGGAACCGATCAGCCTCGAAACCCCGATCGGGGACGAGGAAGACAGCCAACTGGGCGATTTCATCCAGGACACCAACGCGATCCTGCCCTTGGACAGCGCGATCCAGGAGAACCTGAAGGAAACCACGACGCGGGTTCTGGCCAGCCTGACCCCGCGCGAGGAGCGGGTTCTGCGGATGCGCTTTGGCATCGGCATGAACACCGACCACACGCTGGAAGAAGTGGGCCAGCAGTTCAGCGTGACTCGCGAACGCATCCGCCAGATCGAGGCCAAGGCGCTGCGCAAGCTCAAGCACCCGAGCCGGTCGCGCAAGTTGCGCTCGTTCCTCGACCAGTGATCTGGTGGGCGCCGGAGCAGTCCGGCGCTTGCCGTGGCAGTGGCAGGGCAGCCCGCATGGGGCAGAATCTGCTCCGGCCAGACGCGCTGCAAGGCCGTGACGAAAGCTGGTCCAGCGGTGTCCAGCACAAGGGACTGAAACGGAGCAGGAAACAGTTCCAGCGTAAAATCACTTTGGTTGCGGGATAGGCTGCTATCCCGGTATCTGCCGATCGCAGCAGTTGCGAAGTCTGTTACAGGGTCTATTTTCCAGATATGTCGCTTGTTCTGTATTCAGCCCTGTATGGCGCCAAGGAGCCGCTGAACCCGGATGTCTTCGGGCCATCCGACGGGTTTCGGCGCGTGATCTTCACCGACAACCCCGACCTGAGGGTTCCCGGTGTGGAAATCATGCATGATCCGCTGGACGGGCTTGATCCGGCGCGGGCCTCACGCCGCGCGAAGCTTCGGCCACATGCGTATTTCCCCGATGCCGAGTGGTCGATCTGGCTCGATAACAAATCGCGCCTGCTGATGCCGCCGGCGCAGATCATCGAAACCTTGACGGCGCATTCTGCGGCTGGCTTTCACGCTTTTGCGCATTTCCGCCGGAACTGCGTCTATCAGGAAGGACAGGCGGTCTGGGAAAACGGGCTGGACGATCACAGGGTCGTCCGCCACCGGCTGGATGCCTACCGCAACGAGAACCTTCCCGAAAACGCCGGGCTGATCGAAGGACATTTCATCGTCAGGCGCCACCATGACCCTAAGGTGGCGCATTTCGGCGACCGGTGGATGGAACATGTGTTGCGCTACAGTCGCCGCGACCAGCTTTCCTTTCCTTACCTCGCGCACAAGCTGGCGTTGCAGTATGACCTGATCACCTGCCTTGAACGTTCGAAGACCGTCCAGCTCAGCGTTTTTGACCGCAGCGCCCGCAAGCCAGACTTCCCGCGCCGCAATCTGGCCTATCAGAATCTGCGGATGGCCTGGCACCGGCTGAAGGGCATCTGACAGCCGGTCTTCCCGATCTGAGTCCGCAGTGCCACATCTGGCCGCTTGCATTTTGCGCAGGCATGCAGTGCCCTACCCAAGAGAAAGTGGTGGCCCTATAGTCGCTGTGGATAAAACCAGCCGGGGACCGAGGAGAGGCCAATGCGTTGTCCGTTTTGCGGGAATGTCGATACACAGGTGAAGGATTCCCGCCCTGCCGAGGATCACGTCTCGATCCGCAGGCGGCGTTTCTGTCCCGCTTGCGGAGGACGTTTCACCACCTATGAGCGGGTGCAATTGCGCGATCTTGTCGTCATCAAGTCCAGCGGCAAGCGCGAGGATTTCGACCGCAGCAAGCTTGAGCGTTCGATCCGTATCGCCATGCAGAAGCGCCCGATCGAGCCCGAGCGCATTGACCAGATGATTTCCGGCATTGTGCGGCGGCTGGAGTCACTGGGCGACACCGACATTCCCTCGAAGGTGATCGGGGAAATTGTCATGGAAACGCTCGCCCGGATCGACACCGTGGCTTATGTGCGGTTCGCCAGCGTCTACAAGAACTTCCAGGCGGCGGATGACTTCGACAAGTTCGTTTCGGAACTGCGCCCGACTCCGGCTGCGGACGAGTGAGCGGCGCGGCCTCTGGCGCGGACGACCGGCGCTTCATGGCACTGGCGCTGGGGTTGGCTGCGCGGGGTCTGGGCAATGTCTGGCCAAATCCGGCGGTCGGCTGCGTGATCGTGCGTGACGGGCGCATCGTCGGGCGAGGATGGACGCAACCCGGCGGGCGGCCGCATGCAGAAAGCGTGGCACTGGCGCAGGCCGGAGCGCACGCCCGCGGCGCCACGGCCTATGTGACGCTTGAACCCTGCGCGCATCATGGCAAGACCCCGCCCTGCACGGATGCACTGATCGCGGCGGGCGTGGCGCGGGTTGTCACAGCGCTCACCGATCCCGATCCGCGCGTCGCCGGGGGCGGGCATGACCGCCTGCGCGCGGCAGGGATCGCACTGACCGAAGGCATCATGGCCGCCGAGGCCGGGCAGGTGAATGCGGGATTCTTGTCGCGCGTGACGCGGGGGCGTCCATACCTGACCCTGAAGTTGGCCACCACGCTTGATGGCCGCATCGCCACCGTCACGGGCGAAAGCCGCTGGATCACCGGGCCTGAAGCGCGCCGCCACGTCCATGCCCTGCGGATGCAAAGCGACGCCGTGATGATCGGCGCCGGAACCGCAAGGGCGGACGATCCGGAGCTGACGGCACGCGACATGGGCGCGCGGCACCAGCCGCTCCGGGTCGTGCTGGACAGCCGCCTGTCGCTGGATCCGGGCAACCGCCTTGGGCGCACTGCGGGCGAAGTGCCGGTGTGGCTTTGTCACGGGCCTGATGCGCCTGCCTGCCGCCGGACAGCATGGCAGGCGTCGGGGGCAAGGCTGATCCCGGTTCCCATGGGCGACCTTGGGCTGGACATCCATGCAGTGCTTGCGGCGCTGGCAGAGGCGGGCCTTACACGGGTGATGTGCGAAGGCGGCGCGCGGCTGGCGGCGGCGCTGGTAAATGCCGAGCTTGTCGATGAGATCTGGATCTATTCCGCAGGCCGGATCCTTGGGGGCGACGCGCTGGCGGCCATCGGGCCGCTGGGTATACGCCGGATGCCGCAGGGGCGGCCCGCCTTCCGGATGATCGCGCAGGACTGGCTGGGCGACGATCTGTTCTCGCGCTGGCTGCGCCGTTAATGCCGCCGTCTGCGGGCAAGCTGCAAGAGCGACAACAGGCGCAGCATCGGGCGCTGAGGCGGGACGTTGCCTTGGGCCAGACGTTCAATCACAACTTCAACAGGGCATGGTAACCCACTGACAGGATCCAGATATCTTGGATAGCCGATCAGGGCTGCATGGACCAGCTGCGCCAGGGTTGGCCGGGCGCTGCGTCGTGCAATCGGCGGCATCAGGTCGCGCGTGAGGCCCCATCCCGCATAGAAGGGCTGCCCGAGGCAGGTGACCTTCTTTCCGCGCAGGAGGGCCTCGAAGCCAAGGAGCGAGGTCAGCGTCCAGACCTCATCCACCTGAGCGATGAGCGTCGCCGGATCCGCCTCGAGGGCCAGATGGTCGGCATGGGCCATGACCTGGCTTTCAGTCAGCCGACCGGGGCGCAGGCCTGCCTCGACATCGGGGTGTGGCTTGTAGACCAGCACCGCATCGGGGTTGGCCGCGCGGCACGCCTCCAGAAGCGCAAGATTTGTCCGGATCGATCCGCAGCCCAGAAGCACCGATGCATCATTCTCGACCTGACCGGGAACGAGGATCCGGTGACCGGGCCGAAGCGGCTCGGTCATTTCGTTGCCCGTGTTGTATTTGGAAAGTCCCGCCGCAATCAGCCGCCCGACAAGTCGTTCGGCACGCAGCAGCGAATCAGGAGGGCAGGGCGCGGCGATCAGGCGTTCAAGCCGGCTTTCCCGGGCGGGATCGTAATGCATCCCCAGATCATCGGCGATCAGTGAAAGCGGCGGCACCAATCGTGCGCCAAGCCCCCTTGAGCGAAGAAACCCGTCTTCGACACGGCGCAAGGGCAGGCCCTCCGGGGCCGGATCGACACTCCCCCAGACCAGCAGGCCGCGCCCGGTCTCGCGCGACAGGGTGATTGCGCGCCCGGGGGTCGCGGCAAACTTCAGGGGCCAGCTTTGGCCGAAGAAATCGCACAGCACGCGCCGCTTCCAGCGTTTCATGCCGATGGCGACATGGCCCGCGCTGTCTTCGCGCCAGACGCGCAACCGGGCTTCCATCAGATCGACCGCATCTTCATAGCTGCAAAGCCGGTCGCGGCAGGGGTCATACCATGTAGGCGCAAGGATCATCGCCGCCGCAAACAGCTGCGCGCGGCTGAGCTTGCGTCCGCGGCGCGGGATCGGCTGGTTGTCCTCGCTCAGACCCCAGCCCGCATAGAAGGGGCGACCGAAAACCCTGGGGCGGTGGCCGGCAAGGATCGCCTCGAACCCCATCTGCGATGAAACCGTGTAGACCGCGCTGGCGCCTTCCAGCAGCGCCGCCGGCGATATCGGCGCATCAAGAAACGTAACCCGCGGTCCGAAATCCATTTCGCGGAAGTGATGCCTGCCGTCGGCCGCCGGATGCAGCTTTATGACGATCCGGGCATGGGGGAAGTCATCGACTGCGGCGTTGAGCATCTCGCGGAAGGTCGCGGCGCCTGCCCCGCCATGGCGGATCGCGGCATCGCCGGGTTTCTGGTCGATGATCAGGACATAGCCGGGGGCGGGAAGGTGGGCCGATTCACTGGAATTGTTGTATTTCGATAATTTAAGCCGGTTCCACCGGGCTATTCCCCAGTGTGCACGTTGCAAGATCGCAGTATCGTCAAGCGGCTCACCCGCGAGGATCTGCTCGATCCGCGATGGCCCGGACGGATCGTAATGCACCCCCACAGGGTCGATCAGCAGCCCGGCTGGTGTCTCGGCGCGGCCCGGATGGATAGACCGCAGGAAAGCATCCTCGATCCGCACTATCCTTGCATCGCGCAGGGCCGATACGGCTTCGCCCCGCGCGGCGGTCGGGCTGTGCCCCCAGACCGCGACCGTATCACCTTGGCCGGGCAGGCCGAGGCGCAGGTCATATCCCGCAAGCGTCAGGATGCGGCGCACGCCAACTTCGGTCAGGAAGCCGCCCGAATAGACGTAGAGCGGCTGGCGCCCTGATTGGCCGGTGGGCGGGGCCGGCAGGGCGGATGGCTGCGGGCTCAATTGCCGGTGGTCGCGCGGTCGACGGCGGTGGCCGAATTCGCTGCCCCGGTCAGGACGCTGAGCGTCTTTTGCCATTGCACATAGGGCGCTTCGGTCACGTAGACGGTATCGCCATCGCGGATGATGAAGTCGCGTGCGTTGAAGATGCCGCTCGGGGCGGTCAGGTCCAGCACGTAAACCACGCGCTGATCCTCGGGCACGCTGCGGCCCAGAAGCGTGCGGATCACCTCGGGGCGTTCGTTGCGCAGGACGAAGACGCCCTTGGGATCGGCAAACCCGGTCTGCAACCCGCCGACCTGAGCCAGCGCTTCCACGGCCGAAAGGCTCTGGGTCTCGAAATTCACGCGGTTCTGGTGGCCCATGGCGCCCATCGCCGTGAAGGCGCGCGTGTCCTGTTCGACCAGCACCACGTCGCCACCCCGAAGGGCGATGTCCTTCCCTGGGTTGGCATAAAGGTCGGTGAGCCAGATCTTGCCGGACTTTCCGCCGCGCGTCACCTTGATCTGCGCGATTTCCGTTGGAATGGTTGCGCCGCCGGCTTTCGAGATCATCGCCGAAAGCTTCCGCGTTGGCCGGTCGATCGGATAGACGCCGGGGGCGCCCACGCCGCCCAGCACCGATACCGTTGCCCCGTCGCCTGCGACACGTGCCACCGATACCTGGGGATCGGGCGTTTGCGGCGCCAGCTTGGCGGTGATGATGTTGCGCAGGCCTTCGGGCGTGTTGCCGGCGGCCTTCAGGCGGCCGGCATAGGGCACGAAGATGTAACCCTGGCCATCGACCTGCACCTGCGTCAGCGCGGTAGCATTGGTCCCGGTCTGCGTGAGCAGGCCGTCATCGACGTTTTCCCAGATTGTCAGCGCCAGCGTGTCGCCGGGGCGGATGTCGTCGGATCCGACCATCCCGGCCGACTCGAAGCTCGCGGGAAACCCGAGGCTGGGGATTTCGGACGTTACCTTGGCGACATGGGCATTGACGTTGATCACGATGGAATCGCCTTTGGCATCCGCCGCGCTTTGCATGATCTCGCGCTTGTTGGGGCCGGGACGCGGCAGGCCACAGGCAGAGACGCCCAAGACGAGCGCCAGCACGGCGATCGCGCCAAGCCGCAGTTTCGACGAAGATCCCACGCGAAGGACTCCTGATTTTTATACACTGCCTCGGTTTTTTCGGTGCAGACTACAGCAATCCCCGGTCAAATCCACCCATCGGTTCGGCCAGTTCCCGACTGTTGCGCCCATGTCGCTCGGGTTGGCCGGCGTTTGCATAGGGGCCCAGGGGCGAAAGCAGGGCGGGAATACAGTGCCGCAGAAGCGCCGCGCGATTGCGCCGGCCATAAAATCCCCCCGGCAATTGCGAGGTTTGGAGCAGGAAGGCGCGGTAGGTGGCATAGCGCGCCGGGTCGGGCGGCCGGGGCGCGGCGAAAAATGCGCCAAGCGGTTGCGGCGAGACCAGCCCCGGCTTGTCGTAGACTGCCCGGCCCATCGCCTTGAGCGGAATCCCGCGCCAGAGCGCCTGCTGGCCGGCCGTCGAATTGACAGTGGCAACGCCCGAGGCCCCGTCCAGAAGCCGCGCCAGTTTTCCGCCGCGCAGGTAATGGACGCGGGCCGACAACCCGAGCCTTTCCGCAACATCGCGGATCGTGGCCGCAATGGCCGCGCGGCCGTCCTCCAGCGGGTGGGCCTTGAAGACCAGATGCATCGAGGCATCGGCCCCAGCGGCGAAGCCCGTCAGGCATTCGGTGATGAACCCGGTCATCGAGTCGTAGCCGGACCATGCCGTGAAGCTTGCGTCATGTTCCAGTTGCAGGAGAATCAGGTGGTAGGGAAAACCGCCCCCGCGGATCCGCCGGTTGGCCCGCGCGCGCTGCAGGTGGTGGAGTGGCATGAGCAGCAGCCGGCGCAGATACAGGCGGAATTCCTGGCCTACGCCGATCGCGCGGTGGGGCTGGTAGGCCGGGTAGCGCCGCCGACCTATCATCAGGTGAAAATGATAGCGCGCGCCATGGAACACATGGGCGCGCATGTCGCCCCAATGCGCGGGCGCGGGGGGGCGGGCCGATCCGGGGCGGCCGAGCCTTGCGGCCATATCCTCGATCGTGATGTCCATCAGGGCCGATCCGCCGTTCGATCCATCGCGTTCGCAGGTGGCCCAATAGGGGCGCAGGTAGCCTTCCTCGAAGACGTGGACCGTGATTCCGCGCGATCGCGCAAGGGCGATGGCGGCGGCATGGATCGGCCGGGTGGTGCCGTAGAGAACAAGATCGGTTACACCGAGGTCCGCCATCATGCGGCCGCACAGGCCCGGCCAGTCATCGGCGCCGGCATGCACCGGCAGATAACCGGGGCGCCGCCAGCCCCAGCACGCCTTGTCACCAGCATTGAAGCCAGCGCGCCAGACGGTCGCGCCCAGTCCGCGCAGCCGGTCGGCCAACTGGCCGAAGAATGGCCCGTGCGGGCCCTGCAGCATCAGAAAGACCCGTCCCCCTGCTTTCATGCCTTCCCCGCGCCGCGCGCATGTTCCCGTTATCTGCCCGCTTCACCATGATCGGCGCGAAAAGTCACTTTCCTTTTGCGGTGGGGGCGGCGCAGGCGCCCGCCCTTGCGATGCCGGGGCAGAGAGACTACGCCTTGCGGGAGAAATCGCCAAAGACGGCACGGGAGAGGCGTCATGTTCACCGGCATCATCACCGACAGCGGAGAAATCCTTGCGCTGGAACAGCGCGGTGACCTTTGGGCGCGGATCGGCACCCGATACGAGCCGGCGGGAATCGACATCGGCGCCTCGATCGCCTGCAACGGGATTTGCCTGACGGTCATCGCCCGCGGCACCGGGACAGGCGCCGACCCCTTGCGGAACTGGTTTGATGTCCAGATTTCGGCGGAAAGTGTGGCGCGCACCAATGTCGGGCTCGACCCGGACAGAGGCGGATGGGTGACGGGCAAGCTTCTCAATCTGGAGCGCGCATTGAAGGTCGGGGACGAACTGGGCGGGCATATCGTGTCGGGCCATGTCGATGGCGTGGCACAGATCGTGGCGATGCAGGACGAAGGCAGCAGCACGCGTTTCAGCTTCCGTGCGCCCGAGGCGCTTGCGGGCTTCATCGCGCCGAAAGGTTCGGTCGCGCTGAACGGAACCTCGCTGACCGTGAACGAGGTCGAAGGGACCACTTTCGGCGTCAATATCATCCCGCACACCAAAGCTGTCACCACCTGGGGGCAGGCGCAGGTGGGCGAGAGTGTCAACATCGAGATCGACACCCTGGCCCGCTATGTCGCGCGGCTGAGGGAATGGGGCGGCGCCTGAGCGCAGGCGCGCAGACCTGTTGCCGCATTTCCGCGCAGGCCTGCGGGTCGCGGGCACTGGCCAAGGCTCTGGCCATGCGCTATCCCGAAGGCGATACGCAACGGGGATGCCACGGGAACTGCGATGACCACCGACTACAGCGATGCGATTTCTTCGACGGAAGAAATCATCGAAGAGGCCCGCAACGGCCGGATGTTCATCCTGATCGACCACGAGGATCGGGAAAACGAGGGCGATCTTGTGATCCCGGCGCAGATGTGCACGCCTTCGGCGGTGAACTTCATGGCGACCCATGGCCGCGGCCTGATCTGCCTGACGCTGCCCGGGGAACGGATCGACGCGCTGAACCTGCCCCTGATGGCGAACAAGAACGCCTCGCGGCACGAAACCGCCTTCACCATCTCGATCGAGGCGCGCGAGGGCGTGACCACGGGCATCTCGGCGCACGACCGCGCCCGCACCGTGGCGGTGGCCATCGACCCGATGAAGACCGGCGCCGATCTGGCAACGCCGGGTCACGTGTTCCCGCTGCGCGCCCGCGAGGGTGGCGTGCTGGTGCGGGCAGGCCATACCGAGGCGGCGGTGGATATCAGCCGGCTGGCGGGGCTGAACCCCTCGGGCGTGATCTGCGAGATCATGAACGACGACGGCACGATGGCCCGCCTGCCCGATCTTGTGACCTTCGCGCAGAAACACGGGTTGAAGATCGGCACGATTTCCGACCTGATCGCCTATCGCCGCCGCTATGACAACCTGATCAACGAAAAGGCGGTCAAGCCGGTCACTTCGGTGCATGGCGGCGACTGGTTGATGCGGGTCTTTTCCGACGACACGCATGGCGACGACCATGTGGTGCTGACCAAGGGCGACCTGACGACGACTGAGCCGGTGCTGGTCCGGGTCCATGCGCTGAACCCGCTGGAAGACGTGCTGGGCATCGGCAGCGTCGGCAGCCTGCCTGGCGCAATGCGGCTGATCGCATCGGAAGGGCGGGGCGTGATCGTCCTTTTGCGCGACACCACGATGAAGATGGTCGAGCCGGGTGAACATTCGCCGCAGACGCTTCGCCATTACGGGCTGGGCGCACAGATCCTGTCGGCCCTGGGCCTGACGCAGATCACGCTGGTCACCAATTCTCCCCGGCCCCGCTTTGTCGGGCTTGAGGCCTATGGCCTGTCGATCGCCGGCACCCGCGCTTTCACGGAGTAAGTCATGGCCACGGTCGAAACCCATTACGCCCTGCCGCTGCCGAGTTTCGAGCAGCCCGTGAAACTGTTGATCGTGGTGGCGCCCTATTACCGCGACATCGCCGACAACATGATCGCCGGCGTTCGGGCAGTGGTGGCCAAAGCCGGGGCAAGTCTCGATCTGGTCGAGGTGCCCGGCGCGCTTGAGGTGCCGACAGCCATCGGCATGGCGGCGCGGATGGCTGATTACGATGGCTTCGTGGCGCTTGGCTGCGTCATCCGGGGCGAGACGACGCATTATGATACGGTCTGCAATGACAGTTCGCGCGGGCTGACGCTGCTGGGGCTTCAGGGCATCTGCATCGGCAATGGTATCCTGACGGTGGAGAACCGCGCGCAGGCCGAGGTTCGCGCCGATCCCGAAGGGCAGGACAAGGGCGGCGGCGCGGCGGCGGCGGCGCTTCATCTGGTCGCACTGGCGCGGAAATGGTCGACGCGGTCGCGCGAAATCGGCTTCCGTCCGGGCGAGGAGTTCCGGGTCGCCGGCGACGCCGACGGGGCGGTGCGCGCATGACCGGTGACGACACCCCGCGCAAGGCCACGCAGGCCGACAGGCGGCAGATGAAATCAGCCGCGCGGCTTTATGCGGTGCAGGCGCTTTTCCAGATGGAAGCGGCCGGGCAGACGGTCGACAAGGTGCGCCGCGAATTCGAGACGCACCGTTTTGGCGCGGTCTACGACGATGACGAGATGGCCGAGGGCGACCCGGACCTGTTTCGCAAGGTGCTGGAAGACGCCGTGATGTGGCAGGCCCGCATCGACCAGATGACCGACCGGGCGCTGGTCGCCAAATGGCCGATCGCGCGAATTGACCCGGTTTTGCGCGCGCTGTTTCGCGCCGCAGGGGCCGAGTTCCTTTCCGACACGCCGCCGAAGGTCGCCATCAACGAATATGTCGACGTGGCCAAGGCCTTCTTTCCCGACGGCAAGGAAGCGCGATTCGTCAATGCGGTCCTTGACCATATGGCGCGCGAAGCCCGGCCCGAGGCATTCTGAAGTTCGACGCCCTTTCCCGGATCCGCTGTGGTTCCGGGACGGGGCGCCGGCAAGAGGCGTGATCCGGGAACATTTCCCGCTGCCCGCCGCTTGTCATGTCGTGACGAAGGAGGAATTGCGATGCCCGCCCTTGTTTCCCTCTATATACGCAACATCATTTTCGGTTTCCTGCTGGCCATCGCCTTCGTCGGCGCGCTTCTGGCGCTTGATGTCGCCGGTTTGCGTCACCTGATCCTCGCCTCGCCGATGGGCTGGGTGGCGCTTGTCATGCTGGTGGTCTTCAATGGCATCGTGTTTTCCGGGGTCCAGTTCGCCATTGCGGTAATGCGCATGGCTGATTCCGGCGATGGCAGGCCACGCGGGCCGCGCGCGCCGGTGAAGCCGATCGTGACGCAGACGCCCGGTCTGGTCCGCGTTTCATCGGGGACGGAAACGAAGCCCTGAGCGCCGGCCCCGGCCGGGACGCCATTCACGTGAACGGCTCGGGTCACAGGAGTTGAGAGGGGCAAAGTGGTGGAAACCATAGCGACCGTGCAGGCGTGTTTTTCCCGAGAGCCTGGTTCAACCAGGTGGGTGCCGGGTAGCAGGACCAGGATCCTGTCAGAGCCAGCCCCCTCGGAAAAGATTATCGGCCACTGGAAAAAGGCCCGACACGAGAAGAGCAGTAACCACCAGGCGACAAGATAGGTCGCCACCTGCGGAAGGACAAGGGCCGAAGGACACGGACGGAAGGACACGGGCAGGAAACCGATTGCATCGGGGGGCAGGGCCCGGGGAGCAGCAGGATCGGGAAACCTGGGCCGCGCAAGATCCGGGCTTGAACGCCGTTCCCTTATTGTTCATGGTTGACGCATGACCCCCCGTCTCTTCCCCTGACCAAGCCGATGGCAGAACCGACAGCCGGTCAGCATATCGCGCGCGGCGTCTGTCGCCACCTGCGGTCGCTTGATTTCGTGACCGTCGAGGAACTGGTGCCTGCGCCGGGGCTCAGGGTCGATGTGATGGGGCTGGGTCCGAAGGGGGAAATCTGGATCATCGAATGCAAGTCGGGCCGCGCCGATTTCCAGGCCGACCGCAAGTGGCAGGGCTATCTGGAATGGTCCGACCGGTTCTTCTGGGCGGTGGGCGGCGATTTCCCGGTCGATCTGCTGCCGCCCGCGACCGGGCTGATCCTGGCCGATCGCCATGATGCCGAAATCGTCCGCATGTCACCGGAAACGCCGCTTGCACCGGCGCGGCGCAAGGTGATGACGCGGACGTTCGCGCGCCACGCGGCGCTGCGGCTTCAGGCGATGCGCGATCCGGGGGTCAGCGCTTCGGCCCCTTGGGCTTGACGCCGCGGCCGCCCTTCGCCTCGCCCATCTCGCGGGCGGCCTCGGCGGCGGCCATCAGTTCCTCGGCAATCTCGATCGCCTCGTCGGGGTCGAAATCCAGTGGCAGATCGACGCCGTCGCCTTCGACATAGATCCTGACCATCCCCATGCTGGTCGGCCCGATCTGCAGATTGGCTGCCACGTCGCTTTCCTTGTTGATCCCCATGTCGCTGGCCCCCTTCGCTGGCGTTGTCCCCCTCGCTAGCGCCATCGGCGGGCTTAGACAAGCAAAGGCGAGGGGCGCCGGCAAAGTCGCACAAAACCATCTTGCAATAGCCGGGACAGAGGGCTAAATCCCCCCGCAGTGCCGCCTTAGCTCAGTTGGTTAGAGCACCAGATTGTGGATCTGGGGGTCGCCCGTTCGAGCCGGGCAGGCGGTACCATCACCCCGACATTCCAGACGACTGATGAAACGGGCCGGCCCGCACGCCCGGGCGCCTGGCCCGCGGCCGCCCCATCACGCTTCACCTTTCACGCACCGCCCCGTCACGCATTGCTTGCCCGGCTTGCCGGACAGGCGCATCTCGCGCGCGCCCCGTCCGGCGGCATTTTTGCGCGGAACAGGGCGCGCTTCACATCATTTCAGCTTGATGCAGAAGTGCTTTCTGACCGGCTTTTCGATCTTCCACGTCCCCTTGAAGCCGGGCTCGACAATGAATGCGTCACCCGGGCGCAGGGTCACCGGGGCGCCGCTTTCCGGTGTGATGGCGATCTGTCCCTCGATCAGATGCACGAATTCATAGAAGGCATAAGTCGCGTGCCATGTCCCCGGAGTTGCCTCCCAGGTGCCGCTGATCACGCTGCCGTCGATGGATGTGTGCTGCACCCATGTCTTCATTCTGGCCTCGCCTTCGACCTTGGTCCAGCCGTCAAGGTCGGTCGAGCCTTGGCTCGGGGCCGGGCGCGGGAAAGCGAAAAACCATGTCGCTCATGTCAATCCTCAGGACTTCGCTTTGACAGCCTTGCCGTGGTAAGATCCGCCCGGCGGGCTGGCAAGGCAGCAAGGACGGCTGGCAGGTCAGGCCGCAGCCCCGGGCGCCGGTCTCGGGAATAGCGATTCCCCTTTCCGGCCCCGGTCGTATTGATGGATCCCGCCTGGGCTGCAAGTCATCTTGTGCAGGCAACGAAAGGACAAACATGCTGATCCGCGAAGCCCTGGCATCGGATGCCGACCATCTGGTGAGGTTCATCAACATGGCTGCAGATGATCTGCCGTTGCATTTCTGGCGAAAATCCGTCGGCCCCGACGGCGACCCCTGGGCCTATGGTCGGGAACGTGCCGCGCGCGATCAGGGAAACTTCTCCTATAGCAATGCATGGATTGCCGAACTGGATGGCGAAGTCGCCGCATGCCTTCTGGGCTATCCCGGCGAAGTCGAGCCATGCACGATCGAACCCGGGACGCCCGAAATCTTCATCCCGCTGCTGGAACTCGAGGCATTGGCACCGGGGTCGTGGTATCTGAACGTGCTGGCCACCCACGAGAGATCGCGGGGCCGGGGATGCGGCCGCGCGCTTTTGGCGAAGGCCGAAGAGGTTGCGCGGCACCTGGCGCTCCCGTCGATCAGCCTGATTGCCGCCGACACCCACGCCGATGCCCTGCGGCTCTATGCGTCGGGCGGCTACCGCGAAGTCGCCCGGCGCCCGGTGGCCAAGGGAGATTGGCTGGTCGATGCGAGCGAATGGATCCTGTTCGTGAAACCCGTCGACCCGGCCGCGCTCAATTCCGAGGCAGCGACATGAGGGAAGTCTCCGCCGGGTCGGCGCGTTCCCGCGGGGAATCACGCCGGAGGGTGCACAAGGGAAGCTCCTCGCGCGGAAACGCTCGACCACCGGTCGGATTCGCGTCCGATTCCCGCAAAGCGAAGGGCGATTCCCGGTAGATCTGCACAAATCGGCACGCGAACCGGGGGGCAGGGGCCGCAATCACAGGCTATCGTTGCATTCTGCGCGGCCTCGCCTTCCGAGCCCGGACACGCGGCGCGGCCCTGCAAAACAAGGGCCTGCGAGAGGGTGTGGCACCACCTGAAGGAGGGTGGCCACAGCAAGGGGAGATAAATTTTGCATCTTTCTTCAAAAAAGCCCTTGCGGATGTTTGGGTTGGTCCGTAGATACCGGC
>JAHRYM010000001.1:2374357-2479670 GCA_020622085.1 Paracoccaceae bacterium | reverse complement strand
GTAACAAGGTAGCCGTAGGGGAACCTGCGGCTGGATCACCTCCTTTCTAAGGATGTTTCCACCAGGTGATGTTCGCATCTCCTACAGGAAACACTTAGCAGACTGCCTTTAGTCAGGCAGTCACATCACGGCCCGAGCCGTCCTCATATCTCTTCAGACAGTAACACCAGACCTGCCGGTCTGACTGGGTCGGTAGCTCAGGTGGTTAGAGCGCACGCCTGATAAGCGTGAGGTCGGAGGTTCGAGTCCTCCTCGACCCACCACATTCCTGCGTGGCGGCATCGCGGCGCAGCAGGCTGGGGCCTTAGCTCAGTTGGTAGAGCGCCTGCTTTGCAAGCAGGATGTCGTCGGTTCGACTCCGTCAGGCTCCACCAGTTCTTCTTCGGTTTGATCATCAAGCGCATCTGGTGCGTTTGATCGTCCAACCGGACGTATTTGACATCGTTTAGAGAGATACAACAATCAATGTTGTGGCATTCCCGAGTAGGGGGATGCTGCCCGCAAGGGCAAGCAACATTGTCCAAGTCAAGTACACTAACCAAACAAGCCGCGATCACGAACCAGGATCGCGGTGGGAAAGTAGAAAGCATTTGCCGGAGAGAGCCTTGCTCTTTCTGGATCAAATCAAGCGCGAAAAGGGCGTTTGGTGGATGCCTTGGCAGTAAGAGGCGATGAAGGACGTGGTACTCTGCGATAAGTCATGGGGAGCTGAGAACAAGCTTTGATCCATGAATCTCCGAATGGGGAAA
The DNA here is from genome assembly GCA_020622085.1 of Paracoccaceae bacterium. Classification (GTDB taxonomy): domain Bacteria; phylum Pseudomonadota; class Alphaproteobacteria; order Rhodobacterales; family Rhodobacteraceae; genus QY30. The sequence continues at coordinate 2,478,921 of JAHRYM010000001.1, read as the reverse complement.
CCCACCTGACAGTTTGTCATTGTTGCGCAAGCACTCAATGGCTTACTGAAACAGGTACTTTTACCCTGAATACATAGGGGTTTAAGAGCAAACCCGGGGAACTGAAACATCTAAGTACCCGGAGGAAAGGAAATCAAGAGAGACTCCGTTAGTAGTGGCGAGCGAACGCGGACCAGCCGATCTTCGAAAAGTGACTGGAATGTACTGGAAAGTGCAGCCACAGAGGGTGACAGCCCCGTACAGGAAGCTTCAGAAGACATATCAAGTAGGGCGGGACACGTGAAATCCTGTCTGAAGATCGGGGGACCACCCCCGAAGGCTAAGTACTCCTTACTGACCGATAGCGAACCAGTACCGTGAGGGAAAGGTGAAAAGCACCCCGACGAGGGGAGTGAAACAGTTTCTGAAACCGGACGCCTACAAGCAGTCGGAGGGGCCCGTAAACCGCAAGGTGGGGAGCCCTGACGGCGTACCTTTTGTATAATGGGTCAACGACTTGGTCTAACGAGCAAGCTTAAGCCGATAGGTGTAGGCGCAGCGAAAGCGAGTCTTAAAAGGGCGAATGAGTTCGTTGGATCAGACCCGAAACCAAGTGATCTAGCCATGTGCAGGATGAAGGTTGGGTAACACCAACTGGAGGTCCGAACCCACACCTGTTGAAAAAGGTCGGGATGACGTGTGGCTAGGGGTGAAAGGCCAATCAAACTTGGAGATAGCTGGTTCTCCGCGAAAGCTATTTAGGTAGCGCCTCGGACGAATACCTGCGGGGGTAGAGCACTGGATGGGTGATGGGGTCCCACAGACTTACTGAGCCTAACCAAACTCCGAATACCGCAGAGTACTATCCGGGAGACACACATCGGGTGCTAACGTCCGGTGTGAAGAGGGAAACAACCCTGACCTACAGCTAAGGCCCCTAATTCGTGGCTAAGTGGGAAAGCATGTGAGACGACCAAAACAACCAGGAGGTTGGCTTAGAAGCAGCCATCCTTTAAAGATAGCGTAACAGCTCACTGGTCTAGACAAGTTGTCTTGCGGCGAAGATGTAACGGGGCTCAAGCCACGAGCCGAAGCTTAGGATGCGTAGCAATACGCGTGGTAGCGGAGCGTTCCGTGATATAGCACCTTCCGACCTTGCCCTTCGCATGAAGGGATTGGTCGGAGCGGTGCTTACTGTGAAGCCGGGCTGTAAGGCATCCGGTGGAGTGATCGGAAGTGAGAATGTTGACATGAGTAGCGACAAACAGGGTGAGAGACCCTGTCGCCGAAAGTCCAAGGGTTCCTGCTTAAAGCTAATCTGAGCAGGGTAAGCCGGCCCCTAAGGCGAGGCAGAAATGCGTAGTCGATGGGAACCAGGTTAATATTCCTGGGCCAGGAGGAAGTGACGGATCAGAGAGGTTGTCTGCCCTTATCGGATTGGGTGGGCCGCTGACTGGTCCCTGGAAATAGCCCTCCATCAGACCGTACCCTAAACCGACACAGGTGGACTGGTAGAGAATACCAAGGCGCTTGAGAGAACCACATCAAAGGAACTCGGCAAAATACCTCCGTAAGTTCGCGAGAAGGAGGCCCCGTTGGCAGGCAACTGTTGGCGGGGGGCACAAACTAGGGGGTGGCGACTGTTTACTAAAAACACAGGGCTGTGCGAAGCCGCAAGGCGACGTATACAGTCTGACGCCTGCCCGGTGCTGGAAGGTTAAAAGGAGGGGTGCAAGCTCCGAATTGAAGCCCCAGTAAACGGCGGCCGTAACTATAACGGTCCTAAGGTAGCGAAATTCCTTGTCGGGTAAGTTCCGACCTGCACGAATGGCGTAACGACTTCCCCGCTGTCTCTGATGTGGACTCAGCGAAATTGAACTGTCTGTCAAGATGCAGACTTCCCGCGGTTAGACGGAAAGACCCCATGCACCTTTACTCCAGCTTTGCACTGGCATCAGGATTGTGATGTGCAGGATAGGTGGTAGGCTTTGAAGCGGGGACGCCAGTTCTCGTGGAGCCTCCCTTGAGATACCACCCTTCGCACTCTTGATGTCTAACCGCGGTCCGTCATCCGGATCCGGGACCCTGCATGGTGGGGAGTTTGACTGGGGCGGTCGCCTCCCAAAGTGTAACGGAGGCGCGCGAAGGTAGGCTCAGACCGGTCGGAAATCGGTCGTTGAGTGCAATGGCAGAAGCCTGCCTGACTGCAAGACTGACAAGTCGAGCAGAGACGAAAGTCGGTCATAGTGATCCGGTGGTCCCAAGTGGGAGGGCCATCGCTCAACGGATAAAAGGTACGCTGGGGATAACAGGCTGATGATGCCCAAGAGTCCATATCGACGGCATCGTTTGGCACCTCGATGTCGGCTCATCTCATCCTGGGGCTGGAGCAGGTCCCAAGGGTACGGCTGTTCGCCGTTTAAAGAGGTACGTGAGCTGGGTTTAGAACGTCGTGAGACAGTTCGGTCCCTATCTGCCGTGGGTGTAGGAGACTTGAGAAGAGTTGCCCCTAGTACGAGAGGACCGGGGTGAACGGACCACTGGTGGATCAGTTGTCGTGCCAACGGCAGTGCTGAGTAGCTATGTTCGGACAGGATAACCGCTGAAGGCATCTAAGCGGGAAGCCCCCTTCAAAACAAGGTCTCCCTTGAGAGCCGTAGAAGACCACTACGTCGATAGGCCGGAGGTGTAAGTGCAGCAATGCATTCAGCTGACCGGTACTAATTGCTCGATAGGCTTGATTTGATCCAGTAACAGCAAGGCCCGAAAAGGCCAAAGCAAACTGGGCAAATGTAACTTGGACAATGATTGTTGTGCTTCTTCCTTGGTTTGGTGGTCATAGCGCGAGCAAAACACCCGATCCCATCCCGAACTCGGCCGTTAAGTGCCGCCGCGCCGATGGTACTGCGTCTCAAGACGTGGGAGAGTAGGTCACCGCCAAACCTAGAAAGAAGCACAAAACCATCTCTCAAAACGATCAAAAACCGGCGCGGGGTGGAGCAGCCCGGTAGCTCGTCAGGCTCATAACCTGAAGGCCGCAGGTTCAAATCCTGCCCCCGCAACCAAAAATTCCTGCAAGATATCAGACGCTTAGGCCGAAGCATGGCGCCCCACGGGGCGCTTTTTGCGTTTGCAACACAGAACAACACGTTTCTTCGTGATTCCAAAGGCTTGCAGCTGTTCCGATTTCTTCCGTGCAACACCCATGCGACATGGAACTGATCGGATGTTCGCGGGATGTTCCCATGAGCGGACGCGAGTAGATCACGGGCGCACCCCGGTCATTGCGACGATGGCTTCTTCAAACGCTGCCTGCGCCCCGAGTCCTTGGGCCATCCAGTAGTCGTGCTTCTCGTTGTGCACGACGTGCTTGAAACCATGCGTCGCCATGCTGTCCGGATCGCCATGGTCACGGACGAAAACCTTCGAGAAATACCAGTGCGCTGCCTGACGGTTCAGACCACCCACCTTTGCCCCCCTGAACGACACCATCAACTGCATCCGCCCCGCTTGGCAGTCATAGTCCGGATGATCAATCACGCGTTGGAAAAAGTTGCCGATGCCCGGAGGGAGCGCCATGATCGCAGCTTGCAGATCACTGGAGACTTCTGGTCTCGGTGATTGGGCTGCTTTCTCTAACCGTTGAGATGACATCGTCGGAGGCCGTGCCGCTTCTGGGGACGCAATCTCGTCCGATAGCGCACCGCGGAACAGGCGTGCTGCGGCTTCCCAAGATGCCGACTTGTCAGCGTCGGACGACCGTGCACTTGGGTGGATTCCCACAGCATTGCACCTCAATCCGGCCGCCTGCATGCGGTCACGCGCCTTGCCGCCCAGCGCCAGGATGAAGGCGAGCGGGAACAGGTCCAACTGACGGGCGAGATACGTCTGAGTACACGCCTGTTCGACGCGTGCGAGGTGTTTACTGCCCGATACCTCGGCAGGGCAGAGGACGGCATTTGTCGTCCACGTTTTGCGCAGTTGCGTATCGAGGCTCTCGTTCGGCCAGAAGGCATCGAGGATACGCCGCATGTTCCGATGAAAGGGTGTCGGGCGACCGGCCCTGTCGATACCACCGCTACGCATCGCTTCGTGAAAGATGCGCAGCGAGTTGTGGACCATGTCCTTTGACGTGCCCATATACCCTGTGCTGTCTGGCGGATCGCCTGGTTCCGCCGTCACGATGATCAGTCGTACCTCGTCAAGTGTGCCGGTAGCACCGCCAAAGGCGCAAGGGACGAGACCCCGTGATGGTTCCCACACGCAGGCACCAGCACACGCGCCCGCGAAATGCGCGCAGGGTTGATAGGCCGGTTCAAGTATGTCGAGCAGGGCTTTGGCAAGCATTGGGCAATCATTCCGGTTTTGCGGATCAACTCCATGAAACACCGAAATGCGGTCTGAAAACAACTTGGCATATGAGGATGATCAAGCCGTCATGTCCCCGAAACCAACTCGGGGACCATCATGCCCAAGATCAACGACGCCGCGCTGGACGCCTTCATAGCCGCCAAGGCCGAAATCGACGTGATGCTGGCGCGGCTGGTGGCGCATAGCGCCGACCACTTCGGCTACAGCCCCGAGGAAGTGAACTGGGGCCATGTCGGTACGCTGGACCACTATCGCGCCCGCCTCCGCGAAATAACCGACCTGGCGTTCCGCGAGGGCGAGCACGCCAAATGAACATCTCTGCGGCCTAGACTGTCAGGCCAAAGCACGTGCCCATGGCCAGTTTGCTGATGGCAGCGTGTGCGCCCACGCGGTGTTGATCCTGCGGCAAGTCCCAAGTCGGGAACAGCCCGGCGACCGCCGCCATATGGTTCTCCAACTCACCGATGACCATGGTGATGTTCCATGTCCCATTGTATTCAGTAGCCGACCTCCGGAGATCGACGCACAAGCCCACGATGGCTGCGTAGTTGCGCATCGTGTCAAGCTGGCTCGCCCCCTTCGTGTCCGCGACCAACAGGGTGAGACCATCCAGGACGGCGCGGATATCTCGCTCCATCATGCTGCCACGGTCCCCACGCCGTCCAGCCGAACTGCCACGCTGGTGATGCTGTTCCCTGCTGCCTCGGTCGCAATCCCGACAGGGAAGCGCCCGGTGCCAGGCAAGTTGATGTTCTTGGCCGTGTTGTCCCAAGCCACGCGGGCGCCGACCGTCAGAACCGCAGCGGTTGCTTTTGGCAGCTGATAGACGCCGACGGTGGACAGTTCGACCGGTTCGCCCACGGCGGCCGCATAGGCGGCGATGCCGAAGATGTTGCCGATGATCGCCCCCTCGCCAGAGGCGATGCCGCCTGCGGGAGCGGGCACGGTGATGACGTCGCCTTTCTGAATATGGTTCTTCATGGTCAAAGCCCTTTCGAGGATTGGATTCGGACCACGGCGATCCGCGCCGTGGTGCCGGTGATCTGGCGGTTCAAGTCGCCCAGCGCGGCCGCCATTTCTGCGTCGGTCGCATAGGTGACCCGCTTGCCGTCGTATTCGACGGTGCGGATGCCCTGATAGCGGGCGGCCATCAGGGCATCGCGCCAGGCGGTGAGTTGGGCGAGGTCTGCCATTACGCGCCCGCGTTCTGGAACCAGCCGCGGTGGTCGATGAAGCCTGCGCCGAAGTCTAGGATCACCCGGATTTCCACGCCATCCACATCCCAGCCCGACCGGCTTTCCACCTGGGGCCCCTCGTTGCCTGAGAGGTAGGCGAACTCGAGGCCGTCGATCTCGCCGGGGTCGGCGGTCACATACCAGCGGGTTGCACTGGACAGGCGTGGTTCGACCACCAGCGACATGGCACCCGAGAAGGGGTTCACATCAGCTGCGGTAGCGGGTGCGATGGTCGCCAGCCACTTCTCGGCCACGGTCTCAAGCGCGGGCGGGACCAGCAGGTTTTTCGGCGTCACCCGGATGATGCGCCCGTCGATACCTTTCTGGGTGCGCAGCGCCAGCCGGGCGGCGGAAAGCGTGGCATCGGAAATCACAGCGCCGCTCGCCGCCTTGTTGCCGTGATCGACATGGAACAGGGCTTTCGTGTCCGACAGGGTCGGGCCGTTGCCGCTGTTCGCTTCCAGCAGGGTGACGAGGATCCGCGCCTCCGTTTCTGCCGCCCCCTGGCCCATGCGGCGGGCAAGGTCCGAGAAGGCCCCGAGGTCGTCGTTCACCAGCACCTGCCGCGTGATGCCGATCTTCTTGGCCCAGGTCTCAATCTTGTAGGCCTCGCGCGCCTCGGCCATCGTCCCGGCCTTGATCTCGCCGTGCTCGTTCAGCTTTTCCAGCAGCGGCGCTTCGCCCAGCATGATCTTGTTCACCGACCGGAAATCCCGCGCCGAGGTCTGACGGCCAAGACGGCGGATGCCAGAAGGCGCGGCCTGGTAGGCATCGCGCAGCACGCGGCCCACGGTGTTACCGAGGATGATCGGGAAATCCGAGGTTGTGTGCAGGGCACGGGTCACAAGGCTGGCGGGCGATAAGGCCATCGTGGACTCGCCACGCAGGGTCAGCAGTTCCTTGGCCATGTCCACCGGCGTGGCATAAGCATAGCGGCGGGCGGGTTCGGAAAGCTCGTGGCGCGGGTTGATCCGGGCATACAGAGCCTCGCCCATCTGTCGGGCACGCAGGGCCGGGTCATCATGGCTCTCGCCCATCTCGACGCGGACCTGCTCGGTGCGGATCGTGGGCGCACTGCGGGTTGCCAGCGCCTCAAAGGCCGCACGGCGGGCGGTGTCTGCATCGGCGGCGGCGTCGATTTGGCCGTCGATCCAAGCTTGGTCCAACCCGGCAATGCGGGCGATGGAGCGGATTTCGGTGTTGATCGTGGCGCGGGTCTGCGTTTCGGGTGGTGCAGGCGTGATGGTGGTGTCGGTCATCTTGGTCTCCATGCGGATATGTGCGCCGGGGTCAGCCGGGGTGGGGACAACGGAAATCTCGTGGGGTGTCCAGCGCACGGCGGTCAGCACGCGCGCGCCGTTCTCGGCAGTCTCGGCCCATTCCTCGACCGAATAGCCGACGGACACATGGCGCAGGATCCCGGACAGGACGTCCTGCCAGAGCGGTTCCACCTCAGGACGCGACGAGAAGCGGATCAGCGCCGTGCCACGCTGACCATCGACGGCGGCGGATTGCACGCTGCCCAGAACATCGCGGACAGCGGATTGCCGGTGGGCATCCAGCACGCTGGCCCCTTGCAGCCGCGACAGGTCCACCGCCTCGGGCGCAAGGCTGAGGCGTTCGATGTACTGGCCAGCCATGTCGCGGCGGCGCACGGGCGCGCCGGTGGACCAGATCACCTCGACAGTACGATCATCGCGGTTGGCGCTGGCCGGAGCCAGGTCGGCGCGGCGGATCATCAGGGTGACGGTGTCATTCATCGGGGATGTCCTCCTTCCGGACAGGCGGCGCACCGAAGCTCAGGCCCAGCGCATCCGTGCGTGCCTTGTCGGCGGCGATCTCGGCATCGACCTGTTCGGCGTCGTAGCCCCGTTCAGAAATCGCCTGGCGGCGGCTTTTGAGACCAGCGTTGATGGCGAGGATCTCGGCCTCGACGTCCTTCTTGGGATCGACGTAGTCGAACTTTGGCGGGAGCCATTCGCACCCAAGATAGGCGGCAGGATCGCGGTCGAAGTCCCGCGCGGGCAGGTCGCCCGACAGAACCGCCAGTCGCACGAAGCGGTCCCAGACCGGACGGCAGAACAGGTGCACGACGACGTTGTGCTGCAACTGCTCGACGCGGCGGCGAAATTCGATCAGCCCGGCACGGATTGAGGAATAGGTGACGCCCTCCAGATCGCCTGAAACCAGCTCGTACGGCAGACCCATCCCTGCAGCCACGGCGCGCAGGTGGTTCTTGACGAAAGGCCCGTAGGCATCGCTCTCGGTCGGGTTGGAAAACCGGATGTCGGTGCCGGGCGGCAGGGGGATCAGGCTGCCGGGTTCCATGCCCACGGTCAGCGCGCCGTTGGTGTTGGTGCCGGAGAGGCCGCCCGCCGTGCCATCCGGATCGGTGATGAAGCCCGTGAACAAAGCCGCGACCTTGGCCTTCACCAGCGCTGCATCCTCGAACTGGTCCAACTCGTGCAACCGCAGCAGCACCGGGGCCAGCCAGGTGATCCCGCGCAATTGTCCAGCTGCCAGTGGCTTGAACAGATGCAGGCAATCGGTCGCGGGCAAGCGCAGCGGTTCCAGCCGCAGGGAGGTCAGCGGATCGCCGGGTCGGTCGCGCATCACCCAAAAGGCCGTGCGATGCCCAGCGCCGTTGAACTCGATCCCCGCCCGGATGCGTGCGCCACCGCCGATATCGCGGTGCAGGTCCAGCGGCACTTGGTCCCGGTCCAGCAGGTCGATGTGAAGGGGGACGGCAGAGGCGTCAGGTACCACACGGAGGCGGGCAAAACTCTCACCGCCCTCAATCATTCCCCGCACGGCCATCGCCTGAAGCCCATAGAAATCCGCCAGACCACCCGGGTCAGCATGATCCGTCCAGCGCAGCCACAGAACCTGCAGCCGCTCGCGAACCGCCCTATCGGGATGGGTGGACTGTGGCTTGATCCCCGCGCCGACGACATTGCCCACCAGGCTGTCAACTGCTGCCGCGACCCAAGGGTTGTTGCGCGCATACCACCCGGCCCGCCGCGCTGCCGTGGTCGCCCCTGCAAGGATTGCCGTGTTTAGCCCATCGACCGTCCGCGCGCCTTCCCAACGCCGACCACCGCCCGCAGCATCAAAGCCGCGCGTGCGCGTGAACCCGAAAAGGCGATGAAGGAGCGTCCGCATGGCACGGATTGTCTCATTTCCAGCGCCTCCGGGGTATCAGAGCGGTTGGGAAGCGCCGGAAATGTTCGGTAACTGGGCATCTTCCCAATGCTGACCACGAACAGCAGCACAATACGCACGAGTGCTTGGGGGGCAAATAGACGGTGGAATCAGGCTGAGCATGCTGGGAGAATCGCATGGCACGGGGGCGGCAATCTATTGGTAATTTTCGAGAGTTGATCAGACCCGTGACGATGATCTGATGGTCTCAATCCTTACAAGCGATTCAGTCATTTTCCTGCAAGCACTCTCATAATCGCCAAGCAGGTCGTCGCCCAACAGTTTGACCGCCGATGGCAAATCAGGAACAAGCGCTTCAAGAATTCTGCCTGGCTTGATCCTGCTGTGAGACGCTGATGTGCCAGCGGTAAGGGACTGGATTTGAACCTGCACCGATGATGAGAGCAAAAGGAAACAAAGCAGGTAGGGCGATACACCCTCCTTTGGCTTGATCACCTCATATTCCGACGAGCAGAGAAGATCACGACCCAAGTCTGGCACCACAGCAGCGCGCGGAATTCTCGGATTTATCCTAGATATGATAACTTCTCCCGGGTGCACAGGCACTCCCGGAGTAATTGGTTCGTAACTCTTGATGCCTGGAATATCAAGAATACCTTCCCCGATAATGTGAAGAACGCTGATGAAATAATTCTCGCTGCTATGGCTGCGAGTTCGACGCTTGATCTGACCTGTGGTCAGGTCTTTTAGAGGAACAAGAGCACAGTCAGATGATCCACTCACGGATCGGGGATCAAATAGAATTGATCGTGGTGTCCACGCCTCAAGGGCGGAGGGATCAATCTCGACCCAGCGACCGATGCTATTAGCGGCTGGAAGCTGTGCCGTTTTCTCGCTTCGATATGCCGCAAGAATTTGCGAAAGATCATTCTTCCCAACTGACTTCTTGACGGGAACGCCCTTTCGCTTTGAAACTTGAAAGCCAAGATCATGCGACTCAGCAAAAAAAACTGGATAGGAACGCTTTGGTGGGCTGTTTCGAAACGCCATTATAGTGGTCTTTGTTCTTGTGCCAGCCTGAGCAAATGTGACCGGAGGTAACTCAACCACGGAAAACAGTTGAGCAACCCTTGATACATGCTGTCGGAGCAAAGCAGCGGTCCCTTTGGCCGAGACCACTCCATCCGGGACAACTGCCATACAAACTCCACCAGAACGGAGAAGCGCAAGATACCTGTCCACAAACAGAAGTTCCGAGTCCACCGTTTTCGTGGAAGCTACTTTTTTAGCGAAGAATGGAGTACTTCTCAGGCTGTTGTGCCGAAGAAAATCGATCTCGAAACGTGCTCCGAAAGGGGGGTTGGTCAGGATCAGATCTACTTTTCCATTGATGTCTGCCAATGGCGCATTGTCGAGTATCGTGTTACCCAAGAACACGTCGTCTTGACGATTGTCAGCAAAGACAAAATTCAAGGCTGTAAGACGGACCATTCTTTCGATCTTGTCTTGGCCAATGCAGCGAATATGTTGCGCCGCGTTGCTGCCATGCTTTCTTGCGTATGCCGCTCGGAAAGCTGTCAGGAAGGATCCAACCCCACATGACGGATCTACTACTATGAGTGGATCAGCTTCCGTCCCGACCCGCGCTTCTAGCAAGGCAGCTTCCACCATGAAGTTTACAACCTCAGGTGGCGTCATGTACTGTGCGTCTTCAATGTGACTACGGAAGTTGTCACGGACGTGATGTCCAAACGCTTCATTCAAGATGTCGAGATCGGACCCCGAGGCGACTTGAGCATCGAGTGCCTGCCCAGTCGCATTAAATAGAGAGAACGCAATATTGCTGTCACCCTCCTCGAAGCTCAGGCTGGGTGGCTTGCCGAAGATCGAACCCATACCAGCCCGGAAGAAAATCGGTGATTCTGCAACCGTTTGGAAGGCCGAGTTAAGCAACTTGACGCTGAAAGTCTGGCGGCTTCTTAGTGCCAGGTACTGCTCTGATCCCAGTATTCCGACGATGTAGCCGTAGTGAACGGCCAGCAGTTTGACAGTCTCGTCGAGCTTCGCATTTGCGTCGCTGATGCGCCCCTCGCGATGGAAAGTCTCCCTCACATCATGTAGGGCATCGTAGATGGCACGGTAGGGTTGTTCAACGCGTTCGATCAGGTCTGCCATGCTTTTCCTCGATAACAATCAAATCTGCCGCCGATAGCCTGTAGCACGCGGAAGGCAGTTGTTGCAAACGGTAAATGATGGCGAACTTACAGATACTTGGAGAGGTTGTCCGAGCAGAGCGAGAACGGCGAGGCCTCTCACAAGAGGCACTCGCAGACTTGGCGAGTGTGTCGCGGTCTCACATTGGCGAGATCGAGCGTGGCGAAGTGAATCTTTCCTTCGTGACACTTACGGAGATAGCGGCGGGCTTAGGCATAAGGCTTGGTGACTTAGTTGAGCGATATGAGCGAAGAAACGAAAACTAGAGTAGCGAAATCGCTTCGACTGCTTGATGAGCACTATGATGCTTTCTATTCGGTTGTTGATGTGGCGCGAGAAACTGGTCACCCAGTCCCGATGGACACCCGGGGTTGGTCTCAGATTCTTGTCAGCGTTCTCACTGGCATCAAAGGCCTCGAAAGGAAGAAGGGAGCCGACCTAGATGATGGCTCCGATGTCAAAGGGGCGAACACGTGGGAAGCGATTGATACTCCGAGATTCAACGGCGTGATAAAAGCGGGCACACAAGCTGCTTCATCCGACAGTATTGAATCTTTGGACCAGATGCCTTTTCTATATTTTGTCCTTTGGGATAAAAGTAGCATAGGGCAATCCCGCTGCAGAATTTGGGTGGTAAGGACGCAGGCCGATACTGAATTTCGCCTAATGTGCGAAAACTGGTATAAGGATAGGATCTCCGGGGTTATTCGGAGCAATAACTTCCAACTTCACCCTCCGCGAGGGAAGGATACCAATGTGTTCCGTAACACGTACGGAAACTTACTGTATCCCCTGCTCTTTTGTGCCGTGCGTGACGACACAGGCTACCAAGTGGTATCACATGATCCTACACAGCTGCTTTCCGGCCTTTGCACAAAAGAGAATGCTCTGCTGCTCTGACCGCCAAAGCTGTCCGTTGTAGATCAAGACATCTTAACTGCGGGCAAGCCAAGCTGACCGGATCACTCGCGAAGCTTCTACATCGAACTGCATCGGGTTCGTTGCAAACGCTTCAGCCTCCTCGTTCAGCCGCATCCCCATGCTGATCAGGCCATGAAGCGCGGCGTGGGCGTAGACGAAGGTGTCCAACGCCTCGTTGCGTTCGCCGTCGCGCTTGGGTTGCCAGGAGCGGATGGGGCGGCCCTTCTCGAAGCGGGTGACGACGCGCTCGGCGGTCAACTGGCGGAAGTAGTCAACGTCGAGGCGGCGGGGGAAGTGGATGGCGCCGGGGCCGGGTTCAGTCAACTTCAGGCGGGCGTAGACAGCGTCCTTCACGGCATCGACGCCCACGATGAACAGCGGGATCTTTGCCTTGTTGCTGCGGGTGGGGCGGCGGGGCCAGACGGCAATACCAGGGCCACCACGGCCCTTGATCGCCCAGATGCGGCGGGCGAGGCGGGTGCGGCAGAACTCGTAGGCCATCTTGGTGTGGTGACCGCCGGTATCCACGGCGACGGCGCGCACGGGGAGGTCGCCATAGGTGCCGTTGAGCACGCCATCCAGATCGGACCACAGGCGTGGCCCGGACGGATCGCCCCAGAGCACGCGGTAGTCGATGACCCATGCCTCCTCGTCGCGGCCCCAGCCGACGATCTGCACCTCGATCCGGTCGCCCTGCACATCGACGCCTGCCGTCAGGACGGCCACTCCGGGGGCGAGGTCGCTGCCCCAATCCTCGCGCCGGGCCATGAGGGGATCGGCGGGAACGGTGTCGCCCGCCTGGTCCTCCCAGGACTCGCCCAACTTGGTGTTGACCCAGACCTGCAGACGCGCGGGATCCTTGGCGACGCGCGCATACTCCTGCGCGATCTCGGCCCAGGTTTCCCACGGCGAATAGAGCGACGATAGGTGGAACCCCGCAGTGCGGCCATCGCCCAGCGCGGTCGGCCGCCATTCACCGGCAGACATCATGCGCGGCTTTTCGTGTTCATGATGCACGCCACCGCACGCCTCGCAGACCAGATACGCCGCGTCGCGCTGCCCCTCGGGCCAGCGGATGCGCGCCCATGTGATCGGTGCCATGTCGCCGCAGTGCAGGCATGGCACATGGAAATACCTCTGGTCGCTGTCGAGGTAGGCCGCCTCGATGCGGGAATGGCCTTTCAGCGTCGGCGTGGAGACCATGTAGATCTTGCGCCGCCCTCGGAAGGTGGTCGTGCGCTGGATCGCCAGATCGACGGGATCACCTTCGCCGTCGGCGTCGCCGGGATAGCCGTCCACCTCGTCCAGGAACAGGTAGCGCACGGGCGTGGATCGCAGCCCCACCGCGCTGTTGGCACCGGTCATCACCAGCTGGCCGCCGGGGAAGGATTTGCGGAACAGGCTGTTCCCGGCATCGCGCGACCTCGGGGCCGACACCAGATCGCGCAGGGCAGGGGTAGCCTCGATCAGCGGGTCGATCCGCACGGTGGTGTTGCGCCGCACCATGTCCAGTGACGGCATGACCAGCATGGCGATGCCAGGGGCGTTCTGAATGATGTAGCCCAGCCAGTTCAGCCCAGCCTCGGAGCCGCCCGTCTGCGCGCCCTTCATCAGCACGACTCGTTCGTAAGGGCTGGAGGTGGACAGCGCATCCATCACGGCGCGCAGATAGGGCGTGCGGTCGGTGCGCCAGCGCCCCGGTTCCGCCGAGGTGGGTGGCAGGATGCGGTGGCGGTCGGCCCAGTCCGACACGGGGATGGGCGGTTCAGGCCGGATGCCGCGCCGCCAGGCGAGATCAATTTCAGGCACCATCGCCAAAACTCCCTAGCGGCATGTCGGCGAGGTATTCGAGATGTTCGCGCATCATCCGGTCCAGTGCCGCAAAGGTGGCGCGAGGATCGGCCCCGACCTCGGCGGCCAGCAGCGGTGCCGTGCGCTGGACCCAAGCCATGTGCGCATCGCGTTCGGCACGCGCGCGGGCAAATACCGTGCGGGTGGCCGCGACGGTTTCGACTAGCTGACCCTGTTCGCGTTCAAATGCGAGCTTGGCACGCTGGACCTTGACGATTTCATGCAGGCGTTTGGCCTCGGCCAGCGTGGTCGAGACGCGGGCGGGCGATGAAGGTGCAGCGAAGGCACCACCCTTGTTGCGTCGCGACGGATCGAGATTGTCTTCGATCCAGGCCAGCCCCACCTCCACATCGATCTGACCATCGGGTCGCACCGGCAGACCGTCGGCCACCAGTTGCGAGATGCGGCCCTTGGTGAGGCCGACCCGTGTGGCGAAGGCGGTCTTGGTTTCCGAGGCGTTGAGTTTAGTCAATTCCACCTCCTGACGCTGGCGGGGTCATGGGCTGCGCTCCCCCACATACGGATCGGCCCAAAAGGAACCATCGCCTTCCCGATCCTTCCCGATTGACGCCCCTCAGACCCGCCCGTGGGGCGCTGTGGGTGACGCAACCATGACGCGGAAATGACGGGTTTTGGGGCGTAAGTCTTTGATAGTGTTGAGATGACGCACCTTCCCAAGCAACATTTTACATAAGGGGGGTAATGTGTATTCAGGGTTGTGTGGTTTTCCCCCTTATATGAAAAGGTTCGGGCCAAGTGCGTCATCTCAACACTTTCAATGGGTTGCAGGGGAAAGCCCGTCATTCTTGCGTCACCCTTGCGTCACTGTGATGCCGAGGAAGAACCGCCCCGTGCTGGTGCGCTTGTGTTGGATACCCGCGACCTGGGCCTGAACGCGCTGCACGAAGCCGTTGATCGCGGGGATCTTCTCGGTCTTGAAACCCTCGGCCAGCGCCCAGTTCTGAAACCGCAGGTGGGCGTCGCGCGTCGCAAGCATCGGGCCACCGTTCACGATGGGCTGCACCCGCACGCAAGCGTCGATCCAGGCAAGCACGGGGTCTTCGCCCAGCACCCAGTCGATCAGCGCCCGGTGGCAGCTTTCGGGGATGGCGAAATTGCGCTGGCGGATCAGACGCGCTGCGCCATGGACCGCCCATGCCAGCAGCAGGTCGGCTTCATCCGAGGCGATCCGCTTGCCGATATCCGCGACGCGTTCAGGGATGGGGATCGTGCGGGTGAAGGGGATCACCATCAGGCGGCGCTGAACGCCACGGTCCACGCCACCCTTGAAGCTGGGCAGGGTGTTCGTGGCAAAGAGGTTCTGTGCCACCGAGCGGAACTCGACCCTGCTCTTGTAGACATCGCGCCCTTGGACCGGATCGCCAGTGACGACGGCCTTGAATGCGTCCGACGCGATGGCTTCTGCCGACAACTCGTCGGATGCATTCAGAAGCTTGCCGACCAAGCCGAGGACATGCCTGTCGTCCCCCATTTGCGAGGCGGGAACAGAGCAGATGGCGCTGGGGGGTAGCAGACCGCGGGCAAGATTGAGAAACTGGCTTTTGCCGTTTTCGGCGGCCATGCCATGCAGCACGACGGCGCGGGGTTGCAGCAGGTGGGTCGCATAGCCCAGCGCGGCCGATCCGCAGATCTCGGCCAGAAGATCGCATTTTGCTTGGGCCTCGGGGTCGCCTTTGAAGCTGCCGGTCAGAAGGCGGTGCAGCAAGGAGCCTTCGGGCGGGGTGCCCGGCACGCCCGCATGCCAATGGCCGGGCAGGGTGTGGCGGCAGCGGTGATTGCGGTGATGGGGTTCAAGGTGAGGTGTGCCAGCGGCGTCGAAACGGATGAAGCCCGAGGTGCAGTTGATCCCGGCGGGCGGGTTCTCAAAAAAGTGCGGTTCGGCGCAGAGGGCAGCACATTCGTTCAGCACCGAGTCCACGCGGGATCTGCTCAGCTTGACGCGCGAGGGTTCGCCCGCCGCCGTCATGAAATCCGCGCCGTCATAGGCATGAACCGGCAGCCGGATCAGATGGTCCTCGATGGCCTCCCACTCCGTGCCAGTGTAACGCCAGAACGCGCCTTCGGCATGGACGATGCGCCCGTGATGGGCGGTCAGGTCTTCGCGGACGCGTTTGGCGATCTCGACGTCTGACCCGATGTAGAGATCCTTGTTGCGGGTGTCGGCCTGGTCGGCGCGCAAGGGTTCGGCGGCTGCGATGCGGCTGCGGACAGCGTCTTCGCCCTCGCGCATCAGGATGTCATTGAAATCCTCACTTTCAGGCGGGGTGGCCATGAGCACCGTAAACCCGCGTGCGACAAGACTGCTGGCGGTGCGCAGGATCTGGCCCTCGGCCTTGCTGCCGGGCGCGTCGCCATCGCGGGCGATGATCACCATTGCCTTGTCGGGAACGGGCGCGCGGGCGATGTTCGCGATGCCGAGGCAGGCCCAGACCTCCTGACCGGTCGCCTGCCAGATCGACAGCGCGGTTTCGACCCCTTCACACAGCACCAGCGGTTCGCGCCCCGGCAAACGCACCGCGGAACGTTCGGCCCAGCCCTCCACCGCCTTGTTGGTGCGCTTGACGGGACTAAGGGGGGCCTTCTTGCCGTCGGCGGTCAGATAGACCTGCTGGATGGCCAGAACCTCGCCCGTCGCATCGGTGGCCAGCGCGACCATCGCGCCATAGCTGCCATAGGCGTTCTGTCGAAACCGGATGCAGTCGGGCGGCTGAATGGCAATCCCGCGCCCGCGCAGATAGGCGTGGGCAGGGGTGCCGTTTGGGCTTTCGGTCTGACGGACGATTTCCGCGACCTTGGTGGCGCGTTCCGCATCGGTCATTTCGACGGGCTTGGCCGCGCCCGAGGCAGGGGCGGTGGCCGGTTTGGCAGTCCAGGAGGACGGCATCGCCGCCTCGCCCAGCCAGTTGCGCGCCCAATCCCATGCAGACTTCTCGTCCAGCCCGAGATGGTGGCGGATCAGTTCCAGCCCAGCGCCGCCAGTGCCTGCCTCATGGTCGTACCAGCGCCCGACATCCTTGCCCGCGATCTCCACCGCCATGCTGCCCTTGGTCCCGAAGCGAAGCTGCTGCTGGCTGGACAGTTCGCGGTTCGGGGTGCCGAGCAGGGCAACGGCAAGATCACCGATCCGGTCGTTCAGCAGTTCCGCGAGCCGGGCCACCGACATGCGAGTGCTGCCGCGCGCTTTGCGGGCTGGCGGCACGTCGTTGAAGTCGAGCGGATGGTCCTGCAGGGTCATGGGGGCGCTATGTTTCTGATGAAAGAAGGAGCCCGCGATTGGGTCGCGGACCTCAGGACATTTGCGATGGCTTTCACTCGCCCGGGGTGAAACGCTCCTGCTGTGCGACCCAGTTCAGCAGCGTGCTTTTGCGTGCGCAGATCACCGACCCCATCTTGAAGTGGGGCATGCCCTTCGGTGCCTCGCCGGTCAGGTAGTAAACCTTGCGGCGGTGCTTCACGTCGCCGAACATGAATTTGGCGATTTCGTCTGCCCCCCGCAGCAGGTCATCGCCGAGCGTCACCTCAGTCGCTGTCTGTTGCATCTTTTGGGCGGGGCCGGGATGTTGGGTCATTGGAGGTTCCTTTCTGGGGCAGGGCGTTTTGGAGGAAGTGGGCGTCAAGGCCGTGAAGGCGGCGCCATGTGGCGCGGATCTGCATGCTGATGTTGATGCTGGCGGTGCTCAGTGCGTTGGCGCGGGTCGCCATGGCCAGCTTGTAGATGCGTTCGCCGGTCGTGATCTGCGCCGGTGACGTGATGGCCGCCAGCTTGGCGCGACCCTCCGGACTGCCAAGCAGCCACGGCACCATCTTGAACGTGTCCTTTGATGCTGCGTAGCCGAGGATCAGGTTGGTCTCCCGGTGCGGTGCATCGAGGAAAAAGGCGGCGACAACAGGTGGCACCCGAAGGAACAGATACTTCCGGTCGATCAGGTCGAGATGCCAGTCGTCCGGCGATGATCGGATCAGCACGCCCTCTTCGGATGAAATGGTCCCGGCAATCGAGGCTGTCAGCGCGGCCCATGTGCCCGGTTTTGTCTTGGCCATCGCTTCTGCCACGATCCGGATATTCCAGGCGAAATGCTCGCTGACCGCTGCACCGATCGAGGCGATCAGCACGTCCTCCTCGCGCCACAATCGCCTGAAGCCGCCATGCTCCTTGGGTGTTTTTTGGGCCTGAATGGCTCCGGCTGCTTGCAGGACACGCAGGCTGGGCAGGGGCATCCCCGATGCCGCAACTGCGTCCGCGTCGCCATGGAAGAGCGGTTCGGGAGCTTCCGCACCGTTCCGTTCGCTGGCTGTCATTGATGAGGGCTCCGTTCATGAACAAGGGCTTTACACGCGCAACAATCCATTGCAAGTGCATCTGAGACGGTTCATATCGCCATTAACGGGCTTTGACAACTGGTTCCGTTTCTTACGCTCACGGAGGGAACCCATGGCCACGATCCGCAAACGCACGCTGCCCTCGGGCCTGGTCCGGTGGCAGGTGGACTTCACCGACCAGGCGGGCAAACGGCGGTCCAAGCTGTTCCCGCGCCGCAAGGATGCGGATGTCTATCTGGTCAAGGTCCGCTCGCTGGTCGCCAATCATACCTATCTGGCCGACAGCGACAGCACGACGGTGGCCGATGCCGCGAAGGCTTGGCTCGACCATTGCGAGGTGCGCTGCAAGACCGGGCGGCGGATGGAACGCTCCACCCTGCGCGGCTACAGCGACTATGTGCGGCTGCATCTGACCGCGCCCGAGGTCGGCATCGGGGACAAGCTGATCGCCCAGCTGACCCGCCGCCACGTCAACGAGTTCCGCGACCGGATGCTGCTGAACGGTCGGTCCGAACATCTGACCCGCCGCGCGCTGTCGGTGCTGAAGCTGATCCTCGACCATGCCATCGACAACGGCCAGTTATTCACCAACGCCGCGCAGGGCGTGCGGGTGATCAAGTCCAGCCGGATCGAGCACAAGGCCCCGGTGCCGTCGAAGGAGGCGATCCGCGCGCTGATCGAGGCGGCAGACGAGGATTTCAAGCCACATCTGATCGTGTCGGCGCTGGGCGGGTTGCGTGCATCAGAACTGCGCGGTCTTCGCTGGCAGGACGTGGATTTTGACAAGGGCTTCCTGCACATCCGCCAGCGCGCAGACGCCTACAACCAGATGGGCGAGCCGAAATCGCGGGCAGGGTTCCGCGACATCCCCGCCGGGCCGATGGTTCTGAACGCCCTGCGCCGATGGAAACTGCGCTGCCCGAAAAGCGAGTTGGGGCTGGTGTTCCCCGCGCCGCAGGGTGGGATCCTGCAGCACACCCGCACGCAGGAGCGGTTCCGCAAGCTGCAGGAAAAGGTCGAGGTGACCATGCGCTGGCACGACCTCCGCCACTTCGCCGTGTCGCTGTGGATCGAGCAGGGGTTCTCGATCAAGGAAATCATGACCTTCGCAGGTCACTCCTCCATCCAGATGACGATGGAACGCTACGGCCACCTGTTCCCCTCCCCGGATCACCAGAAGGCGATGGCCTTGGTTGAGGCGAAGCTGCTGGGGTAATGGAAATCGAGTGGCGGGTTTGGCTTTACCCGGCTAATCTGCTGGTATGCAGATTAATCTTTCAAAAGCCCAAATCGACGCTCTTGCTTGCAAACGCGATCAAGACATGAAGGAAAAGGACGCCAAGAAAGAACGCGACCTCGTGGCGCTCATGCTCATTGCATCCAAACGCGGCCACATGACTCGAGATGATCTTTTCGCCGTGGCTGAATGGAAATGGCGGGGTGGTCGGACGCGTCAGCTCTGCGCAGATAACACTGAACCCGAAGTTATCGAGATCACAACCTCATCATTTCGCGCTACGTCCGAGAGGCTTCGCATCGGTGCCCTTCTTTCGCTGCGCGGGGTGCAATGGCCCATGGCCAGTGTAATCCTGCATTTCATCTTCCCGGACCGATATCCAATCCTCGATGTCAGGGCCATGAATACGGTAGGGGGATCACCGCCCTACACCTACGAGAAGTGGGTCGAGTATGTTGACCTATGCCGCAGAACGGCTACTCAACACGGTGTCACCATGCGCACCCTCGACAAGGCGCTTTGGGCCTTCGACAAGGGCTCGCCATGACATGGCTTCCCGACCAGACCCTCGCAGACTTCGCCATCGTGGCGCGGCTGGCGGGCGTTTCGCTGGCAGCGGACGACATCCGGATCGAGGCGCTGCCAGCGCCCCACGCGCCGCCCACGCGGCTGCCAGCGGGCCAGATGGCAGTGTACGTTTTCACCTACGGGGGCGACGTACTGAAGGTCGGAAAGGTCGGCCCGAAGAGCCAGGCGCGGTACACCAGTCAGCACTACAATCCGGGCAGCGCACAGAGCACGCTCGCGGCATCCATGATTGCTGACGCAGAGCGGATGGGGCTGGGCGAAGCTGACATGGCCGAGATCGGAAGCTGGATCAGGGCGAAGGTGGATCGGGTGAACATCCTGCTCCCGGCCCACCTCGGCGTGCCAGTCTTGACGCTGCTGGAGAGCTTCCTGCAATGCCGCCTGCGACCGCGATACGAAGGCTTCAAGAGCCAGCGTGGGTGACGGCCGATCTGGTTTCCCGTTTCTTCGCAACGGTTTGCGGCAGTTCCGTGCGACACGACGCCGACGTTGAGGGTAAGAAAATCGGCTAAAATCCTGAAATCAAAAAGTTATTCCGGACGCAGGGGTGAGCCTCATAACCTGAAGGCCGCAGGTTCAAATCCTGCCCCCGCAACCAAATCTAATAAACATATCAAATAGATAGAACCCGACCTAAACAGTCGGGTTTTGGCTTGTCCAAAACACCTCAACGCCACCTCAACGTTTGACGAGTCCCCCAGCGAAAGCGGGGGCCTTTTGCGTTTGGGGCCAAGCGCAGGACGCAATCACCCCAGCTGCTCATACTCGGAAAACACTCCGGTTGATCCGTCGCGGCGGATCAGGAACACCGCGTAGGCCTCGCGATCGTCTTCCGACCCCATGCCGGGTGACCCGTATGGCATTCCGGGGACGGCCAACCCAATCGCTTCCGGGCGTTCAGAAAGCAGTCTGCGGATGTCGGCGGCGGGCACGTGCCCTTCAAGAACATAGCCGTCCGCCATGCCGGTGTGGCAGGAGATCATCTTTTGCGGCACCCCGACTTCATTCTTGTAAGTCATCAGAAGTGTGCCGTAGCGCTCCTCCTCGGTCACCGCGAAACCTTCGTCCCGCAAATAGGCGACCCAGGCATTGCAGCATTCACAGCCGGTCCCCTTCACCACGTGGATTGCCGTCGGTTGGGCAAACCCCGGACTTGCAGCCAGTGTCGCAACTGCCAGCCCCGAGAGCAGCGCGCGTCGGCGGGTGATGTCTAACGGCTGTGTCATGGTCGTTTTCCTCCTGACAAGATGATGCCACACCCTGTTTCTGCAATTCGCGTGTCTCTCATCATTCAAGCACCCGGCGAATCTTGGGCAAGGCGAAGCGGCGATCCTCGTGGTAGTCGATGATCCCACCGAAACTTCCGTCGGCGCGGAACAGGAAAACCCCCGCGGTGTGATCCATTGTATAGTGGGCGCCTTGCGGCACCTTTTCGAACCGGGCGCGAAAACCAGCGGCGGCGCGCTCGATCTCGGAAAGCGGTCCTGTCAGACCGATGATCCGCGGATCGAAATTCGACAGGTATTCAGCCAGCACGACTGCCGTGTCCCGCTCTGGGTCCACGCTGATCATCACGGTGTTCAACCGTTCGGCGTCAGCGCCCAACTCTTCCAGCCAGCCTGAAATGTCGCTCAGCGTTGTGGGGCAGACGTCGGGGCACCAGGTGAAGCCGAAGAAGACGATGGTCGCTCGACCCAACCAGTCTGTCGGACGGACCTGGTTGCCGCGATGGTCTGTCAGGTCGAAGGCCATTTCGTCTATTGGGAGAGGAAGGAGGCCCGCACCCGGCTGCGCATCATGTCTGCTTCGCCACCAGCCGAGACCGAGCGTAAAGGACAACGCAGCAGCAGCGCCTCCGAGGCCAAGAACTACTGCCCGGCGTGTGCGCAATCCGGCCCCTCCGCGCGCAGGGACAATACCTCGACGTTGATTGTGACATCGCCTGCACTCTGGAATGTCAGCGTTGCGGGGAAGCTGTCGCCTTCCTTCAGCGCGATCGTCAGGCCCATCAGCATGCCGTGATACCCGCCCGGCGCTAGCTGCACAGTCTGCCCTGCCGGAACCGGGACCGACATCGCATGCGGCATCGAGGCGACCCCGTCAGTCACCGTGGTCTCGTGCAGCATCGGCATGCCTGCAGCCGGGGTTGCAATGCCGATCAGCGCGTCATCGGAAGCCCCGGCATTGGTGATTTCGACGTAGAACACCCCCGGCCGGTCGGCGCCGATGGTCGCGCGCGACCAGGCGTGATCGATGGTCAGGTCGCCGACAGTGAAACTCTCGCAGGCAAGGGCCGGGAAGGCAGTCAGGGCGAAGAAAGCGGAGAGGATAGTGGGTTTCATTGGCTTACAATCTCGATTGAAGGTCGGCGAGGATCTCCGGCGCTGGCGTGCCATAGGTGAACTGGCGCAGCCAGTCACCCTCGGGACCAATCAGGTAAAGCGCCGGGCTGTGCGACATGGAATAGCCATCGGGGGCGGCAGCATCGTCCTCGCGCGAGAAGTGGATGCGGAAGCTGTCTGCGGCCGCGCGGGTTTGCGCCGCATCTCCGGCAAGCCCGAGGATCGACGGGTGGAAGGCGGTGGTGAATTCGCTCAGCCCCAGCCTGCGGTCGCGCTCGGGATCGACCGAGATGAAGAGCGGCTGGACCTGGCCCGCCTGATCGCCCAGATCATCCATCACCTGCGCAACCTCCGCCAGTGTCGTCGGGCAGACATCGGGGCAGTTGGTGAAGCCGAAGAACACGAGCGTGTGCTTACCCGCAAAATCCGCCGAACTGCGCAGTCGGCCGTCTGCATCGGGGAGGGTGAAGTTCGGTCTAAAGGGGGCCTCGGCCAGTGGCGCGGGCGTGGGCTCTGCAACAAGCAGAAGCGCCCCATATCCCAGCAGCGCAAGTCCCGCCGCCGCCCAGAGGATTTTTTGCAGCCCCGTCAATCGCATGACCTGTCACTCCCTTTGTGCGCCGCTTCTAAAGCCTCCAGTGGCTTGAGCTTCAAGGGCCAATCTTTGCCGTCACACAATCGTCAGCAGGCGGCCGCCCAGATTGCCATCCGCAAAAACCGGCGCACCCAACGATGCGCCATGTCCCGACACAAATAGATCGGGCAGGACTACACCTTGATCAGTGCAGCCGTGGCGTACATGAATGCTATCCCACCCAGAAATCCTCCCAGAACCTCGGGGGAGAACAGCACCGCCTGCCGGTCAGGGTTTTGCCGCATCAGGTAGCTGGTAACCTCGACAATCACTTGGAGGATCGCCCCGGCCCCGACCGCCAGTGCCAGTGCCGACCATTGTGGTGCGTAGGC
The DNA here is from genome assembly GCA_020622085.1 of Paracoccaceae bacterium. Lineage (GTDB taxonomy): Bacteria > Pseudomonadota > Alphaproteobacteria > Rhodobacterales > Rhodobacteraceae > QY30. The sequence goes on along the minus strand of JAHRYM010000001.1, from coordinate 2,455,714 downwards.
AAGGCTGCCCGCCCACATGCCCAGCACCGCCGGTCCGCCCGCCAGCAGCGTCAGTGCGGCAAAGGTCCAGAGCGGCGGGCGGATGCGCAGGATGGGCGCGGCGATGCCGATGCCTTCGGTGACGTTGTGGAGCGCAAAGCCGAGGACGAGGAACGTGCCAAGCCCCGCCGACCCTGCAGCAAAGGCGCCGCCGATGGCCAGCCCTTCGCCGAAGTTGTGCAGGCCGATACCAAGTGCGATGTAGAAGGCCAGCGCCAGCCCCTCGGGTTGACCACGCCAGCGACCGATGGCCATCAGCAGCAAGAAACTCGCCAGCGCCGCCAGCCAGACCATCGCCGATCCCTGGAACAGGGCAGCCGCGTCCGCCGACAATTCCAGCGCCTCGCCCGTCATGTCGATCAGCAGGAACGCGAGCAGACCGACCGTCAAGGCCAGAAGGACATTCATTCCCTGTCGTCCGAGGCCGCGCATCGCCGGGTAGAACATCAGGCCAAGCGCCACCGGCAAGAGGCCGACAATCGCGCCCACCAGCGCCTGCAGGCGAAGTTGCCCCGCGTCGGCCTTGGGTGTCGGCACGGCCACGGCGATCTCGTGTTCGAATACGGTGCCGGTGTTCGAGACCAACGCGACGCGATGTGCCTCGCCCAGAACCCAAGGATAAGGAATACGAACCCAGGCGGTATCGCCGCGCGCAACCGGCCCGGCAGGGTCTTGCGCGAAGGACCAGTAAGCGTCATCCACCGCGATCTGCGCGATGACCATCGCCTCGGACCCGCCCGCCCGCACCAGCATCTGAATGCCGGTTTCGTCCAGAATGGTCCGTTCGACCGTGAGCGCCTCGACTGGCGGGGCGCCGTTGTTGAAGCTTCGCAAGGGATCAAGCGAGGCGATCCACACGAAGGATGCCAGCATCGCCGCCAGCGGAAGCAGCACCAGAAACAGGCGGATCAGGGGGGACCGGGTGGGCTGGCTTTGCTCGCTCATGCTTCCGGCCCCCGCACGTCGAACATGCCGACCCAGCCCAACTCGGTGAACTCGGACTGATGGGCGTGGAACATGTACATGCCATCTTCATGCTCGGCAAAACTGAACTCGAGGATGCCGCGCTGCGCCTGACACTGCATGATCAGATCGACCGTGCGCTGCGTGGGCGTCAGGGTTGTGCCGGTATCGTAGTAGTCGAAGAAGTTGGCATGCAGGTGGAACGAGTTGATCGGGTCGAACTCGGTCACATTCAGCAGGTAGATGCGCACCGGGCGCGATTTGTCGATGCGGATCGGGACGTTCATGTAGGCCTGGCCCACGGTATTGCAGGCGTAAACCTCGTTGCCGCCATCGAAATTGGTGTCGAAGGCGTTCATCACCATCGCCATTTCCTGCCAGTTGGCATTTTCGGGGGTGCCCAGCAGGCGCGAAGCGGCGACGGCGGTCAGGGCCGGGTCAGATTGCCGTGCGGGATCAGGGTCGATCACGAACAGCCCGTACATGCCTTTGTGCATATGCCGCTTCAACGGCAGGGCGTGGCAATGGTAAAGGTGGCAACCGAAAGGCTTGGCATCGAACTCGTAAATGAATTCCTCACCGGGGCCGATCAGACCCGCGCCGGTAACCCCGTCCATCCGCGCCGAATGGATGCCGTGGAAATGCATGGAATGTGGGTGCGAGCCAAAGTTGCGGAAGATGATCCGCAGCCGCTCGCCCTCTTTGGCCCGGAGCGCAGGTCCAGGAACGCGGCCGTTGAAGGTCCAGGCGGGAAAGAAGATGCCGGGGGCAATCTCGATTTCCTTGTCGATGGCATCGACCTCGAAGGTACGCAGGGTGCGCCCGTCGGGCAAAAGCTCTGCTGAGCCGGTGTCCCAGTCGGTCAGCATGGGCGTCGGGTCAAAGCCGTTCCGGGCGTGATCGACCAGACCGACTGTCGTCATGTTGCCATGCGCCATGCCAGGCATCGGCGCCGCGTAGGGATCGGACGCCATGGCGGACATGTCGTGACCGGCCATCGGATCGGGGGCGGTCTGTGAACGTGCACTTCCTGCGGCAATGGCAGCGCCGCCCGCCGCCACAAGTCCGCCGACAAGCAAGGCACGGCGCGACGGATCAATGGACGTAGCGGTGTCGGCTGGCATGTATTTGGATTTCCTCGCAGGGGCAGCGCCAAAGGCTTGGCGCATAAAGTTAGACAAGGCTAACAATCTGCCCGAAGCCTTTACCTGTCAATCCGTTTCATGCAAAACTGTATGAATGACGAACAACGATCATCAAGACGCAGTGGCCCACGAGCCTGAACCACGGACCGCGGACAGTCGCGCGGAGGCGTTTCATGGCGTGCGCGCTGCGCGGCGAAATGAGCTGGCCGAGGATTACGTTGAACTGATCGCAGAACTCATCCACACACAGGGTGAGGCGCGTCCTGTCGATATCGCGACGAAGATGGGCGTCACGGCACCGACAGTCGCCAAGACGCTCGACCGCCTGGCACGCGACGGTCTGATCACCCGTGCGAAATACCGATCGGTGTTTCTGACCGAAGAAGGCCGGGCGCTGGCCAAGGAATGCAGGCACCGGCATGAGATCGTACTGCGGTTCCTGCTGAGCCTAGGTCTTGATTCCGAGACGGCCGAACGCGATGCCGAAGGGATCGAACACCACGTCAGCGAACGCACTCTGGCGTTGTTTGCCGCATTCGCCAACCGGTCCTAGACGGGCTTCAGGCGTTCTCGACCGCTTGCCTGACATCGGCGATCAGGCTTTCGGGAGTGAAGTTTTCCAGCCTTTTGCCATTCAGGAAGAACGTCGGGGTCTGGCGGATACCGACGGATTCGACATCGGCCATGTCCTGATTGAGGACGCCGGTGATCCCCGGAAACAACCTGTCGCTTTCAGCCTTGGCCAGGTCGAGCCCAACCGCGCCCGCGACGCGCCAGGCCACATCCATCTGCGGTTCGCCGTGCACCGCCCACGTCGGCTGCTTTTCGAGAAGCGCGTCCAGAACCTGCTCGAACTTGTCCTGCATCCGTGCGACCTCGAGGATGCGCACCGCCTCGTCCGAGCCTTCGTGGAATACCGTATAGCGCAGGACGATCCGGACCTCGGTCGGGAACTGGCGGCGGATTTCCTGCACGACAGGGTGAAAGGCGCGACAGGCCTCGCAGGAGGGATCGAAGAACTCGACCAGCGTGACCGGGGCATCTGCGGGGCCGAAGCTGGGCGAATGGGCACGGATCAGAAGCGACGGGTCCACCGAGGGTGCCGCAGCCGCTATGGCTTCGGCCTCTGCCTGGCGGCGGCGGTTCATGACGACGGCACCGCCAGCAAAGGCGGCAAGTGCTAGGGCCGATGACCCGATCAAGAGAGTGCGGCGGTTCATGCGCGATTTCCTTTCGGCAAGAGAAGGCAGACGAGGATCGCGGCAAAGGCGATCAATGACAGATAGGGGATCGGCAGTCCAAGGATCATCTGCGCCTCGCCGGTGCAGGACGGACCGTTCTCGGTGCAAGGCACGATGGGGGCTGGCAACAGTCCGGCATAGAGCCCGGAATGCCATGCCGCCAGCGCGAGACCGCCCAGCGCCAGCGGCAACCCATAAGCCCTGGCCCCCCCGTCTCTGCGCCAGAGCGACAGGCCGAGGATCGGCACCAGCGGGAACATGGCGATGCGCTGATACCAGCACAGCGTGCAGGGCATCTGGCCAAGCACCTCTCCGATGAACAGCGCACCAAGCGTAGCCGCCAAAGCGATCAAGAAAGCTGCGGTCAGGGCAACATCGTCGCGCGACAGGGTTTGCGGGTCAGCTTTGGTCAAGAACCGGCTCCTTGCGGCGGCGAAAGGGAAGGGAGGCGGCGATGATCAGGACCGCGCCCAGAGTGATGGCAATATCGGCGACGTTGAACGTGGGCCAGTGCCAGTCACGCCAGTAAAGATCAAGGAAATCAGTCACGGCACCTTGCCGCAGCCGGTCGATGATGTTGCCAAGCGCCCCGCCCACCACCAGCGCAAAGCCTGCCCGTTCCAGCGGGTGTTGCGCCCGGAATGCCATGACGGCGAAAGCAATGGTCAGTGCGCCCGTCAGCGCCGCCATCAGAAGCGGCTTTCCCGTCATGATCCCGCCCAGCATGCCAAAGCTCGCGCCGGTATTGAACCCGAGAGCAAGGTTGAACCCCGGCAGGACCGGGACTGCAGTCCCCTGCGACAGCAGCGACAGCGCCGCTGCCTTGGTCAGTTGGTCCGCTAGCACCGTGGCGGCGATCAGGGAAATCAGCTTGGGTCTGGTCATCGTTCCGCCTCGCGGCCGATCCCAATCCAGCGCGGGACCGATGCGGTGTAGTGGTCATAGTCTGGCCCGATTGCCGCGCGCAGGGCGGCCTCTTCCGACCGGACTTGCGTGCTGGCGGACCAGAGAAACAGGATCGGCGCAAGGATCGTCGGGACCGATGGTACCGCCATGGCAACACCCGCCAGCAGCGCCGTCTGACCGACAAAGGTCGGGTTGCGGCTGAAACGGTAGAGCCCGTCCGAGACCAGATCGCCGGTTTCGCCGCCGATCACGCCGACGCGCCAGGATGATCCCATCGACATCTGCGCGGCAAAGGCCACCATCGCGCCAAGCCCTGCAACAAAGACCCCGATCAGGCCGAAGAAGACGGCGCGCCCCTCGGTCCACAGCGGATCAACCTTGTGGAGCGTGGGCACGGCGAGCCAGAGGAGCGGCCCGAAGAACGCCAGCGCAAAGGCCACGCGGAACCCCCTGGCGGCCAATCGGTCGCGACCTGTGGTGCGGTCGAAGAGCCAAACAGGCCGACCCGCCGCTTGTGCGGCCAGCGCGCTTCCCCAGAAGAACAGGGCCAGATAGCCGAACAGAAGGGCCAGAGCGGCCCAGCCAAAGCCGGAGATCATCGCCTCACGCCTCACGTTCCGGGTTGAACCGCAACAGGCGAAGTGCGTTCAGGGTCACAAGCACCGTCGCGCCGGTATCAGCCAGGATCGCGATCCAGAGGCCGGTCAGGCCCAGAACCGAGGTCACCAGAAACACCGCCTTCAGGCCCAGCGCGATGGTCACGTTCTGGCGGATGTTGGCCATCGCCGCGCGCGACAGGCGGATCGTGGCGGGGATGTCGGTCACGCGGTCGCGCAGGATCGCCGCATCGGCGGTTTCCAGCGCCACATCGGTGCCCGACCCCATCGCCACACCAACCGACGCCTGTTTAAGCGCGGGCGCGTCGTTGATGCCGTCGCCGATCATCATCACGCCGCCCAGTTCACTCATGGCCTTGATCGCCTTGAGCTTGTCCTCGGGCATCATGTCGGCCTGGAACTCCATCCCAAGGCTTCCGGCAATGGCGGCTGCCGTGCGCGGGTTGTCCCCGGTCAGGATGATCGAGGTCACGCCCATGGCGGTCAACTGGCGGACTGACTCCTTGGCGTCATTGCGCGGTTCGTCCCGCATGGCGATCAGGCCAAGCGGGGTCTTTTCGCGGAACACGGCGACGGCGGTCTTGCCCTCTTCCTCGAACACCGTGGCCTGGCGCAGGCCAAGGCCATCCAGCCCACCGTTCTCCATGGCGTAGCGCGGCGAGGCGACCCATGCCGGTGCATCGCCAACAGTCGCCACAACCCCTTTGCCCATCAGCGCTTTGGCATCCCGCGATGGCAGCGCGGTGACGCCTGCATCCTTTGCCTTGCTCAGGATTGCGATTGCCAACGGGTGGCTCGACCCGGTCTCGACGCCTGACGCAACTGCCAGAAGTTCGGCCTCGGTGGTGGTGCCAAACACGACCACATCCGTCACCTTCGGCCGCCCGTGGGTCAGCGTGCCAGTCTTGTCAAAGGCGATGCGGCTGACTTTTGCGGCAGCCTCGATCACCGCGCCACCCTTCATCAGCAAGCCGCGCCGCGCCCCGGTGGACATGGCCGAAGCGATGGAGGCGGGCACCGAGATGACCAGCGCACATGGGCAACCGATCAGCAGCAGCGCCAGCCCACGATAGACCCATATATCCCACGGCTGACCGAAGGCCACCGGTGGCACCAGAACGACCAGTGCCGCGACGGCCACAATGGCGGGCATGTACCAGCGGCTGAAGCGGTCGATGAACCGCTCGGTCGGGGCGCGCGCCTCCTCGGCCTCTTCGACCAGACGGATGATGCGGGCGATGGTATTGTCTTCTGGGCCTTTCGTGACCGTGACCCGCAATGCGGCCTCGGTGTTGATCGAGCCTGCAAAAACGGACTCCCCCGGACCGCGCGTTTTGGGCACGCTTTCGCCGGTGACCGGGCTTTCATCCACGCCTGAGGTGCCGTCGGTGATCTCGCCATCGGCCGGAATGCGGTCGCCAGGACGCACAAGCACGGTCTGGCCCACGGTCAGGCTGGCTGCAGGCACCTCGCGCGTCGTCTCGCCGGTGACCAGTTGCGCCGTCTTCGGCACCAGATTGGCCAGCGCCCGGATGCCGTCTCGCGCCTTGCCCGCCGCGACACCTTCCAGAACCTCGCCCACGGCGAAAAGGAAGACGACCAGCGCCGCCTCTTCCGCTGCGTTGATGAAGAGGGCACCGATGGCGGCGATGGTCATCAGGCTTTCGATGGTAAAGGGCTGGCCCATCCGCAGCGCGGCAAAAGCGCGCTTGGCCACCGGGGCCACGCCGATCAGGCAGGCGGCAATGAAGGCCCATTTGCCGAATTCGGGCTGAAGGTATTCGATGATCCACGCGGCACCCAGCAGAAGGGCGGTGAAAATCACAAGCTTGCCCTTGGCCGTCTGATACCAGCGCTTGCCCCGGTCTGCGGGGTCGTCATGGACATGGCCGGGGCTGCCGTGGCCGCTCTCGTCGCGCCCGGATGCAATGGCGGCCGACGGGCCGTGGTCATGCCCCGCATGGTCACTGCCATGGTTCCGCTCGGTATTTTCACCGGGCAGAACGAACTCTCTCTTTGCCGAGCCAGATCGCGGAGCGATCCCGTAGCCAAGGGCTCGCACGGTTTTCTCGACCTTTTCGCGACTGGTCTGTGCCTCGTCCAGCGTCAGCCGCAGGCGTTCCGACATGATTGCGACTTCGACGCCGCTGACGCCGGGAAGCCGTGCCACCGCATCCTTGATCTTGCTTGCACATGATCCACAGTCCATGCCCGATACGGTCCAGTCGCAGGCGGTTTCGATCTTCGGTTCCGTCATCGCAGCCCCTCAGCCCCGAGGGGCGGTTGTATTCTTCGAATCGGGAACCTAGTGTCTCTAGCAACTATAGGTTCAAGGGAAATCTCATGCTGACCATCGGAAAGTTGGGGGCACAGGCCGGGGTGAAGGTGCCGACCGTTCGCTACTATGAGCAGATCGGACTTCTGCCGAAGGCTGACCGCAGTGCAGGTAATCAGCGACTATACAGCCGCAAGGCATTGGAACGGCTGGCCTTCATTCGGCATGCCCGCGATCTGGGCTTCACCCTGGAAGCGATCCGCGATCTCCTCAGCCTGTCGGACAGACCCGACCAGTCCTGCGCTGCTGCTGATGCCATCGCCCGGGCGCAACTGGCCGAAGTTGAAAGCCGCCTCGCCCGGCTGATGGCCCTGAAGGCAGAACTTGAGCGGATGGTCGTGCAATGCGCGGGTGGGCGCATCGCCGATTGCAGGGTGATCGAGGTTCTGGGAGACCACTCCCTCTGCGCGACCGATCACCGCCACCCCGAAGGCGAGCACATCGCATGACCTTCCCCGCAAAGCCGTGAAGCCGGGCCGGTCGATGCGCAAAGGTCGAAGTGTGCGGCGCTTCCCACCTGGCACTTGCCCGGCCGGGATTTCACCTGCATGCACGCGCCTGTTCACGCAGGACGGCGTAGTCGCCCAACATCCTGACCAGGATTCCACCTTCTGGCAAAGCCTCGACCTCGCTTGCTGCCCAAGCCAGATCGGCCGCGCTGTAGTCCACCACCGGGGGACAAGTAGTCAGCGTGTCAGAACTCGCCACCGCGCATGCGCTGAGCCAGAGCATTGCGATCAGCGGGGCGGCGGCTGGCGGCGTCCAGCATCTGGCGTTGGATTTCATGAGTTTTCTCCGATGTTGAAAGCCTCTCGGCCAGCCGTCCGGCCTGTTCTCCGGCGCGGCGCAGGTTCAGCAGGAACAGGGCGATGGTGAGGGCGGCCAGCAGGAGGCCCAGCGCTTTGCGCGCCGGGCCGCTGGCGAGAATGGCGGCGATCCAAGACATCACCGCTGGCCCCGCTTCCAGTCATCAATCCGGGCGTGGATAGCGACGGCGATGCCGATCAGCGCCACGGCGATGAAGACCCAGCGCAGGGTGTCGAGATAAGGCACAAGGGGCAGGATGGCCGTTTGCGTTTCCGAAAGGACCTCTTGCGCGACTTCCACTCCGGCAGCACCGACAGTGGCAATGCCTGCCGCCCCACCGCCTTTCAGGGTGCGGCTGTCAGCCAAGACTTCACGGGCGGGCGGGGTTTCCGGCACGAAGGGCGTGGCGCGAGCAGCGAAGGGTTCGCCCCAGGACCGCGCAGGCCCGAGATCGATGTGCATGAAGCCTGAGCGCGGATAGGTGCCGAAGCCGAGGAAGCCGACGGCGTGGGCGGCTTCGGCGAAGGCGACCGGGTCGTGGTTGGACATAGCGATGTCGAAAGCCGTGCCCAGCATGTGCTTCGAGGCCGGGGCCCCGCCGACGGCGCGGTTGTGGCTCGGGCTGCGATAGCCGGAGCGGACGATCAGCGGCTTTCCGAGGCGGTTGCGCAAGGTTTGCAGCTTGTCCATCGCCTCGGTGTTGATCTTGATCGCCCCGGTGCCGCGGCAGGCGATCTCGGCCGGGGAAAAGCTGGGCCAGCGCCAGGCGCTCTCGGGAACGTCGCGGAAATGGGCATAGGTCGTGGTCGCCATGGGAATCTCCAGAAATGCAAAACCCGCCTCTGGGGCGGGTGGGTGACAGGTTCAGTGAGGTGGTGAGGGTGGGTCGGTCAGTCGGTGCGGCCGCGCTGGAAGGCTTCGAACAGCATGTCGCGCATGGCACGAATATCGGTCTCGATCCGCTCCAGCCGGTCGGCATCGGTCTTGCGATCGTCGGCGCGCAGCTTGTCGATCCGCTCGCGCTCAAGGCTGAGTTCGCGGTCAAGCCGCTCCAGCATCGCCTCGTTGGTGAATGCCTTCCTCGTGACGGAGGCGGCGACAGCAAGACTGCCGCCGATCAGCGCGGTGATGGCGGCGGTCAGGCCGTGGTCGCGGAAGGCCTGCGCGGCCGTTTCCAGAAGATTGGGTTCGTCGGTCATGTGGAGAGGCCCTCAGTAGTCGGTTTCGATGTAGAGGCCGGAGCAGTCATAGGCGACGGCTGCGGCGGTGGCGCCGGTGTTCAGGTAAAGGCGGGGCGACAGGAATTGGGTGTTGGCAGGCAGATCGGCGGTAATTTCCTGTTCAAAGACCGCGCCGGTGACTTCGTTAACCGCCCGCAGCCACACCGACGATCCGTTCGGCGGGGCCCCGATGAACAGGGTCACGACGCCGCCGGTCGCGATGGCAAAAGCCCCGCCCATGTCGGTCAGCGTCGGCGCGCCGGTGCCATCATTGGCCACCAGCTGCCAGTTGACATGGGTGCCACGCTGGAAGCCGATGCCGATGCAGTTCAGGACGGTAGCCAAAGTCAGCGTGGTGGCCAGCGCCGCAGTCGATCCGTAGAGGCCGAAGAGGCCCATGCCGGTCGCCTGAAGGGTTGTCAGCGAAAGCCGCGTGACAAAGGTCCAGCCACCAAGCCCTGCCGCGTTTCCGCGCCAGCAGGCCCAGCCAGCGGATCGCTGTTCGGCAACCGAATCCACCACTGCCGCCGAGGTCAACCGCCAGCGGCGCATTGAGGCGGCCAGGTTGGTGGCGGCAAGCGTCGGGGTGGAGACGGTGCCGACCGAAGTGATCGGTAAGCCTTCGGTGTTCACGGTTGTGGTGGTCGAGGGCGACCAGTTGGCAATGCGGTTCACCCCGAAGTGCGGCTGCAGCGGAAAATCCCGGCCAGAGGGGCGCATGACGTCGATCCACGGTGCCCCGGCGCGGGTGCGGGCATAGACGGCGGCTTTACCAGCGGGCGGTGGTGATGGTGCTGCACTGAGCCCCGGCAGGATGGTGGGCTGCGGGAGCTCCACCTGGCCGCTGCTGCGGTCGATCTTCAGGGCGTCGAGGAAGGCCGAGCCATCCGGGCTGACCTTGAAGCTGAAGTCGTCGTTGGCAAGCAGGCCGATCAGCGCCCGGGCCGAGAACCCTGTCTTGAAGGCGAAGGCTGCATCGTTCCCGGCCGCCGCCTTGTTGACCGTCGCCTCGATCCCGGCACCGGCGTTGTTCAGCAGCACGGCAGGCGTGTTGATCGACAGGCGGTTGTAGCTGTCCGCTGCTGCCCCGCCGAGGCCAAGAAGCTGCGCGGTCAGGTTGGCCTGCGGCATACCGACCTGCGTCACGGCATTGGCGAAAGTGACAGTTGGCGTGTTCACCACCGTGGTCCCGCCCGCGCCTGCCGTAGCCGAACCGATGTTGACGACCGTGGTGGACCCATTCGCCCCGCCCGTGCCGAGGTTCACTGTCTTGGTGACGCCAGTGGTCGTGGCTCCAGTGCCCATCCCGTAGGTAGCGGTTGTCGTCGCCGTACCAATCGTTGCCGCAGCCGCCGACACGGTTACTGTTCCCGAGGCGGTCAATGTGCCGGAGAAGGTCTTGTTGCCGCTGAACGTCTGGGTGCCCGCGAGGATCGCCAGTTCCGACGAGGTGTTGGGCAGCGTGAAGGTCCGGGTCGTGCCGGTGGTGATCCCAGACAGCGAAAACAGCGCCTTCTTGGTCGGATCGGCGTCATTCACCAGGCTGAAGACGGCATCGGACACATCCACCGGTTCCCCGACCGGATCCCAGCTAGAGCCATTCCATACGGCGAAGACCGCCTCATCTGCGATCCATGCCAGCCAACCCGGGCGTGGCACCAGCCGCATCCAGACCCCATCGACCCAGAAGGCGACGTTCAGATCCCAGCCTGCCCAAAGGCCTGTCGCGCCCGATGCCACAATATGCCGGTCGCCATCGGCCGGGCTGACGGGCGGGGCGGTGCGGGTTCGGTCGAGGACCGACAGCTGCACCATGGCATCCAGCAGCCGCAGCGCCTCGTTGTGGGTGACATGCTTTTGCGCCTGCGATGCCAGGATGTAGGGCAGCAGGAGGTGGGTGGTGATGTCGGACATTTTTGGTCTTTCTGGGGGTGCGCTTTCAGAAGCTGAGTGTGACGGATCGCCCAGCGCCCCGGCCGATCAGGGCGGAGAGCTGGTAGATGCGGATAGCGAGGGATTGGCCGGGGCCGAGGGGTGCGCCCCAATCGGCGGTCTGCTGGGCGGCGGTGTAGAGGGCAGAGGTCGTCGTGGTGGTCAGCGTGCGCTTGACGGTACTGCCATCACGGATTTCCACCTCGTAGGCTTCACTGTCCTCGGCCAAAGGCACATCGCCCGCGCCCCAAGTATCGGCGGCCAATGACCGCGACCGGCGCGTCCAACGGATCGTCAGGTCGCCGGGGCTGCGGGCGGTGCGCCACGGCTGCTCGACATGGGCGACGGAGAAGGGCCGCAGCCCAGCGCCCTCTGGGGTGAAGGTGGTAGCAACAAAGGTTTCGTCGCTGACCGGCTTCGACGCCGGGCCAATGCGCCAGTTCCATGGCAGACCGAGATCAGCTTCAGCAATGGGCAGGGACGTGATGGCCGTATCCAGCACAACAAACCGCGCGCCGGTCGGTACCATCGCTACCATGGCCCCTTCCGTTCCACGCTGGCCGCGCAGCAACCGGGTCAGCCGGTATTGCCCCGGGGCGATCAATTCTGCAGCGCCTGCCTGGACGATTTCCCATTGCTCAGCGCCGGTTTCCACCGCAAGCGCATTGGCCCCACCCAACAAGGTGATGTCCGTGACGCTCTCCAGCGCGCCGGAATAGAGATCGACCACCAGCGCATTGCCCAGATCGAAGCGCGACACCGGCCCCGCAAAGAAATCGGCCGCCAGCACGCCCATGCGGGCCCGCGAACCGAAGGTGGTCAACAGGACAAAACCATCTGTCGCGGCGCTGCGGTAGACCGCGATCTCACCGGGCCATGGTTTGGCATGGGCCGCAACCATGGGGCGATGCGCAGGTTGATCCTCGCGCAGCTGCGGCAGGTCCAAGAACACGACGTCCGGAGCGCCAAAGACTGTGGGCGCTGACAAGGACGCTGGGCGGGGTTCGCCGGGCGGCAGATCATAGACCGCCCGATCTTGCCGCACTGCGTCGACGCTGCGCAGGTCGGAGTCGGCGATGGATACCAGCCGCAGTTCCGTCAGGCGGCCATCGTGGTCGAGCAGGATGACATCGCAGGGATCCAGCGCCAGTCGCGAGGGCGGCAGGCGGAACACGGCACTTTCGCGGCCAACCCATGCCTCCATCAGCGCGCGGCGGCAGCGGCGTTCGGCCTCTTCAGGAGGGATCGCCATCGGGAAACTTTCCGAGGCGATGCGCGTGGTGTCGACGGTGATGCGGCGTGCCTCGACCTGTGCGGCGTCGTAATCCTCGTCGGCCCGCGCGACCTGCCATTTCAGAGCCTGCGGCAGTTCGGTTTCCTGCGCCCGGGTCAGTTCCATCACATCGCCCTGCGCTGAGGTGGGGGCCACCATGCTGTCGGGTGCGACCGTGGCGCTGGCGATCCTACCCCGCATCAGGAACGTGATCCGCCCCTCGCTCTCGACAGCATCGAAGCCGAAATGGCGGGCCAACGTGGAAATCGAGGCCCTTGGGGCTTCCAGTGCAGAGATCACATAGCCCTCGACCGCGCCCCATAAGCCAGAGACGTCGATCAATTCCTCGGGCATTCCGGCGCGGAGACAAAGGTGGCGCACCAGTGCCGCCAGCGATACTGCGCCCAGCCGCCCGGTCAGCCAGTGCCCGAGCCGCCAGTTCGGCCCGTCTGTCCAGACATCGGTCAGTTCGGGGAAGAACGGATAGGGCCGGGCATCCCATGTCCAGGCGGCGCATTCGGGGACATGGACCATGCGGTTTCCATAGACGAAGGACACCGGGTTGTTGGCCGCCTGACCCCAGAACAGAAAGCTGGCCTCGAGATAGGTGCGCTGGATCGCGTCGTCCCGCCAGCCGCGCGAGAAGTAGGGTGTGAAGCTTTCTGAGGATTTCGGATCGAAAAACACGTTCGGCTGGTTGGTGCCCCGGTCGATGGCCGGGCAGCCCAGTTCGGTGAACCAGATCGGTTTTGACTGCGGCACCCAAGCGGTTTGCATGCCGCTTTCCACCCCACCGGGTCGGTTGAAGTGCGGGTTTTGCCACCAGGCGCGCAGATCCTTGAAGCGGAAGACCCATGGCTTGGCGACAGCACCGTCCGTGATCGGCGTGCGGTTTTGCGCGGCTCGATCAAGAGCGCTGGCATAGAACCAGTCGAAGCCCTCGCCGCCGGTGATGTTCGATTGCAGATAGTCCCGGTCGTAGATCGCAGGCGCCAGCGCCGCATCGGCATGATCGAACCCGTCACGCCAATCCGACAGTGGCATGTAGTTATCGATACCGATGAAGTTGATGTTGATGTCCGACCAGAGCGGGTCGAGGTGGAAGAACACATCGCCGCTGCCATCCGCAGGATGGTGGCCGAAGTATTCCGACCAGTCGGCGGCATAGCCGATCTTGGGCCCAGCGCCGAGGATTGCACGCACATCAGCCGCAAGAGACTTGAAGGCAGCGACGACAGGATAGGTGCTGGCGCCCGAGCGGATGTTGGTCAGGCCGGGCATTTCCGATCCGATCAGGAAGGCGTCGACGCCCCCGGCGGCTTTGCACAGATGCGCATAGTGCAGGATCATCCGGCGCAACGACCATTCGCCGACCGGGCCGGTCCAGCTGACAGCGGTGCCGGAAACGCTGAAGTTTGCGGGCGTGGCGGTGCCGAACAGCGCGGATACTTGGGTCGCTGCCGTCGCTGTCTTGTCGACTGATCCGGCGAAACCTGCGGCGGGCGAACAGGTGATCCGGCCGCGCCAAGGGAATGTCGGCTGGCCAGAGGTGGCGGCATTGGCGCTGTAGGGATTGGGCTTGGTGTTGCCGGGCGGCACGTCCATCAGGATAAAGGGATAAAAGGTCACCCGCAGCCCGCGCGCCTTCATCTCCTGGATCGCCTGCACCACTGCGAAGTCGGCAGGGGTGCCGCCATACACCGGACGGTCCTCTGCATCCCGGCTGACCAGAAACGCATCCGCCCGTGCGACACCATTCACGACCCAAGCCGAGGGCGTGGTGGCCTTGGCCGCCACCTCCACGCCCGGTCGCACCTTGCAGGTCCCGGCGCGCAGGTCATCGCCGAACCACGCCACCACCAAGCTTACGCTTTCCACCGCCGGGGCTAGGGCTTGTAGCCGGTCCAACGCCACGACGATGTCGGCGGTGTCGCTGATCGCATTCAGGTTCTCGGCCACGGTCGCGCCACCTGAGCCGGAGGATTTCTTGACCGGGGCAGTCGCATAGGTGAATTCGCCCGAGGCAGGGATCATCGTCACAGCCTTGACCAGCCCTTCGGCGGTGTCGGGGTCGGCGAGCGGGCGGAACACTTCGAAGCTGATCTGCGGAAGGCGGTTGCCGAAGGCGCTTAGGTCCAGTTCCTCAAACACCACATAGGCGGTGCCGCGATATGCTGGGGTGTTGGCCGCGCCCATCTTGGCAGCGATGAACGGATCGGGGCCCTGCGTCTCGTTCCCCGGATACCAGCGCCAGGTGGCGCCCGTCATGTCCATGGCCTTGCCGTCGGCCCAGACCCTCCCAATGCCGGTGATCTCGCCCTCGCACAGCGCGACGGCGAAACTGGCATAGTAGAGATATTCGGTGGTGGTGACCTTTGGCCCACTGCCCTTGCCGCCACCCTGACGCGTGGTGTTCACTTCCTCGCGGAAATCGGTGGCCCAGATGATGTTGCCGCCGATCCGCATCCGGCCGAACAAGCGCGGGATCACGGCCCCTTCGGTCGCGGAGGTGACGCGCAAGCTGTCCAGCCGCGCGCCCTCGATCCGTTGGGCGGGGGCGAGGGACGACACGATCCAGTTGTCGACCACTGACCCGATGGTCGAGCCGATGAAGCCTCCGATGGCCGCACCAGAAAAGCCGAGGATGGCACCGCCAAATGCGCCGCCAATCGCGGAGCCGACAGCGCCGAGAACAAGAGTTGCCATGTGTGGGGTCTCAGTCTTTTGGGAACAGGAAAGCGAAGGCGATCTTGCGCGCCCATGTCGGGGTCAGGGCTTCCTCGACAACGCCCAGCCGGTCATACGCATGGATGAACCGGCCGGGCGCGGTCAGGATGCCGACATGCTTGGCGATGGCTCGAGGAGCCATCCGGAACAGGACCAGTGCGCCGGGCTTGGCCTCGGTCGGCGTGATTTCTGGCATCATTCGGCGCGCACCCTCGGCCAGCACCTCGCGCGGACCTGTCTCGCCCCAATCCCGGCTGTAGGGAGGAATAGGGAAAGGCTCGTCGCCCACCACCTCGCGCCACACGCCACGTGCCAGTCCAAGGCAATCGCAACCGACCCCGCGAAGGCTGGCTTGATCGTGGTAGGGCGTGCCGAGCCAGCTGCGGGCGGTGGCGATGACGAAGGCGGAATCGGCGCAATTCACAGCACGTTCCCTTCGTGGCCGCCATCCTGGCTGGCATAGCGCAGCACCGCGTCTTGGCCGGGGATGTTGGGAAAGCCCCGGAAGTTGGCGACATTCGCGAACTTGGCGCTGCAGGTCGCGATCCGCTTGTCGCAGCCTGCCCGCGCGACGAAGCTGTCCCCTTCGGCGATGGCACGCACCGGCGCTTCCAGCAGGGTCAGGCTGGCGATGCTGCCATCCACACCATGCGCCAACACTTCAGTGACCCGCCCCGCATTTGCGCCACTGGTCCAATGAAGGGTTCCAGACGCGAACCAGCCAGCATCAAATGCGGCTAGTCCTGAGGCCATAAAGGCCCTGTCACGCAACAGGTCCGTCACGACACCCGTGCCCTCGTAGATCGCGTTTTCCAGATCGATGCCGCAGCGCGCATCGCCTAACCTTGCGTCGCACCCTGCCTGAAACGTCCGCCCAACCGTCTGGCCCAGCACATGGGCGAGCGACCGGACCTCGGCCACGAAGGCCATGCGCCCGCGCCGGATTTGACCGACCGCACCCCGGCGCAACAGAACGCGCTGGCTGGTGTCGGCCCAATTGACGCGCCACAGCTCGACCGCCGCATTGTCCCAGCGGCCGTCGAGAATGTCGGTTTCCGTGATGCGATTCGAAGTCAGCACGCCGGTCGCATCCTGCGCATCGACGGACAGATCGGAGCCAGCGCGGATTTCCGAGGCAGCAAACCCGCTTTCGGGTTCAAACCCAGTGCCATCGAAGCTGAGGGCGCGGTCATGATCGGTAAAGCCGAGCGCCACGCCGTCGGCGCGGCTGATCCGCCAGCACCAGGACAAGGTTGTGGTGCCATCATCAAGATGAGCCTGCAGCGCGGGCGAGAGGTTTTTCATCTGCGGATCTCCAAGAGCGGGATGGCGGTGATCGATCCCAGCCGTTCAAAGTCGAGGGTGACATCCAGCGTGTCGCTGTCGAAGCGGACCGGTACATCGAATTCGAAGCCAGCGCGGACGGCGACACCGCCAGTAGGGGCAGTGGTGAAGGTGACGACGCCAGTCGTCGTGTCCACGGTCCAGCCCGACATCTGCTCGACCATGCCCAGCGCGACGCGGACGGTCCCAGCCACCGGTTTGGTGATGGTCCGCATCCAAGTCTGCGCGCCGGAGGTGTAGCGTTTTGTGAGCTGGAAGATTTGCTGACTGCCGGTCCCGGTGCCGATCTGCTGGTCGGTTGCGGTGATCGCCTGCGACGGCAGGGCAGATTTGTAGTCGGCCCAGTCCTTGTAGCGAAAGCCGTGCAGGCGACCGTTGCGGGCCTCGAAGAAGGCAACCACCGCCGCCAGATCATCGGCACGCCGGATGCCGTATGCCACATCATAGCGGCGGCGGCTGTTGGCCCAGCTGGCATTGCGTTCCTCGTCGCCCGAAGCCAACTCTACGATCTGGGTCCGCCGTTCCGGGCCGCCGCGCGCCCCCCGGCTGATGTTGTCAGGGAACCTGATTTCGTGAAACGCCATCATATGCCCCTCCGGCCGAGGGACACGGCCCGAGCAATGTCGGCGGCGACTTGCGTGCGCGATTGCCGGAAGCTTTCGGCGTCACGGGCGTTGATCGTCACATTGACGGCGGGTGCAGAGGATTGTCCCTGGCCATACCCTGCTGTCTCTCGCCGAGACAGAACTCGCTCCCCGCGCTGCAGGATTGCCGGAACCTCGTCGGGCTTGATCCCGGCCCAGCCGCCCGAATGCATCCGTGGGGCATTGGCGAAGGCAAGGGCCGGTACCATGCGACCACTGCCCGCCAACCCAACGGTGCCACCGGAATGCAGGATATCCGCGAAAATGCCACCCGCGCCGCCCAGCGCGCCCGAAAGCGCATTGGCGATGGGGCCAAGGATGAATCGTCGCGCAGCCAGTTTGGCCAGATCGGCAATCATCGATGTGACAAGGTCGCGGAAATCCAGCTTGCCGGTTTTGACGAACTCACCCACCGCGTTCTCGGCCGAGGTGAAGGCAGAGACCAGTGCATTGCCGACATCGCCGCCGATGTCGCGGGCCTTGGCGGCATAATCTGCGAGGGTGGCGACGGCAGCTTCCCAGCCGGTCTTGGCCACTTCGGCGCCCGCCGCAGCAGCGGCACCAGCCCCACCAGCGGCGCGCCCGGCTTCCGTCATCGACTCGTCCAGCCGGTCGGCGGCCTCCGTGGCCCCATCGAGCGCGGTTTCGCCTTCGGTTCCGGCACCGGAAACCGCGTCTTTCAGCGCCTGCCAGCTTTGCATCGGACGTGCGGCAGCGTCGGCCAGCATGCCGGAAGCCTCTCGATAGGCCTCTGCCCGGGCGGTTGCCTCTTCTGCCATTCCCGTGAGGCCAAGGTCAGGCGTGGTGACGTAGGTTTGCGCCATCGCCGCCGAGAAAGCTTCGGCGGCAGCGGTTCCAGCTGCGGCGGCAGATCCCGCGAAGGGATTGTCGATCCGGCCCAGCGCCACCGGATCCAGCGTGCCAATCCGCACCCCTCCTTCGCCAACCGCCCAATCCGGCAGTAGGTCCAGCGCGGCATTCAGCCCGTTGATGAAATTGTTGATCCGGGTGACGACGCCGTTCAGCATGGCCTCGACGCCGCCGATCAGACCGTTCGCGGCCTGGAACGCGAAATCGCCTATCGCGCCGGGCAGCTGGCCCCAGATCGCTTTCACCGCATCATAGGCGCCCTTGAAGATGCCAGCAGCCGAATTGGCAAAGCTGGTCACCGCCTCTACCGAGGACTGCATCGCGCCGTAAATGGTGGCTTGCAGCCCGGCCCAGCTGGCCTCGATCTTCGACCAGGCAGACGCGGCCCCAAGACCGATGCGGTCCCAGACCTCCAGAGCCAGATCCTTCAGAAGGCCAATCGCAGCCCCAAAACCACCCGCACCCGCAACCAGCCGGGTGAACTGAAACACCAACTCGCCCGCGCCGACGATCAGCGCGCCGATGCCGGTACGGATCAGCGCTCCCCGCAGGATCACCAGTCCGGTTGCAAGGCCGCGCACGGACAAGGCAGCTGCCGCCAGTCCCGCCACCCAGCGCCCGGCCATCAGCGTGGCAAAGGTCGCGGCATAAGTGGTCAGGCGACCAATGTTGTCAAACAGCGCATTGATCGCGATACCGATGGGACCGGTGCTGCGCGCCATGTCGGACAGCGTGTTCGCGATGGTTTCCAGCGCCGGGGCTACCGCCGCGGTCAGCCGGTTGGTCAGCCCGAGCCAGATCAGGCTGAGTTTGGCGATTGCGTCGCCGGTGCGCTCGATCTGGGCGGCATCCGTTGCACTGACCGCCACACCGAAGTCGCGCACATCCTGCGCCGCCTCGCGCAAGGCCGCTGGATCAATGCGAAGGAAAGCCAATGCCGCCTTGTCGCCGAAGAGGTCGGATGCCACGGCGGCGCGTTCCGCTTCCGGCACAAACCGGTTCAAGGCTTCCTGTATGGCAACGATGCGCTGGTCGAGTGGCAGCGCCTGAAGCTCGGCGGCCGTCAGGTTCAGCCGCTGCAAGGCCCCGACTGCCGATCCCGAACCGGCAGCAGCTTCCGACAACCGGGTGGTCAGCTTCTTCGTGGCCTGTTCGATCTCCCCCATCGACACGCCTGCCAGTTCGCCAGCCCACGTCAGAACCTGCAAGCTTTCGACCGTAGTCTTCAGCGAGGCGGCCATGTCGGCTTGCGCGCCGATGGTCTCGAGACCCGACCGCACCATCGCCACGCCAGCAGCGGCCGCCGCAACCGTCACCGCCGCCAGTGCAATCCCGGCCTTCCGTGCAAAGCTGGCCAGCCGGGTGTTGGCCAGTTCCATCTCGGTGGACAGGCGGCCAAAGCCGCGCGCCCCGGCATCGCCGATGCCTTCGAGTTCCGCACGCACCTGGCGGCCGCCCTCCGCCACGAGGCGGACGGACACACGCTTTTCAGCCATCGCGGCTTCCTTCCATCTGTTCGTTCAGTTTGCGCACCATCACCGCCTCGACCTCGGGCAGCAGTTCGGCGGCGATCAGGGTGTCGATGCCAAGCGCCCGGGCCATCGCGAGTGCCGCGCCCATGTCCCAACCGAGGACCGCGCCAGGGATCACGCGCAGCTGGCCACCTAGGCGGCCGACCAGATCCCAGACCTGCCAGCCCTCGGGGGTCTGTGGCTGGTTCAGTCTTGCGGGGCAGTCCGCGCACGGCCCCGCGCAGGCGGCGCAGTACCGATCGCCTCCGCCGAAGGACCAGTCGGCGAGGGCGCGGAGACGTTTTTTTCGGCGTCCAGGATCAGGCCCTTCGCGACATACATGGTCTGGAACGCCTCGAAGACCGGCCAGATTTCCAAAAGGGCGTCGATGCCGTCGGGCGTGACGGGCACGATATTGCCCATGGCATCGCCGACGCCCTCCCAATCCAGCACGGCGCGTCGGGCGACGGCCTTGGCCATCGCGAGGGCCAGCGCCTCTTGGCTAGCACCCTCTGGCAGCGCTTCGATGGCTGGATCGGCGCGGGCTGACACCATCAGCGCGGTGGTGAGCGGCCCGACGAGTAGGCGCAGGCCGGGGGCGAGGTCCAGCCATTCGGGCGTGGCAGTCAGGTTCAGTCGGATCATGATCAGTATCCTGCGAGAGTGTTGACGAGAACGGCGGTGCACATGCGGGCAGGGCTGGCGGCTTTTGCGGCCATCCAGTCGAACGTCGCCTGCACGCCCTGTGGCCCCGCGATCTCGATGCGCGGGCGGGGCAGATAGACGGCGTGGGCGGTGAAGGTGAAGCTCGCGTTGGCCCCAAGGCTGTAGTTGAACTCCAGCTCGCAAGGCGTGCCGTCGATGGCTTGGGTGATCAGTGTCGTGTCGGAAAACCGCACTTCTATGCGGCCCGACAGGGCGGCCATGGCGGGATCAGCGCCATCGATGCGGCCATCGCCACGGATGGTCTCGATCCGGTCGAGGTTGTTGGAATAGGTGATCTCAGCTGAAACCACATTGCCCAAGGCCGAGCCATTCCTTTTCACCGTGCCGTTGAAGTGGCCGAAGCGTTGCAGCCCCAGCGCTGTCGGCGTGCCAGCGGCTGTCGCGGCGGCGATAGTTTCGCCTTGGGCCACAAGCCGAGCGGTGGCCGTCAACAGACCCGACCGCTGCATCTGCCAGGTCAGCTGATCCAGCACGCAGCCCGAATACATGGCGAAGCGGGGCACTTCGGGCATAGTTGTCTCGATGGCCATGCTGGGCAGGGTCCAGTTGCCCGACTGGAAGGTGTGGGTCTTGGGCGTGGTGCCGCTGGTGACCGGCTGGCCGAAGGCCGCCTTCAGCCAGAACCCGAAGCCCTCCACATCGATGGGGATCACCACCTCGCCGTCGGCGGTGACCGCGTCCTTGATCGGGGCTAGGGGATCGCGGCCATAGCCCAGCAGTTCGGATTCCAGCAGCGGTTGCTCCGAGCCCAATGTCGTTCGGGCAAAGGGCATCAATCGGAACCCACTCACCGGCGGGGTGCCGTAAACCGTTTCATACGCAAGCGCCATCTGCGCCCGCGCGCCTTGCGCACGTGCCATGGGGGTCTCCTTTATGTGGGGGTGTCAGGCCAGGGGGCCGGTGGTGGTGTAGTGCAGCACGACGGTGATCACCGCCGCCTTCAGCGCCGCAGCACCCTCGATGGGCAGATCGACCGAGGCTGGGGCTTCGGGTTCGACCCAGTCGCAGAGGCCGCCCAACGTGCGGTCGGCTTCAATCGTCGTGCCGATGGCAGCGATCAGGGTGTCGAAGGCGCTGGCCCGGCCATTCGGGGCCTGTACGACGACCTCCAGTTCGGCGCGTTGCTGGTAGTGGTAGCGCAGGGGTGACAGCGTAACCTCTGGTTCACCCGGCTGACCGTCGCGCAGGATGATCACTCCGGCCGCGGGGATCCGCTCGGGCAGGACCTCATCGCGCAGGGTAAGGGCGGCAAGTGGCTGCAGCCGCGCGTGGAGCGCGGCGAGGATGGTCTCCCGGGTGGTGTGCATGACAGCGCACTTCCTGAATTGTGACTTCTGTGATTGTCGCGGATATGCTAAAGGTAGTACCCATGAATACTCGCCCGGAGCAGCACCCATGAACGCCGTCCGCCCCATCGCCGTAAAGCTCGATCAGGATACCCGCGACCGCCTCAAACGGCTGGCGGATGCCAAGGATCGCTCCACCCACTGGATGCTGCGCGAGGCCGTGGCGCAATTCGTCGAGCGCGAGGAGAAGCGCGAGGCGTTCCGGCAAGCCGGGTTACAGGCCTGGCAGGAGTATCAGGCGACCGGCCAGCACGTGACCCATGACGAAGCCGATGCCTGGCTTGCCAAGTTGGAAGTAGGCGAAGAGGCGGCAACCCCTGAATGCCACAACTGATCTGGTCGCCCGCCGCGCTGCGGGATGTCGAGCGGTTGTACTGTTTCCTTGCTGACAAGAACCCTGATGCTGCGCGACGCGCCGCCAAGTCAATCCGCGAAGGCATGAACATCCTGCGCGATCAACCGGGCGCCGGGCGACCGGTCGAGGACATGGAACCGGAATTCCGCGAGTGGTTCATCACCTTTGGCGACAGTGGCTATGTGTCGCTCTATCGGTTTGACGGTGAAACGGCGGTTGTCTTGGCTGTGCGCCATCAACGCGAGGCTGGCTAATGACGAGCAGGGGCGTCACACTTTCCCCTCCACCCAATTCACAACAATTCGCCCCGGCACGCCGTCGACCGCCCGCTCCGCATCCCGTGCCAGATCCAGCCGCTTGCGCAATTTGACCTGCGGCACGAGCAGGAAAATCGGCACTGTCGCCACGCCGCGCCCGGTCTTGGATTTCGACGCCACAGCTCGGCCCTTCGAATTCAGCCGTCCTTCGGCCACAAGTAGGCTGGGCCCGCGACGTCGGTAGATGAACCGCAGCCGCAAGCCGGTGCGGCGTTCCCATTCGCCCGGGGTGATCCGGCCACCCTTGGCGCTTTTCCCGGCAGCGGGGGTGGGGATTGCCAGCCAGAATCCATCCTTTGACCGGATCAGCGGACCGGTGTCATGCGCGCCAATGATGACCGGGGCGTTCGACCAGACCAGCGCGGCGGCGTTCAGGCTTTCGCCGGATTTCGGGAAGCTGGCGAGGCGGATGGAGTTGCCCAGCCTGGTGCCCAGCCCCGCGCCGGTAATCTGGCCGCGCCAGGCAGATTTCAGGCCGGTGCCCGCCTCGCGCATGGCGGCGGACACTGCCTTTTCCCCGGCGGCGATTTCGGCCTGCGTCAAGGCGACGAGGTCGGGATCGAACTGGACTTTCAGTTTCATGATGGCCGAAGGTCCAGCGACCAGATCAGGCGTTCGCGGTCGCGAGTGGGTTCGCCCTGAATGGTGAAGCTGTTGGCACCGATCACGATCAGATCACCGGTGCGGGGATCGGGCAGGTCGGACACGCGGACGTCCACCATCATCGTGTCGCTGACAATGCGCCCAGCGCCGAACTCGGTGATGCGATCCGGGGCGCGGCGGATGACGTGGATGGGGCGTTCCTCCGACGTGGTGGCGGAAATCCAGACAGCGGCTGCCGCCATGGACGGGTTGGCATAGATCCGTTCCATGGCGGCGGCGAAGACGTTCATGGCCGGTCAGTTCGAAGTGTGGATGCGGATCGCGATGCGCGGCCGCTTGTTCACCGGCAGGATCGAAGCCTCCGTCATCAGGTCGATCCAGCGTCCCTTCTCGTCGAGGTGCTGGCGGGCGTAGAGCGGCAGGCCCAAGGTGTTCGCCGCCTCGAGCAGGTTGGCCGGGCCGCCGTAGGTGGTGAAGGTGTCCATCGTGCCCAAAGGGAACGCGATGCCTTCGCTCGCGGGAACCAGCCGTTCGGTGGTCTTGGTCGAAAGGGTGACGGTGCCCGCATATTCCTCGAATACGATGCCCGCGAAGGGGAAATTGCGCCGCACATCCTGGCGCAAGGGCTGTGCGCCAGTGGCGGCGTAGAACTTGTAGGCCTCCTCGGTCTTGGGGTGCGCGATCAGCTTGTCGAAGAATTCCCGGCTGACGAGGGCATGCACGTCGGACATGCTTTCGCCGAGGAGGTTGTCCTCGATTGCGCGCAAAACCTCGCGCACCTTGCTTTGAACGAGGGTGCCTGCCGTTCCCAGCAGGAAATCCACCGAAATTTGCGCCAGCCCAAATTCGGTAAAGTAGTTGTAGAGGGTCGTGCCAGCGCCGTCTTTGACGATGCCGCGGAGCGCGTTCATCTCCATGTATTCGCGGGTCTGGGCATGCTTGCGGCGCATCAGCTGCAGCTTGCGGTTCATCACCTCGACGAGTGGATCGGCGGCATCGAATGCGCCCAGCGCGGGCTGGCCCTGAATGTCGCCGGGCAGGATGACATCGTCATGCGGGATCCACGGCAGGGCGAAGCTGCGCATCGACCGGCCTTCCCGGGTGCCGACCGTGGCCGGGCCACCCAGTGGGACAGACGGCAGCAGGTTCAGGACACCCTCGTATTGCTCGATGATGACGGAGCGCTGGGTGACGCCTTCGAAGCGGAACAGGCCGATCTGGCCGAGGCGGGTGTAGAGGTTGGGCAGGATGTTGATGGCCTGCGTCATCTCGGCCAGCGAGTAACCGCCAGCGTCAAAAGGATTGCGAACGATGGTCATGGGGTGCTCCGGGGATTTGGGGAAAGGGATGCCGACGCCCGCGTCAGACGCCGTCGCGAGCGATGATGCCGACGGCGGCCAGCTGGGCGATCTTGGCGGTGATCTTGGCCGCGTCGTTGACCGTGCCCTCATAGGCAAGGCCTGCGCGCGACACGATCGAGGGGCCGCGGGCGACGACGATGCCAACGGCGTCGGCCAGCGTGGCATTTACTGGATAAAGCAGCACGGCGACGGCGACCTGCGATCCGTCTGCGCCGGTCGCTGGTGACAGGGTATATTTGCCGCTGGCCGTGATCTTCCCCAGCACCGAACCGACTGGATAGGGCATGCCGATCAGCAGCGTGATCACCTCGCGGGTATAGTTCGGGTTGACCTCATATTTGAGGACATCGCCCATGCTGGGCGGTTCCGTCAGGACGGGCATTGGTCAGTCTCCATGGTTTGGGGGATGGGGAAGAGGCGCTGGTTCAGCGCTTCGCGTCGGTTGCGGCCTTCCTGGCGGCGGCGATGATCGGGCTGTCTTTGGCGGCAGCTGCCGCCGGGGCGGTGGCGATGATGCCAGCCGCATCGCTGCGGGCGGCGAGATCAGCTAGGACCCGGGCGCGCAGGGCCTCGGGTTTCAACCCGCGCGTGACAGCGTCGGCCGCGTCGATGGTCACACCAAGCCGGGCGGCCTGCGCGCAGACTTGCGCCACCTCGGCCGCCTCGGCGCGCACAACGTCGGCGGTCATGGCAGTGGGCGAAGCATTCGCCGCCACAGCGGGCGGCTCTGGCGCTGCCGCGACCGCTGGCATTACGGCAGGAGGTGCGGCAACCGGGGCTGGGTTCGGGGTGTCGTTGGGCGTGGTGGTCATCTGCGGACCCTTTCTGCTGGGGGAGGTTGTGCCGCGAGGCGCGGCGGCGAAGGCGTGAAAGGCGGTTACGGGATCGGCCAGATCGTCGGCCAGACCGACGGCGATGGCGTCAGTGCCGCGGAACACGGCAGCTTCGGTCGCCAGTGCTGCGGCTTGGGTCAGCCGATCCCCGCGACCGGCAGCGACGGTTTCCGCGAAGAGGAAGCGCACAACCTCCAGCCCACGGTGCATCTGGTCGTGCACAGCCTCGGGCAGCGGCTGATAGGGATTGGCGTCGATCTTGTGCGATCCGGCATGGATCAGGGTGACGGCGATGCCCTTCTGGTCCAACGCCCCGCTCATATCCGTGTGCAACGCCACAACTCCAATGCTGCCGACAGCACCAGTGCGGGGCAGGATGATGCGGTCGGCTTGGCTGGCGAGGACATAGCCAGCGGACAGGGCGTGTTCCGCAACGAAGGCGTGGACAGGCTTCTGCACCCGGGCGGCCCGGATGCGATCGGCCAAATCGAAGGCGCCCGCGACCTCGCCACCGAAACTGTCGATGTCCAGCGCGATACCCCGCACACCGGGATCGGCCAATGCGGCCTGCAGCTGGGCGGCAATCCCCTCATAGGACGTGAGGCCCGAGGATTGCCCGATCCATGCGCCGCGATGGACCAACGTTCCGGCGATTTCGATGACTGCGATGCCATCGACCACCGCATAGGGCTGGGTGCCGTTGCGCTGATGACGCTGGGCAAGGTCATTGCCGAAGAGCGAGGCCCGGGGTGGAAGAGCGACTGCGGTCTGATTGGAAACGTCCGCGTCAACGCCATGGAAGGTGATTTCCTGTCCGGTGATGCGCGGCCCCAGCCCGGACAGGAAGGCCAGCGCCTTGGCCGGGTCGACCATCAAGGGCGTGTTGAAAGCGCGCTGGGCGATTTGGGCGTGGTGCATCATGCGCCCTCCTTTGGATCGGGTTTTTCATCGCCGATGTCGGCGGCCTCGTCGTCTTTGCCACTGTCCTTATCCGCATCTTTCTCCCCTCCTTCGCCCGGCCCTTGCGCCGGTGACCCCGGCCGCCGGAAGTCGAGGCCCAGTTCCGCTTCGCGCTTGCGCTCGGCGGCGATTTCGCGGTCGACCTGTTCAGCGTCGTACCCACGCTCTGCCAAGGCTTGTGTCCGAGATTTCAGACCCGCCTCGATCTGCAGGATCTCAGCCGAGGCGTCCTTCATCGGGTCGATCCAGTCCCACTTCGTGGGCAACCAGGCGCAGGCCTGATATTGCCGCCGCTGGCTGTCATAACCGGGCAGGTCCAAGGCCCCCGACAGCACGGCGGTGTCCATCCAGCGCACCCAGACCGCGCGACAAAGCTGAAAGACCAGCACGCCGTGCTGCCAGGCCGAGATGCGACGCCGGAACTCGATCAGCGAAATCCGGGTGTTCGAGAAGTTGCCCTTGGCCGTGTCGCCGGTCAGATAGCCGTAGGGCACGCCCAGCGCTGCCGCGATTTGCAGCAGGGTTCGGTACTGGAACGGCTCATAGGTGCCACCCGAGTCAGGTGTCGCCGGGGTCGAGACATCTTCGCCGGGATCGAGACGCACGACTTGGCCGGGTTCAACCTCCAGATCCTCTTCGGTCGGTTCCAGCGGCGTTTCCGGGGCGGGGGAGGTGATGAACATCGCGAACATCGCCGCGATCTTCTTCCGCTCCAGTTCCGCATCATCATAGAGGTCCAGCGTAAACAATTTCACGATGGCGGCGGCGAAGCGTGACACGCCGCGCAGCTGGCCAGCCTCGACGGGGTCGAGGACATGGATCACATCGCCAGCCGCGACGCGGACGGTTTCGCCCGCAAGGCCGGGATCGGTGAGATCACCGGGATGGCGGCGCAGGAAGTGATAGGCGACGCGGCGGCCGATGCCGTCGAACTCGATCCCCTGCCGGATCAAGCCTGCGCTGGGCAGGGTGCGGTTCATGTCGAGAGGCAGCATCTCGGCCGGAAGCATCTGCAGCTGGAGTGGCACCGTCAGACCGTCCTCGGCCCGGCGCGGCCGGATGCGGATGAACACCTCGCCCGACAGGAACACCTCGCGCGCAGCTCGCCGCTGCAGCCCGTAGAAATCCGTCAGCCCTTCGGCATCGGCATTATCGGTCCAGGCCAGCCACAGCGTTTGGAGTTCGTCCTTCTTGGCGGCATCCGCGATGGTCGACGAAGGCTTGATGCCATCGCCGACGACATTGCTGGCGAAGGACTCCACCGCGTTCGCCGCATAGCCGTTGTTGCGGACCAGCCAGCGCGCCCGGGCGGTGATCGTGTCGCCCGAGGCCGCGATCAGGGTGTTCACATGCGCGCGGCTGGCGCGGAAACCGCGAAGCCGCCTGTGGGCTTGAGCCGCGTCGAACCCGCCGATGATCGACCCCAGACGCTGGCGGAAAGCCTCGAACGCCACGGATCACAGACCCTTCGAAGCGACCGTGCCCCAGCGCCGACGGCGCGGCGTACCGGTTGTGGCCGTGGCAATCCGGGTTTCCAGATCGCTGATGGCGTTTGCCAGTTCCGCGTCCGAGCCATAGTTGATCGATTTCCCATCATAGCTGACCGACCGGACGCCCGCGTATCGGGCCTCCTGAAGTGCTGCCAACAGGGCGCGCATCCGTTCCAGATCCATCTCAGTCCCTCATGAAGTTCGGTGTGTAGGCCCGGCGTTTGCGCCGGGGCGTTGTCGGTGTTCCGGCCTTTGGCGGCGTTGGCGCGGCCGGTTCTGCAGGGGTTGCAGCCTGCACAGATGGTCGGGTTTCCACCCCGGCCTGCGCTTCCAGCCGCCGCCAGGTCGCCTCGTCCCAACGATCGGCGCCCATGATCCATGCCGCGGCACGCGCATAGACCCGGGTGTCTAGGGCCTCGTTCCTCTCGCGCATCTTCTGCCATTCGGGGTGCGCATAGCCGCGCTTGTTGCGCACGGTGACCAGCTGTTCGGCCACCAGCTGCTTCAGCCATTCGGTGTCGATCCAGTCGGGCAAGTGCACGGTACCGGGGGCGTCGAGCACGCCCAGCGCCCGGTCCTCATCGCTCGGACGCTCCAGCCGCAGAAAGCGATAAGTCTCGGTCTTGAACGTCGCCGTGGCCACCGACCAGAGCCTTGCGCCCCGGCGCAGACGCTTGCCGCCGATGGTCGCGTCGACAAAGGTCGGCCCCGACACCGGCGTGGCGCGGTTAAAGCCTTCCAGACCCTTGATCGGGGCCACCTGGTCGAACCCTTGCTTGCGCGCCCATGCGTAAACCGCCGGGGCCTCATAGCCTGTGTCGATGGCCAGCTTGCCAATCACCATCACCGCGCCATTGGCGCAGGCCCATGTGCGGCCAAGCAAAGCAGTCAGCTTGTCCCAGCAGGCCGGATCGTCGGGGCCACCAGCAATGACGATGTGATCGACCAGCCAGGACTCCAACCCCCGGCCCCAGGCCCACACGTCGACCTCGATGCGATCCTTCTGTACATCGACACCAGCCGTCAGGAACAACCCGCCCATCGGAACCTGCAGACCGCCATAGGCCTCGCGGCGTTCGGCCAGTCGTTGCCATTCCGGTGCGTCGCCGCTTTCGACCCAAGTTTCGCCCAGCAGGGTGTTGCGGGCGACGCGCAGCATCTCTTCCGAGCCTTGCGCCGCCAGCCATTCGCGGGCGATCTGCTGCCAGCTTTTCCAGCCCAGCGGCGAGTAAAGCGCCGAGATGTGAAAGCCGATCGAATGCGGATCAGCAGACACTGTCGTTGCCCGCCACTCGCCACGTTCCAGCATCCGCGTCTTGTGATGCTCGGCGATGGGCTTTTCGCAGCCTTCGCAGTGGTAAGCGGCGGTGTCAGGCCGACCTCTGTCCCAACGCAGGCGTTCGAACTGCAGCCACTGCATCGCCCCACAATGGGGGCAGGGCACGAAATACCGGCGCTGGTCCGATGCCTCGAACTCGCGCTCGATCCGGCTCAGCCCCCGGATCGTCGGGGTCGAGACGATGAACACCTTGCGCCGGTGCGAGAAGGTGGTGGTCCGCGCCTCAGCCAGCGTGACCGGATCACCTTCCTCGTCGGCCGACGCCGGATAGGCGTCGACCTCGTCCAGAAAGATGTAGCGCGCAGGCATCGACCGCAGGCCGGTGGCGCTGTTGGCACCGGTCAGCACCAGGATGCCGCCGGGGAATTCCTTCGACAGCATCGAATTGCCTGCATCGCGCGACCGGGCAGGGTTGACCCGTTCGCGCAGCGCCGGGCTATCCGCGATCAGCGGATCAAGACGACCGCGCGACGTGCGCTTGGCGAGTTCCAGCGATGGCAATATCGCCAGCATCGGCCCCGGCGCATGATGAATGACGAAGCCGATCCAGTTGTTGCCTGCCTCGGTCGCGCCAACCTGTGCCGCCTTCATGAAGGTCACACGCTGCGCCGGGTGGCGAGGTGACAGCGCATCCATGATCTCGCGCAGGTAGGGCGCGCGGGCCGTGCGATAGCGCCCCGGTTCGGCCGCACCGCGAGACGACAGCCAGCGATGTTCATCCGCCCATTCCGACACGGTCAAGTCTGGGTCGGGACGCATGCCCTTGCGCCAGCTGCGCAGGATGTCCTCGGCCCCGTCAAACCCGAGGTCGAGCCCGTCTGTCAGCTGGTCTCCGGTCAGGTCATCGCTATCCGAGGCTGACCCTGAGATCGGCGAGGTCGTCGAGGTGCTGTCTGACATGGGCTTCCAACACCCTCTGCAGGATCGCGGCCTCGATGATCACCGGCGTTCCGGTTTGTTTCTCCACTCCCAAGGCCACTTCGGCCGCCATCAGCGCTGCCACTCTGTTGGGCCAGGTCACCCATGCGTCGCGCTCCTGCCGGGCCAACCGGAACACCAGCGCTTCCGCCCGGGCCCGGTCGACCAGCGTGCCCTTCTTTTTCTGGATGCCAAGCTGCTTGTCCTGCGCCTGGTAAACCGTCAGCGCCGTGCGGGCCTTCAGGTAGGACGAGCTGTCCGCTGGCCCGGAAAACCCGCTGTCGCCGCCAGTGCTGCGTCGTTGCTGGTCCGGGTCGGTCATGTCCGCGCGGCGCACATCGGAAGCGGCCGCGTTGATCGAGCCGTCGCTGTAAACCACCAGGCGGCTGGCGCGGCGCGCCTTCTGGATGGCCCCACGCGAGAGGCCGGAATGGGCGGAGTATTCCCGCTCGGACATACCTTCCATGCTGTTGTCCGCCACATCTAAAGCAATGAAATTGCTTGTTATTTAGTTGATTACACTTCGGACAAGAGCGATTCTGATGGCACCAGAACGATGCAACTCACCGAAGGACGACCACGCCATGACTACCCGCCGCGCGACCGACAATAGTGAGACCGGTTCCGCCACCAGTTCGAGGAACCGTTCGAACGCCCTCGACGCCTTCATGACCACCAAGTTCCAGATCGACGCCATGCTGGAACGCCTGAAGGCCCTGAGCGACGACCATTTCGAAGCCCACCCCGACGAGATCAACTGGGGCCACGTCGGCGCCCTGAACCACTACGCCAGCCTGCTGCGCCAGATCACCGACGCCGCGTTCAATGAGGGCGAACATGCCGCTTGATCCCGCCCAGCGCCACCAGATCGAGCAGGATGCCATCACCGCCGCATGGGAGGCAGACCGCCTCGCCGCCTGCGAAGAGGCCATCGCGCTGCTGCGTGAGATCGCCGATCTGGAACGAGACGACGACGGCGACGTGATTATCGGCACGGATGCCGAAGGTCACAACGACCTGATGTCGCGCATCACCGCCTTCCTTGCCACGCACGACCTGTAGAGGACCAAGCGATGACGAAACTTACCGAAACCCAGACCATCATCCTCAGCGCCGGTTCCCAGCGCCCCGAGAACATCGCCCTGCCACTTCCCAAGGGGTTGGCCGGTGCGGCGGCGAAGATGGCCGTCACCAAGATGATCGAACACGGCTGGCTGCAGGAGGTCGACGCCAACCTGCGCCGGAATGAGCCACTTTGGCGCGAGACTGGCGATGGGCATGGCACCACGCTGGTGGTGACGGATGCTGGCTTGCTGGCCATCGGGATCGACCCGGTGGTCGTTAAGACCGTGGTCGCGATCCGCAAACAGGCGGCTGAGACGCCTGCGCCCACACTGGTTGCAGTCGTACAGCCGAAGCTACGCTCTGGCACCAAACAGGCCACTCTGATTTCCATGCTGCGCGCGCCCGATGGCGCTACGATTGAGGAGATCATGACAGCCACTGGCTGGCAGTCGCATTATGCCGACGTCCCGATTATGCCGATGTAGGGCTGCAACCCTTTATTATTGGCGGGAATCGTTGCGTCGGGGTCGGCATAATCAGAGGGCTTCGAGGAATGCGAGGAGTTTGTCGGTCGGTCGGAAGCGGCCGGGTTTGGTCGTGATCGGGGCTGTTCTTGCCAAGGCGCGCTCCTTGATCTGCAGATCCGCGTGCAGGTAGATCTGGGTTGTTTCGATCTGTTCGTGGCCGAGCCAGAGCGCGATCACGGATGTATCGATGCCGGCCTGCAGCAATCGCATCGCGGCGGAATGGCGCAGGACATGCATGGTCACCGACTTTTGCGCCAGTGACGGACGGGCGTCGGTGGCCTTCTGGGCGTATTTGGCCAGCCTGTGCTCAAGGGCATCACGGCTGAGGGTGCGGCCGGCCTGCGTGGGGAACAGCGGGGCCTCTGGCTGACCGGCGCGTTCGGCCAGCCAGACCCGCAGATGGGCGATGGTGCCCGAGGTCAGTGGCGTGATCCGCTGCTTTCGCCCCTTGCCGTGGCAACTCACATGCGCGCCCGCGCCGAGATGGACATCGCGGCAGCACAGACCGATCAGTTCGGAAGCACGAAGCCCCGTCTGCACGGCGAGGGCGAACAGCGCCACGTCGCGCCGCCCGGTCCATGTCATTCGATCAGGGGCGGCGAGAAGCGCTCCCAATTCCGGTTCCGTCAGCCAGGTCACCAGCCGCCGCTCAAACCGCTTCGGCGGGATCGCCAGAACCCGTTCGATGGTGGCGGCATGTTCAGGATGGCGCAGGGCGGCATAGCGGAACAGGGACCGGATCGCGGCCAGTCGGGCGTTGCGGGTGCGCACACCGTTCTGTCGATCACGCTCCAGATGGTCGAGGAAGGCACCGATCAGCGGCGCATCGAGGTCGTCGATGTCGAGTTTGCCCGGCGCTTTGCCGTGCCGCTCTGACGCAAAGACCAGGAGCAAGCGCAACGTGTCGCGATAGGCCTGAACCGTGTTCGGGCTGACCTGGCGCTGGCGGATGAGACGATCGGTGAAGAACGCCTGCAGGGTCGTGGCCAGCGCACTCATGCGTCACCCGCCAGGTGGCGCTCGAGCCGTTCGCCCGCCAGGGTCAACAGTTCTGGCGCCGCCGACAGATACCAGTAGGTATCGCCAGGATCGGCATGGCCGAGATAGGTGGACAGGATCGCGAGGCGGGAACCGGGGTCGCCCGCCCGGTAGTCGTCTGCGATGGTGCTGACGGCAAAGCTGTGCCGCAGATCGTGGATCCGGGGTCGGCATGCCGCGGAACGCGGAACGATGGCGCAGTGATGCAGAAGCTTGTGGAAGACCCAGTGTACGGTTCCATAGCCCAGCCGTTTGCCGCGTGAACTGATCAGCAGGGTCGGCATGCCCGCAGGCCGGGGGCGGTCATCGCGGCGCAGATAGGCATCCAGCGCCGCGACGGTCGTCGGGTGCAGCGGCAAGGCACGCGCCTTGTCGAACTTGCCATGTCTGATCGTCAGGATGCCGCTGTCCGCGTCAAAATCGTCGCGGTCGAGGGCGATCGCCTCGCCGATCCGCATGCCGGTCGCCGCCAGAAGGCCGATCAAGGTCCGGTAGGTCGCCTGCACATGCGATCCGCGCAGGATCGCGGTGGCCTGCATCAGTGCCGCAATCTCCTGCGGCGTATAGAGATAGGGCGTTGCACGGCGGGTCTTTGCGGGCAGAAGGTCGGCGGGCGGCACCTCGGTCCTTTGGTCGAGGGTGCGCAGGTGCCGCGCGAAGAGGCGAACCTCGGCCAGCCGTCTTGATGTCCAGATCGCAGCAGCACCGGCAGGCAGGGTCGCCCAGGCCAGCGCCGTCTCGGTCCGGACATGGGTCTCGCCGCGATCCTCGGCGAAGGCCGCAAACTGGCCAAGAAGCCGCTCGGCCTTGTCCATCTTGTAGCCGAGGGCGCGCCGCAGGGTCAGATAATCGGCAAGGGCATTGCGCAGGTGGCTCATGGCGCGCCCTCCGGCCAGGGTCGCGCGATCAGGCGCAGGGTGCCCTCGTCGACCTTGGCATAGATCGCCGTGGTCTCGGTGCGGCGGTGACGCAGGATCTGACCGATTTCCGGCAAGGAGGCACCAGCCCGCAACAACTCCGTTGCCGCCGTATGACGCAGGCGATGGGCGTGGACGCGCCCCAAATCCGCGCGTTTGGCTGCATCCGCCACGATGCCGCTCACACGGGCAGCCCCAAGGGCATGATGGGGCGCAAAATGCCGGACGAACACGGTCCGGCCCAAGGCGTCCGCAGGCCGGGCGTGGCGCAGATAGTCTGCCAGTCGACGGCCAACATCCGGCGGAAGGGGAAGCTGCTCATGACAATCGCCCTTGCCGCGCAGGCGGATCGCGCCCGCGCGCCAGTCGATGTCACCGAGTTCGAGTCTCGCCACCTCGTCGCGCCGCAAGCCGAGGCGGATCAGCAGGGTCAGGATGGCCAGATCGCGGTCGCCAACAACCGTGCTGGCATCGCAGGCTGCAAGCAGACGCCGAACCTGATCGGGTTCAAGCCCTTTGGGCAACCCCGCCAGCCGGCGGCGCAAGACCGTCGGCACAGCCGAGACGAGCGCGCGTTCCGTCACGCCCTGCACATGCAGAAAGCCAAGGAACGACCGCAGCGCCGTGACCGTCAGCTTCGCCACCCCGCCATTCAGACACGGGCAAAACTCCACCACGAAGGAGGTGACATCGCCTGCGGTCAGGCTTGCGAGGTCAAGACCATCGGCTGACAGCCTGCGGTCCAGAAACGGGCGCAGGCAATCGCAGTATCGAAGGGCCGTCGCCGAGACCAGCCCACGTTCCGCGGTCAGAAACTGTTGGTAACGGTTCAGGACTTCCGCGACAGGACCGTCCACCGCCGGGGCTTCGGCCACTGGCACCAGCCCCAGCCCGCGCAAATGGTCGAGAATGGGGCCAAGCGCCTTGCGCGTCTTCAGCCTGCGCACGCCAGCGGCACGGCGGTCAGCCATGAACTGATCCGCCTGCGCCACAGACAAATCGCCCACCGCGAGTTCTTGGCCATGTAACCAGCCGATCAGGTCGTTGAGCAGCTTGCGCTGCTTCCAGATCGTACCCGGCCTGTATCCCTGCCGCCGCAACTCCTCCTCGAACCCTTTGGAAAGGTCCGTGACCGGGTTCTTGCCTCGTCTCTTCTTCTGATCGATCAACATGATATCTCCTCGTTTCAATCTGAACGAGAAGACGTTACCAGCCCAAAAGCCCGAGGATTATGCCGACTCCGGCGCAACGGACTTGAAGGTATTCAATCCCTTACGGACCTACATCGGCATAATCGGGACGTCGGCATAATGAGCCTTATGCCGATGTCGGCATAAGGCTCACACGGTTCGAGGCGCGATGGCCGGGGCATTGAAGAAGAAGCTGGGCCTCGAGGTCAGCTCGGAAAAGGATGACGCGCGGGGAAGGGTGTATCGATTGCCTGTGGCATGATCCGCTTCCTCTTCGACTTCGACTCGACCGCCGCCCAAGCCGGGCGGCGGCTTTATTTCGTGGCTGCGTCAGCGGAGGATCTTTGCGCAGTCTTGCCAGTCGCCATCTCCCACCGCCGCACGGCGACGTCGCAATAGACCGGATCCAACTCCATCGCGAAGCACCGTCGCCCG
The DNA here is from genome assembly GCA_020622085.1 of Paracoccaceae bacterium. Taxonomy (GTDB): domain Bacteria; phylum Pseudomonadota; class Alphaproteobacteria; order Rhodobacterales; family Rhodobacteraceae; genus QY30. Next base: position 2,420,720 of record JAHRYM010000001.1, on the reverse strand, counting down.
GCGCGTTCGGCGGCGACGATCTGGGTGCCGGATCCGCAAAACGGCTCGTAGATCAGGTCGCCCGGATCCGAGAACGCCGTCAGCACTGCCTCGACGAGCGCCACAGGGAACACGGCCGGGTGCGATCCAGCCGCACCTAGCCCGCCCTTATGGCGCATGATGCGGAAGACGCTGTCGGGGATGCGGTGGCTCTGGATCGCGTTGCCGGTTCCGGTCTTGGCGTGGACGGTGCCGTCGGCCCCGCGCAGCCCACCGCCGCCGAGGGTTTCGCCCGCGTGCTTGGACGGGACGGTCTTGTGCGGTTTGCGGGGTGCGCGGTTGAAGTGGAAAATGAACTCGTGCGACGGGGCCAGGCGGCCGTTCCAGTCGCCCGGCAAGCCGGGGCCCTGATCCCAGACATACCAGCCAAACCGTCGCCAACCAGATGCGCGCATCCATTCCACCCATCCTTCCCAATAGGGCTGCCATTCGCTGTCGCGGTGCACGAGGCCGAGGTTGACCAGCAGCTGCGCGTCCGTTTTGACCGGTGCTGCGGTGAACACGCCCTGCATCAGCGCATCCCAATCCCCGACCTTTTCCTTGGCGGCGCCGTAGTCGCGCTGCTGGGCATAGGGTGGCGAGGTGAACATCAGCGTGGCCTGTTCGCCCTGCATCAGCCTTGCGACGCCAGTCGGATCGGTGGCGTCGCCGCAGCACAGCCGATGTTTGCCCAGCGCCCAGATGTCGCCCGGCTTGGTGATGGGTTCGGCGGGCGGGGCGGGGATGGCATCGGCCGCATCGTCGTCGATCACCGTCCTGTCGTCATCGCCCGCGTTCAGCAGGGCGTCCAGTTCATCGTCGGGGATTCCGATCAACCCAAGGTCGAAGTCCTCGGCCAACAGCGCCTGCAATTCCTGCAACAGAAGCGCCTCATCCCAGCCGCCCAATTCGGTCAGCTTGTTGTCGGCAATCCGATAGGCCCGGCGCTGCGCCTCGGTCAGGTGGCCCAGCACGATCACTGGGGCATCGGACAACCCGAGGTGCGCGGCGGCGAGGATGCGACCATGTCCAGCGATCAACTCGCCGTCGGCCGCGACCAGCACCGGCACGGTCCAGCCGAACTCGGCCATGCTGGCGGCAATCTTCGCGACCTGGTCGGCATCGTGGGTCTTGGCGTTCCGGGCGTAGGGCTTCAGCCGGGCTAGGGGCCAATGTTCGATCCGGCCGGGCAGCAGGGGCACGTTCATGCCGCCAGCCTTTTCGCCTTCAGGTCGGCAAAGGTCTCGCCGGTGTCAGCCAAGACGGCGTTGGCGCCGGTGAATTGCTGCCAGCGTTCGATGGCCACATCGACATAGGCCGGGTTCAATTCGATCCCGAAGCAGATACGGCCCGTGGTTTCCGCTGCGATCAGCGTGGTGCCGGAGCCCATGAAGGGTTCGAACACCGCCTGACCCGGGCTGGAGTTGTTCAGGATCGGGCGGCGCATGCACTCGACCGGCTTTTGGGTGCCATGCACGGTGGCGGCATCCTGGTCCTTGCCGGAGATGTGCCAGAGGGTGGTCTGCTTGCGGTCGCCAGCCCAATGGCCCTTGCCGGTCTTTTTTACAGTATACCAGCAGGGTTCGTGCTGCCAGTGATAGTCGCCGCGGCTGAGGACGAGGCGGTCCTTGGCCCAGATGATCTGCGACCGCACGACGAAACCTGCCGCAATCAGGCTCTCAGCAACGGTCGATGAGTGCAGTGCACCATGCCAGACATAGGCAACATCGCCGGGGAACAGCGCCCACGCTTCGCGCCAATCGGCCCGGTCGTCATTTAGCACCTTGCCGGTGCGCTTGGTCTTGGCGGCACCGGCCTGGTTGCGCCAGGACGGATCGTACTCGACGCCGTAGGGCGGGTCGGTGACCATCAGCAGCGGGCGCACGTCGCCCAGCAAGCGGCCAACAACATCGGCGGCCGTGCTGTCGCCGCAGATCAGCCGGTGCGACCCTAGCTGCCAGAGGTCGCCCGCCATAGACACCGGCGTGATCGGCGGCTCGGGAATGTCATCCTCACCCTCGACCGCGCCGCCTTCCACCTGATCCTGGTCGCGCAGCAGGGCGTCCAGATCCTCGTCGGCGATGCCCAGAAGCGACAGATCGAAATCTTCGGCCAGCAGCCCCGCGATCTCGTCGCGCAGCATGGCCTCGTCCCACTCGCCCAGCTCGGTCAACTTGTTGTCGGCGATCCGGTAGGCCCGGCGCTCAGCTTCGTCGAGGTGGCCGAGCCGGATCACAGGGACGTCGGTAAGCCCCAGCATGGTCGCGGCCAGCACCCTGCCATGCCCGGCGATGAGTTCACCATCGTCGGCCACAAGGCACGGAACGGTCCAGCCGAACTTCGCCATGCTGGCGGCAATCTTGGCGACCTGGTCCGTGCCGTGGATCTTGGCATTGCGGGCATAGGGGCGCAGCCGGTCGAGAGGCCAAGTCTCGATCTGGCTCGGCGCGAAGACCAGGTCCATCAGGATGCTTCCATTTGAGGCAGAGCGGACGTGCCGAAGCGCGCTGGGGGATGCCAGCGTCAGAGTCGGGATCCGCGATGTGGGTGAAAACGAAAGCGCCCGAGAGGGGGTGTCCTCCGGGCGCAATTCTTCGATGTTCAAGGGGTAGGTCAAGGGGGGCAGCTTTGTCAAATGAAAAATGCACGCGGATTCAATGGCTTCCATGAAGGTGGCTTCCGCTGGCTGGCTTCCGGCAAGGTGGCTTCCGCAAACTGGATTCCCTGGATTCCGCAAAGAATCCAGCGGGCCAAGATCGTGATTCCGCAAGCCTTTGAAAATGACTCACTTTTCCCGAGGTCACCGGGCAGGTGGATTCCGCCTGGCTTCCCCGGTGAAAGTGCCTGTCGCTAGCGAAACGCCGCGCTGCGCCCCCCCGCATACGTTGGGGCCGGGGAGGAACCATTGGGAGGGGGAGGAAGGAGTCTCGGATGGCGTTGCACGCACTCAAACTCAGCTGTTCCAGAGAGAGATGATGCACTGGTGGGTACCTGACGACATTTTTCGCTCTCGCGTCGATTAAGCATCTGAGATAGCCAAGGACGATTGCATTTGGAGGTTGTGCAGATGAAGCGATTCCTGTTGCAGGCGGTGCAGGCCGAAGACCACCTTGCGCCCGCCAAGGAAGTCTTCGGTTTGCCTGGCTTGGAACGCGCAATTATTAGCACCGCATTCATGACGGCCTCTGGGCTTTCTTTGTTGCAAGATGTGCTAACGCCAATCGCTGCCCATACACGCTTATTTGTTGGCATTCGAAATGGCATTACCACCGTGCAGTCGATCCAGAAGGCACTGGAAATCGGCTGCGAAACCTACATGGTTGATACTGGTAGCCGCACTCGGATTTTTCATCCGAAGTTGTATTTCTCGCGCAACGCAACCCGTAGCAAATTGCTGTTAGGAAGCGCAAATCTGACGATGGGTGGCCTGCGAACCAATATTGAGGCCAGCATCATGCAGGACTTCGACGCTACGGTGCCGGATAATATCACATTTTTGAATGACCTCGAGGCCAAACTGAATGACATGATAGTGGACTACCCCGAACATGTCATTCGCGCGTTGGATGCCGACCAGCTTGTCTCGCTACAAATGTCGGGCCGACTGCTTGATGAACGGAAGGCGCGCCCACCAGAGGCAGCGGGAGCGTCCGTGGACCGCAGTCTTGACACGGTACCCAGAATGGTACTCAAGACATCTCCGATATCTGTAGCCAAACCAAAGGCACCACCAGCCCCTCCTGTTGCGCCTGCGGCACCTGCCGCAATGGTTGCCCGAGAACGTCTCGAGCAGGTTTGGGAGAGCAACGGTTTGACAAGACGTCACCTGAACATTCCGGATGGCGAAAACACCAACCCAACCGGCTCCATGCTGCTTGGGGTCGGTGCCTGGGAAGGCATCGATCAGCGGCACTACTTCCGTGATGAGGTGTTCGCAGGATTAAACTGGGTTGCTGATGCTGCCCCCCGTACCGCTCATATTGAAAGATCCGAAGCCAGCATCAGACTGATAATCAAGGATGTGGACTATGGAGTACACACATTGCAGCTCTCGCATAACACGAAAACGGACACTGCGGCTTACGAGCAGCGTAACAGTATGACGAGCTTGCATTGGGGGGAAGCGCGGCAGCTTGTTGCCCACGAGGATTTGCTTGGTCGCGTCCTTCGGCTTTTCAGAGCAACGGACGACCAGACACGCTTTACGTTAGAAATCGACTAATCACTCGTCGGACAAGCGCTGGCGGCGGTTTCTGAGCATTGACCAAGCCGCCAGCAAATCCATCTGTTTGCTTTTGCTCAATCCGGCCAGCACGATTTCTGACTGACCTTCCAACGTGTCTGCCACTGAGTCTGACCTAACCCTACGATCAAGCTCCTGAATATCGGGAACGATCTTATCTGGAGAAGGCATGAGAAGTTTTTCAATTTCCGAGGGCACGAGTTCTAGGACTCCACCGCCGTAGTGCCGTCCTTCAAGCTCTGCGGTTAGGGCGGTCAGACTATTGAAGAATCCGTACACCAATTGACTCGCTTCGCCGCGGATTGCTCGGATGCGATAAGCAGTATCAGTTGTGTAGGCCCCAGCCGTGTTCAAGATCAGCCTTGGGGTGTCATGGCTCCGCTTTAGCATCCCCACCTCTGTTGAGTAGACAGAGGGCACTGCATACCAAGGTTTCCGAATACGACACTTGTACCGGGTGTGCAGGCTCTCCTGTTCACCCTCGGCGATGTATTTCTTTGCCTTTCGATCTGCTTCGACGCTTTCGTCTTTGAACCAGAGAAAATTTGTCGGCTTGCCCGTCGCTGCATTTCTGGCGTGTTGGGCATCATCGTAGATGACGCCGGGACAATGATCGCTTCGGCCAAACATCGGATGTGCCCATGCCGATAGTCCATGCTTTTCAACGACATCGTTGGTCACAAGAAAGAAACTGTTCGCTCCGGTCACAATGCCGACATCGACAGATGCTATGTCTTTGAATCGGTGGAAATCGTTCCGAGATTCTATTTCATCAAGGATTTCGAGAGTGTTGGTCGGCACAAGGGCACGTGTCCATTTCCCTTCAACAGTTTTGCCATTAATGGCACGTGGGGCATTGAATACAGTTTCTGGATCATCTTGCAAGAAATCCCTACCACTGACCCGATGGATGCCTAGTCCCTCGCCATGAGTTTCCGAGGTCACTTTTTTCTCGGCCATTAGAAGCACAGCGCCCTGCAGGGTTCCTTCGAACCAGATCTCCTGCGGGTCGACAATAACGATCTTCCGACATTGATGGCCTAGGTGCGTCCGCAAAGATTGCGCGTGCATTACATGAACAATTTCAGACGGAACAACCATTGCAAGCCTGCCACCCGGCTTCAAAAGGGTGAGGGCTGATAGAATAAAGGGCACCCATGCGTTGGTGTGCTTCGTGAACTTGCAGTTCAGTCGCCCAAAGACCCTTTCAGCGTTCGCTTGAAACTCTGCCGGGAGATATTGATAGCGTATGAAAGGCGGATTTCCGACGATTGCGTCAAACCTTGAACCTTCAGTTTCAAGCGCCCAGCCGAGGAAGTCACGTTGATGAACGGTCGCACCCGTGCCACGTGCCTGTGCCTTTGCAGCTTCTATTGGCTCTAACTCGAAGGCGGTGATGATCGCATCGGGGATGTGCTTTGCGATCGAAGGAAAGAAGGCTCCATCTCCACAGCTCGGCTCCAGGATCTGTTTGGCATCGTCCTGAGCAACCCAGCGCGTGAGAAAATTGGCGATATCCTCAGGAGTATAATAGCCGCCACGCAATTTCTGCTCAGTCTCGAATGCCATGAAGTTCATATCGAGTATCCTTCGCGCGACATTTTGTTCTTGTTTCTTTCCGCCACCCCTGGAGAGATGATCCGGCGCTTTGCCGTGGTCAACGTGTAACTCGGGGCTGGATTCTATCGCAAGCTCAAACTGGTGTTCTGCTCCGTATCCGGCCTCGTCCGGGTGACGAAACCAACCAGACGAGGCTATCGATCACCGTTCCCACGGCCGCAGCTTAGGCATCGCGACCGACACGTCCACCTCCCGCAACATCCCGCCTGCAAGAAGCCCATCCCGAACCCATTCCAGCGCCTGCCACCAGTCCTCATAGCCACGCCGGGCAGATGCGATCTGTTCCGGATGCGGCCGCCAAGTGACCGGGCAAGCCAGGATATCGACTGTTCGCCACTTGCCGCGCGTCTTCACCCGCTCTGTGCCGACGACGATGGTTGTTGCCCGCTCACCATGTTGGTTGTTCTTGGTTTCCACCGGAACGCAGCGCGGGACGACGCCCGGCAGCCAGTCCGGGGTCATGCCAGCACGAGCCAGCTCAGCCACCTGGATCGCCATGCGAACGCCGCCGAGGCGGTCTGGCGTGCCTGCGACGGTGGCGGCGATCACCTCGGCGTCAGGATGGGTATAGCTGCCCATCTTGTGCTGGCCGCCGTCCACCTTGCAGCCAAGCATTGCGCGTTGCAGCAGGACGTATTCGAGACCAAAGCCGAAACCTTCCTCGGTCACGTCCTTTGGTGGCGGCAGTTCCAGTTGCGCCTGCTCCACGCGGAACGTCCATTCCAGCGCCGCCTGGACGCCCAGCGCGCGCTTGATCTTCGCGCCACCCGCGCGCCCGATCCGCCCTTGGACGCTCATGGCTGCAATCCCTCAAGGAAATCCATCTGCGCCGGGCGCTGATCCCTTTCCGTTGGCCGCCAGATCCACGGGCCCGAGGCCATGGGCAGCTGCGAGAGCGCGCCACGCATATGCTGCTGCCAGAGGATGAACTCCGTTGCCGAGCAGGCGCAGAGCGCGTGCCCGATGGGCCAGCCCATCAGCCATCCGACGAAGAGCGGGTTCAGCCGCCGCCGGGATCGGCCCCTCAGGATCCGTCGCGAGACGACGCGACCATGCGAGGCAATCATCGAAGCCCAAAGCGGGCGCGAGATCGGGGCGTGCGAACAGAACCGCTGCCCATCCGGCCTGGTCGCCGGGGCCGGGCGGGTGAAGCCCTGTTCCGCCCGGTAATGCAGGATGTCCATTCGGGATTTGCCATCTGCACGGGTGATGCTCGCCTCGCTGGATCCCTTCCAGTTCTGGGCGGCCGGTGTCGGCCATTGTGCCGCCTGCGCTGGCAAGGGCGGTGTCCCGCCCGAGCCATAGCTCTGGCCCGGCCCACCCTTCGCGCCATCTGTCGCCTTGGGCGTCGACCAGTTGGTGATGCCCAGCGCCAGCGCCTCCGCCTTGCGGGTGAAGTCGCTGTTCCCGGCCGGGTTGTAGTTCGCGGTGCCGGGATGCAGGCTCATCGGTGTGGGCCAGGATGAAGACGCGCAGCCGCTGGTGCGGCGCGCCAATTTCTGCCGCCGAGAACAAACCCGCCGCAGGCGTGTAGCCCATTGCCCAAAGCTCTCGCAGGACGGTTTCAAGCCCGAGGGTGAAGTGACCGGGGACGTTTTCAAGGAAGACCCATTCGGGGCGGCATTCCCCGATGACACGGGCGACGTCGGGCCAGAGGTGCCGGGGATCGTCTGTACCGCCGCGCTTGCCAGCGGCGCTGAAGGGTTGGCAGGGGTATCCGGCGAGGATGATGTCGAAGGCACCGCGAAAGGACCGGGCATCGAAGCTGCGCAGATCATCCCAGATCGGGGCTGGGGCGAAATACCCGACGCGCTGTGCGGCGATGAGGACCGTGCGCGGCCAGTCTTCCCATTCGACAAAGGCGCGGGTGTGATAGCCGGGTTCGGCGAGCATGAGGCCCAGATCAAGGCCTCCGCCGCCTGCGCAGAGGGACAATCCGTGCCGGGGACGTGACACCATGCCATTCACCGCACCCCTCGCTGCCGAAGGCGTTCAGGGGTGACGAGGCCGCGCACCAGCATCAGGTCGCGAATGCTGTTGTTGATCGCGCTGACCGGCAGGTAACCGTCGGCGTTGACCATCTTGGCGTAGAACGCGGCCTTCTCGTCGTCGCTCAGCCGGGGAGGATCCTCGCGTTTGCGCCGCCGCTTGGCCTTTTGGCTCTTCGCAGCTGCGATGGCCGTCTGCGCATCGCGCTGGGCGGCGCGTTCCATGAACCGGTCGAGGGCTTTGGGGCCATCCGGCGGGTTTGGATGATCGGCCCGGGTCTCAAGGGCGACCTCGATGATCCGTTTCTGCGACAGCCCGATATCGTCGATCCAGCGACGAACGTGTGTGCGGGCTGGCCAGCCTTGCCACCAGGCGGGCAGGGCGGCGTTGGCGGCGAAGCCCAGCGCCGCCAGCAGCTCTGCGAAGAACCGATCAAAATCGGCCTCGCGCGCAGCCGCGTCCTCCTCCTCCTTTACTGGTTTACTTAGGGGTTCTCTTACAAGGTTAGTGTCCGGATTCCGGACACGGCTTTCGGCATTTTCCGGACACGGGTCAGGGCAAAATCCGGACACGGGTTCCTGCGGATTGCCGTGTGCGATTTCCGGACACGGCTCGGCCGGATTGGCACTGCCCGCGGTGATTTCAGATGCAGTTTCAGCATCATGGCCGAGGGGAAAAAACCCGTGTCCGGTTTCTGGACATGGCTCGGGATCATGTGGTGCAAAGCCTTCCTCAAACCCCAGGATGTAGCGTGTCGGCAGCTGGCGCTTCGTGACGGGATCGATGCGCGGCACCCGCCGCAGCAGCTGTTCTGCCTCGAGCCGGTCGAGATGTTCGTTCAGGGTGGACCGGCTGATCTCGCAATCATGGGCCAGCCGATCCTGAGAGGGGAAGCAGCCGAAGTCGGGGTTGAAGCGGTCGCAAAGGTGCCAGAGCACGATTTTCGTCGTCGGTTTCAGTCCGCGCCTTTGGATCGCCCAGTTGGTGGCGTCATGGCTCATGGCGCGGCCCTCCGCATGGGGCGCTGTGCGCGACTGGTGAAGCCGTTGTCGGCCAGCGCGCCCAGCGCGTCGTCAAGAGATCGGACCAGCGCCCAGCCAAAGCCCTGCGCGCAGACCGTGTCGCGGAACACCTCCTGCGATTTGCGCAATCGGCCGGTTTCGCTTTTGACCTCCAGAAACAGTACGCGGCCGCCGGAGATCACGATCAGGTCGGCAAACCCGGCATGAACGCCCATGCCGACAAGGATCGACTGGCGCTTGGCCCCGCGGGGCCCGGCCTCGGTCACCTCGTTGACGCAGTGATGGACGATGGCATCGCGGGGCAGGGCGAAGCGCAGCGCCTGCACGATGGCGCGCTGGGCGTCGGCCTCAGGTGTGCTGCGCCGGTTCATGCGGCACCACCCTTCGGGAAGGCAGCGGCGGCGATGGCGTGCAGCGGGCGGCGATCCAGCAGGCGCAGCAGTTCGATGGCGTCACCACATTCGCGGGCATCGTCGGTCTGGCCGACCACAACCCGTGCCGCGAGGATGATCAGCGAGTCCGGATGCTGGGTGGTGTCGGCCAGGATTCCGCGCGCTTCGGTCAGGCGATCGTGCATCCAGTCGCCAGTGGCCGAGGTCGGGACAACGGGCGGGTGGGACAGGAGCTGGTTCATTTCCGCCCCCGCCGTGTCCGTGCGGGGCGGGTCTGTTCCTGCGCGCTGATCCAGTCCTGGACCGAGGTGCGACGGTAGAGCACCTTGCGGCCGATCCGCGTGCAGGGCGGGCCGAGCTGACGGGCCTCCCAGCGGGCGAGGGTGTCGCAGGCAAGGCCGAGTTCACCGGCCAGCTGCTCGCGGCTGATCCAGTCAGCCAGAAGGTTGAGGGGTTGATCCTGCGGGGCAGGGGCAGTGGTCTGCATTTCGGTCTCCCATCCAGATCCCGGCAGCGGCCGGAGACGGGGCGAGGGAAGCAGACGGGAAGGACCGGAACCTAGGCAGAGACCGGAATTGAGAGGCCGGATTCAATTCCGCCCCTTGTTTCATTGGAGTTTTGGCGCGGGACCGGAACGCGAATCGGAAAGGCCGCCCAGTGCAGTTCCGCCGTTTCCGGTCATCTGTGCCAGATCGCGCCTGATGATCGTGGATTGCAACTATACCAGCCGGATTTCAGCAGCAGCGCGCGACGCAGACCGGGCGGCGCGGGACAGGACGCGCGTGCCGGTGTCAGGGTAGGGCGGAAAAATCGCTGCGCCGGTGGGCCTCGACGAGGATGCGCAGTTCCGGCGGGGTGATCACCTCGACCACATCACCCCATTGATAGAGGTGCCACGCCATCTCAAGCCAGCCCCCGGCGGTGAACCGGACGGTCAAGCTGCCGTCAGCCTCGTCGTGAACCTGCTGGTCGGGGTGGAAGATGAAGGTCCGGGCGACTTCGGCCGCTGATAGCGCAAACCGCCATTCCACCGGCCCGTACTCCGCCTCCGAATGGAACGACCCGAAGGCTTGGGCGGCGTGATTGCCAAGATCAAAGTCAGGATCCCGCACGAAGGAATCCTGCAGCAGGCTGGCGTGGCTGATCCTGTCCAGCCGGAAGTGGCGATACTTCCGTCCGTTGCCAATCTCGCGGGCGATCAGGTAACCGCGCATGCCGAACAGAACACCGTAAGGTTCGACTGCCCGCAAACGTGGTATAGCGTCCTGCGCACCGGCATAGTCAATCTGCATCGTGAACGGGCCTTTAAGCGCGTTGTCGATCGCGCCAAGGACAAGCGCTGAATACTGCGCGCGGGGACCAGGACGGCACGCGTGACCGCGGGCCTCCAGCACCGCCTCGGCATCCACCTCGGCGCGGCGGGCGAATGTCGGTGGCATCGTGGCAAGCAGGCGGTTGCGCAGAGAGGTCAGCGCGGCAACCTCTGTGGCGGCCCCTTCACGCTCCGCACGCCGGATGCCCATTTCCAGCGCTGACAATTCGCTGTCGCGAATGCCCTGAAGGTGCAGCAGGCGGCTGTCGGGCAACTGCCACCACTTGCGCCTTTCCTTGTCGGTTCGAGTCTGCACCATAGGAAATGCATCTTCGAGCGCGCGTGACATGCGCTGCGCGGTGCGCAGGGTCACGCCGAAGGTGTCGACGATTTGCACCAGGCTGATGCCGCCTGGCCGGGCGGCCGCCTCTTCGGCCAGACGCATGATGTCGAGGGCCTTGCCCAGACGCTTGTTATCCATCTTCCATCCCTGACCGAACCTGACAGGGACGTTAACGACAATTCGCTTAAAAAGCGATTGGCTGGCTCTGGTCAGCTCAAGCCGATTCCACCTGTGCGTGTTTCCGATCACCGGGGTGCTTTTCACCCGGATCTCCAGACATGGCTGTTTGAAGACCCTTGAGGCGTGTTCCAGGACAGCGGGCCTGTTGGCAAGCCGCTGTTCGGGAACGCGATCCCTGCCATGCCCGGTGCTGACCCGGGTGTCGCTGAATGAAGTAAGGACGCACGACCCATGAGCCTGCCGCCGAGAGCCTTCTATTCCTTGAATGAGACATCCGCCCGTTGGGGTTGTGCCGCTGCCGACCTGGCGGGATGGGCTGCGACCGACCATCTGACGCTTGTCACCAGCATCGCCTCGGTGATCTGCGGCAAGCAGCCGGTGGCAGGGATCGTGGTGGTCAGCGCCGCCGACATGATGCGGATGTTCCGCCGTCATGGTCCGAGCGACGAGGAATGCCGGATCTACCGCATCCGGCCGCAGGGTAGCGCGGAATGGCAATACATCACCGAACCGGCGGATGGCGTGGCGGTCAAGATCACCGATCTGCTGCTGCTGGCCGAGGAGGTGCAGAAGTTCGAGGACGAGCGCGACCTGCTGCGGCGCCCTTCCGGGTCAGCCGGTTCCGCGCCGCGCTACGATTGGGAGGGCATGAACATTATGCTGTTCCGCCGGATCAACGACCAAGGGGTGCCCGCAACGCAGGCCGAACTGATCGCCGAGGTGCAGGACTGGTTTGCCCAGAACTCGCCCACGGGTGAGATTCCGGAGGAAAGCACGACGCGCAAGAAGGTCGCGCCGATCTGGCGGGCGTTGCGCGAAAGGGAGTGATGGCAGGCACCGCGCCATCAGGCAGTTTTCTGTTCCTGATCGGCATCGTGCACCAGCTGTGGGCGGGGCCGGAAGATGTTGGCTACGGCATTGACCCCGTCGCGCAGCGGCGAGTCCATCAGGTGGGCATAACGCTGGGTCGTCTGCATCTGCGTGTGGCCCAGCAGCTTGCCGATCATTTCGAGCGAGGCGCCACCACTGACCAGCAGCGACGCAAAGGTGTGGCGCAGGTCGTGGATCCGAACATCGGGCAGCTTGGCCTCGGTCTGGATCCCGATCCAGAACCGGCGGATTTCCTTGACCGGCTGGCCGGGTGTGTCACCGGGAAAAAGCCACGGATTGCCGCGCGGCACCAGCAGGGCGCGCTGGCGCACGATGGCCGCCACATCGCCCGAGATCGGGATGCGATGGATCTTGCGCTGTTTGGTGGTCGCCGCAGGTTTTGACCAGCTGCCAAGGTCGAGGTTGAACTGTTCGAACCGCGCCTGACGCACCTCGCCTGACCGCGCGCCTGTCAGCATGCAGAGCCGGATGATCCCGGCCGCCCGCTGATCCTTGGCCGCGTCTAGCGCCTTGGCCAGCCGGCCGATCTCTTCCGGCGTCAGGAACCGCTCGCGTTCGTTCTCGATCCTGCGGCGGAACCCGCTTGCGGGATTGTCGGTGCGCATGCCCCAGCCGATGGCCAGCGTGAACATCTTCCGCAGCACCTCGCCGACCCGATTAGCGCGCACCGGCGTGGGCTTCGGCCCCTGCAGCTTGCGGGCCCGGTTGTTGGGTTTGGCTTTCGAGGGCCGGGCGCGGCCAGCCGCGATCTTGGTCAGCAGCTTTTCCACATCAGCTTTGGTGATCTCGGTAACCAGCTTCTTGCCCCAATCGGGTGCCACCAGCTTGTGCATGATGGTGTGCTGGTCTGCAGCGTTGCGGGCAGCAAGGTGCGGCGTGTGTTCCGCCAGATAACGCGCGATCATGTCATTGACCCGAGGGGCCTCGCGCGATGTTTCCCGCAGGCTGAGAGGGTCGATCCCTTCGTCGATGTCGCGCCGCAGCTCCTTGGCCCGTTCGCGTGCGGCCACCGTGTTCCACTCTGGCCAGCGCCCGATGGTCATCCGCCGCTGCCGCCCTGCGATCCGGTAGTCCAGGGTGAAGGCTCGGTTGCCAGAGGGGTAGATGGTGATCGAGAACCCGCGCACGTCGGTGTCGAAGATCTGGTAGTCCCGCCCCAGGTTCTCGGCCTCCCGGACAGTTTTCTCATTCAGTTTCAGCCTGTTGACCATGGATCGCTCCCCATCTGCTCGTCCGACATGAGGCGTGGATTCGCGCCCATATCAAGCAAAGCATGGCGACAGGACCGGAATGCAGGCGGAGACCGGAATTGAGAAGGGGAGGGGCTTTCCGGGAACCCCCTAAACCGAAGCCTTTAGGCCAGGATCGACGCCAAACGACACACGACTTCGGGAAAAATATGGCCTGATATCATAACGAAGCACGACTCAAACAGTTTCGCAATCTTGGATATTCACCTACAACTTGCGGTGGAGTGGCCGCCATGGTGCCGAATCGGAACGATGCATTTGGTAGTGAATTTTTTGGGGGAAGTATGACGGGAGACATCGAAGCAGCGCGGCAACTGGATCGTCACCTCCGAGCGCCCCGACAAGTGTGGCTAACGGGAGCGGGCATCAGTTTTGGCGCTGGACTACCCTTGATGTATCCACTGACAGAACGGGTCTTTCATCTCTTGGCAAGTGATCCTGCGGACGCTGATGCGCACACGCTCGTCTCGGCCGTGCGCAATGACCTGCCTGCCGAACTGCATATCGAGCATGTGCTCAGTCACTTCGGCGATCTCATTGCGCTTGCGGAACGAGCAAAAGACACGAGCGCAACCGTCGGTGCCGACCGAGTGCCGAAGATCAGACTTCAGGCTGCGCATCACACGATTCTTCGCCACATCCGAGATATCTTGCGTTGGGGCTACCAGCCAGCGTCGGGTGCGAACCCGGAAAGAGTCGGAAAGCAAGGTAAGCCCATCGTATCCATCGAAGACCATCGTCGGTTCATTCGAACTCTATATCGGGTTAATAGGGCCGGAGTAGACGAGCGGCGGGATGCCATTCATTTTGTTACGACGAACTATGACACCTTAATCGAAGATGCCCTTTCCCTGGAGCGCATACCTTACGCCGACGGGTTTTCTGGTGGCGCTATAGCCGCATGGGATGAACCTCTCTTCATGGCAGCATCTACGGACCAGCGTCTGAAAGCCATCATCACAAAGCTTCATGGGTCAATCGACTGGTATCGAAGTGGCGAAGAAAATGGGCGCGTCTTCCGTGTCCGATATGATGACATCTATCCACGCAGGTCTAACGACAACGGCAATGTCGTGATCTATCCCCAATCGACGAAGTATATGGCCTCTCGAGAAGATCCCTTTGGTTATCTCTTCCAGAGATTTCGCAGTCTTCTTTCGTACGAGCGTCAGCAGGTTCTGTTTGTCTGTGGCTATTCCTTTGGGGATGATCACATTGACTCGATCATTGGACAGCACCTTCTCCACCCGGAAAGCAAGACGACACTTGTAGCTTTTGCCAGTACGTACGGCGGCAAGTTGGCAGAGTGGGGGGCAGGTAGCGCCGGGGATCGAATATTTGTCTTAGCCAAAGATGGACTCTACCGCGGCAAGAACGGACCTTTCTTTTCTCCCAAAGCACCGTTGACTGACAGAGATTGGTGGACCTTTTCAGGTGCAACCAGTTTGCTTGAAAACGGCCTGCCGACCGACATTGCAGAGGCGATTGAATGAGTGATTTTGACTTAGACCCAGACATTCAAATTGGGACGGTATTCGAGATTTCCGGAACCACGATCAAGGTTTCATTGAAGCGCAGCCTGACTGAACTTGTTCAGACGCATGGTGGAACGGTTTATTCGGTTGGTCAAATAGGAAGCTTGATAAAGCTCCATATTGGCCGAACTGTGCTATTCGCCATGGTTCGTTTGCTTCGCCTGCAGACTGAAGAAGAGGCTGCTGCACAGGGCATGACGGACGGAATGGACCGGCGGGTTCTTGAGGCAGACCTGTTCGGTGAGGCCCGCTGGCAGAAGTCGACGGAGACATTGACCTTCGACCGAGGCGTTCGAAATTCGCCTCTTCCTCTTCAAGGTGTTTTCCTCGTCACATCTTCAGAGACGCGACGGCTCTATACCGCTATCGAAAAGCAGGGCGGCGATGGCCCAAATCGTTTCATTTCGTTTGGTTCATATGTCGGCGCAGACGGGGTCGCATGCCATGCTGACATGGACAAGTTGTTTGGGCAGCACTTTGCGGTTCTTGGCTCGACAGGTTCTGGCAAGTCGACTGCTGTAGCTGCAATCCTTCACGCCGTCTTGGGTCACAAGGCAACTGAAGATGGAGAGCTTTCACGACCAAGGGTCATCATTATCGATCCGCACGGTGAGTACGGCCCGGCATTTGGTGATCGCGCAGTTGTCTACCGGGCATTCGAGGACGCGGGCGATGGCGATGCTGGCATCCGTGCCGCGAAACTTCCTTATTGGCTAATGTCTAGCGACGAGTTTCGTCGCCTCGTTGTTGGGAAAGGCGAGTTCGAAGCAACTTCGCAGGCAAACGTTGTGTACAAAGCACTGGCACACGCCCGAATGCATGCGTCTGGCCTGGTAACCGCAGCGAACGATCCAGCTAGAAAAACTGACGGTCAGGGCCATCCTGATCTTCCAAGAGTGGCCGCGGGGCGAACACCGCAAGAAATCGCGCAGTTTGATCGTGATTGGCCGGTGCCGTTTGATTTGGATGAATTTCGGGCACATATAGAGTTGTGTCAGAATAATCGGCTTCAAGGAACGACCTGGGCGAAGTTGACCGACAGCGACTACCAACAGAAATTTGCGTCAATCTTGGACAAGCTATCAGTGCTGCGTCTCGACAGTAGGGTGGCTTTTCTGATGCAAAACTATGCTGTTGGGGATCCTCAACTGGCAGAAATACTTGCGCAATTTGTCGGAATCGACCCCGAACGAGAGAACGCTCCGATCCGGATATTGGATATTTCAGGATTGCCAACAGAAGTTGCGGGCCCGTTGACCGCAGCGCTGGCCCGCTTGATGTTTTCATACAAATTAGCTCAGACGCGCGAAGAACGTGAACGCGATCCGATACTCTTGGTCTGCGAGGAGGCTCACCGCTATGTGCCAGATCGGGGCGAAGCGCAGTATTCCGCAGCTCAAGATGCTATTCGCCGCATCGCCCGCGAAGGACGGAAGTATGGCATCGGTCTGATGTTGGTATCGCAGCGACCGTCTGACGTTGAGAGCACAGTGCTGTCTCAGTGCAACTCGTGGCTTGTGCTGCGCCTCACGAACGGCCGTGATCAAGAGCATGTCGGACGTTTCCTTCCAGACTCGATGGCAGCATTGATTAAGCTCCTCCCGTCGCTGCCGCGGCGAGAGGCACTTTTTGTAGGAGAAGCTGCGGCTCTGCCGTCTCGGATCAAATTGACTTTTTTGACCGAGGATCGGAGACCAAAATCGAATGACATATCGTTTGCAGCTGGTTGGGCAGAGGATCTACCTGACCTCGCCAATTTGACTGCCGTAGCTACTCGTATGGCGAGTCGATGAAGCCATTTTGGGAACAGGTATTTTGGTCAGCAATGCTGCCTATGGATGCGGTTTTGGCAACAATCCTAGACGTCTGCACCTCAACGCCACCTCAACCAATGTATGCAGTTCTGCCCCGTTCCAACCCGCTGCTATCCTTCGAAATCCGTCCGTTCCCATCGTAAGACGACCATCATGTTTTGTGATTTCAAAGGCTTGCGGGCTAAGCTGCTGATATGAAACGATTAATGAAAAATCGGGTCCATAGGCTCATAACCTGAAGGCCGCAGGTTCAAATCCTGCCCCCGCAACCAAATCTCTCAATAAAACCAAACACTTGAATGTTGATCGTTTCGCTTGTGTATAGTGTTGCGCGTTTTACCTCAACGCCACCTCAACGTTTGACGAGTCCCCCTGAAAAGCGGGGGCTTTTTGCGTTTGGGGCGCTGAAAGGTCTCCGCCATGTCTGAACTTAGTGCGAGATGATCTTCTGGCAGAGCGTCGGCAGGCAACTTGCGTCTACCTTGCAAGCCAATGCGTCCCTTTCCAGAAGATCGCGTGAAAGATACGTGTGGAACTTCTCGAAGATCAGGTTGGTCTGCTCACCGAAGAGGTCCACCGGTTCGCCTGAGGCAATGGCGTGCAACGTGGCCCTTACGTCGACCGCTCCGTCTTTCGAGGATACGGTCAGGAAGCCGTCATAGGTATCGACTTCCACACCCTTCGCTCGCAGAGCAAGAGCAAGCGTTGTCGTCTTCACGGTTCCGACTCGCGTTGCAACACTGAAGCTTTGTTCGCTCAGAGGTATGATCGACCTCGTTGCCAGGCCGAGTTTGGCGTACTCCCTCCTCGCTTCGTCCAGAAGATCGCGAGCGGCCTTGTCAGCATAGAGATGCTTGTCTTCGCTCTCCAGTACGGTGAACATCCGCTCAATCACACGGTCATGAATGTCGCCAGGATCGCCCCCGAAAATCGGGGGTGTGCCACCTTTGGAGGGAGCGACCATGATGACCTTGTCTTGATCATCGATCTCCTGAATGACCCACCGCCTCCCCGAAAAAATCAGCATCATGCCGGGAGCCATCACACTGACGATGGGCAGCGTGCCCAGCTCTTTGCCACCCGAAATCAGCCGGTATTCTTCGGGCGTCTGGAAGACAGCATAGAAGCTGTAGTGCTCGACAAGCTTCTCCCCCACTCGTCCAAGTAGAAGCATTCCGTCGTCGCTCTGCTCAATCAGGCCGGTGTCGGGCTGTCCCAGTGCCCTCAGAACGTCCATGAAGGTGGGGGTGTCGACCCTTTTGAATGGGCCCTCTTGGCACAGGACACGATACAGGCGACCTGCTGAGGCACCTCCGCGCTCAGCGATCACTGACAAGATCTGATGTACGAGGGTGGACAAATGAAGAGCTTCGGGCCGTGGAGGCTCACACCACCCCTCCAGCAGCAGATCAATCATGGCCACTGACCGAACCAACCCCAAGCGCAGCCGATCAACGTAGCTGCTTTGGTTGGTCAGCGCAGCCTCTACTGCGTACTGTCGAAGGATTGCGGGTTGACCTGCCCTTCTTCCTGACCGGCCGAGCCGCTGTCGTAGCGACGCCACGCTGAATGGTGCGCCGATCTGCGCGACGCATGTGACGTCGCCGATATCGATCCCGAGTTCCAAGGTGGACGTGCAGACCGCAGTTGTTGGTTTCGACCTGTCCTTCAAGCGGCGCTCGACGAAATCCCGATGATCGCGTGAAAGGCTGGCGTGATGGGGATAAAATTCCTGCGGAAGGCGCTCCTCTTCGCACAGACTCCGCAGATGATCTGCGTATATCTCGACCGACTGCCGGGATCCGGCAAATACCAGATTGTCTGTTCCGCGCAGGTTCGTGAATAGGTGCTTGGATATCTGCTGTGCAGCGGACGCCGTTTTTTCGTCTTTGTCTCCGGATACGTAACCGCGCAGCTGAAGCAAGAGTTCTGCATCGCCGCCTTTGGCTTCGAGCAGTTGGACCCCTGATGGATCTCCGGGTCTCAGATAACCGCGAGCAAGGTCCATGTCGCCTAGTGTTGCCGACAGGCCGATCCTTCGAACAGGGCGGCCAATGGCGAGTTCCAGCCTGGTCAGCAGTGACCGCATCTGAACACCGCGTTCGCTGTCCAGGACGGTGTGAAGTTCGTCGATGATGATCGCGCGTGTCGCCCCGAACAATCGAGGTATCTCAAGTCCGCGCCGAATGAACAAAGCCTCAAGTGATTCTGGAGTGATCAGGAGAACCCCACGAGGTGCCTTGAGCGCACGGCCTTTTACGGACGCGGACACATCGCCGTGCCACGGAGTGACCGGGAGTTCAGCCTCACGGCAAATGCCTTCAAGCCGTCCTGACTGATCGGTAATCAGCGCCTTGAGCGGCCCAATGTAGAGCAGGTCAAAACCAGCCTGCTGTGCCGGAGCATCAAGAACCTGGGAGATCAGAGGCAGAAATGCAGCCTCAGTCTTTCCACCCGCGGTAGTGGCAGCGATGATAAGATCTGAAGTGTCGTCGAAAATGGCATGAACGGCTTGAGACTGGATAGGGCGGAGTTCGCTCCAACCCTGCGCCCGAATCCACTTCTGAATCGGCCGCGCCAGTTTTTCAAAAGCCTGTGTCATTGGTGATGCTCAGAGCCTGAAGCTGGTGAGTTGATCATCGTCTGGTCCAGCCGGAGCAACAGGGTTTCCGGTAGCCTCATCCAAATCGGACAGGTCATCGCCCTGATCCGGCGCCAGTTCGATCCGCTGAATCAAGTCATGCCATTCGACACCTGGATTCTGCTCTAGAACAGCAACCAGATTCACGAATGCAGTGACGGTATTGCGTGGTGTGCGGAAATAGGATTCGCCGATCCGGTCCGAGCAGTGCGACATGAATGCCTCCAGCGCCGCATCGGGAAGGACGCTGTCGCCGTCTTGCATGATTGCCCGGATGTTGGCCAGAAGGACGAACAGGTCTTCAGGCGTCAAACTGGCAAGCCGCACCACTGGCCCGGACAGATCCACCAGTCCATCGCGGGCAAAGCTGTTTTCTGCGAGCCTGGTCTGAAGGGCCTCGTAGCTGTATAGGCCTCGGCGCGTGTTCATCAGGAATTCTGGTGTGCCCCCAAGAAGGAAGCCAAGGTGCTCAGCGCTGCCCTGAAGGACATCATTCAGAATGCGCAAAATCTGCTCGTAGTTGGCGTTTCTGGCCTGAGACGATGACAGCTTGTAAAGATTCACCATCTCATCAAGACCCACAAGCAAGCCCTGATAGCCTGCCTCGCGAACGAAAAGGGACATCAGCTTGAGGTGATCATAGACATTTGCGTCGTCGATGATGGTCCGAACCCCAAGTGCCTTTCGTGCATCGGTTTTGGTGGCGTACTCTCCCCGCAGCCAACGTAGCGCTGCCGAGGTCAACTCTTCATTCCCAGTTTCGTGGCCTTCCCAGTATTTTCGGATCACCTCCGCAAAGTCAAAACCGCCGGTCAATTCTTCGAAGTGACCGAGGCGCTGGCGGATCACCGCACCTGTGGGCTGTCCTTCCGCCTCGGCGTCCCTGTGCGCTTGAGATACGAAACGCTCGACGACGCTAGCCATGGCCCCGCCGTCTGGTTTGGTGCGAGTCGACAGGTTTCGTGCCATTTCGGCGTAAAGGCCGCGCGCCTGCCCGCCGGTAGCGTGAATACGGCGATCAGGGGCGAGGTCAGCGAACATGACCACCATGCCCTTTTCGAGGGCGATCAGCCTGATCAGGTTCATGAAGAAGGTTTTGCCGGAACCATACTCGCCAATAATGAAGCGGATGGCAGCACCACCTTCAGAAATCCGGTCCATGTCCTTGACCAGTTCTTCGATTTCACGCACGCGACCGACCTGGATGTGTCGTAGGCCAAGCTTGGGCACCACTCCGGCACGCAGGGCCTGCACAATAGCGTCCCGTTCCCGAGGCTTCAATTTTGACATCTCAATTCTCCTTCTCGAACGCATCGGCCACGGCGTTTGCAATGTCGAGGGACACGTCATAGCCCTCATACTCGTCCAGCAAAGCTTCGTCATGGGCTGCGAAGGCCCATTCGTTAATCGTCTCAAGCGCACCAGCAACCATCAAGCCGTGCCGCGCAACCAGTTCAGAGAACTCTTCGTCTGACCAATGCTGGCGAGTGATCACCTCTCGGATCAATGCGGTGTGCTTGGCATCCAGACCGGCAAGCACTGATACTGCGGCGGCCTCTTTGCTGTCATCCTCCGGCCCGTCGACCGCAAATATTTCAGCCAGAACGGCCGACACCCGGTCCGTGTCCTGTCGAATGCTGGCGATACGCGCAGCGTCGAGCCGTTGCGGCGTCGCCGAAGGCTCAACCGGTATCTTCTCACCCGGTGCGCCGGGCTGCGCTGCGCGCACGCGGGTTGGCGCGTCCTGAACGCCACCGGCATGAAGGTCGGAATAAACGAGGTTCGGGTCGAGACCTAGCGCCCGGTATACTTTCTCGATTTCCGCGACCTCTTCGGGCTTTACCATGCCATCAGCGTGCGCTGCGGCGACCAAAGCGGAACGAATGGCTGTCTGCTGATCTGCACCGGTGTCCTTCAGCTTCCGGCGCAGCAGCACCATGTCTGGAGGCACAGCAACAAACCATGCCAAGTTTGCCCGCAGTCGCCTCTGCTCATGGTCGTTAAGGCCAGCAACAGACTGCACTTGGCGTTCGAGAGCCGCTCGTTCATGCTCAGTGATTGCGCCATCTGCTTGGGCAACGAACGCCCCAAGCGCCAGCTCCATCAGCGCGGCTTTGTATGATGTGGAGACATCTTCCAGCTGTTCGACAGGGCCGCCGAGATCGAACAAGACTACTGGTTCATCTATGGTTGGAGATCGCAGAGCAAACCGTGGATCGGGGGCAAGTCCAAACCCGATCCGAGCCAGCGCGTCAGCTGCTCCGGTCAGTTGCCTTTTGCCGGGCTTATCTGACCGTTCCCCTTCGAGCTGTTCAAGGACATCAGCCACCGGTACGAGGCCTCCCGCTTCGGTGATACCGGTGGCCCATTCTCGCATCTTTTCCAGCGCGTCCGATGGAAACAGGCGACGTAAATCTTGCGGAAGAAGCGCATGTGCTTCGACACTGCCGCGGCCCTCGGGGTTGCGACCGAGATATCTGCTGAACTTCTCGAGATCCTCCATAACCTCGTCGGCAACCTCTTGGGCAATTTCGACAGGCTTGCGTAGGCCGGATATGTCTGGGATAGGTTTGCCGTCGATCGAGGGGTTCACCGAACCTTCGAACTCGCGTGAGGCTGCTTGATAACTGGCCTTAAGCGCAGGACGCGGCTTTGCAACCTTCAAGCCCTGTGGAAACCGCCGTTCGAACCGAAGCTTGAACAAGGCGATAAATTCATCTCGACAACGCTTTGCCGAAGTTCGCAGGTTCTTTTCCGGATGACACATGAACCAGCAAAGAACCCAGTCTGCATCGAGGTTCTCTCCCCTTTGCAGGCGTGCACCGATTGCCACTTTGACCGAAAACGGCAAGTCCCAGCCGGGATTCTCAAAGACCGGCGCGATTGATCCAATCTCTGTGATCGAGACCAGAGCAAACTCGATAAACTCCCGTAGATACCGTTGCGCCGAGTAGTTATCTTGAAAAACCTCAATTAATCGACGCACTTCATCAAGAAGCTGCCGCCTCTCGTTCAAATCTGGGCTGTCAACGAAGAAGCGCCGTTCCAGCCCGTAAAAATACAGAAACATGTAGCCCGGGCTGAACGACCCGTCCGTTGCGCCTCCCGCCAGCCAATCCAGATATGTGGCCCTGCACTCTGGTGGGATTGTTGAATACCCCGGCCAATAGGGCATTCCAGTGCCTTCTTTGTCACTCCCCACACGGCCGACTGGAAGAGACGGGTCGATGTAGGATCTGCATTTCTCACTGTACCCGTGTCGATTTAGTGTTGGCGGCGTTCCGACATAAATCATACCTGCGAGACTGCGCCCGTGCACATTGACAACCTGCGCAGCCGGGACCCAACCTTGGTGCCTGCTATTGCTTCTGCCTTGCGCGCCACTTGCCTGCGCAACAACCTGCGGTGCAGTCGATGCCAAAGATGGAATGAAGCCTTGTGTAGGTTTCTTGGCCTCTTGCTCCATTGAGACGCGGTTCTTTTGTACCACTGCCGACAGATCCAGATCTTGCCACTTCGCGGACGTACCAGTTAGCCCGGCAGGTTGTGTTTTGACGGCTGAAGCACTCAGATTGCTCGCCGTGGTCGACGGCATGCCTGTAACAGGCGGTGCCGAACTGCGCCGAAAGCTGCTTTCTACCGCAGACGCCGCCGACACATGTTTCTTCTCTACATGTTTCTTTGTACGGCGCTTTTCGTACCACCAGACCCCGAGGCCTGGCGCAACAAATGAAAAGAGCACGAAAAGGCCTTCGTTCCCCGGTATGAAGACAACAGCTGCAAAGGTCATGGCTATGACAAACAGGAGGGCGTACATGAAAACGATTCGTATGAACTTCAACGCTGTGCCCTCAATTGTGCCGTCTGACCGACGCTATCTCTGGGCGTTCAGTTTTCCAACCCTAGGCAGTCTGTACAGCGCATCGACGGTGCAGCAAGTTGTTTGGCCATGAATCGTGTCGCCCCAAGCTGCCGAGCGAGGCCTGCGCTTCCTCTCAAGGCTTAGGTACAAGGCCAGGTCTCATACACACGCCCGCGCTTGATCCCGCAGGACGGCATAGTCGACGAGCATCCGGACGATAACTGCATCATCCTGCAACGCCTCGACCTCGCTAGCAGCGCGGGCTTGGTCGACCATCGTGTAGTCGACGATCGGCAGGCAGGGTGCCCGGGCCTCAGAATCGCCCATCGCGCATGCGCTGAGACAGAGCATCGCGATCAGCAGGGCGGCGGCTGGCGGCGTCCAGCATCTGGCGTTGGATTTCATGGGTTCTCTCCGTTGTTGAAAGGCGTTCGGCCAGCCGCCCGGCGCGTTCACCAGCGCGGCGCAGGTTCAGCAGGAACAGGGCGATGGTGATGATTGCCAACAGGAGGCCCAGCGCTTTGCGCGCCGGGCCGCTGGTCAGGAGGACAGTGATCCAACCCATCAGCGCTGGCCCCGCTTCCAGTCATCGATCCGGGCATGGATGGTGACGGCAATGCCGACCAACGCCACAGCGATGAACACCCAGCGCAGGGTGTCGAGGTAGGGCACTAGCGGCAGGATGGCAGTTTGGGTTTCCGCCAGGACTTCCTGCGCGACTTCCACACCGGCCGCACCGACGGTTGCTATGCCCGCTGCCCCGCCACCCTTCAGCGTGCGGCTGTCGGCCAGGACTTCCCGGGCGGGGGCCACTTCCGGCACGAAGGGCGTTGTGCGAATGGGGAACTGCTCGCCCCAGCTGCGCGCAGGCCCGAGGTCGATATGCATGAAGCCTGAGCGGGGATAGGTTCCGAAGCCGAGGAAGCCCACGGCGCGGGCGGCTTCAGCAAAGGCCACGGGATCGTGGTTCGACATGGCGATGTCGAAGGCGGTGCCCAGCATGTGCTTGGAGGCCGGGGCCCCCCCGACAGCGCGGTTGTGGCTCGGGCTGCGATAGCCGGAACGGACGATCAGCGGTTTTCCGAGGCGGTTGCGCAGGGACTGCAGCTTGTCCATCGCCTCGGTGTTGATCTTGATCGCTCCGGTGCCGCGGCAGGCAATCTCGGCCGGGGAAAAGCTGGGCCAGCGCCAGGCAGATTCAGGCACGTCGCGGAAGTGGGCATAGGTCGTCGTCGGCATGGTGGTCTCCAGAAATGCAAAACCCGCCTCGGGGGCGGGTGGGGGGCAGATTCAGTGGTTGGTAGGTGGTTCAGTCGGTGCGGCCGCGCTGGAATGCCTCGAACATCACATCGCGCATCGCGCGAATGTCGGTTTCGATCCGCTCCAGCCGATCGGCGTCGGCCTTGCGGTCATCTGCGCGCTGCTTGTCGGTTCGCTCGCGCTCGAGGTGCAGTTCCCGGTCAAGGCGCTCCAGCATTGCCTCGTTGGTGAACGCCTTGCGGGTGACGGTGGCGGCGATGGCTAGACTGCCGCCGACAAGCGCGGTGATGGCGGCAGTCAGTCCGTTTTCGCGGAAGGCCTGGCCGACCTCCTGCAATATGGTGGTGCGTTCGGTCATGATGGTCCCTTCAGTAATCGGTTTCGAGATAGAGGCCTGCGCAGTCGTAGGCGACGGCACCGGCTGTCGCGCCGGTGTTCAGGTAAAGGCGCGGCGAGAGGAATTGCGTGTTGGCGGGCAGGTCGGCGGTGATCTCCTGTTCAAAGACAGCACCCGTGACCTCGTTGACCGCCCGCACCCAGACGGAACTGCCATTCGGCGGCGCGGCGATGAATAGCGTCAGCACGCCGCCCTGCGCTATGGCGAAGGGCGCACCCATGTCGGTGAGGGTCGGCGCGCCAGTGCCGTCGTTGGTCACCAGCTGCCAGTTGGCATGGGTGCCGCGCTGGAAGCCGATGCCGACCGCATTGATCGCTGCAGCCAGCGTTAGGTTGACGGCCAGCGCGGCGATGGAACCGTATAGGCCGAAGAAGCCCATTCCCGTCGCCTGCAGGGTCGTCAGGGACAGCCGGGTGACAAAGGTCCAGCCGCCAAGCCCTGCGGCGTTGCCACGCCAGCATGCCCATCCGGCCGAGCGTTGTTCGGCGACTGAATCCACCACGGCAGCCGAGGTCAGACGCCAGCGCCGCATGGAGGCCGCGAGGTTGGTAGCGGCCAGCGTCGGATGCGACACGGTGCCGACGTTGGTGATGGGCAGACCCTCGGTGGTGATTGTGGTGGTGATCGACGGTGACCAGTTGGCAATCCGGTTCACCCCGAAATGCGGCTGCAGCGGGAAATCCCGGCCCGATGGCCGCATCACATCGATCCACGGCGCCCCTGCACGATTGCGCGCGTAGACCGAAGTCTTGCCCGAGGGTGGTGGGGTCGGCGCGGCGTTCAGCCCTGGCAGCACGGTCGGCTGGGGCAGTTCAACCTGGCCATTGGTGCGGTCTACCAAGATGGCATCAAAGAACGTCGACCCGTTTGGACTGACCTTGAAGCTGAAGTTGTCATTCCCGAGGAGGCCGATCAGCGCACGGGCCGAAAACCCGGTCTTGAAAGCAAAGGCGGCATCGTTCCCGACCGCCGCCTTGTTCACCGTCGCCTCGATCCCGGCCCCGGCGTTGTTCAAGAGCACGGCGGGCGTGTTCATCGACAGGCGGTTGAAGCTGTCGGCCGTCGCGCCTCCGAGGCCCAAGAGCTGCGCGGTCAGGTTCGCCTGCGGCATGCCGACCTGCGTAACGGCATTTGAGAAGGTTACCGTTGGCGTGTTCACGACCGTCGTGCCCCCGGCCCCGGCAGAGGCCGAACCTATGTTGACGACCGTGGTCGATCCGGATGCCCCGCCGGTTCCGAGGTTCAGGGTTTTGGTCACGCCGGTCGGATTGACCCCGGTGCCCATCCCGTAGGTCGCAGCGGTAATCGCGGTGCCGATTGATGCCGCAGCTGCCGAAACAGTGACGGTCCCCGAGGCAGTCAACGTGCCGGTGATGGACACAGCCCCAGATGCGGTCAGCGATCCGGAGAAGGTCTTGTTGCCGGAAAAGGTCTGCGTGCCCGCAAGGATCGCCAGTTCCGACGAGGTATTCGGCAACGCGAACGTCCGGGTCGTGCCGGTCGTAATCCCGGACAGCGAGAACAGCGCCTTCTTGGTCGGATCGGCATCGTTCACCAAGCTGAAAACAGCATCTGACACGTCGACCGGTTCGCCAACCGGATCCCAAGCCGATCCATTCCAGACAACAAAGGCCTGTTCTGCCGCGATCCATGCCAGCCAGCCCGGGCGTGGCACCAGGCGCATCCAGACCCCATCGACCCAGAAGGCGACGTTCAGATCCCACCCTGCCCACAGACCGGTCGCGCCCGATGCCACGATGTGCCGGTCGCCGTCGAAGGGGCTGGCGGGCGGCGTGGTGCGGTTGCGATCCAGCACTGACAGCTGAACCATAGCGTCCAGCAGGCGCAGCGCCTCGTTGTGGGTGACATGCTTCTGGGCCTGCGATGCCAGGATGTAGGGCAGCAGGAGGTGGGTGGTGATGTCGGACATGAGTGCGCTTTCAGAAGGTGAGCATGGCGGATCGCCCAGCGCCCCGGCCGATCAGGGCGGAGAGCTGGAAGATGCGAATGGTGAGGGATTGACCGGACCCAAGGGGTGCGCCCCAGTCTGCGGTCTGCTGCGCGGCGGTGTAGAGGACGCTGGTCGTGGCAGTCGTCAAGGATCGCTTGACAACTGACCCGTCCAGAATGTCGACCTGATAGGCCTCACTGTCCTCGGCCAAGGGCACATCGCCAGCGCCCCACGTATCAGCGGCCAATGACCGCGACCGGCGCGTCCACCGGATCGACAGATCACCGGGATTGCGTGCCGTGCGCCACGGCTGTTCGACATGTGCGACCGAAAACGGCCGCAGCCCAGCGCCCTCAGGCATGAAGGTGGTGGCGACAAAGGTCTCGTCGCTGGCCGGGCGCGATGCCGGGCCGATGCGCCAGTTCCATGGTAGACCCAGATCGGCTTCAGCAATAGGCAGGGACGTGATGGCCGTATCCAGCACAGCAAGCCGCGCGCCGGTCTGTACCATCGCAACCATGGCTCCTTCGGTTCCGCGCTGACCGCGCAGCAGGCGAGTCAGACGGTATCTTCCCGGCGCGATCAGCTCGGCCGTCCCGGCCTGGACGATTTCCCATTGCCCAGCGCCGGTTTCGACCGCAAGCGCATTGGCCCCACCCAGCAAGGTGATGTCCGTGACGCTTTCCAGCGTGCCGGAATAGAGATCGACCACCAGCGCATTGCCCAGATCGAAGCGTGACACCGGCCCTGCAAAGAAATCCGCCGCCAGGACGCCCATACGCGCCCGCGAGCTGAAGGTGGTCAGCAGGGCAAATCCATCCGTCGCGGCACTGCGATAGACAGCCATTTCGCCGGGCCATGGCTTGGCATGCGCCGCGATCATGGGCCGATGCGCAGGTTGATCCTCGCGCAGCTGCGGCAGGTCCATGATCACGATGTCGGGTGCGCCGAACACGGTCGGGGTCGACAGGGACGCAGGTCGCGGCTCTCCCGGCGGCAAGTCATAAACCGCGCGATCCTGGCGCACCGCATCGATGCTGCGCAGGTCGGAGTCCGCGATGGAGACCAGCCGCATTTCAGTGAGCCGGCCATCGTGATCAAGCAGGATCACGTCGCAAGGATCCAGAGCCAGTCGCGAGGTCGGCAGGCGGAACACGGCGCTTTCGCGGCCTACCCATGCCTCCATCAGCGCGCGACGGCAGCGGCGCTCGGCTTCTTCTGGCGGAATTGCCATCGGGAAGGACTCCGACGCGATGCGGGTGGTATCCACCGTGATGCGCCGTGCCTCGACCTGCGCGGCGTCGTAATCCTCGTCAGCGCGGGCGACCTGCCACTTCAGCGCTTGCGGCAGTTCGGTTTCCTGCGCCCGGGTTAGTTCCAACACGTCGCCCTGCGCGGATGCCGGGGCCACCATGCTGTCGGGAATGACGGTGGTGCTGGCGATCCTGCCGCGCATCAGGAACTTAATCCGGCCCTCGCTCTCGACCGCATCAAACCCGAAATGCCGGGCCAGCGTGGAAATGGACGCACGCGGTGCTTCCAGAGCGGAGATGACGTAGCCTTCAACCGCGCCCCAGAGGCCGGAGACGTCGATCAATTCCTCTGGCATCCCGGCGCGGAGACAAAGGTGGCGCACCAGTGCCGCCAGCGATACTGCGCCCAGCCGCCCGGTCAGCCAGTGGCCCAGCCGCCAGTTCGGGCCATCAGTCCAAACATCGGTCAGTTCGGGGAAGAACGGATAGGGCCGGGCATCCCAGGTCCAGGCGGCGCATTCGGGGACATGGACCATGCGGTTGCCATAGACGGAGGACACCGGGTTGTTCGCTGACTTGCCCCAGAATAGAAAGCTGGCTTCCAGATAGGCCCGCTGGATCGCGTCATCGCGCCAGCCCCGTGAGAAATACGGTGTGAAGCTTTCGGACGACTTCGGATCGAAGAACACGTTCGGCTGATTGGTGCCCCGGTCGATAGCCGGGCAGCCCAGTTCCGTGAACCAGATCGGTTTCGATTGGGGCACCCATGCTGTGGGCGTGCCGCTCTCCACCCCGCTCGGGCGGTTGAAATGCGGGTTCTGCCACCAGGCGCGCAGATCCTTGAAACGGAAGACCCACGGTTTGGCGACAGCACCATCGGTGATCGGCGTGCGGTTCTGCGCGGTTCGATCAAGGGCGTCGGCATAAAACCAGTCGAACCCTTCGCCGCCGGTGATGTTGGATTGCAGATACGTCCGGTCATAGATCGCCGGGGCCAGGCTCGCATCTGCATGGTCAAAGCCATCGCGCCAGTCCGACAGCGGCATGTAGTTATCGATGCCGATGAAGTTGATGTTTGCGTCCGACCAGAGCGGGTCGAGGTGGAAGAACACATCGCCGCTGCCGTCGGCAGGGTGGTGACCGAAGTATTCCGACCAGTCGGCGGCATAGCCGATCTTTGGCCCAGCGCCGAGGATCGCGCGCACATCTGCCGCGAGGCTCTTGAAGGCAGTGACGGCAGGATAGGTGCTGGCGCTGGAGCGGATTGTGGTCAAGCCGGGCATTTCCGATCCGATCAGGAAGGCATCGACGCCACCCGCCGCTTTGCACAGATGCGCATAGTGCAGGATCATGCGTCGTAGCGACCACTCTCCCACCGGGCCGGTCCAGCTGACGTTGGTGCCTGACACGCTGAAACTGGCGGGTGTGGCCGTGCCGATGAGCGCCGATACTTGCGTTGCAGCTGTTGCGGTCTTGTCGACGGTCCCGGCGAAGCCCGCCGCCGGGGAGCAGGTGATCCGGCCGCGCCAAGGGAAGGTCGGCTGGCCCGATGTAGCCGCATTGGCGCTGTAGGGATTGGGCTTTGTGTTGCCGGGTGGGACGTCCAACAGCAGGAAGGGATAAAAGGTCACGCGCAGACCGCGTGCCTTCATCTCCTGGATCGCCTGCACGACCGCGAAGTCGGCCGGGGTGCCGCCATACACCGGACGGTCCTCGGCGTCGCGACTGACCAGAAACGCACTCGCACGGCTGACGCCGTTCACGACCCAAGCCGACGGTGTCGTGGTCTTGATGTCCACCTCGACGCCCGGCCGCACCTTGCAGTTCCCGGCGCGCAGATCATCGCCGAACCATGCCACGACGAGGCTGACGCTTTCGACGGCAGGGGCCAAAGATTGCAGCCGGTCCAGTGCCACCACGATGTCGGCCGTGTCGGTGATCGCATTCAGGTTCTCGGCCACGGTCGCGCCGCCCGAACCGGTGGTCTTCTTGACCGGCGCGGTCGCATAGGTGAACTCGCCCGAAGCCGGGATCATCGTCACCGCTTTTACCAGCCCTTCGGCCGTGTCGGGGTCCGCGAGTGGGCGGAACACCTCGAAGCTGATCTGCGGCAGGCGGTTGCCGAAGGCACTGAGGTCCAGTTCCTCGAACACGACATAGGCGGTGCCGCGATAGGCTGGGGTGCTGGCTGCACCCATCTTGGCGGCGATGAACGGATCGGGGGATTGGACCTCGTCGCCCGGATACCAGCGCCAGGTGACGCCGGTCATGTCCATGGCCTTGCCGTCGGCCCACACCCGGCCAATGCCGGTGATCTCGCCCTCGCACAGCGCTACCGCAAAGCTGGCGTAGTACAAATATTCGGTGGTCGTGACCTTGGGTCCGCTTCCCTTACCGCCGCCCTGGCTGGTGGTGTTGACCTCCTCGCGGAAGTCCGTGGCCCAGATGATGTTGCCGCCAATGCGCATCCGGCCGAACAGGCGCGGTATCACGGCCCCTTCAGTGGATGAGGTGATGCGCAGGCTGTCGAGCCGCGCGCCCTCGATCCGCTGGGCCGGGGCGAGGGACGACACAATCCAGTTGTCGACCACCGTTCCGATAGTGGATCCGATGAAGCCACCGATGGCCGCGCCGGAAAAACCGAGGATGGCCCCGCCAAATGCGCCGCCAATCGCGGAGCCAACGGCACCTAGAACAAGTGTTGCCATGTGTGGGGTCTCAGCTTTCGGGGAACAGGAAGGCGAATGCGATCTTGCGCGCCCATGTCGGAGTGAGGACTTCCTCGACGACGCCCAGCCGTTCATAGGCATGGATGAAACGGTCGGGGGCGGTCAGTATTCCGACATGCTTGGCAATGGCGCGCGGTGCCATCCGGAACAGGATCAGCGTGCCAGGACCGGCGTCAGTGGGCATGATTTCCGGCATCATCTGGCGCGCACCTTCGGCCAGCACTTCGCGCGGGCCGGTTTCACCCCAATCCCGGCTGTAGGGAGGGATCGGAAATGGTTCATCCCCGACCACCTCACGCCAGACGCCGCGCCCCAACCCAAGGCAATCGCAGCCGACACCGCGCAGGCTGGCCTGATCGTGGTAGGGCGTGCCAAGCCAGCTGCGGGCAGTGGCGATGACCACTGCGGGATCGGCGGCCATCACAGCACGTTTCCTTCATGGCCGCCGTTCTGGCTGGCATAGCGCAGGACCGCATCCTGACCCGGAATGTTGGGAAAACCCCGGAAGTTGGCCGTGTTGGCGAACTTTACGCTGCAGGTCGCGATGCGCTTGTCGCAGCCCGCCCGCGCGATGAAGCCGTCGCCCTCGGCGACGGCGCGCACCGGTGCCTCCAGCAAGTTCAATGTCGCGATGCTGCCATCCAGCCCATGCGCCAGCACTTCAGTGATGCGCCCCGCATTTGCGCCGCTGGTCCAGGTCAGGATCCCAGAGGTGAACCAGCCCGCATCAAACCCGGCGAGGCCAGACGCCATGAACGCACTGTCGCGCAAAAGGTCCGTCACGACACCCGTGCCCTTGTAGACGGCGTTTTCCAGATCGATCCCGCAGCGCACATCGCCAAGTGCAGCATCGCATCCCGCCTGAAACGTCCGTCCGACCGTCTGACCCAGAACATGCGCAAGGCTGCGCACCTCGGCGACAAAGGCCATGCGGCCACGGCGGATTTGCCCGACAGCACCCCGGCGCAAGAGCACGCGCTGGCTGGTATCGGCCCAATTCACCCGCCACAACTCCACCGCCGCATTGTCCCAGCGCCCGTCGAGGATGTCGGTTTCGGTGATGCGATCAGAGGTCAACACGCCGGTCGCGTCTTGGGCATCGACCGCCAGATCGGAACCCGCGCGGATCTCCGAGGCGGCGAACCCGCTTTCCGGCTCAAAGTCGGTCCCATCAAAGGTCAGAGCGCGGTCGTGATCGGTGAAGCCCAGCTCCACGCCGTCGGCGCGGCTGATCCGCCAGCACCAGGACAAGGACGTGGTGCCGTCATCAAGATGGGTTTGCAGCGCTGGCGAGAGGTTTTTCATCTGCGAATCTCCAGCAAGGGAATGGCGGTGATCGAGCCGAGCCGTTCAAAATCGAGTGTCACATCGAGGGTGTCGCTGTCGAAGCGCACGGGCACATCGAATTCGAAGCCAGCGCGGACGGCGACACCGCCAGCAGGGGCAGTGGTGAGGGTGACCACGCCAGTCGTCGTGTCCACGGTCCAGCCTGACATCTGCTCGACCATGCCCAGCGCCACTCGGACAGTTCCGGCGACCGGTTTGGCGATGGTCCGCACCCACGTTTGCGCGCCGGAGGTGTAGCGCTTCGCAAGCTGGAAGGTCTGCTGGCTGCCGGTCCCGGTGCCGATCTGCTGGTCGGTTGCGGTGATCGCTTGCGAGGGCAGGGCGGATTTGTAGTCGGCCCAATCCTTGTAGCGAAAGCCGTGCAAGCGGCCGTTTCGCGCCTCAAAGAAGGCAACCACTGCTGCCAGATCGTCAGCGCGCCGGATGCCATAGGCGACATCATAGCGGCGGCGGCTGTTGGCCCAGCTGGCATTGCGTTCCTCGTCGCCCGAAGCCAACTCTACGATCTGGGTCCGCCGTTCCGGGCCGCCGCGCGCCCCGCGGCTGATGTTGTCGGGGAACCTGACTTCATGGAACGCCATCACATGCTCCTCCGGCCGAGGGACACGGCCCGGGCGATATCGGCTGCGACCTGCGTGCGCGATTGCCGGAAGCTTTCGGCATCGCGGGCCATGATGGTGACGGAGATGTTCGGGGCCACGGTGGTCTGGCCGTAGGCCGCTGCTTCCCGGCGCGACAGCACGCGTTCGCCCCTTTGTAGGATTGCCGGAACCTCGTCGGGCTTGATCCCTGCCCAGCCGCCTGCATGCATGCGCGGGGCATTGGCGAAGGCAAGCGCAGGCACCATGCGGCCCGGGCCCGGCGATCCGACCATGCCACCGGCGTGCAGAATGTTGGCGAAGATGCCACCCGCGCCGCCCAGCGCGCCCGATAGCGCGTTGGCGATGGGGCCGAGGATGAAGCGACGTGCCGCCAGTTTCGCGAGATCGGCAATCATCGATGTGACTAGGTCGCGGAAATCCAGCTTGCCGGTTTTCACGAACTCACCCACGGCGTTCTCGGCCGAAGTGAAGGCAGAGACCAGTGCATTGCCGACATCGCCGCCGATGTCGCGGGCCTTGGCGGCATAATCTGCGAGGGTGGCCACGGCCGCTTCCCAGCCGGTCTTGGCCACTTCGGCGCCCGCTGCAGCAGCGGCACCAGCCCCACCGGCGGCGCGCCCGGCTTCCATCATCGACTCGTCCAGCCGGTCGGCGGCGTCCGCTGCCCCGTCGATCGCGGTTTCGCCTTCGGTTCCGGCACCGGCAACCGCGTCTTTCAGCGCCTGCCAGCTTTGCATCGGCCGCGCGGCGGCATCGGCGAGCATGCCGGAGGCCTCGCGATAGGCCTCGGCCCGGGCGGTGGCCTCTTCGGCCATTCCGGTCAGCCCGAGATCGGGCGTGGTGACATAAGTTTGCGCCATCGCGGCGGAGAAGGCTTCGGCGGCGGCAGTTCCGGCCGCAGCGGCAGATCCGGCAAAGGGATTGTCGATCCGGCCCAGCGCAACGGGATCGAGCGTGCCGATCCGCACCCCACCTTCGCCGACAGCCCAGTCGGGCAGGAGGTCCAGCGCAGCGTTCAGACCGTTGATGAAATTGTTGATCCGGGTGACGACGCCGTTCAGCATGGCCTCGACACCGCCGATCAGGCCGTTGGCGGCCTGGAACGCAAAATCCCCAATCGCACCCGGCAGCTGGCCCCAGATCGCCTTAACCGCATCGTAGGCACCCTTGAAGATGCCTGCGGCCGAATTGCCAAAGCCGGTCACCGCTTCGACCGAAGACTGCATCGCGCCATAAATCGTGGCCTGCAGCCCCGCCCAGCTGGCCTCGATCTTCGACCAGGTAGACGCGGCCCCAAGGCCAATGCGGTCCCAAACTTCCAGCGCCAGATCTTTCAGGAGGCCAATCGCCGCGCCGAAACCGCCCGCGCCCGCGACCAGCCGGGTGAACTGGAACACCAGCTCCCCCGCTCCAACGATCAACGCCCCGATGCCGGTGCGGATCAGGGCGCCGCGCAGGATGACAAGGCCGGTGGCCAGCCCGCGCACAGACAGGGCCGCAGCCGCCAATCCCGCCACCCAGCGCCCGGCCATCAGCGTGGCGAAAGTGGTCGCATAGGTGGTCAGGCGACCAATATTGTCGAAGAGGGCGTTTATCGCGATGCCAATCGGGCCAGTGCTGCGCGCCATATCGGCCAGCGTATTGGCGATGGTTTCCAGCGCCGGGGCGACGGCGGCCGTCAGCCGATTGGTCAGGCCAAGCCAGATCAGGCTGAGTTTCGCGATGGCATCGCCGGTGCGTTCGATCTGAGCTGCATCGGTCGCACTGACTGCCACGCCGAAGTCGCGCACATCCTGTGCCGCTTCACGCAAGGTGGCCGGATCGATGCGCAGGAAAGCCAGCGCCGCCTTGTCGCCAAAGAGATCTGAGGCGACAGCCGCCCGTTCCGCCTCGGGGACAAACCGGTTCAGGGCTTCCTGAATTGCGACGATGCGCTGGTCGAGTGGAAGGGCCTGCAATTGCGCAGCCGTCAGGTTCAGCCGCTGCAAGGCCCCGACCGCCGATCCGGAACCAGATGCCGCTTCGGACAACCGGGTGGTCAGCTTCTTCGTGGCCTGTTCGATCTCGCCCATCGAGACGCCTGCCAACTCCCCGGCCCAAGTCAGCACCTGCAGGCTTTCGACCGTGGTTTTCAGCGATGCCGCCATGTCGGCCTGTGCGCCGATGGTTTCCAATCCAGATCGGACCATCGCCACTCCAGCAGCGGCCGCCGCAACGGTCACAGCGGCCAGCGCAAGCCCGGCCTTGCGCGCAAAGCTGGCGAGCCGGGTGTTGGCCAGTTCCATCTCGGTCGAGAGGCGACCGAAACCGCGCGCACCAGCATCGCCGATACCTTCCAGCTCGGCGCGCACTTGGCGGCCGCCTTCCGCCACGAGGCGGACGGACACACGCTTTTCAGCCATCGCGGCCTCCTTCCATTTGTTCGTTCAGTTTGCGCACCATTACCGCCTCGACCTCGGGCAGCAGTTCGGCGGCAATCAGGGTGTTGATGCCCAGCGCGTGGGCCATGGCGAGGGCCGCGCCCATATCCCAGCCGAGCACAGCGCCGGGGATCACGCGGAGTTGGCCACCAAGGCGGCCGACCAGGTCCCAGACCTGCCATCCCTCGGGCGTCTGCGGCTGGTTCAGTCTTGCGGGGCAGTCGGGGCAGGCAACTTGGCAGGCCGTGCAGTACCGGTCGCCCCCGCCGAAGGACCAGTCGGCGAGGGCGCGGAGACGTTTTTTTCGGCGTCCAGGATCAGTCCCTTGGCGACATACTGCGTCTGGAAGGCATCGAAGACGGGCCAGATTTCCAGAAGGGCATCGATGCCTTCGGGGGTGACGGGCACGATATTGCCCGCGTCATCGCCGACGCCTTCCCAATCCTGCACTGCGCGGCGGGCGACAGCTTTCGCCATAGCGAGGGCCACGGCCTCTTGGCTGGCGCCCTCGGGCATGGCCTCGATGGCCGGATCGGCACGCGCTGACACCATCAGCGCGGTGGTCAGGGGGCCGACGAGCAGGCGCAGGCCGGGGGCGAGGTCCAGCCATTCGGGCGTGGCAGTCAGGTTCAGTCGGATCATGATCAGTATCCTGCGAGGGTGTTGACGAGAACGGCGGTGCACATGCGGGCGGGGCTGGTGGCCTTGGCCGCCATCCAGTCGAAGGTCGCCTGCACGCCCTGGGGACCTGCGATTTCGATGCGCGGGCGGGGCAGATAGACGGCATGGGCTGTGAAGGTGAAGCTGGCGTTGGCCCCAAGGCTGTAGTTGAACTCCAGCTCGCAAGGCGTGCCATCGATGGCTTGCGTGATCAGCGTGGTGTCGGAAAACCGCACCTCTATGCGGCCCGATAGCGCGGCCATTGCGGGGTCGGCGCCATCGATGCGACCATCGCCGCGGATGGTCTCAATCCGGTCGAGGTTGTTGGAATAGGTGATCTCGGCCGAGACCAAGTTGCCCAAGGCCGAGCCGTTGCGCTTCACCGTACCGTTGAAATGGCCGAACCGCTGCAGGCCCAGCGCGGTGGGCGTGCCTGCGGCGGTTGTTGCGGCGATGGTTTCGCCTTGGGCGACAAGGCGGGCGGTGGCCGTCAGCAATCCGGATCGCTGCATCTGCCAGGTCAGCTGATCCAACATGCAGCCGGAATACATGGCGAAGCGGGGCACTTCGGGCATAGCCGTCTCGATGGCCATGCTGGGCAGTGTCCAGTTGCCTGACTGGAAGGTGTGGGTCTTGGGCGTCGTGCCGCTGGTGACCGGCTGACCAAACGCCGCCTTCAGCCAGAACCCGAACGCCTCCACATCGATGGGGATCACCACCTCGCCGTCGGCAGTGACCGCATCCTTGATCGGGGCCAGTGGATCGCGGCCATATCCCAGCAGTTCGGATTCCAGCAGCGGTTGCTCCGAGCCCAATGTCGTTCGGGCAAAGGGCATCAATCGGAACCCGCTCACCGGCGGGGTGCCGTAAACCGTTTCATACGCAAGCGCCGTCTGCGCCCGCGCGCCTTGCGCACGTGCCATGGTTAGGTTTCCTTTCTTGTTTAAACAGTCGGTGGATGCCTTGCAGAGCGGCAGGCAATCGGGTCATCTGCCTGAATGAGCAGACCTTTTTTCAATCCCCGTTTCACCCGTCAGCTGTGCCGTGCGGCATTCCTATTGATGATAGTCGTCACCACGTCGGCATTTATCGGAGCGCCGAATGCGCAGGCGCAGCAATCGAACACGCTGGAGGCGCGGGTCAGCAAGGTGCTTGACGGCGATACCTTCACGCTGCGTGGCGAGTCGCGCCGGATCCGTGTCTGGGGGCTTGATGCGCCAGAGTGGGACCAGCGAGGTGGCTCTGCCGCGACTGAGACTTTGCATGGTTTGATTTCAGGCAAGACACTGAGTTGTAGTGTGGTGGATATCGACCGGTACGGGCGTCTTGTCGGGCAGTGCTTCCTGCCAGATGGGCGCGATATCGCGGCGGAGATGATCCGCTCAGGCGCTGCATCCGAGTATTGCCGCTATTCGCGCGGTTTCTATGGCACCTGTTGAATGGGCTCGGATCGAGAACTCGCCGCATAGGGGCAGGGTTGCGCCATGATCGAAGGTCTTTTCTTCCTGATTTTTGGGCTGGCCGCCCTGTATTTCACCCTGTGGATTTTCATCCTGCTGCCCGCCCGAATGGCAGAAGCGAGAGGCCGCAGTGCCTTTGGCTGGGTGCTCCTTAGCATCTTCTTCTCGCCTATTCTTGCCTGCCTTCTCCTGTGGTTGCTCGGCAATAATCCCAATCGTCAGACGGATTAGACTGATGTCTATCCGATACCATACTTGTCGTGGACATTCAGCCTAAGGAAGCTGGCGTCATGCGAGGGGGCCGGTGGCGGTATAGTGTAGCACGACGGTGATCACCGCCGCCTTCAGCGCCGCCGCGCCATCGATGGGCAGATCGACCGAGGCAGGGGGTTCGGGTTCGACCCAGTCGCAAAGCCCGCCGAGCGTGCGGTCGGCTTCAATCGCCGCGCCGATGGCGACGATCATGGTGTCAAAGGTGCTGGCCCGGCCATTCGGGGCTTGGACGACGACCTCCAGTTCGGCGCGGTGCTGGTAGTGATAGCGAAGTGGCGACAGCGTAACCTCTGGTTCGCCCGGTTGGCCATCCCGCAGGATGATCAGCCCCGCCGCCGGGATCCGCTCCGGCAGCACCTCGTCACGCAAAGTGAGGGCGGCAAGCGGCTGCAGCCGCGCGTGCAGCGCGGCGAGGACGGTTTCGCGGGTGGTGGGCACGGTTCTGCCTTTGATCTTGTCAGTTTTCGGTGAGGCTGTCGTAGTAAAGAATGTCGAACGACCTACCCGCCTTGCCAGCCATCACTAATTGACGCCGAGCTTTTCCAGTGTCGCCCGGTCGGGTGCCCCCGTCTCGGGGAGTCCGACCGAAACTTGATAGGCGCGCATGGCAGTTTGTGAAGCAGGGCCCCATTGCCCGTCAGGAGTTCCGACATCGAAGCCCCCAGCGTTCAAGAGGGTCTGAATGGCACGATAGTCATCTGTGGACAGTGACAGCGTCGTCCATCCGCAAGCGCCTGCAACCGCTTCGATTGCATCCTGCGATCCGGCGAGATCGAACTGTGCGTCATGCTGCTGGCCATTGGACTCGACAAGCCGAAGGAAGAGACGCTCTGCGTCGTAGATCGAGCGGATGAAGGTTTCTGCCTCAGGTCCAAAGAGGCCAGCCCCTTTATTGGTGGTCAGACTGTTCCATCGCGCCTGCTGCGATGGCTGATCATCGATGCGGAGCGTCATTTCAAAGGAATTGCGCTGGTAGTCGTTCATCAGGAAGTCGTC
Organism: Paracoccaceae bacterium; assembly: GCA_020622085.1. GTDB lineage: Bacteria > Pseudomonadota > Alphaproteobacteria > Rhodobacterales > Rhodobacteraceae > QY30. The sequence continues at coordinate 2,382,260 of JAHRYM010000001.1, read as the reverse complement.
CTGGACGAAGACCAAAGCGGTCTCGCCTTCAATGCAGCGCGCAACAAGGGCTGTCTGGCCCATGAAGTTGTTGGCCTGGAATTGCGAATGGTTCAGCGCAATTATCTGCGGGCTATCGTCCACCGCTGCCCGCGACGATTCAATGGTCCACCAGCCCGAAATCCGGTGCCCATCCCGATTGGCCTGTTCAAACGGGGCTAGAGTATAGTCGATGGCTGGAAACCGTGAATCCGCCCATGCGACCGTTTGCGCTGCACCCTCCGGCGGCGGCGTGGTGTCGGCCGCTGGCGCAGCGGCTGGCGCCGATGTCGCTGGCTGGGGCACCATGACGGGGAATGCGATGCCGTATTTCGCTTGCAGATAGCCCATCTGCAATTGTGCCAATGTGAGCTTTTCGGTTTCGGCACGGCTGAGCGCGAGTGCCTGGATCAGCCCGCCGCCGGATGCAGCTTCGCGTTCAGCCTCTTCGATGCGCTGTTGAACGGCCGCCATTTCGCCAAGGATCTGTGCCGCCCGCGCTTCGTCAGGCTGGACCGCCGAGACCGTTACTTCAACTGTCGCAGCACCCGCTTCCGCATTGATCCGGTTCTCGACCAAGGTCCGTGCGAGGAGAAGTGCTTCCCGGCGCGCATCGAGCAGGGTCAGGATCAGGCCACCTTCGTAACGCGCCGCCTGCGCTTCGATCTCTGTCAGTTGTCGTTCGATATCGGCCAATTCTGTGGAAAGCGATGCATCTTGCGCCAAGGCCGGAACGGCCGCAGCCAGTGCAATAGCAAAAACGAATGGTCTCAACGACATGGGCTGCTCCGAAATAGGGTCACTTCAGGAATCAGGCTAGCGATGCACAATTCAACCATCAAGCGAACATCGCAAAGCGGGCATCAGGCCCTGTCCGAATTTGTCACCCATCTAGCTACGATGCGCCCCGGCACGCCGTCCACCGCTCGCTCTGCATCCCGCGCCAGATCCAGCCGCTTTCGGAGTTTTACCTGCGGCACCAGCAGGAAGATCGGCACGGTCGCCAGCCCGCGTCCGGTTTTGGATTTCGATGCCACTGCCCGGCCCTTGGAGTTCAGCCGCCCCACGGCCACCAGCAGGCTCGGCCCCCGGCGGCGGTAGATGAATCGCAGGCGCAACCCGGTGCGGCGTTCCCACTCGCCGGGGGTGATCCGGCCGCCCTTGGTGCTCTTTCCGGCGGCTGGGGTCGGGATCGCCAGCCAGAACCCATCCTTGGACCGGATCAGTGGCCCGGTGTCATGGGCGCCAATGATGACCGGCGCGTTCGACCAAACGAGGGCCGCCGCGTTCAGGCTATTGCCGGATTTGGGGAAACTGGCGAGACGGATGCTGTTGCCCAGCCTCGTGCCCAGCCCCGCGCCGGTGATCTGGCCGCGCCAGGCGGATTTCAGGGAGGTGCCCGCTTCGCGCATCGCCGCCGACACTGCCTTTTCACCGGCGGCGATTTCGGCCTGCACCAGGGCGACGAGGTCAGGGTCGAACTGGACCTTCAGCTTCATGATCGGCGCAGGTCCAGTGTCCAGATCAGGCGTTCGCGGTCGCGCACCGGCTCGCCCTGAATGGTGAAGCTGTCGGCCTCGATCACGATCAGATCGCCCGTGCGGGGGTCGGGCAAGTCTGACACGCGCACATCCACCATCATAGTGTCGGTGACAAAGCGGGCCGCCCCGAAATCAGTGATGCGGTCCGGGGCGCGGCGTATGACGTGAATCGAGCGTTCCTCGGAAGTGGTGGCGGAGATCCAAACCCCCGCCACCGCCATCGAAGGATTGCCGAAGATGCGGCCAAGCGCCGCCTCGAAAACTGACATGATGAATGACGTCAGTTCGAGGTGTGGATGCGGATCGCGATGCGCGGCCGCTTGTTCACCGGCAGGATTGACGCCTCGGTCATCAGGTCGATCCAGCGGCCCTTTTCGTCGAGGTGCTGGCGGGCGTAGAGCGGCAGACCGAGGGTGTTGGCCGCCTCCAGCAGGTTGGCCGGGCCGCCGTAGGTGGTGAAGGTGTCCATCGTGCCCAGCGGGAAGGCGATGCCTTCGTTCGCTGGAACCAGCCGTTCGGTCGCCTTTGTGGAAAGAGTGACCGTGCCCGCATATTCCTCGAACACGATGCCAGCGAAAGGGAAGTTGCGCCGCACATCCTGGCGCAGGGGCTGCGCGCCAGTCGCGGCGTAGAACTTGTAGGCTTCCTCGGTCTTGGGATGCGCGATCAGCTTGTCGAAGAATTCGCGGCTGACGAGGGCGTGCACGTCCGACATGCTTTCGCCGAGGAGGTTGTCTTCGATTGCCCGCAAAACCTCGCGGACCTTGCTTTGGACGAGGGTCCCCGCAGTGCCCAGCAGGAAATCCACCGAGATTTGTGCCAGCCCGAATTCAGTGAAGTAGTTGTAGAGAGTGGTCCCCGCGCCATCCTTCACGATGCCGCGCAGCGCGTTCATCTCCATGTATTCGCGGGTCTGGGCGTGCTTGCGGCGCATCAACTGCAGCTTGCGGTTCATCACCTCAACCAGCGGGTCGGCGGCATCAAAGGCGCCCAGCGCGGGTTGACCCTGAATGTCACCGGGCAGGATCACATCGTCATGCGGGATCCACGGCAGCGCGAAGGATCGCATCGACCGGCCTTCCCGCGTGCCGACAGTGGAGGGGCCGCCCAGCGGCACGGAGGGCAGCAGGTTCAGGACACCCTCGTATTGCTCGATGATGACGGAGCGCTGGGTGACGCCTTCGAAGCGGAACAGGCCGATCTGGCCGAGGCGGGTGTAGAGGTTGGGCAGGATGTTGATGGCCTGCGTCATCTCGGCCAGCGAGTAACCGCCAGCGTCAAAAGGATTGCGAACGATGGTCATGGGGTGCTCCGGGGATTTGGGGAAAGGGATGCCGACGCCCGCGTCAGACGCCGTCGCGAGCGATGATGCCGACGGCGGCCAGCTGGGCGATCTTGGCGGTGATCTTGGCCGCGTCGTTGACGGTGCCCTCGTAGGCGAGGCCCGCACGCGAGACGATCGAGGGGCCACGGGCGACGACGATGCCGACCGCATCCGCCAGCGTGGCGTTCACCGGATAAAGCAGGACCGCGACGGCGACCTGCGCGCCATCGGCCCCGGTTGCGGCGGACAGCGTGTATTTGCCGCTGGCGGTGATCCGGCCAAGGACGGCACCGGAGGGATAGTTGGTGCCGATCAGCAGGGTCACCACCTCGCGGGTGTAGTTCGGGTTGACCTCATATTTGAGGACATCGCCCATGCTGGGCGGTTCCGTCAGGACGGGCATTGGTCAGTCTCCAAGTTTTGGGGGAGGGGGAAGGTGGTGGAAGCGCGCGCTGGTTCAGCGCCTGGCGTCGGTCGCGGTTTTCTTGGCAGCGGCCACGATGGGGCTTTCCTTGGCTACTGCCGCCGGGGCGGTGGCGATGATGCCAGCGGCATCGCTGCGGGCGGCGAGATCGGCCAACACCCGCGCGCGCAATGCTTCGGGTTTCAACCCGCGCGTAACGGCGTCGGCCGCGTCAATGGTCACGCCCAGCCGCGCGGCCTGTGCACAAACCTGCGCCACCTCGGCGGCCTCGGCGCGAATGGTGTCGGCGGTCATCGTCGCTGGATTGGCCGAAGCGGCAACATCGACAGGCGGAACTGCTGGGGCTGCTGCGACAGGCGCAAGCGTTTCGATGGGAGTTTCAGGCGTGGTGGTCATCTGTGGACCCTTTCTGCTGGTGGAGGTTGTGCCGCGGGGTGCGGCGGCGAAGGCGTGAAAAGCGGCGACGGGATCGGCCAGTTCGTCAGCCAGACCGGCGGCGATGGCATCGGCGCCGCGAAAGACAGCAGCTTCGGTGGCCAGCGCGGCTGCATGAGTCAGCCGATCCCCGCGACCGGCAGCGACGGTTTCGGCAAAGAGGAAGCGGACCACCTCCAACTCGCGCTGCATCTGGTCGTGCACGGTCTCGGGCAGGGGTTGATACGGGTTCGCATCGACCTTGTGCGCCCCTGCGTGGATCAGCGTGACCGCGATGCCCTTCTGGTCCAGCGCGCCGCTCATGTCGGTGTGCAGTGCGACAACGCCGATGCTGCCGACCGCGCCTGTGCGGGGCAGGACAATCCGGTCGGCTTGTGCTGCCAGGACATAGCCAGCCGACAGGGCATGTTCGGCAACAAAGGCGTGGACCGGCTTTTGCGCCCGCGCCGCCCGGATGCGATCCGCCAGATCGAAGGCGCCCGCAACCTCGCCACCGAAGCTGTCGATGTCCAAGGCGATGCCCCGCACGCCGGGATCGGCCAGTACGGCCTGCAGCTGAGCCGCGATCCCTTCATAGGAAGTCAGCCCCGAAGACTGCCCGATCCAGGCCCCGCGATGCACCAGCGTCCCGGCGATCTCGATGACCGCGATGCCATCCACCAGAGCATAGGGCTGGCTACCGTTCCGCTGATGGCGCTGGGCGAGATCGTTCCCGAACAGCGATGCCCGGGCGGGCAAGCTGGCGGCAGTTTGGTCATCGGTTTCCACCTCAAGCCCTTGGAAGGTGATCTCCTGCCCGGTGATGCGTGGCCCCAGCCCGGACAGGAACGCCAGCGCCTTGGCTGGGTCGACCATTAAGGGCGTGTTGAATGCGCGCTGGGCGATCTGGGCGTGGTGCATCATGCGCCCTCCTTGGGGTCGGGTTTTTCATCGGCGGTGTCATCGGCCTCGTCGTGCTTGGCGCTGTCCTGATCCGTATCTTTCGTCGTGCCTTCGCCCGGCCCCTGCGCGGGTGACCCCGGCCGCCGGAAGTCCAGGCCCAAATCGCGCTCGCGTTTGCGCTCGGCAGCGATTTCGCGGTCGACCTGCTCGGCGTCGTATCCCCGCTCTGCCAAGGCTTGCGTCCGAGACTTCAGACCCGCCTCGATCTGCAGGATCTCTGCCGAGGCGTCCTTCATCGGGTCGATCCAGTCCCATTTGGTGGGCAACCAGGCGCAGGTCTGATATTGGCGGCGCTGGCTGTCGTAGCCGGGGAGGTCCAAGGCGCCCGACAGCACAGCGGTGTCCATCCAGCGCACCCAGACCGCTCGGCAGAGCTGATAGACCAGCACGCCGTGCTGCCAGGCGGATATGCGGCGGCGGAATTCGATCAAACTGATCCGCGTGTTGGAGAAGTTCCCCTTCGCCGTGTCGCCGGTCAAATAGCCATAGGGCACGCCCAGCGCGGCGGCGATTTGCAGCAGGGTCCGGTATTGAAACGGCTCGTAGGTGCCGCCCGAGTCTGGGGTCGCCGGGGTCGAGACATCCTCGCCCGGATCCAGCCGCACCACCTGTCCGGGTTCGACCTCCAGATCCTCCTCGGTCGGCTCCAGCGGCGTTTCCGGGGCGGGCGAGGTGATGAACATCGCGAACATCGCCGCGATCTTCTTCCGCTCCAGTTCCGCATCGTCATAGAGGTCCAGCGTGAACAGCTTGACGATGGCGGCCGCGAACCGCGATACGCCGCGCAGCTGGCCAGCCTCGACCGGATCCAGCACATGGATCACGTCGGTGGCCAAAACGCGGACAGTTTCGCCCGCGAGGCCGGGGTCGGTCAGATCGCCCGGATGGCGGCGCAGGAAGTGATAGGCAACGCGGCGACCGATGCCGTCGAACTCGATGCCCTGGCGAATCAGCCCGGCACCGGGCAAGGTGCGGTTCATATCCAAGGGCAGCATTTCCGCAGGCAGCATCTGCAGCTGAAGTGGGACCGTCAGGCCATCTTCCGCGCGACGGGGCCTGATGCGAATGAACACCTCGCCTGACAGGAACACTTCGCGCGCCGCGCGGCGCTGCAACCCATAGAAATCGGTCAGGCCCTCGGCATCTGCATCGTCGGTCCAGGCGAGCCACAGTGCCTGCAACTCTTCCTTTTTGGCGGCATCCGCGATGGTCGACGAAGGTTTGATCCCATCGCCCACCACATTGCTCGCGAAGCTTTCCACGGCATTCGCCGCATAGCCGTTGTTGCGCACCAGCCAGCGCGCCCGGGCGGTGATCGTGTCGCCCGAGGCCGCGATCAGCGTGTTCACATGAGCACGGGATGCGCGAAACCCACGCAGGCGACGGTGGGCCTGTGCCGCATCGAAACCGCCAATGATCGACCCCAGCCGCTGACGGAAAGCCTCGAACGCCATGGATCACAGACCCTTCGAGGCGACAGTGCCCCAGCGCCGACGGCGCGGCGTACCGGTCGTGGCCGTGGCGATACGGGTTTCCAGATCGCTGATGGCATTGGCCAGTTCGGCGTCAGAGCCATAGTTGATCGACTTTCCGTCATAGCTGACCGAGCGGACGCCCGCGTAGCGCGCCTCCTGCAGCGCTGCCAGCAAGGCGCGCATTCGTTCCAGATCCATCTCAGTCCCTCATGAAGTTCGGTGTGTAGGCCCGGCGTTTCCGCCGTGGCGTGGTCGGTGTTCCGGCTTTGGGCTGGGTAGGGGGCGCCGGTTCAGTCGTCGTGACGGGCGGCGCTAGGCGCGTTTCCACCCCGGCCTGCGCCTCGAGCCGCCGCCAGGTTGCCTCATCCCAGCGATCCGCGCCCATGATCCAGGCGGCCGCCCGGGCGTAGACCCGGGCGTCGAGCGCTTCGTTGCGTTCGCGCATTTTCTGCCATTCGGGGTGGGCATAGCCACGCTTGTTGCGCACAGTGACTAGCTGCTCGGCCACAAGCTGCTTCAGCCATTCGGTGTCGATCCAGTCGGGCAAGTGCACTGTGCCAGGTGCGTCCAGCACGCCCAGCGCCCGGTCTTCGTCCGAGGGGCGTTCCAGCCGCAAGAAGCGGTAGGTCTCGGTCTTGAACGTCGCCGTGGCCACCGACCAGAGCCGCGCGCCCCGGCGCAGGCGCTTGCCGCCGATGGTCGCATCGACAAAGGTCGGGCCCGACACCGGCGTCGCACGGTTGAAGCCTTCGAGACCTTTGATCGGCGCGACCTGGTCGAAACCTTGCTTGCGCGCCCATGCGTAAACCGCCGGGGCCTCATAGCCGGTGTCGATGGCGAGCTTTCCGATCAGCATCACCGCGCCATTGGCGCAGGCCCATGTCCGCCCCAAGAGGGCAGTGAGCTTGTCCCAGCAGGCGGGATCATCCGGGCCGCCAGCAATCACGATGTGATCGACCAGCCAACTCTCCAGGCCGCGACCCCAGGCCCAGACATCGACCTCGATCCGATCCTTTTGCACATCGACGCCAGCCGTCAGGAAAAGACCACCGACGGGAACTTGCGTACCGCCATAGGCTTCGCGGCGCTCGGCCAGCCGCTGCCACTCGGGGGCGTCGCCGCTCTCGACCCATGTTTCGCCCAGCAGGGTGTTACGCGCGACGCGCAGCATCTCTTCCGAGCCTTGCGCCGCCAGCCACTCGCGCGCGATCTGCTGCCAGCTTTTCCAGCCCAGCGGCGAATAGAGCGCCGAAATGTGGAAGCCGATGGAGTGCGGATCGGCGGAAACAGCCGTCGCGCGCCACTCCCCGCGCTCCAGCATCTGCGTCTTGTGATGCTCGGCGATGGGCTTCTCGCAGCCCTCGCAGTGGTAGGCGGCTGTGTCAGGCCGCCCTTTGTCCCAGCGCAGGCGGTCAAACTGCAGCCATTGCATCGCCCCGCAATGCGGGCAGGGCACGAAGTACCGGCGCTTGTCCGATGCCTCGAATTCGCGCTCGATCCTGCTCAGCCCCCGGATCGTTGGGGTCGAGACCATGAACACCTTGCGCCGGTGCGAGAAGGTTGTGGTCCGCGCTTCGGCCAGCGTGACCGGGTCGCCTTCTTCGTCGGCTGAAGCCGGATAGGCGTCGACCTCGTCCAGAAAGATGTAGCGCGCAGGCATAGACCGCAGACCGGTCGCGGAGTTCGCGCCGGTCAGCACCAGGATGCCGCCGGGGAATTCCTTCGACAGCATCGAATTGCCTGC
>JAHRYM010000001.1:2354168-2372381 GCA_020622085.1 Paracoccaceae bacterium | reverse complement strand
CATTATGCCGACGTCCCGATTATGCCGATGTAGGTCCGTAAGGGATTGAATACCTTCAAGTCCGTTGCGCCGGAGTCGGCATAATCCTCGGGCTTTTGGGCTGGTAACGTCTTCTCGTTCAGATTGAAACGAGGAGATATCATGTTGATCGATCAGAAGAAGAGACGAGGCAAGAACCCGGTCACGGACCTTTCCAAAGGGTTCGAGGAGGAGTTGCGGCGGCAGGGATACAGGCCGGGTACGATCTGGAAGCAGCGCAAGCTGCTCAACGACCTGATCGGCTGGTTACATGGCCAAGAACTCGCGGTGGGCGATTTGTCTGTGGCGCAGGCGGATCAGTTCATGGCTGACCGCCGTGCCGCTGGCGTGCGCAGGCTGAAGACGCGCAAGGCGCTTGGCCCCATTCTCGACCATTTGCGCGGGCTGGGGCTGGTGCCAGTGGCCGAAGCCCCGGCGGTGGACGGTCCTGTCGCGGAAGTCCTGAACCGTTACCAACAGTTTCTGACCGCGGAACGTGGGCTGGTCTCGGCGACGGCCCTTCGATACTGCGATTGCCTGCGCCCGTTTCTGGACCGCAGGCTGTCAGCCGATGGTCTTGACCTCGCAAGCCTGACCGCAGGCGATGTCACCTCCTTCGTGGTGGAGTTTTGCCCGTGTCTGAATGGCGGGGTGGCGAAGCTGACGGTCACGGCGCTGCGGTCGTTCCTTGGCTTTCTGCATGTGCAGGGCGTGACGGAACGCGCGCTCGTCTCGGCTGTGCCGACGGTCTTGCGCCGCCGGCTGGCGGGGTTGCCCAAAGGGCTTGAACCCGATCAGGTTCGGCGTCTGCTTGCAGCCTGCGATGCCAGCACGGTTGTTGGCGACCGCGATCTGGCCATCCTGACCCTGCTGATCCGCCTCGGCTTGCGGCGCGACGAGGTGGCGAGACTCGAACTCGGTGACATCGACTGGCGCGCGGGCGCGATCCGCCTGCGCGGCAAGGGCGATTGTCATGAGCAGCTTCCCCTTCCGCCGGATGTTGGCCGTCGACTGGCAGACTATCTGCGCCACGCCCGGCCTGCGGACGCCTTGGGCCGGACCGTGTTCGTCCGGCATTTTGCGCCCCATCATGCCCTTGGGGCTGCCCGTGTGAGCGGCATCGTGGCGGATGCAGCCAAACGCGCGGATTTGGGGCGCGTCCACGCCCATCGCCTGCGTCATACGGCGGCAACGGAGTTGTTGCGGGCTGGTGCCTCCTTGCCGGAAATCGGTCAGATCCTGCGTCACCGCCGCACCGAGACCACGGCGATCTATGCCAAGGTCGACGAGGGCACCCTGCGCCTGATCGCGCGACCCTGGCCGGAGGGCGCGCCATGAGCCACCTGCGCAATGCCCTTGCCGATTATCTGACCCTGCGGCGCGCCCTCGGCTACAAGATGGACAAGGCCGAGCGGCTTCTTGGCCAGTTTGCGGCCTTCGCCGAGGATCGCGGCGAGACCCATGTCCGGACCGAGACGGCGCTGGCCTGGGCGACCCTGCCTGCCGGTGCTGCTGCGATCTGGACATCAAGACGGCTGGCCGAGGTTCGCCTCTTCGCGCGGCACCTGCGCACCCTCGACCAAAGGACCGAGGTGCCGCCCGCCGACCTTCTGCCCGCAAAGACCCGCCGTGCAACGCCCTATCTCTATACGCCGCAGGAGATTGCGGCACTGATGCAGGCCACCGCGATCCTGCGCGGATCGCATGTGCAGGCGACCTACCGGACCTTGATCGGCCTTCTGGCGGCGACCGGCATGCGGATCGGCGAGGCGATCGCCCTCGACCGCGACGATTTTGACGCGGACAGCGGCATCCTGACGATCAGACATGGCAAGTTCGACAAGGCGCGTGCCTTGCCGCTGCACCCGACGACCGTCGCGGCGCTGGATGCCTATCTGCGCCGCGATGACCGCCCCCGGCCTGCGGGCATGCCGACCCTGCTGATCAGTTCACGCGGCAAACGGCTGGGCTATGGAACCGTACACTGGGTCTTCCACAAGCTTCTGCATCACTGCGCCATCGTTCCGCGTTCCGCGGCATGCCGACCCCGGATCCACGATCTGCGGCACAGCTTTGCCGTCAGCACCATCGCAGACGACTACCGGGCGGGCGACCCCGGTTCCCGCCTCGCGATCCTGTCCACCTATCTCGGCCATGCCGATCCTGGCGATACCTACTGGTATCTGTCGGCGGCGCCAGAACTGTTGACCCTGGCGGGCGAACGGCTCGAGCGCCACCTGGCGGGTGACGCATGAGTGCGCTGGCCACGACCCTGCAGGCGTTCTTCACCGATCGTCTCATCCGCCAGCGCCAGGTCAGCCCGAACACGGTTCAGGCCTATCGCGACACGTTGCGCTTGCTCCTGGTCTTTGCGTCAGAGCGGCACGGCAAAGCGCCGGGCAAACTCGACATCGACGACCTCGATGCGCCGCTGATCGGTGCCTTCCTCGACCATCTGGAGCGTGATCGACAGAACGGTGTGCGCACCCGCAACGCCCGACTGGCCGCGATCCGGTCCCTGTTCCGCTATGCCGCCCTGCGCCATCCTGAACATGCCGCCACCATCGAACGGGTTCTGGCGATCCCGCCGAAGCGGTTTGAGCGGCGGCTGGTGACCTGGCTGACGGAACCGGAATTGGGAGCGCTTCTCGCCGCCCCTGATCGAATGACATGGACCGGGCGGCGCGACGTGGCGCTGTTCGCCCTCGCCGTGCAGACGGGGCTTCGTGCTTCCGAACTGATCGGTCTGTGCTGCCGCGATGTCCATCTCGGCGCGGGCGCGCATGTGAGTTGCCACGGCAAGGGGCGAAAGCAGCGGATCACGCCACTGACCTCGGGCACCATCGCCCATCTGCGGGTCTGGCTGGCCGAACGCGCCGGTCAGCCAGAGGCCCCGCTGTTCCCCACGCAGGCCGGCCGCACCCTCAGCCGTGATGCCCTTGAGCACAGGCTGGCCAAATACGCCCAGAAGGCCACCGACGCCCGTCCGTCACTGGCGCAAAAGTCGGTGACCATGCATGTCCTGCGCCATTCCGCCGCGATGCGATTGCTGCAGGCCGGCATCGATACATCCGTGATCGCGCTCTGGCTCGGCCACGAACAGATCGAAACAACCCAGATCTACCTGCACGCGGATCTGCAGATCAAGGAGCGCGCCTTGGCAAGAACAGCCCCGATCACGACCAAACCCGGCCGCTTCCGACCGACCGACAAACTCCTCGCATTCCTCGAAGCCCTCTGATTATGCCGACCCCGACGCAACGATTCCCGCCAATAATAAAGGGTTGCAGCCCTACATCGGCATAATCGGGACGTCGGCATAATGCGACTTATGCCGACATCGGCATAAGGCTCACACGGTTCGAGGCGCGATGGCCGGGGCATTGAAGAAGAAGCTGGGCCTCGAGGTCAGCTCGGAAAAGGATGACGCGCGGGGAAGGGTGTATCGATTGCCTGTGGCATGATCCGCTTCCTCTTCGACTTCGACTCGACCGCCGCCCAAGCCGGGCGGCGGCTTTATTTCGTGGCTGCGTCAGCGGAGGATCTTTGCGCAGTCTTGCCAGTCGCCATCTCCCACCGCCGCACGGCGACGTCGCAATAGACCGGATCCAACTCCATCGCGAAGCACCGTCGCCCGGCGCGTTCGGCGGCGACGATCTGGGTGCCGGATCCGCAAAACGGCTCGTAGATCAGGTCGCCCGGATCCGAGAACGCCGTCAGCACTGCCTCGACGAGCGCCACAGGGAACACGGCCGGGTGCGATCCAGCCGCACCTAGCCCGCCCTTATGGCGCATGATGCGGAAGACGCTGTCGGGGATGCGGTGGCTCTGGATCGCGTTGCCGGTTCCGGTCTTGGCGTGGACGGTGCCGTCGGCCCCGCGCAGGCCACCGCCGCCGAGGGTTTCGCCCGCGTGCTTCGACGGCACCGTCTTGTGCGGTTTTCGCGGCGCGCGGTTGAAGTGGAAAATGAACTCGTGCGAGGGGGCCAGGCGGCCGTTCCAGTCGCCCGGCAGGCCCGGGCCCTGATCCCAGACATACCAGCCAAAGCGTCGCCAGCCAGATGCGCGCATCCATTCCACCCATCCCTCCCAATAGGGCTGCCATTCGCTGTCGCGATGCACGAGGCCGAGGTTGATCAGGACCTGCGCATCTGCTGTGACCGGCGCGGCGGCGAACACGCCTTGCATCAACGCATCCCAATCGCCGACCTTTTCCTTCGCCGCGCCATAGTCGCGCTGCTGCGCGTAGGGCGGCGAGGTGAACATCAGTGTGGCCTGTTCGCCCTGCATCAGCCTCGCGACAGCGGCAGGATCGGTGGCATCGCCGCAGCACAGTCGGTGCCGCCCGAGCTGCCAGATATCGCCGGGGCGGGTGATCGGTTCCGCTGGCGGTTCAGGTATCGCATCCGCTGCGTCGTCGGACATTTCCGGGCCGCCCTCGGCCTCGGCCAGCAGTGCATCCAGCTCGTTTTCGGGGATCCCTAGCAGCCCAAGGTCAAAACCATCGGCCAGCAGCTCCTGCAATTCTTGCGACAGCTGGGCCTCGTCCCATCCGGCATTCTCGCCGATCTTGTTGTCGGCAATTACCAGTGCACGGCGCTGTGCCGCAGTCAGGTGGCCCAGTACGATCACCGGCGCCTCAGAGATACCCAGCCGCTGTGCGGCCATCAGCCGCCCGTGTCCTGCGATAATCACGTTGTCGTCGCCGATCAGTATCGGGTTGACGAAGCCAAACTCGACCATTGACGCCGCAATCTGCGCGATTTGCTGATCAGAGTGTGTCCGGGCGTTCCTCGCGTAAGGAACCAAGCGCGCGGTTGGCATCAGCTCGACGCGTATCACAACACGAAATCCGGCTCGAGCGCGCCCATCAAAATCATCCTGTCCACGTCTGGCTGCATGAGCGCGCGCACCTCCGGTGAACTCAGTGCCTCAATCGATTGCCGCAAAGCGTCGTCGTTCCACCCGGGACACACGGAACCGGGGGTCGCTTTCGTCAGCTTCACCTTTTTAGTCGGACACACCTTGCACTTCATCAGGCGGCACCTTTCCGTTCGGCCTGCATCTCGGCGAAAGACCGTCCATCGCCTTCGAGGGTGGCGGTTTGGCCGCTCAGGTGCTGCCAGCGCTCGATGGCCACGTCGACATAGGCGGGGTTCAACTCGATCCCGAAGCAAATACGTCCGGTGGTTTCCGCCGCGATCAACGTGGTGCCAGATCCCATGAAGGGTTCGAACACCGCTTGACCGGGACTGGAGTTGTTCAGGATCGGGCGGCGCATGCATTCGACCGGCTTTTGCGTGCCGTGCACCGTGGCCGCGTCCTGGTCTTTGCCGGAAATGTGCCAGAGCGTCGTCTGCTTGCGGTCCCCAGCCCAATGGCCCTTGCCCTTGACGCGTACCGCATACCAGCAGGGTTCGTGCTGCCAGTGATAATCGCCGCGGCTAAGAACGAGGCGGTCCTTGGCCCAGATGATCTGCGACCTGACGGCGAAACCCGCCGCAACGAGGCTCTCGGCCACGGTCGCGGCGTGCAGCGCGCCGTGCCAGACATAGGCCACGTCGCCGGGGAACAGCGCCCACGCTTCGCGCCAATCGGCCCGGTCGTCGTTCAGCACCTTGCCGGTGCGTTTGGTCTTGGCCGCGCCCGCCTCGTTGCGCCAGGACGGATCGTATTCCACGCCATAGGGTGGATCAGTGACCATCAGCAGCGGGCGAACATCACCCAGCAAGCGCCCGACCACATCGGCGGAGGTACTGTCGCCACAAATCAGCCGGTGCGACCCCAGCTGCCAAAGGTCACCCGCCACCGACACCGGCGTGACCGGCGGTTCGGGGATGTCGTCCTCACCCTCGATTGCACCGCCTTCCGCCTGATCCGGATCGCGCAGCAGGGTGTCCAGATCCTCGTCGGCGATCCCCAGCAGCGACAGGTCGAAATCCTCGGCCAATAGCCCCGCGATTTCGTCGCGCAGCATCGCCTCGTCCCACTCGCCAAGCTCGGTCAATTTGTTGTCGGCGATGCGGTAGGCTCGGCGTTCAGCCTCGTCCAAGTGGCCAAGCCGGATCACCGGCACATCCTTCAGCCCCAGCATAACCGCCGCCAACACCCGACCGTGCCCGGCAATCAACTCGCCATCGTCGGCCACAAGGCACGGCACGGTCCAACCGAATTTCGCCATGCTGGCGGCGATCTTAGCGACCTGGTCCGTGCCGTGGATCTTGGCGTTTCGGGCATAGGGGCGCAGCCGGTCGAGAGGCCAAGTCTCGATCTGGCTCGGCGCAAAGACCAGGTCCATCGGGTCGCTTCCATGTGAGGCAGGGCGGACACGCCGATGCGCGCCGGGCGATGCCAGCGTCAGGGTCGGGATCCGCGATGTGGGGAAATGAAAAACGCCCGCGAGGGGTGTCCTCCGGGCGCAATTCTTCGATGATCAAGGTGTAGGTCAAGATAGGCAGCTTTGTCAAATGAAAAAATGAACTAGAATCAATGGGATTCAATGCATGGGGCTGAAACCTGAACGGTCGGTGCTTCGCGCTAATCCCCGCTCTGTGAAAATAATAGACCGGAGGCCGCCAGACATGCGATTGAGGGCACCTTTCCACCCCAAGGAGGATTCGCCATGCGACCCGGTCGCACCTCAAGCCCGACCCAAACCCTGACCCGCCGCGCACTCGGCACCCGGCTTGCCGGGGCCGCAGCCGTAAGCGGTTTTGGGCAGGGCGCCGCGGCCAGTGGGGCGGCGAACCTGATGCCGGTGATGGACCCTGACCTGCGCGATGCTGCACTGCGTGGCCTGGCGCTGGCTGGCTATCGCGGCGATCCGGTCACTGCGGCGGCGGCGAATGCAGCATTGGCCCGGCTGGCGGAAGCCGATCCCGAGGCGGGATTGCTTGGGCGCATCTACCAGATGCTCGATGTGCGCCCAGCTGCCTACTGGCCCGAGGATGTCCCCGCCGCCGCGGCGGCAGACCTCGCAATCCTGCATACAGCGATCCGTGCCTGCCAGCCGGTCGCCTTCGGCTACACCGACCTCGACGGCAACAAGACGACGCGCACCGTCCTGCCGCTGGCGCTGGTGCATCCGCCGCAAGGGGTGAAGCTGCTGGCCTGGTGCGCCGAGCGCCAGGACTTTCGTCAGTTCTTCGTACGCTCAATGCAGGACCCGACACCGCAGGCGGGTGATTTCAGCGGCGACCGAATGGCCCTGCTGGAGGGGCTGCTGGACAAGTACACCGGTCGGGCCTGACCTGCCCGATCTTGCTGCCGCGCTCGACGAGCGCGGCACTTTCGCGGCGCGAATTGTTCAATTGCGTGGGTGGGGCTTCCGGCGTGGTGGCTTCCGAAAACTGGCTCAGGTGGATTCCACAAAAGAATCCAGCGCGCCCAGATCGTGATTCCGCAAGCCTCTGATAATGGTCCTCTTTTTTAAGGATCGCCAGGCAGGTGGATTCCGCCTGGCTTCCCCGGTGAAACTACCTGTCGCTAGCGAAACGCCGCGCTGCGCCCCCCCGCATACGTTCGGGGCCGGGGAGGAACCATGGCGTGGGGGGAGGCTAGCGGAGTAGGGTTGCAAAAAGAATTCGATGTGGTGATAGCAGCAGTCATGCGCCAAAGCGTACAAAGCAGTTTGCCGCACTGGCAAACGCTAGACTAGCAACCGAAGGTCAAACAGTTAATGAACGATGAAGCAGCCCCAAGCGCAACTCTGGACGTACAAGGCTTGCTTTGCCCGCTTCCCGTCTTGAGAGCCAAGAAGAGCCTGAAATCGCTCAAGGTCGGTGAGACGCTTCTCGTGCTCACAACGGATCCAGTCGCGCTTATTGACTTGCCGCATATGTGTACGCAGTTCGGCCACACGCTTCTTGAGATCAAGAACACCGATGCAGGGCACTCATTCTTAATCAGGAAGGCAAGCTGAGAAAGCTATTGGGCCTTCCATGACTGGATCTTCCTAGCAGAGGGATCACCGCGCCGCTTTACATAGGCCTGCCCAGTAGAGAGTGTTGCTAGGTTGGCGGCCTTCCCCAGGATACGAGTGGCGTTCCTTGATGGCGCATTGGTTGAGAATGCGGCGACCAATCCCATCTCGCTGAGGAAATCATCATCCTCACCCGTGAAGTCATCAGGGGACTGTGAGATCAGCATCACTGCGCCACCTTTAGATCGGCTCATCCGAACCAAGTTGGACAGCGAAGGCAGTTTGGTTCCAAGCACGCGGTGTGCCTCATCGACCATTGCAATAATCCGCATTCCGCGGCTACCGTCGCCGTCTACTGGTGTGTCTGGCAAGCTGTTGAGATACTGGTCAAGAGCGTCCAGCACAAGATTCACAACAATACTCCGGCTTTCCTCCACTACATGCGGGGGGAGTTTAACTATCCAGCTGCGCTGGAAAAATTCTTCCGGTTTCATCTCAGGAACAAACAACGGAAACCGGCATACTTCACGAGCGGCAGCTATCGCTCCGTCTTCTTTAATCCCGCGCTCTGCATAGACATTTGTCAATTCACTCTGAAAATCTCGGAGCTCACATGGCATTTTCATCGTTAGTGCGCGTTCTGCGGCTTCGTAGACAGCGTCTCGCTGCTTGTCGCCCAATTTGGCACCCTTCAATCGAGAGAATGACTCTCTAAAGCGTGAAGCCGCTTGAGAAATATCGATGCTTTCACGACTTCTAAGTGAAAGCACGTCCAACGGAATAGGCATTCGGGGAGGTTCAATGACTGTCGCGTCAAATAGGCTCTCAAGGTGATAACCACCACCAGCTTCATCCGTTGCCAGATCGCCTTTGAAATCAAACGCAATAATAGGCAACGGTGCACGCTTCCTAAGGCCCTTGAGAATAGCAACTGCGGTCCGAGTTTTGCCCGAGCCAACGCCCCCCATGATCGCGCTGTGAGGTGAGCATCCAGAACCGTTCAGAATCCACTCCAAATCAGCACCAGTACTTACGTCAGTCGAAATCTCGCCAATTGGCACGGACACGAGACCGGAACTAGCAAAGCCTGGCCGCAAAGACGCTTTGTCGCCGATTGACATGCGACCGGACAGAGGAAGTTCTGCGTGTTCAACAAGGCGACGAACGAACTTAGAAATGTCTTCGCCGGTTTGCTTCCAGTCGGCGTCCAATAGCAAAATCCCGCGCCGCCAATGCGCTGCGACAATACTGATAAGCGACCGCAGATCCTGATCAGAGCTTGGGCTATGTTGGATTACTATTGATATCCACGACATTAGTGTCACGCCCGTTCCAAAGAGCGTGTCGCCTTTAATCGTCTTGCCCCAGTCCGACCCTTCGGCCACTGGTTCAGGCGGAGTTGGCACGCCCAGCGAACGCGACAAAGCAAGGCGCGCTGGAAGGTAGCGCTTTCTCATGCCGAGGCGCTTCATGAACTCTGTGTTCAGTTCGTCTGATGCCTCGTCCGTTCGGAAGTTCGCACCGGCAACCTCTACAACTGTGAATGTCATTTGCGGGCCTCCTGACCCGCGAAATAGCCTTCACGGACTGAGGATTCCCCTGTGTCGCCGACACGCTCAAAGCTGATCAGGTACTTCTTTTGCACATTCTGTTCGATCTCTTCCAAGTACTCACCGACCACTTCTGTGTTGGTTGAAAGCAGAATTACTTGGTGACCTCGTTGGACGAGATGCCTAAGGACGCCCTTGCGATGTGCTACGTCGAGTCGGCCAAGCGGCGTATCGATCACCATTGGAAATGCGCGCTGCGACACAGAGGCAACAGCAGAGATCAAAGCTTGGGTGAAGATCTGCTTCTCGCCCGCGGAAAGGTCATAGTTTCTCAGATCTACACCTTCCTTGTTCAGCAGGCGGACCTGGCAGTCATCATCAATATCGATCCGATCAACCATATCTTTCTTGTGCGCCATTGAGTGATGCGCCTGCGTCATTGCTTTTGCCACAGCTGAAATCTGGCTCGGGACGGCCTGGCTCACTATTGAATCAACCATCGTTGCAACTTTGAGCGCTCGCGAGGCCCTGCGAAGGGAAGGTTTCGCTTGGTCCCATGCGCCAGACAGCTTGGACAACTCGGTGTTCTTCTTCACAATATCGGCTTCGTAGACGGAAACTTCGCGCTTGAGTGCCCCAAGCTCTTGATCCACTTCTTGAATCCGGCCGTTGACGGCAGCCAAATCCGACTTCTTCTTATCGACATGCGGAGCAATTGACTCGGTTCGGGTGATCTCATGCTGGAGCTTGTTATAGGCTTCATCATTGGCCGAGATACTGTCTAGAAGTTCCACCACTGCGGGTGCACCAAGCTCGTCGAGCTGATCAAGTTGCTCGACGACCTTTAGCTTGTCCATTTCGTTCAGGTAGGTGTGAACGATGCTTTCAGAAATGTTTGAAGGGGGTGGGTTCCAAAGTGTGTCCCACGCCTCTGATGCAATGGCTACCACAGCTTCTTTCTGATCATCCGCTAGATCGGGCCTTACATCGTCAAGTGAGGCACGAACATTGGTGAGGTACTTGGTCAGATTGGCGTCGCCCTGTTGGCGACCAACCTGCCATTTGTCCCTCATTATTTCACCCTGAAGCGACTTCTTCAGTTGTTCGCGCAGTCCCCTACCCGACAACGCGAGGGCAATATCTTGGGCAAGCAGTGTCTCTAGCCTGGACTTGCCGTCATCGAGTTCTCGACCAAGCCGGTTGAGCCGTTCGAACTGCTCTTGGAACTGCGCTTGGGATCCTGCCCCGAAGCTCGCCAATTCGCGTTGAAGCTTTTCGCGTTGTTCCTTCAGGCTGGCATGCTCAGGTTCAAGTTCAGCAACTCTCTCCTTCCGCTTTCCAAGCTGAAAGTTTAGATTGTCGAGGTCTAATTCGATCCGATCAATCGTCCGGTCGGAGACATTATTGACTTCGCCTTTTCGGACACGGGCATACGCCCTAAGGTCCTGGGCCAGTTCTTTAAGGACTGGAATGCCCAGCAACCCTTCAATTCCGGATCGTACCTGCGCGGCCATCTCACGTTCTGCAAAAGCGCTTACTTGCTCGCCATCAAACAAGAAGAATGCCGCGAGATAGTAGGGCAAGAAGCGCCTTGCAATGAAATCCCGGTACCATTCGAGATCTTCTCCATCGTCAGCGGCGGTGGGGCCAACAACGCGCTTTGTGGTGCCTTCGTATATGCGGACTTCTTCATCACCGGGGCGAAGTGCGCCCTTGTCAGTAAAATACCAGATGCGTTGGATTTCGATTTCTTCGCCGTCGTCGACAAAACATAGTTTCACCGAGCAGGATGTTCGGCCTGCGTCAACGGCGCCACGGTGTATAGCCTTCTCCAAAAACGCTCTGTAGGAGGTCGCTAAGCGCTGCTTGTCATCACTGGAAAACGGTGACCGAGCGACAAGAGGAAGGCCACTTTGGCCAAATAGGCCCAACACAATTGCTTCGAAAAGACTAGTCTTACCGAAGCCATTTTGGGCGCCAATCAGGATGATGTTGCGATGTACTTCAGGCGCAGGGAAGTCAAAATTGCCAACCGTATAGGCCTTCCAGTCCCGCAGGACGATGCTCTTAAGATACATACGGCTTCAATCTCCGATTTCTATGCGGTCAAGTATGTCATCGAAGGAATCCCAGAGGCCCTTCTTTTTCTGCTTTCCGGTTTGATCAACTTCAACCTGCACCAACTCTGTGAACTCCGGGAAGCTTATACCGTTCTCGACACACTCTTCGCGGACTAGGGATCTGCCCTCGGGGTTGTCGAGCAATACGACGACATTTCTAGCCATCTCTATTTGACCTTCTTGATCAACGTGTTCACCGAAGCCGCATCAGACCGTGTGGGTGCCACTAACTCTTCAGACCATAGCCGACGTATTTCTTCAATTTCCTCACGCGAAATCAGTTCGGACCTCTGGTCAATTTGTATGGAGAGAAGACGGTCAAGAATTTCCTGCCTGGTTTCCATCGTGAATGGACCCGGTACGTAGGTTCCTGTGTCAGTTATGGTTATGGTGCCATTCCTGCGTCTTGCTTGACGACGCTTTGGGTCATTCCTGATCTCAACAAGCCAGTCGCGAAAATCAAGAAGCGGCCCGAACTCTACAAACCCAGAGTCAACAAAACCTTCGAGGCTTCTGTCCTTGTCAACAACTGTGCACGTCCAGCAGCCAAAGCGGGAAGATGAGCTTCCGCATGAAGGTGCATCAGACTTTTGCGTTACGACCGGGCATTCTCCACCACCTGCATCCCTGTAGAGCTTGATCAGCTTCCGGTAGTCGCCGCCCCAAGGGGCGTCGTTGGCTGCAAGATACTCCCAAACTTCATCCGTGGAGAGTTCCACAATCGGCCTGAAAACTTGGCATCCTGCCAAATCATTGTGGCGGTTGAGCCTTTCCCCATTATCATACCGCTTTACAGATGCGGCGCGAGTTGCGCTCTCACTCCGTCGGACACCCAGCAGGAGTATTACGGTCTCGTTGCGTTCGATCTGGGCTTTGATATAGGCTGAGGTCGGCTGAATTTTCATCCGATCGGTGCACCAGCGGAAATTGCGGTTCGGAGACGGATAGCCACGACCGATCACATTGACCCAGAAGGTTTGGCTTAAAGCTGGCCTTGTGATCTGCGTCACAATCGGAAGACGCAGTGCGCGCGCGGCTTCTGCAATTTGGTCCATGCTGTCAATGATGTGCTGGATAACCAGCGGGCTCTCAACAAGTGTGTCATTTGACACGATATGGATTTGGCGTTTTCTCTGGCTCCTCGGCAGTTTGAGAAGCGCTTTAAACACCAAATGTGCAACTAGAGTGCTATCTTTTCCCCCTGAGTAGCCTATGACCCACGGGAACTCATGCGGTTGAAGATATTCATCAAGTATCTCGGCTTCGATTAAAGCTATTCCTTCGTCAAGCGAAAGATCGCTGAAATCATGAAGCCGAAGATCATCCATTATTTTGCCTGTCGGTAGTCCCAATCTTGCTGATGGGGGTCTATGTTACTGGCGAATGTCGCAAGATGCACCCGTGGCGTCAAGCGCTGATCCTGCGCCAACGGGCTATCTTGGTTGCGTTTGGTCAGTTTTCACGGGGTCTTAGCGTCGTTGAGCCAAGGTTGCACGCGAGGCGTAGCTGCCGTCACTTCAACCTCCTGCAGCATGCCACCCGCCAGTAGCCCAACCCGGACCCAGTACAGCGCCCGCCACCAGTCCTCATAGCCACGCCGGGCGGATGCGATCTGTTCTGGATGCGGTCGCCAGGTGACCGGGCAGGCCAAGACCTCCACCGTTCGCCACTTGCCGCGCGTTTTCACCCGTTCGGTGCCGACGAGGATGGTTGTCGCCCGCTCACCGTGCTGGTTGTTCTTGATTCCCATCGGGACGCAACGCGGGACGACGCCCGGCATCCAGTCCGGCGTCAGCCCGGCCCTTGCCAGTTCGGCCACCTGGATCGCCATTCGGATCCCGCCGAGGCTGTCGGGCATTCCGGCGACGGTAGCGGCGATGACCTCGGCATCCGGGTGGGTGTAGCTGCCCATCTTGTGCTGGCCGCCGTCCACTTTGCATCCAAGCATAGCGCGTTGGAGCAGGACGTATTCGAGGCCGAAGCCGAAGCCTTCCTCGGTGACGTCCTTTGGCGGCGGCAGTTCCAGTTGCGCTTGTTCAACGCGGAATGCCCATTCAAGTGCGCCCTGGACGCCAAGCGCGCGTTTCACCTTGCTGACGCCCGTGCGGCCGATCTGTCGTTGGATGCTCATGGCTGCATCCCCTCAAACAGGGACATCTGCGCCGGGCTCTGGGCCCGGTTCGTCGGCCGCCAGATCCACGGGCCCGAGGCCGTGGGCAGCCGCGAGAGTGCGCCACGCATATGCTGCTGCCAGAGGGTGAACTCCGTTGCCGAGCAAGCGCAAAGCGCGTGCCCGATGGGCCAACCCATCAGCCATCCGACGAAGAGCGGGTTCAGCCGCCGTCGTGATCGGCCCTTCAGGATCCGACGCGAGACGACGCGCCCATGCGAGGCAATCATCGAAGCCCAAAGCGGGCGCGAGATCGGGGCGTGCGGCAAGGACCGTCGCCCATACGGCATGATCCCCGGGGCCGGGCGGGTGAAGCCTTGCTCCGCCCGGTAGTGCAAGATGTCCATCCGGGATTTGCCATCGGCCCGGGTGATGCTGGCCTCGCTGGATCCCTTCCAGTTCTGCGCCGCCGGTGTCGGCCATTGCAGCGCCTGTGCTGACAGCTTCGGTTCGCCCCGGCTGTTGATTTTGCCGCGCAGCCGGTCCATCTGGTCGTCCGCCACCGGCGTCTGCCATTGCGCCGCTTGCGCTGGCAGGGGAGGCATCCCTCCCGACCCATAACTCTGGCCCGGCCCACCCTTCGCGCCATCGGTCGCTTTGGGTGTCGACCAGTTGGTGATGCCCAGCGCCAGCGCCTCCGCCTTCCGCGTGAAGTCGCTGTTCCCGGCTGCGTTGTAGCTGGCCGTGCCAGGATGCAGGCTCATCGGTGTGGGCCAGGATGAAGATGCGCAGCCGCTGATGCGGCGCGCCGACTTCTGCCGCCGAGAACAGACCCGCCGCAGGCGTGTAGCCCATACGCCAAAGCTCTCGCAGGACGGTTTCAAGGCCAAGGGTGACGTGACCGGGCACGTTTTCGAGAAGGACCCACTCTGGGCCGCATTCGCTGATGACACGGGCGACGTTGGGCCAGAGATGGCGGGGATCATCGGCGCCACCGCGCTTTCCGGCTGCACTGAAGGGCTGGCACGGATATCCGGCGAGGACGATGTCGAAGGCGCCGCGGAAGGGCTGGGCATCGAAGCTGCGAAGATCATCCCAGATCGGGGCAGGTGCGAAATACCCTGCGCGCTGGGCGGCGATGAGGGTAGAGCGTGGCCAGTCTTCCCATTCGACAAAAGCACGGGTGTGATATCCCGGTTCTGCGAGCATGAGGCCCAGATCAAGGCCTCCGCCGCCTGCGCAGAGGGACAATCCGTGCCGGGGACGTGACACCATGCCATTCACCGCACCCCTCGCTGCCGAAGGCGTTCAGGGGTGACGAGGCCGCGCACCAGCATCAGGTCGCGAATGCTGTTGTTGATCGCGCTGACCGGCAGGTAGCCGTCCGCATTGACCATCTTGGCGTAGAAGGCGGCCTTTTCGTCGTCGCTGAGCCGGGGAGGATCCTCGCGTTTGCGCCGCCGTTTGGCCTTTTGGCCCTTGGCGGTTGCGATGGCCGTTTGTGCATCGCGCTGGGCGGCGCGTTCCATGAACCGGTCGAGGGCTTTCGGCCCGTCGGGTGGGTTCGGATGATCAGCGCGGGTCTCGACGGCGACCTCGATGATCCTCTTCCGCGACAACCCGAGGTCGTCGATCCAGCGACGAACGTGCGTGCGGGCTGGCCAGCCCTGCCACCAGGCGGGAAGGCAGGCATTGGCGGCAAAGCCCAGCGCCGTCAGCAGTTCCGCAAAGAACCGATCAAAATCGGCCTCGCGCGTGCCTGCGTCCTCCTCCTCCTTTACTGGTTTTCTTAGTGGTTCTCTTACAAGGTTAGTGTCCGGATTTCGGACACGGCTTTCGGCATTTTCCGGACACGGGTCAGGGCAAAAACCGGACACGGGTTCCTGCGGATTGCCGTGTGCGATTTCCGGACACGGCGCGGCCGAAAAGGCACCATTGGCGGCGATTTCGGATGCAGTTTCAGCATCATGGCCGAAGAGCAAAAACCCGTGTCCGGTTTCCGGACATGGCTCTGGATCATTTGGTGCAAAGCCTTCCTCGAACCCCAGGATGTAGCGCGTCGGCAGCTGGCGCTTGGTGACGGGATCGATGCGTGGCACCCGCCGCAGCAGGCGTTCCGCCTCGAGCCGGTCGAGATGTTCGTTCAGGGTGGAGCGGCTGATTTCGCAATCATGGGCCAGCCGGTCCTGCGACGGAAAGCAGCCGAAGTCAGGGTTGAACCGATCGCAAAGGTGCCAGAGGACGATCTTGGTCGTCGGTTTCAACCCGCGCCGCTGGATCGCCCAGTTGGTGGCGTCATGGCTCATGGCGCTGCCCTCCGCGCTGGCAGCTGCGCACGGCTGGTGAAGCCGTTGTCGGCCAGCGCGCCCAGCGCGTCGTCGACCGAGCGAACCAGCGCCCAGCCAAAGCCCTGCGTGCAGACGGTGTCGCGGAAAACCTCTTGCGATTTGCGCAATCGGCCGGTTTCGCTTTTGACCTCCAGAAACAGCACGCGGCCGCCGGAGATCACGATCAGATCGGCAAACCCGGCATGTACGCCCATGCCGACCAGGATGGATTGGCGCTTTGCGCCGCGGGGCCCGGCTTCGGTCACCTCGTTGACGCAATGATGCACTATGGCGTCGCGGGGCAGGGCGAAGCGAAGGGCTTGCACGATGGCGCGCTGGGCGTCGGCCTCGGGAGTGCTGCGCCGGTTCATGCCGCACCGCCATTCGGGAAGGCGGCTGTGGCGATGGCATGCAGCGGGCGGCGATCCAGCAAGCGCAGCAGTTCGATGGCAGCGCCACATTCACGCGCATCGTCGGTCTGCCCGACAACGACACGTGCTGCGAGGATCACCAAGGATTCCGGGTGCTGGGTTGTGTCCGCCAGGACGCCGCGCGCCTCGGTCAGGCGGTCGTGCATCCAGTCGCCGGTGACAGGAGATGGGATAACGGGCGTGTGGGACAAGAGCTGGTTCATTTCCGCCCCCGCCGAGTCCGCGCCGGGCGTGTCTGTTCCTGTGCGCTGATCCAGTCCTGAACCGAAGTGCGCCTGTAGAGCACCTTGCGGCCGATCCGCGTGCAGGGCGGGCCGAGCTGACGGGCCTCCCAGCGGGCGAGGGTGTCGCAGGCAAGACCGAGTTCACCGGCCAGCTGCTCGCGGCTGATCCAGTCAGCCAGCAGGTTGAGGGGTTGGTCCTGCGGGGCAGGGGCTGTGGTCTGCATTACGGTCTCCCATCCAGATCCCGGCAGGTGCCGGAGACGGTGCGAGGGAAGCAGACGGGAAGGACCGGAACCTAGGCAGAGACCGGAATTGAAATCCCGGAGACAATTCCGGTCCTTGTTTCATTGGGATTTTAGAGTGGGACCGGAATCCGAATCGGAAAGGCCGCCCAGCGCCATTCCGCCATTTCCGGTGATCAACACCAGATCGATCCCGCTGGCCCATGCAGGGAGCGATGCAATTCGGATTTCAACGGCGATCATTGCGCTACACCGGGCGGCGCGGGACCGGACGCACGTGCCGTTGTTAGGGAAGGGAAGGAAAGTCGCTGCGACGGTGGGCCTCGACCAAGATCCGCACTTCAGGCGGGGCGATCACCTCGACCACATCACCCCATTGATAGAGGTGCCACGCCATCTCCAGCCAGCCCCCGGCGGTGAACCGGACGGTCAGGCTGCCGTCGGCCTCGTCCTGAGCCTGCTGATCGGGATGGAAGATGAAGGTGCGGGCGACATCGGCGGCTGACGGTGCGAACCGCCATTCCACCGGCCCGTACTCATCGTCGGAATGGAATGACCCGAAGGCCCGGGCGGCGTGCTTGCCGAGATCAAAGTCCGGATCCCGCACGAAGGAATCCTGCAGCAGGCTGGCGCGGCTGATCCTGTCCAACCGAAAATGCCTGTATTTGCCGCCGTTGTCGATCTCGCGGGCGATCAGATAGCCGCGCATCCCGAAGAGAACGCCGTAGGGCTCGACCGCCCGCAACCGTGGCGCGGCATCCTGCGCACCGGCATAGTCGATCTGCATCGTGAACGGGCCTTTCAGCGCGTTGTCGATCGCGCCGAGGACAAGCGCTGAATACTGCGCGCGGGGGCCAGGACGGCACGCGTGACCGCGGGCTTCGAGAACCGCCTCTGCATCCACCTCGGCGCGCCGGGCAAAGGTCGGGGGCATCGTAGCAAGCAGGCGGTTGCGCAGTGAGGTCAATGCCGTGACTTCTGTGGCGGCCCCTTCACGCTCCGCACGCCGGATCCCCATTTCCAGCGCCGACAACTCGCTGTCGCGAATGCCCTGCAGGTGCAGCAGGCGGCTGTCAGGCAGTTGCCACCACTTGCGCCGTTCCTTGTCGGTGCGGGTCTGCACCATCGGGAACGCCTCCTCCAGTGCGCGGGACATGCGCTGCGCGGTGCGCAGGGTCACGCCGAAGGTGTCGACGATTTGCACCAGGCTGATGCCGCCTGGCCGGGCGGCCGCCTCTTCGGCCAGACGCATGATGTCGAGGGCCTTGCC
>JAHRYM010000001.1:2351906-2353561 GCA_020622085.1 Paracoccaceae bacterium | reverse complement strand
TGCTGCTGGCCGAGGAGGTGCAGAAGTTCGAGGACGAGCGCGACCTGCTGCGGCGCCCTTCCGGGTCAGCCGGTTCCGCGCCGCGCTACGATTGGGAGGGCATGAACATTATGCTGTTCCGCCGGATCAACGACCAAGGGGTGCCCGCAACGCAGGCCGAACTGATCGCCGAGGTGCAGGACTGGTTTGCCCAGAACTCGCCCACGGGTGAGATTCCGGAGGAAAGCACGACGCGCAAGAAGGTCGCGCCGATCTGGCGGGCGTTGCGCGAAAGGGAGTGATGGCAGGCACCGCGCCATCAGGCAGTTTTCTGTTCCTGATCGGCATCGTGCACCAGCTGTGGGCGGGGCCGGAAGATGTTGGCTACGGCATTGACCCCGTCGCGCAGCGGCGAGTCCATCAGGTGGGCATAACGCTGGGTCGTCTGCATCTGCGTGTGGCCCAGCAGCTTGCCGATCATTTCGAGCGAGGCGCCACCACTGACCAGCAGCGACGCAAAGGTGTGGCGCAGGTCGTGGATCCGAACATCGGGCAGCTTGGCCTCGGTCTGGATCCCGATCCAGAACCGGCGGATTTCCTTGACCGGCTGGCCGGGCGTGTCGCCGGGAAACAGCCATGGATTGCCGCGCGGCACCAACAGGGCGCGCTGGCGCACGATGGCCGCCACATCGCCCGAGATCGGGATGCGGTGGATCTTGCGCTGCTTGGTCGTCGCCGCGGGTTTTGACCAGCTGCCAAGGTCGAGGTTGAACTGTTCAAACCGCGCCTGTCGCACCTCGCCCGACCGCGCCCCCGTCAACATGCAGAGCCGGATGATCCCGGCGGCGCGCTGGTCCTTGGCGGCATCCAGCGCCTTGGCCAGCCGCCTGATTTCATCGGGCGTCAGGAAACGTTCGCGTTCGTTCTCGATCCGACGGCGGAACCCGCTGGCCGGATTGTCCGGTCGCATGCCCCAGCCGATGGCCAGCGTGAACATCTTGCGCAGCACCTCACCCACCCGGTTGGCGCGCACCGGCGTGGGCTTCGGGCCCTGCAACTTGCGGGCGCGGTTATTCGGTTTGGCCTTCGATGGCCGGGCACGACCCGCGGCGATCTTGGTCAGCAGCTTTTCCACATCGGCCTTGGTGATTTCCGTCACGAGCTTCTTGCCCCAGTCGGGCGCCACCAGCTTGTGCATGATGGTGTGCTGGTCGGCGGCATTGCGGGCGGCAAGGTGCGGCGTGTGTTCGGCCAGATAGCGCGTGATCATGTCGTTG
The DNA here is from genome assembly GCA_020622085.1 of Paracoccaceae bacterium. Classification (GTDB taxonomy): domain Bacteria; phylum Pseudomonadota; class Alphaproteobacteria; order Rhodobacterales; family Rhodobacteraceae; genus QY30. The sequence continues at coordinate 2,352,305 of JAHRYM010000001.1, read as the reverse complement.
ACCCTCGGGGCCTCGCGTGACGTTTCCCGCTGGCTGAGGGGATCGATCCCTTCATCGATGTCGCGCCGCAACTCCTTGGCCCGTTCCCGCGCGGCGACCGTGTTCCACTCCGGCCAGCGCCCGATGGTCATCCGTCGCTGCCGCCCGGCGATCCGGTAGTCGAGCGTGAAGGCCCTGTTCCCCGAGGGGTAGATGGTGACCGAGAACCCGCGCACGTCCGTGTCGAATATCTGGTAATCCCGCCCCAGGTTCTCGGCCTCCCGCACGGTTTTCTCATTCAGTTTCAGCCTGTTGACCATGGATCGCTCCCATCTGCTCGTCCGACATGAGGCGTGGATTCGCGCCCATATCAAGCAAAGCATGGCGACAGGACCGGAATGCAGGCGGAGACCGGAATTG
>JAHRYM010000001.1:1777619-2348404 GCA_020622085.1 Paracoccaceae bacterium | reverse complement strand
CGGGTCCATAGGCTCATAACCTGAAGGCCGCAGGTTCAAATCCTGCCCCCGCAACCAAAATATATAGCAAAATATCAAAGGCTTAGGCCAATGCAGGGCGCCCCACGGGGCGCTTTTTGCGTTTGCAACACAGAACAACACGTTTACTCGCGATTCCAAAGGGTTACAGCCATTCCGATTTCTTCCGTGCAACACCCATGCGACATGGAAATGACCGGATGTTCTTGGGACGTTCCGTGTCCGATTGAGCTTGACCACCGGTCAAACCAGAGCCGTCATGTCCTCGAAGCCAACTCGGGGACCATCATGCCCAAGACCAACGACGCCGCGCTGGACGCCTTCATCGCTGCCAAGACCGAGATCGACGAGATGTTGACGCGGCTGGCGACGCACAGCGCCGACCACTTCGGCTACAGCCCCGAGGATGTGAATGGGGGCCATGTCGGCACGCTGGACCACTACCGCGCCCGCCTTCGCGAAATCACCGACATGGCGTTCGGCAAGGGCGAGCACGCCAACTGAGCATCCCTGCCGACTAGACTGTCAGGCCAAAGCACGTGCCCATGGCCAGCTTGCTGATTGCCCCATGTGCGCCTACGCGGTGTTGATCCTCCGGCAAGTCCCAAGTCGGGAACAGCCCGGCGACAGCGGCCATATGATTCTCCAGTTCACTGATCACCATGGTGATGTTCCATGTGCCGTTGTACTCATCAGCCGCCCTCCGGAGATCGGCGCACAGGGCCATGATCGCCGCATAGTTGCGCATGGCTTGCAGCTTGCCTGCGTCCTTGCTGTCCTCGATCAGAAGCCCGAGGCCATCCAGCACGGCGCGGATATCTTGCTCCATCATGCTGCCACGGTCCCCACGCCATCCAGCCACACAGCGACGCTGGTGATGCCGTTCCCGGCAGCCTCCGTCGCCACGCCCACCGGGAAGCGTCCGGTGCCTGGCACGTTGATGTTCTTGGCCGTGTTGTCCCACGCCACGCGTGCGCCGAGCGTCAGCACGGCGGTGGTGGCTTTCGGCAGTTGATAGACGCCTGTGATGGCCAGTTCGACCGGTTCGCCCACGGCGGCCGCATAGGCGGCGATGCCGAAGATGTTGCCGATGATCGCCCCCTCGCCAGAGGTGATGCCACCTGCGGGCGCGGGCACGGTGATGATGTCGCCTTTCTGAATGTGGTTCTTCATGGTCAGAGCCCTTTTGAGGATTGGATGCGGACCACTGCGATGCGCGCCGTGGTGCCGGTGATCTGGCGGTTGAGGTCGCCCAGCGCGGCCGCCATTTCCGCATCGGTCGCGTAGGTGATCCGCTTGCCGTCGTATTCGACGGTGCGGATGCCCTGATAGCGGGCGGCCATCAGGGCATCGCGCCAAGCGCTGAGTTGGGCGAGGTCGGCCATTACGCGCCTGCGTTCTGGAACCAGCCGCGATGGTCAATGAAGCCTGCGCCGAAATCCAGGATCACCCGGATTTCCACGCCATCCACATCCCAGCCCGAGCGGCTTTCGACCTGGGGCCCTTCGTTGCCCGACAGGTAGGCGAACTCGAGGCCGTCGATCTCACCCGGGTCGGCGGTGACATACCAGCGGGTGGCGCTGCTGAGGCGCGGTTCGACCACCAGCGACATGGCACCCGAGAAGGGGTTCACATCGGCGGCGGTGGCGGGCGCGATGGTCGCCAGCCACTTCTCTGCCACGGTCTCCAGCGCAGGCGGCACCAGCAGGTTTTTCGGCGTCACGCGGATGATGCGCCCATCGATGCCCTTCTGCGTGCGCAGCGCCAGTCGGGCTGCAGACAGGGTGGCGTCGGAGATCACCGCGCCGGTGCCTGCCTTGTTGCCATGATCGACATGGAACAGCGCCTTGGTGTCCGACAGGGTCGGGCCGTTGCCGCTGTTCGCCTCGAGGAGGGTGACAAGGATCCGGGCTTCCGTCTCAGCCGCCCCCTGGCCCATGCGGCGGGCGAGATCGGAAAACGCGCCGAGGTCATCGTTCACCAGCACCTGCCGGGTGATGCCGATCTTCTTGGCCCAGGTCTCGATCTTGTAGGCCTCGCGCGCCTCGGCCATGGTCCCGGCCTTGATCTCGCCGTGCTCGTTCAGCTTTTCCAAGAGTGGGGCCTCCCCCAACATGATCTTGTTCACCGACCGGAAATCCCGCGCCGAAGTCTGGCGGCCGAGGCGGCGGATGCCCGATGGTGCCGCCTGGTAAGCATCGCGCAGCACCCGGCCCACGGTGTTGCCGAGGATGACCGGGAAGTCGGACGTCGTGTGCAGGGCCCGGGTGACGAGGCTGGCGGGCGACAGCGCCATGGTGGACTCGCCACGCAGGGTCAGCAGTTCCTTCGCCATTTCGACAGGCGTGGCGTAGGCATAGCGGCGGGCCGGTTCGCTGAGGTCATGGCGCGGGTTGATGCGCGCATACAGCGCTTCGCCCATCTGGCGCGCACGCAGTGCCGGGTCGTCCTGGCTCTCGCCCATCTCGACACGAACCTGTTCGGTCCGGATCGTGGGCGCGCTGCGGCTAGCCAGCGCCTCGAAGGCAGCACGGCGCGCGGTGTCGGCATCGGCGGCGGCGTCGATCTGGCCGTCGATCCAGAACTGGTCCAGCCCGGCGATGCGGGCGATGGAACGGATCTCGGCGTTGATGGCAGCACGGGTCTGCGTCTCGGGCGGGGCAGGGGTGATGGTGTCGGGCATATCGGTCTCCATGCGGATGTGGGCACCCGGGTCAGCCGGGGTGGGGACAAGGGAAATCTCGTGGGGCGTCCAGCGCACGACCGTCAGCACGCGTGCGCCGTTCTCGGTGGTCTCGGCCCATTCCTCGACCGAGTATCCGACCGAGACATGGCGCAGGATCCCGGACAGGACGTCCTGCCAGAGCGGTTCCACCTCGGGGCGGGATGAGAAGCGGATCAGCGCCGTGCCGCGCTGGCCATCGACGCTGGCGGATTGCACGCTGCCCAGCACGTCGCGGACAGCGGATTGTCGGTGGGCATCGAGCACGCTGGCCCCTTGCAGGCGCGACAGGTCAACCGCTGCTGACGCGAGGCTGAGGCGTTCGATGTATTGCCCAGCCATGTCGCGGCGGCGCACGGGTGCGCCGGTAGACCAGATCACCTCGACAGTGCGGGCATCACGGTCGGCACTGGAAGGGGCCAGATCGGCGCGGCGGGTAAGAAGGGTGACGGTGTCATTCATCGGCAATGTCCTCCTTGGCGGCGGGCGGCGCACCAAAACTCAGGCCCAGCGTATCGGTGCGTGCCTTGTCGGCGGCAATCTCGGCATCGACCTGTTCGGCGTCGTAGCCGCGTTCGGAAATCGCCTGACGGCGGCTTTTGAGCCCCGCGTTGATCGCGAGGATCTCGGCCTCGACGTCCTTCTTCGGATCGACGTAGTCGAACTTGGGCGGGAGCCATTCGCAGCCGAGATAGGCCGCAGGATCGCGGTCGAAGTCCCGCGCGGGCAAATCGCCCGACAGCATCGCCAGCCGCACGAAGCGGTCCCAGACCGGGCGGCAGAACAGATGCACGACGACATTGTGCTGCAACTGCTCGACCCGGCGGCGGAACTCGATCAGCCCAGCGCGGATCGAGGAATAGGTGACGCCCTCCAGATCGCCGGAAACCAGTTCATAGGGCAGGCCCATTCCAGCGGCGACAGCGCGGAGGTGGTTCTTGACAAAGGGGCCATAGGCGTCGCTCTCGGTCGGGTTGGAAAACCGGATGTCGGTGCCGGGCGGTAGGGGGATCAGGCTACCCGGTTCCATGCCCACGGTTAGCGCGCCGTTGGTGTTGGTGCCGGTCAGGCCGCCCGCCGTGCCGTCCGGATCGGTAATGAAGCCGGTGAACAGCGCCGCTACCTTGGCCTTGACCAGTGCTGCATCCTCGAACTGGTCCAACTCGTGCAGGCGCAACAGCACCGGGGCGAGCCAGGTGATCCCGCGCAACTGGCCAGCGGCCAGTGGCTTGAACAGGTGCAGGCAATCGGTGGCGGGCAAGCGCAGCGGTTCCAGCCGCAGCGAGGTCAGCGGATCGCCGGGTCGGTCCCGCATCACCCAATAGGCGGTGCGCTGCCCAACGCCGTTGAACTCGATCCCCGCCCGAATGCGCGCGCCACCGCCAATGTCGCGATGAAGGTCCAGCGGCACCTGGTCCCGGTCCAGCAGGTCGATGTGCAAGGGGACAGCGGAAGCATCCGGCACCACGCGAAGCCGGGCGAAACTCTCGCCGCCCTCGACCATCGCCCGCACAGCCATGGCCTGCAGCCCGTAGAAATCAGCAAGCCCACCCGGATCGGCATGATCGGTCCAGCGCAGCCAAAGCACCTGCAGACGTTCGCGCACCGCCCGGTCGGGATGAGTGGACTGCGGCTTGATCCCGGCGCCGACGACATTGCCCACCAGGCTGTCCACCGCTGCGGCGACCCAGGGGTTGTTGCGCGCATACCATCCCGCACGCCGCGCCGCCGTGGTCGCACCCGCCAGGATCGCCGTGTTCAGCCCGTCGACTGTCCGCGCGCCTTCCCAACGCCGCCCACCACCCGTAGCGTCAAAGCTGCCCGTGCGCGTGAGGCCGAAAAGGCGATGAAGGAACGTCCGCATGGCGCGGAGTTTCTCATGCCCAGCGCCGCCGGGGTATCAGAGCGGTCGGGAATGATCGGGAATGTCAGGTGGCGATCTGATACGAGGCGGCTAGTCGCTCACTGAACCAACTGCTAGGCTTCTCAAAAAGTTGGGAATGCTGAGGCACGATGGACAGGAACTACGTAAAATCAATCGCAGACAGTGGCCTCACGATTTACGATCCTATCGAAATTGGAGACCCAGAATTGTGGGTTCCCACACCTGAACTCGAGGCACTCCTCGACCAAAAGCTGCGCGGCATCAGCCTTGCCGGCCTCGCGCTTCGGACGAGATCGAAAGTGGTAAAGGAAAGCGTCTGCCGCGCTCTGGGCTACCCCGTGCCCTCCAGCTTCAAGAAAACACAGCCGCGATTTGTGGGCCAGATGTTCGACACCTACGCTCAGAAGTCAAACAACCTGCAAGTCTGGAACGAGGAGCTCTCTCCGACGCGCCGCTATGTCATCCTGCGTGTCGATGAGGCGGACAAGATCGCGCGAGTCAAGGTAGTCAACGGCGAGGAACTGGCGCAGCTCGACACCACCGGCACCCTGACACAGAAATATCAGGCGCGGCTGATACCCGGTGCAGCTGCCGAAGAACTAATTTCCCCGACCGACACCGACGCCCTCCTGCCCCATACCCGGGCCGGGGCAAACCTGGCTCAAACCGTCAGCCCGATAGACCATCCAGCGCATGGCCTGATCCTGCCCATTGGCGAGGTTTTTGAGCGGCTTCGCGGCGCAGTTGGCCGGTCCTTCCCTGATGCCGGCTGGGATCAGGAACGCAACAGGGGTGCCGCGCTGCACCGCATTGTCTGCGAGCTTCTGGGCTATGCCGACTACCGCGACGATGGGCGCTTTCCCGATGTTCGCAACCAGTTGCTGGAGGTCAAGCTACAGACGTCGCCAACCATCGACCTGGGTTTGGTCACACCGTCGAGCGAGGAGCCGCTGGACGTGCCGCAGATCCTCGGAACACAGGTCCGCCACTGCGATGTTCGTTATGCCCTGTTCTATGCCCGAACGGACGGAGCCGAAGTGACGCTGACCCATCTGTACCTGACGACAGGGGCAAACTTTTCCTCACGTTTCCCTCAGTTTGGTGGGAAGGTATTGAACAAGAAGCTCCAAATTCCGCTGTCGTCAGACTTCTTCGACAGGTAGGCCGAACGCGGCCCACACCATCCGGTCGATCCGCTGCTCAAGGGCTGGGTCTGAATCATCTGCCAGCCGGGCGTACAGGTCACGGCAGGCGGCCACAATCTCCCGTGCGCCGCTGCTTTCGGGATCAGGAAGGGGGAACTGCTCGACATATTGCGTGATGAACCGCCGCCGCCCAGCATAGAGTTTGTTGTTGAAGCGGAGATCATAGAAGCGCTCGATGAAGGTGGAATTGGCCACGCCCACCGCAAGCCACAACAAGTCCTCATCCCCGGTCAGCCAATAGCAGTCACCGTTAACAACCGTCCCCTCAAGATCCATCCAGAAAGTGGGTTGCTCGGAAATATCCCGGAATACCAGCTTCGGCCCGGGCCAATCCGCCGGGTTCTGCGGCACCCAGATTTCATACCACTGCCGCCCAGCCTCAATCACATAGCTGCGGTCCTCTAGGGTCTGCCGGTGCTGTTCAAGGTAGGCGAGGCTGGCCGGATACTGCGACAGGTCCACAGCTTGCTTCTTGCCGTCAACCGTGTGGTGCGGGTACAGGACGAGCCGGTTGTGTGGCTCGGGCCGGAAGCGCCGCGCGGTGTGGTGCGTCGTCAAGGGTCGGTGCAACTCTAGCGCGCGGTCCCAGCTCTTGGGCAGGAATACCTTGTCGGCGCATGTCTTGATCCCGACCCTGATCTTTCCAATGTCGCCGAAGGTGCCCCAAGTGTGCTGTTGCACAGTTGCCAGCCAGCTTTCCACACCAGCGGATGCCAGCCGCCACACCCCGGCTGGGTCGCCGCCCGTGTCCAGCGTCCCGTGTTGAACAAGGAAGGTACGGCCATCGGGAACAGCCACCGCACCATGTTTTCTGAGTGCTTCTATCGGGTCAGCGGCCGCGTGCGCGGGTTCGTCCTTCGTCTGATAGATTGTCAGGAAGGACGGTGTGGTGGGCTCCGACCCTGCGCCCCGTGCGATCAGAACGGCAGGCAGCACGGCAGCATCGAACAGCCTTGTGTCGCCCAAGTCATAGACTTCGCGCAGCCGGAGGCCAGTCATCATTCCGGCGCGGGCGGATGCGCCGCCCTTGGTTGTCATGAAACGGTTTGAGACGATGAAGCCCGCCGCACCCTCTGGTGCCAAAACTGTTGCCATGCCGAGCAGGAAGGCGTGGTACAGGTCAACGCGCCCGGTCAGCCCGAACTGCTGGGCGAGTTTCTGCGCACGGTCGGAACCAATGATCTGTGTGCGCACATACGGCGGATTGGCGATGATAACGTCGTATGGTTCGGCCCCGCCAAACAGCCCGCCCGTAAAGTCGTCAAGGACATGGTCCAAGAAGCTGCCGAGACGGAGATTAAGTACGGCTTGCGGATGTTCGCGCGCTATGCGCCCGCGTGCCTCTGCCAACGCCAAATGGTCTGTCTCAAATCCAAAGACTTCAACAGGCCCGTCAATTCGGTCTAGAAGGGCGAGGAGCAGCTCGCCGTGCCCTAAGGCAGGGTCAAGAATCCTTATGGCACGTCCAGACGCGAGGTCGGCGGTTGCCAATATGCGGTCAGCCACGAAGTCAGCTAGCGCTCGGGGTGTGTAGGTTGCCCCGTCAGATTTGGCCTCGCCAACGTCCCCATAGCGTTTTGTGAACCGTACCGCCTCTGTCACTGGATCACCTTGTTCTTTTATTGTTCTCAATCAAAGTACATCGGAACGCTTGAGAGTTCCACATCGAATAGGACGTACTCAAATCCATTTTCCGGCCACTCTTTGAGTTTGCGTGCTGGCATCTTTATGAAGCCGTCGAGGACGTTTTTGGCGGGCTAAAAGCCTCCTGCGCTGTCTGCCAACCGAGTTGTGTCATCCCATCCACGCAGAGCGGATCGCGGTACGCGCTGGCTGCGGCGGTGCGTTGGCGATCCCCTGCACTTCCTCGTTCAGCCGCATCCCCATACTGATCAGTCCGTGCAGGGCGGCGTGGGCGTAGACGAAGGTGTCCAGTGCCTCGTTGCGTTCGCCGTCGCGCTTGGGTTGCCAGGAACGGATGGGGCGGCCCTTCTCGAAGCGGGTGACGACGCGTTCGGCGGTCAACTGGCGGAAATAGTCGGCATCGAGGCGGCGGGGGAAGTGGATGGCGCCGGGGCCGGGTTCGGTCAGTTTCAGCCGGGCGTAGACGGCGTCCTTCACGGCATCGACGCCGACGATGAAAAGCGGGATCTTTGCCTTGTTGCTGCGGGTGGGACGGCGCGGCCAGACGGGGATGCCGGGGCCACCCCGGCCCTTGATCGCCCAGATGCGACGCGCGAGGCGGGTGCGGCAGAATTCATAGGCCATCTTGGTGTGGTGGCCGCCGGTGTCCACGGCAACGGCGCGTACGGGCAGATCGCCCCAGGTGCCGTTCAGCACGCCGTCGAGGTCGGACCAGAGACGCGGGCCGGACGGGTCGCCCCAGAGAACGCGGTAGTCGATGACCCACGCTTCTTCGTCGCGGCCCCAGCCGACAATCTGCCCCTCGATCCGGTCGCCCTGGACATCGACGCCCGCCGTCAGCACGGCCACGCCGGGGGCGAGATCGCTGCCCCAATCCTCGCGCCGGGCCATCAGCGGGTCGGCGGGAACGGTGTCGCCCGCCTGGTCTTCCCAGGACTCGCCAAGTTTGGTGTTGACCCAGACCTGCAGGCGGGCAGGATCCTTGGCGACGCGGGCATGCTCCTGCGCGATCTCGGCCCAAGTCTCCCAAGGTGAATAAAGCGACGACAGGTGGAACCCCGCGGTGCGTCCATCGCCCAGCGCGGTCGGTCGCCATTCGCCAGCGGACATCATGCGCGGCTTTTCGTGCTCATGATGCACGCCACCGCAGGCATCGCAGACCAGATAGGCCGCGTCGCGCTGCCCCTCGGGCCACCGGACGCGCGCCCAAGTGATCGGAGCCATGTCGCTGCAGTGCTGGCAGGGGACGTGGAAATAGCGCTGGTCACTGTCGAGATAGGCTGCTTCGATGCGGGAATGACCCTTCAGGGTTGGCGTGGACACCATGTAAATCTTGCGCCGCCCCCTGAAGGTGGTGGTGCGCTGGATGGCCAGATCGACGGGATCACCCTCGCCATCGGCATCGCCGGGGTAGCCGTCAACCTCGTCGAGGAACAGGTAGCGGACGGGCGTGGACCGCAGCCCCACCGCGCTGTTCGCGCCGGTCATCACCAGCTGGCCGCCGGGGAAGGATTTGCGGAACAGGCTGTTCCCAGCATCGCGCGACCTTGGGGCCGAGACCAGATCGCGCAGGGCAGGGGTGGCCTCGATCAGCGGGTCAATCCGCACGGTTGTGTTGCGCCGCACCATGTCGAGCGAGGGCATGACCAGCATGGCGATGCCGGGGGCGTTCTGGATGATGTAGCCCAGCCAGTTCAGCCCTGCCTCGGACCCACCGGTCTGCGCGCCCTTCATCAGCACCACCCGTTCATAGGGGCTGGATGTGGACAGCGCATCCATGACGGCGCGTAGATAGGGCGTGCGATCCGTGCGCCAGCGCCCCGGTTCGGCAGATGTCGGTGGCAAGATGCGGTGCCGGTCGGCCCAGTCCGATACTGGGATGGGCGGTTCGGGGCGGATGCCGCGCCGCCAGGCGAGGTCGATCTCAGGCACCATCGCCAAAACTCCCCAACGGCGTGTCGGCCAGGTATTCCAGATGCTCTCGCATCATCCGGTCGAGGGCGGCGAAGGTGGCACGCGGATCGGCCCCGACCTCGGCGGCCAGCAGTGGGGCGGTGCGCTGGACCCATGCCATATGGGCGTCGCGTTCAGCGCGTGCACGGGCGAACACCGTGCGCGTGGCGGCGAGAGTTTCGACCAGTTGACCCTGTTCCTTCTCGAACGCCAGCTTGGCGCGCTGCACCTTGACGATCTCATGCAGGCGTTTGGCCTCGGCCAGCGTGGTGCTGACGCGGGCAGGGGCGGCAGCAGCACCGCCACGGTTGCGGCGAGAGGGATCAAGGTTGTCCTCGATCCATGCCAAGCCCAGCGCCACGTCGATCTGACCATCAGCGCGCACCGGCAGCCCATCAGCAATCAGTTGTGAGATGCGACCCTTGGTCAGGCCGACCCGTGCGGCGAAGGCAGTCTTGGTTTCAGAGGCGTTGAGTTTAGTCAATTCCGCCCCCTGACGCTGGCGGGGTCATGCGCTGCGCTCCCCCACATACGGAATGGCCCAAAAGGAACCGCCGCTTTCCCGATCCTTCCCGATTGACGCCTCTCAAGCCCGTTCGCGGGGCGCGGCGCATGACGCATGAGTGACGCGGAAATGACGGGTTTTGGGGCGTAAGCCGTTGATAGTGTTGAGATGACGCACCCTCCCGAGCAACATTTTATATAAGGGGTGTAATGTGTATTCAGGGTTGTGTGATTTTCCCCCTTATATGAAAAGGTTCGGGCCAAATGCGTCATCTCAACACTTTCAATGGGTTGCAGGGAAAGGCCCGTCATTCTTGCGTCACCCTTGCGTCACTGTGATGCCGAGGAAATACCGCCCCGTGCTGGTGCGCTTGTGCTGGATCCCCGCCACCTGGGCTTGCACGCGCTGCACGAAGCCGTTGATCGCGGGCAGCTTCTCGGTCCTGAAGCCCTCGGCCAGCGCCCAGTTCTGAAACCTGAGGTGCGCATCGCGGGTGGCGAGCATCGGGCCGCCGTTCACGATGGGCTGCACCCGCACGCAGGCGTCGATCCAGGCCAGCACCGGGTCTTCGCCCAGCACCCAGTCGAGAAGGGCCTGGTGGCAGCCTTCCGGGATGGCGAAATTGCGCTGGCGGATCAGACGCGCCGCACCCTGCACCGCCCATGCCAGCAGGAGGTCGGCCTCATCCGAGGCGATCCGCAGGCCAATGTCCGCGATGCGTTCTTCGAGGGGGATGGTGCGAGCGAAGGAGATCACCAGCAGCCGGCGCTGCACGCCACGGTCCACGCCGCCCTTGAAGCTGGGCAGGTTGTTCGTGGCAAAGAGGTTTTGCGCGACCGAGCGAAACTCGACCCTGCTTTTGTAGACATCGCGCCCTTGGAGGGGATCGCCGGTCACGACGGCCTTGAATGCGTCCGACGCGATGGCTTCCGCTGACAACTCGTCGGATGCATTCAGAAGCTTGCCGACCATGCCGAGGACATGCTTATCGTCCCCCATTTGCGAGGCAGGGACGCAGCAGATGGCATTGGCGGGCAGCAGGCCGCGCGCCAGTTGCAGAATCTGGCTCTTGCCATTCTCGGCGGTCCTGCCATGCAGCACGACAGCGCCGGGCTGCAGCAGGCGGGTCGCATAGCCCAGCGCGGCCGATCCGCAGATCTCGGCCAGGAGATCGCATTTTGCCTGCGCCTCGGGGTCGCCCTTGAAGCTGCCGGTCAGCAGGAGGTGCAGCAAGGAGCCTTCGGGCGCTGTGCCGGGCATGCCCGCGTGCCAATGGCCGGGCAGGGTGTGGCGGCAGCGGTGATTGCGGTGATGCGCATCAAGATTGGGAGTGCCAGCGGCATCAAAGCGGATGAAGCCCGAAGTGCAGTTGATGCCAGCGGGCGGGGTGTCGAAGAATCCGGGCTCGGCGCAAAGAGCGGCACATTCGTTCAGGACGGAGTTGACGCGAGTCTGGGTCAGCTTGATGTTCGAGGGCTCGCCTGCGGGTGTCTCGAAGCTCGCGCCGTCATAGGTGTGGACCGGCAGGCGCAACTCGTGGGCCGGGATCGCGTCCCAATGGGTGCCGCAATAGCGCCAGAACTCGCCTTCGGCATGTACAATGCGGCCATGGCGTTCGGTCAGATCCTCACGCACGCGTTTGGCCATCTCCACATCCGACCCGATGTAGAGGCGCTTGCGGCCCGTGTCGGCCTGGTCGGGGCGGAACGGGTCGGCACCCGCGATGCGGTTGCGAATTGCCTCGTCGCCCTCGCGCTGGAGCACATCGTTGAAGTCCTCGCCTTCGGGTGGTGTGGCGATCATCACCCTCAGCCCACGCTGGGCAAGGGCGGTGGCGGCGCGGACGATCGCCCCCTCGGCCTTGCTGCCGGGCGCGTCGCCATCGCGGGCGATGATCACCATGGCCTTTTCGGGGACGGGCGCGTGGGCGATGTTCGAGATGCCGAGGCAGGCCCAGACCTCCTGACCGGTCGCCTGCCAGATCGACAGTGCGGTTTCGACCCCCTCGCACAGCACCAGCGGGTCGCGCCCCGGCAGACGCACGGCGGAACGTTCGGCCCAGCCCTCGACCGCCTTGTTGGTGCGCTTGACGGGATTGAGCGGGGCCTTCTTGCCCTCGGCGGTCAGATAGACCTGCTGGATGGCCAGAACCCCGCCTGCCGCATCGGTAGCCAGCGCGACCATCGCGCCATAGCTGCCATAGGCGTTCTGACGAAACCGGATGCAGTCGGGCGGCTGAATGGCGATGCCGCGCCCGCGCAGATAGGCGTGGACAGGGGTGCCGTTCGGGCTTTCGGTCTGACGGACGATCTCTGCGACCTTGGTGGCGCGTTCTGCATCGGTCATCTCGACGGGCTTGGCCGCGCCTCGGGCAGGGGCGGTGGCCGGTTTGGCGGTCCAAGAGGACGGCATCGCCGCCTCGCCCAGCCAGTTCCGCGCCCAATCCCATGCGGGTTTTTCGTCCAGCCCGAAGTGATGGCGGATAAGTTCCAGACCAGCGCCGCCGGTGCCTGCCTCGTGGTCATACCAGCGCCCGGCATCCTTGCCCGCGATTTCCACCGCCACGCTGCCCTTGGTGCCGAAGCGAAGCTGGGTCTGGCTGGACAATCCCCGGTTCGGGGCGCCCAGCAGGGCAACGGCAAGATCACCGATCCGGTCGTTCAGCTGTTCCGCCAGCCGGGCCACCGACATGCGGTTGGCACCGCGCACCTTGCGGGCAGGCGGCACGTCGTTGAAGTCGAGCGGATGGTCCTGCAATGTCATGGGGCGGGGCTTCGCTATGTTTCTGATGGAAGATGGAGCCCGCGATTGGGTCGCGGACCTCAGGACATTTGCGATGGCCGTCACTCGCCCGGGATGAAACGTTCTTGCTGCGCAATCCAGTTCAGGATGGTGCTTTTGCGTGCGCAGATCACCGATCCCATCTTGAAGTGGGGCATGCCCCTCGGTGCCTCGCCGGTCAGGTAGTAAACTTTGCGGCGGTGCTTCACGTCGCCGAACAAGAACCTGGCGATCTCGTCTGCGCCGTGCAGCAGGTCATCGCCAAGCGTCGCCTCGGTCACGATCTGCTTCATGCTGTCGATGGATCGGGGGTGGTGGGTCATTGGAGGTTCCTTTCTGGGGCAGGGCGTCTTGGAGGAAGTGGGCTTCAAGGCCGTGGAGGCGGCGCCATGTGGCGCGGACCTGCATGCTGATGTTGATGCTGGCGGTGCTCAGCGCGTTGGCATGGGTTGCCATGGCAAACTTGTAGATGCGTTCGGCCTGCGCGATCTGCGCCGGGGAGGTGATGGCCGCGAGCTTGGTGCGACCCTCCGGACTGCCAAGCAGCCACGGCAACATCTGGAATGTGTCCTTTGATGTTGCGTAGCCGAGGATCAGGTTGGTTTCCCGGGGCGGTGCGTCGTGGAACAGCATGGCGGCCAGAGGCGGCACCCGAAGGAACAGATGCTGCCGGTTGATCAGGTCGAGATGCCAGTCGTCCGGCGATGATCGGATCAGCGCGCCCGCCTCGGGTGAAATCGTCCCGGCAATCGAGGCTGTCAGCGCGGCCCATGTGCCCGATTTTGTCTTGGCCATCGCCTCGGCCACGATGCGGATGTTCCAGGCGAAGTGCTCGCTGATCGCGGCACCGATCGAGGCGATCAGCACGTCCTCCTCGCGCCACATCCGCTTGAAGCCGCCGTGTTCCTTGGGGGTTTTCTGCGCCTGAATGGCTCCGGCAGCTTGCAGGACACGCAGGCTGGGCAGGGGCATCCCCGATGCCGCCACCGCGTCCGCATCGCCATGAAAGAGCGGTTCGGGTGCTTCCGCACCGTTCCGTTCGCTGGCTGTCATTGATCAGGGCTCCGTTCATGAACAAGGGCTTTACACGCGCAACAATCCATTGCAAGTGCATCTGAGACGGTTCATATCGCCATTAACGGGCTTTGACAACTGGTTCCGTTTCTTACGCTCACGGAGGGAACCCATGGCCACGATCCGCAAACGCACGCTGCCCTCGGGCCTGGTCCGGTGGCAGGTGGACTTCACCGACCAGGCGGGCAAACGGCGGTCCAAGCTGTTCCCGCGCCGCAAGGATGCGGATGTCTATCTGGTCAAGGTCCGCTCGCTGGTCGCCAATCATACCTATCTGGCCGACAGCGACAGCACGACGGTGGCCGATGCCGCGAAGGCTTGGCTCGACCATTGCGAGGTGCGCTGCAAGACCGGGCGGCGGATGGAACGCTCCACCCTGCGCGGCTACAGCGACTATGTGCGGCTGCATCTGACCGCGCCCGAGGTCGGCATCGGGGACAAGCTGATCGCCCAGCTGACCCGCCGCCACGTCAACGAGTTCCGCGACCGGATGCTGCTGAACGGTCGGTCCGAACATCTGACCCGCCGCGCGCTGTCGGTGCTGAAGCTGATCCTCGACCATGCCATCGACAATGGCCAGTTGTTCACCAACGCCGCCCATGGCGTGCGGGTGATCAAGTCCAGCCGGATCGAACACAAGGCCCCGGTGCCGTCGAAGGAGGCGATCCGCGCCTTGATCGAGGCGGCCGACGAGGACTTCAAGCCGCACCTGATCGTCTCGGCGCTGGGCGGCCTGCGCGCCTCCGAACTGCGGGGCCTGCGCTGGACGGATGTGGATTTCGACAAGGGCTTCCTGCACATCCGCCAGCGCGCCGACGCCTACAACCAGATGGGCGAGCCGAAATCGCGGGCAGGGTTTCGCGACATCCCCGCCGGGCCGATGGTGCTGAACGCCCTGCGCCGCTGGAAACTGCGCTGTCCGAAAAGCGAATTGGGGCTGGTGTTCCCCGCGCCGCAGGGCGGAATCCTGCAGCACACCCGCACGCAGGACCGGTTCCGCAAGCTGCAGGAAAGGGTCGAGGTGTCGATGCGCTGGCACGACCTGCGCCACTTCGCGGTGTCGCTGTGGATCGAGCAGGGCTTCTCGATCAAGGAGATCATGACCTTCGCGGGCCACTCCTCCATCCAGATGACCATGGAACGCTACGGCCACCTGTTCCCCTCACCCGACCACCAGAAGGCCATGGCCATGGTCGAGGCGAAGCTGTTAGGGTGATAACAGGTCGCAACCTGACGCAACAATCCCACTAAGGAACTGGTGCGCGGCAGTCGGGTCATGTTGCGTGACGCCATGTACAAACTTTGCCGAAACGGACACTTACACCACCAGTTCAAACCGAACATTGCTACCAGTCCAAGATACTGCAGGCGTGGTCGGATACTCTGGACTTACGTTCTGGTGTCCCGAGACGGTCGAAAAGGCTGCCTGGCAACCGAAATTTTCAAGATACACCCTTACCAGTATCGTAATCTGGCCCTAAGCTTCTCAGTGTCTTTCGACGGAGGTCATTAGTTTGCTGAGTGAAAAAGCGGTTCTTGGTAGAGCATTTGGCCCGTATCAGTTCTACAAGCATCGGGAAAGAGAGTTAGCCCAAGAGGCAGCAAGAAACGGCAATAAGCTTCCCGCGCACGAAGCATGGCGACGCGACTACTACCGCTATCCCTACCTAATTCTTGAAACTGACGAAAATATCGTCGAGCGGTTTTCCGATTTAATGGTGAATATTGTCGACATTTCACGGGAGTGTAAAATTGTCCCAACTCCTGGAATGCAAAACGATGCTCGTCTAATGCGCTTCTTCACGGAGATCATTGAAGAAACAAACTGGCGAGGCGTCCTGACGAGGGATGTTGCGACAACTGCCACGAATCCTGTCGGAGCATACTTTAGAGATGGGACGCCGCTGGGCTGCCGGATGTTTGGCGATCGGGAGCATATTCCCGGAAAGTGGGTCGTCAAATACTCAAAGAGAAAATATGTCCGTGAAATGCTCGATTTCGGTAGATTTCGGATATCTCCTGCAAGTGAATATTCTAAAGGTAGTTACATCAAGGCAATTAAGGACCTTGAGACTGCAAGGCCTTATAAGTTAAAGGCGCTTTCCGATCTTTTGAAGGGAGGGGAGACCGTTGAGGCGCAGGGTATGAAAATGAAGATTCAGAACGGGTTTATCCCCTTAGAGTTCATGATTGATGATTACTATCTCTTCTCTACCTGCAAAGAGATAGATCGGAGAATGCCAACGGATTTTGAAGCGGACGCTGCTTTGATCGTAAAGAACAGGGCGGAACTCGCGAAACGCCTAAAAAAGGCGATGCTGAATCAGTTTCCAACATGGCAGTTCATAGAAGGCGAAGTATACTACTATGATCCGTATAATGATATTCCCAGAAACAACAACCAAGAGTTCTGGAAACACTTTTCGTACTCATACCAGAAGGAGCACAGGAGCGTTCTCCGTCCAATGGCGCCGCATTTTGGAGATTTGAGCCCATTCTTTGTCGAAGTTGGGCCGCTAAATGACATTGCCGAAGCGGTTTATGCGGAATGAATTGAGATGTTCAACATTGATTGAAGACCCCGAGTTGCGATCTTGAGTGCGGGCACAGTATTTAAGCGCCTTTTCCCATTGATTTGCGACGGTTCCGTGCGACACGACGCTGACGTTGCGATGCTGAAAATCGGCTAACAAACTGAAATCATGTGACTATTTGGAGCGCAGGTGTGGGCCTCATAACCTGAAGGTCACAGGTTCAAATCCTGTCCCCGCAACCAAAATAGCCAGTCTTATCAAAGACTTCAAAGCCGAGCGTTTCGCTCGGCTTTTGTCGTTGCAGATTCTTGTCAACACCTGGTCAACGTTTTACGAGGCCCCCCTGCGCGGGCCAAGATCAGTCTGGCAGGTCGTCCCGGAAACGATCCATCTGGTGCATCCGCTCGTGCAGGATCGTCACGATGCCGATGTCGCCGTTCGACAGCCGCCGCCAGTACACGAAATGATGCTGGTGCCGGAAGTAGAAGCCGTCGATGGCGAACTCTGCCGGGATCGGCCGCGACGCTACGCCGTGCACCTCAATCTTGCCAAACGCTGTAAACAGATCGGTGATGTAGCGATCCGCCTGCTCGGCGCCCCAACGGTCGAGCGTGTACCGGTAGATCTCGTCAAGCCGCAGGGATGCGGCCTCCTGGACGCGGACGGCCATGATCTCAGCCCCGGTTCCGGGCGATCACCTCGGCGGCGGTCAGCGGGCGATAACTCTCCTCCGGTGCCGCAAATGCGCGTGTCAGTTCCGCTTTCAGCCGGTCGAACGCTTCCTGCTCTGCACGCTCCTTGTCGCGCCTGATAAGGTCGCGGACGTATTCGCTGATATTCTCGTAGGACCCGTTCTCACCGACGTTCGAAGCCACGAACTCGCTCAGCGCGCCGCTGATGCGGACAGTCATCGTTGTTGTCTGGGACATTGCGGCCTCCGGTTTGTGTCTTCAAGATAAGCAATAGTGAAGACGCGCGCAAGTTTCCACACAGTCAGAGTCCCCGCTTTTGTGCCGAGCGAACATGGTTGCGGACGCAAGGGACCAAAGCGCAAGCTGCCTTGGATGGGTTACAGGGCACATGCTATTGATTCGGTTGCAACAAAGACCACTGTTCGGACTTCTCGTGAACCCCTTTGGCACGACAGCGCGCGCCATTGAGTTGCAGGGCGATCATCTTCTGGTCACCGGACGGAGCATGCCCGCGTCAGTGTCGTTGGCGGATATTGGCGATGCACCAGCCCTTCGGAAGGGTGCACTTGGAACGACGCTGTCAGTGCAATCGTCCGGGCAAAGCGATGTCATCCTGCGCGGTGCCGGTCATGCCGATGCGCGCGCATTCGCGGACAGCGTCAAAGCCGCGTGGATCAGCTTCAACACGGGTGCTTTTGACCGCGAAGCGCATCGGTTCGACCGGCTTTATGCAGCTGTCTCCGGCTTGGCGCGACCGGGCCGATATCCTGCGGCCTGCAGTTTGGCGCCGGTTCTTCAGGATGCGCGGTCCCTGGATGCCACGCTGCTCTCGAAGCTGAGGTCCGAGGCAATCGGGACGGATAGAGCAGAGCGCGTGGCCCTTGTACGCAAGTTCGTCGCCGATCCCCGGGCCGCGCGGGCAAATGCAATATCGGTCTTTGTTGCCGCTGAACTGGATCGCTGGAAGGAGTTCTTCGACACCATCGAAAGCAAACCGCTGACGGCTGAACAGCGCCTTTCCGTCGTGGTGGATGAAGACGCGACCCTTGTGCTGGCCGGTGCCGGGTCGGGTAAGACCAGCGTGATCACTGCCAAGGCGGCCTATCTGGTCAAAGCCGGGATCAGGAAACCGGAAGAAATTCTGCTGTTGGCGTTCGCCAAGAACGCGGCGGCAGAAATGTCGGAACGCGTCGAGGCGCGATCCGGGGTGCCGATTGTGGCGCGGACCTTCCACGCGCTAGCCTATGACATCATCGGCATCGTGGAGGGGTCAAAACCCGCGCTTGCCGACCATGCCACTGACGACTTGGCCTTCACCAACCTGATCAAGCAGATCCTGAAGGACCTGGTGCATTCGCTGTCAGAGGTGTCGAAGGCGATCATCCAGTTCTTTGCGCATTTTCTGGTCGAGCCGAAAACCGAATGGGACTTCAAGACCAAGCACGAGTTCTACACCCATATGGAGGCGCAGGACCTGCGCACCCTGCAGGGCGAGAAGGTCAAGAGTTACGAAGAGTTGCAGATCGCCAACTGGCTTTATGAAAACGGCGTCGAATACGAATACGAACCGGTCTATGAGCACAAGATCCCCGAAACGGGCAGGCGAGACTATCAGCCGGATTTCCGGCTGACCAAAAGCGGCATCTATATCGAGCATTTCGGGGTGCGCCGTCAGAAGATGGCAGATGGCAGCGAAAAGCTGTTTACGGCGCCCTTCATCAACCGCGACGAATATCTGGCCAGCATGGAATGGAAGCGCCAGGTCCATGCCGAGCATGAGACGACCCTGATCGAAACCTTCAGCTATGAACGGCAGGAAGGACGGCTGTTGACCGGGCTCGCGGAAAAGCTGGCGCCGCATGTCACCCTCAAACCGCGCCCGGCCGACACGATCTATGACCGCATCGTCGATTTGAAGCAGGTCGATGACTTCTCGAAGCTGCTCGGGACATTCCTGCGCAAGTTCAAGAGTGGCGGCTACAGTCTTGAGGATTGTGAGACCAAGTCCGACCGGATGAAGCTGGGCAAGCGGGCAAAGGCATTTCTCGATGTGTTCGCGCCGGTCTTCGAGGAATACCAAAAACGCCTCGGGGGCCGGATCGACTTCGAGGACATGATCCTGCGCGCGGCGCGCTATACCGAGACTGGACGCTATGCCAGCCCCTTCCGCCACATCCTCGTCGATGAGTTCCAGGACATTTCGCAAAGCCGGGCCCGGCTGGTGAAGGCTCTCAAAGCGCAGCATCCGGATGTGCGCGTCTTTGCCGTTGGCGATGACTGGCAGTCGATCTTCCGCTTTGCCGGGTCCGACATCCATCTGATGCGCCATTTCGGTCGGGAGTTCGGCGGCAGCTTCGATGGCGAGGCGGGCGTGCACAGAGCGGTCGATCTTGGCCGCACCTTCCGGTCCGTCGACCAGATTGCCTTTGCCGCCCGAACCTTTGTGCTGCGGAACCCGGTCCAGATACAAAAGCAGATCGTCCCGGCCGGGACGGCTACAGAACCGGCCATCAGGATCGTGATGGCGGCAAAGAACGAGGGCGAAAAGGCACTTTCGGATGTGCTTGCTGCACTGTCGTGTAAGTCCGATGCGGCTGGTAAAACTGCAAGTGTGCTGCTGCTGGCCCGGTATCGATATCTGGAGCCTGACCTGCAGGATCTGCGGCGACGGTTCCCGCGTCTGACATTCAGTTTCAAAACCATCCACGCATCAAAAGGGTTGGAAGCAGATCACGTGGTTCTGTTGAACGCCGACAGTGGACGGGTGGGTTTACCCTCCGAGATCGTGGACGATCCGCTGTTGGGCTTGGTCTCGCCCGACGAGGAGACGTTCCAGAATGCCGAGGAACGACGCGTGATGTATGTCGCGATGACGCGTGCGCGGCATACCCTGACAATCATCGCATCGAATGCTCGCCCGTCGGCCTTTGTCACCGAGCTTGTTAAGGACCCCGCCTATGGGATTGTCCAGCCGCCCGGGCCCGATCAGGACGTCCACGAATGTGGCGAGTGCGATGGCCGCCTGCTAAGCGTGCAAGGCCAGGACGGCCGGACTTGGTATCGCTGCGAGCATTCCGAGCACTGCGGCAATTTCCTGCCAGCTTGTTCGGAATGCGGTGCAGCCCTGCCGCGTCGTGCGAAGGGTGCACCGCAAGCCAAGTGCAGCTGCGGAAAAGTGCACCCCAGTTGCCCGGAATGCGCTGATGGTTGGCTTGTCGAACGCACTGGCCCGCACAGCACCTTTCTGGGCTGTGTGCGCTTCCCAACTTGCCTCGGGAAAGCGCAACTGCCCCGCGAGCAGAGCGGGCGCGGTTCCCCAGCAAAGCGCCGAAGGTGACGAAACGGACGGGCCAAGCCCCTGATGCCTATCGGTTTCGCTTGTCCGCCACCGACCACACCACCGACCCGATGGTCAGCAACGCGCCGATGACTGGTTCGATATCGGATGCCTGGACATAGCCCTTGGCGACAAGTGCAGTGCCCGCGACGGTCAGGATCTGGCGGATGAGGGCGAGGATTGCAGGTTTCAGCATGGTGTTCTCCAGTTCAGATTTCATTGGTGGTTGCGAGGAATTCGCCGGGCTTCATGGTCGGCAGACGTTGGGGGCGAGGGGGATAGGCCGCGGGCCAGCGCGCACCGAGGAGGCGTGACTTGGCGATGCGGGCGATGGTGACGGCGTCGGACTGATTGCCGCCCAGCACGTAGAAATGCGTGTCGTCCTGGCCGACCGCGAAACCGACATGGCCGCCAGAACCGCGTTCGAAGATCAGTACGGCGCCGGTGATGGGCTTCGTGTCTTGACCGAATAGCAGCCAGTTGCGGGCCCAATAGGGATTGGTGCCCAGCGCGCCGAGCAGCGGTTCATCCGGCAAGCCCATGCGGATACAGGTTTCCACGAAGTCGCCGCACCAGGGGTTCTTGCTGGGATCGCCCAAGGTGCGGCCGTCACGCTTCAGCCAGTCCATCAACCAGCTGCGGTCACGCGCTTCGTTGCGGCCTAACGCCGTTTTCGCTTCGGTGATCCACGGAAGTGGGCCCTGTGGCGACTGCGCTGCCGGGCGACCGTTTGCCGCGATCAACTGACGGACCGCGCGTGCGGTGCGGACACCCCATTTGCCGTCGATGGCACCCGGGCTGTGGCCAAGTTTGTCCAACCCGCTCTGAATCAGGCGGATGGCGTCGTTCTGGTCTGTGGACATGGAAACGCTCCTTTTGCCCGGCGTCGGGCAACAAAAAACCCGCCTCAGGGGCGGGTGGGGTGGCTCGACACGGTGATGTGGTCTTCGTTCAGTCGGTGCGGCTGCGCTGGAAGGCTTCGAACATCAGATCGCGCATGGCCCGAATATCGGTCTCGATGCGCTCCAGTCGGTCGGCATCGGCCTTGCGGTCCTCGGCGCGCTGCTTGTCGATGCGCTCGCGCTCGGCCAGCAACTCGCGTTCCAGCCGTTCCAGCATGGCCTCGTTCGTGAACGCCTTGCGCGTGACAGATGCGGCGATGGCAAGGCTTCCGCCAAAGAGGGCAGTGATGGCCGCCGTGAGCCCATGTTCGCGGAAGGCCTGACCGACCTCCTGCAGGATGGTGGTGCGTTCTGTCATGATGGTCCTTTCAATAGTCGGTCTCAAGATAGAGGCCCGCGCAGTCGTAAGCGACGGCGGCGGCTGTCGCGCCAGTGTTCAGGTAGAAGCGCGGCGACAGGAATTGCGTGTTGGCGGGCAGGTCGGCGGTGATCTCTTGCTCAAAGACCGCGCCCGTGACTTCGTTCACCGCCCGCACCCACACGGAACTGCCATTCGGAGGGGCCGCGATGAACAGGGTCAGCACGCCGCCGAGCGCGATGGCAAATGGTGCGCCCATGTCGGTCAGGGTCGGCGCGCCGGTGCCGTCATTGGTGACCAGCTGCCAGTTGGCATGGGTGCCGCGCTGGAAGCCGATGCCGACTGCGTTGATCACTGTCGCCAGCGTCAGCGTCGTAGCCAACGCTGCGATGGAACCGTAGAGGCCGAAGAAGCCCATGCCGGTGGCTTGCAAGGTCGTCAGCGAAAGGCGTGTAACAAAGGTCCAGCCGCCAAGCCCTGCGGCGTTGCCTCGCCAGCAGGCCCACCCGGCCGAGCGTTGTTCGGCCACTGAATCCACGACGGCAGCCGAGGTCAGACGCCAGCGCCGCATGCTGGCGGCAAGGTTGGTGGCCGCGAGCATCGGATGTGAGACGGTGCCGACGTTGGTGATCGGCAGACCTTCGGTGGTGATCGTGGTCGTGATCGACGGCGACCAGTTGGCAATTCGGTTGACCCCGAAATGCGGCTGCAGCGGAAAGTCCCGGCCCGAGGGGCGCATCACATCGATCCACGGCGCCCCGGCGCGATTGCGCGCATAGACCGAAGTCTTGCCGGAGGGAGGTGGGGCGGGTGCGGCGTTCAGCCCCGGCAGCACTGTTGGCTGCGGCAGCTCGACCTGGCCATTGGTTCGATCGACCACAATGGTATCGAAGAAGCTGGAGCCGTTAGGGCTGACCTTAAAGCTGAAGTTGTCGTTGCCCAGAAGGCCGATCAGTGCCCGAACCGAGAACCCGGTCTTGAAGGCGAAGGCCGCATCGTTTCCGGCGGCTGCCTTGTTGACGGTCGCCTCGATCCCCGCGCCTGCGTTGTTCAGCAATACCGCAGGGGTGTTCATCGACAGGCGGTTGAAACTGTCGGCAGTCGCCCCACCCAGCCCGAGCAGTTGTGCGGCGAGGTTCGCCTGTGGCATGCCGACCTGCGTCACAGCATTGGCGAAGGTCACCGTGGGCGTGTTCACCACCGTGGTGCCGCCTGCGCCTGCCGTGGCCGAGCCGATGTTGACGACCGTGGTAGATCCAGACGCACCGCCGGTGCCGAGGTTCAGAGTCTTGGTGACGCCGGTCGGGTTGATCCCGGTGCCCATCCCATAGGTCGCCGCCGTGATGGCGGTGCCGATCGAGGCCGCCGCCGCCGAAACCGTAACGGTCCTCGAGGCGGTCAGGGTGCCGGTGAAGGAGACTGCGCCCGAAGCTGTCAGGGAGCCGGAGAAGGTCTTGTTGCCGGAGAAGGTCTGCGTGCCCGCAAGAATTGCCAGTTCCGAGGATGTGTTCGGCAGGGTAAAAGTGCGGGTGGTGCCGGTCGTGATGCCTGACAGCGAGAACAGCGCCTTCTTGGTCGGATCGGCGTCGTTCACCAGGCTGAATATGGCGTCTGACACGTCGACAGGTTCGCCGACCAGATCCCAGGCCGACCCATTCCAGACGACAACGGTCTGTTCCGCCGCGATCCATGCCAGCCAACCCGGGCGCGGCACCAGCCGCATCCAGACGCCGTCGACCCAGAAGGCGACGTTCATATCCCAGCCAGCCCAAAGGCCAGTCGCTCCGGATGCCACGATGTGCCGGTCGCCGTCGACGGGGCTGGCGGGCGGTGCGGTGCGTGTACGGTCAAGCACCGACAGCTGAACCATCGCGTCCAGCAGCCGCAGCGCCTCGTTATGGGTGACATGCTTTTGCGCCTGCGATGCCAAGATGTAAGGCAGCAGGAGGTGGGTGGTGATGTCGGACATGGATGCGCTTTCAGAAGCTGAGTGTGACGGATCGCGCAGCGCCCCGGCCGATCAGAGCCGAGAGCTGGTAGATGCGGATCGAAAGGGATTGGCTGGGGCCGAGGGCTGCGCCCCAATCGGCGTTCTGCTGCGCGGCCGCATAAAGAACGCTGGTTGTTGTGGTGGTGAGCGTGCGCTTGATTGTCCCGCCATCACGGATTTCCACCTCATAGGCTTCACTGTCCTCGGCCAAGGGCACGTCACCCGCGCCCCAGGTATCAGCCGCTAGCGACCGCGACCGACGCGTCCAGCGGATCGTGAGATCGCCGGGGCTGCGAGCGGTGCGCCACGGCTGCTCGACATGGGCGACAGAGAAAGGCCGCAGCCCAGCGCCATCGGGCGTAAAGCTCGCGGCAACAAACGTCTCGTCGCTGACTGGCTTGGAAGCCGGGCCGATGCGCCAGTTCCATGGCAAGCCGAGATCGGCCTCGCTGATAGGCAATTGGGCCACCGCCGTATCCAGCACCACCACCCGCGCGCCAGTCGGCACCATGCTGATCATGGCCCCCTCGGTGCCACGCTGGCCTCGCAGCAGGCGGGTCAGTCTGTACCGCCCCGGCGCGATCAGCTCTGCTGCGCCCGCCTGGACGATCTCCCACTGCCCAGCGCCGGTTTCCACGGCCAGCGCGTTCGCTCCGCCCAGCAAGGTGATGTCCGTGACGCTCTCCAGCGTGCCCGAGAACAGATCGACCACCAGCGCATTACCCAGATCGAAGCGCGACACCGGCCCCGTAAAGAAATCCGCAGCCAGGACGGCAATGCGCGCCCGCGAGATGAAGGTGGTCAGCAGGGCAAAACCGTCCATCGCGGCGCTGCGGTAAACCGCGATCTCGCCCGGCCACGGCTTGGCATGGGCTGCAACCATCGGGCGGTGCGCGAGCTGGTCCTCGCGCAGCTGCGGCAGGTCCAGCAGGATCACATCCGGCGCGCCGAAGACGGTGGGCGTCGACAAAGATGCAGGTCGAGGCTCGCCGGGCGGCAGATCATAGACAGCCCGATCCTGACGCACAGCATCGACGCTGCGCAGGTCAGAGTCGGCAATAGACACCAGCCGCAGTTCCGTGAGGCGACCGTCGTGGTCAAGCAGGATTACATCGCACGGGTCCAGCGCCAGCCGGGACGGGGGCAGGCGGAACACAGCACTTTCACGGCCCACCCACGCCTCCATTAGCGCGCGGCGGCAGCGGCGCTCGGCCTCCTCAGGCGGGATCGCCATCGGAAAGCTTTCCGAGGCGATCCGGGTTGTATCGACGGTGATGCGCCGCGCTTCAACTTGGGCTGCGTCATAGTCCTCGTCGGCACGGGCGACCTGCCATTTCAGGGCTTGGGGCAGTTCTGTTTCCTGCGCGCGCGTCAGTTCCATCACGTCGCCCTGCGCCGAGGCGGGCGCGATCATGCGGTCGGGCGTGATGGTCAGACCGGCAATGCGGCCGCGCATCAGGAACTTGATCCGCCCTTCGCTCTCCACGGCATCGAACCCGAAATGTCGCGCCAGCGTGGAAATCGACGCGCGCGGGGCTTCCAGCGCAGAGATCACATAGCCCTCAACCGCGCCCCAGAGGCCGGAGACGTCGATCAGTTCCTCCGGCATTCCTGCGCACAGGCAAAGGTGCCGCACCAGCGCCGCCAGAGATACTGCACCCAGCCGCCCTGTGAGCCAGTGCCCCAGACGCCAGTTCGGGCCGTCAGTCCAGACATCGGTCAGCTCGGGGAAAAACGGATAGGGGCGTGCATCCCAGGTCCAGGCTGCGCATTCGGGGACGTGCACCATGCGCGCGCCATACACAGACGATGTCGGGTTGTTCGCCGAAGCACCCCAGAACAGATAGGTCGCCTCGAGATAGGCCCGCTGGATCGCATCGTCCCTCCATCCCCGCGAAAAGTAGGGCGTGAAGCTTTCCGAGGATTTCGGATCGAAGAACACGTTCGGCTGGTTGGTCCCGCGATCAATGGCCGGGCACCCTAGTTCGGT
The DNA here is from genome assembly GCA_020622085.1 of Paracoccaceae bacterium. Classification (GTDB taxonomy): domain Bacteria; phylum Pseudomonadota; class Alphaproteobacteria; order Rhodobacterales; family Rhodobacteraceae; genus QY30. The sequence continues at coordinate 2,322,814 of JAHRYM010000001.1, read as the reverse complement.
GAACCAGATCGGTTTCGACTGCGGCAACCATGCCGTCTGCGTGCCGCTCTCCACCCCGCCCGGTCGGTTGAAATGCGGATTTTGCCACCAGGCGCGCAGATCCTTGAAGCGGAAGACCCATGGTTTTGCCGCCGCGCCGTCCGTGATCGGCGTCCGGTTCTGCGCAGTTCGATCAACGGCGTCGGCATAGAACCAGTCGAACCCCTCGCCACCGGTGATGTTGGATTGCAGATAGGCCCGGTCATAGATCGCCGGGACCAGCGCCGCATCGGCATGATCGAAACCATCGCGCCAATCCGACAGTGGCATGTAGTTATCGATGCCGACGAAATCGATGTTGGCGTCTGACCACAGGGGATCGAGGTGGAAATACACATCGCCGCTGCCATCGCTGGGATGGTGGCCGAAGTATTCCGACCAGTCGGCGGCATAGCCGATCTTGGGCCCAGCGCCGAGGATGGTCCGGACGGCCGTGGCGAGGGACTTGTAAGCGGCAACGGCAGGGTAGGTGCTGGCACCAGAGCGTATAGTGGTCAGGCCGGGCATTTCCGAACCGATCAGGAAGGCATCGACGCCCCCGGCGGCTTTGCAGAGATGCGCATAGTGCAGGATCATCCGGCGCAGCGACCATTCGCCGACCGGGCCGGTCCAGCTGACAGTGGTGCCCGACACGCTGAAGCTGGCGGGTGTCGCCGTCCCGAAAAGGGCTGCAACCTGAGTGGCAGCGGTGGCGGTCTTGTCGACAGTCCCAGCGAAACCTGCCGCAGGGGAACAGGTGATGCGCCCGCGCCACGGGAATGTGGGCTGGCCCGAGGTCGCGGCATTGGCGCTGTAGGGGTTTGGCTTGGTGTTGCCGGGCGGCACGTCCATCAGGATGAAGGGATAGAACGTGACGCGCAGGCCCCGCGCTTTCATCTCTTGGATCGCCTGCACCACCGCGAAGTCGGCAGGCGTGCCGCCATAGACCGGGCGGTCCTCGGCGTCGCGGCTGACGAGGAAGGCATCGGCGCGTGCGACGCCATTCACGACCCAAAGCGAGGGCGTCGTAGTCTTGGCCGCAACCTCGACGCCCGGACGCACCTTGCAGTTCCCCGCTCGCAGATCATCGCCGAACCATGCCACGACAAGGCTGACGCTTTCCACGGCAGGGGCCAGCGACTGCAGCCGGTCCAGCGCTACCACGATGTCAGCGGTGTCGGTGATGGCATTCAGGTTTTCGGCGACGGTCGCGCCGCCAGAACCTGTGCTCTTCTTGACCGGGGCGGTCGCATAGGTGAACTCGCCCGAGGCCGGGATCATCGACACGGCCTTCACCAGACCCTCGGCGGTGTCCGGATCCGCGAGGGGCCGGAACACTTCGAAGCTGATCTGGGGCAGGCGGTTGCCGAAGGCGCTGAGGTTCAACTCCTCAAAGACGACATAGGCGGTGCCGCGATAGGCTGGCGTGTTGGCTGCGCCCATCTTGGCCGAGATGAATGGATCGGGGCTTTGCGCCTCATCGCCCGGATACCAGCGCCAGGTCACGCCGGTCATATCCATGGCCTTGCCGTCCGCCCAGACCCGGCCAATGCCAGTGATCTCGCCCTCACACAGCGCCACTGCAAAGCTGGCGTAATACAGATATTCGGTGGTCGTGACCTTCGGCCCGCTGCCCTTGCCGCCGCCCTGACGCGTGGTGTTCACTTCCTCGCGGAAATCGGTGGCCCAGATGATGTTGCCGCCGATGCGCATACGGCCGAAGAGGCGCGGGATCACGGCACCTTCGGTCGAAGAGGTGATGCGCAAGCTGTCCAGCCGCGCGCCCTCGATCCGTTGGGCCGGGGCGAGGGACGACACGATCCAGTTGTCGACCACCGACCCGATGGTTGATCCGATGAAGCCGCCGATGGCCGCACCGGAAAAGCCGAGGATGGCCCCGCCAAATGCGCCGCCAATCGCGGAGCCGACGGCACCGAGAACCAAAGTTGCCATGGATGAAAATCTCAGATGTTGCTGGGGTGCGGAAACAGGAAGGCGAAGGCGATCTTTCGCGCCCATGCCGGAGTCAGGACTTCCTCGACCACACCGAGCCTTTCATAGGCGTGGATGAAACGGTCAGCCGCAGTCAGGATGCCGACATGCTTGGCGATGGCGCGCGGGGCCATGCGGAACAGAACCAGCGCGCCGGGTCCGGCCTCGAACGGGGCGATTTCCGGCATCATCGCCCGCGCGCCCTCGGCCAGCACCTCTCTCGGCCCGGTTTCACCCCAATCCCGGCTGTAGGGTGGGATCGGGAATGGCTCATCCCCGACCACCTCGCGCCATACGCCGCGCGCGAGGCCCAGACAGTCACAGCCGACGCCGCGCAGACTGGCCTGATCGTGGTAGGGTGTGCCGAGCCAGCTGCGGGCGGTTGCAACAACCAATGCAGGATCGGCGCAAATCACAGCACAATTCCTTCATGGCCGCCGTCCTGGCTGGCATAACGCAACACCGCATCCTGCCCCGGAATGTTCGGGAACCCCCGGAAACTGGCGACATTTGCGAACTTGGCACCGCAGGTCGCGATGCGCTTGTCGCAGCCCGCTCGCGCGGTGAAGCTGTCGCCCTCGGCGATGGGCAGAACTGGAGATTCCAGCAAGGTCATTGTGGCGATGGCATCGGCCAAGCCATGGGACAGCACCTCGGTTATCCGCCCCGCATTCGCGCCGCTCGTCCAGGTCAGGGTGCCGGAGGTGAACCAGCCCGCGTCAAATCCGGCCAAGCCCGTCGCCATGAAGGCCCGGTCGCGCAAGAGATCGGTTACGACACCCGTGCCCTTGTAGATGGAGTTTTCCAGATCGATGCCGCAGCGCGCATCGCCCAAGCGGGCGTCGCACCCCGCCTGAAACGTCCGCCCCACGGTCTGGCCCAGCACATGCGCGAGGCTGCGAACCTCGGCGACAAAAGCCATGCGCCCGCGCCGGATTTGCCCGACCGCACCCCGGCGCAGCAGCACGCGCTGGCTGGTGTCGGCCCAGTTCACCCGCCACAGCTCGACCGCCGCATTGTCCCAGCGCCCGTCGAGAATGTCGGTTTCCGTGATGCGGTCGGAGGTCAACACGCCGGTCGCATCCTGTGCATCAACGGCGAGATCGGAGCCAGCGCGGATTTCCGAGGCGGCGAACCCGCTCTCCGGCTCAAAGTCCGTGCCATCGAAAATGAGGGCGCTATCATGATCAGTGAAGCCCAGCGCAATGCCGTCGGCGCGGCTGATCCGCCAGCACCAGGCCAAGGTTGTGGTGCCATCATCAAGGTGGGCCTGCAGTGCAGGCGAGAGGTTTTTCATCTGCGGATTTCCAGAAGCGGGATCGAGGTGATCGAGCCGAGCCGTTCAAAATCGAGGGTAACATCCAGCGTGTCGCTGTCGAAGCGCACCGGCACATCGAATTCGAAGCCAGCGCGGACGACGACGCCACCCGCAGGGGCGGCGGTGAAGGTGATGACGCCGGTGGTGCTGTCCAGTGTCCAGCCCGACATCTGCTCAACCATGCCCAGCGCGGCGCGGACGGTCCCGGCCACCGGTTTGGTGATGGTCCGCACCCACGTTTGCGCGCCGGAGGTGTAGCGTTTGGCCAGCTGGAAGGTTTGCAGGCTTCCGGTCCCGGTGCCGATCTGCTGGTCGGTCGCGGTGATCGCCTGCGACGGCAGGGCGGATTTGTAGTCGCCCCAGTCCTTGTAACGAAAGCCGTGCAGGCGACCGTTCCGCGCCTCGAAGAAGGCTACCACTGCAGCCAGATCATCGGCGCGCCGGATGCCATAGGCGACATCATACCGGCGGCGCGAGTTGGCCCAGCTGGCATTACGTTCCTCGTCGCCGCTCGCAAGCTCCACGATCTGGGTTCGCCGTTCCGGCCCGCCACGTGCCCCGCGGCTGATATTGTCGGGGAAGCGTACTTCATGGAAAGCCATCAATATTCTCCGTTGTTCGTGCTCTGGTCCCCGCAACCGGTTCCCACTTGCGGGGTCGCACTCACATGCCCCTCCGACCCAGCGACACGGCGCGGGCGATATCGGCGGCGACCTGCGTTCGCGATTGCCGGAAGCTTTCGGCGTCACGGGCGTTGATCGTCACATTCACTGCAGGCGCGGAGGACTGCCCTTGGCCATATCCCGCCGCCTCGCGACGCGACAGAACGCGTTCGCCCCGCTGCAAGATGGCCGGAACCTCGTCGGGTTTGATCCCGGCCCAACCGCCCGCATGCATGCGCGGGGCACCGGCAAAAGCCATAGCTGGGACCATGCGGCCCGGGCCTGATGATCCGACCGTGCCACCGGCGTGCAGGATGTTGGCGAAGATGCCACCTGCACCGCCCAGCGCGCCCGACAGCGCATTGGCGATGGGGCCGAGGATGAAGCGCCGCGCCGCCAGTTTCGCGAGATCCGCGATCATTGAGGTCACGAGGTCGCGGAAATCCAGCTTGCCAGTTTTGACGAACTCACTGACGGCGTTCTCTGCCGAGGTGAAGGCAGAGACCAGCGCATTGCCGATATCGCCCCCAATGTCGCGGCCCTTGGCGGCATAGTCGGCGAGCGTCGCTACGGCCGCCTCCCATCCGGTCTTGGCAGCTTCGGCCCCGGCCGCAGCAGCTGCTTCGGCGCCACTGGCTGCGCGCCCGGCTTCGGTCATTGACTCGTCCAGCCGGTCTGCGGCATCGGCTGCCCCTTCCAGTGCAGCTTCGCCTTCGGTTCCGACCCCGGCGACGGCGTCCTTCAGCGCCTGCCAACTTTGCATCGGACGGGCGGCGGCATCGGCCAGCATGCCGGAAGCCTCGCGATAGGCTTCGGCCCGGGCGGTGGCTTCTTCCGCCATCCCGGTCAGCCCCAGATCGGGCGTCGTCACATAGGTCTGCGCCATTGCTGCCGAGAAGGCTTCGGCAGCGGCGGTCCCGGCCGCAGCGGCCGGTCCGGCAAAGGGATTGTCGATCCGGCCCAGCGCCACGGGATCGAGCGTGCCGATGCGCACGCCGCCTTCGCCGACAGCCCAATCGGGCAGAAGGTCCAGCGCGGCGTTCAAGCCATTGATGAAATTGTTGATCCGGGTCACAACGCCATTCAGCATGGCCTCGACGCCGCCGATCAGCCCGTTCGCGGCCTGGAAGGCGAAATCCCCGATTGCACCGGGCAGCTGGCCCCAGATCGCCTTCACGGCTTCATAGGCACCCTTGAAGATGCCCGCCGCCGAATTGCCGAAGCTGGTCACCGCCTCAACGGACGACTGCATCGCGCCGTAGATCGTGGCCTCCAGCCCCGCCCAGCTGGCCTCGATTTTCGACCAGGCCGAGGCCGCGCCAAGGCCAATGCGGTCCCAAACCTCGAGCGCCAGATCCTTCAGAAGGCCAATCGCCGCGCCAAACCCGCCAGCAGCCGCGACGAGCCGGGTGAACTGGAACACCAACTCGCCTGCGCCGACGATCAAAGCGCCGATGCCGGTGCGGATCAGCGCCCCGCGCAGGATGACGAGGCCGGTGGCAAGGCCGCGCACCGACAAGGCTGCGGCGGCCAGCCCCGCCACCCAGCGCCCCGCCATCAGCGTGGCGAAAGTGGCCGCATAGGTGGTCAGGCGACCGATGTTGTCGAAGAGGGCGTTGATCGCGATGCCAATCGGCCCGGTGCTGCGTGCCATGTCGGCCAGCGTATTGGCGATGGTTTCCAGCGCCGGGGCGACGGCGGCCGTCAGGCGGTTGGTCAGCCCCAGCCAGATCAGGCTGAGTTTGGCGATGGCATCACCCGTCCGTTCGATCTGGGCAGCATCGGCCGCGCTGACAGCCACACCGAAGTCACGAACATCCTGCGCTGCCTCGCGCAAAGTCGCCGGGTCAATCCGCAGAAACGCCAGCGCCGCCTTGTCGCCGAAAAGGTCAGACGCCACGGCAGCACGCTCAGCCTCGGGCACAAACCGGTTCAGCGCCTCCTGAATGGCGGCGATACGCTGGTCGAGCGGGAGGGCCTGAAGTTCAGAAGCGGTCAGGTTCAGACGCTGCAATGCGCCAACCGCCATACCCGATCCTGCGGCGGCTTCCGACAACCGCGTGGTCAGTTTCTTGGTGGCCTGCTCGATCTCACCCATCGAAACGCCCGCCAGCTCGCCAGCCCATGTCAGCACCTGCAGGCTTTCGACCGTAGTTTTCAACGACGCGGCCATGTCTGCCTGCGCGCCGATGGTTTCCAATCCCGACCGCACCATCGCCACGCCAGCAGCCGCCGCCGCAACCGTCACCGCCGCCAGCGCAATCACAGCCTTGCGGGCGAAGCTGGCCAGCCGGGTGTTGGCCAGTTCCATCTCGGTCGACAGGCGACCAAACCCCCGCGCGCCAGCATCGCCGATGCCTTCCAACTCGGCGCGCACCTGGCGGCCGCCCTCCGCCACGAGGCGGACGGACACCCGTTTCTCAGCCATCGCGGCCTCCTTCCATCTGTTCGTTCAGCTTGCGCACCATCACCGCCTCGATCTCGGGCAGGAGTTCGGCGGTGATCAGGGTGTCGATGCCCAGCGCCTGAGCCAGCGCGAGGGCCGCGCCCATATCCCAGCCCAGCACTGCGCTGGGGATCACGCGCAACTGGCCGCCGAGGCGTCCGACCAGATCCCAGACCTGCCAGCCGTCCTGCGTCTGAGGGCGGTTCAGTATTGCGGGGCAGTCCGGGCAGAGCGCTTCACAGGCGGCGCAATACCGATCACCCCCACCGAAGGACCACTCGGCGAGGGCGCGGAGACGTTTTTTTCTGCGTCCAGGATCAGGCCCTTGGCGACGTACATGGTCTGGAATGCCTCGAAGACGGGCCAGATTTCCAACAGGGCGTCGATGCCTTCGGGGGTAACGGGCACAATTGTGCCCATGGCGTCGCCGACGCCCTCCCAATCCAGCACAGCACGCCTTGCCACAGCCTTGGCCATGGCGAGGGCCAGCGCTTCCTGCGTCGCACCCTCCGGAAGGGCCTCGATAGCCGGATCGGCGCGCGCTGAAACCATCAATGCGGTGGTCAGCGGCCCCACCATCAAGCGCGGGCCGGGGGCAAGGTCCAGCCATTCTGGCGTGGCGGTCAGGTTCAGTCGGATCATGGTCAGTATCCTGCGAGGGTGTTGATGAGGACGGCGGTGCACATGCGGGCGGGGCTGGTGGCCTTGGCGGCCATCCAGTCGAAAGTCGCCTGCACGCCCTGGGGCCCCGCGATCTCGATGCGTGGGCGGGGCAGATAGACGGCGTGCGCGGTGAAGGTGAAGCTGGCGTTGGCCCCGAGGCTGTAGTTGAACTCCAGCTCGCACGGCGTGCCGTCGATGGCTTGGGTGATGAGTGCCGTGTCGGAAAACCGCACTTCGATCCGGCCCGACAGGGCGGCCATCGCTGGGTCGGCGCCATCGATGCGGCCGTCACCGCGGATGGTCTCAATGCGGTCGAGGTTGTTCGAATAGGTGATCTCGGCGGAGACCACATTGCCCAAGCTGCTGCCGTTTCGTTTCACCGTGCCGTTGAAATGACCGAAGCGTTGCAGGCCCAGCGCGGTCGGCGTGCCTGCGGCTGTGGCAGCGGCGATGGTTTCGCCTTGGGCGACGAGGCGGGCGGTAGCCGTCAGCAGGCCCGACCGCTGCATCTGCCAGGTCAGCTGATCGAGGACACAGCCGGAATACATGGCAAAACGAGGCACTTCGGGCATGGCGGTCTCGATGGACATGCTGGGCAGCGTCCAGTTGCCCGACTGGAAGGTGTGGGTCTTGGGCGTCGTTCCAGTGGTGGTGGGCTGGCCAAACGCCGCCTTCAGCCAGAACCCGAACGCCTCGACGTCGATGGGCACAACCACCTCGCCATCGGCCGTGACCGCATCCTTGATCGGGGCGAGGGGATCCCGCCCATAGCCAAGCAGTTCGGATTCCAGCAAAGGCTGCTCCGACCCAAGCGTGGTCCGGGCGAAGGGCATCAACCGGAACCCACTGACCGGCGGGCTGCCGTAAACTGTCTCAAACGCAAACGCCATCTGCGCCCGCGCGCCTTGCGCACGTGCCATGGGGGTCTCCTCGATGTTGGGGGTGTCAGGCCAAAGGGCCGGTGGTGGAATAGTGCAAGACGACGGTGATCACCGCCGCCTTCAGCGCCGCCGCGCCCTCGATGGGCAGGTCAACAGTGGCCGGTGCTTCTGGTTCGACCCAGTCGCAAAGCCCGCCAAGAGTGAGGTCGGCTTCCAGCGCTGCGCCGATGGCAGCGATCAGCGTGTCGAAGGCGCTGGCCCGGCCATTTGCGGCCTGAACGACGACCTCCAACTCTGCGCGGTGCTGGTAGTGGTATCGCAGTGGCGACAGAGTGACTCCCGGCTCACCTGGTTGGCCTTCGCGCAGGATGATCAGCCCTGCCGCTGGGATCCGCTCGGGCAGGACCTCATCGCGCAGCACAAGGGCGGCAAGTGGAAGAAGCCGCGCATGCAGAGCGGCGAGGACGAGTTCGCGGGTGGTGGGCATGGCTCACAATACCATAGATGTCAAAGTGGCCGGGCCCACGCCACTTTGACGTGTGCCCATCAGCATTCTGTTGAACAGCCGTGACTGGCCGAGTCTTTGGTTAAAGTTTCGCCTTGGGATGCTTCGCCGCAGAGCGATCACATTCTATTCTGCGGAGATCACTTCCCACATCGCGAGCATTTCTCGGATGACACGCTTGTCCCCGTCTGACACGACGTAATCATCATAGAATTGCTGCCCATTGAAGCGAATGACTGCGCGATCCGCGTCAGCGATTTTGCGGGCAAGCGCCACGGCGGCGTCACCTCGCATGCTGGCGAATTCCCAAATCTCGGTGTCATTGTCGCGAAACCATTGACCAACCGGCACTCGGTTCGTTTCCCCGTCAATGTTGATCGAGGCGCTTTCGACGAAAAGCCAGCCATTCCGTGACGTGTAGTTGAAGAACAGCTCCATCGTCTTCTGGCCCGTTCCAGCTTCAATCAGATAAAGGGTCACGTAGTTCCGGATAACTTGATAGCGCGGGGACGATGGGTGCCGTCCCCAAGAGGAACCGTCGAACTCGGCCGTCGTGCGCACCAGTCGCCCTTCGAGAGCACGGGCCGTTCTTTGAAGCTGCTCGCGTTCTGCTTCAATAGCCTGTTCATAACTGGCGGCCTTGTCGATGTAGGTCTGGTTTTCGCCGTTCACCCGGGCCAGTGCTTGATACGCAATAAGATTGCGTTCGGCTTGTGCGGCGGGAATGGGTCGAACGTATTCATTGATTGCCGCCTCAAGCGCATCGCGTTCAGCACTTGGAGGTGGCGCAAAGGTCGTGTCCGCCGCGATTTCGCGCACAATCGCCTCTACGTCCGCCCCATCAGCTTCGATCCGGGAAAGAAAATCTGCGAGCCGCGTATCGGCTGCAGGCGCATCTGCTTGTGGTGCCGCTGCCTCTGCAGACGGGGCAGAGGCCGGGCCGACGGTATCGGATAGGCCAGCCGCCCTTTCACGAGCGGTGTCCAGACTCGCGCCTTCAATTGCTTCGGCAAAAGCAAGGCACAGCTCGACCTCTCTCGACCAATCCGCGTTCTGCAAGGAGCCCCATGCGATCATTGATGCCGCAGCGTCCATATAGGCTTCGGCATCCCGCGCAAGAAACGCATCGCGGCATTCTGAACGCGCTGTGTCGACCTCTTGCTGCGATGGATCAGCACCGGCAGGAAATGCGATAAGTGCCGTCGTCGTCAGGGTAAGGAGGAAACTGCGCATCATTTTGAGAATTCTTCCATTGTCGGTTTAGAATCAGGCTAGCGATGCGCAATTCAACCATCAAGCGAACATCGCCGGGCTAGCGTCAGACCCTGTCCAAATTTGTCACCCACCCCGCCACGATCATCCCCGGTACGCCGTCCACCGCCCGCTCTGCATCTCGCGCGAGATCCAGGCGCTTGCGCAGCTTGACCTGCGGCACCAGTAAGAAGATCGGCACGGTTGCCACGCCGCGCCCGGTCTTCGATTTCGAGGCCACAGCCCGCCCCTTGGAGTTCAGCCGCCCCTCGGCAACCAGCAGGCTCGGCCCTCTGCGGCGGTAAATGAACCGCAGTCGCAACCCGGTGCGGCGTTCCCATTCTCCGGGAGTGATCCGGCCACCCTTGGTGCTTTTTCCGGCTGCGGGGGTAGGGATCGCCAGCCAGAACCCGTCCTTGGACCGGATCAGCGGGCCCGTGTCATGGGCGCCGATGATGACCGGGGCGTTGGACCAGACGAGGGCCGCCGCGTTCAGGCTGTCGCCGGATTTCGGGAAGCTGGCGAGGCGGATGGAGTTGCCCAGCCGGGTGCCCAGCCCCGCGCCGGTGATCTGGCCGCGCCAGGCGGTTTTCAGGGAGGTGCCCGCTTCGCGCATGGCGGCGGACACTGCTTTTTCACCGGCGGCGATTTCGGCCTGCATCAGGGCGACGATGTCCGGATCGAAGGCGATCTTCAGTTTCATGATGGGCGCAGGTCCAGCGACCAGATCAGGCGCTCGCGGTCGCGCACCGGCTCGCCCTGAATGGTGAAGCTGTCGGCCCCGATCACGATCAGATCGCCAGGGTGGGGATCAGGCAGGTCGGAGACGCGCACATCCACCACTGTGGTGTCGCTGACAAACCGCGCGGCGCCGAATTCGGTGATGCGGTCCGGAGCACGGCGGATCACGCGGATTAGGCGTTCCTCTGATGTGGTGCTCGAGAACCAGACAGCCGCCGCCGCCATGGACGGGTTTGCGTAGATCCGGTCCATGGCGGCGGCGAAGACGTTCATGTCGGGGCCGTCAGTTCGAGGTGTGGATGCGGATCGCGATGCGCGGCCGCTTGTTCACCGGCAGAATCGAGGCTTCCGTCATGAGGTCGATCCAGCGGCCCTTTTCGTCCAGATGCTGGCGGGCGTAGAGCGGAAGGCCCATCGTGTTCGCCGCCTCCAGCAGGTTTGCCGGGCCGCCATATGTGGTGAAGGTGTCCATCGTGCCCAAGGGAAATGCGATGCCTTCGTTTGCCGGGACCAGCCGTTCGGTGGCCTTGGTCGAGAGGGTTACGGCGCCCGAGTATTCCTCGAACACAATGCCCGCGAAGGGGAAATTGCGGCGCACATCCTGGCGCAGGGGCTGCGCGCCGGTTGCAGCGTAGAACTTGTAGGCTTCTTCGGTCTTCGGGTGCGCAATCAGCTTGTCGAAGAATTCCCGGCTGACGAGGGCATGCACATCCGACATGCTTTCGCCGAGCAGGTTGTCTTCGACTGCCCGCAAAACCTCGCGGACCTTGCTTTGGACGAGGGTACCAGCCGTGCCCAGAAGGAAATCCACCGAGATTTGCGCCAGCCCAAACTCGGTGAAGTAGTTGTAGAGGGTGGTGCCCGCGCCATCCTTCACGATGCCGCGCAGGGCGTTCATTTCCATGTACTCGCGGGTCTGCGCATGCTTGCGGCGCATCAGCTGCAGCTTGCGGTTCATCACCTCGACCAGCGGGTCGGCCCCATCGAAGACGCCCAGCGCGGGTTGACCCTGAATGTCGCCCGGCAGAATGACATCGTCATGCGGGATCCACGGCAGCGCGAAGCTGCGCATCGACCGCCCCTCGCGGGTGCCGACAGTGGAGGGACCGCCGAGTGGGACCGACGGCAGCAGGTTCAGGACACCCTCGTACTGCTCGATAATCACCGACCGCTGGCTGACGCCCTCGAAGCGGAAGAGGCCGATCTGGCCGAGGCGGGTGTAGAGGTTGGGCAGGATGTTGATGGCCTGCGTCATCTCGGCCAGCGAATAGCCGCCAGCGTCAAATGGATTGCGGACAAGGGTCATGGGGTGCTCCGGGGATGAAAGGGGATCAGACGCCGTCGCGGGCGATGATGCCGACGGCGGCGAGTTGAGCGATCTTGGCGTTGATCTTGGCTGCGTCGTTGACGGTGCCCTCGTAGGCCAAGCCCGCACGCGAGACGATGGAAGGGCCACGGACCAGCACGATGCCGACCGCGTCGGCCAACGTGGCGTTCACCGGGTAGAGCAGGACCGCGACGGCGACCTGCGCACCATCTGCGCCGGTGGCGGCGGACAGGGTGTATTTGCCGCTGGCGGTGATGCGACCAAGGACGGCACCGGAGGGGTAGTTGGTGCCGATCAGCAGCGTGATCACCTCGCGGGTATAGTTTGGGTTGACCTCATATTTGAGTACATCGCCCATGCTGGGCGGTTCCGTCAGGACGGGCATTGGTCAGTCTCCATGGTTTGGGGGATTGGGAAGGGGCGCTGGTTCAGCGCTTGGCGGCGGTCGCGGTTTTCTTGGCGGCGGCCACGATGGGGCTTTCCTTGGCCGCTGCAGCCGGGGCGTTGGCGATGATGCCAGCCGCATCGCTGCGGGCCGCAAGGTCAGCCAGAACCCGGGCGCGCAGGGCTTCGGGTTTCAGCCCGCGTGTGACGGCATCTGCTGTGTCGATGGTTACGCCCAGCCGTGCGGCCTGCGCGCAAACCTGCGCCACCTCGGCGGCTTCGGCGCGAATGGCCTCTGCCGTCATGGTGGTGGTGACGGTCGCTGCCGCGTTCACCGGCGGTTCGGGCGTGGCGGGTACGACCGCGACGGCAGGCATTGCCGCAGGCGGCGCGGCAACTGGTGCCGGGTTCGTGGTTTCTGTGGGCGTGGTGGTCATCTGTGGACCCTTTCTGTTGGAGGAAGATGTGCCGCGGGGTGCGGCGGCGAAGGTGCGGAATGCGTTGATCGGATCGGCCACTTCATCGGCCAGACCGGCGGCCAGCGCATCGGCACCGCGGAACACGGCGGCTTCGGTTGCCAGCGCCGCTGTCTGTGTCAAACGTTCACCACGACCGGCGGCGACGGTTTCGGCGAAGAGGAAGCGCACCACCTCCAGCTCGCGCTGCATCTGGTCGTGGATGGCTTCGGGCAGGGGCTGATACGGATTGGCGTCGATCTTGTGCGATCCTGCGTGGATCAGCGTGACCGCGATGCCCTTCTGATCCAGCGCCCCACTCATATCTGTGTGCAGCGCCACGACGCCGATGCTGCCGACCGCACCGGTGCGGGGCAGCACGATCCGGTCGGCCTGGGATGCCAGCACATAGCCAGCGGAAAGGGCGTGTTCGGCGACAAACGCCTGGACCGGCTTCTGGGCCCGGGCAGCGCGGATGCGATCTGCCAGATCAAAGGCACCCGCGACCTCGCCACCGAAGCTGTCGATGTCGAGCGCAATGCCGCGAACGCCGGGATCGGCCAGCGCCGCCTGCAGCTGGGCGGCGATCCCCTCGTAGGAGGTCAGGCCCGACGATTGCCCGATCCACGCGCCACGGTGCACAAGTGTGCCCGCGATTTCGATCACCGCGATGCCATCCACCACCGCATAGGGCTGGCTTCCGTTGCGCTGATGGCGCTGGGCGAGATCGTTGCCGAACAGCGAGGCCCGGGCGGGCAGGGTGGCTGCAGCTTGATCGAAACCGTCAACCTCCAGGCCATGGAAAGTGATTTCCTGTCCAGTGATGCGCGGCCCCAGCCCGGACAGGAAGGCCAGCGCTTTGGCCGGGTCCACCATCAAGGGCGTGTTGAAAGCGCGCTGGCGATTTGTGCGTGGTGCATCATGCGCCCTCCTTCGTGGCGGGTTTCGCGGTTTCGTCGTCCGCACCTTCTTCGTTGGTGCCTTCGCGCTGATCTTTGCCGTCGCTGTCATCATCATTGCCTGCAACGGTACCCGGGCCCTGCGCTGGTGACCCGGGGCGGCGGAAGTCGAGGCCCAGTGCCGCTTCCCTCTTCCGCTCTACAGCGATCTCCCGGTCGACCTGCTCGGCGTCGTAGCCCCGTTCGGCCAAGGCTTGCGTGCGAGATTTCAGCCCGGCTTCGATCTGCAGAATCTCGGCCGAGGCGTCCTTCATCGGGTCGATCCAGTCCCATTTGGTCGGGAGCCAGGCGCATGCCTGATACTGGCGGCGCTGCTGGTCATAGCCGGGCAGGTCCAGCGCGCCCGACAGCACTGCCGTGTCCATCCAGCGCACCCAGACGGCGCGGCAGAGCTGATAAACCAGCACGCCATGCTGCCAGGCTGATATCCGGCGGCGGAATTCGATTAGAGAGATGCGGGTATTGGAGAAGTTGCCCTTCGCCGTATCGCCGGTCAGATAGCCATAGGGCACGCCCAGCGCGGCCGCGATCTGCAGCAGGGTGCGGTATTGAAACGGCTCGTAGGTGCCGCCGGAGTCCGGGGTTGCCGGGGTCGAGACATCCTCGCCGGGATCCAGCCGCACCACCTGACCGGGTTCGACCTCGAGATCCTCCTCGGTCGGTTCCAGCGGGGTTTCGGGGGCAGGCGAGGTGATGAACATCGCGAACATCGCCGCGATCTTTTTGCGCTCCAGCTCGGCGTCGTCATAGAGGTCGAGCGTGAACAGCTTCACGATGGCGGCCGCAAACCGCGACACGCCGCGCAGCTGACCCGCCTCGACCGGGTCAAGGACGTGGATCACGTCGCCAGCCGGAACGCGGACGGTTTCGCCCGCAAGGCCGGGATCGGTCAGATCGCCGGGATGGCGACGCAGGAAGTGATAGGCGACGCGGCGACCGACGCCGTCGAACTCGATGCCCTGACGGATCAACCCGGCGCCGGGCAAAGTGCGGTTCATATCCAATGGCAGCATTTCGGCGGGTAGCATCTGCAGCTGAAGGGGAACAGTCAGACCATCCTCCGCCCGGCGCGGGCGGACGCGAATGAACACCTCGCCCGACAGAAAGACCTCGCGCGCCGCCCGGCGCTGCAGCCCGTAAAAATCGGTCAGGCCTTCGGCATCAGCATCATCGGTCCAGGCGAGCCAAAGCGCCTGCAGCTCTTCCTTCCTGGCGGCATCCGCGAGGATCGACGAAGGTTTGATGCCATCGCCGACGACATTGCTTGCGAAGCTTTCCACCGCATTGGCCGCATAGCCGTTGTTCCGGACCAGCCACCGCGCCCGGGCGGTGATCGTGTCACCAGAAGCCGCGATCAGCGTGTTCACATGGGCGCGGGAGGCGCGGAACCCGCGCAGGCGGCGGTGGGCCTGCGCCGCGTCAAACCCGCCGATGATGCTGCCGATGCGTTGTCGGAATGCTTCAAAGGCCATGGATCACAGACCTTTTGACGCGACCGTGCCCCAGCGCCGACGACGCGGGGTGCCGGATGTGGCGGTGGCGATCCGGCCCTCCAGATCGCTGATGGCATTGGCCAGTTCCGCGTCCGAACCATAGGTGATGGCCTTCCCGTCATAGCTGACCGACCGGACGCCCGCGTAACGCGCCTCCTGAAGTGCTGCCAACAGGGCGCGCATCCGTTCCAGATCCATCTCAGTCCCTCATGAAGTTCGGTGTGTAAGCCCGTCGTTTCCGCCGTGGCGTTGTCGGTGTTCCGGCCTTGGGCGGGGCTGGCGTTGTCGGTTCGGCAACCGCGCCGTCGCCAGCAGTCGGGCCAACTGCCGGTCGGGTTTCCACCCCTGCCTGCGCTTCCAGCCGCCGCCATGTCGCCTCATCCCAGCGATCGGCACCCATGATCCAGGCCGCCGCCCGGGCGTAGACGCGGGTGTCGAGCGCCTCGTTGCGTTCCCGCATTTTCTGCCATTCCTGGTGGGCGTAGCCGCGCTTGTTGCGCACGGTCACCAGCTGCTCGGCGACCAGTTGCTTCAGCCATTCGGTGTCGATCCAGTCGGGCAAGTGCACCGTGCCGGGCGCGTCCGCCACGCCCAAGCTCCGGTCTTCGTCGCTTGGCCGTTCCAGCCGCAGGAAGCGGTAGGTTTCGGTTTTGAAGGTGGCGGTGGCCACCGACCAGAGTCGCGCGCCACGGCGTAGGCGTTTGCCGCCGATAGTGGCGTCGACGAAGGTCGGCCCTGACACCGGCGTCGCCCGATTGAAGCCTTCCAGACCCTTGATAGGGCAGACCTGGTCGAACCCTTGCTTTCGCGCCCAAGCGTATACCGCCGGGGCTTCGTACCCGGTGTCGATGGCCAGTTTGCCGATCACCATCACCGCGCCGTTTGCGCAAGCCCATGTCCGACCGAGCAAGGCGGTGAGCTTGTCCCAGCAGGCCGGATCGTCAGGGCCACCAGCAATCACGATGTGATCGACCAGCCAGCTTTCCAAGCCCCGGCCCCAGGCCCAGACATCGACCTCGATCCGGTCCTTCTGCACATCGACTCCAGCCGTCAGGAACAGACCGCCGACGGGGACCTGCGCGCCCGCGTAGCTTTCGCGACGTTCGGCCAGCCGCTGCCACTCAGGGGCTTCGCCCGATTCCACCCATGTCTCGCCCAGCAGGGTGTTGCGCGCGACGCGCAGCATTGCCTCCGAGCCTTGCGCCGCCAGCCATTCGCGCGCGATCTGCTGCCAGCTTTTCCAGCCCAGCGGCGAATAGAGCGCCGAGATGTGGAACCCGATCGAATGCGGATCGGTGGAAACAGTCGTGGCCCGCCATTCTCCGCGTTCCAGCATCCGCGTCTTGTGGTGCTCGGCGATGGGCTTTTCGCAGCCCTCGCAATGGTAGGCGGCGGTGTCGGGCCGCCCTTTGTCCCAGCGAAGGCGTTCAAACTGCAGCCATTGCATCGCCCCGCAGTGCGGACAGGGCACGAAGTACCGACGCTGATCGCTGGCATCAAACTCCCGTTCAATGCGGGATAATCCCCGGATCGTCGGGGTCGAGACCATGAACACCTTTCGCCGGTGCGAGAACGTGGTTGTCCGCGCCTCGGCCAGTGAGACCGGGTCACCTTCTTCGTCAGCCGACGCCGGATAGGCGTCCACCTCGTCGAGAAAGATATATCGCGCAGGCATCGACCGCAGGCCAGCCGCCGAGTTGGCACCGGTCAGGACCAGGATGCCGCCGGGGAACTCCTTTGACAGCATCGAATTGCCCGCATCGCGCGACCGGGCCGGATTGACCCGCTCGCGCAGAGCAGGGGAGTCCGCGATCAGAGGGTCCAGCCGCCCGCGTGACGTGCGCTTGGCCAGGTCCAGCGATGGCAGCACCGCCAGCATCGGGCCGGGCGCGTGGTGGATGACAAAGCCGATCCAGTTGTTGCCAGCCTCGGTCGCGCCGACCTGCGCCGCTTTCATGAAGGTCACGCGCTGGGCCGGGTGGCGCGGCGACAGGGCATTCATGATCTCGCGCAGGTAGGGCGCACGGGCTGTCCGGTATCGCCCTGTTTCAGATGCACCGCGCGACGATAGCCAGCGGTGTTGATCTGCCCATTCCGACACCGTCAGGTCCGGATCGGGGCGCATCCCCTTGCGCCAACTGCGCAGGATGTCCTCGGCCCCGTCAAACGCGAGGTCGAGATCGTCGCTGGTCAGATATTCATTGTCATCATCCAAGCGAGACCCGGAGATCGGCAAGGGCGTCGAGGTGCTGTCTGACATGGGCTTCCAACACCCTCTGCAGGATCGCGGCCGCGATGATCACCGGCGCACCGGTTTGCTTTTCCACTCCCAAGGCCACTTCGGCCGCCATCAACGCCGCGACGCGGCTGGGCCAGGTCACCCATGTGTCGCGTTCCTGGCGGGCAAGGCGGAATACCAGCGCCTCTGCCCGAGCGCGGTCAACCAGCGTGCCCTTCTTCTTCTGGATGCCAAGCTGCTTGTCCTGCGCCTGGTAGACGGTCAGCGCGGTGCGGGCTTTCAGATAGGACGAGCTATCCGCCGGGCCGGAAAACCCGCTGTCGCTACCGGTGCTGCGCCGCTGCTGGTCCGGATCGGTCATGTCGGCCCGGCGGACGTCCGATGCGGCGGCGTTGATCGACCCATCGCTGTAAACCACCAAGCGGCTGGCGCGCCTCGCCTTCTGGATCGCCCCGCGCGAGAGGCCGGAATGGGCGGAATACTCGCGTTCGGACATGCCTTCCATGCTGTTGCTCGCCGTGCCTAAAGTAATGAAATTACTTGTTATTCAGTTGATTACACTTCGGACAAGAGCAATTCTGATTGCACCAGAACGATGCAACTCACCGAAGGACGACCACGCCATGACCACCCGCCGCGCGACCGATAATGCCAAAGCCCTCGACGCCTTCATGACCACCAAGTTCCAGATCGACGCGATTCTGGAGCGGCTGAAGGCCCTGAGCGACGACCACTTCGAGACCCACCCGGACGAGATCAACTGGGGCGACGTTGGCACCCTGAACCATTGCGCCAGCCTGCTGCGCCAGATCACCGACGCCGCGTTCAAGGAGGGCGAACATGCCGCTTGATCCCGCCCAGCGCCACCAGATCGAACAGGATGCCATCACCGCCGCATGGGAGGCCGAACGCCTCACTGCCTGCGACGACGCCATCGCCCTGCTGCGCGAGATCGCCGATCTGGACCGCGACGACGATGGCGACGTGATCATCGGGGTCGATGCCGACGGCCACAACGACTTGATGTCGCGCATCGCCGCCTTCCTTGCCACCAACGACCAGTAGAGGAACCCGCTTTGACCAAACTCACCGAAACCCAGACCATCATCCTCAGCGCCGGGGCCCAGCGCTCCGAAAACATCGCTCTGCCGCTGCCCAAGGGGCTGGCTGGTGCGGCTGCGAAGATGGCCGTGGCCAAGATGATCGAACACGGCTGGCTGCAGGAGGTCGACGCCAACCTGCGCCGGAATGAACCGCTCTGGCGCGAGACCGGCGATGGCCATGGCACCACGCTGATCGTGACGGACGCGGGGCTGCTGGCCATCGGGATTGAACCGGTGGTGGTGAAGACGGCGGATCCAGTTCAAGAACACACAGCCGAGGCCCCGGCGGTCAAAACGCCGACCCAGCGCGCTGGAACCAAGCAGGCGATGCTGATCGAAATGCTGCAGGCACCCAATGGTGCCTCGATCGCTGAAATCGTTACGGCGACGGGCTGGATGGCTCATTATGCCGACGTCCCGATTATGCCGATGTAGGTCCGTAAGGGATTGAATACCTTCAAGTCCGTTGCGCCGGAGTCGGCATAATCCTCGGGCTTTTGGGCTGGTAACGTCTTCTCGTTCAGATTGAAACGAGGAGATATCATGTTGATCGATCAGAAGAAGAGACGAGGCAAGAACCCGGTCACGGACCTTTCCAAAGGGTTCGAGGAGGAGTTGCGGCGGCAGGGATACAGGCCGGGTACGATCTGGAAGCAGCGCAAGCTGCTCAACGACCTGATCGGCTGGTTACATGGCCAAGAACTCGCGGTGGGCGATTTGTCTGTGGCGCAGGCGGATCAGTTCATGGCTGACCGCCGTGCCGCTGGCGTGCGCAGGCTGAAGACGCGCAAGGCGCTTGGCCCCATTCTCGACCATTTGCGCGGGCTGGGGCTGGTGCCAGTGGCCGAAGCCCCGGCGGTGGACGGTCCTGTCGCGGAAGTCCTGAACCGTTACCAACAGTTTCTGACCGCGGAACGTGGGCTGGTCTCGGCGACGGCCCTTCGATACTGCGATTGCCTGCGCCCGTTTCTGGACCGCAGGCTGTCAGCCGATGGTCTTGACCTCGCAAGCCTGACCGCAGGCGATGTCACCTCCTTCGTGGTGGAGTTTTGCCCGTGTCTGAATGGCGGGGTGGCGAAGCTGACGGTCACGGCGCTGCGGTCGTTCCTTGGCTTTCTGCATGTGCAGGGCGTGACGGAACGCGCGCTCGTCTCGGCTGTGCCGACGGTCTTGCGCCGCCGGCTGGCGGGGTTGCCCAAAGGGCTTGAACCCGATCAGGTTCGGCGTCTGCTTGCAGCCTGCGATGCCAGCACGGTTGTTGGCGACCGCGATCTGGCCATCCTGACCCTGCTGATCCGCCTCGGCTTGCGGCGCGACGAGGTGGCGAGACTCGAACTCGGTGACATCGACTGGCGCGCGGGCGCGATCCGCCTGCGCGGCAAGGGCGATTGTCATGAGCAGCTTCCCCTTCCGCCGGATGTTGGCCGTCGACTGGCAGACTATCTGCGCCACGCCCGGCCTGCGGACGCCTTGGGCCGGACCGTGTTCGTCCGGCATTTTGCGCCCCATCATGCCCTTGGGGCTGCCCGTGTGAGCGGCATCGTGGCGGATGCAGCCAAACGCGCGGATTTGGGGCGCGTCCACGCCCATCGCCTGCGTCATACGGCGGCAACGGAGTTGTTGCGGGCTGGTGCCTCCTTGCCGGAAATCGGTCAGATCCTGCGTCACCGCCGCACCGAGACCACGGCGATCTATGCCAAGGTCGACGAGGGCACCCTGCGCCTGATCGCGCGACCCTGGCCGGAGGGCGCGCCATGAGCCACCTGCGCAATGCCCTTGCCGATTATCTGACCCTGCGGCGCGCCCTCGGCTACAAGATGGACAAGGCCGAGCGGCTTCTTGGCCAGTTTGCGGCCTTCGCCGAGGATCGCGGCGAGACCCATGTCCGGACCGAGACGGCGCTGGCCTGGGCGACCCTGCCTGCCGGTGCTGCTGCGATCTGGACATCAAGACGGCTGGCCGAGGTTCGCCTCTTCGCGCGGCACCTGCGCACCCTCGACCAAAGGACCGAGGTGCCGCCCGCCGACCTTCTGCCCGCAAAGACCCGCCGTGCAACGCCCTATCTCTATACGCCGCAGGAGATTGCGGCACTGATGCAGGCCACCGCGATCCTGCGCGGATCGCATGTGCAGGCGACCTACCGGACCTTGATCGGCCTTCTGGCGGCGACCGGCATGCGGATCGGCGAGGCGATCGCCCTCGACCGCGACGATTTTGACGCGGACAGCGGCATCCTGACGATCAGACATGGCAAGTTCGACAAGGCGCGTGCCTTGCCGCTGCACCCGACGACCGTCGCGGCGCTGGATGCCTATCTGCGCCGCGATGACCGCCCCCGGCCTGCGGGCATGCCGACCCTGCTGATCAGTTCACGCGGCAAACGGCTGGGCTATGGAACCGTACACTGGGTCTTCCACAAGCTTCTGCATCACTGCGCCATCGTTCCGCGTTCCGCGGCATGCCGACCCCGGATCCACGATCTGCGGCACAGCTTTGCCGTCAGCACCATCGCAGACGACTACCGGGCGGGCGACCCCGGTTCCCGCCTCGCGATCCTGTCCACCTATCTCGGCCATGCCGATCCTGGCGATACCTACTGGTATCTGTCGGCGGCGCCAGAACTGTTGACCCTGGCGGGCGAACGGCTCGAGCGCCACCTGGCGGGTGACGCATGAGTGCGCTGGCCACGACCCTGCAGGCGTTCTTCACCGATCGTCTCATCCGCCAGCGCCAGGTCAGCCCGAACACGGTTCAGGCCTATCGCGACACGTTGCGCTTGCTCCTGGTCTTTGCGTCAGAGCGGCACGGCAAAGCGCCGGGCAAACTCGACATCGACGACCTCGATGCGCCGCTGATCGGTGCCTTCCTCGACCATCTGGAGCGTGATCGACAGAACGGTGTGCGCACCCGCAACGCCCGACTGGCCGCGATCCGGTCCCTGTTCCGCTATGCCGCCCTGCGCCATCCTGAACATGCCGCCACCATCGAACGGGTTCTGGCGATCCCGCCGAAGCGGTTTGAGCGGCGGCTGGTGACCTGGCTGACGGAACCGGAATTGGGAGCGCTTCTCGCCGCCCCTGATCGAATGACATGGACCGGGCGGCGCGACGTGGCGCTGTTCGCCCTCGCCGTGCAGACGGGGCTTCGTGCTTCCGAACTGATCGGTCTGTGCTGCCGCGATGTCCATCTCGGCGCGGGCGCGCATGTGAGTTGCCACGGCAAGGGGCGAAAGCAGCGGATCACGCCACTGACCTCGGGCACCATCGCCCATCTGCGGGTCTGGCTGGCCGAACGCGCCGGTCAGCCAGAGGCCCCGCTGTTCCCCACGCAGGCCGGCCGCACCCTCAGCCGTGATGCCCTTGAGCACAGGCTGGCCAAATACGCCCAGAAGGCCACCGACGCCCGTCCGTCACTGGCGCAAAAGTCGGTGACCATGCATGTCCTGCGCCATTCCGCCGCGATGCGATTGCTGCAGGCCGGCATCGATACATCCGTGATCGCGCTCTGGCTCGGCCACGAACAGATCGAAACAACCCAGATCTACCTGCACGCGGATCTGCAGATCAAGGAGCGCGCCTTGGCAAGAACAGCCCCGATCACGACCAAACCCGGCCGCTTCCGACCGACCGACAAACTCCTCGCATTCCTCGAAGCCCTCTGATTATGCCGACCCCGACGCAACGATTCCCGCCAATAATAAAGGGTTGCAGCCCTACATCGGCATAATCGGGACGTCGGCATAATGAGCCTTATGCCGACATCGGCATAAAAGCCACACAGCGAGGGGCGCCATGTCGGGTGCGTTGGGCAAGAAGCTGGGGCTGGTCGTAACCTCCGCGAAGGAAGGCGCGAGAGGGCGGGTTTATCGGATCGACCGCGAGCCAATCTGAACAGTGACGCTGCGCCGGTGTCTGGCGATTGGTTTCATGATCTTCTTCCTAAGCGAGAATTTCAGAATGTCGCGAGCGGCGCATATGTTACGAGATTGGTTGCAATGCCAAATCGCTCAAATTTCTCGCGCGCAGCGTTGGGATCGTCCCTATAGCTTATCCGCCAATGTGTTTCAGTCAGGTCGAGAGACTTCATTATTTCTCGAAAATAGGGCTCGTCAACACTCGCCAGAGAATGGCCCATAACCCTAACCTCTTGCACACCCTTGAGGCCCATGAAGAAAGTCTGATTATCCCGAATAACCTTTGCGGTAGGCTTGAATGTCCGTTCGAAATAGCTGTCGATTATCTCGTATCCACCCGCAACTCGGGTATCCGTATCTTCATCAACATTCCTACTAAAGTGCTCTTTTGGTGTCCGCTGCCAGCCATGGCCAAGGATCAGCTTGGCTTCAGGATCGGACGCGCAGCCATGAATATGCAATATATTCGCTCGGGGAACTCCGTAGAGACGTTGAAGCGTGGGTGTGTAATTGAAGTTTAGAAAGACGGCCGATGGATCCACCTGCAGTGGCTTGGCCACAGTCGCAGGATTAGGCATTGGCAACGCGCGAACCCAGTCAGCAAAGTGGTGACGCATCTTTTCTGACAGTGCGATCACCACTTGGTCGATTTCATACTCGTAATCGTGATGACCAGAATCACTCCAGTCCTCCGCGCCGTAAGGCAAAAGAAATTGTTCTGCATGATCCAACACTGTGTCGGCGTCAAAGTCCGCCAAGCGAGTTTCGAATTCCCACCAGAAGTTCTCATCTACGGGAAAGTATTCTTCGACCAAAGCAAAGATTTGGCGATCTGTGTTCTTGAGGTATTGGGCAAAGTCTTTGTAATCAGAGGGAATATCGTGGTGGCGATCAAACCCATTGCCGATTATGTCAAGACGTTGAAATTGCAAACCATTCCTCCTGAGCCAGGGTGCGAAGTCGATTCATCGACCTAACGTTGCCCATAACGCAGAATAGTCTGGAACGGGCGTCTCTCAAAGTCCAGACGATGTCTGAACTGGGCGTCTTGCGTCTAGGGAAGCCGCATTCCCTGTCGCCATCTCCCACCGCCGCACCGCGACGTCGCAATAGACGGGGTCCAGTTCCATGGCAAAGCAGCGCCGCCCAGCGCGTTCGGCGGCGACGATCTGGGTGCCGGAACCGCAGAACGGCTCGTAGATCAGATCGCTGGGATCGCTGAACGCCGTCAGCACCGCCTCGACCAGCGCCACCGGGAACACTGCAGGGTGCTTTCCCGCAGCTCCCAGACCGCCCTTATGGCGCATGATGCGAAAGACGCTGTCGGGAATGCGATGGCTTTGGATCGCGTTGCCGGTTCCGGTCTTGGCGTGGACGGTGCCGTCGGCCCCGCGCAGCCCACCGCCGCCGAGGGTTTCGCCCGCGTGCTTGGACGGGACGGTCTTGTGCGGTTTGCGGGGTGCGCGGTTGAAGTGGAAAATGAACTCGTGCGACGGGGCCAGGCGGCCGTTCCAGTCGCCCGGCAAGCCGGGGCCCTGATCCCAGACATACCAGCCAAACCGTCGCCAACCAGATGCGCGCATCCATTCCACCCATCCTTCCCAATAGGGCTGCCATTCGCTGTCGCGGTGGACGAGGCCGAGATTGACCAGCAGCTGGGCCTCGGCAATGACCGGCGCTGAAGCGAACACGCCCTGCATCAACGCATCCCAATCGCCGACCTTTTCCTTGGCGGCACCGTAGTCGCGCTGCTGGGCATAGGGCGGCGAGGTGAACATCAGCGTGGCCTGTTCGCCCTGCATCAGCCTGGCGACGGCGGCCGGATCGGTGGCATCGCCGCAGCATAGCCGGTGCCTGCCCAGCGCCCAGATGTCGCCCGGCTTGGTGATCGGATCGGCGGGTGGCTCGGGGATGGCATCGGCTGCATCGTCGGAAATCGTCGGTCGTTCGTCGGCGTCAGCCAGTAGCGCGTCTAGTTCCTCCTCGGGGATCCCGATCAGCCCGAGGTCAAAATCTTCGGCCAGCAAAGCCTGCAGTTCCTGCAGCAGAAGGGCCTCGTCCCAGCCGCCCAGCTCGGTCAACTTGTTGTCGGCGATGCGATACGCCCGACGCTGGGCCTCAGTCAGATGGCCCAACACGATGACAGGGGCCTCGGACAGGCCGAGGTGGGCGGCGGCCAGGATGCGACCATGGCCAGCGATCAACTCGCCGTCGGCCGCAACCAGCACCGGGACGGTCCAGCCGAACTCGGCCATGCTGGCGGCGATCTTCGTAACCTGATCTGCGTCATGGGTCTTGGCGTTGCGGGCATAGGGTTTCAGCCGCGCGAGCGGCCAATGCTCGATCCGGCCCGGCAGCAGCGGCGCGTTCATGCCGTCAGCCTCTTGGCCTTCAGCTCGGCGAAGGTTTCTCCAGTGTCGGCCAGAACGGCATTTGCACCGGTGAAGGACTGCCAGCGCTCGATGGCCACATCGACATAGGCCGGGTTCAACTCGATCCCGAAGCAAACACGTCCCGTGGTTTCCGCCGCGATCAGCGTGGTGCCGGATCCCATAAAGGGTTCAAACACCGCCTGACCCGGGCTGGAATTGTTCAGGATCGGACGGCGCATGCATTCCACCGGCTTTTGCGTGCCGTGCACAGTGGCCGCATCCTGATCCTTGCCGGAGATGTGCCACAGCGTGGTCTGCTTCCGATCCCCGGCCCAATGGCCCTTGCCGGTCTTCTTGACCGCATACCAGCAGGGTTCATGCTGCCAGTGATAGTCGCCGCGGCTGAGTACGAGGCGGTCTTTGGCCCAGATGATCTGCGAACGCACGGCGAAGCCCGCCGCCACCAGGCTTTCGGCCACGGTCGAGGCGTGCAGAGCGCCATGCCAGACATAGGCCGCGTCGCCAGGGAACAGCGCCCAAGCCTCGCGCCAATCGGCCCGGTCGTCGTTCAGCACCTTGCCGGTGCGCTTGGTCTTGGCCGCACCCGCCTGGTTGCGCCAGGACGGATCGTATTCGACCCCATAGGGCGGATCGGTCACCATCAAGAGCGGCCGCACGTCGCCAAGCAGGCGCCCGACCACATCGGCGGATGTGCTGTCGCCGCAGACCAGCCGATGCGATCCCAGCTGCCAGAGGTCGCCCGCAACCGATACCGGCGTGACCGGCGGTTCCGGAATATCATCCTCGCCCTCGACCGCGCCACCTTCAGCCTGATCCGGGTCGCGCAGCAGGGCGTCCAGATCCTCGTCGGCAATCCCCAGCAGCGACAGGTCGAAATCCTCGGCCAGCAGCCCCGCGATCTCGTCGCGCAGCATCGCCTCGTCCCATTCGCCCAGTTCGGTCAACTTGTTGTCGGCGATCCGATAGGCCCGGCGTTCGGCCTCGTCGAGGTGGCCGAGCCGGATCACCGGCACCTCGGTCAGCCCCAGCATGATCGCGGCCAACACCCGGCCGTGCCCCGCGATCAGTTCGCCATCGTCGGCCACCATGCAGGGCACGGTCCAGCCGAACTTCGCCATGCTGGCGGCAATCTTGGCGACCTGGTCCGTGCCGTGGATCTTGGCATTGCGGGCATAGGGGCGCAGCCGGTCGAGAGGCCAAGTCTCGATCTGGCTCGGCGCGAAGACCAAGTCCATGGGGTGGTTCTCTCGGGCAGGCGGGCAAGCCGATGCGCGCTGGGCGATGCCAACGTCAGGATCAGGATCCGCGATGTGGGGGAAAACGAAAGCGCCCGCGAGGGGTATCCTCCGGGCGCAATTCTTCGATGATCAAGGGGTAGGTCAAGAGGGGCAGCTTTGTCAAATGAAAAAATGAAGTGGATTCAATAGCTTCCTTGCAGGTGGCTTCCGCTGGCTGGCTTCCGGCAGGGTGGCTTCCGCAAAGTGGATTCCCTGGATTCCGCAAAGAATCCAGCGCGCCAAGATCGTGATTCAGCAAGCCTTTGATAATGAGTCAGTTTTTCCAAGATCAACCGACAAGTGGATTCCGCCTGGCTTCCCCGGTGAAACTGCCTGTCGCTAGCGAAGCGCTGCGCTGCGCCCCCCCGCATACGTTTGGGGCCGGGGAGGAACCATGCCGTGGGGGGATGCAGTGTGCTGGGAAAGACTGATCGCAGGCTATTGGTCTTGGAGACGCACGGCCCCTACCGAGACTGGTCAAGAACCTTTCAGGAAGTCGTCTACGAACTCGGATACGGGCGTAATGCCCGCGACAAGAAGATGATCGCGGGCGCGGGTGCAGGCGACATAGAGGAGGTGCCGTTCGGTATTGTAGACTTCCTCGAGGTCCGCATCGTCCGCCACCGATTCAATCCGATCCGATTGTGGGATCACTTCGTCGTCGCAGGCCATCACGACGACCGAACGGAACTCAAGCCCCTTGGCGAAGTGCATCGTGCTTATCGCCACTGCACCGTCCTCCACCTCGACCTTATCGTTCAGTTCAACGGCTCGGATGCCTGCGGCCTTCACCGCAGCCCTTGCCCGCTTCAGTTCTGCGTCGGACCTCACGAAAACGCCCACCTCACTGGGCGCGCAGCCTTCCTGCAGTCGATCCTTGATCCAGTTGCCCACGATGCTGCATTCATGATCAGCATCGTTGCAAGCAATCACCATCGGTGGCGGGCCGTCGAACATCGACACCGTGCCACGCCGTCCCTCTGCGTTTCCGTCCACATCAGAGACGGTCGCTGGCAGCAGTCTGTCAGCGTGAAGCCGGATCTGATGCGACGTGCGATAGTTGATGCGCAGCGTGTGGGAACGGCCGCGGACATCGAGGCCCAGCGCCTTCCACGAAAAGGGCTGCTGGAAGATGCGCTGGCCGAGATCGCCCGCGAAGAACAGGCCGTCATTTCGGCCTGCCGCCATTGCCGCGAAGAACCGCGCCTCAGCCACACCCAGATCCTGTGCCTCGTCGATCACGGCAAACGCAAAGGGGCTGCCACCCTTCGCGGCGATGCTTTCTGTCAATCGTCCGAACACGTCAGCCCACGTGACAACGCGTCGTTCCAACAGACCCGCCCGCACGCGTTCGAAGATTGCCCAGAGAGATTCGCGCTGTTTACCGCCGATCCTCGTCTTGCGACCAAGGCGGGACACGTCACGGTAGTCGTCCCATGTTCGCAGCTGCCAGGCGTCGACAACGTCCTCCCACTCACCCACAAGGAAGTGCGCTGAGAAGCGGTGGCCTTCGACTTCCGATGCGGCCTTGGTGATCAGTGAACGGATCATCGCGGGTGCCGCGATCTGTGGTTGGCCGAACCGTTCGGAATAGAGGTCATAGCCGACCGCCGAGATCGCCTTGACGACAATTCGGGTGGCAATGGCTGGCTCGCCCCCCACGAGGCTGGCCAGTTTGACCCGCAGCGAATTGGCCAGCGCCTTTGAAAACGTGGTCAGCAGGATAGTGGAGCCGGGATTGACGCGCGCCAGATGCACCGCACGGTGCAACGCGACGATTGTCTTGCCAGTGCCTGCGGAGCCAGACACGCGCGTGGGGCCAGTAAAGGATCGCTCGACCAGGTCAGCTTGGGCGGGATGCAGGAACACCGCCCATTTGTCCCATGGGTAATCCAGCGCCTGCTTCAGTTCCTCGGCGTTGGTCAGCACACGGAAACGACGCTGGGCATCCGGGTGGGCGAAGGGATCGGCCTCGACAGGCGCGGGTTCGGGCGGGTGCACTTTCTCGCCCACGGCCAGCTTCAGCAGTGCTTCCTGCGCCTCTTGCGGCAGGTGTTCGATGATGTCGAACAGCGTGTCCTCGGTGGCTGCGCGGACGTCATTCACCCATTCCTCGGGCACGCCGAAGGCCATCAGTTCGAATTTGCGGAGGTTGTCGAACAACTTGGCTACAGGCTTCGCGGCAGGCGCCGGGGTAGCGGCCACTTCCTTGGGCTTGAAGATTTCCACCTCTTCGACCCGCTCGCGCACTTCGACAAGCTGCATTGCGCCTGTCGTCGGGTGGCGCTCGATCTTGCGCCGTTCGGCCCATTTGTAGGCGTCGTCGTGGTGGTCGACATAGACCAGCAGGATGCTGGCGGCGGTGCGGTGCACGATGATCCGGATGTCGGCATTCACCCGCACAGACCAGAAGTTCGTGTCTTTGGCGCGGTCCAGCTTATGGAAGGACAGGCCGTTCGAGGTTGGGTCGAGCTGCAGGTCGAAAGCGGTAGTCTTGGCCGCCTTCTGCTCTTGCGCAGTCAGACGGCCGAGGCTGTCGGTAAAAGTGTCGGCGATCCGGAATTCCATTATGTCCCTCCCGCCTCTGAGCCATCTAGGGCAAGCCCGCACTTATTATACGCACGCAACAAGCGGACGGTATCATAACCGTCTATAATGCAGAACCGCCGTGGATTTCCCATTTGCTGGGCATACGCCCGCATTTGCTTGCGGACCGCCGACGTTACCTCATGGCAATGTTGAAGTACCAGAAGGTCGGCAGGTTCGTCGAAGAGTCTGCCGATCTGGTCGCCGTTCTTCCCTAGGTCAGCTGGGGTCATTGGATGGAATTTTGCAGGCCCTTTAAGCAAGAATGCAGTGGAAATGCGTTGACCATCCAAGTTCACTCTACTGGAGAACAAATCTGAACTCTCGCCACCCCAATCTTTTGGGATAACTGGTTCATTGATAATATCAGCGAAGGCAGATTTTATGTCCGCCTCTGGAATCTTTGAGAGTGGCGTCAAGGATTTCTTGGTGAGTCGCTCCTTGACTAGCTCCACCTTCGCAAATGAGTCCACTTGGCTGACGTGTACTTCGAGATGAAACTGCCAAAGACCACCAAATCCTTGTAATGCAGACGATGGATCAACGATGTTGGCAATGACATATGGTGAGCATTTGATTTCTTCGCCCGTCAGATCAGTCACAACTCCCAGAATAAACGCACGCTTCTGTCCAGCTAGTTCAGACCATGATGAGTTAGAGGTTAGGTGCTCGGCGTTGAAATCAAACTGAAGTCTTGCGCCAGTCCTCCACTCATCCAGTTTACTGTAGGCGCTCGCGGAGGGGGCAGGCATGTTTCTTCTCTTTGCATCTGCAATTTTTGACAGCCCAGAGAAAAAGAAGTTGGAGTGATGAGTAAAGAAAGTTCCAACCGCCAGCTTGCCTTCGGCCAGAAGCATTTCAAGCGGGTGCGGATTGTTTTGCCGCATCCATTCAATAGCGATTCCCTTGAGTTGCCGGAGTTCGTTGAGACGAACCATCTGCCCGCTCAATTGACTATTTCCTTGAGGCACAACGCCTGTCAATTCGACGATCCGTCGGGCATTCAAGTACCAGCAAGTCAAATCGTATTGAATCGCCACCATCACTCCACCGCAAACACCTTCATCACCTCGTCGCCGAGGTGATTGATCACCTTCACCGCGATCCGGCCTGACTTCGGCTTCGCGAACGGGCGCGATGTGTCGGAATACAGGCTCTCCCAGGCGTCCTCGTCGATCTCGGCCTTCAGCGTGGTCTTCAGCGCCTTGTAGGGGTCGTTGGCGCCGAGGAAATAGGCGTGGCGGACGAAGAACGACTCTTCGTTATAGTCGGTGTCCAGCATCCATAGGGCGATGCCGTCGGTGCCTTCGGATTGCACTTCGCCGGTCTGGGGTTTGAACACGTCAACGCCAAAGACCTGCACCTGCACCATGCTGTCGCCCGCATTGGTGATGCGGATATCTGGTTCGCCGAAGATCACGAACAGGTTGCCAGCCCCCGTCGCCTTCAGGTCTTTGGCCATGTGCAGGTCGGGGTTCATCCGGGCTTTCAGCACCCTGATGCGGCCCAGTTTGTCGAACTCGCTGCTATGGGCGTCGTAGTTGAAGGCGCAGGCGATCAGCACGTCGAAACCGGCGTCGCCAGCCTCTCGCGCGGCGGCGACAAGGTCGGGGCGCGACACCGTGCCGAACTCGGGGCCGATGAACACACCGGCGCGGCGCTGGGTGTCGCCTTCCATGAAGGTGCCCTCGGCGGCGATCCAGTTGCCGGGCCAGCCGTGCAGGCTGGTGAAGGTGATCCGGTCCTCGCGGTGCGCCTGCTGCACCCCGGCGGCTTTCAGGTTTTCCAGGATCATATGGGCGAAGTCATTGAAATCGCGCGAAGATTCCGCCGCCTTGCGCTTGCCTTCGGCGGCCTCATGGGTGTCGATCAGCTCGTCATCCCAGTCCACCGCAAGGGTGCGGTGCGGCGACAGGCTTTCTACGGTGAAGGGCCCGGCAACCCGCACTTTCGCGGTGTCGGGGAAGGGTTTGTCATAGAGGAACTCGAACTCGGCCTTCGCCGCGATGGAGGCGTCGATCTCGCGTTGCCGGGCGATGCGGGCCTGCCAGAAGGCGTCTGCATTGCGTATGGCAAGCGTATGGCTTCCGTCTGGCAACTGTCTGGGCACCTCCCATTCCATCAGCCCGTCGCGCGGGGCGGATTCGCCGGAGGGCAGCGCCTCGGTTCCCGGGGTGCGGAAGTCGATCACCCGGCCCGCCCGCGCCCCGACCTCGACCCTGACCGGCAAAGGGTTGGCGCGCAGGGCCTGGTTCAGGGCGGCGAGGGCCGCGTCGACGGCGGGCTGGAGCCGGTCCCAGATCACGTCGATCTCGGCGTTGTTGGCGATGGATTTCAGGGTGATGTGCGGCACGCGGTCGTAGACGAAGCCCTGGCGGATGCTGCCGTGGGTGGGCGTGGTCTTGGGCGGGGTGCGGGTGATCTCGCCTTCCTTTTGCTGCCCCTCCTTGCTGTCGGCCAGCAGGTAGAACGGATAGCGCGCGCCCATCAGGCGCGAGCGGGCGAGGGCGATTGCGACGCGGCTGGTGTCGATGGTGATCCAGCGCCGCCCCCATTGCTCGGCCACAAAAGCGGTGGTGCCAGAGCCGCAGGTGGGATCGAGCACCAGATCGCCGGGGTCGGTGGTCATCAGGATGCAGCGTTGGATTACAGTAGTCGGTGTTTGCACGACGTAAACTTTTGGGTCTGCACGACTTTGCACGCCCCCAATGTCGTCCCATGAGTTGTTGAGTGGGAAGGCAGCAAAGTCGTCAAGAAACCGGACATACGCCAAGCTGTTGCTCGTGACTTCAATTCGACGGCAGCGGAGAAGTCGATCCATGCCGAGTTCATTGGTTTTCCAACGGACCCGGATATTTGGCTTTGTTTCGATGCCATCCAATCGAACGGGGAACCATGAGGCTGCACCATCGCCTTTGTCACGACCAACACTTTGGCTGGTCATGTTGTCCTGACGATATACACGGGCTTCCTGAGGCACTTTTGAAAGTCCAGCCTTTTCATCGGCAGTGACATTCCGAATTGACAAGTCCGGCATCCGAACTCGCGTGTATTTGTCCGCGCCTTCTTCGCCCACACCTTTCGTCTTGTTCAAAGTGCGGTATTTTAATCGGTCTCGACTCTTGGAATACCACAAGATCGTGTCGATTACGTTTGACAAAAATTCGCCAGTTGAGCCACCGGATGTCTTTGTGGAAATCTGGCTGACGAAGTTCTCATCCCCAAACACCTCATCCATCAGCGCCCGCACGCGGTGGACGTTCTCATCGCCGATCTGGACGAAGATGCTGCCAGAATCGCTCAGCAGGTCGCGCGCCACGGTCAGCCGGTCGCGCAGGTAGGTCAGATAGGAATGGATGCCGTCCTTCCAGGTGTCGCGAAAGGCGCGGACCTGTTCGGGCTCGCGCGTCACATGGGTCTTGTCGCCGTCCTTCACATCGCGGCTGGTGGTGGACCACTGGAAGTTCGAGTTGAACTTGATGCCATAGGGCGGGTCGAAATAGATGCACTGGACCTGACCGCGCAGCCCCTCACGCTCGGCCAGCGAGGCCATGACCGACAGGCTGTCGCCCGAGATCATCCGGTTCGACCAGTGCTGATCGTGCTGATAGAACTCGGTCGCGGCCTCGGCATCGGGCAGGCCGTTGAAATCGGCAAACATGTCGAATTGCGGCGCGGGTTTGGCCGCCTTGGCGCGGTTCGCGCTTTCGCGTTTCAGGTCGTCGATGATGACCTTGGGGTGGACCTTTTCCTGAATATACAGCGGCGGGGCCTGAACGATCAGGTCGGACCAGTCCTGCGCGTCCTTGCCGCGCCAGACAAGCTGCGGGTCAAGATCACGGTTGCGGCGCGCGTAGGCAAGCTGGATCGGCGTCTTGTCCTGATCGCGCATGATCGATTCAAATTCCGCCGTCGGAATGTTCTTGCGCGTGGCGTCATGGGTGAGGGTTTCGACCTCGATGGGTTTCTTGGCCATGGGTCAGCCCTTCTGTTCTGTGCCGGTCACCCGGCGAAATGTGGTAGCGTCCGGCACGAGCCAAGGCGCGACCAGTGCGTGGCCTTTGGGCGTAAGGACGAATGCGGTGCCGTCGTCCGCAATCACCCCGTCCGCATGCAGCGAGCGCATGATGGCACGGTCGGGGTAGACCCAGCCTTCATGCACGCCGAGTCCCTTCATGGACAGGCGCGGGCCGAAGACTTCGAGATAGGTGACCAGATAGGCGAGATTGCGGGTCGTCTCGCTGTCATGGAGCTTGTCAGCCTCATACCACCATTCGATGCCCGCGGCGTCATGATTGGGCAGCTTGTTGTGGGTCTTGTTTGTCGACGGTTCCTTTCCGTCGATCAGCAGACACCATTCCTTGTGCGACTTGCGGAAGCTGGAAAACCGAGGCCTCATTCGATCAGATCCCCCTGACGTGCCGGAGCTGCACCCAGCGTTTCAAGGAGTTTGTCGAACTCTGCCTCTATCTCGTAGACGGCTGTAAACTCAGCGAAAGCCCAGCGCCCAAACTTTTCAAGGTTGTTGACGCCGGGCACCCAATAGCTGCGCATGGTGTTGGCTTTGTCCTTGGCATCCTCGCCGCGGTAGCCCTTGATCTCCACAATCAGGTTCAGCGGATCATCGCGACCATCGTCGATCTGCACGATGAAGTCGGGGATGTATTTGCGAGGTGTGGAGCCGTAAAGGTAGGGCACCTCGAGGCCCAGCCCCTGGTTCTTGACGTAGGACAGAACGCTGGGGTGGCCTTCGGCGACGCGGGCGAACTCGGCCTCCCAATCGCTGTCGCAGACCACCCAGTTGACGTGGGATTTGTTCGGGGCTGTCTGGTAGCGCAGTTCCTTGGAGGTGGTGAAGTTGACGAAGGCGGTGGTGCCAGTGGGGTTGTAGGCGTCGAGGATGGCCTTGACAGGGTGTTCGCCTTGCAGGGTCAGGGTGATTGCCGCCTTGATCCGCTCGGCCGCCATGTCGGCGATTTCCTTGTAGACCAGTTGGGCGGGATAGGTGCCGCCGGTGCATTTCAGATAGCCGCCATCGAGCCATTGGCGGGTGATGCGTTTCAGCTGGCCGAAGAGGTGGAGCTTCGGTTCCTCGCCCGGATCGCGGTACTTGGTGTAAAGCAGGTGCCGCGCCAGGTGGAACAGAATGGTGGACGAGCGCATGTCCTCCAGATGCGCGAGGGTCAGATCGACGCCCTCGCCGATGATGCCCTGATTGGTGGTGCTGGATGGTCCCAGCAGTTTCGGGGTCAGTTCCAGCACATGGTCGGGGCCGAAGCTCGCCTCAAGCCGTTCATCGGGCAACTCGACGCGGTAGCCTTCGACGCGGGGGAAGGTGATTTCCAACGCATCGCGGTCGGGCTTGACCGCATGAACGCGGACGGTTTCGCGGGGCTTGGCCGGGGGCGACACGACAGGTTTGGCGGCGAAGTCGAAGGGGATGCCAAGGACATCAGCGTATTCGACGTTGAACAGACCTTCTTCGTTCAGTTCATACGACTGGCGGCGCAGCGCGCGACCGACGACCTGTTCGCACAGAAGCTGCGTGCCGAAAGCGCGGACGCCAAGAACGTGGGTGACGGTGTTGGCATCCCAGCCTTCGGTCAGCATCGAGACAGAGACAACGCAGCGGATCTGTTCGCCCAACTTGCCCTTCTTGCCGACGGTGTTCATCACTTCGCGCAGCAGGGTGGACTCGTCGATCTTGTCACCGGCGGTGATGTCACCCGTACGCTCGACCATTTCGCGCTTGAACTGCTCGATCTCCGTCGCGGCCATTTCGCGGAAATCCTTGTCCAGCGCCTCGCCGGATTCGAGTTGGGCTGAATCGATCAGGATGGTGTTCGGGCGCGGCATCCGGTTGCCGAAATCGTCATAGTTCCGGAACAGGGCGAGGCGGCCGTTTTCCAGCGTCGTCTCGATGCCATCGTCGCTGACACGGTCAAAGCCAGAGACGTATTTGTAGATCAGCTCCGACGTCGCTGTATTGTTGCAGACGACGATGAACACCGGCGGGACGCCGATTTCTTCTTCCTGCCAGAGGTGGAAGGTCTTTTCGTAATGCCCGTAGAGGGCCTCGAGCGCCGTCAGTAACTCGGCAGGCAGGCTGAGCGGATCGAGTGCCTTGCCCGCGACGCGGCCCTTTTTGGGAAGCTTCTTGCCGATATGTTCCCACAGATTGCGGAACTTTGGCGTGTCGCCGCCTTCGATATTGTCGGCCACCGGCACGCGCGGAAGTTTCACGATCCCGCATTCGATTGCGTCCATGAGCGAGAAGTCCGACATCGTCCAAGGGAACAGCGTGCCCTCGATGTAGCCCGAGCCGCGCAGGAAGAACGGCGTGGCCGACAGGTCATAGACCAGGCTGATGCCCAGCTTGCGCTTGACCGCTTCCAGACCGGAAATCCACATCCGGGCGGCCTCGTTGTTTTCCTTGGCCTCGCTTTTGTCGTCGCCTTTCAGATCGTCCTCGGTTTCGACGGCGTCCTTGACCCGCTCGCGATAGCAGTGGTGCGCCTCGTCGTTGAGAACGACGATGTTCTTCTGGCCCATCAGGTCGCCCATGACCCGCTGGATCATCTCGCCTTCGGTCTCCAACGTCTGAACCTTGTCGCCGCGCCAGCCTTCGAGTGCCTGTCGGGTGCCTTTGGCGATCACCAGTTTTTCGCGCAATTTGAAGGCGTGGTAGTTGGTGATGACGATCTTTGCGGACTGAATATCGCGCAGCATGTCGGGCGGCGTGATCTCGCGGCTGCGATAGTAGCTTTCGGGATCGTTCGGCAGCAGGACGCGCAACCGGTCGCGGATGGTGATGCCGGGCGAAACGATGAGGAACCGGCTGGAGAATTGCTTGCTGTTCGGATGACGCACGGCGTTGACTGTCTGCCAGGCGATCAGCATGGCCATGACTGTGGTCTTGCCCGCGCCGGTCGCGAGCTTCAATGCAAGGCGCATCAGTTCGGGGTTGGCCTGTTCGTTGGCGCCCTTGATGTGCGCCCAGAACTTGGCGACACGGGGCCCCATCTTGGGCGCAACCTCGGTCAGCCAGATGGCCGTTTCCACCGCTTCGATCTGGCAAAAGAACGGGCGGATGCCCTCGAACTTGTGGTGTCGCCAATGCTGCAACAGGCGGGCGGTCTCTGGAGTGACCAGCCATTGATCGGGGTTCGGCAAACCGCGCCAGGTTTCCACATAGCCCCTGATCTCGTTGATGATCGGGGTTGGGTTGTATTCCTGATCCTCAGTTGAAAGATCGTCGTTTGCACCAAGAAGCAGGGCGCCCTGCTTCGTGTTTTGTTTTTGCTTCTTGGTTCTTGGCACCGGGGTGATGAGGTCCGAGCGTCGCCGGTTGTTGAGAATGCGATTGGTAGGCTGGCCATCGGGATCCAGTTCCCAATGCCTACCCGGGTATGCGTAGGGTGAATTCAGGATTGGCTTTTCAAAAAACTGCTCAGACATCTGAAGCACCTTTTCCGATGCTTGCCTTCGCTGCAGCCTTCTGCTCGTCGATCCACGCAACAAGGTCGTCGTGTTTGAACCGCCATTGCCCACGCACCTTGAACGCCGGGATCTGGCCCTTCTGCGCCATCGTGTAGACAGTTTTCTCGGCAACCTTCAACAAAACCGCAACCTCTGGCAAAGTGAGAATAGGGTCCGTCATGGACCTGCTCCTTCTCGAAATGTTCAGAGTGAAGCTGCCAGACTTTGCCAGTCTTTACTAGCGTCTGATTGCTCCAAGTTGTGTCACGATCCAAGGCTTAGCCTTTGGCATCGCGACATTAACCTCGACCTCCCGAAGCATCCCGCCCGCCGCCAGCCCATCCCGCACCCAGTTAAGCGCTAGCCACCAATCTTCATATCCGCGCCGGGCGGATGCGATCTGTTCCGGATGTGGCCGCCAGGTAACCGGGCAGGCCAGCAACTCGACCGTGCGCCATTTGCCGCGCGTCTTCACCCGTTCGGTGCCGACGACGATAGCCTTTGCCCGTTCGCCATGCTGGTTGTTCTTGGTTTCCAACGGAACACAGCGTGGGACGACGCCCGGCATCCAGTCCGGGGTCATGCCAGCCCGCGCCAGTTCGGCCACCTGGATCGCCATGCGGATGCCGCCGAGGCTGTCGGGCATTCCGGCGACGGTAGCGGCGATGATCTCGGCGTCGGGGTGGGTGTAACTGCCCATCTTATGTTGGCCGCCATCGACCTTGCAGCCCAGCATGGCGCGTTGCAGCAAGACGTATTCCAGGCCGAAGCCAAACCCTTCCTCGGCCCCGTCCTTGCGCTGGGGCAATTCCAACTGGGCCTGCTCGACCCGGAATGCCCATTCCAGTGCCGCCTGTACGCCCAGCGCGCGTTTGATTTTCGTGGTGCCAGTTCGGCCGATCTTGCCGTGGACGCTCATGGTGGCATCCCTTCAAACAGTGTCATTTGCGTTGGGCGCTGGGCCTGGTCCGTCGGCCGCCAGATCCACGGGCCCGAGGCCATGGGCAGCCGCAAGAGTGCGCCACGCATGTGCCGCTGCCAGAGGGTGAACTCCGTTGCCGAGCAGGCGCAAGGCGCGTGCCCGATGGGCCAGCCCATCAACCATCCGACGAAGAGCGGGTTCAGCCGCCGCCGCGACCGGCCCTTCAGGATGCGCCGCGAGACGACGCGCCCATGTGAGGCAATCATCGAAGCCCACAGCGGGCGCGAGATCGGGGCATGTGGCAAGCACTGCCGCCCATCCCGCGTGATCGTTGGGTCCGGGCGGGTGAAGCCCTGCTCCGCCCGGTAATGCAGGATATCCATCCGTGATTTGCCATCGGCCCGGGTGATGCTGGCCTCGCTCGACCCTTTCCAGTTCTGTGCGGCAGGCGTCGGCCATTGCAGCGCTTGCGCCGACAACTTCGGCTCGCCCCGGCTGTTGATCTTGCCGCGCAGCCGATCCATCTGGTCGTCCGCCACAGGCGTCTGCCATTGCGCCGCCTGCGCGGGCAGGGGTGGCATCCCGCCCGAGCCATAGCTCTGCCCCGGTCCACCCTTCGCGCCATCCGTGGCTTTCGGCGTCGACCAGTTCCTGATGCCCAGCGCCAGCGCCTCTGCCTTCCGGGTGAAGTCGCTGTTCCCGGCCGGGTTGTAGCGATCCGTGCCGGGATGCAGGCTCATCGGTGTGGGCCAGGATGAAGATCCGCAGCCGCTGGTGCGGCGCGCCGACTTCTGCCGCGCTGAACAGACCCGCCGCAGGCGTGTAGCCCAATCCCCAAAGCTCTCGCAGGACGGTTTCGAGGCCGAGGGTGACGTGGCCGGGGACGTTCTCGACGAAGACCCACTCGGGGGAACATTCACCGATGACCCGGGCGACCTCTGGCCAAAGGTGTCGCGGGTCGTCAGCGCCAGCGCGTTTGCCAGCTGCGCTGAAGGGCTGGCAGGGATATCCGGCGAGAACGATGTTGAAGGCACCGCGGAAGACCCGGGCGTCGAAACTGCGGAGATCGTCCCAGATCGGGGCTGGGGCGAAATACCCGGCGCGCTGGGCGGCGATGAGGACGGAGCGCGGCCAGTCCTCCCATTCGACAAAGGCGCGGGTGTGATATCCGGGTTCGGCGAGCATGAGGCCCAGATCCAAGCCTCCGCCGCCTGCGCAGAGGGACAATCCATGCCGGGGACGTGACACCATGCCATTCACCGGATCCCCCGCTCGCGCAGGCGTTCGGCAGTAACCAGCCCCCGGCCCAACATGGCATCGCGCATCGTGTTGCTGATCGCGCTGACCGGCAGAAAGCCGTCGGCGTTGACGAGGTTGGCGTAAAACGCAGGCAAGTCGATGATCGGCTTGGCAGCAGGGGCGGGGGCAACCTTGGGTTTGCGCCGCTTCCGGCTCGCATCCTCGACCTTGCGCTGGGCGGCACGCTGCATGGCGCGGTCCAGCGCTTTCGGCCCATCGGGCGGTTCGGGGTGTTCCTGGCGGGATGCCTCGGCCACCGCCACGATCTCTGCCTCGCTCAGTCCCAGCTCGTCGCGCCAGCGCTGGACGTGCAGTCGGGGCGGCCAGCCTTGCCACCAGCCAGGCAGGGCGGTGGCGTCGAGGCCCAGCGCCAAAAGCACTTCCCCGAAGAACTGATCAGAGATCGCCGCGCAGGCTTGCGCGCCCTCCTCCTCCTTTACAGGTCTACTTAAGGGTTCTCTTACAAGGTTAGTGTCCGGATTTCGGACACGGCTTTCGGCATTTTTCGGACACGGGTCAGGGCAAAAACCGGACACGGCTTTGGATGGGTTTCCATGTCTAGTATCCGGACACGGGTCGTCAGGATTGCCGGTGCCAGAGATGGTATCGTCATCGTCGCAGTCCAGCCAGCTTCCATGTCCGGATTCCGGACATGGCTCGGGATCATGTGGTGCACAGGCATCCTCAAACCCCAAGATGTAGCGAGTCGGCATCTGACGCTTGGTGACCGGATCGACGCGCGGCACCCGGCGCAGCAGCTTTGCGTCCTCCAGCCGGTCGAGGTGGTCGTTCAGCGTGGACCGGCTGATTTCACAATCCGCTGCAAGCCGGGCCTGCGAAGGAAAACAGCCGAAATCAGGGTTGAAGCGGTCGCAGAGGTGCCAGAGCACGATCTTGGTCGTGGGCTTCAACCCGCGCTGTTCGATGGCCCAGAGAGTGGCCTTGTGGCTCATGGCGCGACCCTCCGCGTAGGGATCTGCACACGGCTGGTGAAGCCGTTGTCGGCCAGCGCGCCCAGCGCGTCATCGACGCTGCGCACCAGCGCCCAGCCGAAGCCCTGGGTGACGACAGTGTCGCGAAAGACCTCCTGCGATTTGCGCAGGCGGCCCGTCTGGCTTTTGACCTCGAGGAACAACACGCGGCCGCCACAGATCACGACGAGATCGGCAAAGCCGGGATGGACGCCCATGCCGACCAGGATTGCCTGGCGTCGTGCGCCACGTGGCCCGGCCTCGGTCACTTCGTTGGCGCAATGATGCACGATGGCGTCGCGGGGCAGGGCGAACCGCAACGCGCTGACGATGGCGCGCTGGGCATCGGCTTCGGGGGTGCTGCGACGGTTCATCGTGCCAACCCCTCGTGCTGATCCCTGCGTTGGGCTTGGCGGACGGGTTGTCGTGCATCGACCACAAGCAGCAAGACGCGGGCGTCCTTGCGTTCGTCGGCAGTCACGCCATGGATCGCCAGGACATTGCAGGCGAGCCGGATCAGGTGGTCGCTGTGATGGGCGACGTCGGCGATGACGGCGCGGGCTTCGGCCAGGCGATCAGCGGGCCAGTTGGATGGGCGGATGCTGGGCAGGCTCATGATCGCCCCCGTGTCTTCCGCACCGGGTGCACCTGTTCTTGCGCACGGATCCAGTCCTGGACGGATGCGCGGCGGTACAGCGTCTTTCGTCCTATGCGTGTGCACGGTGGACCCAGACGCCGCGCCTCCCACCTGGCGAGCGTGTCTGATGTGAGGCCCAATTCCTTCGCTAACTGTTCCCGGCTGATCCAGTCGGCTAGAAGGTTCAGCGGTTCATGTTCCGCCTCCGGTTTTTGTTGTGTCATTGCCTGCTCCGTTTTGCCCAGAACCCCCTGTCGGGGGCAGGGCGAGGGAAGCAGATCGCGAGGGGCGGAATACAGGCGGAGGGTGGAACTGAAACCCTAACCCCAATTCCACCCCATATTTCATTGGGTTTTCTGGCGACCGCCGCTGCCAGCGCGGCCAGAAAGATCACCCCGCGAGCCCTTGGACATGGCTGAATGCGCCGTTGATCGATGGGTGGTACGTACGTCCCGTCATGACAGGCTGCATTGACCGGCGTTCAGGGGTGTTTCACCGGTTTTGCGGGGGGTGGAATGGCCGGAATAGCCGTTTCCGGTCGGTTTCCGGCGGCGTTCAAAGATGTCCACAGAAACCCGCTTGGGGCAGGTCGAAGCTCACGGGATTGATGTTGCCGACTCGCCC
This sequence comes from Paracoccaceae bacterium, assembly GCA_020622085.1. Taxonomy (GTDB): domain Bacteria; phylum Pseudomonadota; class Alphaproteobacteria; order Rhodobacterales; family Rhodobacteraceae; genus QY30. The sequence continues at coordinate 2,282,276 of JAHRYM010000001.1, read as the reverse complement.
TATGGCTGCGTAATCTGACCCTGAGCAGTCAAAAAAGAATCGAAAAAACAGGCGTCAGTCGCCTTCACCCAAAGAGGTGGAGCGCTGGCATACAGGTGGTTTCCCCTCGACGGCATGCTCTGCGCTGAGTCCCGCCCGCGTGCTTGGCATTGCGGGTTTGTAACCCGCTTCTGACGGCTTTTGGCCGCCGGATGCCTCATGTTTGATTGGAGTATGGAGATGCCTCTGCCGCCTGTCGCGTTCTATTCGATCTACGAGATTTCTGCGAGATGGGGGTGCCCGGCGGCCGATGTTGCGGGCTGGGCCGTCGAGGGGCACTTGCAGGTGCTGGCGGGCATTTCCCCCGTTAGCTGCGGTGACGAAATTGTCGCTGGCCTGGTCGAGGTCCCGATTGCGGAACTGATGCCGATGTTCCGCAGGTATGGCCCGAGCGATGACCAGTGCCGGTTGAAAAGGGTCAAGCTACCCGGCAGCAAGGTCTGGCTGACGGTGACCGAACCGGCCGATGGCCTGCCCATCCGGTCGACAGACCTGCTGCTGGCGGCAGGTCCACTGCAGGCGTTTGAAGAAGAACGAGAACTGCTCCGGCGACCAGCCAACAATATCGGCGCCAACGCGCGCTATGATTGGGAGGGCATGTATGCGTGGCTCTTCTGGCACGCCCACCAGAACGGCGTGCCTGCGACCCAATCAGCGCTGATCGCCTTGGTGCAGGAGTGGTTTGTACAGAATTCGCGTAAGGGCGAGGTGCCGGATGAAAGCACGATCCGCAAACGGCTGGCACCCCTGTGGCGCAAGTTGCGTGGCGAAGAGCCGGGCGACGGGTCAGGCTGATTTCGGCAGGGTCGTGCCATCCTGATCAGCGTCGTGCACCAACCGCGGGCGCGGGCGAAGCAGGCTGGCCACCGTGTCGACCCCAGCACGCAGGGGCGAATCCATCAGGTGGGCGTACCGTTGAGTGGTCTGCATCTGGCTGTGGCCCAAGAGCTTGCCGATCATTTCGAGCGACGCGCCACCGCTGACCAGCAGGGACGCAAAGGTGTGCCGCAGGTCGTGGATGTGCAGATCGGGCAGGTCGGCCTCCTTCTGTACCTTCAACCAGAACCGGCGGATTTCCCGTACCGGCTGGCCGACGGTTTCGCCGGGGAACAGCCACGGATTGCCCTTCGGGACGACCAGCTGGCGCTGACGCACGATGGCCACCACCTCCTGCGAGATCGGGACGCGGTGGATCTTGCGCTGCTTGGTCGTCGAGGCGGGTTTGGACCAGACGACATAATCGAGGTTGAACTGCTCAAACCGCGCCGTCCGCACCTCGCCTACCCGGGCACCGGTCAGCATGCACATGCGGATGATCGATGCCGCGCGCTGATCTTCGGCGCTGTCGAGAACGGCTGCGATACGGGCCAGTTCGTCAGGCCCGAGAAAACGTTCGCGCGCCTCTTCGATGCGCCGGTGAAACCCCTGCGCTGGATTGTCGGTTCGCCATTCCCATTCCATGGCCAGCGTGAACATCTTGCGCAGCACCTCGCCAGTGCGGTTGGCCCGGATCGGGGTGGGCTTGTGCCCCTGCAGCTTCCGTGCGCGGTTGTTGGGCTTTTCCTTGCTGGGGCGGGGGCGGCCCTCCGCCACGAAATCTAGGAACTTTGCGACGTCGGACTTGGTGATCTCGGTCACCAGCTTGTTGCCCCAGGCCGGTTCGACCATCTTTTTCAGCATCGATGTCTGATCCCCGGCGTTGTTCTTCGCCAGCTTTGGCAGGTGTTCCCAGATGTAGCGGTCAATCATGTCCTTGATGCGCGGGGCCTCGCGGAAATCCTCTCGCACTGCCAAAGGGTCGTGCCCCTCGTCAATGGCGCGGCGCAGCTCCTTGGCGCGTTCGCGGGCGGCCGTCACGCTCCACTCCGGCCAGCGCCCGATGTTCATCCGCCGCTGCCGCCCCGCATGGCGGTAGTCGATGGTGAAGGTCCGCGCGCCCGAGGCCTGAACCCGCACGGCAAACCCGATCACCTCCGTGTCGAAAACCTGATAGCTGACGCCCGGTTTCGGCTCCGCATCGCGCAGGGCTTTTTCATTCAATTTCAATCGCTTGACCATGTGCCCGGCCTCCTTTCGCCCCGACACAGGCGTAGACCCGCGCGGTTATCAAGTCAGAGCACAGGCGAAGGTGCGGAATACAGGAAGTGACCGGAATTGAAGTGGGGCAGGGAATTCCGGCCAAGGAAATCAACGGCTTCGCAAGGGAGCCAGCCGCGTCGTTGTCGGAAAATGCAATCACCAGCCGTTTAGGATAACTCTTTGGGCAATCTCACCTATAAAGCTGTGTTAGGTAGTTGTGGTGCACCTTATCGCAGGGCTAGAAAACTTGACTTTTTATCGAACGAAGTTGGCGGGCTGGCTCTCCACAGCGGCGGAACGGCTTACTCGAAAGCCGGAACAGGCAGGAGTTGGCATCAGATACGTTGACCTCGCCCCGACGGATAAGGCGGACCCCTCAGGAGCATACTCCGAAGCCCTGTTTCAGGCGACCAACAGCCCCCGTGTGATGAATATTGCTCTTACTGGACCTTACGGATCAGGCAAAAGTAGCATCATCAAGTCTTTCCTGAAGGGGTATAAGCGACCGGTACTTCAGATATCTTTGGCGGCATTTCTACCTGAGGCGGGCTCCATCAACGGCCCGGTAAGCAGACAGGAGATCGAGCGGAGCATCCTCCAGCAGATGCTCTACGGTGCCGATTCCAAATACCTTCCGCTCTCGAGGTTCAAGCGCATACAGTCGCCAGGCCGCTGGTCATTGCTGTCCTCTCTCTCCATAATGATAGGCGTCATCGCCTGCTGGCATCTGTTCCAAAACAGAGATGCGATCATGGCGGGCGACTACTTCCGTCCGTTCGACACAACGAACTGGTTCAACATACTTGCCTTCGCAATCGGTGGCGGGTTCATCTGGCAGGCTATTCATCATCTTTATATCGCAAGTTTCGGGATATCGCTGAAAAGCATATCCTTGAAGGATGTTGAAATTACCCCAAATGCAGCGACCGAGGAGTCAATTCTGAATCGCCATCTGGACGAGATTATATACTTCTTCCAATCTACCAGGTACGATCTGGTTGTCATTGAAGACTTGGACAGATTTAACAACGCCGATATTTTTGTGACGCTGCGCGAGATCAACAGCCTGGTGAACGCCAATCTGCGCGGCAAACGCCATGTTCGGTTTCTTTACGCCCTTCGTGATGACATGTTTATGAATACGGAAAGAACGAAGTTCTTCGAGTTCATCGTCCCAGTCATCCCCATCATCAATAGCTCGAATTCGATCGACAAGGTACTGGAGCAGGGTAAAAGGCTGTCCTTGGACGACAGGCTCGATCATCAGTTTCTGCGGGAGGTTTCGCGATATTTGAATGACCTCAGACTCATACAAAACATCTTTAACGAGTATGCTATCTACATTGCCAACCTCGAATCCGAGAACGAAAGCAACCTAGACGTCAACAAGCTGTTGGCGGTATTGATATACAAGAACGTGTTCCCAAGCGATTTCGAAAACCTTCATCGCGGAAAGGGAAGCTTGGCAGACGTCCTTCGCAGTCATGATCGAAACATTGCGGCGAGCGAGTCCCGATACACGGCAGAGATATCCCAACTCGAAAACCTTATTGATCAAGGCGAGAAACAGCTTCCGAGCGACCTCACCGAATTGCGTCGGATTTATGCGATGGCGATCATAGAGCAGTTGCCTGAGAACTGCAGCTATGTAGGTCTCAATCAAGGTGACCTGCGCGCGCTTAGCAGCCTAGCCAATGACGAGTATGTCGAAAAAATTCTAGATGCTCGACACATTGTAGTTAGATCAGTTCATGGTCACACGCAGCAAATTCAGGTATCCGATTTTCTAGGGAAAATCGATCCTAACAGGACCTACCAACAACGCAAAACGGACGTCCAAAAGAAGTCGACAGCGTTTAGAGATTCGACACTTAAGAAAATTCGTGACTTGAGGGCCGCGCTGGCCACCATACGGATGCGCAAATTCAACGAGGTCATTCGAGAAAGTGCCAATGAAATCGATGGGCTATTCGATGCGTTCGGGGGCGACGCGGATCTGGCCCGCTTCTTGGTGTTCGAAGGATATCTTGATGATACCTACTACCAGTACACGTCTCTTTTCCATTCTGGGCGTCTATCGCCAAGCGACAACAAGTTTCTGATCCTTATCCGCGGTTTCCGAACCCCAGATCCCGATTTCCAGATAGACAATCCGATGGAGGTCATCTCTGCGATGCGGGATGAGGACTTCAGTAGGAACTATGCACTCAACGTCACGATCGTTGACTGCTTGCTCGCCAATCCAACTCAGTATGTGGCGCAGGCGACGCGCTTGCTAGAGTTCATCGCTTCTGATTTTGACGGCTGCGAGGCATTTTTGTCTAGCTACTATGCCCGAGGTGCGGAGGTAACGGCGCTTATTTCTGGTTTGGCGAGAACGTGGCCTGCTTTTGTCACCGCCGCGCTGGCGAGCGCTAGCAATCTGATGCATGTGGCTCGCATTATCAGCCATCTGCCAGACACGCACCTAAAAAGCCTCTCTGATAAAGATGCGGACTTATCCGGCTTCATCTCAGCAAAATTGGCTGACATTTTGGCACAAGGGGTCGATATTCCGGCTGAGCGCCTAAAGTCACTCGACATAGAAGTGAATGATCTTGCTTCGGTGACGAATTACCCGAGTATCATACGCGTTCTGTTCGATGAAGGTCTCTATGAGCTTTCCATCGACAATCTGGATTTCATTTTCCGAGTTGTCCTCGGTGTCGGGGATGCTGATCGGATAGGTCGGCAAAACTACACCTTAGCGCTCGAGTCCGCGAGCCCACCGCTTCTGACGAAGATCGATGGCCGCTTCGGCGAATATCTGAGCAACGTCTTGCTCGGTTTGCCGGGTAACTGTGAGGAGAGCATTGCGACCGTTCATCGCGTTATCGCGCGAAACGACGTGGAATTCGAAGATATAGTAAAGTTTGTCGAGAAGCAGTCAACACCACTTCCAAGCTTGGATCAAGTTCCCGACAAGTTTCATTCGAGGCTTTTCCAGATCTCGAAGATCGAAGCGGCCTGGGAAAACTGCTTAGTTTTTCTTGGAAGCGACAAATTCGACGCAGAAGCACTTACGCAGTTCTTGAACAGCGCTGGCACGATAGTTGCGCTAGCAGCAAAGGAGGTTCCGGATGGAGATCGGGCCGCTCCATTGCGCAAATTCATTATCGAGAATGACGCTTTGAACAGCCAAGCATACACGGCTTATGTCAAAGTACTTCCGAGAAAATTCAACGCATTCCCTGCGCAGCTTGGCACTGAGAAGACCAAGATTCTTGTCGAACAGAAAGCAGTGAAATTCTCCCCGAGTAATCTCTCGCATCTCGGCAACCATCCTGGATTGGGCGTACCCTTTGTGGTGAGGAGCATTACTGATTTCTTCGCGGTCGAGGGCGAGTGCTCTTTGGATGACGACTTCCGACAGATGCTGTTGGAGGCGGATATAAGCGATGAAAACCGGCTGAAAATAGTTCGCAAGATGGATCTTAGTCTTCTGGTAGAGAAACCGTCTCGGGCGGCCATCGTTGGTAGCATTCTCTGCCGCACCGGGGTGAAGATCTCTGACCTCGGAGTTGGCCCTGCGCGCTCGATTATCGTGAACTCCGGACCAATTAGCACGCAGATATCTTTGTTTAACGTGTATCACGAATTGTTTGATGATCAACAAGTTGGCGACATCCTCAGATCTTTGCCTGACCCACTACCAGACATCAAACCGGGATACGCGACACCGAGGATCGAGGGCAACGACGAGAACGTCGCATTCGCGACTTGGTTGCAGGATCGGCGCTTCATCTCATCATGGCGGCGAGGTGGCTTTTTTGATGACGACATTCGTATGAACATGTTCAGGAAGTGAGCGGCGTCGGCTGCACTAATGGAAATGATGGTGGTTCCGAACAGTTCGTTGATAATCTTGTCAACGTCTGGTCAACCCGCGAACGCGGTCTTGGGTACATCGGAAGGCGTCGAAACCCGGTGAATCAAGACAGAGAAGGGTGGACTTAGTGCGTAATTTCAATGGCATAGCGTATAAGTGGTTGAAATGGATAGCGTTGGCCATTCGTCCGGGTTGCGGCTCATAACCTGAAGGTCACAGGTTCAAATCCTGTCCCCGCAACCAGACTTTCTCACAAGAAATCAATGGCTTAGGCCAATGCAAGGCGCCCCAAGGGGCGCTTTTTGCGTTCGCAACACAGAACAACACGTTTCATCGCGATTCCAAAGGCTTACAGACTTTCCAATTTCTTCCGTGCAACACCCATGCGACACGGAAATGGCCGAATGTTCTTGAGATGTTCCCTCGGCCAAATCCGTTTCCCAACTATTCCCCGAAGCACGTGCCCATGGCCAGCTTGCTGATGGCCGCGTGCGCACCCGTCAGGTGTTGATCCCTCGGCAGGTCCCAAGTGGGGAACAGCCCAGCGACACCCGCCATATGGTTCTCTAACTCACCGATGATCATGGTGATGTTCCACGTGCCGTCGTATTCGGCGGCTGCTTTGCGAAGATCGGCGCACAGGGCCATGATGGCTGCATAGTTGCGCATCGCGTCAAGCTGGCTCGCCCCCTTCGTGTCCTCGACCAACAGGGTGAGACCATTCAGGACGGCGTGGATATCTTGCGCCATCATGCTGCCACGGTCCCCACGCCATCCAGCCGAACAGCGACACTGGTGATGCCATTTCCGGCAGCCTCAGTCGCTATGCCAACGGGGAAACGCCCGGTGCCCGGCACGTTGATGTTCTTGGCCGTGTTGTCCCACGCCACCCGCGCGCCGACCGTCACCACGGCGGCGGTGGCTTTCGGCAGTTGATAGACGCCGATGGTGGCAAGTTCGACCGGTTCGCCCACGGCAGCCGCATAGGCAGCGATGCCGAAGATGTTGCCGATGATCGTGCCCTCGCCAGAGGCGATGCCGCCTGCGGGCGCGGGCACGGTGATGATGTCGCCCTTCTGAATATGGTTCTTCATGGTCAAAGCCCTTTCGAGGATTGGATGCGGACCACGGCGATGCGCGCCGTGGTGCCGGTGATCTGGCGGTTGAGGTCGCCCAGCGCGGCCGCCATTTCCGCATCGGTCGCGTAGGTGATCCGCTTGCCGTCGTATTCGACGGTGCGGATGCCCTGATAGCGGGCGGCCATCAGGGCATCGCGCCAAGCGCTGAGTTGGGCGAGGTCGGCCATTACGCGCCTGCGTTCTGGAACCAGCCGCGATGGTCAATGAAGCCTGCGCCGAAATCCAGGATCACCCGGATTTCCACGCCATCCACATCCCAGCCCGAGCGGCTTTCGACCTGGGGCCCTTCGTTGCCCGACAGGTAGGCGAACTCGAGGCCGTCGATCTCACCCGGGTCGGCGGTGACATACCAGCGGGTGGCGCTGCTGAGGCGCGGTTCGACCACCAGCGACATGGCACCCGAGAAGGGGTTCACATCGGCGGCGGTGGCGGGCGCGATGGTCGCCAGCCACTTCTCTGCCACGGTCTCCAGCGCAGGCGGCACCAGCAGGTTCTTCGGCGTAACCCGGATGATGCGCCCGTCGATCCCTTTCTGCGTGCGCAGCGCCAGCCGGGCGGCAGACAGGGTGGCGTCGGAGATTACCGCACCGCTGGCTGCCTTGTTGCCGTGATCAACGTGGAACAGCGCCTTGGTGTCCGACAGGGTCGGGCCATTGCCGCTGTTCGCCTCGAGGAGGGTGACGAGGATCCGCGCCTCGGTCTCGGCGGCCCCCTGTCCCATACGGCGGGCAAGATCGGAAAACGCACCCAGATCGTCATTCACCAGCACCTGCCGGGTGATGCCGATCTTCTTGGCCCAGGTCTCGATCTTGTAGGCCTCGCGCGCCTCGGCCATGGTCCCGGCCTTGATCTCGCCGTGCTCGTTCAGCTTTTCCAAGAGCGGCGCTTCGCCCAGCATGATCTTGTTCACCGAGCGGAAATCCCGCGCCGAAGTCTGGCGACCGAGGCGGCGGATGCCCGAGGGCGCAGCCTGATAGGCATCCCGCAGCACCCGGCCAACGGTGTTGCCGAGGATGATCGGGAAGTCTGACGTCGTGTGCAGGGCGCGGGTGACGAGGCTGGCGGGCGACAGCGCCATCGTGGACTCGCCACGCAGGGTCAGCAGCTCCTTGGCCATGTCCACCGGCGTGGCATAGGCATAGCGGCGGGCAGGTTCGCTGAGGTCATGGCGCGGGTTGATGCGCGCATAGAGGGCCTCGCCCATCTGGCGGGCACGCAGGGCCGGGTCGTCCAGGCTCTCGCCCATCTCGACGCGGACCTGTTCCGTACGGATCGTCGGCGCGCTGCGGCTGGCCAGCGCCTCGAAGGCGGCACGACGCGCGCTGTCGGCATCGGCGGCGGCGTCGATCTGGCCGTCGATCCAGGACTGGTCCAGCCCGGCGATGCGGGCGATGGAGCGGATCTCGGTATTGATCGCGGCGCGGGTCTGCGTCTCGGACGGGGCAGGCGTGATGGCGGTGTTGGTCATATTGTTCTCCATGCGGATGCGGGCACCCGGGTCGGCGGGCGTCGGCACCAGGGAAATCTCGTGGGGCGTCCAGCGGACGGCGGTCAGCACACGCGCCCCGTTCTCGGTGGTCTCGCCCCACTCCTCTACGGAGTAGCCGACCGAGACATGGCGCAGGATCCCGGACAGCACGTCCTGCCAGAGCGGTTCCACCTCTGGCCGGGCCGAGAAGCGGATCAGCGCCGTGCCGCACTGGCCATCGACGCTGGCGGATTGCACGCTGCCCAGCACATCGCGGACGGCGGATTGGCGATGTGCATCCAGCACGCTGGCCCCTTGCAGGCGCGACAGGTCTACCGCCTCTGGCGCAAGGCTGAGGCGTTCGACATACTGGCCCGCCATGTCGCGGCGACGCACGGGCGCGCCGGTGGACCAGATCACCTCGACGGTGCGGGCGTCGCGATCGGCGCTGGCCGGGGCCAGGTCGGCGCGGCGGGTCAGCAGGCTGACGGTGTCATTCATCAGGGATGTCCTCCTTCTGGACAGGCGGAGCACCGAAGCTCAGGCCCAGCGCATCGGTGCGAGCCTTGTCAGCGGCGATCTCGGCATCGACCTGTTCGGCGTCGTAACCCCGTTCGGAAATCGCCTGGCGACGGCTCTTCAGACCGGCGTTGATGGCAAGGATCTCTGCCTCGACGTCCTTCTTGGGATCGACGTAGTCGAACTTCGGCGGCAGCCATTCGCAGCCGAGATAGGCGGCAGGGTCGCGGTCGAAATCGTGGGCAGGCAGATCGCCCGACAGAACCGCCAGCCGAACGAAGCGGTCCCAGACCGGGCGGCAGAACAGGTGTACCACGACGTTGTGCTGCAACTGCTCGACCCGGCGGCGAAACTCGATCAGCCCGGCCCGGATCGACGAATAGGTGACGCCCTCCAGATCGCCCGAGACCAGCTCATAGGGCAGGCCCATGCCAGCGGCGACAGCGCGCAGGTGGTTCTTGACGAAGGGCGCATAGGCGTCGTGCTCGGTCGGGTTGGAAAACCGTATGTCGGTGCCGGGCGGCAGGGGGATCAGGCTGCCGGGTTCCATGCCGACGGTCAGTGCGCCATTGATGTTGGTTCCAGCCAGGCCGCCCGCCGTGCCGTCGGGATCTGTGATGAAGCCGGTGAATAAGGCCGCGACCTTCGCCTTCACCAGCGCCGCATCCTCGAACTGGTCCAACTCGTGCAGGCGCAGCAGCACCGGGGCGAGCCAGGTGATCCCGCGCAATTGTCCAGCCGCCAGTGGCTTGAACAGATGCAGGCAGTCGGTGGCGGGCAGGCGCAGCGGTTCCAGTCGCAGGGGCGTCAGAGGATCGCCGGGCCGGTCGCGCATCACCCAATAGGCGGTGCGCTGCCCAGCGCCGTTGAACTCGATGCCAGCCCTGATGCGTGCGCCACCACCAATATCGCGATGCAGGTCCAGCGGCACCTGGTCCCGGTCCAGCAGGTCGATGTGCAAGGGGACGGCAGGGGCATCAGGCACCACGCGCAGGCGGGCGAAACTCTCGCCGCCCTCGACCATCGCGCGCACGGCCATGGCTTGCAGTCCGTAGAAATCAGCGAGCCCACCCGGATCGGCGTGATCGGTCCAGCGCAGCCAGAGCACCTGAAGCCGCTCGCGCACCGCCCGGTCGGGATGGGTTGATTGCGGCTTGATCCCCGCACCGACGACATTGCCCACCAGGCTGTCCACCGCCGCCGCGACCCACGGGTTGTTCCGCGCATACCAACCGGCCCGTCGCGCCGCAGTGGTTGCCCCCGCGAGGATTGCCGTGTTCAGCCCGTCAACCGTTCGCGCGCCTTCCCAACGCCGACCACCACCCGCAGCATCGAAGCTGCGCGTGCGCGTGAGGCCGAAAAGGCGATGGAGGAGCGTCCGCATGCCGCGGAGTCTCTCATGCACGGCGTCGATGGGGTATCAGAGCGGTTGGGAATGGCCGAGAAAGCTCGCCAATCGAACGCCCTCTCAACGCCGACCACCACCCGCAGCGTCAAACGCACGTGTGCCAGGGCAGCTGAAAAGCCGGTTGAGCGGGCTGCGCATGCGAGGCGAGTCGCATGGCAGGGGTGAGTCAAGCTATTGGGAACGTCTTGGAATGGCCCATTGTGAAGGGCGATACTGATCTGATAGCCTTACCTCGAGCCTGTGGCGTCACGACGATGACGCTCTGAAATCTTGGGTATTGTGAGGGCCGAGTGAAAAAAGCATCTATGCTTGTGTTCCGACGCATTACACCGGCGGATTTTTTTAATATCTATAAGGAACGCGGCGCAGAAGAAGGCGGTGGCGGTCAGTCGTACATCGACATAGATACCAGCGGCGTTTCAATTCCTGACTGGCAAAATTTCTTTTCGGGCATAAGTCCGACTGCAAAAAAAGGTGGTCCGCTTTGGAATTTTCAAGTTCATAGCCTTGGTATTGGCGGAAGCCAATCTCTCAAGATTGGACAGAGGCGATCAAGCTCTGTCAGCATTCGCGAGCAGAAGCTTGATAGTCTGAGGTCTAACAGAGTACACGCTTGGCACCCCGCCAAAACTGGATTTCCAAGCCCCAAAGGAAAGCTTTCCAGTTCTGCCGACCCTCAAATTGCAGCCCTTATTAAGGGCCTAGTGATCTTCATTGTTCGAGCAACCGATGGCACCTATTGGGCGGGATGGATGAGAGAACAAGACCGACCACTGGCTTGGTCTGTTCCTCCTGTTCTTGATCCGCTGTTTGTCAATGATGACGGAATAATTCGGTTCTTGAACGTTCTGGATTTTGATGAGACAAACCTGCACTGGCCATTCATTGTTCCCGGAAATTCTACTAGCGCTCCCAGCCCAGCGCCTTCCGCCCCGGCACCCTCCGGCGCGGTTCCTGCTCCTGGAACTGCGATTCCGAAGGTAACTTCGCAGAAGCAGTCGAAATTTCGAGAAATGACTGAGGCGGAAGCGGCAAGTGCTCTTTTTGATGCAGACTACAGTGCTGCTCCTCCTGCTCTCAAAGAGGTGATCACGAAAGTCAGAGAAAGGAACCAGAAGGCCGCCCGCGCACTCAAAGATCTGTACGGCGCGTGTCAAATCACAGGGTCTAAGTATGCTTTTAAGAAGGCAGACGGTAAGCCATATCTCGAGGTCCACCACCTGATACCGCTCGGCCTAGGCGGCGCCGATGCTCCTGCAAATCTCGTTGTCGTAAGTGCTCACATTCACCGAATGTTGCACTATGCTGAGGTGACGGGTCTGGATCTCACAAAGATTTCGGGCAATGAACTCGCAATCGAGATAAATGGCGAGGCGCATGTAATCAGATGGCGGCCTGACCATATTGCGACGATAATTGATGCAGATTGATGCCTATTTCGTTATTTTGAACAGGTACTCCTCGACCGTTCCTCCCTCTCCGCCGATGTTACTTTTGAATCTTTGGTGTATCAGGCACTCGAATTCAACACGTCCAAATTCTGAAAATAGCTGCAGCAATTCTTCTTTGCTTAGAAGTCCATCTTCGCTGTAGCTTATAAGAAACGTTTGACACTGCATTCCGCCAATAATTTTCCTGAACGAGTCCCGCACGCGGATCTTTGAGCAAAAGTCGGAGTACTGGTCGCGCCATGGCCTCAATCCACTAACACCAACAGCCTCTGGAGCGTCGCCGCGGGCGATTGTTTCGATAATGTGATAGTTGGCCGCATACTGCCGCTTCATATATGGTGGGTCGATGTAGCAAAGGTCTGCGGAAATTGACTGAGCGAGATCTTCTGCTTGACCTTGGAAAACGTCATGATCTGTAGATATGCCCCACAGAAACGTCGATGGTCGCAGGGTTAGTTGGGCAAGTGAGGAATTGCTCCATGTTGACCGGTAGTGTCCATAGGTGCCAGCAATATTCGCTACGCGATTTGCGGCAAGGACCAAGTCATGCCGAAGAAGTGAATTCTCTAGATCAGTGATGTTTCCAAGCGAACGCCACTCATTGATTTGTTGAGTTATTGCGTCGATCGATCCTGCGTTCTCCGCTGAAAAATACATTCGCGGTCGTTCGCCGTTTTTGGGTTGACCATCAGGCGAATATTCCTTGAAGAAGTGCCCCTTTAAGTTTGGGAGTGACTCAAGGTGCTTTAGTACCCCAAAGTAGCCCTCTTTCGATACAGCGGCGAACGTAGGGGGGCGGTCGAGTTTCAGCCGAATGCAAGCGTGGTGAAACGCATACGACATCATATCGGATGCGACTACTCGATAGCCCGCAACGCGTAATGCTTCGGATACGCTCGCAGTCCCACACATGAGATCAGCGACAACGGCCCCCTTTTGAACAATGTCGCCTATGCGTTCGACAAGAGGGCGCAGGAGGCGTGATTTATTCCCAATGTAGCGATACGACATTTAGTTGGCCCACTGCGGCGTGACGCGGAAACGACTGCCAAGCTGCAATGCACGTATCGGCTCGAGTGACTCTGCTTGACTCAGAACGCGTTCAATCCAGGAGTACGAACTATCATCAAAGCCGAACTGTGCCGCGACTAAACCTTCGATTTTTGCGTCGAGCTTCATAGTAAGTTCGTTCTTTGCCAGCGATTGATCTACTAGAGTAGCAATTGCCCGAGCCTGCTTCCAACTTTCAGTGCCTTGTACTGGCAGAGGAATGGGCAAACCCGAAATTACTTTCTGAGTTATATAGGGGTGTGACCGCCATTCGTTATCGCCGTTTGTTCTGAGATGGTATGCAAGAAGTGTACGCGATCCCAAGATGCCCAAGCAATAGGAAAGGAAGAAGGGAGGCACATCCACGGCAGGATTCTCAAAGTAGTGAAATACAACTTGATTTGTCATGCTAGGTTGATTGACGATGGCAGCCTTTATCCCAACTCCAGTTTTCCTGATCAACAGCCTGCGGCGGCTGTAAACATCTTGCGATTTGTAGTTTATTCCGCTCACTGACTTCGCGATGTAGCGACTAGGCGACGCAAAGTAGCGACCAACATCTTCCCCAACGAGAAATGGAAAGGCATCTGAATTGCTAGGCTCATCTTTCACAATTTGCACCTTGCGAAAGTCGAGCGACCTAGACGTATGTCCGCAGTTGGCGCAGGTCAGATTCTCTTTTTTAGAGGCGGGTCGCGCGAAATCGCAGGATGGGCAGACGTCCACGTGCCCAAACTTTGATAGTTCCACTCCACGCCCTGAGCACAGCCATTGCGTCCAGTCAGAACGCCTTGTCGTGTAAGCATGGATTTGTGCGTCCTCGGATATTGCACTATCGATATCCCAACGCCCAAATAGATCGTTCTGAAATCTGGATTGAGGCAGGAGGTGTGCCTTCGCCTGTCTGATTTCGTCTAAGGTTTTCTTTCCAGTAAGCACTGCGGAGCGGTCTTCTCGATTCAATCGGAGCGTTTCAACTTGATGATCGCTTCCCGGAGGAGTCTTTCTAACAATCACAATCGCGGTGCCCCGGAAAACTTCCGGAAAGAACCCTTCCCCAAGTCGTGCGATGAGCGCAATTTGAACATTGGAGTGCAGAAATTCCCGCATGCGCGCGTGCTCAGGCAAAAAAATCGAGTCAGGAATAATGAACGCGGCAGTTCCAGCTGGGCGCAGATTGTTAAGTGTCGCCTCAACGAAAAGGTTCCAGCTGTCAAACTGACCCTTCGCAAAGCTATAGCCAATCGCGGTAAGCTCTTGACGCGATGCATTGAGGTCAGCGCCCCAAGGTGGGTTTGCGATCACGCCATCAATATTCTTCTTTCCGAACAGTAAGGCCCACGAAGGAATGCGCGAACTATCTGGAGAACCGAGAGCGTCGCAATTCATAAATAGAAAACGACCTTCACCCTTCCTTTTTAAAGCAATCTCAACGGCAGATGGATCAACGTCGATCCCGAGCAGTGTCATGCTTGGTCTGTTCGCTTGCACGGCACGCAACAGTTCACCATCACCACACGCCGGGTCGCAAACAACCGCATTCGAGGGAAGGGATGCCATTTCAATGAAAGTGCGTGCAACCCAGTCGGCTAGGCTGGCCGGTGTATAGACCGCGCCAAGATTCTTCTCCACAGACTGGCGGCCATTTTCGTCTTGAAGCAAAATGGTGTTCTGCATGGTCTGCATAGGTGGGTGCCAGTTCTTTTTTTTGGTAGATATTCGCAGATTGAGTGCTCAGATTGAGCATCCTGCACAAGATATGGACTATCCCATCCATCGGGACCTTATCAAGCTTTGCTTTCTCGTATCGCGCTGATGAGGTCGTCCGTTCCCGTCTGTCATCCCCTCCGCCTCCTCGTTCAGCCGCATCCCCATACTGATCAGTCCGTGCAGGGCGGCGTGGGCGTAGACGAAGGTGTCCAGTGCCTCGTTGCGTTCGCCGTCGCGCTTGGGTTGCCAGGAACGGATGGGGCGGCCCTTCTCGAAGCGGGTGACGACGCGTTCGGCGGTCAACTGGCGGAAATAGTCGGCATCGAGGCGGCGGGGGAAGTGGATGGCGCCGGGGCCGGGTTCGGTCAGTTTCAGCCGGGCGTAGACGGCGTCCTTCACGGCATCGACGCCGACGATGAAAAGCGGGATCTTTGCCTTGTTGCTGCGGGTGGGACGGCGCGGCCAGACGGGGATGCCGGGGCCACCCCGGCCCTTGATCGCCCAGATGCGACGCGCGAGGCGGGTGCGGCAGAATTCATAGGCCATCTTGGTGTGGTGGCCGCCGGTGTCCACGGCAACGGCGCGTACGGGCAGATCGCCCCAGGTGCCGTTCAGCACGCCGTCGAGGTCGGACCAGAGACGCGGGCCGGACGGGTCGCCCCAGAGAACGCGGTAGTCGATGACCCACGCTTCTTCGTCGCGGCCCCAGCCGACAATCTGCCCCTCGATCCGGTCGCCCTGGACATCGACGCCCGCCGTCAGCACGGCCACGCCGGGGGCGAGATCGCTGCCCCAATCCTCGCGCCGGGCCATCAGCGGGTCGGCGGGAACGGTGTCGCCCGCCTGGTCTTCCCAGGACTCGCCAAGTTTGGTGTTGACCCAGACCTGCAGGCGGGCAGGATCCTTGGCGACGCGGGCATGCTCCTGCGCGATCTCGGCCCAAGTCTCCCAAGGTGAATAAAGCGACGACAGGTGGAACCCCGCGGTGCGTCCATCGCCCAGCGCGGTCGGTCGCCATTCGCCAGCGGACATCATGCGCGGCTTTTCGTGCTCATGATGCACGCCACCGCAGGCATCGCAGACCAGATAGGCCGCGTCGCGCTGCCCCTCGGGCCACCGGACGCGCGCCCAAGTGATCGGAGCCATGTCGCTGCAGTGCTGGCAGGGGACGTGGAAATAGCGCTGGTCACTGTCGAGATAGGCTGCTTCGATGCGGGAATGACCCTTCAGGGTTGGCGTGGACACCATGTAAATCTTGCGCCGCCCCCTGAAGGTGGTGGTGCGCTGGATGGCCAGATCGACGGGATCACCCTCGCCATCGGCATCGCCGGGGTAGCCGTCAACCTCGTCGAGGAACAGGTAGCGGACGGGCGTGGACCGCAGCCCCACCGCGCTGTTCGCGCCGGTCATCACCAGCTGGCCGCCGGGGAAGGATTTGCGGAACAGGCTGTTCCCAGCATCGCGCGACCTTGGGGCCGAGACCAGATCGCGCAGGGCAGGGGTGGCCTCGATCAGCGGGTCAATCCGCACGGTTGTGTTGCGCCGCACCATGTCGAGCGAGGGCATGACCAGCATGGCGATGCCGGGGGCGTTCTGGATGATGTAGCCCAGCCAGTTCAGCCCTGCCTCGGACCCACCGGTCTGCGCGCCCTTCATCAGCACCACCCGTTCATAGGGGCTGGATGTGGACAGCGCATCCATGACGGCGCGTAGATAGGGCGTGCGATCCGTGCGCCAGCGCCCCGGTTCGGCAGATGTCGGTGGCAAGATGCGGTGCCGGTCGGCCCAGTCCGATACTGGGATGGGCGGTTCGGGGCGGATGCCGCGCCGCCAGGCGAGGTCGATCTCAGGCACCATCGCCAAAACTCCCCAACGGCGTGTCGGCCAGGTATTCCAGATGCTCTCGCATCATCCGGTCGAGGGCGGCGAAGGTGGCACGCGGATCGGCCCCGACCTCGGCGGCCAGCAGTGGGGCGGTGCGCTGGACCCATGCCATATGGGCGTCGCGTTCAGCGCGTGCACGGGCGAACACCGTGCGCGTGGCGGCGAGAGTTTCGACCAGTTGACCCTGTTCCTTCTCGAACGCCAGCTTGGCGCGCTGCACCTTGACGATCTCATGCAGGCGTTTGGCCTCGGCCAGCGTGGTGCTGACGCGGGCAGGGGCGGCAGCAGCACCGCCACGGTTGCGGCGAGAGGGATCAAGGTTGTCCTCGATCCATGCCAAGCCCAGCGCCACGTCGATCTGACCATCAGCGCGCACCGGCAGCCCATCAGCAATCAGTTGTGAGATGCGACCCTTGGTCAGGCCGACCCGTGCGGCGAAGGCAGTCTTGGTTTCAGAGGCGTTGAGTTTAGTCAATTCCGCCCCCTGACGCTGGCGGGGTCATGCGCTGCGCTCCCCCACATACGGAATGGCCCAAAAGGAACCGCCGCTTTCCCGATCCTTCCCGATTGACGCCTCTCAAGCCCGTTCGCGGGGCGCGGCGCATGACGCATGAGTGACGCGGAAATGACGGGTTTTGGGGCGTAAGCCGTTGATAGTGTTGAGATGACGCACCCTCCCGAGCAACATTTTATATAAGGGGTGTAATGTGTATTCAGGGTTGTGTGATTTTCCCCCTTATATGAAAAGGTTCGGGCCAAATGCGTCATCTCAACACTTTCAATGGGTTGCAGGGAAAGGCCCGTCATTCTTGCGTCACCCTTGCGTCACTGTGATGCCGAGGAAATACCGCCCCGTGCTGGTGCGCTTGTGCTGGATCCCCGCCACCTGGGCTTGCACGCGCTGCACGAAGCCGTTGATCGCGGGCAGCTTCTCGGTCCTGAAGCCCTCGGCCAGCGCCCAGTTCTGAAACCTGAGGTGCGCATCGCGGGTGGCGAGCATCGGGCCGCCGTTCACGATGGGCTGCACCCGCACGCAGGCGTCGATCCAGGCCAGCACCGGGTCTTCGCCCAGCACCCAGTCGAGAAGGGCCTGGTGGCAGCCTTCCGGGATGGCGAAATTGCGCTGGCGGATCAGACGCGCCGCACCCTGCACCGCCCATGCCAGCAGGAGGTCGGCCTCATCCGAGGCGATCCGCAGGCCAATGTCCGCGATGCGTTCTTCGAGGGGGATGGTGCGAGCGAAGGAGATCACCAGCAGCCGGCGCTGCACGCCACGGTCCACGCCGCCCTTGAAGCTGGGCAGGTTGTTCGTGGCAAAGAGGTTTTGCGCGACCGAGCGAAACTCGACCCTGCTTTTGTAGACATCGCGCCCTTGGAGGGGATCGCCGGTCACGACGGCCTTGAATGCGTCCGACGCGATGGCTTCCGCTGACAACTCGTCGGATGCATTCAGAAGCTTGCCGACCATGCCGAGGACATGCTTATCGTCCCCCATTTGCGAGGCAGGGACGCAGCAGATGGCATTGGCGGGCAGCAGGCCGCGCGCCAGTTGCAGAATCTGGCTCTTGCCATTCTCGGCGGTCCTGCCATGCAGCACGACAGCGCCGGGCTGCAGCAGGCGGGTCGCATAGCCCAGCGCGGCCGATCCGCAGATCTCGGCCAGGAGATCGCATTTTGCCTGCGCCTCGGGGTCGCCCTTGAAGCTGCCGGTCAGCAGGAGGTGCAGCAAGGAGCCTTCGGGCGCTGTGCCGGGCATGCCCGCGTGCCAATGGCCGGGCAGGGTGTGGCGGCAGCGGTGATTGCGGTGATGCGCATCAAGATTGGGAGTGCCAGCGGCATCAAAGCGGATGAAGCCCGAAGTGCAGTTGATGCCAGCGGGCGGGGTGTCGAAGAATCCGGGCTCGGCGCAAAGAGCGGCACATTCGTTCAGGACGGAGTTGACGCGAGTCTGGGTCAGCTTGATGTTCGAGGGCTCGCCTGCGGGTGTCTCGAAGCTCGCGCCGTCATAGGTGTGGACCGGCAGGCGCAACTCGTGGGCCGGGATCGCGTCCCAATGGGTGCCGCAATAGCGCCAGAACTCGCCTTCGGCATGTACAATGCGGCCATGGCGTTCGGTCAGATCCTCACGCACGCGTTTGGCCATCTCCACATCCGACCCGATGTAGAGGCGCTTGCGGCCCGTGTCGGCCTGGTCGGGGCGGAACGGGTCGGCACCCGCGATGCGGTTGCGAATTGCCTCGTCGCCCTCGCGCTGGAGCACATCGTTGAAGTCCTCGCCTTCGGGTGGTGTGGCGATCATCACCCTCAGCCCACGCTGGGCAAGGGCGGTGGCGGCGCGGACGATCGCCCCCTCGGCCTTGCTGCCGGGCGCGTCGCCATCGCGGGCGATGATCACCATGGCCTTTTCGGGGACGGGCGCGTGGGCGATGTTCGAGATGCCGAGGCAGGCCCAGACCTCCTGACCGGTCGCCTGCCAGATCGACAGTGCGGTTTCGACCCCCTCGCACAGCACCAGCGGGTCGCGCCCCGGCAGACGCACGGCGGAACGTTCGGCCCAGCCCTCGACCGCCTTGTTGGTGCGCTTGACGGGATTGAGCGGGGCCTTCTTGCCCTCGGCGGTCAGATAGACCTGCTGGATGGCCAGAACCCCGCCTGCCGCATCGGTAGCCAGCGCGACCATCGCGCCATAGCTGCCATAGGCGTTCTGACGAAACCGGATGCAGTCGGGCGGCTGAATGGCGATGCCGCGCCCGCGCAGATAGGCGTGGACAGGGGTGCCGTTCGGGCTTTCGGTCTGACGGACGATCTCTGCGACCTTGGTGGCGCGTTCTGCATCGGTCATCTCGACGGGCTTGGCCGCGCCTCGGGCAGGGGCGGTGGCCGGTTTGGCGGTCCAAGAGGACGGCATCGCCGCCTCGCCCAGCCAGTTCCGCGCCCAATCCCATGCGGGTTTTTCGTCCAGCCCGAAGTGATGGCGGATAAGTTCCAGACCAGCGCCGCCGGTGCCTGCCTCGTGGTCATACCAGCGCCCGGCATCCTTGCCCGCGATTTCCACCGCCACGCTGCCCTTGGTGCCGAAGCGAAGCTGGGTCTGGCTGGACAATCCCCGGTTCGGGGCGCCCAGCAGGGCAACGGCAAGATCACCGATCCGGTCGTTCAGCTGTTCCGCCAGCCGGGCCACCGACATGCGGTTGGCACCGCGCACCTTGCGGGCAGGCGGCACGTCGTTGAAGTCGAGCGGATGGTCCTGCAATGTCATGGGGCGGGGCTTCGCTATGTTTCTGATGGAAGATGGAGCCCGCGATTGGGTCGCGGACCTCAGGACATTTGCGATGGCCGTCACTCGCCCGGGATGAAACGTTCTTGCTGCGCAATCCAGTTCAGGATGGTGCTTTTGCGTGCGCAGATCACCGATCCCATCTTGAAGTGGGGCATGCCCCTCGGTGCCTCGCCGGTCAGGTAGTAAACTTTGCGGCGGTGCTTCACGTCGCCGAACAAGAACCTGGCGATCTCGTCTGCGCCGTGCAGCAGGTCATCGCCAAGCGTCGCCTCGGTCACGATCTGCTTCATGCTGTCGATGGATCGGGGGTGGTGGGTCATTGGAGGTTCCTTTCTGGGGCAGGGCGTCTTGGAGGAAGTGGGCTTCAAGGCCGTGGAGGCGGCGCCATGTGGCGCGGACCTGCATGCTGATGTTGATGCTGGCGGTGCTCAGCGCGTTGGCATGGGTTGCCATGGCAAACTTGTAGATGCGTTCGGCCTGCGCGATCTGCGCCGGGGAGGTGATGGCCGCGAGCTTGGTGCGACCCTCCGGACTGCCAAGCAGCCACGGCAACATCTGGAATGTGTCCTTTGATGTTGCGTAGCCGAGGATCAGGTTGGTTTCCCGGGGCGGTGCGTCGTGGAACAGCATGGCGGCCAGAGGCGGCACCCGAAGGAACAGATGCTGCCGGTTGATCAGGTCGAGATGCCAGTCGTCCGGCGATGATCGGATCAGCGCGCCCGCCTCGGGTGAAATCGTCCCGGCAATCGAGGCTGTCAGCGCGGCCCATGTGCCCGATTTTGTCTTGGCCATCGCCTCGGCCACGATGCGGATGTTCCAGGCGAAGTGCTCGCTGATCGCGGCACCGATCGAGGCGATCAGCACGTCCTCCTCGCGCCACATCCGCTTGAAGCCGCCGTGTTCCTTGGGGGTTTTCTGCGCCTGAATGGCTCCGGCAGCTTGCAGGACACGCAGGCTGGGCAGGGGCATCCCCGATGCCGCCACCGCGTCCGCATCGCCATGAAAGAGCGGTTCGGGTGCTTCCGCACCGTTCCGTTCGCTGGCTGTCATTGATCAGGGCTCCGTTCATGAACAAGGGCTTTACACGCGCAACAATCCATTGCAAGTGCATCTGAGACGGTTCATATCGCCATTAACGGGCTTTGACAACTGGTTCCGTTTCTTACGCTCACGGAGGGAACCCATGGCCACGATCCGCAAACGCACGCTGCCCTCGGGCCTGGTCCGGTGGCAGGTGGACTTCACCGACCAGGCGGGCAAACGGCGGTCCAAGCTGTTCCCGCGCCGCAAGGATGCGGATGTCTATCTGGTCAAGGTCCGCTCGCTGGTCGCCAATCATACCTATCTGGCCGACAGCGACAGCACGACGGTGGCCGATGCCGCGAAGGCTTGGCTCGACCATTGCGAGGTGCGCTGCAAGACCGGGCGGCGGATGGAACGCTCCACCCTGCGCGGCTACAGCGACTATGTGCGGCTGCATCTGACCGCGCCCGAGGTCGGCATCGGGGACAAGCTGATCGCCCAGCTGACCCGCCGCCACGTCAACGAGTTCCGCGACCGGATGCTGCTGAACGGTCGGTCCGAACATCTGACCCGCCGCGCGCTGTCGGTGCTGAAGCTGATCCTCGACCATGCCATCGACAATGGCCAGTTGTTCACCAACGCCGCCCATGGCGTGCGGGTGATCAAGTCCAGCCGGATCGAACACAAGGCCCCGGTGCCGTCGAAGGAGGCGATCCGCGCCTTGATCGAGGCGGCCGACGAGGACTTCAAGCCGCACCTGATCGTCTCGGCGCTGGGCGGCCTGCGCGCCTCCGAACTGCGGGGCCTGCGCTGGACGGATGTGGATTTCGACAAGGGCTTCCTGCACATCCGCCAGCGCGCCGACGCCTACAACCAGATGGGCGAGCCGAAATCGCGGGCAGGGTTTCGCGACATCCCCGCCGGGCCGATGGTGCTGAACGCCCTGCGCCGCTGGAAACTGCGCTGTCCGAAAAGCGAATTGGGGCTGGTGTTCCCCGCGCCGCAGGGCGGAATCCTGCAGCACACCCGCACGCAGGACCGGTTCCGCAAGCTGCAGGAAAGGGTCGAGGTGTCGATGCGCTGGCACGACCTGCGCCACTTCGCGGTGTCGCTGTGGATCGAGCAGGGCTTCTCGATCAAGGAGATCATGACCTTCGCGGGCCACTCCTCCATCCAGATGACCATGGAACGCTACGGCCACCTGTTCCCCTCACCCGACCACCAGAAGGCCATGGCCATGGTCGAGGCGAAGCTGTTAGGGTGACAGGGGCGGACTTTCTGCAGCCTGCGAACGGTCCGTTAACTCCACTTTGCATAGAATGCTCGACAAGGGTGTGCCGGTCCATCGAGTTTCCGATCATGAACATGTATCACACCGACGCCTATCGCAATGCTTTCCTTGCCTATCTCCGGAACGGCAAACCGATCAGGTTGTCGCTCAAGCAGGTGGGTGCCACCGACCAATACGTCTGGCGAACCCAGCATGACGAGCGAGTGCGCACGTCACACCGCGTAAACGACGGCCGCATCTTTTCATGGTCAGACCCGCCGCCGACCGGCCATCCAGGGGAAGACTTCAACTGTCGGTGCGAGGCGATTCCTTACATTGCGGGTCAGATCGAGTTCGCTTTTCACGACTTTACGACAGGGCTTGCGTCCAGCACAGATCGATGGACAGATACCGACTTTGTGAACCATTACTATTTCGGAGGCGGGCGTTCGGTAGACCTCCTGGAGATAGGGCATTTGCGGGAAATCGCAGAACAGTATGCATGGAACGACGGCGCGCAGGGGGCGTTTCGCAGGCTTGCGGATCAGATCGCTGACGCGGCGAGGCGGTCTATGAGCGGCTCGTTTTCCTATGATTTCGAGGGGGTCTATGATTTTGGCAATGTCGAGTTCTCGCATGGCGACGGGGTTGTGCGTGGCGTTTTCGGCGGGACGGTTGAAAGCAGGGGGGCGATGCTGCACGTCCGCGGTTCGAGTGAGTTCGAGTTCAGCGATATTTTCGAGGATCCGCTTGGCCTCGGCATCGAGGTAGGCGGGACGCCTTACGCAATTACGGGAAGCTGGTCTGCGGACTTTAAGGCCGAAGTCTTTATGGATGCTAGCCGCAGTGACTATTCGGCCTTGGGTGGTAGGTAATGCGCGTTCCCACGCTCTCACGAAGGCAGTGGCGTTGGCTAGTTCCAGCCGTGATTGGCGTGGCCTGCTTCGCGGTAATTCAGGTTCTTTTGGCTCGTGGATGGGAACCCAGCGACCGCGTGATTCTGCCAAGTGGGCTGATCATCATGCGCGCATTTGAACCTTCGCAACAAGGCGCCGCCGCCGACCTGTTCGCCAAAGACGGTGAGACGCGCCTTGCCCGTGACCTCGAATTTGTCTGTTTCAATGATCGGTATGTGTGGGTGAATTCATACGACCGCAGGGAGTCCGGGCTATTTGACGCAGAAATTCAAGCCAGAGTGGATGGACTGGGCCTGATGGAAGCGTTTGTGGTGAGCGGCCTTGGCGGGAACAACCAAGCGTGCAACGGCTATTATACTGCCATGGTTGGTCCGGGGTTTCTCTACGATGGAAACACGTCACCGCACCTCCCGTCGTGCAGTCAACGAAACATTGGTAATCCGACACTTCAGGACCGCAGTTGGTTTGATCGTCCCTGCGAAGAACGCCAATGACCCCGTCGATTCAGCGGCGCAACCACGGATGCCCGTTTCTTCCCAACGGTTTGCGGCTGTTCCGTGCGACACGACGCCGACGTTGCGGGGCCGAAAATCGGCTAAGAATCTGAAATCAAAAGCTTATTCCGAGCGCCGGGGTGGCCCTCATAACCTGAAGGTCGTAGGTTCAAATCCTACTCCCGCAACCACTTCTACCGAACGCGCCACATCGGCTTCCGCAAGCTCTTCACCGGGCTTGCTTTCGGCGTTCCGCGCCAGCTCGAGCATCGCTGCCAGCGCCCCCTCCAGTTCCAGCGTCACCCCGGCCGCCGTCGCGTGCACCGTCACCGACCGGATCAAACCGCGGATCACCTCCAGCGCCTGGCTCCGGATCGCCGGATCGGCCAGCGTCGCCGCCAGTTCTGTCACCTTGCGCCGATAAACCTCGCTCAGGCCCGGGTGCAGGCGCACCGGCGAGGGCAGGGGCGCGGCCAGTTCGGCCTCGATCGCCAGCTTGCGGGCCTCCAGATCTTCAAGCTTCCCCTTCAGGCCCGTGGTGCGCAGTCCGTCAGCGATCGCGTCGTAAAGCCCGTCCAGTCGTTTGGAGAGTTGGACAAGCTCCCCCTCCAGCCGCGCCCGCTTGGCACTTTCTTCAGCGCGGCCGGCGTTGACCTGCGTGCCATAAGCGGCGACGAAGGCCGCCACCGCTTCCGGCTGCATCAGCCGGGCGCTGAGCAGGTCGAGAACGGCGGCCTCCAGGTCCAGCCGGCGAAAGGAGCGCTTCTGCGCGCAGGAGCCGAGCTTGCGCGCCGCCGAGCAGGCGAGATAGTCCTTGCCCACCGCCGCGAAGCCCCCGCCACAGCATCCGCAGCGTAGGAGGCCGGTCAGGAGATGGGTCTTGCGCTTCTGCTCCCAGAACCGCGTTGCCTTGATGGCCTGAACCCGCGGCTCGGCCTCGATCTCGCCCTGCCGGCGCTTGGCCTCGGCCCAGAGCGCGTCCTCGACGATGCGCAGGTCCGGCACCTCGGTGGTGATCCATTCCCCCTTCGGGTTCAGTCGCGACACTCGCTTCCCGGTCTCGGGATCCTTCACGTAGCGGAGGCGATTCCAGATGAGCTTGCCGATGTAGAGCTCGTTGTTGAGGATCCCGGTGCCGCGCTGGCGATGGCCGCGGATCGCGGTGTCGCGCCAGGCCGCGCCGCGCGGCCCGGGAATCCGGTCGGCATTCAGGCGCCGCGCGATCGCCTTCGGCGACTGGCCGGTTGCGAACTCGGTGAAGATCCGCCGGATGATTGCCGCCTCGGCCGCGTTGATGGTCCGCTCGCCGGTCACCGGCTGGCCGTCGGGGCCGAGGCGGCGCACCACGTCGTAGCCATAGCTGTTGCCGCCGCCGGAAGCTCCGGCCTCGACCCGACCGCGCAGGCCGCGACGGGTCTTCGCCGCGAGATCCTTCAGAAAGAGCTGGTTCATCGTGCCCTTCAGCCCGACATGCAACTCACTGATCTCGCCCTCCGCCAAGGTGACGATCTGCACTCCGTGAAAGCTGAGGCGCTTGTAGAGCGTCGCCACATCCGCCTGGTCGCGGCTCAGCCGGTCGAGGGCCTCGGCAATCACGATCTCGAAAGCGCCGCGGCCAGCGTGCTCCAGGAGGCCCTGCAGCCCGGGGCGCAGCATCGTCGCTCCCGAGAGGGCCATGTCGGAGAAGACCTGCGTGACCTGCCAGCCTTCGCGGTGGGCGCGTTCCTGGCAGAGCCGAACCTGGTCCTCGATCGAGGCGTCGCGTTGCATCTGCGTGGAGAAGCGGGCGTAGATGACGGCGCGGCGCATCAGGGGTCTCCCTTCAGCTTCCGGACCAGGGCGGCGTAGTCGCGGCCGGCCTCGATGGTCTGGGCATGGATGTAATGACGTTCCGCGGTCCGGAACCCCGAATGTGCCAGAATCGGCCGGATCAGTCGCGCAGAATCGGGCGAGATCCGCGCCAGCGTCGTCGCCGCCGCGTCCCGGAAGAAATGCGGCGGGATGCTCACACCGAGCAGCTTCCTTGTCAGCTCTGCGATACGGGGCCCCATGTAGTCGTAGCCAAGGGGCTGGCCGAACTTGCAGACCCAGAGAAAGTCGTGGTTGAGCTGGCCCCGCGCCAGAAACCAGGGACGCACCTCGGTAACGTAGCGGCGCAGCAGCGGAGCGACCTCATCGGGCACGATCGTCTCCCAGGGAAGATTGTTCTTCATCAACTCGCCCGGCAGGGTGATGTGGATCGCGTCGTCGGTCAGATGGACCGAGTGGTCGAGGCGAAGGTGGGCAAAGGCACGGCGGCGCATCGGCAGCAGGGCGAGGAGTGCAATCATGGTGCCGTCCCGGCGCCGCTTCATTGCTTCAAGCTCGGTGGTGGCCCCATCGGCCCCCAGTGTGGCATGGCGCAGGCCGGCATCGAGCAGCACCCGAGTCGAAAGGACGCGACCCTGCTTGCGGCTCCGGTCGCCGTCGCCGGCTTGCCGCTTGAGAGCGATGACAAGCTTACCTTGTGGCGACCAATCCCGATCCGGTGCCGCAGCCCGCAGGACGCGCAGCGTTCCCTCGATCAGGGTCCAGCGCGTCATGGGACGGACATGCGCCAGATCCGCGAGCCAAGCCTGCAGACGCGGCAGCGTGGAGCGCTCTGCCGGCGGCAGGTCGAGAGCGGACGGATCCTTGTCCTTCAGCCAGCGGAGCCATTGGCCATAGCGGAGTCGGAGCGACTTGTGGGTTGTGGCGCGCAGATGGGAGAGGCGACCGGGATCATCGAGCGGACCGGCTGTCCTCAGCAGCGCCTCCCACATCAGCCGGTCAGCCTCCGGCCACTCCCAAAGGGGCAGGATCAGGCTCATGCGCGGCGGCCCTTCTTGTTCGTCGCGACCAGCTCGGCAAAGGCCTTAGTCGCGGTCTTCACCTCAAGCCCCGAATACATGTTGATGGTGTGGCTGACCTCGGAATGCCCGAGCAGACGCCGCGCGGCCTCGTAGCTGCCGGGATGGGCATCAAGCCAGGTCATGACCGCGAAGTGCCGGAACAGGTGCGCGTTCATCGCGAGGCCCGTCTCCTTGCGGATCCGCTTCGCAATCCGCCCGGCGAGCTGGCCGCTGTCCACCGCGCCGCTGCTGTCGCGGCGCGGAAAGAGCCACGGCGTGCCGGCCGGGCAAAGCTCGGGGCTGCGGGTCTTCAGATGCGCATCGATCATGCGGACCAGGTCGCGGGGCAACTCGAACTCCTGCGGGCGTTCGTTCTTCACCTCGTCCTCGGTCAGCACCAGAAACACCCGACCGTCGCCCGGGCGCTGCAGGTGCTTTTCGATGTGGATGCCGGCGAGGTTGCGGATCCGGATCGGGCAGTAAAGCAGGATCGCGATCGCCAGCGCATCCTCGCGCGCCAGCGCCTTGGTGAAGGCATTGGCCTTGCCGGCCGGCGGGTTGTTGAACAGCCGTTCGGGAAAAATCAGCAGCCGGCGTGCGCTGGCCCCGTCCTGCAGCACCCTGAGCCGGTCTCGGTTCTTGGCGGTGATCTCGCGCTGCGGCGCCACCGCGACCTTTGCGGCCAGCTTGACCAGGCGCTTTTGCACCTCCTCCGGCTGGCCGGTGATGCGGCTCACATTGCGCAGCAGCGCCGCGACTTCGCTGATCATCTTCACCGACTTGTTGCCAGTGCGCGAGAGCATCTGGCGCAGACCCCGCTCGGCATTGACCGGGTCGAGCAGCGTCGCGACGTCGCGGATCTCCGCGGCGGGCAGGCCAGAGTGCACGAGTTCGGAAGCAAAGCGGACCAGTTGGCGGCGGTACTGCGACAAGGTCACAGGACGCAGGGCACGGGCACGTCCATCTTCGGCCAGCGGGTCCGGATTGGCGAGGCGGTGGATCAGCGCGTCAAGGTCAGCAAGAAACGACGCGGGCAGGGCTTCATCGGCGAGGCGGATGACCTTCTGACGCGAGGGAAGCGTCAGCCGGACCTGCGGCCAACCGGGGATCCGCTGGGTGGCGAGGTTCCAGCCATTGACGGCGGCGCGATAAGCGACCTCGGGCGATTTGCTGATCTCGTTCACAGTCAGCGCCTCGCGGTAAGCCAGGGCATGGGCATCGCTGACCTCTGCCGGCGCCACGCCGCCGTGGTTCAGGAAATAGACGAAACGGCCAATCGCCGGCTGCACGCTGCGGTCGTTGGAGGCCAGAACCGCTCTCCAGAGCTGGCGCCAGTCCGGCGACAGATCACCCGGCCGGCTCCAGCGCCGCTCGACCAGACCGCAGTGCGCCATCGCCGCGCGCGCATCGCTCACGGCATTCTGCCAGGCCTTCACCGTCAGGCCCATAGCGGCGGGGCTCAGCTTGGCCAAGCGCGGCTGCAGCCAGCGTCCATAGGCAGGCACGTCCGTCGGGGCGCGATCCAAGGCCCTGGCGACCCGACGCAGGCCCGAGATCAGGTCGCGCCGGCGCGTGTCGGTCAGGTCCGCGTCCACTTGCAGCTGGGCGACCAGGTCGGAAAACATCGGTGTGCCCTTCGGAATGAAGGCGCTGTCGGGCGTCGCAATCACGGTGTCTGTCATCGGGATCTGGTCCTTGGGGCTAGTGTGGACACGGGTGGACAGGCGGGGACTTGGGCACTGATTCGGGAATATAGTAGCACGTAAAGTCCGAAAATTTTGGCTGGTGCCTCTTCCCGAACACCTCTTAAACCATTGACATTAATGGACAGTAGTGGTCGCCTGTGCCTACGAGTTTGAGCTGGCCCGATAGGCGGCGTGGGCCGCAGGATCGATGCGCAAAAGGCGGCCGCCGGGGTCGATGCGCACCACCTCCAGGAGGCCGGCGGCGATGGCCCGCCGCACCGTCTTCTCCGAACAGGCGTCGAGGACTGCGACGTCCTTCACGGTCAGGAGCGCCCGCGGCTTGCGCTGGGGCAGGGCCTCAGTCTTCTGCTTGTTCGTCATCGACGTGATCCTCCTCGGCCAGGGCGGACGCCGCCAGCTCCCGCGCGGCCTGTGCCGCCAGGAGGCGGATCAGCACCGAGACGGCGGCATCGATCTGCGCTTCAGGAGCGGCACTCGTGGGGGCAAGGGCGGGAACGCGTGTCATGCCGTGACCATGGCCGGTCGCGGCAGAAGCGTCTAAGTGTCACGATCTAAAAAACGTGCGACAGGATTCGACACACCTGGTCTTGCTGATCTGATCCCCGGAAACTGGACCGTTTGAAGCTGGAGTTTTCCGCTACGCTTTCCTGGCTGGGAGAGGAGCGGAGTCGGATGAAGGCATCGAAGTTTTCGGACGCGCAGAAGGCGTTCATCATCAAGCAGGGCGAAGACGGAACGCCGGTTGCGGAGATCTGCCGGAAGGCGGGGATCAGCCAGGCGACCTATTTCAGCTGGAAGAAGAAGTATGCCGGTCTGTTGCCGACCGAGATGAAGCGGTTGAAGCAACTCGAAGACGAGAACGCGCGGCTGAAGAAGATCGTTGCGGACCTGACGCTCGACCGGGAGATGTTGCAGGACGTGATCCGGCGAAAGCTTTGAAGCCTGGTCGCATGCGCGAACTGGTTCGCGGGATGTGCAGCGATTGGGCAGTGTCGATCCGACAGGCTTGTGGGGCCATCGGCTTTGACCGCTCGACGTTCCACTACAAATCCCGCCGCACCGATCAGGCTGCCGTGGCGAAGCGGATCCGGGAGATCTGCGAGACGCGCGTGCGGTATGGTTACCGACGGGTTCACGTCCTGCTGGATCGTGAAGGTTGGGCCATCAACGTCAAGAAAGTCTATCGTATTTACATGGAGTTGGGCATGCAGCTGCGGCACAAGACGCCGAAGCGGCGTGTGAAGGCGAAGCTTCGGGATGACCGTGCCGTGGCTGTCGGGCCGAACGAGGTCTGGGCGATGGATTTCGTGCATGACCAACTGGCGACGGGCAAGAAGCTGCGGGTGCTGACGGTGGTCGACACCTTCTCGCGCTACGTGCCGGTGCTCGACGTGCGCTACAGCTACCGCGGCGAGGACGTTGTTGCCACACTCGACCGGGTGTGCCGAACGGCGGGCTATCCCAAGACGATCCGCGTCGATCAGGGCAGCGAGTTCGTCTCGCGCGACATGGATCTCTGGGCCTACCAGCGCGGCGTCGTGCTCGACTTCTCACGCCCCGGCAAACCGACGGACAATGCCTTCATCGAAGCCTTCAACGGCAGGTTCCGGGCCGAGTGTCTGAACCAACACTGGTTCCTCACCCTTGCGGATGCGGCCGAAAAGTTGGAGGCTTGGCGTAGATACTACAACGAGGAACGGCCACACGGCGCGATCGGCAACAAGGTCCCGATCATGCTGACGAAATCAGGGGGCGTCACCAGCCCGTCACCCTGAGCGAAGCCGGAAAACTCTGCCTTCGGGCGGTCCAACGTTGGGGATCAGATCACAACCCCAAGGACTCTCGTTATGAACGAGGGACGATCGGGGGGCAGGTCACCAGATATACGGCCGGGGCGGCGTGGACCTGGACCGGTCAACCTTGGCAAGCTGCTGCGGCGTGTCCGCCTATCATCTGGGCCCGGTCGTTGGCCGGATGTTGGTCCACCTCAAGCGATCCAGCCTTCTGTTCATGGACGAGACCCGGGCACCGGTCCTCGACCCCAAGGCGGGCAAGACCAAAGCCGGCTACCTCTGGGCGGTGACCCGCGATGGTGAGCCATTGAGGCGCCATTGGTTCAAGCCCAATGGCGAACGGCTGGGGCGGCGGCGATCCGCCCGCTGTGGTCTTCACCTATGCGCCCGGGCGCCATGGCCACCACGCGATGGACATCTTGACAGGCTTCGAGGGCATTTTGCAGGTCGACGGCTACACCGGCTACGACGCCTTGGCCGAACCAAAGCGCGTGGGCGGCGCGCCGCTGACACTGGCCTATTGCTGGGCCCATTCCCGGCGCAAGCTGCATGACATCTATCAAAAGGACGGTTCCGAGATCGCAGCCGTAGGCCTGCGCCGCATCGCCCAGCTCTACAAGATCGAGGCAACCGTCCGGGGCCGGTCCCCCGAAGAACGGCTGGCTGCCCGCCAGGCGCAATCCGCCCCGCTGATCGCAGACTTCCGCCTTTGGCTGACCCATCAACGTAGCCGGATCTCCGCCAAATCCCGCCTTGGCGAGAAGCTCGGCTATATCCATCGCCACTGGGATGGGTTGCAAATCTTCCTGACCGACGGCCGTGTCGAAATGGACACCAACCCGGTCGAAAACACCATCAGACCCATAACCCTCAATCGCAAAAACGTACTGTTCGCCGGCCATGACGAGGGCGGACGCACCTGGGCCCGCATGGCCTCATTGATTGAAACCTGCAAACTGAACGCCGTCGACCCTTACGCCTACATGCGAAACCCTGACTGCCATCGCCGACGGCCACCCCGCGTCGCGCATCGACGACCTCATGCCTTGGGCTTTCCAGAAGCCGTCAAGCTGAAAGCCTAACGGGAGTCTCGCACGCTTACGCTGCGGGCGTGGTCGAGGCCGAAGAACAGTCTCGTTCAAGAGTTCGTCGCGCATCTCCGAATTGAAGGCCTCGCAGATGCCATCGCGAACGCGCTGTGCCAAAAACTTTCAGAAGTGGGCGGCCCCGGCTCTTTATAGATACAATTGCTAGTGTTCCGAGTCTGACGGTTGCTACCGATTTCCTCTGATTTCATCGACGGCATCAAGTGCGCGGCGTTCGCGGGAGAGGATGTCTTCGGCGGTCTTGCTCCAGACGAAGGGCTTCGGCTTGGTGTTGTGCTGCAGAAGGTAGTCGTAGATCGCGCCCTCGAGGTCGTCGACGCTGGAGTAGCTGCCACGTCGGATGCGCTTGGTGGTGATCTCTGCGAAGAAGCGCTCGACCAGGTTCATCCAGGACGCGCTGGTGGGCGTGAAATGCAGCTTGAAGCGCGGATGTTTCTCCAGCCAGGCAAGCACGTCGGGCGTCTTGTGGGTCGCGTAGTTGTCGAGCACGACGTGGATGTCGCGGGGTTTCTTCACTGCCCGGTCGATGCGCCGAAGGAAGCTCAGGAACTCCCTGGCGCGGTGGCGTGGCATGCACTCTCCGATGACCAGACCCGACTTGACGTCCAGCGCGGCGAACAGCGTGGTGGTGCCATGGCGCTTGTAGTCGTGGGTTATGGTGGCGGCGCGCCCCTTCTTGAGGGGCAGCCCGGGCTGGGTGCGGTCAAGTGCCTGGATCTGGGATTTCTCGTCGACGCACAGCACCACTGCCCGGTCCGGCGGGTCGAGATAGAGGCCTGCGATCTCGGTGACCTTCGCCTCGAACATCGGGTCGTTCGAGACCTTGAATCCCTTCGTGATATGCGGCTTCAGCCCTGCATCCGCCCATATGCGCCCCACGCTCGAGGGCGATATGCCCACCGCTTCGGCCATCGTCGCGCGGCTCCAGTGGGTGGCATTGCGGGGCGTTTCCTGCACGGTCTTCGCGATCACCTTCAGTCGGACGTCTCTGGGCAGGGGTGGCACCCGCGAGGGCCGCGTCTTGTCCCTCTTGAGCCCCGGCACGCCTTCATCAAGATACCGCTCCTGCCAGCGCCAGACAGTCGGCTTCGACATGCCCGTCCGCCGCATGATCTCGACGGTGCCTTGACCATCCGCCGTCGCCAGCACGATCTCGGCCCGCCAGGCAAGCTTGCGCGGCGTGTTGCGGTTACTCAGCAAAGCTTGAAGCTCAGCGCGGTCGGCGGGGCCAAGGCGAAGGCAGATGTCGGAGCGTCTCATCCGCTGACCATGCCACAGCGGGGCGCCCTAGGGAATCCTATGTCAGGTGCAGAACACTAGCTGGTGATGCCGGGAAGCGGGTATTCCGCGCCGCCCTCGACCATCTGGACAATGTAATCGGAAACCGACGAATAGTCCTCGCAGGTCATTTTTCGCGCCGGCGCCGGGTTCTGGCTGTTGTAGATCGGCATGAATTCCTCGCGGAAGGAACGGAAGTCGCTGTTGCGAAGCACGACCACATCATCGGTGTCCGTATCGTTCCAGAAGCCGAGAAACTGCGACTGCGAGGTGAGCCGGCCGAACACCTTCGACAGAAGCTGCGCCTTCTTCGAGTCGGGGTCGTCGAAATCATTGTAATCGTAGTCGTCCCAGATCCTCACACCGACCCGTGTCGGCTTAACGAAAATGCGATTGTCGCCGGTCCGCTTTGACAAGACGGCTTCCAGGTAAGCGCGCGCCGCGAAAGGACCGATTGCGCCATAAGCGTCCGAGTTCAACGGGCTCTCACCGTTCGCGATGAACGTCTCGGTGCTGATCGCGCGCGTTTCGACGCGAATGACCGGGTTCTCGAGCATGCCGGAGAAGCTCGGCGTGGCCTCGCTCCACTGGTCGTCCTTCTTGCGTCTGCCCGCGGTCTCCTTCGCAATCCGCCGCAGTTCCTGCCAACGCTCGTCCAGCGCGGTGTCGATCGACGCCATTTGCGGCAAGGTGTCGATCGCCTTCTGCAGCACGCGGTTGATCACGCTCTTCATCGTGTCGCTCCCACCGAATTCGCTGAGCGCGTATCGGCAGATTAGAAGCGGCGCTTTCGGATAGGGCCGGCTGATCCTTTCAATCCGACGCTTTTTCGAACCGCCGAACTGCCAGAGCTCCGCGAATTCGCTTGCCATCGGACAACCGAGTGAGACGAAGGCACGCGGCAGCAAATAGATCGCCAGATGCGCGCGGTTCTTCGTGAGCTCCGCAGGCAGCTCGCCGGCCTTCAAGCTGCGGCTGCTCCATTTCATGGCGACAGGCATCGTCGCCGCCCTGGTCGCGGCAGACAGCGCGGCCGAGAGGATGTCGGGTTTTTCAGCCCTTTCCGGAGCGCTAGCTGACCCTTCGATTGGCGCGACCAGCATGGTCCCTATGGCTCCCTGTATTTCACATTGAAGCCGAGATCGTCATTGCGGACCGTGACGTTCTGTTTGAACCAACTGTGAGGCTTGTCGACGATGCTATCGTTACCGCTTGCGAACCGGCGCGGTAGCTTGAATAAGAGAATGCCGTCGACCTTTGTGTCGTCCTGCAAGAAGCTGCCGCCGGTGAAGGTGCCGGACGAAGCGATCAACAGCGCCCAGCCGCGATCCCAGACCAAGCCGGGAACCAGCCGAAGCTTGAGCTCGAGATGATCGTCGTTGAGGATGAGCGTGTCGCGATCGGTGATATACACCTTGCTCGAGTCGATCACTGAGCCCAGCCCGACGACTTGTTTTGCTGTGCGCGCCTCCAGAAAACGGGCCCGCGCATCAAGGAGGCGATTCTCGCCCTCGACACGACGTTCTTCGAGGCGGCGCCTGTTTTCGGAATACTTCTCCGTGGCCGGCCGGTGGCCGACATAGACATCTACATAGAGGCCGCCTGAATCGTAGGCGAAGCTCGTCCGCTCTTCCCAGAACGGGAGGCCGATGAGATCGTCATCGGCGTTTTCCTTCTCCTGAAACATGGTTTGGAGGTCATCGGCTCTGAGCGAGTCCTTAGCAGTCGATCCGAGAAGAATGTCGGCCGCCTGACGAAACTTCCCCTGAAGGGCGGCGATGCGTTCGTCTCGCTTGACCTTTGCGTCAGGAGCGACGCTCATCGGGAGATGATAGCCTGCGCCTCCCCCGTCGCCGGGCTTTGGCGGATAATCCTTGTACTTTTCGAGAACCTTCGCATGTAGTTCCGCCACGAACGCCTCCTTCTGATCCTTCGTAAGCCGGCGAATATCGAACGGAAAATGTCCGTCTGCCGTGAGCCACTCGACTAGGTCGGCGAGCTTGTCACGAGCGAAGATGATCTCGTCGACAAGATCTGTCGACGCGAAGATCGAGCGGCCGCCGCGCACGATGTACTCGAACTCGTCGAGCTTCAGGATGCTGTCATAGGCATTGTAAAGGCGGTAGAACGCAATATTTAGCGTGCTTCCCTCGTTGATGTTGCGCACGCGGAACGTCGTCGTGTTCTCCCGCGTCGTTTCGATCGATTCCGAAACGGAGATCGTCCGCTCTTCCTTCGAGCGGCGATTGACCTCCTGCGAGGCACGCTGGACGGATCGATTGAGCTGGCGTGCAACCTCTTTCGTGGTGTTGGTCTTGGAGAAATTGGCGCTGCCCGAGATGCCCGCATAAGAGCCGGAAACGCTTCCGCCGAATGATGTCGTCGTCTCGTTCTCCTTACGCACTTCTTTCTCGAAAACCGTTTCGAAATCGGCGCGGTCGATCCGCGTGATGTCGATCAACGAGGTCGCGGTTTCGCTGCGCGTGCTGTTGTAGCGCTCGGAGGTCTTGAGCGTGACCTCGCGCTGTTCGCCCGGGCTCAGGGGGATCGTCGTAGCAAGCTCCCCAACCGAGACTCCGCTCCAAGTGAAGCGATAGGAAAGGCGCTCGCGCAGACTGAGCTCGGGGAACGAGGTAACGACGATGTCGGGGACCGGGCGGACGAAAAGATTGTAGCCCGTAATGAAGATTTCGCCGATCAGCGAGATTTCCTTTTGCGGCAATGCGACGACGCAGCGAACGCGAAAGTCCTCGTTCTGCTGGCACATGTCGAGAATCTCGCCCGGTGTCGAACCATCAGCCGACAGCAAACCGCGATCGGAATATTGGAACAGGAACGTGTTGTAGCCCTTGCTCTTATAGAGCTCCAGCACCTCGACCCAAGGGTCGTAGTCGATGACCGCGGCCTCGTAATAGTCGAAGGTTCTGGAATTGTGGATTGCCACCTGCCAGCTACGATTGCTCGAGCCAATGCCGAAGAAACCGCTATTGGAGCTCGTGACCGTCTGGTAGGTGGTCCAGCAGGCGGTCTTGCTCGATTTTACATAGAGATCGCCTTCCTTAAGCTGAAGATCGACCGGCGTGCCGCTTCCGTCCTGGTAGACAGTGATCGTCTTTGGCGCCGTAAACAGGTGAAAATTTAAATCCGAAGCCGCGTCCGCCAACTGGCGCTTCTTGGACTGGAGTTCGGAGCCGAAGTTCTTCAGGTCGCGGAATTGCGAGATCAGCGCCGGAATGACCTCGACCTGCGACGTCTGGATCGCCTCGCTTACGTTACTCGCCTTTGCGGACAGACTATTCGCAAGCTCGTCCTCGTTCAGCAGCGATCGATATTGTCGGGCGATCGTTGCCGCGTCGGCGCGCACATTCTCGACGGCCGGAAACTGGGTCTTTGCACGCTGGACCGCTTCGGCGGCGGCCGTCTGCTGGGCCGAGACGTCGGCCGGCTTGGCGCCGGGGAAGAACACCTGCACAAGGGCGGTGACTTTATCCCACTGCGCCTGCCATCCAGTCCTGAAGTCGGCGATGAGGGGATAGGTCGTTGCAGTGTCGGTGACGACGACCGGCTGGTACCAGCGTACGCCGCTCTTCGTCGGCACCTGAAACACGCAGCCCTTCTCGATCGATATAACCTTGTCGGCTTCGGGTGGCAGCTTGTAGGCGACGAAACGGCCTTTGAAGAACGTCGGATGATCCGATCCGGTCGCAACGGCATTGCGCACGCTACTGACGTCGAGAACATAGGCTGGCCAGTCCATCTCGAGGTTGAATGCATTGGCGTCGATTTCGGCATCCGTCGGTGTGCTGCCAGTCGAATGCCAAGCGTTCTCCACATAGGCCCGCAGCAAGGCGGAGTTTGTATCCGCGACCGGAACGCCAATCTTCGTCAGGATCGCCGTCCAATCACTGGCGTCGATGGTGATTCGGTTCGAACGCGCGAATGAATAGGCGTTCGGAGCCTCCGAGACATTATAGGGACCCGAGAGCACCAAGGCGTCACCGAGCGGCCTTGTGCCAGGGAGTCCTTCGAACTCCGCCCCGGCCTCCGTGCGAACGACGTCAATCATTCCAGCTTCCCCCCTGGACATCACAACAGAACAGGAACACAAGAAAAATCTAGCACAGTTTGGCGATACAGCGAACTGTACAATGGTAATACCTCGTGAATGGGCCGGTGTGACTGTCGCGGGCTGCGGGTTCAGGGAAGGGGACATAGCGCAATTGGTATTCGCGCATGGAGTCTCGGCACGCGACAGCCAGAATACCGCGCGGCGATCGCCAATCGGGACATGTTGTTCCGCGAGCTGCTGTGCACCGGAAGCAATGTCGACGTCCTGTCCCGCTGAATGTCGGCGATGGGACTGGTCTTGGCGCAGGCTTGCCGGCGGCGGCGCCGACGGTTCGGCTGGCGATGTCACGATCGGTGCCATCGGCAAGCAGGACCCGGTTGCTTGCCTTCGGCGCGACTGCTCAGAGATGGCCGGCAGGGCTGCCCGCGAACAACCGACTGTTGATTTTCACTCGAATTGAGCCGAGTTTGAAGTTGAACCCCACGGCTGGCCACCTACATTGAGCAGGTCCAGGCGATTGCACTCACTCTTCGGATACCGAAGCCCCGAGGAATTCGAAGCCCTATTCGCCAGCGAGACGGCTTAGGTCCGATGCCCCCCGGGGGCCCAGCCCATGGGGTTCACTTTATGCAGCAGATGCAGCGCAAGCGGCAGCGGAGCCGGTTAGTGCTTCCCTCTTTGGTGCTCTTGTGCTTTTTCAGCATCTTCAATCCAAAAATTCACGGTCGCTGGGAAGGTGATGCCCTCTTTTCTATGGCGAGATGCACTGTGGTAAAATCAGGATTTAATTGCTCTGCGGCCGGGCGCCAAGGTTGAGGGTGGTTCGGTCAAGGCCAATGCGTGCTCCCGCAACCAAAAAAATACGCTAAATCAAACGCTTAAAGCCCGACCTAAACAGTCGGGTTTTTGCTTGTTCAGTTTACATCAACGCCACATCAACACCGACACAGAAAAACAACATTCGCGTGAATTCGCCCGCACTGGCGTGCAATCGGCGGCATTCGCGGGCATGAGCGCAGCGGGCTCGACAGCGCCGCTGATCATTCTTTACTGATATCGGTAAGAAGCGCCGCTTTGGACAGCTCTGGGTCAAGTCTTACCTATAACGATAAGTATGCTTGAGTTTTGTGCGTGAAGCCTCTATCCTTACTGAAAGCGGTAAGGTAGCTCATATGCCAGATCATATTCCCGAACAAGACAAGCTGCTCGGCGACATCGGGCGGCGCATCCGCGAGGCGCGCGGCGCACAGGGTCTGAGCCTGGACCAAATGGCGCGCCTGACCGGCATCAGCGCGCCCGCACTCTCCCTTATCGAGACAGCCAAGCGCGACGCGCGAGTTACGACCCTCGCCAGGATCGCCCGTGCTCTTCGTATTTCACTCTCTGCTCTGCTTGATGATCGGAGTGCAGCGTTGAGCGGGGACAGTTCGCCAGCCGGGCAGGGCTATGACTTGGGGGATTACCAGTGAACGCGGTGGTTCCGATCTGGTTCGACGCGCTCGAGGTCGGGCAGATTGAAGTGGGGACTGATGGGTCTCTCTCTCTGCGTTACGCTGACCGTTGGCTCCAGACGGGTGGCGCATTCCCTCTGTCGGTGACCATGCCGCTGCGCCCAGCGCTCTATCCCTCAGAGGTCATCTCGCCCTGGCTTGCCAACCTTCTGCCGGAGGACGAGCAGCTGACAGTCCTGACCCGCTCGCTCGGCTTGGATCAGGCTGATGTGTTGGCGGTGCTCCGGGAAATTGGTGGAGACACTGCGGGTGCCTTGTCCTTCGGGGAAGCTGGGGATCGCAGCCGCCGGTCCTATGCGCCGCTGACGACGTTCTACCGCACAGATGATCCGCAGGAGGCGTTGGAGCGCCACTTTGAGGATCTCGGTCGCAGGCCGTTTCTGGTCGGCGAGGAGGGCGTGCGCCAGTCCTTGGCGGGTGGGCAGAAGAAGTCGGCACTGGCGGTTCTGGGCCCGGTCGGCGCGCCCGTGCTGCGCCTGCCGCAAGCGGGTGACGTGCTGGCCGTTCCTCTCAACGGGGCGCCGTCCACTTTGATCGTGAAGCCGGACAACCCAAACCTGCCGGGCATTACCGAGAATGAGGTTTGGTGTCTGCGCATGGCCCAAGCCATCGGCATTGAGGCAGCTCAAGCGTCGATCCTGCAATCCTCGAAGCGCACGGCGATTGCTGTGTTGCGCTATGATCGCAGGGTGGGGCGCAACGGTCAGCTGCTCCGCCTGCATCAGGAAGACTTCGCGCAGGCCAATGGTCTGCCACCGGGGCGGAAATACGAGCGCGGCACGCTGCGCGGCCTTGATCTTAAGACGTTGCTGGAAACCGGCCGCCATGTCAGTGCGACCGATGCCTTGGCGCTGCTCGATCAGGTGATATTCAACATCCTCGTCGCAAACACCGATGCACATGCCAAGAACTACTCGCTGATCCTGCCGGTCGGAGCCACGCCGCGTCTGGCCCCGCTTTATGATGTGTCCTCGGTGCTGTCCTGGCCACATGTCGTCCAGAGCTATGCCCAGAGCATTGCTGGCAAGAAGCGCACGCCGGATATGATCGCAGGACGGCACTGGGAAGCGATGGCGCGCGAGATCGGATATCGACCAACCGATGTCCGCAACCGGGTCCAGGAACTTGTCGACAAGCTGGTGGCGGGCAGGGTGAGCGTCAGTGCCGATGTTGCTGCACTTCCCGGCGCGACCGAAGGGTATGTCACGCAAACCGCTGGAGCGGTTGAGGCAAACGCGCTGCGCATGGCGGGGAGACTGTAGATGGCGGCGAAGGCAACACACAAATGGGCCTTCAAGCCGGGGATGCGCGCGGGGGCCTATAGCTGGAAGTCATCCGCCAAGGCCATCGAGAGACTGAAATCTGCCAGCTCCGAGATCCGGGCGGTTGCACGGTCGGAACCTGTGACGGCGGCCGAAGGCGTTATCGCGCTCGCCCAGCGCATTTGGCCTGCCTTCGAGCATATCGACACTTCCTCGGGCGCGCTTGGCACCGCGGTGCGTCGCACGCTAGAGGAGTTGCTGCCCATCCTGATCGAGGCACCTGCCGATGAGAAAACCCGCGCGAAATGGCTGGAGCAACTTCGCGAAGCCATCGAGAATGATGGCGTGGATTATCTTGCGCCGATCGCGCATTGCTTTGGACAGATTGCGGCATACCCCGCCCTGATGAACCTGCATGCCAACAGGGACCTCGACATGATTGAGGCCGCGTGGTCGGATCATGAACGTTTTATTCATGTCGCAACGGGCTCGCTGACGCTGTCCTGCCTGTTAGAGGGCGGGCGTTATGACGAATTGCTTGCGCTTCTTGCGTGCAAAAAGACGCATCTGTGGTTTGACGAGAAGTTCGGCACCGAGGCGCTGCTGCGTCAGGGACGCGAAGACGAAGCCCTCGCATTTGCCGAAGCCCTGCTGCAGGGCGATCGTCGTCCGTGGGGCTATCAGGACATCGCGCAGTTCTGCGAACGCATTCTGGTTGCGCAGGGGCGCGAGGAAGAAGCCTATCGCCGCTTCGGCCTGCCATCGGTCTCGGGCAATACCAATCTCGCGATGTGGCGTGATCTGGTGAAGCGCTACCCTGATCTGGATGCGCGAAGGATCCTTGAAGACCTGATCGAAACGCAGGGCTCGAAGGGCAAGTGGTTTGCCGCAGCCAAGACCGCAAAGTATCTCGACATTGCGCTCGACTGCGCCGCCCAGCCGGACGTAGCGCCCGCCACGCTCATTCGCGCAGCGCGGGATTTCGTCATCAAGGAGCCAGCTTTTGCCGGGCAGGTCGGGTTGCATGCCATCGGCCATCTTCTGGCCGGACGCGGTTACGATCCAAGCCCCCTCGATATCGACGAAGCGGTGACGCATGTCATGGCAGCAAGCGCGCGGATCGGGCAGGGCGAGCGGGTGCTGCACGAACTCCACAGGCTGGCCGCCAATACCGCCACCGACAGGATTATGTCAGCGCAGCTGAAATCCCGAATTGCAGCCATCGAAAGGGGTGAAGCTTGAATGGAGCGCTGTGATGGAATGACAGCAGCGGATGCAGTGCCCGCAATCTGTCATTGGAAGATGACGGATTCAGCGTCACGCGCTAAGCTGCGTTCATGACATTCGCTTTTTACGACTTTGAGACCACCGGCATCTCGCCCGCCTTCGACCAGCCCCTGCAATTCGCGGCCATTCTGACGGATGACGCATTCAGGGAGATCGAGCGGGTCAATCTGCGTTGCCGGATCGCGCCGCATATCATTCCCTCGCCTTGGGCGCTGGCGGTCACTGGACTGCGCCCGGTGCAGCTGCTTGATCCTGACCTGCCAAGCCTTTTCGATTTCACCCAAGACATCGCGGCTTTGATCGAGCGGTG
This sequence comes from Paracoccaceae bacterium, assembly GCA_020622085.1. GTDB lineage: Bacteria > Pseudomonadota > Alphaproteobacteria > Rhodobacterales > Rhodobacteraceae > QY30. The sequence continues at coordinate 2,241,485 of JAHRYM010000001.1, read as the reverse complement.
GTCGCCCGCGACATGGACCGGGTTCAACAGTATCCATTTCGACGAGGAAATGCTGCGCCAGGCCTTCTATCAGAACCTGCAGCCGGATATTTTTGCGACCCAGTTCAACGGCAACACGCCGCTTGATGTGCTCACATCGCTCTATGCCGTCTGGTACCGCCAGCCCGATCTGTTCGAGTGGCCGGTCGATGAAACAGGCCGAGTGCGCTTCAAGCTCGACCGTCTGGCCCCGCTGAACGGCTTCGTCGCCCATAACGCCCATGATGCCCTTGGCGATGTCGAGGCGACAATCCATCTCGCACGCCTGATCGCCCAGCGCGCACCAGAGCTCTGGGCGGAGATCCTGTGCAACCGCGACAAAGCTTCCGTGCAGACCCGGCTTGCCAGCTTCAAGCCCATGGCGCTGGTCGAGCGTTTTGGCGGCGGCCCACCCCGCGCCACGATCGGCTGCCTCTGCGGCACGTCAGCCAGCAATGCCAATCAGGCCGCGTTCTTTGATCTGGATGCGGCCGATCCCGCTGATCTGCTGGCCGCCGATGATGCCACGATCTTTGCCGCGGTGGACGCATCGCCGAAGATCATCCGCTCTCTCGCCATCAATAAGTCGCCCGCGCTTCTCGCTGTGCCCGCCCCGAGCCCCGTGCATATCCAGCGCGCAGAGGTCATCGCGCAGTCGCCCGATTTCAGAAGCCGCGTGGGCAATGCGCTGGCCGCGCGCTTCCCGCAGGATCCGGAAGCCCCACCGCCCCCAGTTGAAAAGCAGATCTTCGGCGGGTTCTACAGCCACGCAGACAAAGCCCTGCTGACCGAGTTCCAGCGCGCGGACTGGTTGCGGCGTCAGGAGATTGCTGCGACCCTCACAGACGCGCGTCTGCGCCAGCTGGGCCGACGCCTTGTCGCGCTCCATGCGCCCGCGTTGCTTTCCCCGGAAGAGCGCGGTCAATTCGACGCGTGGCTTCGTGACCGCTGGTCTGCCCCGGATGTACCCGAGACGGAATGGACGACCGTCGACAAGTCAAGACGTGCGCTGTCTGAAATACGCGCAGGGGGCGCGGTCCATGGAGAGCTGGTTGATGAGATCGAAGCGTACTTGCAGGGCTTTGATATCCTTACTGGTTAACGTTGTTCCACAAAACCTATGCGTGAATCATTTATTGCGAGGGACTAATATTTAGTTATACTCTTTGGCGTGAGCAGGAGAGAACAGCGTGCCGCGCAAAAAGGTCAAACAGCTGAACTGGGGTGCTGAGCGGCGCAACGCATTCATCGAGTTTCGGGTGTTCTGGCACGGCCGGATCAACAGGTCTGACTTGATGGATACCTTTGGTATCTCGCTCCAGCAGGCCTCGCTCGATCTCGCTGGCTATGCTGATCAATGGAAGCGCAACCTCGTCTATGACAAAAGCCAGCGTGCGTATGTCAGGGGCCGCGCCTTCGAACCGCATTTCATCACGCTCAGCGCCGAGGATTACTTCGCCCAGCTGCGTGCGGTGGATCAAGGCCTGGTCTCTCGCGAGCAGAGCTGGATCAGCGTGTTTCCAGGCTACGGGGCGACGCCAACACCGGCTCGGGGCGTTGCCGCTGAAACACTCCGCGAGGTGCTGACAGCAATCCACGCGCCCGCGGCACTGCAAGTCACCTATCAGTCGATGTCCCGGCCTGAGCCCAGCGCGCGCTGGATCGAGCCCCACGCATTGGCGTTCGACGGTTTCCGCTGGCACGCGCGGGCGTTCTGCCAGAACGATCAGGTGTTCAAGGACTTCCTGCTGTCGCGGATTGTCGAGATCGGCAAGCAGGGCCCTGTCACGGCCGATCCGCAGAGCGATGCCGACTGGCACAACGAGTTGGTGCTCGACATCGGGCCGCATCCCGAACTGTCGCCGACGCAGCGCCGCGCGATCGAGATGGATTATGGGATGGAAGAAGGGCGGGTGCAGATCCCGGTACGGCGGGCTCTGCTGTTTTATGCCCTTAAACGCCTTGGACTCGATACCGATCCGGCTGCGCGGCGGCCGCAGGATCAGCAGATTGTTCTCCTAAACGGCAGCGACATATTCGGCACTTCTGACCCTGTGAAGGAAAAGTAGTTTTCCATGAAAGCTTTTGAATTCGATCATAATCTCATCGACTCCTATGCACGCTTTTCGCGGTCCTTCAGTAGTGTTCGGGCTGAGGACATAGCGGGTGAGATCAACCGCCAATATGATGCGGGGCGTTTCTGGCCAGATGCCCTTCTTTCGCTGAACCCCAGGTTTCTATCGGGTCCAACGGTGGACGATCTCGTGGCGTCCGGGGATTTGGACGAGGCAACTGGCAAGATTTTCCGGATCGGCGCCACGCCCATAAAGTTTCACCGGCATCAAGCTCAGTCCATAGCCAAGGCACGCGCTGGTCAGAGCTTTGTGGTGACGACGGGAACGGGTTCAGGGAAATCTCTGTGCTTCTTCGTTCCTGTGGTCGATGCCATCGTGCGTGCACGCAAAGCGGGTCGGCCGCGCAAAACTCGAGCGATCATCGTCTACCCAATGAACGCTTTGGCGAACAGTCAGATTAAGGAAATTGAGAAGTTCATTTCCCAGTCCGGGCTTCCAGACGATTTGAAGCCAGTGGTGCGCCGCTATACGGGTCAGGAGAGCCAGGAGGAGCGGCAACGGATTGCTGACAACCCGCCTGACATCCTGCTCACGAACTTCATGATGGCCGAACTGCTGCTGACGCGGCAGGACGCCCTTGATACCAAAGTCATCGACAATGCCAGCGGGCTCGAGTTCATCGTGCTGGACGAGCTGCACACATATCGCGGCCGCCAAGGTGCCGACGTCGCTATCCTTGTGCGCCGCCTTCGGAACCGCTGCGCGCCAGCTCAAGCTCCGATCTGCATCGGCACATCTGCCACCATGGCGAGCGAGGGATCAGAGGCGGGCCGCGCAAAAGCCGTAGCCGATGTTGCGTCCCGTCTGTTCGGGGCATCGATTGGCCCCGATGCCGTTATCGACGAGTCCCTTCAGCGCGCGACGGATGACCGCCTGAAGCTCGAAGATGTCCGGCCTCAGATCGCCTCGGCACTTGGCAACGAGCTGCCTGAAGTACTGACAGATGAGGTGTTGGGCCGTCATCCCCTCGCAGTCTGGGCTGAGCTCGCGATTGGTCTCGATGATGGCCAGGAACTCAAGCGCAAGAAACCCGTGCCTTTCGACGACGCTGTAAAACTACTGTCCCTGGATAGCGGTCTTGACACAGAAACATGTCGAAAAGGTTTCGAGCGTTTCCTGACCCGTGTCAGCCTGCCGGAGTCTGAACGCGGTGGCGGAGGCTCTGGTGCTTTCCTTGCTTTCAAGTTGCATCGCTTCATTTCCGGTGCAGGAGAAATTTTTACGACCCTGACTGGTCGCCCAAGACGGGTCCTTTTCGAAGGTCAACTGGAAGATCCCGATGCACCCGGCCATCGCCTCTATCCAACACGGTTCTGCAGGGCATGCGGCCATGAGTTCCATGTTGTCACCAAGACGGAGGACGCTGACGGACTTCGCTTCCTGCCGAGAAACATCGACGATACGCCCATCGCAGACCCGGATGGCGACATTGCGGGCTACTTGACGCCCGTCGGCGAGGATGATCCAGACTATGCTTTCGACGGCGATCCTGAAAACTACCCGGAAGACTGGCGGGAAGAGCGAAATGGGATTGAACGTCTTCGCGCCAACCGAAAAGGCCGATTGCCTGAGCAGATGACCGTGCGACCTGATGGGCGTTACGGTCCAGACGGAGCTAGTTTCTGGTTCATTCCCGGCAAATTTGGGTTTTGCCCATGCTGTCTTGACCAACCGAGCCCCGGCGCGCGGGAACGTAGCAAACTCGCGGGCCTTTCTGGCGAAGGCCGAAGCTCGGCAACCACACACCTGGTTTCAACTGCTCTCGAGTGGATGAACGGTGACTCCAGCGGTGTGCCTGCCGAGAAGCGAAAACTTCTGGGATTCACCGACAACCGCCAGGACGCGGCCCTTCAGGCGGGGCACTTCAACGACTATCTGTTTGTGAGCTTGCTGCGCGGCGCGATCTTGCGTGCTGTTCTTGACGCAGGTTCGGATGGCATGGCCGAGGATGAATTCGGCCTACGTGTTGTGAAGGCCCTTGGATTTACGGCATCAAACAAGGCATCTCGGATCCACTGGATGTTGGACCCCGAAGCTGGTGCCGTCGTGCGCGAGGACGCTCAACGCTCTCTTGCCAAAGTCCTGGCCCACCGGGTCTGGACAGACCTGAGACGGGGGTGGCGCTACACTAACCCCAGCCTGTCGGTGCTCAAGCTGATCGATGTCGAGTTCATCGGGCTCGACGATATCGCGGAAGACCGAGAAGCCCTAATGGCAGTGCACCCGGCGCTCGGAGACCTGGACGCTGACGCCTGCAAGAAGTTGCTCAAGGTAATCCTCGCGGCGATGCTGGAAGGCTTGGCAGTTAGCACCGAGGCGCTTGACTTGACCGTTCTCGACACGGTCGCGCAAAAATCGCGCAACCTGTTGACGACGCCTTGGTCTATTGATCAGAAGGAAACGCCCCGAAGCAGGTCGACCCTGTTCTTGCAGGCACCCGGAAAGGATCGGGTGGGGCTGCGTGAAGAGCAGACCATTATCCGCGCAGGGCACAACTCTCGTATCGGCCGGGCGATCAATCGGAAAAGCGTGATCGGCACGAAGCTCAACAAGATCGATTACCTTGCCGTCATGACCGGCCTTCTGGAGCTGATGGCCCGCGAGGGTCTGGTTTCGCTCGTAGAGATCGAGGCCGATTTGCTTGGATGGCGGTTGTCGCCTTCTGCTGTTCGTCTGGTGCCAGGAGAAGCCATACGAGCCGGTGAAGCGCAGGGAAACCGTTATTTCCACGACCTCTACAACTCCATCGCGTCCGATCTGAAGAAGGGTCGAAGCACCTATTGGGGGTTGGAAGGCCGCGAGCACACGGCGCAGGTATCACAAAGGCAGCGGGAATGGCGGGAGTGGCGCTTCCGCTTTGAGGATGATGACCGAGCAAAGCTCAAAGAGAATGCTGCAGAGATCAAGTCATCCGGCGAGTCTGATCAGTTCCTGCCTGCATTGTTCTGTTCGCCAACGATGGAGCTTGGCGTCGACATATCGGCGTTGAACGCCGTCTATCTGCGCAACGTGCCGCCGACGCCGGCCAACTACGCGCAACGGGCAGGTCGGGCCGGGCGATCGGGACAAGCTGCGGTCATCGTCACATACTGCGCGGCGCAATCCCCGCACGACCAGTATTTCTTCGAGCGCCGCAACGACATGGTCGCCGGGGTTGTTCGGCCACCTGCGCTCGACATTACCAATGAAGAACTGGTTCGCTCGCACTTGCACGCCGTATGGCTTGCTGAGGCCAAGCTGGCACTATCACCCGACATTCCAGAAATCCTGGACCTGAAACAGGCCAAGTATCCGCTGAATCAGGAGGTGATCGACGTCATCAGCCGGCCAGGCCTCGTGACGGCTGCGCGTGTGCCGATGAAGCGGGTGCTGGACCAGATCCTCTCATCGGTGGAGGGAAAGAAGCCCGTCTGGATGGGCGATGAGGATGATTTCATCCTTGAGGTCGCGATGCGCGCTCCGCATGAATTTGATCGCGCGTTTGACCGCTGGCGTGAGCTCTATAATTCGGCGCGGACCCAGCTGATGGAGGCGAATAGCAGGTCCGAGATCACGGGACTTTCTGGTGCAGACCGACGCAAGATCAAGGCTGCCCAGATGCAGGCAAGCGATCAGATCGCCATTCTAGAACAGGGGAAGGCTACCAACGGATCTGATTTCTATTCGTATAGATACCTTGCGACCGAAGGCTTTCTACCGGGGTACAACTTCCCGCGGCTGCCGCTCTATGCGTTTGTCCCCGGTGAGGGCAAGGCCGGTTCTTTCCTGCAGCGCGCAAGGTTCCTCGCTATTTCGGAGTTCGGGCCGCGCAGCCTGATCTACCACGAAGGTCGGGCATACCGGGTGATGAAGGCCAAGCTGCCGCCAGAGGTTCGCACCGGTGATGGCACGGAGCTGAACACCAAGGACATTTTCATATGCTCCAATTGCGGAGCATGTCACGATGCGGAAGTCGAGCGCTGTCACGCGTGTAATGGCTCAATGGCAGGCGAAGTTCCGGTTCGGCGAACCCTCCGGATCGACAATGTCGAGGCAGCTCCGACTGACCGAATTACGGCAAATGATGAAGAGCGCGTTCGCCAGGGATTTGATATCCAGACCGTCTTCTCCTGGCCGAAGAAGGTCACGGAGGCTGATTTTCGTTGCGGAGAGACATCGCTCCTGGCGCTCCAGTACGCCAATAGTGCCGAGATCAGCCGGATCAATAAGGGTCTGAAACGGCGCAAGAACCAGACGGTATTCGGCTTCAACATCGACCCCCGCAGCGGTTATTGGGCAAAGTCAGAAGAGGAAGATCCGGATGTTGACGTGCCGCCAGATGTCGCGAAACCCGTCAAGATCGTGCCGATCGTTCGAGACCGCAAAAATGCACTCCTTCTCCGCTTCCGCGAGCCAGACGCTTACTCTCCTGAAACGATCGCGACCGTCCAACATGCACTTTTGCGCGGCATCGCGGTCATTTATCAGCTTGAAGAGGGTGAGATCCTTGGGGAGCCTTTGCCTGCCCGAGACAACCGACGCTCGATCCTCGCCTATGAAGCCACAGAAGGCGGTGCCGGCGTTCTGAACCGTCTGGTTGAAGACGCATACGCCTTGGGCAAGGTAGCGCGGGAAGCGCTGTCCATCATGCACTTCGACAATGTCGACGAAGCTATAGTCGCGGGTGATGCGACGCTGTTGGTAGATCGAGATGGTGATGCCTGCGTTCGAGGCTGCTATCGCTGCCTTCTTTCCTACTTCAACCAGCCCGATCATGAGCTGATTAACCGCGCCAGCACCGAGGCAAAGCAGATGCTGATCGATCTGGCTCGTGGCGAGGCCATACTCGCCAACGGTTTATCACGCTCAACTGATGCCGAGGGCTGGGAGCAAGCCTTCAAGGATGCCGGTATCCCCGACCCTGACAGCGATTCTGTCAGGTTTGCTGACCAAGAAATGAACTTCGTGTGGCGAAAACACTGTATCGCTGCCGCCACCGCAACTCTGTCCGAAACCGCGCTGGAGATCGCTGACACCAAGGGCTGGACGCTTTTCGAATTGCCTGAGACTTGCGCAGCCGGTGTGCCCGACGCGCTGATCTCGATGTTCAAGGATTGATCTGATGACCGTGAATTTTGCTCCCGGAGACCTGGTGCGCGCCCGTGGGCGCGAATGGGTGGCATTGCCGTCTCCACGCGAGGGTATTTTGGCGCTACGCCCGCTTTCTGGCAGCGAGAATGATACGGTCATTCTTGATCCCTCCCTCGAAACCCAGCCTGTCGCAGCCGCCCGTTTCGACTTGCCCACTGACGCGGCGCCGACCGTCCAGTCGAAGGCTGCACTCTTGGCAGACGCGATGCGGCTGACACTTCGACGGGGAGCCGGCCCCTTCCGCTCTGCCGCCCAGCTGGCCTTCGAGCCCAGAACCTATCAACTTGTCCCTCTGCTGATGGCGCTTCGCCTGCAGGTGCCCCGACTGCTGATCGCCGATGATGTCGGAATCGGGAAGACGATCGAGGCGGGCCTGATCCTTCGCGAACTGATGGACCGCGGCGAAGTCGATGGTTTCTCGGTGCTTTGCCCCCCGCACCTCGTCGAGCAGTGGGTCGGGGAACTGAAGCATCGGTTCGGGATCGAAGCGGTCGCCGTGACATCAGGCAGTGCCGCGCGGCTGGAACGCGGTCTTCCGCTAGCCCAGACGCTGTTCGATGCCTACCCCTATACCGTCGTCAGCCTTGACTACATCAAGGCGGAAAAACGCCGTGAAGGGTTCGCGCGCGCTTGCCCCGATTTCGTGATCGTGGACGAGGCCCATGCCTGTGTGGGAACCCACAAGGGCAAGCAGCAGCGTTTCGAGTTGCTTGCTGGCCTTGCCCGCGATCCAGAGCGCAGGATGATTTTTCTGACGGCAACGCCCCACTCGGGTGATGAAGACGCGTTCGGCCGCCTTCTTTCGCTGATCGAGCCGTCCTTTGGCGCGATGAACTTTGAGGACGCCCGCTACCGGGAACGTCTGGCGCGACATTTCGTGCAGCGCCAGCGGATCGATCTCGTTTCGGGGGAGTGGGACGAGAACCGGGCATTCCCCAAGCACGAAACCACCGAGTCGCCCTACAGGCTGTCGCAAGCGCATCTCGATTTTCAGGAGGCCGTGCTCGACTACTGCTTTGGCGTAGTCTCGCGCGCAGGCACCGGGCTTCGGGAACGGCGTCTCGCCTTTTGGGGCACGCTCGCCCTGATGCGCTGTGTCGGTTCGTCGCCAGCGGCGGCCCTCAGCGCCCTCCGTAACCGGATGTCAAATGAGAGCGACCGGCTTGAACCACAGATCTACGACGAAGACTCCGATGACGAAGATGCTGTCGATATTGAACCCAGCACCGGCTTCGATACTGATCCCTCTCTCTTGGCCTTGGTCGTCCAGGCAGAGGAGCTGGTTCACAAAGCCGACCCGAAGCTCACGGCCCTCATCGACGCGCTCACGCCGCTGATCAAGAAGGGCATGAATCCCGTCGTATTTTGCCGCTACTTGGCCACGGCTGAGCATGTCCGAAATGGTCTGCGGAAGGCGTTTCCCAAATTGGCGGTGGAAGCGGTAACAGGTGTTCTGACCCCCGATGAGCGCCGTGACCGCGTGGCCGAAATGGCATCGGCCGACGACCAGAAGGAAGTTCAGCGTATTCTGGTAGCTACCGACTGCCTGTCCGAAGGGATCAACCTTCAGCAGCTGTTTGACACGGTTGTTCATTACGACCTGTCCTGGAACCCTACCCGGCATCAGCAGCGCGAGGGTCGCGTTGACCGGTTCGGGCAGCCGGCAGAGCTTGTCCGTTCGATCATGATGTTTTCACCGGATAGCGCCATTGATGGGGCTGTTCTCGAAGTGATCCTTCGCAAGGCAGAGGAAATCCGCAAGGCGACAGGCGTGACGGTGCCACTGCCTGACAACAGGGGTCCAGTAACCGACGCGCTGATGGCGTCCATGATGTTGCGCCGTGGTGGAACTCGGCAGCTGGCACTCGACCTTCGCCTCGATGATGGCACTAAAGCCATGGAAGTGCGCTGGCGCGACGCATCAGAGAGCGAGAAGAAATCCCGTGCACGCTTCGCTCAGAATGCGATGAAGCCGCAGGAAGTCGCTCCGGAGTGGGAAAAAGTCCGCACACTGCTGGGATCTCCAGAAGATGCCAAGGTATTCATCGAACGGGCAATGTCACGCTTTGGTGTGCTACTTGAACCTCGGAAGACCCTCTTGGTTGCCCATGTCCATGCGCTGGAAGCGGGCCTGAAAGAACGGCTGACCCAACGGGGCCTGTCAGGCTCGGTCCGCCTCGCCATGGTCGAGCCCGCTCCGTCAGGGACTGCGCTGCTAACAAGAACACATCCTCTGACCGCCACCCTCGCCGAGGCGCTGGTGGAAGCATCCCTTGACCCAGAGGCATTGTCCGGTCTCGGAATCGGCCGGGTTGGTGCCTGGCCAACCTCAGCCATACAGCAGATGACTCGACTGGCTCTCCTTCGAATCCGGTTCAAGCTGACCGTCCATGCGCGAAAAGAACGCCTCCTCCTCGCCGAGGAAGCTGCCCTCGTGGCATTGCAAGGCGGCAAGATTGTCGCAAGCGGCGAAGCAGCCCGCGCGCTTTTGAACAGGCCCGCAACCTCTGACCTCGCTTCGTCAGCTCGTGACCGCTTCATCGGCAAAGCAAAAGAGGATCTTCCCAGTTTGCTCGACGGCCCACTGGCTGACTTTATCAAAACCCGTGCCGAAGAGCTCATGCTAGATCATGCCCGCCTTCGCGCCGCCGCAGGATCGGCCTCTCGCGTCACGGTGGAAGCTGTTCTGCCGCCAGATGTCATTGGTCTGTTCGTTCTGATACCGAGCGAGGTCTGATCATGGCGCGCAAACCCGTCGTTGACATGTCCGCCTGGCCGTCGCTCAGCCTCGAAGGCAATCTGATCGCGCCTGCCATGGTCGCCAGCGTGGACCGCCGCGAGGCATCCGAACAGACCGAGGCCGACTATCGCATTCGCAAGGGCCTGACGATACGCGAGGAAATATCGACCGCATTCCGCGTCGGCCAGTCGCATTTCGACACCTTCGCCAGGATCGCGAACCCCTCGACCGATGCGACGCGTCGGTTCATCAAGGCCTTCCTGCAGGAAACCTTCGGCTTCGACGACCTCACTACCGCCGATGGCGCTCTGTCCTTTATCGCGGGCGGCAGGGTGCCGATCGTGGTCGTGCCCCCGTCTGACGAAAAGCTCGACCGGCGCAGCGCGACCCTCTCGACCGACCGCACACGCTCTCCCGCCTTTGCGCTTCAGGACCATCTGAACGAACATGAAGAAACCCTCTGGGGCCTTGTCACCAACGGCACCCTGATCCGCGTGATGCGCGACAACGCTTCGCTGACCCGCCCGGCCTATATCGAGGCCGACCTTTCACAAATCTTCACCAACGAGGATGCCGCCTCCTTCGCCGTCCTTTGGCTACTGATTCACCGCAGCCGCTTTGGCGTCGCGGAAGCCCCGGCCACTGATTGCGCGCTGGAACGCTGGCGCGATGCCGGATCGAAGGAAGGCGAGGTCGCCCGCGACCGTCTGGCCGTCCAGGTCCAGATCGCGCTCAAGGTTCTCGGCTCCGGCTTCCTCGAAGCCAACCCCGACCTGCGCGACAAGCTGAAATCGGGCGAGGTCAACCTGACCGAATGGTTCAACGAGCTCCTCCGCCTCGTCTACCGCCTGATTTTCCTGATGGTGGCCGAGGATCGCAACCTTCTGCACCCCGAAAAGGCCAAGCCCGACGCCCGCAAGCTCTATGCCGAAGGCTACAGCCTCGCCGCCCTGCGCGCCCAATGCTACCGCGCCGCCTCGTGGGACAAGCATCACGACCGCTACGAGGGCATCAAGATCGTCTTCCACGCTCTGGCCAACGGCCAGGACGCGCTCGCCCTCCCCGCCCTTGGCGGCCTCTTCTCTGGCGACAAGCTGCCCCACCTCGAAACCGCCCGCCTGCGCAACCGCGCCTTCATGGAGGCTCTCTATCGCCTGTCTTGGCTCGATCAGAAGACCGGCATGGTCCCCGTCAACTGGCGCGCGATGGAGACCGAGGAGCTGGGCTCGGTCTATGAATCCCTCCTCGAACTGCAACCGCAGTTGGGGGATGACGGCAAGACCCTGCTCTTCGCCTCCGAGGCGGCGGAGCAGAAGGGGAACCAGCGCAAAACCACCGGATCCTATTACACGCCCGACAGCCTCGTTCAGGCCCTGCTCGATACCGCACTCGACCCTGTGCTCGACAAGACCGAGGCCGAGGCGGATGACCCGGAAAAGGCGCTGCTGAAACTGTCGGTCATCGACCCTGCCTGCGGCTCGGGCCATTTCCTGCTGGCCGCCGCCCGCCGCATCGCCACGCGGCTCGCGCGCATCCGCGCCGATGGCACGCCCTCGCTGGCCGATTTCCGCCATGCCCTGCGCGATGTCGCGCGGTCCTGCCTGCACGGGGTGGACCGTAACCCGATGGCGGTGGAGCTGACCAAGGTCGCGCTCTGGATCGAGACGGTGGACCCCGGCCTTCCCCTCGGCTTCTTCGACGCGCAGATCCGCTGCGGCGATGCGCTGCTGGGGGTGTTCGACCTGAAGGTGCTGCAAGGGGGCATCCCCGATGTCGCCTACAAGCCGCTGACGGGAGACGACAAGGATACCGCGCGTTACTACCTGCAGGCCAACCGCGCCGCGACCTCGGGCCAGGGCGGGTTCGATTTCGGCACCGGGCAAGTTGCCATGCCCGAGATGAAGCCGCTGGCGCTGGATTTCTCGGGCTTCCGCGACCTGCCCGAGGATACGGTGGAACAGATCGGGGCCAAGGCCGCGCGGTTCAAGGAACTGCGCAAGGGGCAGGCCTTTGTGCGGGCGACGGCGGCGGCGAACCTCTATGTCGCGGCGTTCCTGCTGCCCAAGGTGGGCGGCGCACCGGCGGGGGCCTCGGCCCGCACCGTGCCGACGACCGAGGAGCTTTGGCTGGCCCTCAATCAGGGCAAGATCCGGCCCTCGATGATGGACGCGCCCAAGGCCGCCCGCCGCGCCCGCGCCTTTCACTGGCCGCTCGAGTTCCCCGATGTGATGCAGCGCGGCGGGTTCGATGTGGTGCTGGGCAACCCGCCGTGGGAGCGGATCAAGCTGCAAGAGCAGGAGTTTTTTGCCTCTCGCTCGCCAGAAATTGCCAATGCCGCGAACAAGGCCGCGCGCGACCGGCTGATTAAGGCGCTGGAAAAGGCTGCACCGGGGACCGCTGACCGCGCACTGTTCGATTCCTTCATCGAGGCAAAGCGCGAGGCGGAGGCGACCAGCGAGTTCGTCCGCCTGCCAGGCGAGGATGGAGGGCGATTTGAGCTGACAGCACGGGGGGATATCAACACATACGCCCTGTTTGCTGAACTGTTTGCTAAATTGGCACGAGATCATGCGGGGGTGATTGTTCCGACCGGCATTGCGACCGACGCCACAACAGCGCCTTTCTTTGCTCATATCGCAGAGAAGAACCGGTTGGCGAGGCTTATAGATTTTGAAAACCGAGAAGGCATATTCCCTGGAGTTCATCGTAGCTACAAGTTTTGCCTGCTCACCTTGGGTAGAAATGAAGTTGCCGCACAATTCACGTTCTTTCTGACTCACCCTTCGCAAATTGGGGAGGCAGAGCGGAATTTTACATTAACTTCAAGTATGATATCAGCACTGAACCCGAACACTCGAACTGCACCGGTATTTCGTTCCCGTGCCGATGCGGAACTAACCGCCAAAGTATACTCGAATGCCTCTGTTCTAATTGATGAAACCAAGGGTGACTCTGGAAATCTTTGGGGAGTTTCACTGCGAACGATGCTGCATAAAACTAATGCATCAAGGGAGGGCACTCTTAAGAGTATCGACGATGTATCCGCAGATCAGCTAGTGTTCCGAGTCTGACGGTTGCTACCGATTTCCTCTGATTTCATCGACGGCATCAAGTGCGCGGCGTTCGCGGGAGAGGATGTCTTCGGCGGTCTTGCTCCAGACGAAGGGCTTCGGCTTGGTGTTGTGCTGCAGAAGGTAGTCGTAGATCGCGCCCTCGAGGTCGTCGACGCTGGAGTAGCTGCCACGTCGGATGCGCTTGGTGGTGATCTCTGCGAAGAAGCGCTCGACCAGGTTCATCCAGGACGCGCTGGTGGGCGTGAAATGCAGCTTGAAGCGCGGATGTTTCTCCAGCCAGGCAAGCACGTCGGGCGTCTTGTGGGTCGCGTAGTTGTCGAGCACGACGTGGATGTCGCGGGGTTTCTTCACTGCCCGGTCGATGCGCCGAAGGAAGCTCAGGAACTCCCTGGCGCGGTGGCGTGGCATGCACTCTCCGATGACCAGACCCGACTTGACGTCCAGCGCGGCGAACAGCGTGGTGGTGCCATGGCGCTTGTAGTCGTGGGTTATGGTGGCGGCGCGCCCCTTCTTGAGGGGCAGCCCGGGCTGGGTGCGGTCAAGTGCCTGGATCTGGGATTTCTCGTCGACGCACAGCACCACTGCCCGGTCCGGCGGGTCGAGATAGAGGCCTGCGATCTCGGTGACCTTCGCCTCGAACATCGGGTCGTTCGAGACCTTGAATCCCTTCGTGATATGCGGCTTCAGCCCTGCATCCGCCCATATGCGCCCCACGCTCGAGGGCGATATGCCCACCGCTTCGGCCATCGTCGCGCGGCTCCAGTGGGTGGCATTGCGGGGCGTTTCCTGCACGGTCTTCGCGATCACCTTCAGTCGGACGTCTCTGGGCAGGGGTGGCACCCGCGAGGGCCGCGTCTTGTCCCTCTTGAGCCCCGGCACGCCTTCATCAAGATACCGCTCCTGCCAGCGCCAGACAGTCGGCTTCGACATGCCCGTCCGCCGCATGATCTCGACGGTGCCTTGACCATCCGCCGTCGCCAGCACGATCTCGGCCCGCCAGGCAAGCTTGCGCGGCGTGTTGCGGTTACTCAGCAAAGCTTGAAGCTCAGCGCGGTCGGCGGGGCCAAGGCGAAGGCAGATGTCGGAGCGTCTCATCCGCTGACCATGCCACAGCGGGGCGCCCTAGGGAATCCTATGTCAGGTGCAGAACACTAGGAACCGAATGGCTTTCGGTCCATGAAGGTGAATATGGTTGGCTGTTTGATCACCGCTTCGCCACATTTTCCGGTTCAGAGGTGAGAGCAGTTACGCCAGTCGAGAAGACTAATTGCAATTTTGAACCTCAGTTCGAGCTTGTTGCCCTGCGATCAGAGTATGCGCGGATAGTCGAGCGATGGGGAATGTCTTTAGGTTGTAGTTCCATACTTGGCTTTAGACGTGTTTCCAGCGTCACGAACGAGCGCACCCTCGTGGCAACCATTTTACCAAACATGCCAATGACCTATGGTTGGATTCTAGTCACTGGTGCCGATGCCCTGTCGCAAGCTAAATTGCTGGCAAACCTTAGCTCTTTGGTTGTCGACTACGCTTTGAGAAACTCGTTGAGCCAGCCGAGTATCCCACAAGGCACAGCAGCACAACTCCCCATCCTCCCGCCCACCTTCTACACCGACCCCCGCCTCGCCTTCATCACCCCGAAGGTGCTGGAACTCACCTACACCTCGCACGCCCTCGCCCCCTTCGCGCGAGACTTAGGCCATGACGGCCCGCCCTTTGCCTGGGACGAGGATCGCCGCGCCGTTCTCCGCGCCGATCTCGACGCCTTCTACGCCCGCGCCTACGGCCTGACCCGCATTGATCTGCGCTACATCCTCGACCCCGCCGACGCGCGCGGCCCCGACTACCCCTCGGAAACCTTCCGCGTCCTGAAGGAAAAGGAAATCCGCCACCACGGCGAATACCGCACCCAACGCCTGACCCTCGCCGCCTGGGACCGAATGGAGGCCAACGGCGAATTCACGGCGATGGGGATGTGACATGACCGACGATATGACAGAGGTCAGCCTCGACGGCCTCATGCGGCTGCAAACTGCCGCCCACGATTTCGCGGTCGCTAAGGCAAAGCGGATCGTCGGCGCCGTGATCGAAGACCTGCGCGGGCGGCCTGCCCAAGGTATGTTCGGCGATGTCGCCGCGCGGCACATGTGGGATGAATACTGCTGGTCGCTGCAAGAAGGCCCGTTCGATGACGACATGGGCTGGGACGATGTGCGCCTGGGGTCGCTGTCCGGTGCGTTCGAAGGCATGGTCCGGGCCGTGATCGAAACCGAGATCGAAAAGCTGCCGCGTCATGCGCAGGTGTTCCTGAGCGCCAAGGCCATCGAAGTCGACCTCGACATGGACGAGGATGCACTGGGCAACATCTGGCTGGACGGCATGGTCGCCCTGATCGTCGAGGGTGTTAACAGCGAAGCCTCGGGCCGGAACCTGGACCTGATCGGGCCCGCGCGTGGTGACGTGATCGGTTACGAGATCGAGGGCTCCGGGACCGTCTGGTCGGCGCTGTCGGATCGGGGCGAAGCGATGGATCTTTTCCAGTCGCATGTCGACGAGATGATCGATCCGGATGGCGACCTTTTGGAACTGGCGGCTGAAATGGTCGACGCCTATATCGCGGCAGCCAGGGAAGACGCCGATGGGATGACCGTATCTGAGTTCTTCGACAACTTCGAAGATCAAGTCCGGGACATGCTGACCGAGCGCGATGTGCTGCCCGCGCTGGAAGACATGAGGGCGGGACTTCTTGAACGGCTGGATGGGTGATCGCATTGCAGATCGAGTCACCCCAGAGCTTTGTCGTCTCGCAGGAATGCCAGAAGGTCGCCTGGCAGAACGGTTATCGCCGCGCCTTGGGCGAAGCGGACGGCTGGGCGCGCTACGGGTCAACGACCGCGAAAGGCACGGTCTGGTTCGCGGCTGCTGGACCAGAGGGGCCGTGGTTCCTCGCCCTCGATCACGACGGAATCGTCGAGGAGTTGAATCTGCCACCCGCTGATGTGCCAGGCCCAGGCTTGCTGCGCTATGCCTATCTAAACTTGACCGCGCTTTATGCCGTGATGCCCCGTGTATATCAGTTGGGGGTGACGCTGCCTGACGGCCCGCTCGAAGAGTATAGGGCGGCCATCGCCGGACTGCCCAAGAGCACCGAGGCCGAGCGGCTGGTCGTCCAGCGAGTTGGCCAGGATATCTTCCGCGATCGGCTGATGACCTATTGGCAGGGCCGCTGCCCGCTGACCGGAATCACCGATCCGGCCCTGCTGCGCGCCTCGCATATCGTGCCTTGGAAGGATTGCAGCGGCGATGCACAGCGTCTTGATGTGCATAACGGCCTTTTGCTTTCAGCCCTTTGGGACGCGGCGTTCGACCGCGGTCTTGTAACTTTCGCTGACGCTGGACACCCTGAATTCTCTCCGGTCTTGAGCGAAGAAGCCCGTTCTGAGTTGCGCTGGCAGATGTCGCTCTCGCTCACGTCGCGACAGCGTGAAAATCTTGCGTGGCACCGCAAGTATGCCTTCAACGCTTCTGCGTCGCGAGATGCGAGCCAGACACAAACGCTATCGCTGCCGCCGCGCGACAGGGCGAGATAATCGGCGGTACGAAAGGTGAATTTCAGAAAGGACGACACTGCATGGCGAGTTTTAACCCACATCATGACAATAGCAAACTCTATCCCGCGATGCGCGAGTTTGCGGCGGAATGTTTGTTGCGCGATGGATCCCTGTTGCAGCCCGGCCTAACGCTCTGGACATCCGAGAACCTGGAAGAGCTTAATCGTTCATTCGTCCAGAACCCCGATGAAGGTGACGGCACATACTATGTCAAACTTGGGCAGCAGGTTGGGGCTGGCTCGCCCGACAGTCGCAAACTCATGGCCGAGCTGCACTGGCTGCTGTTCGTTTTCCCCAGCGACATGAATGCTTCGACGAAAGTCGAGCGGATCAAAGAGATGTGGTCTTGGTCCGGCGACGACCTGCCCGATGACGTCGCTTTCCTGAACCATAACCTTCTTGAAGGTCTTGGCCATACGGGGCAGGCTTACAAGAACCATAGATGGCGCGAGTTGAGCTTTCTGATCGGAGCGCTTCAGCTCTGGAAGAAGCTGCCGCCGGATCAACGCGAGGAAAATCTCGCGCAGTCAAACCAGTTCACCGCGTTTCTTGACGCCGCGCCGGGGGTAGAAGGACGGCAATTGCGCCATATCCTGCCGCATCTTCTGTTTCCTGATGAATTTGAGCGCATTTCCAGCCCGCGTCACAAGCGAGAAATCCTCGAAGGCTTCGGCGTAGCCACCCGTCGGGATGCCAACAAGATGGACACGGCCTCACTGGATGCAGCCATTGGGGAGCTGCGAAAGAAGCTCGACTCTGAGCATGGCCGGGTGATCGACTTCTATGAGCCAGATATTGAAAGCAAGTGGCGTGACCGCGGGGCGACCTATCTGGTCAGTTGGAACCCCGCAAAGTGGGACTGGCAGTCCTTCGCGGAAGACCGGGCCACCACGGTTGCAGGCGAGACTGCCACGCATCCCTGGCGGACCAGCTCGAAGAAACCGAAGGTTGACGACCGGGTATACCTCCTCCGAACGGGGCAGGATCCACGCGGGGTGATCGCCCGCGGCAGGGTGGCTAAAGCGCCTTACCCTGACACCCATTGGGACAAGGCGCGCGCGGAAGCTGGCGAAACTGCTGATTTCATCGATGTCGAATTCGAGGATATCCGAGATCCAGCGCTGGATGCCTTCGTGCCGCTGGACATATTGACCAGCAAGATCGCGGGTCAGGACTGGAGCCCGCAATCCTCAGGTATCCTGATCAAACCTGCGGCGGCTCGAGCCTTGGCGCGCCTATGGGAAGCGGCCGAACCGGCCGAGACGGAGATCGAGACAACAGCTAGGGTTGGCGCAGCTATGGCACAAAATCTAATTCTCTATGGCCCGCCCGGCACTGGAAAAACCTACAGCACGACAGCCGAAGCCGTCCGCATGTGTGGTGAGCCGGTGCCAGCTGACCGCGATGCGCTGGTGGACCTATATCAGCGCCTGTTGGCGGCGGGGAGGATCGAGTTTGTGACCTTTCACCAGTCAATGGCCTATGAAGATTTCGTCGAGGGTCGGCAGCCCATGACCGGTTCCGACAATGGGGAGGGCACTGCTTCGGCCGGGTTCAGGCTCGAAACCGTGCCGGGAACATTTCGGCGCATCGCAAAGCGTGCTGAGACCAGTCGAGGGCGCGCATCAACCGCAGACAGTGTCCAGATCGCCGGACGGCAAGTGTTCAAGATGTCGATCGGCGAAGCGAACAACCCAGAGGATGCCCACCTGTTCGAGGATGCGATCAAGGGCGGGTACGCGGTGCTCGGATTTGAGGATATCGACTGGAGCGACGAAAAATATGCCAGCCGGGAGGCCATTCTCGAGGCTTGCAAGGCGAGCGGCGCACAGAGCGGAGAGGTCGATGGCCGTTCCGGGGCAGTTCAGATGCCGTTTCGGTTTCGTAACTGGATCCGTACAGGCGATGTCGTCATCGTGTCGAAGGGCAATTCTAAGTTTCGTGCGATCGGCCTGTTCACCGGCGGATACGAGTTCGCGCCGCGACCAGAAGGTGACTATGCCCATCGTCGCGCGGTCCAATGGCTCTGGGCGGATCACGAGGGTGTCCCCGTCGATGAAATCTACTCGCGCCGTTTCATGCAGCAATCGATCTATTTGCTCTATGACGGCGAACTGAACGTGCCAGCTCTTGAACGCTACATGAACAGCCAGCGCGTAGAAGGAGCAGCTGACCCAGAGCCCTTCGTCCTGATCATCGACGAGATCAACCGTGCCAATATCTCGAAGGTCTTAGGGGAGTTGATCACGTTGCTGGAACCCGATAAGCGGCTCGGTCAGCCGAACCAGATCAAGGTGCGTCTGCCGTATTCGGGGGATGAATTCGGGGTTCCATCGAACCTGCACATCCTCGGCACGATGAATACAGCCGACCGCTCGATCGCGCTGTTGGATACGGCGCTGCGGCGGCGTTTCACCTTCCGCGAACTGATGCCTGATCCCGCCGTTCTCAAGGGTGCGGCAGAGCGCACCGAGATCGACCTGCCCCTGCTGCTGACCACGATCAATGATCGCATCGAATATCTCTATGACCGCGAGCACCAGATCGGGCATGCCTATTTCACTGGCTGCGAAACACGCGCCGGTGTCGACGAGGTGATGCGTCACAAGGTGATCCCGCTTCTGGCCGAATATTTCTTCGAGGATTGGACCAAGATCGCTGCAGTGCTGGGCGATCTGGAAACGCATGACCACAACATCAGCGGCGGGTTTCTGAACCGCTCAGCGCTCAAAGCGCCGCCGGGGCTCGATAATGGTGAGGCCCTGCCCCGGTTTCGCTGGACGGTTCGCAGCGTGGAGCAGGGCTTCGACTATACGCGGCTGCTGGCCCCATGATCCGCCGCACCCTGCGTGAATGGCAGCGCATCGGCTACGGGGATGATGAGAACTCGATCCCTGAAGTGCAGGCCGACCGAGTCGCGGCGATTGCGCAGCGGTCCGCTTTCGCGGGGCGCGGTGGTGAGGGTGTGCTGGAGCATGGCCGAAAGGGCCTGCTCGCCCGTGGCGTGGTGGGTGTCATCGCGGCGCCGGGATGCCAGCTCGAGATCTTGCCGAAGATCGAAGGGCCGGGTGAACGCAAACCCCATGACACTGACCTGCGCACACGGCTGATCCACATGCTGGGGGTCGTGCACGACCTGCCCATCGATGCGGGGTCCATGGCGCAGCTTGGCTGGCAGCGGGACACCGTGCTCGAATTGCTGATCCGGCTATTCTGTAGACGGCTTGCGGATGCTGTGCGCCAAGGCATGCCCCGGCGCTATCTGGACCACGAAGACGACCTGCCTGCCTTGCGCGGTCGGCTGGACGTCACACGACAATTCTCACGACACGCCGTAGCGCCCCAGAAGCTGGCGTGCCGTTTCGATGACCTGTCCCCTGATATCGCACTGAACCGGGTGATGCGCGCTGCCATCACACGCCTGCAGCGCCTGGCTCAGGCACCAGAAAATCAGCGGATGCTGCGCGAGCTGAGCTTCGCCTATGCCGATGTTACCGATGTGCCGGTCAAGGCTTTGCGTTGGGACCTGATTACGCTTGATCGAACCAACCAACGCTGGCGCGATCTTGTGTCCTTTGCGCGACTGTTCCTGTCGGACCGGCATCAGCAGACCAGCGCGGGATCGGTCGATGGCCACGCTCTGCTTTTTGAGATGAACACCCTGTTTGAGAATTATGTCGCCCGCTTGTTGCCCCGCGCCTTGGCCGGCAGCGGTCTGCGGGTCGTAGCACAAGGCGGCCATCGCGACTGTCTGTTCGAAGGGGAGGCGGGCCGATTTCGGACGAAGCCCGACGTGATCATCCGGCAGGGTGAGCGGGTCGTGATGGTCATCGACACCAAATGGAAGCGGATGACTCCGCAGATCGACGATCCGAAACAGGGTGTCAGCCAAGGGGATGTCTATCAGCTGATGGCGTACAGCCAGCTCTACAATTGCCCGAATGTTATGCTGCTCTATCCGCACCATGGTGAGCTACCGCCCGATCCGATCTGCACGCACTATGCAATCGGGGCGAAAGATTCCGAGGCGATGCTGTCCGTGGCGACATTGAACATGACCGGCCCGTCGTGCAAGCATGTGGATGAGTTGAAGCGTTTGATGGAGCTCTGCCTTTCCCAATTCATGCCTGCGTGATCTATGTCCGGCCGTCCATCCACGTGCCCCCGTACTTATCTGATGCATTGCTCATCATAAAGGCTTGGCGCTGCTGATCATCCTGGGATCGACCTCCGGCGTGTCCCACTTGTCTGCAACGTCCATCCAGCGCTCGAGCTGCGCCTGCAGCTTGGGATCGTCCGCGTGTAGGTGAAACGTATAAAGGCGATTGACGATGTCGCGCATCAGCGCGCGCATTTCATCTTCATCGATGCGCGAGACTTCGGTCCAAGGGATGCGGCGACCATCAGCATCCAGAACAAAGACGTCCGAATAGTCGCCGGTCCGGGTGATGGGGGTCAGGCCTGCATGCAGCGTTTCAAGCTGCGTGTTGCGCACGCAAAGCATGGCCATGATCTTGGCCAGCTTTGCGGCGATGCGCTTTTCGTCGTCATGATCCATGTGGTCAGCTTAGTGCGCGCTGGGCCGTTCGGCCAAGACGATTTCGAGGTTGCAGGGTTTATGGTGCCTGGCACGCCCGCGCCTGCGCGCGCAACATTGCATAATCTGCCATCCATTCAGCAATCATGGCCCCCTCGGGCAGCACCGCCACTTCCTCTGCGACGCGTGCTTGCTCAGTCCGGCTATACTCCACCACGGGTGGGCAGGCCCGGTGCGAGGTGTCAGAACTCGCCCCCGCGCAGGCGGTCAAGAAGATCGTCGCGGCTGCGAGGGCGGCGGCTGGCGGCGTCCAGCATCTGGCGTTGGATTTCATGTGTTCTCTCCGATGTTGATATGCGCGCTGCCAACCGCCCGGCACGTTCACCAGCGCGGCGGAGGTTCAGCAAGAAAAGGGCGATGGTGATTGCTGCCAGCAACAGGCCCAGCGCTTTGCGCGCCGGGCCGCTGGCGAGGGTTGCCAAGATCCAAGCCATCATCGCTGGCCTCGCTTCCAGTCATCAATCCGGGCGTGGATGGCGATTGCGATCCCGATCAGCGCCACGGCGATGAACACCCAGCGCAGGGTGTCGAGGTAGGGCACCAGGGGCAGGATAGCGGTTTGGGTTTCTGCCAGAACGTCTTGGGCCACTTCAACACCGGCCGCGCCAACGGTCGCGATGCCTGCTGCTCCGCCGCCTTTCAGGGTGCGGCTGTCGGCCAAGACTTCACGGGCGGGGGCCACTTCCGGCACGAAGGGCGTTGCGCGAATGGGGAACGGCTCGCCCCAGGACCGCGCTGGCCCAAGGTCGATGTGCATGAAGCCAGACCGAGGATAGATCCCGAAGCCGAGGAAACCGACGGCGCGGGCGGCCTCGGCAAAAGTCACCGGATCATGGTTAGACATGGCAATGTCAAACGCCGTGCCCAGCATGTGCTTGGAGGCCGGGGCCCCACCGACAGCGCGATTGTGGCTGGGGCTGCGATAGCCCGAGCGGACGATCAGCGGCTTGCCAAGGCGGTTGCGCAAAGACTGCAGCTTGTCCATGGCCTCGGTGTTGATCTTGATGGCACCGGTGCCGCGGCAGGCGATCTCGGCCGGGGAAAAGCTCGGCCAGCGCCAAGTAGATTCAGGCACGTCGCGGAAATCGGCGTAGGTCGTGGTCGGCATGGTGGGTCTCCAGAAATGCAAAACCCGCCTCGAGGGCGGGTGGGGTGGGTCGGTAAGTGGTGGTCTTGGGGGTGCGTCAGTCGGTGCGGCCGCGCTGGAATGCCTCGAACATCACGTCGCGCATGGCGCGGATGTCGGTCTCGATGCGTTCCAGCCGGTCGGCGTCGGCCTTGCGGTCCTCGGCGCGCTGCTTGTCGATGCGCTCGCGTTCCAGGTGCAGCTCGCGGTCGAGGCGTTCCAGCATCGCCTCATTGGTGAATGCCTTCCTCGTCACTGTGGCAGCGACGGCGAGACAGCCGCCGACCAGTGCGGTGATGGCGGCGGTCAGGCCATTTTCGCGGAATGCCTGGCCGACCTCCTGCAGGATGGTGGTGCGTTCAGTCATGGTGGTCCTTTCAATAATCGGTCTCAAGGTAGAGGCCCGCGCAGTCGTAGGCGACGGCGGCGGCTGTCGCGCCGGTGTTCAGGTAGAGGCGCGGCGACAGGAATTGCGTGTTGGCGGGCAGGTCGGTGGTGATCTCCTGCTCAAAGACAGCGCCGGTGACCTCGTTCACCGCTCGCACCCAGACTGAGGCTGCGTTCGGCGCGGCAGCGATGAACAGGGTCAGCACGCCGCCAAGCGCAATGGCAAAGGGTGCGCCCATGTCCGTCAGGGTCGGCGCGCCGGTGCCGTCATTGGTCACCATCTGCCAGTTGGCATGGGTGCCCCGTTGGAAGCCAATCCCGACCGCGTTGATCACTGTCGCCAGCGTCAGGTTGACAGCCAGCGCGGCAATGGAGCCGTAAAGGCCGAAGAAGCCCATGCCGGTGGCTTGCAAAGTGGTCAGCGAAAGGCGTGTCACGAAGGTCCAGCCGCCGAGGCCAGCCGCATTGCCACGCCAGCACGCCCACCCGGCCGAGCGCTGTTCTGCCACCGAATCCACGACGGCAGCCGAGGTCAGACGCCAGCGCCGCATGGATGCGGCGAGGTTCGTCGCCGCCAGCGTTGGATGCGAGACGGTGCCGACGTTGGTGACGGGTAGACCTTCGGTAGTGATCGTGGTCGTGATCGACGGCGACCAGTTGGCGATCCGGTTCACCCCGAAATGCGGCTGCAGCGGGAAGTCTCGGCCTGAGGGGCGCATCACATCGATCCACGGCGCCCCGGCGCGGTTGCGGGCATAGATCGATGTCTTGCCGGTTGGCGGTGGGGTCGGGGCCGCGTTCAGTCCGGGCAACACGGTCGGCTGGGGCAGTTCCACCTGGCCATTGGTGCGGTCCACCACGATGGCATCGAAGAAGCTGGAGCCGTTCGGGCTGACCTTGAAGCTGAAATTGTCGTTGCCCAAGAGGCCGATCAGCGCCCGAACTGAGAACCCGGTCTTGAAGGCGAAGGCCGCATCGTTACCGGCAGCAGCCTTGTTGACGGTCGCCTCGATCCCGGCGCCTGCGTTGTTCAAGAGCACGGCTGGGGTATTCATCGACAGGCGGTTGAAGCTGTCAGCAGTCGCCCCACCCAGCCCGAGCAATTGTGCCGTCAGGTTCGCTTGGGGCATGCCGACCTGCGTCACGGCATTGGCGAAGGTCACCGTTGGCGTGTTCACGACCGTGGTTCCGCCCGAACCAGCTGTGGCCGACCCGATGTTGACGACCGTGGTCGATCCGGATGCTCCGCCGGTGCCGAGGTTCAGGGTCTTGGTGACGCCGGTCGGGTTGATGCCAGTTCCCATCCCATAGGTCGCGGCCGTGATGGCGGTGCCGATCGATGCCGCTGCCGCCGAAACCGTGACCGTGCCCGAGGCGGTCAGGGTGCCTGTGATGGACACGGCACCTGACGCTGTCAGCGAACCGGAGAAGGTCTTGTTGCCGGTAAAGGTTTGGGTGCCCGCGAGGATCGCCAGTTCCGACGAGGTGTTTGGCAGGGTGAATGTGCGCGAAGTTCCGGTGGTGATGCCCGACAGCGAAAACAGCGCCTTCTTCGTCGGATCGGCGTCGTTCACCAGGCTGAACACGGCATCCGACACATCGACCGGTTCGCCGACCAGATCCCAGACCGAGCCGTTCCAAACCACAAAGGCTTGTTCTGCCGCAATCCACGCCAGCCATCCCGGGCGCGGAACCAGCCGCATCCAGACGCCATCGACCCAGAAGGCCACGTTCAAGTCCCACCCTGCCCAGAGACCGGTCGCGCCCGATGCCACGATATGCCGGTCGCCGTCCACGGGGCTGACAGGTGGTGCGGTTCGGATGCGGTCCAGAACGGATAGCTGGACCATCGCATCCAGCAGGCGCAGGGCCTCGTTGTGAGTGACATGCTTCTGCGCCTGCGATGCCAGGATGTAAGGCAGCAGGAGGTGGGTGGTGATGTCGGACATGGATGCGCTTTCAGAAGGTGAGCGTGACGGATCGCGCAGCGCCCCGGCCGATCAGGGCCGAGAGCTGGTAGATACGAATGGCAAGGGATTGGCCGGGGCCAAGCAGCGCGCCCCAATCGGCGGTCTGCTGGGCGGCGGTGTAGAGGGCAGAGGTGGTGGCAACTTGTAAGGTTCTCTTACGAGTTGCCCCGTCGAAGATGTCCACCTCGTAGGTTTCATTGTCCTCGGCCAAGGGCACATCTCCAGAGCCCCACGTATCGGCGGCAAGAGATCGCGACCGGCGCGTCCAGCGGATCGTCAGATCGCCTGGGCTGCGCCCAGTGCGCCACGGCTGCTCGACATGGGCGACCGAGAACGGCCGCAGCCCAGCGCCTCCTGGGGTAAAGTTGGTGGCGACAAAGGTCTCGTCGCTGACCGGCTTGGAAGCCGGGCCGATGCGCCAGTTCCATGGGAGGCCAAGGTCGGCCTCGTTGATGGGCAATTGGGCCACGGCCGTGTCGAGCACGACCACCCGGGCACCTGTCGGCACCATGCTGACCATCGCCCCCTCGGTCCCGCGTTGACCCCGCAGCAAACGCGTCAGCCGGTACCGCCCTGCTGCGATCAGCTCGGCTGCGCCCGCCTGGACGATCTCCCACTGCCCAGCGGCGGCCTCAATGGCCATTGCGTTGGCCCCACCCAGCAGCGTGATATCCGTGACGCTTTCCAATGTGCCGGAATAGAGATCGACGACCAGCGTATTGCCCAAATCAAAGCGCGACATCGGCCCTGCAAAGAAATCTGCCGCCAGCACGCCCATGCGCGCCCGCGTGCCGAACGTCGCCAGCAGGGCAAAACCATCCGTCGCGGCGCTGCGGTAAACCGCGATCTCACCCGGCCATGGCTTGGCATGCGCCGCGACCATGGGCCGATGCGCTGGCTGGTCCTCGCGCAACTGCGGCAGGTCTAGCAACACCACATCGGGTGCGCCGAACACGGTCGGGGTCGACAGGGACGCCGGTCGAGGCTCGCCGGGCGGCAGATCATAAACCGCGCGATCCTGACGTACGGCATCGACGCTGCGGAGATCCGAGTCCGCGATGGACACGAGGCGCATTTCTGTCAGGCGGCCATCGTGGTCGAGTAGGATTACATCGCAGGGATCCAGCGCCAAACGAGAGGGAGGCAAACGGAACACTGCACTTTCGCGACCTACCCACGCCTCCATCAGCGCACGGCGGCAGCGGCGCTCCGCCTCCTCGGGCGGGATCGCCATCGGGAAGCTTTCCGAGGCGATGCGGGTGGTGTCGACGGTGATGCGCCGCGCCTCGACCTGCGCCGCGTCATAATCTTCGTCGGCGCGGGCGACTTGCCATTTCAGGGCCTGCGGCAGTTCGGTTTCCTGCGCGCGGGTCAGTTCCATCACGTCGCCCTGCGCCGAGGCGGGCGCGACCATGCTGTCGGGCGTGATGGTCAGACCGGCGATCCTGCCGCGCATCAGGAATTTGATGCGCCCCTCGCTCTCCACGGCATCAAAGCCAAAATGGCGCGCGAGGGTGCTGATCGAGGCGCGCGGGGCTTCCAGTGCCGATATGACATACCCCTCGACCGCACCCCAAAGGCCGGAGACGTCGACAAGCTCTTCCGGCATTCCGGCACGCAGGCAGAGGTGGCGGACGAGGGCCGCCAGTGACACTGCGCCCAGCCTTCCGGTCAGCCAATGTCCCAGCCGCCAGTTCGGGCCATCGGTCCAAACATCGGTCAGTTCCGGAAAGAACGGATAGGGCCGGGCATCCCAGGTCCAGGCCGCGCATTCCGGGACATGAACCATTCTGTTGCCATAGACGGAGGAGGTCGGGTTGTTGGCCGCCTGACCCCAGAACAGATACGTCGCCTCGAGATAGGCCCGCTGGATCGCGTCATCCCGCCAGCCGCGGGAGAAGTAGGGCGTGAAGCTCTCCGACGATTTCGGGTCAAAGAACACGTTGGGCTGGTTGGTGCCGCGATCAATGGCGGGGCAACCCAGTTCGGTAAACCAGACGGGCTTGGACTGCGGCACCCAAGCCGTCGGCGTCCCGCTTTCCACACCGCCGGGCCGGTTGAAGTGCGGGTTTTGCCACCAGGCGCGCAAATCCTTGAAGCGGAAGACCCATGGTTTGGCGGCAGCACCGTCGGTGATCGGCGTCCGGTTCTGCGCTGTCCGATCAAAGGCGCTGGCATAAAACCAGTCGAACCCTTCGCCGCCAGCGACATTCGATTGCAGATAGGTCCGGTCGTAGATCGCCGGTGCCAGGCTCGCATCGGCATGGTCAAACCCATCGCGCCAGTCCGACAGCGGCATGTAGTTATCGATGCCGACGAAGTCGATGCTGGCATCCGACCAGAGCGGGTCGAGGTGGAAATACACATCGCCCGAACCATCGGCAGGGTGGTGGCCGAAATACTCCGACCAGTCGGCGGCATAGCCGATCTTTGGCCCAGCGCCGAGGATGGTCCGGACAGCCGTGGCGAGGGACTTGTAGGCCGCGACGGCAGGGTAGGTGCTGGCACCAGACCGGATGGTGGTCAGGCCGGGCATTTCCGATCCGATCAGGAAGGCATCGACGCCACCTGCTGCTTTGCACAGATGGGCGTAGTGCAGGATCATCCGGCGCAGCGACCACTCCCCGACCGGGCCAGTCCAACTGACGTTGGTGCCCGACACGCTGAAGTTCGCGGGCGTGGCTGTGCCGAACAGCGCCGATACTTGGGTGGCGGCGGTGGCTGTCTTGTCCACAGATCCTGCAAAGCCTGCTGCCGGGGAACATGTGATACGCCCGCGCCAGGGGAAAGTCGGCTGGCCCGAGGTAGCTGCATTGGCGCTGTAGGGATTGGGCTTGGTGTTACCGGGGGGCACGTCCATGAGCAGAAACGGATAGAAGGTCACGCGCAGGCCCCGTGCTTTCATCTCCTGGATTGCCTGCACCACGGCAAAGTCAGCTGGCGTGCCGCCATAAACCGGACGGTCCTCTGCATCGCGGCTTACGAGGAAGGCGCTGGCGCGCGAAACGCCATTCACAAGCCAAGCCGAGGGCGTGGTGGTCTTGGTGGCCACCTCGACGCCCGGCCGCACCTTGCAGTTCCCAGCCCGCAGATCATCACCGAACCAGGCCACGACGAGGCTGACGCTTTCCACGGAAGGGGCCAGAGATTGCAGCCGGTCCAGCGCCACGACGATGTCCGTAGTGTCGGTGATCGCGTTCAGGTTTTCGGCCACAGTGCTGCCACCCGAGGTCTGACCGAGGAAGTTGGTGGTGCCACCGCTGGTTTTCTTGACCGGCGCGGTCGCATAGGTGAACTCGCCTGAAGCCGGGATCATCGTCACGGCCTTGACCAACCCTTCGGCGGTATCGGGATCCACGAGAGGGCGGAACACCTCGAAGCTGAGTTGTGGCAGGCGGTTGCCGAAGGCGCTGAGGTTCAGTTCTTCAAAGACGACATAGGCGGTACCGCGATAGGCGGGTGTGCTGGCCGCGCCCATCTTGGCGGAAATGAACGGATCGGGAGACTGAACCTCATCGCCCGAATACCAGCGCCAGGTGACGCCCGTCATGTCCATGGCCTTGCCATCCGCCCAGACGCGCCCGATGCCGGTGATTTCGCCCTCACACAGGGCAACTGCGAAGCTGGCATAGTACAGATATTCGGTCGTCGTGACCTTCGGCCCGCTGCCCTTGCCGCCGCCCTGACGGGTGGTGTTGACCTCCTCGCGGAAATCGGTGGCCCAGATGATGTTGCCGCCAATGCGCATGCGACCGAACAGTCGCGGGATCACCGCTCCCTCGGTCGAGGACGTGATACGCAGGCTGTCGAGCCGCGCGCCCTCGATGCGTTGGGCCGGGGCGAGGGATGATACGATCCAGTTGTCGACCACAGACCCGATGGTCGAGCCGATGAAGCCGCCGATGGCCGCACCGGAAAAGCCAAGGATGGCACCGCCAAATGCGCCGCCAATCGCGGAGCCGACGGCACCGAGAACCAAAGTTGCCATAAATGAAAATCTCAGATGCTGCTGGGGAGCGGAAACAGGAAGGCGAAGGCGATCTTGCGCGCCCATGTCGGGGTCAGGATTTCCTCGACGACACCGAGGCGTTCATAGGCGTGGATGAAACGGTCAGGTCCGGTCAGGATCCCTACATGCTTGGCAATGGCGCGCGGTGCCATCCGGAACAGGATCAGAGCGCCGGGGCTGGCATCAGTGGGGGCGATTTCCGGCATTATCGCCCGCGCGCCTTCCGCCAGAGCCTCGCGCGGCCCGGTCTCGCCCCAATCCCGACTGTAAGGTGGGATCGGGAACGGTTCATCCCCGACCACCTCGCGCCAAACGCCGCGCGCGAGGCCCAGACAGTCACAGCCGACGCCGTGCAGACTGGCCTGATCGTGGTAAGGCGTGCCGAGCCAGCTGCGGGCAGTTGCGATGACATGCGCGGGATCGGCCGCAGATGGAAAATGGCTCAAAGCACGTTTCCTTCGTGGCCGCCGTCCTGACTGGCATAGCGGAGCACGGCATCCTGACCGGGGATGTTTGGAAAACCCCGAAAGTTGGCGACATTCGCGAACTTTGCGCTGCAGGTCGCGATCCTCTTGTCGCAGCCCGCGCGCGCGAAGAAACCGCTGATCCGATCCGAGGCGGTGCTGATCACCGATCCTTGTCGCAGCCCGCGCGCGCGAAGAAACCGTCACCCGCTCCATACGCGGGATCATGCGCGGACGCCCGCGTCGCAGCCCGCGCGCGCGAAGAAACCGTCACCCTCGGCAATGGCGCGCACCGGTGCTTCCAACAGTGTCAGGGTGGCGATGCTGCCATCTAGCCCGTGCGCCAGCACTTCGGTGATGCGCTCGGCATTGGCACCGCTGGTCCAGGTCAGTGTGCCAGAGGTGAACCAGCCCGCGTCAAATCCGGACAGCCCCGAGGCCATGAAGGCCCGGTCGCGCAAAAGGTCTGTGACGAGGCCGGTGCCCTTGTAGATCGCGTTTTCCAGATCGATCCCGCAGCGTGCATCGCCCAATCGGGCGTCGCAACCGGCCTGAAATGTCCGCCCCACGGTCTGGCCCAGCACATGCGCTAACGACCGGACCTCGGCCACGAAGGCCATTCGGCCACGGCGGATTTGCCCGACAGCACCCCGGCGCAAAAGCACGCGCTGGCTGGTGTCGGCCCAATTGACCCGCCACAGATCGACCGCGGCATTGTCCCAGCGCCCGTCGAGAATGTCGGTTTCGGTGATCCGGTCGGAGGTCAATACACCCGTGGCGTCTTGCGCATCGACGGCGAGATCGGAACCGGCACGGATTTCTGATGCCGCAAATCCGCTCTCCGGTTCAAACGCGGTGCCGTCGAAAGCCAGCGCGCGATCATGATCGGTAAAGCCCATCGCCACGCCGTCACTGCGCGAAATCCGCCAGCACCAGGACAGGGTGGTGGTGCCATCATCGAGATGGGCCTGGAGTGCAGGGGAGAGATTTTTCATCTGCGGATCTCCAAAAGGGGGATGGAGGTGATCGACCCGAGCCGTTCAATATCGAGGGTGACATCCAGCGTGTCGCTGTCGAACCGCACCGGCACATCGAATTCGAAACCGGCGCGGACGATGACGCCATTGCCTGGGGCAGTGGTGAAGGTGATGACGCCGGTCGTGGCATCCAGCGTCCAGCCCGACAGCTGCTCCACCATGCCCAGTGCAATGCGGACGGTTCCGGCCACCGGCTTGGCGATGGTCCGCACCCATGTCTGCGCGCCAGAGGTATAGCGCTTCGCCAGTTGGAAGGTTTGCAGGCTGCCGGTCCCGGTTCCGATCTGCTGGTCAGTCGCTGTGATAGCCAGCGACGGCAAGGCGGATTTGTAGTCGGCCCAGTCCTTGTAGCGAAACCCGTGCAGGCGACCGTTGCGGGCCTCGAAGAAGGCCACAACCGCTGCCAGATCGTCAGCGCGCCGGATGCCATAGGCGACATCATAGCGGCGGCGCGAGTTGGCCCAGCTGGCGTTGCGTTCTTCGTCGCCGCTCGCAAGTTCCACCACTTGCGTGCGCCGTTCCGGCCCGCCACGTGCCCCGCGGCTGATATTGTCGGGGAAGCGTACTTCATGAAACGCCATCACATGCCCCTCCGGCCCAGCGACACCGCCCGGGCAATGTCTGCCGCGACTTGCGTGCGGGACTGCCGGAAGCTTTCGGCGTCACGGGCGTTGATCGTCACATTGACGGTCGGAGCGGGGGCCGACCCCTGGACATAACCAGCGGCTTCCCGACGAGACAGGACGCGCTCACCCCGTTGCAGGATGGCCGGAACCTCGTCGGGCTTGATTCCGGCCCACCCGCCCGCGTGCATGCGCGGGGCATTGGCGAAGCCCATGGCCGGAACCATCCGGCCCGGGCCCGGCGATCCGACCAAACCACCGGCGTGCAGGATGTTGGCAAAGATGCCACCGGCACCACCCAGCGCACCGGAGAGGGCATTGGCAATCGGGCCAAGGACGAACCGTCGCGCTGCCAGCTTGGCCAGATCGGCGATCATCGAGGTGACGAGGTCACGGAAATCCAGTTTGCCAGTTTTCACGAACTCGCCCACGGCATTCTCGGCCGAGGTGAAAGCGGAGACCAGCGCATTGCCGATGTCGCCGCCGATATCGCGCGCTTTTGCTGCATAATCGGCAAGCATGGCGACCGCCGCCTCCCATCCCGTCTTGGCCACTTCGGCCCCCACTGCAGCCGCCGCCCCAGCGCCACCGGCGGCGCGCCCAGCCTCGGTCATCGACTCATCCAGCCGGTCGGCGGCATCGGTGGCATCGTCCAGCGCAGCCTCACCTTCGCTGCCCGCCCCGGCCACCGCATCCTTCAGCGCCTGCCAACTTTGCATCGGACGCGCGGCTGCATCGGCCAGCATGCCGGAAGCCTCGCGATAGGCTTCGGCACGCGCGGCCGCTTCTTCCGCCATCCCCGTGAGGCCAAGATCGGGCGTGGTGACATAGGTTTGCGCCATCGCTGCCGAGAAGGCCTCGGCGGCAGCGGTCCCGGCTGCGGCCGCAGACCCTGCGAACGGATTGTCGATCCGGCCCAGCGCCACTGGGTCCAGCGTGCCGATCCGGACCCCACCTTCGCCGACGGCCCAATCGGGCAGAAGGTCCAGCGCGGCGTTCAAGCCATTGATGAAGTTGTTGATCCGGCTGACCACGCCGTTCAGCATGGCTTCGACGCCGCCGATCAGGCCGTTGGCGGCTTGGAAGGCGAAATCCCCGATTGCACCGGGCAGCTGGCCCCAGATTGCTTTCACGGCTTCATAAGCACCCTTGAAGATGCCCGCAGCCGAGTTGCCGAAGCTGGTCACCGCTTCGACCGAAGACTGCATCGCGCCATAGACGGTGGCCTGCAGCCCGGCCCAACTGGCCTCGATTTTTGACCAGGCAGAGGCTGCGCCAAGGCCGATGCGGTCCCAGACCTCGAGCGCCAGATCTTTCAGGAGGCCAATCGCCGCGCCAAATCCTCCCGCGCCCGCGACGAGCCGGGTGAACTGGAACACCAATTCACCTGCGCCGACGATCAGCGCGCCGATGCCGGTGCGGATCAGCGCGCCACGCAGGATGACGAGGCCGGTTGCAAGGCCGCGCACGGAAAGCGCCGCAACGGCCAGCCCAGCCACCCAGCGCCCCGCCATCAGCGTGGCGAAGGTGGCGGCATAGGTGGTCAGGCGGCCGATGTTATCGAAAAGGGCGTTGATCGCGATGCCGATGGGCCCGGTGCTGCGCGCCATGTCGGACAGCGTGTTGGCGATGGTTTCCAGCGCCGGGGCGACCGCTGCGGTCAGCCGGTTGGTCAGGCCGAGCCAGATCAGACTGAGCTTAGCGATGGCATCGCCGGTGCGTTCGATCTGGGCAGCATCGGCCGCGCTGACAGCCACGCCGAAGTAACGAACATCCTGCGCCGCCTCACGCAAGGTGGCAGGGTCGATACGCAGGAACGCCAGCGCCGCCTTGTCACCAAAGAGGTCAGACGCAACAGCCGCCCGCTCGGCCTCGGGCATGAACCGGTTCAAGGCTTCCTGTATGGCGACGATGCGCTGGTCGAGCGGGAGCGCCTGCAATTGCGCGGCGGTCAGGTTCAGCCGCTGCAAGGCCCCGACAGCCGTTCCGGATCCTGCTGCCGCTTCCGACAATCGTGTGGTCAGCTTCTTGGTTGCCTGCTCGATTTCGCCCATGGAAACCCCGGCAAGCTCACCCGCCCAAGTCAGCACTTGCAGACTTTCGACGGTGGTCCGGAGCGAGGCGGCCATGTCAGCTTGCGCGCCGATGGTCTCCAGTCCAGATCGCACCATCGTCACGCCAGCAGCGGCCGCCGCAACTGTCACCGCTGCCAAGGCAATCCCGGCCTTGCGCGCAAAGCTGGCCAGCCGTGTGTTGGCCAGTTCCATCTCGGTCGACAAACGGCCAAAGCCCCGTGCGCCCGCATCCCCTATGCCTTCCAACTCGGCGCGCACCTGGCGGCCGCCCTCCGCCACGAGGCGGACGGATACACGCTTTTCAGCCATCGCGGCCTCCTTCCATCGGTTCGTTCAGTTTGCGCACCATCACCGCCTCGATCTCGGGCAGCAGTTCGGCGACGATCAGGGTGTCGATGGCCAGTGCGTGGGCCATGGCCAGTGCCGCGCCCATGTCCCAGCCGAGGACCGCGCCGGGGAAGACCCGTAGTTGCCCGCCAAGGCGGCCGACCAGATCCCAGACCTGCCAGCCTTCCGACGTAAGTGGGCGGTTCAGTCTTGCAGGGCAGTCGGGGCAGGCAATTTGGCAGGCGGCGCAGTACCGATCGCCCCCCCCCGAAGGACCAGTCGGCGAGGGCGCGGAGACGTTTTTTTCCGCGTCCAGGATCAGACCCTTGGCGACGTACATGGTCTGGAAGGCTTCGAAGATGGGCCAGATTTCCAGAAGGGCGTCGATGCCTTCGGGGGTGACGGGCGTGGGTTGGCCCATCGCATCGCCCACACCTTCCCAATCCAGCACTGCGCGCCGGGCCACGGCTTTCGCCATGGCGAGGGCCAGCGCTTCCTGCGTTGCTCCCTCCGGCAAGGCTTCGATTGCCGGATCGGCGCGGGCCGAGACCATCAGGGCGGTGGTCAGGGGGCCGACCAGCAGGCGCAGGCCGGGGGCGAGCTCCAGCCATTCCGGCGTGGCGGTCAGATTCAGTCGGATCATCGGTGGGCCTTTCACAAAACAAAAGCGACGTGCCGGGGCACGTCGCTGGGGAGGGTGGTCAGCAGATCAGGTGTGGATTATTCAGATCACTGCAGGCAGCATTTCTTGAACTTCTTGCCACTGCCACAAGGGCAGGGGTCGTTTCGGCCGGTCTTGCCGGTGATCACGCTGTTGAACGGATCGCCGCTGCGGGGCATCAGCGACGACAGGACGTTCAGGCGGCCTTCAGCCTTCTTCGTCAGGTATTCAGGGGTGAAGCAGTACCATGGCGCAAGCTCGGCGATGGTGTCGGTGATCAGCGTGTTGCTGGAGACACCAGTGAACCAGTCGGGCCGCCCGGCATCCACCGTTGCCTGAAGGCGTTCGGTGAAATCCTCGAGACGGCTATGATCGGGGGTGATCAAACCACTGTCGAACACAGCGCGAACCGCCGTTTCCATGTTTGCGAGGCCAAGGGCCGCGATACATTCGGCCCAAGACCACCAGACTTCCTCGCCCGTCTTGGTGCCGGTGAGGTCGAAGAAGTCGACCAAGAACTGCGAAATCCGGGACCGCAGATCGGGATTTTCCAAGGCAACGATGGCCAGCGTGTCAAACATTTCTCCACGCAGGAAGCTGTCAGCGGCATCATCCAGCAGGATGTCGAACAGCGGTTGCAGATCGCCGTCAAATACCCCTGCCATGACACGCGCCGAGGCTTCGGTGATCGAATCCCCCAATAGTGCATCCAGAAATTCCGGATCGCGCCGGAGCAGCTTGGCCAGCGGGCGATAGGCCCGGGTCTCGCGCCATTCCGCCAGAAGGAAGAAGATGAAAACGAACGCATCCATGCGCTCGAGATCATCGATCTTTGCCGTTTGAAGTTTGCCGATGTAGTCCAGAAACACCGGCACCATGGCATCGCGCGATTGTCCTGCCGCTTCCAATGCTTCGCGCGGCAAGGGGCCACTGCCCTCCAATGCAGCCATGATTTCGGCGGGTGTCATGTGCGGAACCTTTCTTCGGGGAATCGTTGAAAGGGATACCGCCATTTCGCGCCCGCCTCCACTGTGCGGATCAGCCTCCATACCAAATTCAGTAGGCCGCCAGCGTGTTGACGAGAACGGCGGTGCACATGCGGGCAGGGCTGGTGGCTTTGGCGGCCATCCAGTCGAATGTTGCCTGCACGCCTTGTGGCCCGGCGATTTCGATGCGCGGGCGGGGCAGGTAGACGGCGTGGGCGGTGAACGTGAAACTGGCATTGGCCCCAAGGCTGTAGTTGAACTCCAGCTCGCACGGCGTGCCGTCGATGGCTTGAGTGATCAGTGCAGTGTCGGCGAACCGGACCTCGATCCGGCCCGAAAGGGCGGCCATGGCGGGATCGGCGCCGTCGATGCGACCGTCGCCGCGGATGGTTTCGATCCGGTCGAGGTTGTTGGAATAGGTGATCTCGGCCGAGACGACATTGCCCAAGCTGCTGCCGTTGCGTTTCACCGTGCCGTTGAAATGGCCAAAGCGCTGCAGGCCCAGCGCCGTTGGCGTGCCAGCCGCCGTGGCAACAGCGATGGTTTCGCCTTGGGCCACAAGCCGGGCCGTCGCGGTCAACAGGCCCGACCCGCTGCATCTGCCAGGTCAGCTGATCCAGCACACAGCCAGAATATATGGCGAAGCGCGGCACTTCAGGCATGGCGGTTTCGATGGACATGCTGGGCAGCGTCCAGTTCCCCGACTGGAAGGTGTGCGTCTTCGGTGTGGTGCCGCTGGTGACCGGCTGACCAAAAGCCGCCTTCAGCCAGAACCCGAAGGCCTCGACATCGATGGGGATCACCACCTCACCGTCGGCGGTAACCGCGTCCTTGATGGGGGCCAGCGGCTCTGTTGCACAGATCATTTGCAGCCCGGACTACCCCTTTCCCCGGACAGACTTATCCTACGGCTTCCGTGACGGGTGTTCCGAGCGCGGTGAAGCCGTTCAGAACGGCGACACGAACCTGGAACTCTGCGACCTGACGGTCGAAGTCCCGGGCAGTCAGGCGCTGGCCGAGCAGCTTCACACAGTGCATCTTGGCCTCGACGCGGCTTCGTGTGTTTCGGCGTGCAATTTTGACCCCCTAAGGCGGGGTATTGGCGTCCAATTTTGACCCCCCTGACGTTCTGTCAGACCGTTCGTTGCGAGGCAGCGAACGGAGGGAGG
The DNA here is from genome assembly GCA_020622085.1 of Paracoccaceae bacterium. Lineage (GTDB taxonomy): Bacteria > Pseudomonadota > Alphaproteobacteria > Rhodobacterales > Rhodobacteraceae > QY30. The sequence goes on along the minus strand of JAHRYM010000001.1, from coordinate 2,205,349 downwards.
GATGAAGCGGGTGGATACGATCGCGCGGGTGCGGCGGGCCTTCTACGTTCAGGGCTGGTCGATGAAGAAGATCGTGCGGGAACTGCACGTGTCGCGGAATACCGTCCGGAAGATCCTGCGAACGGATGAGACGGACTTCAGCTACGAGCGCGAGCGGCAACCGATGCCGCGGATCGGGCCGTGGCAGGGACATCTTGAACAGTTCCTGTCGTCCAATGCGGGTAAGCCGTCGCGGGAACGGCTGACGCTGATCCGCATCTTCGAGGTGGAGGGGCATCCCGCCACTGGTCCGAGGGATGCCCCGACGGCGCGGGCTCGGATACGAGGGCGGCTATGATGCCGTGCGCCGGTTCGCGAAGAGCTGGTCACAGAGCCGTGGCGCGGTGACGGCGGAAGCCTATGTGCCGCTCTATTATGCACCTGGCGAGGCTTACCAGTTCGACTGGAGCCACGAGGTCGTGGTGATCTCGGGTGTCACGGTGACGGTGAAGGTTGCGCATGTCCGGCTTTGCCACAGCCGGATGATGTTCGCTCGGGCCTACATGCGCGAGAGCCAGGAGATGGTTTTTGACGCGCACGACCGGGCCTTCGCCTTCTTCAAGGGCACCTGCACGCGCGGGATTTACGACATCGAGCCATGAGCCGCCACTGGTTCGAGGCCATGGCGAGGGAAGACGGCGGTGGAGGCGGTCTTCACCGGCAAGGAACGGCATTACAACCGCCGCTTCCTGCAGATGTGCAGCCATTACCTTGTCCAACCCGTCGCTTGCACGCCCGCCTCTGGCTGGGAGAAGGGCCAAGTCGAGAACCAGGTCGGGCTGGTGCGGGAGCGGTTCTTCACACCGCGGCTGCGGGTGAAGAGCCTCGACGAGCTGAACGCTTGGCTGCTGGACAAGTGCGTGGCCTATGCCAAGGCGCATCGCCATGTGGAAAAGACCGACAAGACGATCTGGGAGATGTTCGAGGCCGAGCGGCCGCATCTGGTGCCCTATGTTGGCCACTTCGACGGCTTCCACAGCGTGCCCGCTTCCGTCTCGAAGACCTGCACGGTGCGGTTCGACAACAACAAATACTCGGTCTTGGCCACGGCGGTCGGACGTCCCGTTGATGTGCACGCCTATGCCGAACGCATCGTCATCCGGCAGGATGGCGTCATCGTCGGCGAACATGCCCGCGCCTTCGGCCGCGGCCAGACCGTCTATGATCCGTGGCACTATGTGCCTGTTCTGGCGCGCAAACCGGGGGCACTGCGCAATGGGGCTCCGTTCAGGGACTGGGTGCTCCCGCCCGCCATGGCCGCGATCCGGCGCAAGCTGAAGGGCAGCGATGACGGCGACCGGCAGATGGTTCAGATCCTGAGCTGCGTGCCCGATGACGGGCTGCAGGCCGTCGAGGCCGCCTGCCGGGAAGCCGTCGATCAGGGCGTCCATTCCGCCCCTGTCGTCATCAACATCCTCGCCCGACGACGCGATCCGACCCCGCCACCACTTCTACTGACCCCAACCGCGCTGCGCCTGACCCACGAACCCGTGGCCGATTGCGCCCGCTACGACAGCCTCAGGAGGACCAGCCGACATGGAACGCACCCAAATCTTAGACCTGATGGGCAGCCTCAAGCTTTACGGGATGCGCAGCGCCTATGACGAGGTCATGGCCGCAGGCATCAAGCGCCAGCATGAACCGCCCCGCATCGTCGGTGATCTCTTGCGGTCCGAGATTGCCGAGAAGCAGGCCAGATCCATCCGCTACCAGATGACGGTCGCCAAGCTGCCGCTGGCCAAGGACATCGAAGAGTTCGACTTCACCGGCACGCCGATCAACGAAGGGCTGGTCAGGGAACTTGCCAATGGCAGCTTCGTCGCCGACCAGCGCAACGTGGTCCTCATCGGCGGCACCGGAACCGGCAAGACCCACCTCGCCATCGCCATTGCCCGAGCGCTCATCCGCAGCGGCACCCGTGGCCGCTTCTACAACGTTGTCGATCTGGTGAACCGTCTCGAGACCGAGACCCGTGGCGGCAAACAAGGACGGCTCGCCGATTACATGACCCGCCTCGACTTCGTCATTCTCGACGAGCTCGGCTATCTGCCCTTCGCGCAGTCCGGCGGGCAGCTCCTGTTCCACCTCATCAGCCGCCTCTACGAGCGCACCTCGATCATCGTCACCACCAACCTCGCCTTCGGCGAATGGCCGACCGTCTTCGGCGATGCCAAGATGACCACGGCGCTCCTCGACCGCCTGACCCATCACTGCGAGATCATCGAAACCGGCAACGAGTCCTGGCGCTTCAAAAACCGCGCCTGACCCCGATCAGGGCCTGACCCGCCTCCACTCTGTGATCAGTTCCGTCGGCTCAGGCCCTGATCTCGACGCAGCATAGGGGGGTCAATTTTGGACGCCGATAGGGGGTCAGTTTTGCGTGCCGATTGACACGGCTTCGGCGGTGATAGCCGCTCCATCGTCGCCAGATGGTTCGACCGACACGCTTCGATGTGCGCAGAATCTCGTTGCGGGCGACCGCCCCGGCGGTGTCGGGCTTCCACGGTTTGGCGTTCTTGCGGGGCGGGATGATCGCGGTTGCACCACGGGCAGCGATGGCGTCATGGCACTTGCGCGTGTCGAAAGCGCCATCGGCTGTGACGGTGGCGATCTCCTGCTCGGATGGTATCTGGTCGAGAAGTTCGGGCAGCATGGGCGCATCGCCCACGTCGCTGGTGGTGAACTCTGCGGCCCGGATTTCCAGGGATTTCTCGTCGATCCCGATGTGGATCTTCCGCCAGACGCGCCGTTTCGTGCCGCCATGCTTGCGGGCGTTCCACTCCCCTTCGCCCTCGACCTTGATCCCGGTGCTGTCGACCAGCAGGTGGAGCGGACCGTCCGAGCCGCGGTAGGGGATGTTGACCTTCAGGGACTTCTGGCGCCGTGACAGCGTGCTGAAGTCAGGCACGGCCCAGTCCAGGCCGGTCAGGCGCAGCAGGCTCTCGACGAACCCGGTCGTTTGCCGCAGCGCCATGCCAAACAGCACCTTCATCGTCAGGCAGGTCTGGATCGCTGCGTCGCTGCAGGCGGGCTGGCGACCGCGCTTGCCAGTCGGCGCGGCCTCACAGGTCATGGCGGGATCGAACCAGATCGTCAGAGAGCCACGGCGCTTCAGCGCCTTGTCATATGCGGGCCAGTTCCAGGTTTTGTAGGCGGGGGGCGTGGGTCTGCTCATGCCGCCCAGATACCACGCTGGATTCACGAGATGAATCCATCATGGGATTTGTGCAACAGAGTCGACGGGGCCTATCGTTTTTCTCCGCCGCGCCACCCACCATCTCGGTCAGGACCCGGCCGCGTTCGGGGCCGTATTTCAAACGCAGATCCTCGGGGTCGTATTTCAGTCCGGGTATGATCTGGCCACTGGTGAGCGCGATGCGAACCGCATCCCGCTTGAACTCGCGGTTCGTGTGTCGCTGCCATATCCGGTCTCCTCGATGGCGAGTATCGCCCTCAAAAGACCTGAACGAAACCGTTGCAGGTCCAGAGAGTTCTCTGGCAGTGCAGGGCCGGGCCGCTCGTTCCCGGCAGGGCGCGCACCGGTCAGATCAGCTGATCGTAGGCAGCAAGTGCGATCGCGTGCAGGGCGTCGCGCCCGATCGGGGCGACGATCACGCAGCCAAGGCCGGCGTCCGTCCACCAGAACCCCTGCTGGCCCTGATCCTCGACATGATGAAAGGCGGTATCGGCGCCGCTTTCAGGCGTGACATAGATTGTCAGCCGCTGACCCGCGTCGTTTTCATACATGAAGAGCGCCACAGGCCCCGGATCCCCCGGCAGAAGCCGCCCCCCCATAAGGCGAAACCCGAGCGACCCAAGGTCGGGGACGTGGATCGATTGTCCCAGCCGCTTGGACAGCCAACGCACAAGATGGTCGCGCTCGCTTCCGGGAACCTCGACCGGATGGGCGACCTCGGCGGCATAGGTCAGGTGGGCGTTGAGCGCGCTGCGCGCCAGATCGAAGCCTGCGGGCGCCTGCGCCGGCTGGATGAACCAGCCCAAGGCGAAACCGGCCGCGAAAAGCGCAATCCCCGCGGCAACGGGCCGCCAGCCAATCGCCGGACGCGACACCCGGGCCGCCGCTTCCAGCCGCTTGCGCATCGGCTCGGGCAGCACCCCGCCTGGCGGCGCAAACAGGGCCTCGAGTGCTGCATCCTGGGCCTGCCAGTCACTCAGCATTTCGCGCGCCGCCGGATCCGCGGCCAGCGCCGCGTCGATCTCCGGGCGCGACCCGGTATCCTCTTCGCCGTGATGGCGGCGCAGCAGGACTTCTTGCGACAGGGACTTCGGTGGCGGTTTCATGGCTGTCCTTTGCGGCCCTGGCGTGGGCTGTCACGCCCGACGAGCGCGCGCAGGGTTTCGCGCGCCCGGCCCAGGCGGGACATGAGCGTGCCTTCCGGAATTTCCAGGATCCGGGCGGCATCGGCAAGGCTCTGTCCGCCGATCGTGACCAGAAGCAGCGCACGGCGCTGGTCGGAGGGCAGGCGGTCCAGCGCGCAGGCCACCTCGGCCAGCGCCATGTGCTGCTCCTGCGCCCCTGTTGTGCCGGTTGCCGCCAGAGCCTCGATCGGCATCAGATGGCCGTGCAGCGGGCGCGCCTTCCGCTCCTCGTCGCGCAGTCGATTGAGCAGGATGGTGAACATCCAGGCCCGAACCGACCCGTCGCCGCGCCAGTCGTGGCGGCGGGCCAGCGCCCGTTCCAGGCTGTCCTGCACCAGATCGTCGGCGCGGTCCTGGTCGCGGACAAGCGCCATCGCATAGCGCCTGAGCGCCGGGATGGCGGCCTCCACATCCTGAAGGAAGGTCATGCCTTGCCCTTCACTGCGGCGCAATCCGCGTCCATGTGGCGGTTACGGCCGCGCGATATGCCAGACACCGCCCATACCGTCACCGGTCGCATCACCCGCCGCCTTGTCCTCGTAATAGGTATAAAGCGGCATGCTCCTGTAGGTCCACTGATAGGTGTTGTCCTTGCGTTCGGTCACGCCATAGTCGCCTTTCGCCTTGGCGCCGTCCGGGGCCAGTGCGGGCGGCCATTTCGTCGCGCAGCCGTCATAGCAGGCCGATGCACCGGCCTTGTCCTTGTCGAAGGTGTAGAGCGTCATGCCCCTGGCATCCGCAAGCGCCTTGGCTCCGCCGATCGTCACCTCGGTCAGGTCGGGGGCGGCAAGGCCCGCGCCGGCAAGCATCATCAGGGCGGCAGTGGCTGCGGCGGTCGTGATCTGGCGTATGGCCATCTTGTATCCTCCGTCTGCGACCCGAGGGATTTCGGCCCGCTGCAGGATGGACGCGCAGGAAGGCCCTTTCGTCCCGGCATATGCGAAAAAAGATGCGTGCCCCGGGGTGGGGCGGCTGTTCCTTGCCGATGCCGGGGCCTATCCTGAATCTGTTGGCCGCGGGCGCGAGGCTGGAAGAAGGGACGTTTTGCGATGCGACCGGGTGTTGACAAGGGCCAGCCAAAGCTCGCTGGCGCGGGACCGGCGGCCCCGGCGCCGAAGTTCGTCACGGGCAGCCTGATGCGGCACGTCGTGGTGATGGCACTGTCGGGGACGCTTGCCTTGTCCTTCACCTTCCTCATCGACTTTCTCGCGCTCTGGTGGATCAGCCGGCTGAAGGACGAACGCCTGATCGCCGCGGTCGGCATCGGCGGCATGATCCAGTTCACGATCATGTCGGTCTCGATCGGGCTGATGATCGCCTGCGTGGCGATGGTGTCGCGGGCACTTGGCATGGGGAACCGCGAACGCGCCCGCCACATCGCCACCTCATCGGTGCTGCTGACGGTGGCGGTGCAGGGGACGCTGACGGTGCTTGTCTATCTGTTCCGCCGCCCGGTCCTTGTCCTGTCGGGGGCCGAGGGCGATGTGCTGGACCTGGCCGATCACTTCCTGTCGGTATCGCTGCCCTCGATGCCGCTGATCGCGGTCGGCATCCTTGCCTCGGGAATCCTGCGGGCGCTGGGCGACGCCTGGCGGTCGATGCTGGTCACGATCCTTGCCGGAGGGATCGCGGCCGTGCTCGATCCGATCCTGATCGTCTGGGCCGAAGGCGGGATCACCGGCGCGGCGGTGTCGATCCTGATTGCGCGGGGGGCGATGGCGGCGGCGGGGCTATACTATATCATCCGCAAGCACGGAATGCTCGCCGCGCCGGACCTGTTCGAGGCCCGCAGCCTCGCAGGCCCCTATTTCGCCATAGCGCTGCCTGCCATCGCCACCCAGCTTTCGCCGCCCTTCGGCTCCTGGGCGATGACGCGCGCGATCGCCGAACATGGTGACAGCGCCATCGCGGGGCTCGGCGTCGTCGGGCGCCTGACGGTGCTGGCCTTCGGGGGGATCTTCGCGCTTTCGGGTGCCATCGGCGGCATCATCGGCCAGAACCACGGTGCCGACCGCCCCGACCGGGTGGCGGCAGCCTTCCGCGCCGCGCTGGTCTACGCCTTCATCTACACCCTCGTCGTCTGGGCGGTGATGGCGGCGTTGACTGGGCCGGTCATCGCCTCGTTCGGGCTGTCAGAGGGGGGCGCCGAAGTCGTGCGGGCCTTCACCCATGTCGCGGCCGGATCCTTCGTCTTCACGGGCGTGCTGTTTGTTTCCAACGCCACCTTCAACAACCTTGGCCGCCCCCTCTGGAGCACGGTCGCCAACTGGACCCGCGATGCGCTTCTGCTCTGGCCCCTTGCCGTGCTGATGGGGCAGGCCTTTGGCGCCGTCGGCGTGATCTGGGCGCAGGCGGCGGCGAATATCGTCGCGGGGATCGGCGCGGGCTGGATCACGGCGCGCTTCATCGCCGGGCTGGTGCGGGCGCGGGAATGCGCCCGGGCGGCTGAAAGGGCCGGCTCCGCAGATGAGGCGGCGGAAGTGCCTTTCGGCTGAACCGGGCGCGCGTCAGGCCCGGTGCGCGCCTTCGGCAAGGCTGCGGACGAAATCCAGCACCTTGGCCACGGGCTTTCCAGCGCCGATTTCCTTGACGATTGCCGATCCGACGACGCAGCCATCGGCCACGCGCGCGATGGATTGCGCGGCCTCGGGCGTGTTGATCCCGAAGCCCACGATCAAGGGCAGTTCGGTCTGCGCCTTGATGCGCGCGACTTCCGGCGCCACGTCGCCGGCCTGCGCAGCCGCCGCCCCGGTGATGCCGGTGATCGAGACATAATAGACAAAGCCGCTGGTGTTGCTGAGCACCTTGGGCAGCCGCTTGTCATCGGTCGTGGGCGTTGCCAGACGGATGAAGTTCAGCCCCGCCGCCTGCGCGGGCAGGCACAGTTCGCTGTCTTCCTCGGGTGGCAGGTCGACGACGATCAGCCCGTCAACCCCCGCAGTCTTGGCATCCGCCAGGAACCTGTCCACGCCGCGCGAATAGATCGGGTTGTAATAGCCCATCAGCACGATCGGCGTCGCGTCATCGTCCTTGCGGAACGCGGCCACCATGTCGAGCGTCTTTTGCAGGGTCTGCCCGCCATCCAGCGCCCGCTGGCCAGCAAGCTGGATCGTCGGTCCGTCCGCCATCGGATCGGTGAAGGGGATGCCCAGTTCGATGATGTCGACGCCCGAGCCCGGCAGGCCCTTCATGACCGCAAGCGAGGTTTCCAGATCCGGATCACCGGCCATGATATAGGTGACAAAGGCCTTGCGCCCTTCCTGGCGCAGGCGGGCGAATGTCTTGTCGATGCGGGTCATGGCGCGGGTCATTGCGGCTCCTTCACGGCTCGGGGTCCGGTCTGCCTTGAACCGGCGCCGAAATCAATGCCCGCCGATCACGGGCCGGCAGGGGCGCCCTCGGCCGGGGGCGGTGCCGCAATCATCCAGTGGGTGCCAAAGCGGTCGCGCACCATGCCGAAGCCGCTCGACCAGAAGGTTGGCCCGAAAGCCATGACCATGCCGCCATGCCCGCCCTCGAGCGCCTGGAAAAGCTGCCGCCCGGTTTCGGCATCCGGCACGCCATACATGACCGAAACCCCTTTCTGCGGATCACCTGTCACCCCTGGCGGATAATCCGAGGCCATCAGCGTGCCGCCCGGCGCATGAATTTCGGCATGCATGACCAGAAGGCTGTCGTCCGCATCGACCTCCATCCCCGGCGCATCGCGGTAGCGCATCATGGTGGGAGCGGGTGCGCCCAGAAGCTTGGCATAGAAGGCCATTGCCTCGGCACAGTCGCCGCAGAAATGCAGGTAAGGAACAAGGGGCATCGGAACCTCCGCCATTCCGGGGATCGCGCGACTGCCAGCCTCGCATGAAAGCGCCCCGGCGCACAGCTTGCCTTGCGCCCCCGCCTTGCTTATGAGCGGGCCAACGCCGAAGGAGGGTGATCATGGGTTTCAAGATGGGCATCGTCGGATTGCCGAACGTCGGCAAATCGACGCTTTTCAACGCGCTGACCCGCACCGCCGCGGCGCAGGCGGCCAACTTTCCATTCTGCACGATCGAACCGAACGTGGGTGAGGTCGCCGTGCCGGACCCGCGGCTGGACGCGCTGGCCGAAATCGCCGGATCGAAGCAGATCATCCCGACCCGGATCACCTTCGTCGACATCGCGGGCCTTGTGAAAGGCGCGTCGAAGGGAGAAGGCCTTGGCAACCTGTTCCTTGCCAATATCCGCGAGGTGGACGCCATCGCCCATGTCCTGCGCTGCTTTGAAGACGGCGACATCACCCATGTCGAAGGCCGGATCGACCCGCTGGCCGATGCCGAGACGATCGAGACGGAACTGATGATCGCCGACATGGAATCGATCGAGCGCCGCCTTGCGAACCTGTCGCGCAAGGTGAAGGGCGGCGACAAGGAAGCGGTGGATCAGGAACGGCTGCTGAAAGCCGCGCAGGTGGTCCTGAACGAAGGCAAGCCCGCGCGGACGCTGAAGGTCGCAGAAGATGACCGCCGCGCCTGGGACATGCTTCAGTTGCTGACCGCCAAGCCCGTGCTTTATGTCTGCAACGTCGAGGAATCCGCCGCCGCCAACGGCAACAGCCAGTCGGCCCGCGTGGCGGAAATGGCCAGGGCACAAGGCGCGGCGTCGGTCGTGATCTCGGCCCGGATCGAGGAAGAGATCAGCCAGCTTCCCACCGAGGAAGCCACGATGTTCCTTGAGGAAATGGGCCTCCACGAAGCCGGCCTCGACCGCCTGATCCGCGCCGGATACGAGCTTCTGGGCCTGCAGACCTATTTTACCGTCGGCCCCAAGGAAGCCCGCGCCTGGACGATCACCAGGGGCACGCTGGCCCCGCAGGCCGCCGGCGTGATCCACGGCGATTTCGAACGCGGCTTCATCCGCGCCGAAACCATTGCCTATGACGATTATGTCGCAGGCAAGGGCGAAGCCGGCGCGCGCGAGGCCGGCAAGTTCCGCGTCGAAGGCAAGACCTACGAGGTCAAGGACGGCGACGTCCTGCACTTCCTGTTCAACGCCTGATCCTTTCGGGCCTGTCTTCTCTTTTGCCCCCAATACTCCCGCCGGAGGCTCCTACGGTTGCCGTCGGATGCCTCCGGCGGGAGTATTTGCGCAAAGAAGAAATCAGGGGACGGTGCGTCAGCCCTTGGCCTGGAACACGAACCAGGCCCCGGCTGCGATCAGGGTGAATCCCACGGCATGCTGCCAAGTCAGCCGTTCGCCCAGGTAGGCCCATGAAAACAGCGCGAAGACGGTTAGCGTGATGACCTCCTGGATGGTCTTCAGCTGCGCGGCGGTGAAGGTTCCGTGGCCGATGCGGTTGGCGGGAACCTGGAGCAGATATTCAAAGAAGGCGATCCCCCAGCTGGCAAGGATCACCACCAGAAGTGGTGCGGACTTGAACTTCAGGTGGCCATACCAGGCGAAAGTCATGAAGATGTTCGAGGCGACCAGAAGGCCGATGGTGAGAAGCGGGACGGGCAGCGCGGGCATGGAAGTCTCCGGTAAGAGGTGGGCCCTTGCTAGGGCCTGTTGACGTTCATTTCAATCGGATGACGGTGGCGGCGATGGAGATGAGAGCGTTGTAGCTTGTGTCTGTTTTGCAAAATCGGGTGGCGATGCCTCTGTATTCCTTGATCTTTTGGAAGAAGTTCTCAATCAGGTGCCGCCATTTGCAGGTTTCCTTGTCGAATTCGGCTGGAAACCGACGGTTGGATTTGGGCGGGATGACCGCCTTGATCTTCGCCGCAGACAAGGCCTCGCGCAGCCAGTTTGCGTCAAAGGCGCGGTCTGCGAGAAGGTGGCGGCAAGACAAGCCATCGATCAGGGCCGCGGTGCCGCGTAGATCATGCGCCTGTCCGGGCAGAAGCCGAAAGTCGATCAGGTTGCCCAAAGCATCCGTCAAGGCCATGATCTTGCTTGCCATACCGCCGCGAGAACGCCCGATGGCCTGGCCTTGAGCCCCCCTTTTGCGCCCTGTCCATGCCGGTGGACTTTGGTAATGGTGCCGTCGATCATGACGTATTCGAAATCCGCATCCTCGGCCAAGGCCCTGAACATACGATAGAATGCATCCGCCTTGACCCATCTGCGGAAGCGTTTGAATACCGTGTTCCAGCCGCCGAACTCCGCCGGAAGATCCCGCCAGGGGCAGCCCGTGCGCGCAATCCAAAGCACCGCCTCCACGAACAACCGGGGGTCGGGCCCGGTGCGGCCGGGATCACATTCCCGGCCAAGACAGTGCGGGGCGATGATTTCCCATTGAGTGTCAGTCAGAGCCGTGCGGATCAAGGTTGCCTCCCATTTGGCAACCTTGAATCACTCAACCGATGATTTGGGAATCCTTAAACGTCAACAGGCCCTAGCCTGACGCCAAGATTCAGGAAAGTGGCCGAAATTTGCAAGGTTGCAGTTTGCTGAAAGTGGCCGGCCAACATTTTGCAAATTTTCTCTTTCGTGCTTTTTCCCCTGCTGCACTGCGGCTAGATTGCCGCCCGTGCCTATAGGGGGAGTCCCATGAAAGACATTCTTCACGAGCTTGAAATCCGCCGCGCCGAAGCGCGCCTGGGCGGAGGTCAGCGCCGGATCGACGCGCAGCATGCGCGCGGAAAACTGACGGCGCGCGAACGGATCGAGCTGCTGCTCGACGAGGGCTCGTTCGAGGAATTCGACATGTTCGTGACCCACCGGGCGGTGGACTTCAACATGCAGGCCGAACGTCCCGCCGGCGACGGCGTGGTGACGGGTTGGGGCACGATCAACGGCCGCATGGTCTATGTGTTCAGCCAGGACTTCACGGTGTTTGGCGGATCGCTGTCGGAGACCCATGCCCGGAAGATCTGCAAGATCATGGACATGGCGGTGCAGAACGGCGCCCCGGTGATCGGGCTGAACGATTCGGGCGGCGCGCGCATCCAGGAAGGCGTGGCCTCGCTGGCGGGCTATGCCGACGTCTTCCAGCGCAACATCATGGCGTCGGGCGTGGTGCCGCAGATTTCCGTCATCATGGGGCCCTGCGCCGGCGGCGCGGTCTACAGCCCCGCCATGACCGACTTCATCTTCATGGTGAAGGACACCTCCTACATGTTCGTGACCGGCCCCGATGTGGTGAAGACCGTCACGAACGAGGTCGTCACCGCCGAGGAACTGGGCGGCGCCTCCACCCATACCAGGAAATCCTCGGTCGCGGATGGCGCCTTCGAAAACGACGTCGAGACGCTGGCCGAAGTGCGCCGGCTTTTCGACTTCCTGCCGCTCAACAACCGTGAAAAGGCGCCGGTCCGGCCGTTCTTCGATGACGTGGCGCGGGTGGAAAACAGCCTCGACACGCTGATCCCCGACAACCCGAACCAGCCCTACGACATGAAGGAGCTGATCCTGAAGGTCGCGGATGAAGGCGATTTCTACGAGATCCAGAAGGATTTCGCCGCCAACATCATCGTGGGCTTCGTGCGGATCGAAGGCCAGACCGTCGGTGTGGTGGCGAACCAGCCGATGGTGCTGGCGGGGTGTCTTGATATCGACAGCAGCCGCAAGGCGGCGCGGTTCGTGCGCTTCTGCGATGCCTTCGAGATCCCGATCCTGACCTTTGTCGATGTGCCGGGCTTCCTGCCGGGCACCACGCAGGAATATGGCGGTGTCATCAAGCACGGCGCCAAGCTGCTGTTCGCCTATGGCGAGGCGACGGTTCCGAAAGTCACCGTCATCACCCGCAAGGCTTACGGCGGGGCCTATGACGTCATGGCGTCGAAGCACCTGCGCGGCGATTTCAACTATGCCTGGCCCACGGCGGAAATCGCGGTGATGGGCGCCAAGGGCGCGGTCGAGATCCTGTATCGCAGCGAACTTGGCGACAAGGACAAGATCGGGCAGCGCACGAAGGATTACGAAGACCGCTTCGCCAATCCCTTCGTCGCCGCCGAAAAGGGCTTCATCGACGAGGTGATCCAGCCGCATTCGACCCGCCGCCGCGTGGCGCGGGCCTTTGCCTCGCTTCGGGGCAAGCGGCTGACGAACCCGTGGAAGAAACACGACAACATTCCGCTCTGAGAGGGTGACATGATGCGGGGATCCGTCATTGCAAGGGGGATTCTTCTGGCCGCGCTGGCCGGACCGATGCTGCATGGCACAGGCCAGGCTCAATCCGGCAGCAGCGACCCGGAGGCCGAGGCCGATGAGGCCAGCCTTGGGGTGGGTGGGGATTCGGCCCCGCATGCACCGCTGGCCATCGCGGCGGACGGCAGGATCGTCCTGCCTTCGGGGCAGGTCGTGACCCTTGTCGAGACCCTTGACCATGCCGCCGGGCCAGACGGACCGGCGTTGCGCTTCCGTTTTCTGGCCCCTGCCATCGCCCGCAACGGCGGCACGATCCCCGCCGAGGTTGCGCAAGACGACATGCTTGCGCTTTGCGAAGGCTACGCCCTTCCGCGCCTGACGGAGCCGCTGCCGTCGCAGATCATCATCAGCCTGTCCGACAGGCCGGTTCCCTTCGGCGAAGCCGACCCCGATGCGACGCAGTTCTTCGATTCCTTCCGCCCTGAAAATGGCCGATGCATCCTGGAGGCCTTCTGATGCGCGGGGCCGTTTTCCCTCGGGGTGCATTTGTCCTTGGGCTTGGTGCATTTTTGCCACGCTGGGGCGGGCAACCCACTGGGCACTGTCGCGCGGCAGGGAAACCGGCTAACGTCTTCGGCGACGGTTGCGATGCAACCGCCGTCAACGAAAGGGTGCGGACCAGTGCGGCCGCGACCTTCACCACGAGCAGGAGATTCACATGTCCAAGGCAGCGCTTATCGCTTTCGCTCTGGTCGCGGTTGTCGCGGCTTGCGCCAAGAAAACTGAAACGGTCTACACCGAACCGGCCCCGGTTTCGCAAGAGCCCGTCTACACCGGCAAACTCTGATTTCCGGCCGGCAGGGGCCAACCCTGCCGCGACCATGGAATCCGCGGCCGATCGGTCCAGAAGCGCCTTGCGCAATGGGCCGGTCGGCCGTTTCCATTTCTGGCCCGACTTCCGGTCAACGGAGAGCGGGCCGAGCCTGAGCGGGGGGTCCAGATGCTGAAGCATCGTGGTTTTCCCGGGCGCCTGCCCGGAACCGATTTCCAGTTCGTCATCCGGCGTGCCAATGACAAGGGCGCCACACGGCTGATCGCGCGGGAACGTTACCGCGACCGCAAGCTCGCCGACCGCCAGGCAGACGAAGGGTTCATGGCTGCGCTCTGGGCGCATTTCGGCGAGGAACCGTTCGAGCGGGGCAATCTCGATGTCGGGCGCCTGTCGTGGTTTTTCGGCCGCGAGGTCGTGGCCGCGACCGATCCGTTCGACCCGGAAAGCTATGAAGCGCTGTTGCGGATCGACCTTCCCAAGGCCCGCGCGGTCTTCCCTGCGGTTTTCGAAGGGTGAAGGTGGCATGATCTGGCCGGTGGGTTTTCAATCTTGGCGGGGAACGGCTTTTTGTTTCCGTTTTGGAAACTTTTGTTTTGCCTTTGGTCCGGAGTCCGGGCTAACAAAAGGGCAGGGCCAGCGTCTCACCCAGCGTGGGCCTCATCGACACACCACTTGTTTCTTGTTTCGACGCAGGCGGCCCGGAGTAACACCCGCCGGGCCGTCTGTTCGTCTTGCGCTTCGGCGCAATGTTGCCCGCGGGGCGAAGCAGGTCGGATATTTCGATTTTTCTGGCCAATCCGATCGGCTAATCTCTGCCCAGAAAATCAGACAAACCGGAGGCAGAGCATGTCCATCACCAAGATCCTTACCGCTGTCGCACTTGTCGCATCCGTTGCCGGCTGCATGCAAACCGATGGCGAACGCGCCCTTGCCGGTGCCGCCGCGGGCGCCATCATTGCCGATGCGACCGACAACAACGCGCTTACCGGCGCGGCGATCGGCGGCCTTGCAGGCGCGACCTGCGACGATCTCAACATCCCCGGCTGCCGTCGCGGCTACTGAAGGCCCGCGCGGATTCGCCGGACGAAAGGTCATTGCCGGACGGCTTTGCGGCAATGACCGGGTTCCTGGCCTTGCGGGCGCAAACCCCGGGGGCGGGAACCGGATCGCTGGTGCCCGGCTTGGTTCGGCGCCTGTCTTGCACAGCTACAGAGGAGTCGAACAGAAATGTCTGTCCATCCCGTTCTCAAATCCTTCATCCTTGTTCCTGTCCTTGCCCTTGGCCTTGCCGGTTGCGTCGAAACGCGCGGCGAGAGGGCAGCCGTCGGCGCCGTGGGCGGCGCGGTGGTGGCCGATGCGCTGGGCGGCAGTGCCGTCACTGGCGCGGTGGTGGGCGGCGCGGCCGGATACTTCTGCGACCAGCTCAACGTGCCCGGCTGCAAGCACCGCTGATCGCAGTGACGAACTAGCTCCGCGCTCCGCCCGGGCGGCGCGCCGGACCTGCATCGAAGCCATCGTGGCGCAGTCGCGCCGCGGTGGCTTTTCTGTTTGAACAAGCCGGGGCGCGCATGCACGCGTGCAGTAGCCCCGGAGCGAACGAAGGAACGGACATGTTCAAGAAAATCCTGATCGCCAACCGGGGCGAGATTGCCTGCCGCGTCATCAAGTCGGCGAAGAAGATGGGCATCAAGACGGTTGCGGTCTATTCCGATGCCGACCGCAATGCGCTCCATGTCCGCATGGCGGATGAGGCGGTGCATATCGGTCCGTCGCCTGCCGCGCAGTCCTATATCGTCATCGACAAGATCATGGACGCCATCCGCCAGACCGGGGCCGAGGCCGTCCACCCCGGCTATGGCTTCCTGTCGGAAAACCGCGCCTTCGCCGCCGCGCTGGAAGCGGAAGGCGTGGTCTTCGTCGGACCGCCGTCCTCGGCCATCGAGGCGATGGGGGACAAGATCACCTCGAAGAAGCTGGCGCAGGAAGCGGGCGTGTCCACGGTTCCGGGCTACATGGGCCTGATTGCTGACGCGGACGAGGCGGTGAAGATCAGCAACCAGATCGGTTATCCGGTGATGATCAAGGCCAGCGCCGGCGGCGGCGGCAAGGGGATGCGGATCGCCTGGAACGACCAGGAGGCGCGCGAAGGCTTCGGATCCTCGAAGAACGAGGCGGCGGCCAGCTTTGGCGATGACCGGATTTTCATCGAGAAATTCGTCACCCAACCGCGCCACATCGAGATCCAGGTGCTGGCCGACAAGCACGGCAATGTCCTTTACCTCAATGAGCGGGAATGTTCGATCCAGCGCCGCAACCAGAAGGTCATCGAAGAGGCTCCGTCGCCCTTCCTGGACGAAGCGACCCGCAAGGCAATGGGCGAACAGGCCTGTGCCTTGGCCCGCGCCGTGGGCTACACCAGCGCCGGCACCGTCGAGTTCATCGTTGATGGCAACCGCAACTTCTACTTCCTTGAAATGAATACCCGTTTGCAGGTCGAACATCCGGTGACCGAACTGATCACCGGCATCGACCTGGTTGAACAGATGATCCGGGTTGCGGCGGGCGAGCCCTTGCCCTTCGCGCAAAAGGACATCGGCATCAACGGCTGGGCGATCGAAAGCCGCCTTTATGCCGAAGACCCCTACCGGAACTTCCTGCCTTCGATCGGGCGGCTGACCCGCTATCGCCCGCCGGTCGAATCCGTCACCGACAAGGCCGTGGTCCGCAACGATACCGGCGTCTATGAGGGCGGCGAGATCAGCATGTTCTACGACCCGATGATCGCCAAGCTCTGCACATGGGCGCCGACCCGCAGCGAGGCGATCGAGCAGATGCGTCAGGCTCTCGATACCTTCGAGGTTGAAGGCATCGGCCACAACCTGCCGTTCCTGTCGGCGGTGATGGATCACGAACGGTTCGAGACGGGCAACATCACCACCGCCTTCATCGCCGAGGAATACCCGGAAGGCTTCGCGGGCGCGGTGCTTGATCAGGCGCTTTTGCGCAAGGTCGCAGCTTCGGCCGCCGCGATGAACCGGGTGGCGGAAATCCGGCGCAGCCGCATCTCGGGCCGTCTGGGGAACCATGAACGCCAGGTCGGCGACGAATGGGTTGTGTCGTTGCAGGGCCATGACTACCCGGTGAAGATCTCTGCCGACCGCGACGGTGCGACCGTGACCTTCGCCGATGGCGAAAGGAAGCGTGTGGTCTCGGACTGGGTGCCGGGGCAGTCGCTGGCGGTGCTGTCGGTGGATGGCGAACGGGTGGTGCTGAAGGTCGGCAAGCAGCCCTCGGGCTTCCGGCTGCGGACCCGCGGCGCGGACCTGAAGGTGCATGTGCGCACCCCGCGGCAGGCCGAACTGGCGAAGCTGATGCCGGAAAAGCTGCCGCCCGACACCTCGCGCTTCCTCTTGTGCCCGATGCCGGGCCTGATCGTGAAGGTCAACGTGGCAGAGGGCGACGAGGTGCAGGACGGACAGGCGCTGGCCACCGTCGAGGCGATGAAGATGGAAAACATCCTGCGTGCCGAACGCAAGGGCATCGTCAGGAAGGTCAACGCCAAGGCCGGCGACAGCCTTAAGGTCGACGACATCATCCTTGAATTCGAATAAGGAGGCCACCGAGTGACCGCGACCGCTCCCAGCAATACCCTGTCGGCCCCGAGCCTGTCGCTTGGGTTGCCGCTGCTGGCGGTGGCGGGCGCGGTGCTGGGCTTTGTGGCGCTGCAACTGGCGGCTTTCCGCATCGCGGGTGTCTTCGAATATCCGCTGGATGATGTCTACATCCACCTTGCCATGGCTTCGGGGATGGCAGGGGGCACTTACGGAGTGAATGCGGGGGAGGCGGCTTCGGCGGCCTCCTCCATGCTTTATCCGGTGCTGCTGACGCCCTTCTCGGGGACCGAGGCGCAGCGGATGCTGCCGCTGGTCTGGAATCTGGTCGGGCTTGGCCTTTCGGCGGGGCTTTGGGGGGCGATCCTCGCGCAGGCGACCTTGCCGCGCTGGCTGGGGATGGGGTTGGCGGCGCTGGGGCCGGTGCTTCTGAACATGCCGGGCGTGGCTTTTCTGGGCATGGAGCATTCGCTGCACGCGGCGGCAAGCCTTGCGACCATGCTTGGCCTGTGGCTGTTCCTGCAGGACGGCCGGATACGGATCTGGCTGGTGGCGGCGATGATCCTGTCGCCGCTGTTGCGGCTGGAAGGTCTGGCGTTGTCGCTTGCGGCGGCGGGGGCGATCGCGCTGTCGCGGCGCCCGGGGGCGGGCATGACGCTGATGGTGGCCGCCGTGGCGCCGGTTCTTGCCTGCATGGCGGGGCTGATGGCACTGGGGCTGCCGCCGCTGCCCAGTTCGGTGCTGACGAAACTCACGCTCTCGTCGTCAGCCGATGGCCTGCTTGAGCGGGTGCTGGTGCAACTGGCTGCCAACCTCCTGCGTCCGGCCGGCCAGTTGCTGGCAGAGTTGCTGGTCGTGGCACTGGTCATTGCTGCGGCCCTTGCCCTGGCCCCTGTTGCACGGAGACACCGTGGTGACTCCGGACGGAACACCTCGGACAGCGGCTGGGGCCCCTGGATATTGTTTGTTCCGACGCTGGCGGCAACGGCGCATCTGCTTCAGGCGCAGGTGGGCTGGCTGCACCGCTATGAGCATTACATCATCGTGACGCTGGTCGCCGGGCTGGCACTGGCCGTGCCGCAAGCAGGCCGGGTCATGCGTCCGGTGATCGTCGGGATTGTGGTGCTGTCTGTCCTGGCGGCAGGCGCCGTCTGGCTGCCCCGGCTGATGACGTCCTATCTGTGGAACCCGCGCGCCGTCCACCTGCAACAGGCGCAGATGGCGCGTTTCGCGCAGGACTTCGCGCGCGAGCCCGTTGCGGTCAACGATCTGGGGCGCGTCGTCTGGAACAACCCGGATTATGTGCTGGATCTTTGGGGCCTTGCCTCGGACCGGGCCCGGCGGATCAGGATCGACGATGGCGCCCCCGCCGGCTGGGCCGGAATGCTGACCGCCGAACGCGGTGTCCGGCTGGCCATGGTCTATGATCGCTGGATCGGCCCGGGTGCCGGCGCCGACTGGCAGCGGCTGGCGACGCTGACGATGGCCTCGCCGCGCGGGGTGCTGGGCGGATACGAGGTGGCCTTCTACGCCACCGATCCCGCCGCGGCGCCAAAGCTGCGGGAGGCGCTACGCGCTTTCGCGCCGACACTGCCGGCGGATGCCAGAATCACCATTGCCCCCGCCAGCCCCGACCCGGCCAGCCCCGACCCGGCCAGCCCCGACCCGGCCAGCCCCGCCGGGGTCAGCCCGTCGCCCACCCCCTGAAGGGCGGGGGCACAGGATTGCCGACCGTCACCCATGTGTGCCGGCGCGAACGAAAGACGAGAAAGGACAAGGCCCATGACCGACAAACTTGCAGACTGGCGCGCGTTGGCCGCCAAGGAGCTGAAGGGCGCCGATCCCGAAAGCCTGACCTGGAACACCCTTGAAGGCATCCCGGTCAAGCCGCTTTACACCGAGGCCGACACCGCCCAGTTGCCGCACATGGGCTCGGTTCCGGGCCTTGCGCCCTTCACCCGCGGCGTCCGCGCCACGATGTATGCGGGTCGTCCCTGGACGATCCGGCAATACGCGGGCTTTTCCACCGCCGAGGAATCGAATGCCTTCTACCGCCGCGGCCTTGCCGCCGGTCAGCAGGGCGTTTCGGTCGCCTTCGACCTGGCCACCCACCGCGGCTATGACAGCGACCACCCCCGCGTGGTGGGCGATGTCGGCAAGGCCGGCGTCGCCATCGACAGCGTCGAGGACATGAAGATCCTCTTCGACGGCATCCCGCTCGACAGGGTTTCGGTCTCGATGACCATGAACGGCGCGGTGATCCCGATCCTTGCGAACTTCATTGTCACCGGAGAAGAGCAGGGCGTCGACCG
The DNA here is from genome assembly GCA_020622085.1 of Paracoccaceae bacterium. Classification (GTDB taxonomy): domain Bacteria; phylum Pseudomonadota; class Alphaproteobacteria; order Rhodobacterales; family Rhodobacteraceae; genus QY30. The sequence continues at coordinate 2,186,111 of JAHRYM010000001.1, read as the reverse complement.
CAGCCTGCTGTCGGGCACGATCCAGAACGACATCCTGAAGGAGTTCATGGTCCGCAACACCTACATCTATCCGCCCGAACCTTCGATGCGGATCATCGCGGACATCATCGAATATACCTCGGCCAAGATGCCGAAGTTCAACTCGATCTCGATTTCCGGCTACCACATGCAGGAAGCCGGCGCGAACCTGGTGCAGGAACTGGCCTTCACGCTGGCCGATGGCCGCGAATACGTCCGCGCGGCGCTGGCGCGGGGCATGAACGTCGATGACTTCGCCGGGCGGCTGTCGTTCTTCTTCGCCATCGGCATGAACTTCTTCATGGAGGCGGCGAAGCTGCGGGCCGCGCGCCTGCTCTGGCACCGGATCATGTCCGAATTCAACCCGCAGAAGCAGGGCAGCCTGATGCTGCGCACCCATTGCCAGACATCGGGCGTGTCGTTGCAGGAACAGGATCCCTACAACAACGTCATCCGCACGGCCTATGAGGCGATGGCGGCAGCCCTGGGCGGCACGCAGTCGCTCCATACCAACGCGCTTGATGAAGCCATCGCGCTGCCCACCGATTTCTCGGCACGGATCGCGCGCAACACGCAGCTGATCTTGCAGGAAGAAACCGGGATCACCAAGGTCATCGACCCGCTGGCCGGCAGCTACTACGTCGAAAGCCTGACGGCGGAGCTGGCCGAACAGGCCTGGGCGCTGATCCAGGAGGTCGAGGAGCTGGGCGGGATGACCAAGGCGGTGGCATCGGGGATGCCGAAGCTTCGGATCGAGGAATCCGCCGCCCGCCGCCAGGCGATGATCGACCGGGGCGACGAGGTGATCGTTGGCGTCAACAAGTATCGGCTGGCCAAGGAAGACCACCTCGACATCCTTGACATCGACAACGTCAAGGTGCGCGAGGCGCAGGTGGCGCGGCTGGAGGCGATCCGCGCCCGTCGCGATGAAGCGAAGGTCGAAACGGCGCTGGCGGCACTGACCCGCCGCGCCTCCGAGGGCGGCAACCTTCTGGAAGCGGCGGTGGAAGCGGCACGCGCCCGCGCGAGCGTTGGGGAAATCAGCATGGCGATGGAAAAGGTGTTCGGCCGTCACCGGGCCGAGGTGAAGACACTGGCCGGTGTCTATGGCGCGGCCTATGAGGGCGACCAGGGCTTTGCCCAGATCCAGAAGGATGTCGAGGCCTTCGCGGCCGAAGAAGGGCGCCGCCCGCGGATGCTGGTCGTCAAGATGGGACAGGACGGCCACGACCGCGGCGCCAAGGTGATCGCCACGGCCTTTGCCGACATCGGTTTTGACGTCGATGTGGGCCCGCTGTTCCAGACCCCGGAAGAGGCCGCGCAGGACGCGATCGACAACGATGTGCATGTCATCGGCATTTCCAGCCAGGCGGCGGGCCACAAGACGCTGGCGCCGAAGCTGATCGAGGCGCTGAAGGCGCAAGGGGCGGGCGATATCCTGGTGATCTGCGGCGGCGTCATCCCGCAGCAGGACTATGATTTCCTGAAAGCGGCGGGCGTGAAGGCGATCTTCGGCCCCGGCACCAATATCCCGGCGGCGGCAAAGGACATCCTGTCCCTGATCCGCGCCGCCAGGGGCTGATCGGGTCAGATACGGAAGCGCGCCCGGGTTCTGGCCGGGCGCCGTTCGTGGCGAGGGCGATGCCCCGGCGCGCAGCCATCCCCGGGGGCGACGGGGTAACTTGTGCCGGGGTGGAGCCTGGCGCCTGCATGGCGGAGGGCGGAAGGTTCAGGTGACGGACCGCCGCCGCGCAGAACACCATCGGGCGCCCCGGACATGAACCGGCCCAGAGGCGCCGGGCGCCCACCCAGTCCGGGAAGATCGGCCATGGCAAGCCAACGTCCGGCAGATCGCGGCTGTCAGGCGGGGCGCGTTGTGGCCCGCCTCACGACACGAACAGATCGACCTTGCCAAAGCGGGTGACGTCGATCAGCCCCTCGTCCGAGATCCTCAGTTCCGGGATCACGACCAGCGCCAGCAGCGAATGCTGCATGTAGGCGTTGTTCAGCCGGCAGCCGCAGGCCTGCATGGCCTCGATCATGCGCGAGGCCTTGGCGGCGACAACCTCGGCGCGTTCCTCGGACATGAGCCCGGCAATCGGCAGTTCCACAAGAGCCTCGATCCTGCCTTCGCGCACCACGACGATGCCGCCTTGCACCTTGGCAAGCGTGTTGGCGGCCAGCGCCATGTCGGACTTCGACGTGCCGACAACGATCATGTGATGGCTGTCATGGGCCACGGTGCTGGCCATGGCGCAGGGCGTGTCATAGCCAAAGCCCGAGACGAAGGCATTCACCACCTTGCCGGTGGCGCGGTGGCGTTCGACCAGCGCGATCTGGCAGACATCATTTTCGCCGTCCATCCCGACCAGCCCGGAGACGACCGGAAGCCGCCGCTCCAGCGCCCGTGTCGGCGCCTGGTTCTCGATCACGCCGATGACGCGGGCCGTGACCTCGTTCGCACCTTCGGGTGCCGGGATGTCGAAGTCGGCCGCCATCAGCGGCCGGGCCATGTTGACCGTCTGCTTGGCCTCGGCGGGATAGGGGTAGGGTGGGATTTCAGTGGCCAGGCGGCCGTTCTCGGCCATGACCTTGCCCCGGGCAATCACGAGTTCGACGGGCAGGGCCACCAGATCGGAGGTCAGGATCATGTCGGCGCGCCGGCCCGGAGTGATCGAGCCCAGTTCGCGTTCCAGCCCGAAGTGGCTCGCGGTGTTCAGCGTCGCCATCTGGATCGCCGTCACCGGCTTCACCCCTTGGGCGATGGCGTGGCGGACCACGCGGTTCATGTGGCCGTCGTTGACCAGGGTGCCCGAATGGCTGTCATCGGTGCAAAGCACGAACTTGCGCGAGTCGAGCCCCCGTTCGGTGACCGCCTTGATCTGGGCTGCCACGTCATACCAGGCCGACCCCAGCCGCAGCATCGCCGTCATCCCCTGCCGGACGCGGGCCACCGCATCCTCGGCCCGCGTGCCCTCGTGATCATCTGCGGCGCCGCCTGCGACATAGGCGTGGAACGGCAGGCCAAGGTCGGGCGAGGCATAATGCCCGCCCACGGTCTTTCCGGCAGCCTGGGTCGCGGCGATCTCGCCCAGCATCGTCGGATCCGACGCCACCACTCCGGGGAAGTTCATCATCTCGCCCAGGCCGATGATATGGGGCCAGGTCATCGCCTCGGTCACCTCTGACACGCCGATCGAGGCGCCGGCGTTTTCGAGCCCCGGCGCGCTGGGCACGCAGCCTGGCATCTGGACCATGACGTTGATCGGCAGGCCGGTCGCCTCGTCATGCATCAGCCGCACGCCCGTCAGGCCCAGAACGTTGGCAATCTCGTGCGGGTCGATGAACATGGTGGTGGTGCCGTGCGGGATCACGGCGCGGGCGAACTCGGTCACCGTCACAAGGCCGCTTTCTACGTGCATGTGCGCATCACAGAGCCCCGGCACCAGATAGCGCCCCTGGGCCTCGATCACCTGCGTCCGCGGGCCGACAGCATGCGACGCATCGGGCCCCACATAGGCAAACCGCCCGGCAATGATCGCCACATCCGTCGCCGCGATGATCTCGCCCGAATGGACATTCACCCAGCGCCCGCCCCGGATCACCATGTCTGCGGGCTTGCGCCCGGCGGCCACGTCGATCAGCTCGGTGGCGCTGTCAGCCCAGGTTTTCAGCATAATCCGTCTCTCCGTTCCAGCATGCGGCTGGCGCGCAGGATCGACCGCCTTCGTCTCCGTGGCAAGGGACTGGATGGGGTTGCACGCGCGCGTTTCGGTCAAGACAGCTGGCCGCTTCGAGGGCCAGCGGAAAACTCCGGCGGTCCCTGCATCCAGATACAGCCGGTTGGCGACTGTCGATCCGCCGCAGCAGGTGAAGTGGATGGGTCGGTTGCGATGGCCGGAAGGCGTCACCCATCCGCCCGCTTCGCGAAAGTCGCGTTCGGTGCGGCGGTCCTGACCCACAAGCGATCCGGCGGCTTCGGTGAAGACGGTCCGATAGTGGGCAAAGTCGTCCAGGCCGGAAACAGGCGCCTCGTTTGCCGACGCATCCGCAGCCGGATCGGGCGGACGGATTTCGGAGAGATGCTTCACAAGACCCCATTCGGCCAATTTTCCGTTGGCGATGCCGTTCGCAAGGGCGCAGGCGAGGGGCGGTCCACATCGCCCCGGGCGTCACCCGGGATGGCGAGCCGCGAGGTTCTCGGCCTCTGGATCGCCGACAACGAGGGTGCGAAGTTCTGGCTGTCAGTGATGGAACGAACTGTGCAATCATGGGCTTCAGGATGCCCTGATCTCCGTAGTGGACGGGCTGAAGGGCTTTCCCGAGGCGATCACCGCAGGTCTTCCCCGAGACCATGGTCCAGATCTGCCCCCGCCATGGTCACTCGGACCTGTTGGGTTCCCATGGCTCGATGCACCTGATCCGGCATTCGATGAATTTCTGCATCTGGAAAGACCGCAAGGCGGCAGCTGCCGATCTGCGCCCGATCTACGAGGCCCCGACCGCCGACTAGGCTGCCAGGGTGCTGGACGCCTTCGAAGAGAAACGGGCCGGGAAATACCCCTCGATCGCCCCGGCCTGACGCCGGACCTGGGCCGAGGTCACCCCATTTTGTGCCTTCAGCGCGGCGGTCCGGAAGACCATCTACATCAGGCGCGCCGTGGAATCCCTGAACCGGGTGCTGCGCAAGACGCTGAAAACCAAAGGCTCGTTCCCGACCGAGGAGGCCACGACCAAGCTGATCTTCCTGGCTATCCGCAAGTTCGAAAAGGGCGGCCGCGCGGTTCGTGAATGGGGTGCTGCCCGCAACCAGCTGACCATAATGTTTGCCGGGCGTTTCGATGCCTGGCCGTATCCGGAAACCGCATGGGCCCGGTCAGATACACAGAGTTTCAGACACTCCCTGACCCACAGCATGTTCGGCGCAGGCACGCGGAACTGCCGGTTCACCTTGTCTGGCGGTCAGGGCTGCTTCTTGCCGGGGTTCGGCTCAGGGGTTTTGGTGAACGCATTGCAGCTTCAGGCCCCGGCCGCCAAACCGCCGGAATCCAGATCCGCGTCGCCTGAAACCAAAGGGGGAAAGGAACTCACCTTGGCACGTCGATGCAGTCGGGGGGGGGGGCGGTCACAGCATCAACGCCGTCCTCCGGCGGCACCTGGTTATGCGGCCTTCAACCGCCGGCCGGCCGTCATCTTTCGCCCATCCCGGATGTTGCGCGCGCCCGCGACCAGTTCGACCGTTTGAACAGCATAGAAGGCGCCATCGAACTGCCCGGCGCGCGCCTTTGCGGCCAGGAACAGGGCCGCAGGGATCAGCACCAGAAGCCAATTACCGCGATGACCGGCATGCGCTTGCGCTTGGTGCCCAGAATGCCGCCCTTGCGCCCCTTCGCCAGCTTCATGCCGGTTGCGCCGGCGGTGACCATGGCGGGAACGAGGATCAGGATCCCCCAGGGGATCAGGACTTTCACGGCCGTGACGGCGTCCTTGTCGAGCAGCAGTTCGGTCGCAGCCGTCGACAGCCAGAAGGTGGCGATGATCAGGGTAGTCAACAGGCCGGCGACCTTGTGGAGGCGCGGGATCATGCTGCAGACTCCTTTGATAGCTTGCTATGCAATAGCACATTGCATGCTATGCAACTCAAGGGGGCATCATGCCGTTCGATCGTGAAGCTTCGGCGGGCTATCTCGCCAACCACATGGCCCGGTTCTTTGCGCGGCAGCTCGAGGCGCGGCTGAAGGCGCATGGGCTGGCGCTGGGGGCGTTCCCTGCGCTTCTGCATCTCTGGGAGCAGGACGGGCTGACACAGAGAGACCTTGTGGAGCGTCTTGGCATCGAGCAGCCAACGATGGCCGCCACGCTGACCCGCATGGAGCGCGACGGGTTGATCACCCGCCACCGCGACAAGGGCGATGGCCGGATGCAGCGGTTGCGCCTGACCGAGCGTGCGCGCGACCTGCGCGACGCGGCCGTGACCGAGGCGACGAACGTCAATGACGTGGCGACACGGATGCTGACGGCCGACGAGAAGCAGCAGATCATCACGCTCATGCGCAAGGTCATCGAGGGGCTGGAGCAGGATCGCTGAGCGGCACCGTCGAACAGGGACTGGCTCCATCATCGCCGATGTCGACGAGGCGGCACAAATTTCGTGCTTAAGATCCACTGGCAAGGCGGTCAGTGCCGCAAGGTCGGCTCTGGTCCACCCCGACCATATGATGGCACCTGGCCATTTATGTGCGGCGGTTTCTGCCAGGTCGCCGGCGGCGGTCCACTTGCGGCTTTAGAGGAACCACCCGATTGGGAGCCTGTTGACTGCGAGATCGGATCCGTTCGAGCTTCACAACCTGGCCGCCGACCCGGTCCATGACGCGGCGTTCACGCGCCTTCTGACCAAGTTCGACACCAAGAGCCACGATGGCGAGTTGCGCTTTGACACGCCGTGTCTGCGGCAAGGGTTGCCGTCCGAAAACAAAGGAGTATACTACCTATTATTCGCCCAATCACTTTACTGGGCGCTGCGATTCGCGCGTGAGGAAAAAATGGCAGACATGAGTGTCGACTTCTGCGGAGTGAAGTTCAAAAACCCCGTGATCATCGCATCGCTCGAGACGACGAACAGCCCCGACCTCATGCGCCAATGCTTCGACTACGGCGCGGCGGGCGCGATCATCAAGACGCTGACCGACATCGAGGACATGGCGCGGCTGACGCAGAACTCGAAATACTGCGTCATGAACGCCAAGGGCGAGATCATCCGTGGCAAGGCCGCACGCGACTTCGTCTTCTACAGCCGCTCGGGCTATTCCAGCACCTATTACAAGGACTGGATCCCCGACCTGAAGGAAACACAGAAATACGCCGCCGAACGTGGCGCCCACCTGATCGGCAGCGCCGGCGCCAAGGACATCAACGGCTGGAAGGACATCTGCCGCACCATCGAGGACTGCGGCCTGCCGATGGTGGAGTTGAACTTCGGGTGCCCGCACCCGGCGATGATGCCCGGTGTCCATGGCGGTTCGATGATCGGTCAGGAGCCAGAAGTGGCCTTCGAGGTGACGCGGCAAGTCTGCGAATCCGTGGGCATTCCGGTGGTCGTCAAGCTGACGCCCGACCAGTCGAAGCCGCTCGCCGTTGCCAAGGCGGTGAGTGAGGCCGGTGCTGCCGGCGTCACCGCGATCAACCGGCACACCGGCTTTGTCGTCGATATCGACACCGGCCAGCCCCGGATTGGCGGCCCGGCCGGTATCGGCGGCACCTGGGTGAAGCCACTGTCGCTGCGCTGGGTCCACCGCATCCACGAGGATCTGGGCATCCCTATTTCCGGGTCGAACGGAATCTTCGACCACCGCGACGTGATCGAGTTCCTGATGGCCGGTGCCACCATCGTCCAGGTCGGCTCGATCCTGATGGTCAAGGGCATCAAGTGGCTGCCGAAGATCATCGAGGGCGTTGAGCAGTTCATGGACGAGAAGGGCTACGGCTCGGTCGATGAGATGATCGGCATCGCCTCGGGCCGTTCGGTCAAAGACTACTCCGGACAGTTCTCGAAAAACCGCATCCATGCGGTCGTCAACGACGACACCTGCAAGAACCCGACCTGCAACATCTGCATCCAGGTCTGCTTCTATGAGGCGCTGTCGCAGACCCCGGCCGGCACGGTCGAGGTGCATACCGACAACTGCATCGGCTGCGAGCTTTGCATGGACGCCTGCCCGTTCGACTCGATCGAGATGCGGGAGACCGCGCCGCTGCAGTTCGACGCGGGCTACTTCAGCATCCCCGAGACCGTCTTTGAGCAGGACAAGTTCCAGACGCAGCGCAACAACATGGACACGATCCGAGCCAACAGCCCGAAGTTCACCAAAGAACCTGCCGAATAGGGAGTGCAGAATGGCCGTCAACAAGATTCACCGCGAGTTCTACCAGGTCGATATCGACAGCGGGTGGGAGACGCCCAAGGGCTATCCTGCCGGGATCAAGCAGAAGATCCTGTCCGGCACGCTCGACATGGCAAACCGGAAGGGTGGGCACACCCGGCTTCTGAAGTTCGAACCGGGCACCTACACGACCGTCCCGTTCGAGCATGACTACTGGGAAGAGGTCTTCGTGATCGAGGGCGATCTCTGGGTTGGCAACGATGGACCCAAGGGAGGCGAGCGGTTCGGGCAGTACACCTACTGCGTCCGCCCGCCGCATGTGGCGCACGGGCCGTTCCGTAGCGAGAAGGGCTGCCTTCTCATGGAACAGCACTACTACGATCCGCAGTAGCCGCGACTGCCGCCCGGGCCGTCCCCGTCGGGGTGGCCCCTTCCACCTTTGGTGCCACGAGCCATGACCCAGAACATCACCGACCTTGCGCGCAAGCTCGACAGAGGCGCCGTCACCAGTGCCGTGCTCGTCGCAGAGGCGCTCGAACGCATCGCCGGCCCCGAGGGGCAGGATGGGCGGGTTTTCCTGTCCACCTATGCCGAGGCAGCGATGGCCCAGGCGGAGTGGATCGACGGGGCACGGGCGAAGGGCCTGCCGCTGCCGCGCTACGCTGGAGTGCCCATCGCCATCAAGGATCTCTTCGACGTCAAGGGCGAAGTCACGCGCGCGGGGTCGCGTGTGCTCGACACCCGGCCTGCAGCGACGGCAGATGCCGCCATCGTCCGGCGCCTGCGCCGCGCGGGCTTTGTGATCGTCGGCAAGAACCACATGACCGAGTTCGCCTATTCGGGCCTCGGGATGAACGCGAATTTCGGCACTCCACAGAACCCGCACGACCCGACGGTTGCGCGGATTCCCGGCGGATCGTCCTCTGGCGCGGGCGTCGCGGTGGCGGCGGGTCTGGTGCCCGCCGCCATCGGCACCGACACCGGCGGATCCTGCCGCATCCCGGCCGCCTTCTGTGGCACCGTGGGCTTCAAGCCGACCTCGACCCGGGTGCCGAAGGATGGCACGCTGCCGCTGTCCCGGACACTCGACTGCATCGGGCCGCTTGCGACCAGCGTTTCCTGCTGTGCTGTGCTGGATTCCATCCTCGCGGGCGGCGAGGGCGAGGACGAGACATCGTTCCCGGAGGGCGGGCTGCGGCTGGGTGTGCTGGAAGGCTATGTCACCGAACATGTCGACGCCGGGGTGGGCGCCGCGTTCCAGGCGATGCTCACGCGGCTGTCGCGCCGGGGGGTACGGCTATCGCCCCTGACCATTGCCGAGCTTGCCGACCTGCCGAAGATCAACGCCAAGGGCGGGCTGGTCGGCGCGGAGGCCTACGCCTGGCACGCGCCGCTGTTGGAGGCGCGCGGCGAGTTCTACGACCCCTGGGTGCGCGAAAGGTTTGGCGCCGGACGGTCGCAAACCGCCGAGGACTACATCCGGGTGCTCGAGGCGCGGGCTGCGATGCGCGCCTTGGTAATGGATCGGCAGATGCCATTCGACGCGCTGATCTTGCCCTCCGTCCAGATCGTTCCCCCGACGATCGAGAGCCTTCAGGACGCCGCGGCCTCGGTTCCGACCAACCTTCTTTGCTTGCGCAACACGGCGGTCGGGAACTTTCTCGACCTGCCGGCGATCTCGATTCCCTGCCACGACGAAGGCGCCCTTCCAGTCGGCGCGATGCTGATGGGACGCACCGGCGGGGACCGGCGGCTCCTGTCCATCGCACGCGGACTGGAAAGCACCATCCGCGGCCACTGACCGAAAGGACCGAACATGCCCGCCCAAGTCGTATTCGATGCCGTCTTCACCTCGCGCACAGGGACCGAGCGGCGGCCGGTCACAGTGAACAAGGTGATCGTCGGCGGCTGGACTGGCCGCGACCGGGCAGCGTTGCAGCACCATATCGACGAACTGGCGAAGATCGGCGTGAAGGCGCCGTCGAAAACCCCGCTCTTCTACCGCGTCGGCGTGTCGCGGCTTTCGACATCAGACGCGGTCGAGGCGCTTGGCGAGGGATCGAGCGGCGAGGTCGAGTATGTCCTCCTGAACCACGGCGGCCGAATCTGGGTCGGCGCGGGATCGGACCATACCGACCGCGTGGTGGAGCACATGGGCATCTCGGTGGCCAAGCAGCTTTGCGACAAGCCGATCGCAACCGAGTTCTGGCCCTATGACGAGATCGAGCCGCACTGGGACCAGTTGCGCCTGCGCTCCTTTATTGTCGAGAAGGGTGCCGAGGTCGTCTACCAGGACGGCGGCGTTGCCGGGCTGATCTCGCCGCGCGAGCTCTTGGCGGAACTGGCGGCAGAGGGCGGCGAGCTTGGCGAGGGCGTACTGATGTTCGGCGGCACCTGCGGCGCCATCGGCGGTGTCCGCTCCAGCCCGCGCTTCCGCTTCGAGCTGAGCGATCCGGTGCTGAACCGCACGATCTCGCATACCTACGATGTCGTGCCTGTCCCCGTCGTCGGATGAGGATTGCAGGGTCGATAAATAAGAAGTATACTTCCTAAAATTGGGGGTGAACAATGACCTATGTCGTCACCGAAAACTGCGTGAACTGCAAGTATCAGGACTGCGTCGCGGTCTGCCCCGTGGACTGCTTCTACGAGGGCGAGAACTTTCTGGTGATCCATCCCGAGGAATGCATCGACTGCGGGGTTTGCGAGCCGGAGTGCCCGGCCGACGCAATTCGGGCGGATACCGAGCCAGGGCTCGACGGATGGTTGGCGATCAACGCGAAATACTCCACTCTCTGGCCGAGCATCACAGCGATCGGCACCATACCGGCGGACGCGGATGACTGGAACGGAAGGCCCGGCAAGGCTCATCTCCTGATAACCGGCGAACCGCCGGAGGAACCCCATGTCCAGAAGCCGGTCTACCCGGCAGGAGAGGAGGCGTCCGACGAGGTTCGCGAGGGATTCGAGATCGACGGCGCCAGGATCGCCTTCCCTGGACCCGCGTCCACGTCCGCGTCCGTTGTGCTAGCGCCGATGGACGATGACGAGGAAGCAGGCTTCGAAGTGGACGGCCTGCGCATCAGCAACTGACCCAAGGCCTTTTCGCCGCCAAATGGCCCCCCAAACTGGAGAGACTCATGAACGTCATGCGCGACTCGCACGCCGTCGCCACCCAGGCCATGCCGGACGGCCAGACCGTCCTCAGCCTCCGCCACTGGGACGATCGGCTGTTTTCCTTCCGGGTCAGCCGGCCGGTGGGTTTCCGCTTTCGCTCCGGTGAATTCGTGATGATCGGACTGCCGGACGAGAACGGAAAGCCGGTGCTGCGCGCCTATTCCATCGCATCGCCCTTCTGGGACGAGGAACTCGAGTTCTACTCGATCAAGGTGCCGGACGGGCCGCTCACCTCGCGGCTGCAGAAGATCGGTGTGGGTGACAAGGTGATCGTGCGCACGAAGCCGACGGGGACGCTGGTTCTCGATGCGCTCCTGCCCGGGCGGACGCTATGGATGGTCTCGACCGGCACCGGTGTCGCGCCCTTCGCGAGCCTCATGCGCGAGCCGGAAACCTATGAGAAGTTCGAGAACGTCCTCCTGACCCAGACCTGCCGCAACCGGAGCGAACTCGACTACGGCGCCGACCTGCACCGGCGCCTGATGGACGATCCGCTCGTCGGCGAGGTGGCGGCGGTGAAGTTCCGCCGCCACGCGACGACGACGCGCGAAGTATCCGAGCGGATGGGGCGGATCACCGACCTGATCGAGAGCGGCCGGATATTCGATGACCTTGGCATGGCGCCGTTCGACCCCGCGCATGATCGGGTGATGATCTGCGGTTCAATGGCCCTCAACCGCGACATGAAGCGCATCCTTGATGCGCGCGGCTTCACCGAGGGTGCGAACAGCCGGCCGGGCGAATATGTCGTGGAACGCGCCTTCGTCGACTGAGCGGGGCAGGGGCGCCGGATGTTGCGTGGGGAGGAGGAGGGGCGGGCGCGCGCCGCCCCCGTTTCAATTCCGGTCGCGCCGGAAGCGCGCCTTGAGGACGGCCCAGAGCATCGCGAAGACGCTCAGCCGCCGCGCCGGTCCAGCCTCGCCGCCGGCAAGCACCACGTCGCAGTTGGCCGCGAACTGGCCGAGGATGTAATCCACGAAGCCGGTCACGAGCTCCGGCCGGTTGAACTGCGCCAGCATCCCCTCGATCTCGAAGCGAAGCTCCACAGCGGCACGGCTGGTGCCCGGGCTGGCACCGGGCGCAACGGTGTATTGCAACTCACCCCGCACGCGTGACTTGCCGAGCTTGTCATCGCCTTCGCCGCTCAGCCGGCCTTCCTGACGTGCATCATCGTTGCGGAAGGTGCCATGCCCGCCGAAGCGCGCCCGGATCGGGCCGAAGCGAATTTCGACGGCGCCGATGAACCGGTCGCCGTCCAGGCTCTCGACCGAGGCGCCGGGAATGCAGGGCGCCACCCGGATGGGGTCGCGTAGCAGCACCCAGACCTCGGCAGGGGGGTGGGCGAGCGTGAATTCGCGGCGCACGACCGTCCGGCCCGCTTCGGCCGAGACGCTGCCGGCCGACGCTGCGGCCTTCGCCGGGGCCTCGGTGGTGGGGGCGGGCTCGAAGGTCCGGAAGCTGGCGGGCTGCCGAACGATGGCGGGCGCGGGGCGCTCGGCATGGCCACCCTCGGTCCGGCGCTGGCCGATCACATCCTTGATCGCGCTGACGATACCGACATAGCCCGTGCAGCGACAGATGTTGCCGCTCAACTCGTGGCGGATGGTCGCCTCGTCGGGGTCTTCGAAGCGGGCGACGATATCGCGCGCCGTGGCGAGCATTCCCGGCGTGCAGAACCCGCACTGGAGTGCGTGGTGGCGGGAAAAGGCGTCGCGCAGCCGCGCCATCACCGAATCGTCGCGATGGCCCTCGATCGTCTCGATCACGGCACCGTCGCAGGCATCGGCGAAGGTGATGCAGGACCGAACCGGTCGGCCGTCCATCATCACCGTGCAGGCGCCGCAAACCCCCTGTTCGCAGGCCAGATGCGTGCCGGTCAGTTCGAGGTGATCGCGCAACACCTCGGCAAGCTGTGTGCGCGGCGGCACTGTGACGGTGCAGGCTTCGCCGTTGACGGTGAGACGGAGCGTGTCAGGCATCGGCCAGGGCCTCCAGGACAGAGCGACGATGCGCAACGGCAAGCTGATGGATCTTGATTTCGGAAAGTGCCTGTCCGCTGTTGGCCAGCACCTCCTTCACGGCCGCAATCTCGGCCGGCGCGCCGGTGCGGGCGACATGGCCGGCAAGCTCGGCGCTCAGGAGCGGAGCGCCGCCGGTCGCACCGAAGACCACGCGGCAAGTGCGCGACACCGGGTCGGCGACGAAGGCGCCGATGGCATCGGCGAACTCGCCGACCTTGCGACAGATCTTGTAATAGCCCCAGCGCGCCTCGACGGAATGGCGCGGGATGCGGATCAGCGTCACGATCTCGTTGGTGGCCAGCGCGGTGCGGTAGGCGCCGAGCATGAAGTCGGTCATTGCGATTTCGCGCGCACCGCCAGGGCCGGTAGCGATCACGCTGGCGCCAAGTGCGGTCATCGCGGTGACCCAGTCGGCCGCAGGATCGGCGTGGCAGAGGCTGCCGCCGATGGTGCCCCGGTTGCGCACCGCCCGGTAGGCGATGCCGCCGGCGACATGATGCAGAATCCCCGCGATGGGCTCGGGGCATTCGCCGTCCTCGATCCTTGCATGGGTGACGGCAGCGCCGATCTCGACGTGGGTCGCGGTTTCGCGCATCGCGGTCAGGCCGGGAAGGCTGGTCACGTCGATCAGCTGTTCGGGCCGGGCCAGCCGTAGGTTCAGCATCGGGCCGAGCGACTGGCTCCCGGACACGACCTTGGCCGTGCCGTCCCCGGCGGCAAGCGCCAGACCGGCCGCAGCCGGGTCGGTGGGGCGGATTAGATCGAAGGGCGCCGGCTTCATTCCGCAGCCTCCTGTCCGGCCCGCGCCCGCAGCAGCGCATGTAGCACCTTCTCTGGCGTCGCGGGGATGCTGTGAAGCTCCACCCCGAATGGCCGCAGCGCGTCGTTCACCGCGTTGATGATCGCCCCGCCCGGCGCGATGGCCGCGCCTTCGCCCACGCCCTTGATGCCATGGCGAGTGTAGGGCGACAGCGTCTCGGCATGGCCAAGGCGGAAGTGCGGCAGTTCGGCCGGACCCGGCAGGATATAGTCGGCAAGGGTCGAGGTCAGCGGCTGGCCGTTGCCGTCATAGAGCACCTCCTCAAACAGTGCCGTGCCGATCCCCTGCGCCGCGCCGCCATAGGCCTGGCCTTCGAGGATCAGCGGATTCACGCGACGGCCGCAGTCCTCGAAGATGAAGTAGTCCTCGATGGCGACCTTGCCAGTCTCCGGGTCGACCTCGACAATCGCTGCATGGGTGGCATAAGTGAAGACGCCGGTGTCGATGTCGGGCTTGTAGCCCTCGGTGACCTCAAGGCCCGTCGTCTCCACATCATCAGGCAACCGGTCCGGGCGCAGGTACCACACCCGCGCAATGTCCTCGAAGCTGACATGCGCCACGCCGTGCCAGGCCTTGCCCTCTGCCAGCCGCACGTCCTCGGCCCGGCATTGAAGGAGATGCGCGGCATGGCGCCTGATACGCCCCGCCAGCACCTCGGCCGCCTTCGAGACCGCGCCCCCCGACATCACCATTCCGCGCGAGGCATAGGCGCCCGTCGAATAGGGCGTGACCCCGGTGTCACCCATCACCACGCTGATGCGTTCGACATCGACAGTCAGCCATTCGCTCGCCACCTGTGCCAGCGTCGTCTCCAGTCCCTGGCCGAAGCTGTGGTTGCCGGAACGCACCTCAACCGATCCCGACGGCGTGATCTTGACCATGGCCTGATCGTAGCCTGGCACGAGCGGCAACCCCCAGGCGGCAAAAACCTTGGTGCCGTGCGCCGACTGTTCGGTGAAGGTCGAGAATCCGACACCAAGGTAACGCCCGGCCTTGCGCGCCGCCTGCTGCCGCTCGCGGAAACCCTTGAGGTCGATGGCCCTTTCGGCCTGCGCGACGCTTTCGGGATAGTCGCCGCTGTCGTAGAATTTCTTCGTGACGTTGGTGTAGGGCATCTTCGCCGCAGGCACGAGGTTTTCCTTGCGTATTTCCGAGGGCTCGCGCCCGACTGCATGGGCGATGGCGTCGATGGTTAGTTCCATGGCGAAACAGACCCCCGGTCGCGCCACGCCGCGATAGGGCGTGAAGGCCGGCTTGTTGGTCGCCACCGAATAGGTGCGGCAGCGGTAGGTGCCGAAGTCATAGGGCCCCGGCAGGTTTCCTCCTGCCTGCGCAGCCTCAAGGCACGCCGTGAAGGGCCAGACGGAATAGGCGCCCACGTCCACGGTGATCTCGGCGTCGAGCCCGAGGATCCGGCCGCGCTCGTCAGCGAAGGCGCTGATCCTGTAGTGGTGTTGGCGGGTATTTGCCCCGGCGACGAGATGTTCGCGCCGGTCCTCCGTCCAGCGGATCGGGCGGCCGGTCCGGCGCGCCACCCAGGAAACCGAAAGCTCCTCGGGCTGAAGCACGCATTTGTATCCGAAGCCGCCGCCGACATCTGGCGCGATCACCCGCACCTGGCCTTGGTCGAGCCCGAGGAACTGCGATAGGCCGGACCGGATCAGGTGCGGCACCTGGGTCGAGGTGTAGACGACGAGCTGGCCCGCCTTTTCGTCCCAGTGGGCGAGCGTACCTTTGCCCTCCATCGGGTTCATGCACTGCCGCGCGGTGGAATACTCGCGTTCGACGACGACGGGTGCGGTCCTCCTCAGGCCTTCGATGTCGCCGTCGAAGTAGGTGGTGAGAAAGAGGTTATTCCCCCATTCCTCGTGCAGGAGCGCGGCACCCAGCTCTCGCGCCTTCAGGGCGTCGACCACGGCGGGCAGGGGATCGAACTCCACCTCGACCAGTTCGGCCAGATCCTCGGCCTCGGCGCGAGTTGGGGCGATGCAGATCGCCACGCATTCGCCCACGAACCGGACCTTGTCGCGCGCGAGCGGATACTGGTCCGACGCATTGTAGCTGGGCAGCGAGGATTCGGCACGAATCGGGCGAACATCGGATAGATCGGCGGCTGTGAAGACGCGGCTTTCGGACCCCGCCGGCTTTCTGATCGCGCGGATGTGCCCGTGCGCGAGCGGGCTGCGGACGAAGGCCGCCTCCCACTGGCGGGGCAGCCTGATGTCGCCAACGAACTTCGCCTGGCCGTTCAGCAGCCTGCGATCCTCCTTGCGCTGGACGCGCTCGCCGATTCCCGTCGACAATGTCCCGTTCCTTTGTACGCCCGCCCCGGGCAGCCTCCGGGGCATCGAAGCAGAGTCTCTCGCAGTCCGAAAGAGGTGGACCATAAACGAAGCATACTCCATAAAAATAGCCGCGCAATACACTTGGCGCCTGTCGCGGGTTGTGCGCGGCGTCCCGGGTGGAGATAAGGACAGGAAGAAGATGTCTGAAATGGAGCCTGCCGCGCTTGGCGGCGTGTCCATAGTGAGGTGGTCGTGATGGATACGGATTCGGGGTCGGCGAAGAAGTCGGCGCGACCGGGCAAGGTCAAGAGCCGCACCTATGACGAACTGTGGAACCGGCCTGGCTATCTGGTCCGACGGCTGCACCAAATTCATGTTGGCCTCTTTGCCGAGGAATGTGGCAGCGAGGACGTGACACCGGTGCAGTCGGCGATCCTGACGGTGCTGCAGAGCGGCGAGGAGATGGACCAGCTGACGCTATCCACTTCGGTCGGAATCGACCGGACGAGCGGCGCCGACGTGATACGGCGGCTGGAACGGCGCGGGTTCGTTACCCGTCAGTCCTCGAAATTTGACCGGCGGGCGAAGCTGGTCAAGATCACCGACGAGGGTCGGGCGTTCATCCGGCGGGTGCGCCCCTGGATGGCGCGCGCGCAGGAACGGTTCGTGGCGCCGCTGACCGACGAAGAGCGCGAGGAATTCTACCGCCTCATCAACAAGCTGGTCGACGCGAACAACGATGCGAGCCGGGCGCCGATGGGTGCCCTCTGACGGCTGCCCGGAGGCCGGCGGTATGCGGCCACAAAAAAACATTGCGTTCCCCTAAAAGAGAAGCATACTTCGTAAGTGGGAGGAGATCACCTGGGGCCACCCCGGCAAAGGGGCCGGTCCGGGTGATGGGGCATCCGAAGGCGGCGGCCCTGACGGCGGAGGAGGGAACCGGTGAGCTTGCTGGCGCAATATGCCCTGACGGGGGTCGTGACGGGGTGTTTCCTGATCCTCGCCACTATAGGTTTTTCGCTAACCCGTCAGGTCGAGGGCTTTCTCAACATCGCCCATGCAGAAATGCTGGGCGTTTCGGCCTTCATAACCTGGGGGCTGAATGCAGTGGCTGGCTGGCCCTTCATTCCTGCCGCCGCGGCTGCTGTCGTGGCGACTGCCCTCATCGGGCTGGGGATCGGGCGGCTCGTCTACGACCCGATGCGGCGGCTTGGGCCGGCGGTGCTGCTGATCACTTCGGTCGGCGTCGCCTATGTCATCGCCGGGGTCATGCACGCGATCATCGGCACCGGAATTCGGTCGCTCGACGTTCCGCTGGCGACGACCTACAAGGCCTTCGGGCTACGTATCACGGACTACCAGATGGCGGTCGTGGCGCTCGCCGCGCTCACCGGCATCTCGCTCGCGCTCTTCATGAACCGCACCCGGACCGGGCTGGCGATCCGGGCGATGTCGGCGAATCCTGAACTCGCGGCCTCGCGCGGGATAGACGTCCGTCAGACCTCGCGCGCCACCTGGCTGCTGTCGTCTGGGCTTGCCGGGCTGGCGGGCGTGATGTTGGCGCTGATCGCGACGCTTTCGACTGACATCGCCTTCAACCAGATACTCCAGATCCTCGCCGTGGCGATCCTGGCGGGTCTCGGCTCGCTCTACAGCGTGATCGTCGCCGGTCTGATCGTTGGCATCGCCATGGACGTGTCGGTCTATTTCATCCCGGCCGGCTATCGGCCGCTGATCGCCTTTCTTGTCGTCATCCTGGCGCTTCTGGTCCGACCCGAAGGGCTGTCGGGCAAAGCGCGGTCCTGATCGCCATGCAGATATTCCTCACCATCGTGATGTTCGGCAGCCTGTTCTCGGTGCTGACCCTGTCGCTCAACCTGCAGTATGCGCGCGGCGGCATGATCAACTTCGGCGTCGTCGCCTATTTTGCGGCCGGCGCCTATGCCTACGCGATCGTCACGCAGCAGCCGCCGAAGGGCCTCGACCAGTATCTCTTCGGCCTTGGCGCCCCGTGGTGGGCGGGGTTCATCGCAGCCGGCCTTGCAGCAATGGCCTTCGCCTTCCTCACCGGCCGGCCGACGCTCCGGCTCAGGGGCGAATACCTCGCGCTCACCACATTCGCCTTCGCCGAGATGCTGCACTCGCTGCTTGTTAACGAGCGGCGCATCGGGAACGGCACCGTCGGGCTGGCCAATGTCGAACGGCCCGATCCGGCGGGCATCGGCCTGTCCGAAGGCTATGCCTATGCCGGCGCGGCCTTTCTCCTGATGCTGGTGACGGCGCTGGCATTCCGGCGGCTTCTGGCCTCGCCCTACGGGCGCGCCATAGACGCCATCCGCGACGACGAGACGGCGGCGGAGGCGATCGGCAAGGACATCCCGCGGCTGCGCTTCCAGGTCTTCGTGATCTCGGCCATCCCGATTGGCTTCGCCGGCGCGCTCTACGCGATGATCACCACGCTGGTCAGCCCCGACCTCTTCACCGCCGAAGTTACCTTCTTCGTCTGGATCGCGCTGGTGCTCGGCGGGGAACGGACGCTGCACGGCGCGGTTGCGGGGACGATGGCGCTGGTCGGGTTCCAGGAACTGATCCGCGCGATTCCCTTCGAATCAATCCGCGCGGCCGAAATCGCCGCAGCGGCCGAGGATGTGCTCACCGGCCTCCTCTTCATCCTTATTCTACGCTGGCAACCCTTCGAAGTACTTGCCAAGAGGAAGCAGACTGCATGACACGCGATCTTCTGGTGATGGACCGAGTCATCAAGCGCTTCGGCGGCCTGAAGGCCGTAGGTGGCGACGCAGGCCTTAGCTTTGCTGTGCCGGAGGGGACGTTCCTGGGCCTGATCGGCCCGAACGGCGCCGGCAAGTCGACCACGTTCAACCTCATCTCGGGCGTTCTGAAGCCGGACTCGGGGGCGGTCGTGCTCGACGGGGTGGACCTGTCGCGGGCTCGCGCCCCGCAGATCGCCGCGCTCGGCCTCGGCCGCACCTTCCAGACCCCGCGCGCCTTTTCGTCGCTTTCGGTGCTCGACAACGTGATCGTCGGTGCCGACAACAGCGGCGAAACGATTGGTTCCGCAGTCTTCGGGCGCTGGCGGGCGGACGAGCGCGCCCTGCGCGACAAGGCGGCGGCGGTCCTCGCCCGGGTCGGGCTCGCCGACCGGGTGGCTGACTGCGTGGGCAATCTTTCGGGAGGCGAACTGCGGATGCTCGAGGTTGCGCGCCAGTTGGTGCGCGACCCTAAGATACTGCTTCTGGACGAGCCGACAGCCGGGGTCGATCCCAGCCTCCAGGCAAAGCTCAGCCGGATTCTCGTTGATCTGCACGCCGAGGGCCGGACCCTGATCGTAGTGGAGCACAACCTTCATTTCCTGCTTCAGATCGCGGATTCGGTCGTGGTCCTGCAGAACGGGCAGCTGCTTTCAAAAGGCACGCCGAGCGAGATCAAGGCCGACGAGAAGGTGATCACCGCCTATCTGGGGACGGAACATGCAGCTTGAGGTCAGCGGGCTGAAGTCGGGTTACGGCAAGGTTCAGATCCTGCACGGGATCGACTTGACGGTGTCGCCGCGCGAGATCACGGCCGTGCTCGGACCAAACGGTGCGGGCAAGAGCACACTGATGAAGACCATCGCCGGGCATCTGCCGGTGATGGCCGGCGACATCCGTTATCGCGGCAATTCCTTGGTCGGTAAATCGGCGCTGTCGATCTGCAAGGAGGGCATCGGCTTCGTCCCGCAGGAAGGCAACGTGTTCGCCGCGCTGAGCGTACGCGACAACCTGCGCGCCGCGTCGCTCGCCTTCGAGGGCGCCGGACAGCGCATCGCTGAGGTTTTGCGGCGGTTCCCGATCTTCGGCGAGCGGTCGGATCAGGCCGCGTCCACCCTTTCGGGCGGCGAACGCCAGACCCTGGCCATCGCCATGGCGCTGGTCGCGGGCCCCGACATTCTCATTCTTGACGAACCCACTGCGGGGCTGGCCCCGATCTTCGTCGACCGCATCGTGTCGTGGGTGCGGGAACTGGCCGAAGAGGGCATGGGCGTCGTCTGGGTCGTCGAGCAGAATCCCGAGAAGATCCTTGCCGTATCCGGCACCGCTTATGTGATCGACGCCGGCCGGAACTCCGAGACCGTCGAGGCGCGGTCGCTGCTCGCGCCGGGGAGGCTTGAGGAGGTTCTGCTTCAGGTTCACGTCTGACAACAAAAAAAGGGAGGTTTGTGATGAAGACGAATACGGCGACGAGGATGGGGAGCGTTCTGCTCTGCTCGACCCTGCTCGCGGGGGCGGTGGCCGTGGCTCCGCTCGCGGCGCAGGCCGAAGAGGTGACGATAGGCATCCTTGTGCCTCTGACCGGCGAACTCGGCGAATTCGGCAAGATCGTCGCGGGGGGCGTGGAACTTGGCGTGGCTGAGGTCAATGCCGCTGGCGGCACGAAATGCGGCACCATCCGTGCGGTCGTGGCCGATACCGGCGGCAACCCCGAGGTCGCGATCCGCGAAGCGACCAAGATGATCAAGAGCGAGGGAGCCGTGGCGGTAGTCGGGCCGACATCGGGCGAGATGGTCGCACTCGTCGATCTGGCCAAGCGCACCAAAACGGTGCTGATGTCGCCCTATGCCGGCACGATCACTTTGAATGAAACGGGCGGCGACTATGTCTACCGCACCGTCTCA
The DNA here is from genome assembly GCA_020622085.1 of Paracoccaceae bacterium. Lineage (GTDB taxonomy): Bacteria > Pseudomonadota > Alphaproteobacteria > Rhodobacterales > Rhodobacteraceae > QY30. The sequence goes on along the minus strand of JAHRYM010000001.1, from coordinate 2,165,238 downwards.
TCCGACCTCGGCGACGGGGCGGCCTCGGGCCTCTGGCTCAGTGAAAAGGGCTACAAGCGTGTTGCCTTCCTCGTCCAGAACGAGGAATCGACGATCTCGCCCGCGCAGGTGGCCAAGGCCAAGCTGGAAGCCTCGGGCATCGAGCTGACCGACTACATCGTCTACAACCCCGGCCAGCCATCCTATCAGGCCGAACTCGTCTCGGTGCTCGCCAACGCGCCCGATGCGATCTACCTGGCTGGCGGGCAGGAATCCGGCGTCACCGTGATCAAGGAGGCGACCGCCGGTGGGTTCGAGGGCGAATGGCTCTTCACCGCCGACCTGGCCGTGCCCGAGGTCTTTGATGCCGTGGGCGCGCAGTATCTCAACGACCGCGCCTATGTCGAGCTCGCCTCATCCGACAGATCGCTGCCCGAGTTCAAGGCCTTCGAGACCCTCTTCAAGGAAAAGAACGGCGGAGCGCCGGGGCCGTTCGCGGCGAACTCCTTCGACATGGCAAACCTCGTCGCGCTCTCGCTCGAGAAGGCCGACGCCTGCACTGGCGAGGGGATCAACGCGGTGATCCGCGACATCGCTGACGGCGGCGAGCCGGTCGGCACCTTTGCCGCCGGAAAGGAAGCGATCGCGGCCGGCAAGGACGTCAACTACGAAGGCGCGTCCGGCCCGCTGGCCTTCGACAAGAGCGGCACGCCGGCGGGATCCTACTCGATCCAGGAGGCGAAGGACGGCAAGTGGGTTGACCTGAAGTTCTACCCGGCAAGCGCCTTCGAATAGAAACCCTCGATTGACATGCACAGCCCCTGATCTTTGCGTTGGGGGCTGTCGCCTCGGTGGCCGGGGATATACGGGGCTGGTTCCGCGATAGGTGAGCAGGCCAGTGTCCGACGTGCCGCTCCAGTGGGCGAGTGCGGTGGCGGCGTTCGCGAACCGCGACTTGGCGCCCTTCAGGCGCATCTCTCGGGTGAAGACCAGGTCACGGGCGGCCAGATCCTTGTCGCCAAGAGCGGCATCGGAAAGGACAGCACGCATGACGGCATTCCCATGCTGCTGGAACTCGCCTCGGTGCCGATGGCGGAGCGATTTGTCCGCGCCCAAGACTTCGTGAGCGGCGAAGCTCTGCACAAGGAAGAGTTACGCGAACCGGGCTGGCGATGCGCAAGCTGGGGGTGGTGGTGCGCCACGACCTCTTTGTGGGCCGGGAAGCGGCTTGAACAGGGCGACCAGAGGCACCACGAGGAACGCAAGCCCGACCCAAAGCCCGATTTGCGGTGCCGTCACTGCGACGATCATCCCCACCACCATGAGGGCGAAAACGATGCCCAAACCCTTCAGAAATGCCTTCACCCTCAAATTCTTTCTCCAAGCCTGCCCAGTGGCTCAACTCTAGCGCGAGAGTGCCGGGGCAATCCACCGCAAACGCGAGCCTTTGTTTCCATGTGCCGCCTGATCTGGGCGACAATCGGGCACGTGCGGGGAAGAACGGGCGTTTTGTTGGTGTATTGGCGGGCCGGGCAGCCTTTGCCGCGCAATTCCGCGCCCCGCTGAATCGTGCTCACGGTGGCGACTCCGTGGCGATTCAGGCCAAAAGGCGAAAGGCCGCCTTAAGCGACTTGTTGCCTATAGTTCTGATTTTATTGAGAGATTATGGCTCCGGCGGTAGGGATCGAACCTACGACCAATTGATTAACAGTCAAGCAAGTAGATTTATGAGGATGGTGCAGGGTACTGCATGGTTATAGTGAAAACAAGTGGTTAGGCACATTTGCAACGCTAATCAATCGGTTTACACGCCACCAAAGTGCATGTTAGTGATTACGGGCGTTGCAAAACGTTGCAAAACGGAGTGCCCCTGATGACCCTGACCATCGACTTCACGAAGCCCGCGCGGCTGCTCAAAGCCGCCCCCGGCATGTACCGCCACACCGACACGAAGTTCGCCGGCCTCTACCTGAACGTCGGCAAGACCAAGAGCACTTGGTATGTGAAACGCCGCGTCGATGGCACGACCAAGTCGATCAAGGTCGGTGACTTCCCGGCGTTGTCCGCGCCGGAAGCGATGGCGAAGGGTGACACGAAGACCGAGGTCGCCAGCAGCAACATTCAGACCGTGCGGGAGGGGTGGACGTTCTGGTGTGACACGTCGCAGGCGCAGGGAGGTATGTCTGACGATCATCGCCAGCGCATGACCCGCCAGCTTGAAATGCACGCCAAGGACATTCTCGACCGCAACGTCGCTGACGTCACCTCTGCCGACGTGCAGGCCGTCCTCAACCGCCTCATGGCTGACGGCAAGAAGGCGACGGCGCGCGCTGTGCGCATCGGCATCGGCAACGCCTTCAACTTCGCCCCTGTCACGAACCCAGTCGCACAGAAGAAGACGCGGGTTGCCAAGAGCGGCGAGACAGAGGCGCAGTGGTCCATCGTCGCCCGCAAGCACGGTCTCGATCCAGACGACTGGTCCACAATGTGGCAGGCGATCATGGCACGGCGGGAGCAGAATATCATCGTCGGCACGGCGGTTGCCGTCATGTTCCTGACGGGCATCAGGTCGGAGAACGTGCGGTCGTTGTCGTGGGATCAGGTGGACTTGCAGAACAAAACGATCCACCTGACCAAGATGAAGAATGGTCTCGCGCGGACGTTGCCCGTGATGGATACGGTGATCGACCTGCTAAAGGCGATCCGTCAGAACGGCAGCGATTGGGTATTCCCGGCCAACTCGGCCTCTGGCTACATCACGGACCCACAGGGCACCTTCGCTGTTATCGAGGTCGAGGGTAACAACGAGGGCGAACGCGAGCGCGTGTTTCTGCCCCATGACGGGCGGCGACACTTCATGCAGGCGTCGGCCGAGGCGTTCTTGCCCGACTACGTCGCGCACTTCCTGCGCGGCGACAAGAAGGCAGGTGCAGGCAGCGACATGCTGATGAAATACCTGAAACGCATGGGCAACCGCCGCGCCGTCGAAGACATCGAGAAGGTGTATCTCGCGCGTATCAAGGCAACACCTGCTTCCAATCTTGAAGCGACATCCTAGCTGCACTACGTTGCAGATGTGCCAAGGCAACGTCGTGAGACCGTCGCGCCCATGTGGGGGCACCAGCATATCTCGGGGAGCGCCGCGCTGGAAGCGGACCCGAGTGAGGACCCGAACCAGCGAATATCAACGGAGGGTTTCCGACTGTCAGACTGGACAGACAAGGAACCGTTGATATGTCCGAATCCGAACTGCGCGCCCTTGAGTGGCGCATCGAAGAGCTGGAAACCCGGCTCAAATTCCCCCGTCTGATGACCGCTCGCCAACTGTGCGACTTCCTCGGTATTTCCGAGGCGTTGCTTTACGAGTGGAAGCGCAAAGGCGATGCGCCCCCGGTCATTCACTTCTCGGAACGCTCTGTGCGCTATGACCTGCATTCCGTCATGGAATGGGCGAAGCGCAAAGAAGTTGGGGGGCAGGCTTGAGACCTGCCCCCGTCGGTTCAGCGCATCGGGTCGTATTGGGATAACTCGCTTATACGCGAGATCGGCACGGCGCTGAACCGGCAAAGGCAGGTCCATCCTGAATGAGTGATGGACCAGATTCCAAACCAACCCACTGCGGCGGGCATCATGCTCCGCCTGTTCGATGGCTACGAGAAGCGGCACATCGAATTGCACGGCCAGACCACCACCGACAAGAAGGGCAAGGTCAACGGCAAACCGATCACCGTGGACAACGCGCTCTCCGTCGATCTCGTCGCACGGCACATTGACGGGGGTATGCCTGTGGGCGTCGCCCCTGTGAAGGCGGACAGCACATGCTCTTGGGGCGTGCTTGACGTCGATTGGTACGACATGCCTGAGGACGACGTGATGGCCTTGCGCGAACGGCTGCGCACCCGCTGCGCCGCCTTTCGCACGAAGTCGCGCGGTGTGCATATCGTGGTTTTCGTCGATGAACCGATCCCGGCGAAGCAGATGTACCAATACCTCGTGGCCCTTCGGAAACGCCTGCCGAAAGCCGTGCAGGCTAAGACCGAAATCTTCCCGAAGGAAACCCAGACGGTCGTGACGCCCGACAATGAACCGACAGCCGTCTGGCTGCCGATCAATGGGCAGTTGCGAGAGTGTGTCTGGCTGATCGACGACGAGCAGTGCATCATGCCTGCGGACGAAAGCGGCGTTCTTGGCCTTCTCAGCCATATCGACCAGCGTTGCCGCGTGTCCGCGCAGGTGGTCAGCGAAATCGCGAACGCCACCCCGACGCTCGACGCCTCGGACATTGGCTATCGCATCCCCGACGATCCGAAGGGGCGCAATGATCTGCTGCTGCGCATCGCCATGTCCATGCAGTCGCGCGGCTGGCCGGATACCGAGATGGACGCCGAAATCCGCCGCCTGAACGGTGACGCGAATTTCCACGACCTTTTCGTGGACGGACCGTTGCCCGAAGCAGAGATCGCGAACCTGCTGAAATCGGCCAAGCGGCGCGAGAAGGGCACACCTACCTCGCTGCACTATCGCATGGTCGAGAAGTTCAACCGCCGCTGGTCCAAGATCACGATCAACGGGGTGGTCGAGTATATTGACAAATCCGCCCCCGAGTTCACCACGTTCAAGAAGGAGGCGCTGTTCGACGAAACTTCGGATCAGGTCGTCCGCTTGGGCAAGTCGGTCTTGCCTCTTGCTCACCTGTGGCTGCGCGACCCCGATCATGCCCGCTTTGCTGGCGTGGTCTGCGAACCCGTGGATTACGATGGGCCTGCCTACAACGTGTGGCGCGGCTTTGCTGTCGCCCCGAAGGACGGCGATGCCTCGGTCTTCGAGCGGTACATCCTTGAGGTGCTTTGCTCGGGCGATAAGGGACTCGCGCATTGGGTGACGATGTGGCTTGCCCATGCCGTTCAGCATCCGACCGAGCCGTCGCCGCCGACGGCCATCGCGTTGCGCGGGCGGCAGGGCGGCGGCAAGTCGTTCCTGCAAGAGCGCATCCTGACCCCGATCTTTGGCGAGCGGTATGTCAAGAAGGTGCAGGAGTCGGAGCGGCTGTTCTCGCAGTTCAACCGTTCCATCTTCGGCGCGACCTTCATTGCCTGCGAGGAGTCGATTTTCCACGGATCGAAACAGACGGCGGCAAAGCTGAAATCCTTCATCTCGTCGCCGTCCTGGACTTACGAGGAAAAGTTCAAGGCGACCATTCAGGCGAAGAATGTCCACCGCATCATTGCCACCACCAATGAGCAGCAGGCCGTGCATGTCGATTTTGACGACAGGCGCTGGACTGTGATCGAGGTGTCTCAGCCGTTCGACATGACCACGGCGGATGGGCAGCAGGCGGCATACGACTACTGGGAACCTTATCACACCTTTATGCGGTCAGATGATGGACCGGGCATCGTCCTGCGATACCTGCTCGATTACCCTGTGGACACGCGCGCCTTGACCTATGGCCACGGCACGGATGCGAAGGCGTCGGACAAGGTTGCCTCTGATCCCGTGGTCGCTGTGCTGCATGAAATCGCGGTCAATGGCATCTGCCCGCATGACACCAAGGCGTCGGGCATCCTGTCGAACAAGACGCTGACCGATCTCGTCCACAAGGCAGGCGGGCGCAGCATGTCCCCCGAGGAAATCGCGCTTCGGGCGACTGCACTGCTGCCACAGGCCGAGAAGTCGCGGAAGGCGCAATACCTCGAACGGCTGCACTCCTACACGGACTCGGATGGCCGGGCATCGGTCACGCCGCTGATGGAAACGCGGCAGCGGGGTTTCGACATGGGCACGCTCGCCGAGTTCAGGGCGGCGGTGTCGCGGATCACTCTTCGCGCCTATGGCGAGGACGACGACGGGGTGTCCTACGAGCCGAACGACTTCGGCCTCGAACATACGCGCGGATGGTCGGCATGGCAGCCGCCTGACGCATAGGCGCGTGTCAGTGCATCGGGGCGTGTCAGGTTGGGCGAAACAACCTGACACGCCTTTTTTGTTTCAGCGACAAGCGGTTAGACGGAAACGTGTCAGGTGTGTCGTCTGTGACGTGGGTCACTTAGCAGAGCAGCGCGCATGTTGGCACGTCGTGGCATGACGGGTTGCTTCTACTACTTTTATATACTGACACAACTGACACACCTGACATTGGGTTGAAATTGCAGCGTTTTTCGCGTGTCGGGTTTGTGTCAGGTTGCCGGGGTGACACAGGCGACCGTGCAGGCGTGATCGGCGGTCGGTGATCTTCCCCCGAAATCTCCCCTGTTTCCTTGCGACTTGGTCGCAACTGCCCTCGGCAGACGAGACCAATTGATTGATGATCAAGTATTCGGTCGGTGAGCCGTCGCAAAAACCACTTGGAGCATAAATGGTTGCCGCTTCATCGCTGCCGCGCACGTCTTGGTTTGCAACGCGCTTTGCAACAGCGGGCAGTTGCCATCGCAATGACTGGGCAAAGTGTGTCAGCATTGGTGACATAAATCGCTTATCCTTGCAGTGACCGCCACCTCATTCCCCGCCCACTCTACCCAAAGTCGCGTCCAACTCCCCGAAGCGAGATGTTACGTCATGTCGTGGGTGCCGTTTCGATCACGCGGCGCTGGGTCGCGCCCACGTCGCCCGTGCCGCCTGAAAGGGATCATCCCCATGACTTTCTCAGCCAGCCTCAATGGCGGCATTGCCACCATCGTCGTCAACGGCATCAACTCGACCGCCAACCTGCGCATCGAAGGCGCGGCCAACCTTGGCGATCAACTGCTTGCTCTGCTGACCGACCCCTCAACCGCGCCCGTGGACAACGCCCCCAGCTATCAGGCGTATCCGACCGACAGCGGCATCCGCATCACCACGACCTACGGCCACATCGACCTGCCGTGGCGCTGGGTGCATTCCATCGGCACGACGCTCGCCGCCTGACCGATGGGCGTGATGACCCCTGAGCGGCGGCTGGCTGCTGCCGTCGTCGCTCAGGCATTCAGTGACATGGGCGCGACCGCTGCCCGTGAGGGCGAGTCAGCGGACATGATCGCCACCCAAGCCATCCGCTTCCTGACCGACCGCGCGGGCCATGCCGCCCACTGGCGCAACCGCTGGTGTTCCTGCCTCGACATGGACGGCGACCAACTCGCCACGCGCGTTCGGAAGATCCTCGACGGCGAGATCAACCCACCGGACATGCGAGGCGTCGCCCTTGCCCGTGCCCGCGAACGCTGGGCGCTCCTACGCCCCGCCACCTCAACCGCCCCCAAGGCATCCCCGACATCCCCCACGCGCCTACCTTCGATCAAACGCCCACCGCCCCCTCCTGCCGCACCCATCACCCGCCCGACCATCGAACCCCAAGACATTGACCTGTTCATCCCTGACGACCCCTTCCATCTGTCGCAGTCAGGCCACCTCGTTGCCTCTCGCCCTTGGGCAGATGGCGAAGTCTCCGGCATCCTCGGCCCTCTGCCTCGCTTCCACAGCAAGACGGGGCAACTGATCTGGACTCTGTGCCAAACCCACCGCAACGGCTTCAATGCCCTCTACAACCTCAGCATTACCACCGAAGACGCCGTGACCCTGCTGCAAACAGCACTGCCCCATTGCGACGTCCTGTGGTCATCGCGCGGGGAACGGCTGACCGAACACCGCCCCAAAGCGTGCCTGCGCCTCTACCTCAAAGAGCCCGCGCTCACCGCCTAATTACCTGCTTCTCGAATTGCGGCTCTCCCGAGCGGACACGAAAATCAGGGTAAGACGCGGCGCTGTCTCCCTTTCCACACTACTTGGGGCACGGCGCAAACCGCGCCCCATTTTTCTTTGGAAAGGACTACCAAATGCCTGATGATACGACCGCCGCAATCAAGGCTCTGATGGAGCAAGTCACGGCCCTCACGGATACCGTGCAGAAGCAGCAAGCCGACCTCGACGGCATCCGCAAGCACAACACCCGTCTTCTGGATGAGGTGCAGGACGCCAAACGCGCGGCCAAAGCGGACACCATCTTCGAGAAGCTGGACCAGCAAGAGCGTGACCGCCGCCGCGAGACCCTGAACCTCGTCGCACAACCGGATGGGTCCGTGCGCCTCGCCTCCGGCAAGGGCGACAACGGCAACGCCTACGTCCTTGATCGTGAAAGCGCCCGAAATCCGCAGAAATACCGCGAGGCGAAAGCAGCCGCTGCCGCTCGTGGTGTGCCCTTGATCATCGCGGAAGATGGCATCGACCCGACCATCCGCAACACCGACCGTCCGCAGGTCATGCAGTCCAAGGTGTTCACCTTCGACGACCGCCACGAAATGGTGCGCTATCTGCGGGCCGACATGCAGACGGGCGAAGGCATCGTGCAGCGCCGCCTTGCTGCGGAGCGCGAGGGATTCCGGGTGCGCACCTTCAACTCCCTCGACGACCTGCCGCCCCATGCCCGCACCAAGTTCGAGATGATGGAGGCCGCGGCCAATGCCCAAAGCGAGCAGTGAAGACCGCGCTTGCCTCGACTTCGCCTACCGTGCCGTGATCGGCATGGGGGTGGAGGACGAGGTCATTGTCCTGCGCGATGGGCTTTCCGTCGTGACGCGCTTCGGGGTCGAGAAGATCGACGCCTCAGTCAGTACGACCACCGCCCTGATCCACGCCCTTGCTCAGGCGATGCAACTGCACCTCAACGGCATCCAGCTTGGCGAGGTTCGCGGCGATCTGCTCGCGGCTGGCATGGGGGTGAAGGCGGCAAATCGCGTTCATGATCATCTGACTGACTTCTCCGTTGCGGAATGGGAACGGCTTCGGGCGCGCGTCCTCTGGTATGCGGACGATAACGCCCGGCCAATTCGCCCTGCAACGCAAGTCGCAGGAGTCTCCTGAAATGCAAGGCGGCAACAAGAACAGCGGTCGGCGCGCGGTCATCGACATGCGCCCCGACAAGCAGGAGATCATCAAAGACATTGTGCTTGGGCGGCGCACCCTGACCGAAATCGCGAAGCGGATCGGCGTCGATTACACGACCATCCAACGCTATCGGGACAGCAAGATCACCGAGGAAATGCGCCGCTCGATCATGGCGGAGCAGCGTATCCGTCAGGTCGAGGCGGACACTGAGGTGATCAACCAAGATCGGATGGACGTCAGCAACACCTACGAGTCTTTGGCTCGTCGGGTGGAAAAGCTGATCACCAAGGCCGAGGCGAACGAGGACGACGCTTTCGCCCTGGCTGCGATGGAGGGATTGCGCAAGGTGTTGCGCGACATTGCCACCATGCAGGGCAAGCTCGCCACCGCCCTGACCGTCAACGTCACGCTTGCCGAGAGCAAGGAATGGGTGACGCTGCGCGCCATCCTGCAAGAGGTATGCGACGAGGTGCCTGCGGCCCGCGAACCGCTCCTGCGGCGGATGCGCCATCACGTCCTGTCGGTGACGCGGGAGGACGCGGGCGTTGGCATTTGACGGTTTCCGGCAATGGTGCGAACAGGTCGAACGCGACCTCGACCCCGGCGCGCAGATGCTGCACTTCCTGCGTCAGGAGGTGCCTTCTGCGACCGAAGCCGAGTGGTATCAGGTCGAGGCGCTGACTTCGACGGCATCGACCCTCGCCCTCAACATCTGCCGTCAGGCGGGCAAATCCTCGACGCTGGCCGCGATGGGGGTGCGGGAGTTGCAGGCGGGCGGCACGACGATTGCCTTGTGCCCTGCGGAACGGCAGGTGCGCGAACTGACGCGGAAGGTGCAACTCTACCTGCGCGCCACCGACCTGATCGTGGAACGCGGGACGCAATCCGAGATCGAGTGCAACACGGGTGGCAGGTTCATCGCTGTGCCCGCGTCGGGCGCGACGATCCGGGGTTACACGGCTTCGCGCTTGCTGGTCGATGAAGCCGCTTGGATTCAGGACGATGAATCCATCATCACCGCTCTGCTGCCGATGCTCACCGACGACGGGGTTGTGGTTTACGCGTCCACCCCTGCTGGCCGAAACAACTTCTTCGCCCGCCTATTCCTCGAACGGAAGCCGAATGACGGCATCCACCGCATCACCGTGCCCGGCACGTCGATCCCCCGGCTTGCCTCGCGCGTCGAACGGCTGCGGCAGCAGCTTTCGGCCACGCGCTTCCGTCAGGAGGTGCTTGGGGAATTCCTGAGCGACGGCACCAGCTACTTCGATCTTTCGGCCATCGAGCAGGCCACCAATCCGCAGGAGGACGCGATATGTCCGCGCATGTGATCCCCAAACTCGACCTGATCTATATGCCCGACGGGCGCGTGGTCAATCAGACACACGAAGACCCCGCTATCCCTCGGGTCACTGGACATTCCCGCTTCCAGATCGCCGCCGACTTGGGGCAGGCGAACGACTATTCCGCCGTGGTCGTGATCAAGGACGAGGCGTTGCCGATTGTGGACGACGGCACGGTGATCGTCGGGCCGCGCAACCGAACGGTTGTCTATGCCGACCGCTTCCGGGGCGTGTCCTATGTCGCGGTCGTGGATCACCTGATCCGGCTGACCAACGCGCCGCCCTTCGGCGGCAAGTCGGAGTTGGCAATCGACGGCACGTCCATCGGGCGCGTCGTGTCGGACATGCTCTGGGATCAGAACATCGACCACAAGGCCGTGCAGATGACGGGCGGTCAGGATTGGACGCGGAAGGGGCGATACGTCAACGCGGGCAAAACCTTCATGATCGAGAACCTTGCCGTCCTGTTCGCTGCCGGGGAAATCCGCTTCGCGCATGACCTGCCGTTGCGGGCGGAGATCGAGCAGGATTTGGCATCCTTCACGACGCAGACGACAGCGGCAGGCAACCAGATCATCACCCAAAGCCGCTCTGCCGCAGGGCACGGCGACCTTGGCATTGCCCTGATCGTCGGCGCGTTCGCAACCCAATACCTCGGGCAGCAGGTCGTCGGGCAACACAAGTTGCGCGGCTGGTTTTGACCCCGACAGAATCCGCCATTGTGGCAGGGATCGTTGTCGCGCTCTTGGTGATCGTGTTTTCCTGATGGGCCATCGCCCAATGAACCCCGCAAGCGACGCAGAGAGCCGCGCAGCGCGCGGGGTTCCCGCCCGCTACGCACCGCTGGTAGGGCGCGACCGTCGAACCGCCTATCGCTAGCGCGCTTCAAGGGCATCAAGCAAGCCTATCTCCGCCTCGGCGATTGCCCTGCCTCGGTAATAGGCCGTCTTCACCGTTTCTTCGTGGTCGCGGTCGTTCAGGCGTTCGATCACATACCGCTCGAAACAGTCAGCCAGAGACAGCTTCTTTCCGTCGTTGCGCGCTTCGCGCCGCCAACCTGCGATGACCGAGAACACGGTGAGGCTGTCCCACATCGCCTTTTTGGGTTTGGTCTGAACGTCAACCGATTCCGGGTAGAAGCCAAGCGCCGTTGCAACTTCGTCGAGGGCCGCTATGCGCGCGACCTTTGCGGATGCGTCCTGCAAATACCCCGTCACCCAATCGGGCAGGTCCGCACCTTCTGCGAGACATTCACCGATCACGCGCCAAGCGTCTCGGGCATCGCCGTGGGTCGTTCGGGCGGCGTCTGCGATCTCGTTGAGATCGTCGGGATTCTGCTCAACAGCTTCCATGATTCCAAAGTGCGAAAAGGGGTCATCGCCATGTTCATCAGGAATGTGGCGAGACTGAGAAACCCGCATCGCGAAGGAGTCATCCAAGATGCAACATGCCGAAACTGCACATTTCCGCCCCATGGCGGTTCCTACCACGCTTCCGGTCAAGACGAATGACCTCAGCAATGCGCTCGAAGTCGAACTTGCGCTGCGCTGCCGTGGCAAGGTCACGAAGCGGCTCGCTCTCAAGCTGGCCCATGCCGTGATCTCGAACGACCGGAACGGAATCTTCTTGGCTGAGAAGCTGGCCTTGCAACTTCTGCCGCGGTTGAAGGCCGACGCGGCCATGAAGGAAATCTATCTGTCGCGGAAGGAGCTGTAAGATGACCGACGGAGACCAGACATCTGCACTCGTCGCGTCGATCCTGACGACCAAGCCGGACCTTTGTTCCTTCAATCGCTCGGTGGTGCTGCGGGTCCGCGATCACGCCATCGACATGCGCGAAGACCAGCAGACGCGCGCACTCAGGTATGTCGTTCTCGACGAAGACATCCGAGGCGAGTTGGAAGCCCTGCGCAAGTACATCAGCGACGCGCTGGCATTCGGCACGGTGGCACTGGCCGCGTGACATGGTAACGGCCGGTCTAGGTGGACCGGCCGTCGCCTTTTCATCACATCGTGGCCCAGCCGAAAAAGGCGAGCCATCCGACCATCTCAGCGCACAATCGCAAGGCCCAAAGCGGGAAGGCCAGCCAAGATAGGCGCTGCTTCCATGTCGGCTTCGCCTCAGGTGACGGCAAGGGCTTAGGCCACCGGAGGATCACGGCGTCCGCGACGTCTTCCACGGGTCTCATGCTGCTCTCCATGGCTTCGGTCGAGCCGTCGGCTTCGCGGCGGCCAAGATGGCGAGGGCGCGCTTCCGGCCCAGCCTCGGGTTCGGAATGTCGCAGCGCCATTCCTGGCGCAGCACGAGCGGGTAAGGGCGGTGGGACGGCACAGGGTGCCGCCACCAAAGCATCACTTCGCCCCTTCGGGCAGCAGGTGCAGCCGACCTTCACGCCGCTCCACGCCCCAGCCGCTGCCCTTCACATCGACATAGAGGCCGCTTTGGGCGACCGCACGGGACCAGCCAGTAGCCGCCGCGATTTCTTCGACCGTGGTGCCTGCGGGCTTGCGCAGCATGTCGAGGATGGCCGCGCGCTTAGTGCCGGGGCGCGGCTCTTTCTGGGCGTCGGCGGGCAGGAACAAGATCACGTCCATGCCGGGCTTGCGGGCGGCCTTGGGCGCAGGTGCAGCGGCCTTGGCAGGCTTGCCCTTGGTGGGCTTCTGCGTGGCCTTCTGGGCCGTCAGCGCGGGCAGCGGTTGGCCCAGGATCGTTTTCAGCCGGGCGAACCCGGCATCCGTCCAGCCGATCAGGTCGCCGTCGCTGTCGGGCGTCACGGTCACGAGGCCTTTTTTCACCAGCGAGGCGAGAACACCTTTCTTCTGCGCCGTCGTCATGTCGCCTACCTTGCGGTCGTCGAGCCAAACCCAAGTGGATAGGTCGGACGGCTGCTGCGCCTGCATCGGCGCGCCGTTCAGGGGTGTGTTCTCGCAATGGGCGAAGGCCACGAGCAGGTGGTGTTCGGCGGCGGTGATTTTCTTGGTGTCGGTCATCTGTGTCACTCCGTTGATGGGTCACGGGAACAATCCCGGAACGACACGTTCACTAGTACCCGCCCACGGCGGCGATCAACCGCAGATTGTTCTGGTCGCGGTTTCTTTTTCGGCCTACCCCTGCTAACCTTGCCGCGATCACCGACTAGACCTTGTACTTGGCGGCGAGGTGAGATAAGACAGATCAGGAACGACCGGGAATCGCCAATGAACCAGCTTTCGATGTTTGATCAGGTGCAGTTCGCTGCGACGTCCGAAACCTTCATGGACGACCTGCGAGGGTTCGACGACTTCGGCCAGCCGACCGTGACCGAGGCAGTCGAGGGCATCCCCTACCTGATCAACGAATTCTGGACAGCGGGCCAGCGGCAGGCGCACTCGATCCATGAGGTCTCCTATCGCGCCTGCTTCAAGGCGCAGTTGCCGGAATTCTTCATCGGTCGGCTTACCAAACCCGGCGATGTGGTTTTCGACCCCTTCATGGGGCGGGGGACAACCCCTGTGCAGGCTGCCCTCATGGGGCGGCAGGCGTTCGGCAATGACGTCAACCCGCTTTCCACCCTCCTATCGCGTCCCCGGCTTCGCCCCATTTCGCTCAACGCAGTGGCGGCGACGCTGAAAGGCATTGACTGGTCGCGGGGCGAGATTGAGCGGGACGACTTGTTGGCCTTCTACCACCCGGCCACTCTCAAGAAGCTAGAGGCACTGCGTCTTTGGCTCGCGGAACATGCACCGCTTGGGGCAGACGACGTTGATCCGGTGGCCGACTGGATTCGGATGGTCGCGATCAACCGTCTTTCCGGCCATTCGCCGGGATTCTTTTCGGGGCGTTCCATGCCGCCGAACCAAGCGGTTTCGATCAAGGCACAGCTCAAGATTAACGAGAAGCTAGGGGTCGAGCCCCCCGAGCGCGACGTTGCGGCGGTCATACTCAAGAAGTCCAAGACCCTTCTGAAGGACGGCAGTGCGCCAAGTCAGGTGCGGTCTAGCCTGCACACAGGTGCCGCATGGTCCGTGCCGGGCATCGCGGACGCCTCCGTTGACCTCACCGTAACCTCGCCCCCGTTCCTCGACATTGTGCAGTATGCAGCGGACAACTGGTTGCGCTGCTGGTTCGCAGGGATCGACCCTGCCTCGGTCGCTATCGACATGCACAAGACCGAAGAGGCTTGGACGGCGATGGTTCATCGTGTCCTTGAAGAACAAGCCCGAATCCTTCGGCCCGGCGGCTATGTCGCGTTCGAGGTTGGCGAGGTCCGCAACGGAAAGGTGCTGCTTGAGCGGCTCGTCTGGAAGGCTGCCGATGGCCTGCCATTCGAGCGGCTGGGCGTTATGATCAATGACCAAGAGTTCACCAAGACGGCGAACTGTTGGGGTGTGGACAACGGGGCGAAGGGCACCAACACGAACCGGATCGTGCTACTGCAACGTCACTAGGGGGTCTGCCAACTTGTATGATCGCCGCCCGCAAGTAGCTTGTGCGAGGTCGAAGCTTCTAGCCTGATATTCATCGGCGAAGCTGGGTCGAGAAAGTCGAGCCTGAAACCCTCCACTATTGCCCCGCCGTTCTGATAAAGCACGGTAGCGACCGCATGTGCAGGGGGGTCTTCGACACTGCCAGCTTCAATGAGTCCACGCATCTTTAGCGGCGAACTAGGGCCTGTTGACGTTCATTTCAATCGGATGACGGTGGCGGCGATGGAGATGAGAGCGTTGTAGCTTGTGTCTGTTTTGCAAAATCGGGTGGCGATGCCTCTGTATTCCTTGATCTTTTGGAAGAAGTTCTCAATCAGGTGCCGCCATTTGCAGGTTTCCTTGTCGAATTCGGCTGGAAACCGACGGTTGGATTTGGGCGGGATGACCGCCTTGATCTTCGCCGCAGACAAGGCCTCGCGCAGCCAGTTTGCGTCAAAGGCGCGGTCTGCGAGAAGGTGGCGGCAAGACAAGCCATCGATCAGGGCCGCGGTGCCGCGTAGATCATGCGCCTGTCCGGGCAGAAGCCGAAAGTCGATCAGGTTGCCCAAAGCATCCGTCAAGGCCATGATCTTGCTTGCCATACCGCCGCGAGAACGCCCGATGGCCTGGCCTTGAGCCCCCCTTTTGCGCCCTGTCCATGCCGGTGGACTTTGGTAATGGTGCCGTCGATCATGACGTATTCGAAATCCGCATCCTCGGCCAAGGCCCTGAACATACGATAGAATGCATCCGCCTTGACCCATCTGCGGAAGCGTTTGAATACCGTGTTCCAGCCGCCGAACTCCGCCGGAAGATCCCGCCAGGGGCAGCCCGTGCGCGCAATCCAAAGCACCGCCTCCACGAACAACCGGGGGTCGGGCCCGGTGCGGCCGGGATCACATTCCCGGCCAAGACAGTGCGGGGCGATGATTTCCCATTGAGTGTCAGTCAGAGCCGTGCGGATCAAGGTTGCCTCCCATTTGGCAACCTTGAATCACTCAACCGATGATTTGGGAATCCTTAAACGTCAACAGACCCTAGGGCCTGTTGACGTTCATTTCAATCGGATGACGGTGGCGGCGATGGAGATGAGAGCGTTGTAGCTTGTGTCTGTTTTGCAAAATCGGGTGGCGATGCCTCTGTATTCCTTGATCTTTTGGAAGAAGTTCTCAATCAGGTGCCGCCATTTGCAGGTTTCCTTGTCGAATTCGGCTGGAAACCGACGGTTGGATTTGGGCGGGATGACCGCCTTGATCTTCGCCGCAGACAAGGCCTCGCGCAGCCAGTTTGCGTCAAAGGCGCGGTCTGCGAGAAGGTGGCGGCAAGACAAGCCATCGATCAGGGCCGCGGTGCCGCGTAGATCATGCGCCTGTCCGGGCAGAAGCCGAAAGTCGATCAGGTTGCCCAAAGCATCCGTCAAGGCCATGATCTTGCTTGCCATACCGCCGCGAGAACGCCCGATGGCCTGGCCTTGAGCCCCCCTTTTGCGCCCTGTCCATGCCGGTGGACTTTGGTAATGGTGCCGTCGATCATGACGTATTCGAAATCCGCATCCTCGGCCAAGGCCCTGAACATACGATAGAATGCATCCGCCTTGACCCATCTGCGGAAGCGTTTGAATACCGTGTTCCAGCCGCCGAACTCCGCCGGAAGATCCCGCCAGGGGCAGCCCGTGCGCGCAATCCAAAGCACCGCCTCCACGAACAACCGGGGGTCGGGCCCGGTGCGGCCGGGATCACATTCCCGGCCAAGACAGTGCGGGGCGATGATTTCCCATTGAGTGTCAGTCAGAGCCGTGCGGATCAAGGTTGCCTCCCATTTGGCAACCTTGAATCACTCAACCGATGATTTGGGAATCCTTAAACGTCAACAGACCCTAGTCAGGACTCGTCGATTGCCGTCGTTCGGATCCCAGTCGGACGTTGCCTTGAACTCGAGGAAGTGCCGCTGCCCCTGAATTGTCAGTATGGTGTCTGGGTAGCCCTTGCCGGGGGCCATCTCAATTCTGAAAGCGTTCGTGAAAGCGGGCGCAATCTTTGTCAGAAAAGCAGCTGCTGCCTTGTTGCCCAAAGATTGATTGGAGCCTGTGAAGTCTGGCATCTGCCAACCGATGTAGCCTTGAGATTGGATGGCCTGACTGATTGCCGCTTGCGCAGCGGCAGCGATGTTGGCGTCCCAAGGTGAAATTAGCGGTCGAGCTTGCAAGCCTGAGTACTCCTGCAACTCCACCAGATAGTCATCGAAACGCGGCACAGCCTGCTCCTTGATCCGTGCTGGAAATCATGGCACTTCCTCCTAGGTAGCAGGGAGAAGTGCTTGATGGAAAGACGTTTTCAACTCCGTTGGGACGAGGAAGAGCTTGCCCGCGCGTTCAAGGTTACGCCGAAAGACGTCCGCGAATACTTGACTGACGGGCGGCGGGTGTCATTCATCATCGAGCGGCGGCTCATGTGGGAGAACCCCGGCTGGAAATTGGCCCCGTCGGAAGGTGCCGGCTATGACCTGCTCGATCCCGATGGGGGGATGTGGGAGGTTCGCTCGATTACGCGGCAGGGCGTCTACTTCAACCCAAGCAATCAGGTTGGATCAGGGCGCGTGTTCAACGAGGATGGCTTTCAGGCGAAGCTGGCCGGGATCAAGGGGTTCATCCTGTCGGACATCGTGGGCTTTCCGGTGGTCGATGTTTTTGTGGTACCAGTGCAGAATGTCTTGCGCTGGCATCAGGCGCGAACTCTCGGCAGCAACGCCAAAGTGTCGCGCGACAAATTCCTTCGCGACCTCGTTCGGGACATTCGGCACGACTCGTCGCCCGTCGAGCCGCAGCGAACCCTGCTGTAGTACATCGGGGGCGAAAGCCCCCGTGTTTAAACGGCGAGGCGTCCGCGTTGCAAAATCGTTGCAAAACGCCCTGAAAACGACAAAAGCCGCCCTTCGAGGCGGCCTTTATCATCTTGTAATCTCTATGAGATTTTGGCTCCGGCGGTAGGGATCGAACCTACGACCAATTGATTAACAGTCAACTGCTCTACCGCTGAGCTACGCCGGAACACGGGGGGTGCTATAGCAAGGCTTGCCGGGGGCGTCCAGAGGCATAGCGACAAAATCTTCAACTTGTCGCGTCGCGTTCGAACCGGGCTTGGCGTGAAGGCGGGTCGATGAGGGAAACAAGGTTTCGTTCAGCAAGATCAACAAGGTGCGCAAGGACGCTCATGGCGGCGGCGCCCATCAGGGTGGACGGAATATCGGTGTAGATCCGGAGTGCCAGGGTGTCGGCGTTGGCCGGGCCGGTCGCCAGTGCCGCAAGGATCTGGGCCTCGCGGTGCCCGCGGTGGCTGATCAGTTCCGCGATGCGTTCTGCGGGCCGGTCGATGGCGGCGCCATGGGCGGGCAATAGCCGTGCCGGCGCGCGCGCGGCAAGCCGGCGAAGCGAGGCCAGATACTGCGCAACATCCCCGTCGGGCGGCGCGACGATTGTCGTGGACCATGCCATCGCAAGATCACCGCAAAGAATGTCCCGGCCCATGGCAAAGCACATGTGGTTGCCGAAATGGCCCGGCGTATGGAGCGCCTCGAGCCGCCAGGACCGGTCCTCGATGATTTCACCATCCGCCAGGGTAACGTCGGGACGAAAGCCCGCGTCGGTGCCTTCGCCTTGCGGCAGCTCCGCCCGCGCGGCCAGTTCCGCCATGTGGGGCGAGCGGCCGGCGGTCGCGTCGCCGAAGGCAAGGACGGGGGCCCGCCATTCCTGCGCCAGATGGCGGGCAAGGCCGGAGTGATCCCGGTGGGCGTGGGTGACAAGGATTGTTGTGATCCGCTCGCGTCCCAGAGCCTCGCGCAGGGCGCGGGCGTGGGCCGCGTCCTCGGGGCCGGGGTCGACCAGCGCCACGTCGCCTTCGCCAACGATCCAGCTAATGGTGCCGCGGCCCGTCATCGGCGAGGGATTGTCGGCCAGAAGGCCGCGCAGGCCGGGGGCGGCCTCGAAGATCTTGCCGGGCAGGGGTGTCATTTCCGGTCTCCGTCTGCAACGCGGCATTGTTGGCAGCAGCACAGGTCCTGCACAAGCGAAATGGCTGCATTCAAATCCGTGCCGAAGGCGGCTATTCTTGTAAAATGCGGATCACCACCTTCCGGTTCGACTGGCTCAAGCGGCTGATGCCACGCGGTCTTTATGGCCGGGCGGCGCTGATTCTCATCCTGCCGGTGGTGGCCATCCAGCTTGTGGTCTCCGTCACCTTCCTGCAGCGCCACTTCGAGGGGGTGACGCGGCAGATGACCGACAACATCGCGCTCGAGATCGCGCTGGCGCTACACCTGTTCAACCGCGCCCCCGACCCGCTTTCCGGGCTTGAAACGGCACGGCAGACGGCAACACCCCTGGCGCTTCAGGTCGAGATCCCGCCATTTTCGCCTGCGCCGGGGGACCGGCGGGTGTTCTACGATCTGTCGGGGCGGGTGATCATCGACCGGCTTCGCACGCTGGTACCGGGGGTGCGGGCGATCGATCTCTGGGATCTGCGCAACGTCAACCTTGTGATCGACACTCCCAAGGGACCGCTTCTGATGCGGTTCGACCGGGGGCAGGTCTCCGCCAGCAACCCGCATCAGCTTCTGGTGCTGATGGTGGCGACAAGCCTGTTGATGACGGTGATTGCGATCATCTTCCTGCGCAACCAGTTGCGACCGATCCGGCGCATGGCTCTGGCCGCCGAGGCCTTCGGGCGCGGCCGGACCGTTCCCTACCGACCGACGGGCGCGACAGAGGTGCGGATCGCGGGAAATGCCTTTCTGGACATGCGCAACCGGATCGAGCGGCAGATCGAACAGCGCACGCTGCTGCTTTCCGGGGTCAGCCATGACCTGCGCACACCGCTTACGCGGTTGCGGCTGGGGCTGTCGATGATCGACGACGAGGAAGTGCCGGCGCTTCTGGCCGATGTCGATGAGATGCAGCGGATGCTGGATGCATTCCTCGACTTCGCGCGGGCCTCGGCCGAGGTCGATCCGGCCGAGGAAATCGACCCCGTCGAATTCCTGCGCGGGATCGTTGCCGACTACCGCCGCACCGGCATGCAGGTGGCGCTGGTTGCGGTGGAGGGGGCGGGAACGGCGCGGCTGAGCCGGGTGGCGCTGCGCCGGGCGCTTGACAACCTGATCGGCAATGCCCTGCGCTATGGGCATCGTGCCGATCTGTCGGTGACGATCCTTGAACGTTCGGTCCGCTTCACGGTCGAGGATGATGGCCCCGGCATTCCGCGCGATCAGCGAGAAGAGGCGCTGAAGCCCTTCACCCGGCTTGACCAGTCGCGCAACCAGAATCGCGGCGGCGGCGTGGGGCTCGGTCTGTCGATCACCGCCGACATCGTGCGCAGCCACGGCGGATCGCTAAGGCTGAGCGACAGCGAGACGCTGGGCGGGCTGAAGGCGGAAATCGTGCTGGGCCGATAGTGCGACCGGCGCGGGTCAGAAGATGAGCCGAAAGAGCCGGACCCAGAGCCAGATCCCTGTGACGATGGCTGGAGCAATCCACCAGCCCGACGGCATTCGCCATTCATCCCGCCGCGGATCTGCCGCTGGTGGCACCTCGGTATCCAGAGGCTGCGCCGCCTGTTCCTGTGCCTGCCACTGCGCCAGAGCCTCGGATGGCTCTGCCGCCTGGGGATCACTTTTCTTTGTCGCTTCGCTCATGCCCCGTCCTCAACATTCTGCAGGCATGATGCGCGCCGCCTATTGAGAAAAGGTTAGGGCGCTTGATCGTGGCAAAAATCAGGCAAAACCGCGGGACAATGCAGCAACGCCCGTGCGCGCGACCTCAGACAGTCCCAGGGGGCGCAGCAGTTCGGCAAACGCGTCGATCTTGTCGGGCGCGCCGGTGATTTCGAAGACGAAGCTTTCCAGCGTGGAATCGACGACGCTGGCGCGAAATATCTCGGCCAGACGCAGGGATTCGATCCGCTTCTCCCCTGTGGCGACCACCTTCAGCAGGCCAAGTTCGCGTTCCACCGAAGGCCCGTCAACCGTCAGGTCGTGCACTTCGTGGACAGGCACCAGCCGCCCGAGCTGGGCCTTGATCTGGTCGATCACCGCCGGCGTGCCGCGCGTGACCACGGTGATCCGTGACCGGTGGCCCTTGTGGTCGATCTCGGCCACGGTCAGGCTTTCGATGTTGTAGCCCCGCCCCGAAAACAGGCCGATCACGCGGGCCAGAACGCCCGCTTCGTTGTCGACGAGCACAGCAAGCGTGTGGGTCTCGACCGCTTCGGAATGCGGATCGCGCAGGTCATAGGCCGAATGGCTTGACGCGCCTTTCTTGATGTTGAGTGCGGACATTGTCCCTGCCTTCGTCTTTCTGATGAACATGAGGGGCACGACCGGTCGTGCCCCCGGGGTCTGCCGTCAGACCAGCACCGCGCCGCCGGCCTGGATCGCGCCTTCGGTCGAGGCATCGCCCAGAAGCATCTCGTTGTGCGGCTTGCCGCTCGGGATCATCGGGAAACAGTTCTCGTGCCGCTCAACCAGGCAGTCGAAGATCACCGGGCCATCATAATCCAGCATCTCCTGGATCGCGTCGTCCAGCTTCGCGGGATCGTCGCAGCGGATACCCTTGCAACCGAAGGCCTCGGCCAGCTTGACGAAATCGGGCAGGCTTTCCGACCAGGAATGCGAATACCGCTCGCCATGCAGCAATTGCTGCCACTGGCGCACCATGCCCAGGCGTTCGTTGTTCAGGATGAACTGCTTGACCGGCGCGCGGAACTGCATCGCCGTGCCCATTTCCTGCATGTTCATCAGCCAGGATGCCTCGCCCGCGACGTTGATCACCAGCGCATCGGGGTGGGCGATCTGCACGCCGATACTCGCGGGCAGGCCGTAGCCCATGGTGCCAAGGCCACCGCTCGTCATCCAGCGGTTCGGGGCGTCGAAGTGCAGGAACTGCGCCGCCCACATCTGGTGCTGGCCCACTTCGGTCGTGATGTAGCGGTCGCGCCCGCGGGTCAGGGCTTCAAGGCGTTCCAGCGCATACTGCGGCTTGATCGCGGTGTCTGATGGCTTGTAGGTCAGGCATTTCTTGGCCTTCCACTTCTCGATCTGCGTCCACCAGCGCGCAAGGCCTTCCTTGTTGACCTTGCGGCCGCGTGCCTTCCAGACCTTGAGCAGGTCTTCCAGAACATGGCCGACGTCGCCCACGATCGGGATGTCGACCCGGATGACCTTGTTGATCGACGACGGGTCGATGTCGATATGCGCCTTGCGGGACCGCGGGCTGAAATCGGGGATCCGGCCGGTGATCCGGTCGTCGAAGCGCGCGCCGATGTTGATCATCAGGTCGCAGTCGTGCATGGCGAGGTTCGCCTCGTAAAGCCCGTGCATCCCCAGCATCCCGAGCCAGTTCTTGCCCGAGGCCGGGTAGGCGCCAAGACCCATCAGCGTCGAGGTGATCGGGAATCCGGTCGCCTCGACCAGTTCGCGCAGGAGCTGGCTCGCGCCGAGGCCCGAGTTGATGACGCCGCCACCGGTATAGAAGACCGGGCGTTCGGCCGTCTCGATCAACTCGACCAGCCGGGTGATGGCCTCAATGTCGCCCTTCACCTTCGGCTGGTAATGATCGACGCGGGTCTCGCGTTGCTGCGTGTAATGCCCGGTGGCAAACTGCACGTCTTTCGGAATGTCGATCAGCACCGGTCCCGGACGGCCCGAGACGGCGACGTGGAAGGCCTGATGGATGGTCTCGGACAGCTTGTCGGTGTCCTTTACCAGCCAGTTGTGTTTCGTGCAGGGGCGGGTGATGCCGATGGTGTCGGCCTCCTGGAAGCCGTCGGTGCCGATCATGAAGGTCGGAACCTGGCCGGACAGAACAACCAGCGGGATCGAATCCAGCAGCGCGTCGGTCAGGCCGGTGACGGCGTTCGTGGCGCCGGGGCCCGAAGTCACCAGCACGACGCCGGGCTTGCCGGTCGAGCGGGCATAGCCTTCCGCCATGTGGACGGCGCCCTGTTCGTGGCGGACAAGGATGTGGCGGATTTCGTTCTGCTGGAAGATCTCGTCATAGATGGGAAGCACCGCGCCGCCGGGATAACCGAAGACCACCTCGACCCCCTGATCCTTCAGCGCCTGCACCACCATCTTCGCGCCGGTCATCGTCCGCGACATCATCCGTTCTCCATCATCCACATTCGGGCCTGTGCCCCCTCACCAACAAAAAGCCCCCGAAGCATCTTCGGGGGCGCA
Organism: Paracoccaceae bacterium; assembly: GCA_020622085.1. GTDB lineage: Bacteria > Pseudomonadota > Alphaproteobacteria > Rhodobacterales > Rhodobacteraceae > QY30. The sequence continues at coordinate 2,142,388 of JAHRYM010000001.1, read as the reverse complement.
TGGGAACCACGATGGTCTGCCTTCAGCGGCCCATGCGCAAAGTCCCTACAAGAATAACGATCCGTGCCATCCTTCAGGCGCCTCTTGCTGCTGTGCGGCGGACCATAAGATGTGCCGTCCGAGGGGTCAACCGGGAAATTCGGGAATAAAGTATCGTGGATGTCGAATTTGCGGCATCATAGTTGCGGAAGCGGCCATTGGCGCGAAAGAAACGTAAATCGCAAGGGGTGTGAAATTCCGCGCTTCCCTGTCCGTCGTCTCCGGCAGCCGCCAGGCGGCCTCTGGCGCGGCAAGGGCGGGGCCCAGTGGCGGCCGCACGGATGCGCGGTCCAGACGGGCAGGCATGCGCATTCGTCGAAAGATCGAATCCCCGCCCATGCCGATCGGGTCCGGGGCAGGCGACCCTAGCCGTCGTCCCGCAGTTCAAGCGGGTGGCGCCGGACTCGGGTGCCGGGTCTGCCGTCACGGGCAAGGCCTGCGGCAGGTTTCTTTTCGGCTTGGGTGTCGGGCAGGGCTATCCGGGCGACCTGTTCGGCGATCGGGTCGATCGACAGCGGATGCGATTCCCCCGAATGGCTTTGCGGATCGCCTATGTCGATCCAGCGCCCGCCCTTGTAGATTTCCAGCGCGCTGAAACGGGCCTTGTAGTCCATCTTGCGGCTGCCGGGCACCCAGTAGCCCAGATAGACGTAGGGAAGACCGGCCCGACGCGCGATCTCGACATGATCAAGGATGATGAAGGTGCCAAGGCTCTGCTGTTCGAGGTCGGGCAGATAGAAGCTGTAGACCAGCGACAGCCCGTCATCCAGCACGTCCGTCAGGCAGACGCCGACAAGCGGGCGTCGGTCGCCGGGCCTGTCGGGTGACCGGGTATATTCGATCACCCGGGTGCGGATCGGCGTCTCCTCGATCATTGCGGCAAATTCGAAGATATCCATGTCCGACATGCCGCCGTCCGAATGGCGGCTGTCAAGATACTGGCGGAACAGGGCATATTGTTCCTCGGTGGCCCAGGGGCTTGTCGCCTCGCGCTGCAACTGGCTGTTTTTCTTCAGCGCGCGGCGCTGGGCCTTGTTGGGCTTGAAGTCCGCCACCCGGATGCGTGCCGACATGCAGGCCGAGCAATCCGTGCAGGATGGCCGGTAAAGCACGTTCTGCGACCTACGGAAGCCCTGCTTGGACAGGGTGTCGTTCAGGCGCTCCGCACTCTCGCCCTGCAATGCGGTGAACAGCTTCCGTTCGGACCGGCCCTCGAGATAGGGGCAGGGCTGCGGGGCCGTCACATAGAATTGCGGCGCAACGGGAAGCGAATGACGCATGATTTCAGGTTGCCCGTCTGAGCTGGGTAGGAGGCCGTCAGTGTAAGTGTCGTTGCAGATATGGACGCGATGTTAGCGACTTGAAACGGCGGAAGACAAGAAAAACTGTGATCTCTGCACAAGGTGTCGCCGCCCCGTTCGCAGTGGCGGTCATGGAAACGGCCCGGCGGATCGGGCGGGCCGGGGTTCCGTGACAGGCTGGATCCGATGGGCCGGGACTGCGCCGGTCCATGAAATGGCCAGCCCCGCGCAGCGGAGCCGGCCTGTTCGGCCTCGGTCTGCCGGTCAGTCGCGGCTGCCCGCGTCGGCTCTGGCGGCTGCCCGCGCCCGCTCGGCCATGTAATCGTCGAATTCGGCCTTGTCCTTGGCCTCGCGCAGACGCTTGAGGAAAGCCTCGAATTCCGATTGCTCCTGCTCGAGCCGGTCAAGCGTGTCGGCCTTGTAGGCGTCAAAGGCCGCGTTCCCCGAGGACCGGAATGCGTGGCGCGAACCCCATGCCGCGTTGCGGCGATGCGAACAGCCGTTCCTGAACATGCGTTTGCTCCAGATCATGTAGGCCAGAAGCGCAAGCCCCAGCGGCCAGAAAACCACAAAGCCAAGGATCGTGGCAGCGATCCATGCGCCCTTGCCGCGCTCATCAAGCCAGGTTTCGGCCCGACCGGGCCAGGCAGTGATTGCCGTCATCGAAAACCCTCCGTTCGTGTGATCAGCATGTGAATTGGCTTCACATGGCAAGAGATCGGAGAGCATCGGCCCCGGTTCAAGAGGTGATGTAAATGAAATTCACATAATGCCCCGAGCCTGGGGCCGATCGGCGCCGAACTGCCGATCCCACCCGGGCGTCAGCCCACGAATTCCGCGACTTTCGCGCCGGTCAGCCGCAGGAGATCGTCCGGTTTGATGGCAAAGACGTGGCGCGGCGTTCCCGCAGCGGCCCAGACGGTATCGAAATCCAGCACCCGCGGGTCGAGATAGGCCGTCACCGGCGTAAGATGCCCGATGGGTGACACGCCCCCGATGGCAAATCCGGTTTCCGCACGGATCAGGTCGGCATCGGCCTTGCCCAGCGGTTGCCCGGCCACCGCGCTGGCCTTGGCGTCGTCGACACGGTTGCCGCCCGCAGTCAGGAACAGCACGACATGGCCAGTTTCTTCGCCCCGGAAGATGATCGACTTCACGATCTGGTCGACGCCGCACCCCACCGCCGCCGCCGCATCCGCCGCAGTCCGGGTCGAGGCCTGCATTTCCCGGATGTCAGTGGCCAGACCTGCGCTGGCCAGCGCTGTCTCGACCCGTTTCAGGCTCTTGCTCATTCCTGCCCCCTGTTCTTGCGCCATGCGGATTGCAGATCGCGCCCTGGGGTGTAGACGCTGGGTGGGTAGCGTATCAAGGGGCAGGGGGCGGCATGGCGCACGGGGAACGCATCATCATCGGGCCGGGCTGCCTGGCCGAGGGCGCCGCCTGGCTTGCGCATGCCGATCCGCGGCTTCGCCCGGCGCTCTTGGCGGATCTGCCGCTCCGGCTTCGGCCGGACGGATTCGGCGCGCTGCTGGATGCGATCATCGGCCAGCAGGTATCGGTTGCTTCGGCACGGGCGATCATGGCGCGGCTGGAGGCAGCGGGGTTCACCGACCGTGCCGCGCTGGCCACCGCCGACGAGGCCGGGCTTCGTGCCTGTGGCCTGTCGCGGCAAAAGATCCGCTATTCTCTGGCGCTGGCCCGGAGCGATCTGGATTTCGAAGCCCTGCGCCGGATGACAACTGCGCAGGTGGTCGCCACCCTGACCGCGCTGCCGGGGATCGGCCCATGGACGGCCGAGATCTATGCGATGTTCGCGCTTGGCCGCGCCGATGTCTTCGCGCCCGCCGACCTTGCCCTGCAGGTGGCGGCGCGGCACCTGCTGGACCTGCCCGCACGCCCCAAAGAACGCGACTTGCGCCAAATTGCCGAAAGCTGGTCGCCCTGGAGATCGGTTGCGGCCCGCGCACTCTGGTCCTACTACCGTCTCGTCACATCGCGCGAGGGGATCGGATGACACGGGAACTGGAGTTTGGCCGCAAGGCGGCGCTTTCCGGCAAGACGGGATCGCTGGTCATCTTGCTGCATGGCTATGGCGCAGATGGTGCCGACCTGCTGGGCCTTGCCGATCCATTGGCGCCGCACCTGCCCGACACTGCCTTCATCGCCCCCGACGCGGCCGAACCCTGCCGGAACAATCCGTTCGGCCGGCAATGGTTTCCGGTGCCCTGGCTGGACGGGTCGTCGCAGGCAGAGGCCGACGCGGGCATGGAGCAGTCGGTAAAGGACATCAATGCCTTCATCGACGCGCGCCTGGCCGAGGAAGGGCTGACGCCGGACCGGCTGGTGCTGCTGGGCTTTTCGCAGGGCACGATGATGGCGCTGCACATCGCGCCGCGCCGTGACATGGCCGTTGCCGGGGTCATCGGCTTTTCGGGCCGGCTCCTGCGCCCCGAAAGGCTGGAAACCGAGGCGCGGGTGAAGCCGCCGGTGCTGTTGATCCATGGCGACGCTGATCCGATGGTGCCCTTCGAGGACATGGGCAAGGCCGGTGATGCGCTGGTCAAGGCAGGCTTCGATGTCTACGGTCATGTGATGAAGGGCGCCGGCCATGGCATAGCACCCGACGGGCTTTCGGTCGCGCTTGCCTTCCTGCGTGAGCGCCTTGGCACGCAATAAATTGCCGTTTCCACAAGGACTGTTGAAAGTTTTTGGCGATTCAGCCTTGCACCTGCCCGGTCGCGCTCTAATCTTTAGGTTATGGATTGCGTGACGGAAGGAATCGCCCGATGGAAAACGCTCTGAGCTACGGATTGGCCCTGGGTCTTGCCTTGCTGCCGGTAATTGCTCTGGCGCGATGGACCGTCCTTCCCGCGCGGGTGCCGGTGCCGGTGGGTGCCCGCAAGACGGTGCGGCGCTGACGGCGACAGCCGCGCCAGCATGGCAGATCAATCATGGAACGGGCCGCCGCGTTTGGGCGGCCTTTTCGTTGCGTCCTTCCGCTGTCCAAAGCGCCGGATCGGCGAATTCGATCGAATTGCCCGCGGGATCGCGGGTGTAGAAGGATCGCGCGCCGCCGGGCCAGACCACCTGCTGTTCGATGACCACCCCGGCCGCGACAAGCGCATCGCGCAAGCGGTCAAGCAGATCGCCCGGCACCGCAAAGCAGTAATGCCCCGGCCCGGTTGCGCCATGCGGTGGCACGGGCAGACGGCTTTGGCGCGCAGGCGGGCGGCTTGTGGCGTCAGCGTTGAAGATCAGAAGCACCGACCCGCCCACGCGGTAGAACACATGCCGCCCCGGCGCCCGGCCGATCAGCTCAAGTCCGAGGATGCCGCCGTAAAAGCCATGGGCCTCGTCCAGATCCTTGGCGTAAAGCGCGGATTCAAGCGTGCCGGTGACCAGATCCGCAGGGCGGTCCTTTGCGGGTGGGGACATCGGCCTGTCACTCCCTTGTCATGCGCCACCGCCATACTACCCGCAATCGCCGTTTTGATGAACCCGCCCATGCGAAGCCCTTGCCATGATGTCGACGCGATATATAGTGGCGCGCAGACTGCCCGGAGCGATGAGCAGTGCTCTTGCCCTGCCGGTAGCCGGAACAGTCGGCCGATCGGAGACGATTTGAATGCTCGACAAGGCCCATGCAGATGATTTCAGGGCGCATTTCGTCCGTGAACCCGCGGCGCTGCGGCACTTTCCGGCGCTGGTCCTGAATGCCGACTACCGGCCCTTGTCCTATTATCCGCTGTCGCTCTGGCCTTGGCAGGAAACAATCAAGGCGGTGTTCCTTGATCGTGTAGCGGTCCTTGCCCAATACGATGAAGTGGTCAGGAGCCAGAGGGAAACCATACAAATTCCCTCCGTCGTCGTCCTGAAAGATTATGTCCAACCCCAGAAGCGCGTGGCATTCACGCGCTTCAATCTTTTTCTGAGGGACGAATTCTGCTGCCAGTATTGCGGATCAAGGGGGGATCTGACCTTTGATCACGTTCTGCCGCGGTCGCGGGGCGGGGTGACCAGTTGGGAAAACGTCGTCGCCGCCTGTTCGCCCTGCAACCTGCGCAAGGGCAACAAGTTGTTGCGGGGCTCGGGGCTGTCGCTCCGCCGGCTGCCGCGTCGCCCGAGTTCGGAAGAGATGCGCAATGCCGGTCGTCGCTTCCCCCCCAACCACCTGCACGAAAGCTGGCTTGATTTCCTTTACTGGGACGCCGAACTGGAGCCGTAGTGCCCATGTCGCTATTGGGCAAGCCCCGGGCGGACCCGGCTGACACCATCGCGCCTGCGCCTTGCAGGAGAGCCCGATGACAACCGACCCGTTTTTCCATCCCGTTTCCGGAATGCAGATGCCGCGATTCGCGGGCATTCCCACCTTCATGCGCCTTCCCCATGTGCCCGAAGACCATCCGCGCGCTGCCGAGGTCCAGATCGGTCTGATCGGTCTGCCGTTCGACGGGGCCACATCGAACCGCCCCGGAGCCCGCCATGGACCCCGCGCATTGCGCGACGCGTCGACCATGATCCGCGCCCAGCATCCCGTGACCGGCCTGCGGCCTTTCGAGGCCGCCGCCTGCGCCGATCTGGGCGACATCGGCCCCAACCCGGTCGACACCGCCGATACGCTGCTGCGCTTTGCGGCGGCTTATGGTGCGATCCGCAAGCGCGGGCTGCGGCCCTTGTCTGTCGGTGGTGATCATCTCTGCACCCTGCCGGTGCTGCGCGGTATTGCCAGCGACGGGCCGCTGGGTCTGGTGCATTTCGACAGCCACACAGATCTTTACCCGGCCTATTTCGGGGGCAAGACCCTGACCCACGGCAATCCGTTCCGCTGCGCGGTGGAAGAAGGGCTTCTGGACCCGAAGCGCATGATCCAGATCGGTATCCGCGGCACTGCCTATGACAATGTCGATACCGACTTCGCCAAGGCGAACGGCATCCGCATCGTGCCGATCGAGGAGTTGTTCGCGCGCGGCATTCCCGACGTGATGGCCGAGGCGCGCGAGATCCTTGGCGACCGGTCGGCCTATCTGTCCTATGACATCGACTTCGTCGATCCATCGATCGCACCGGGGACGGGAACGCCGGAATGGGGCGGGCCGAGCGCATTCCAGGCGATGCAGGTCGTGCGCGAATGCGCTGGGTTGAACATCGTCGCTGCCGATCTGGTCGAGGTCTCGCCGCCCTTCGACATCAACAACCAGACGGCCTGGCTTGGTGCCAGCGTGATGTTCGAAATCCTCTGCGTCATGGTTCAGGCGCTGGATGAAAGTCGCCTGGTATAGTCTTGAACAGACATGAAAAAGACCGGGGCAATGCCTCCGGTCTTTGTTCGTTCTGTGCAATCCTGCGCCGGTCAGATGGCCGCCGTCACGATGATTTCCACCAGATAGTCCGGGGTGGCCAGCTTTGCCTCGCCGGTGGCGCGGGCGGGGGCGTGCCCGGCGGGCACCCATTCGTCCCAGACGGCGTTCATCTCGGCAAAGGTCGAGATATCGGCCAGCCAGATCTGCGCCTTCAGGATGCGGGTCTTGTCAGTGCCAGCCAGCGCCAGCAGGCGGTCAACCTCGGCCAGGCAGGCGCGGGTCTGATCAGCGACGGAGGTGCCGGTTTCGCCGACCTGGCCTGCCAGATAGACGACGCCGTTGTGGACGACGGCATTGCTCATGCGCTTGCCGGGTTCGATGCGGGTGAGGTCGGACATTTATATCTCCGGGGTTCAGGATGCCCGACCGGCCTAGCGCGGCGCTGTTCCCCTTGCAAGCACCCAGACAGGCGGGCGCATCAGGGGACGCAAGCGGGAAGGCTGGAATGGAGCGGGTGAAGGGAATCGAACCCTCGTATTCAGCTTGGGAAGCTGCTGCTCTACCATTGAGCTACACCCGCGATGGCCAAAGCACTAAGCGAGGCCGCGGCCAAGGTCAAGCGGCGCGGGCCTTCGTGCGAAGCGTCGCCCGTCCCCGTCTGGCAAGTTGCCCCGTCCGGGGCTTCATGGGATTGTGACCCGCCGGAATTCGATTCTGTTCCCGCAAGAGGCGGATTTGTGGCAAGGATATCAAGCTGCGACTGCCCGCTGCCGCAGGGGCGGTTGAGGATGTTCCCCGGGGTGGGGCAATGGCCGCGCCTGCTGGGGGCGATGCTGGACAGGCCGGAACGCTGAGGGTAAGACGAGCGATGTTTGCGCTAACAAAAAGGGGCCGGAACATGGTGTCGCGCGTCATTCCCGTCGAACCGTTCGACCTGATCATCTTCGGCGCCACTGGTGATCTTGCGCGCCGCAAGATCCTGCCCGGGCTTTACCGGCGTTTCGCCGCCGGGCAGATCCCGCCCCAGTCGCGCATCATCGGTGCCGCGCGGAGCGAGATGGACCATGACGGTTTTCGTGCCTTTGCAGCAGAGGCAATCACCGAATTTGTCGATGCCTCGAAGCGCAGCGAGGCCGAGATCGCGCGGTTCACCGAGCGGCTGTTCTATGTCACGCTGGATGCGAAAGGCGACACGGGCTGGCCCGAACTTGCGCAGATGATGCGCCCGGACGTTGTTCAGGCATTCTATCTGTCGGTGGGTCCGGTGCTGTTTGGTGCAATCGCCGAGCGGCTGCACCAGCACGGCATCGCCACTCCCGAGAGCCGGATCGTCGTCGAAAAACCCTTCGGGCGTGATCTGGCCACGGCGCGCGAACTGAACGCGATGCTCGCCTCGCATTTCGCGGAACGGCAGATCTACCGGATCGACCATTATCTGGGCAAGGAAACCGTCCAGAACCTGATGGCGGTGCGCTTTGCCAATATCCTGTTCGAGCCGCTCTGGAATACCCAATATGTCGATCACGTCCAGATCACGGTGGCCGAAACCGTGGGGGTTGGCGGGCGTGCGGCCTATTACGACCGGGCCGGCGCGATGCGCGACATGGTCCAGAACCACATGATGCAGCTTCTGTGCCTGATCGCCATGGAGCCGCCCTACAGCTTCAACCCCGATGCGGTGCGCGACGAAAAGCTCAAGGTGATCCGCGCGCTGGAACCTGTCGGCCCCGACGATACCGTGCGCGGCCAGTATCGCGGCCGCCCGGCGCAGGGTGGCACTCCGGCCGAGCCATCCTATGCGCAGGATGCAGGCACCCCGCAGTCGCGGACCGAAAGCTACATCGCGCTGAAGGTGATGATCGCCAACTGGCGCTGGAAGGGCACGCCCTTTTATCTGCGCACGGGCAAGAAGCTGCGCGCGCGGGCCTCGGAAATCGCCATCGTCTTCAAGGAGCCGCCGCATTCGATCTTTGGCGAGGGCGAGGGCTGGCGTGAAAACGTGCTGGCGATCCGGCTGCAACCGAACGAGGGCATGAACCTCTCGGTGATGATCAAGGAACCGGGGCCGGGCGGCATGCGCCTGACAGAGGTGCCTTTGGACATGTCCTTTGCCGAGGCGCTGGGCGAAGAGGGGACCGACATTCCCGATGCCTATGAACGGCTGATCATGGATGTGATCCGCGGCAACCAGACGCTGTTCATGCGCGGGGACGAGGTCGAGGCCGCCTGGGCCTGGACCGATCCGATCATCGCCGAATGGGAAGCGCGCAGCGAAAAGCCGAAAGGTTATGATCCGGGATCTTCCGGCCCCGAGGATGCATTGATGCTTCTGCACCGTGATGGTCGCCGCTGGCGGGAGATCAGGGAATGAGCCTGATTGAATATTCCGATCGGGAAATGATGATGATCGCCGTGGCCAATGCCATCGCGGGCGATCTGGGGCAGGCGCTGCGCCTGAACCCCCGCGCCAGCCTTTGCGTGCCCGGGGGCACCACGCCGGGGCCGATCTTCGACACGCTGGCGGGCGTGGCACTGGACTGGGACCGGGTGACGGTGTTTCTGAACGACGAACGCTGGGTCGACGAGGGCAGCGACCGATCGAACGCCCGGCTGGTTCGCGCGCGGCTCTTGCGCGACAGGGCGCAAGCGGCACAGTTCATCCCGCTCTGGCGCGACACGCCCGAACCCGAAGGCGTTCTGGACGCGGTGGCCGGAGATCTGGCGCCAAACCTGCCGATTTCCGTGCTGCTTCTGGGGATGGGCGCCGACATGCATACCGCAAGTCTCTTTCCCGGCGCCGACCGTCTGGCCGAGGCGCTGGCGCCGGACGCACCCACGGTCATGGCGCTGCGCGCCGAGGCCGCAGGGGAGCCGCGCATCACGCTGACGGCCCATGTGCTGAACGATGCGATGGCCAAGCATCTGGTCATTACCGGCGACGAAAAGCGCGCGGCCTATGATCGCGCCCTGACACTGGCGCCCGCAGAGGCGCCGGTGCAGGCGGTTCTTCGCAATACAACCGTTCACTGGGCTGGCTGAGGAGAAACGCGAATGCGGGCATGGGAAAGGCTCGAGCTTCGGCGGCAGGCCACGCGGGGACGCAGGATCCTTGATCTTTTCGAGCAGGGCGACCGGATGGCGCAGTTCACCGCGCGGCTGGGTGACATGGTCTTCGATTTCTCGAAGACCGATATCGACGCCGAAACGCTTGGCGTGCTGATCAATCTGGCGGAACAGGCCGATGTGGCGGGGCGCCGCCAGGCGATGTTTTCCGGCGCGAAGATCAATGAAACCGAAGGCCGCGCCGTCCTGCATACGGCGCTGCGCAACCTTTCGGGGCGGGTCGAGGTCGATGGTGCCGATGTCATGCCCGAGGTGCGCGCGACCCATGCGCGCGCGCAGGCCTTTGCCCGCGATGTCCGGTCGGGCATCTTCAAGGGGCAGGGCGGGCCGATCACCGATGTCGTCAATATCGGCATCGGCGGGTCGGACCTTGGCCCCGCGATGGGGTGGCTCGCGCTCCAACCCTGTGCCGATGGCCCGCGCTGCCATTTCGTCTCGAATGTCGATGGCGCCCATGTCCATGACACGCTGCGGGGGCTGAACCCGGAAACCACGCTGATCATCGTCGCGTCGAAGACCTTCACCACGATCGAGACGATGACCAACGCCGACAGCGCGAAAGCCTGGATGGCAGAAAAGGTGGCAGAACCGGCGGGGCAGTTCGCGGCCGTGTCCACCGCCACGGACAGGACCGCCGCCTATGGCATCGCGCCCGGGCGTGTCTTCGGCTTCGAGGATTGGGTGGGCGGGCGCTATTCGATGTGGGGGCCGATCGGCCTGTCGCTGATGATCGCCATCGGCCCGGAGCGGTTCGACGACTTCCTCGCCGGTGGCGCGGCGATGGACGCGCATTTCCGTGAAGCGCCCTTTGCGCAGAACTTGCCGGTGTTGCTGGCGCTGGTCGGCATCTGGCACAACCAGATCTGCGGCCATGCCACCCGCGCGGTCCTTCCCTATGACCAGCACCTGTCGCGCCTTCCGGCCTATCTGCAGCAGCTTGAAATGGAATCGAACGGCAAACGCGTGGCGATGGACGGCAGTGACCTGACCCGCAACTCCGGCCCCGTTGTCTGGGGCGAGCCGGGGACCAACGGCCAGCATGCTTTCTACCAGTTGATCCATCAGGGCACTCGCGTGATCCCCTGCGAATTTCTGGTGGCTGCCAGGGGCCATGAACCGGGGCTTGCACATCAGCACCTTCTGCTGGTGGCCAATTGCCTGGCGCAGTCCGAAGCACTTTTGCGCGGCCGCAGCCTTGACGAGGCGCGCGTGATGATGGCTGCAAAGGGCCTGGGCGGTGATGAGCTGGAACGTCAGGCGCGCCACCGGGTCTTTCCGGGCAACCGGCCCTCGACCACGCTGATCTATCCGCAGCTCACGCCTTACGTTCTGGGCCAGATCATAGCGCTTTATGAACACCGGGTCTTTGTCGAAGGCGTGATCCTCGGGATCAACAGCTTCGATCAATGGGGGGTGGAACTGGGAAAGGAACTGGCGCTGTCGCTGTCGCCGGTGCTTGCGGGCAGCGATGCAGGCGCCGGCAAGGATCCCTCGACTCTGGCATTGGCCGGGTGTTTTCGCCGGCACGCCTGAAGCGGGCACCGATCTTGCGGCGGGGCTATTTTGCCGCTTCGGGAAAATGCCGCACTTGCGGCGCTTGAGTCATTTTCTTCCACGGTGTTATCTGGGCGCCGACCGGCCCGGCATCTGTTGGGCCTGCGATCTGCCCGGAGCGACGAAGAGGGGGATTTCTGCGTGAAAATAGGCGCGTTGAAGGAAGTGACGGCGGACGAATCGCGGGTAGCGATGACGCCTGACTCGGCTGTGCAGTTGCAGAAGCTCGGCCATAGTTGCGTGATCGAGGCGGGCGCGGGACAGGCCGCGGGCTTTTCCGACGACAGCTATCGCAAGGCCGGGGTCGAGGTTCTGGCCAATGCCAAGGCGGTGATGGCCGCCGCCGATGTGGTGGTAAAGGTCCGCCCGCCCTTGCCCAAGGAAGTCGCCGGCCTGCGCGCGAACCAGACGCTGATTTCGTTCTTCTACCCGGCGCAGAACAAGGATCTGCTGGAGGCGGCGAAAGACAAGGGCGCCAATGTCATCGCCATGGACATGGTGCCGCGGATCTCGCGCGCGCAGAAGATGGACGCGCTGTCGTCGATGGCCAATATCGCGGGCTACCGCGCGGTGATCGAAGCGGGCGCCAACTTCGGCCGCTTCTTCACCGGACAGGTGACGGCGGCGGGCAAGGTTCCGCCCGCGAAGGTGCTGGTCATCGGCGCCGGCGTTGCCGGTCTGGCGGCGATCGGCACGGCGACGAGCCTTGGCGCGATCACCTATGCCTTCGACGTGCGTCCCGAAGTGGCCGAGCAGATCGAATCGATGGGGGCCGAATTCGTCTACCTCGATTTCGCCGAAAACCAGACCGATGGCGCGGCCACCGGCGGCTATGCGGCGCCCTCAAGCCCCGAATTCCGCGATGCGCAGCTGAAGAAGTTCCGCGAGATGGCGCCCGACATCGACATCGTCATCACCACGGCGCTGATCCCCGGCCGCGATGCGCCGAAGCTGTGGCTGGAAGACATGGTCGCCATGATGAAGCCCGGCTCGGTCGTCGTCGACCTTGCGGCGGAACGCGGCGGCAACTGCGACCTGACGGTGCCCGACCAGAAGGTGGTCAGCCCGAACGGCGTCACCATCGTCGGCTACACCGACTTCCCCAGCCGGATGGCGGCGCAGTCCTCGACGCTGTATTCGACCAACATCCGTCACATGCTGACCGATCTCACGCCCAAGAAGGACGGGGTGATCGACCACAACATGGAAGACGACGTGATCCGCGGCGCCACCGTGACGAAGGAAGGTGCCATCACCTTCCCGCCGCCACCGCCGAAGGTTGCCGCAATCGCCGCGCAGAAGCCGAAGGAAAAGCCGAAGGAACTGACACCCGAGGAACGCCGCGCGCAGGAAACCGCGGCCTTCAAGGCGCAGACACGGCAGCAGGTCACGATGCTGGCCATTGGCGGCGCGCTGATCCTTCTGGCGGGGCTTTACGCGCCCGCAAGCTTCATGTCGCACTTCATCGTCTTCGTGCTGTCGTGCTTCGTCGGCTTCCAGGTGATCTGGAACGTCAGCCACAGCCTGCACACGCCCCTGATGGCGGTCACGAACGCGATTTCCTCGATCATCATCCTGGGCGCGCTGATGCAGATCGGTTCAGCGTCGTGGCTGGTGGTCGTGCTTGCGGCGCTGTCGGTCTTCATGGCCGGGATCAACATCTTCGGCGGCTTCCTGGTCACGCGCCGGATGCTTGCCATGTTCCAGAAGTCGTAAGGGGGCAGCCATGGAATACGGGTTTACCACGGCAGCCTATGTCGTTGCGGCGGTTCTGTTCATCCTGTCCCTGGGCGGGCTGTCGGGACAGGAAAGCGCCAAGCGCGCGGTCTGGTACGGCATTGTCGGCATGGCGCTGGCGGTCCTGGCCACGCTTTACGGCCCCGGCGCGGGCAATTGGCTGATATCGGTGGCGATGATCGTCGTTGGCGGTGCCATCGGCTGGGTCGTGGCGCAGCGCGTCCAGATGACCGAAATGCCGCAGCTTGTCGCCGCGATGCACAGCCTTGTCGGTCTGGCGGCGGTGTTCATCGGCTACAACACCGAATTCGAGATGGCCCGGATCGCGGGGATGTTCGCGAGCGCAGATGCCGATGGCCTGAACGCGCTTGGTGGATTTGCCGCAAAAGTGGCCGCTAAGTTCGCGACCGATGCCCATCCGGGCGAGTTGACGATCCTGCGGATCGAGACCTTCCTTGGCGTCTTCATCGGTGCCGTGACCTTCACCGGCTCGGTCATCGCCTATGGCAAGCTGGCGGGCAAGGTCGACGGCAAGGCGAAGAAACTGCCGGGCGGCCATGTGCTGAACGCGGGCGCGGCGCTTCTGTCGCTGGTGCTGCTGGTCATGTATTTCAACGGCGCGGGCACTTGGGCGCTCGCCGTGATGACGCTGGCGGCGTTCTTCATCGGCTATCACCTGATCATGGGCATCGGCGGCGCGGATATGCCCGTCGTCGTGTCGATGCTGAACAGCTACTCGGGCTGGGCGGCGGCGGCGATCGGCTTCTCGCTGTCGAATGACCTCCTGATCGTCGTGGGCGCGCTGGTCGGTTCTTCGGGCGCGATCCTGAGCTACATCATGTGCAAGGCGATGAACCGGTCGTTCATTTCCGTCATCCTCGGCGGCTTCGGTGGCACCACCGGCCCGGCGATGGAAGTCACCGGCGAACAGATCGCCATCGATGCCGAAGGCGTGGCGGCGGCGCTGAACGATGCGGAATCGGTCATCATCATTCCGGGCTACGGCATGGCGGTGGCGCAGGCGCAGCAGTCGGTGTCCGAACTGACCCGCAAGCTGCGCGCCAAGGGCAAGGAGGTGCGCTTCGCCATCCATCCGGTGGCGGGCCGTCTGCCGGGCCACATGAACGTGCTTCTGGCCGAAGCCAAGGTGCCTTACGACATCGTGCTGGAGATGGACGAGATCAACGAGGATTTCCCCAACACCGATGTGGCCATCGTCATCGGCTCGAACGACATCGTGAACCCGGCGGCGCAGGAAGACCCCAACAGCCCCATCGCCGGGATGCCGGTGCTGGAATGCTGGAAGGCGAAACAGGTGTTCGTCAGCAAACGCGGGCAGGGGACGGGGTATTCGGGAATCGAGAACCCGCTGTTCTACAAGGACAACACCCGGATGTTCTACGGCGATGCCAAGAAGTCGATCGACGCGCTGCTGCCGCTGATCGACTGATCGGCGCAGACATCGGGGCCGATCCTTCGGAACCGGAATGGGGGCCACTGGGGAAACCCGGCGGCCCTTTTTCCTGTCTTGCCTGAAAAACACCGCTGGAATGACCCTGCCAATCACTCCGGATGAAGTGACCGGTGGATGAGTATGACCGGTCAGTGCCCCGGAGCCGAGGGCAGGCGTCCGCCCCCGGCAGCCCGCCCGGCCACAGTATCAGCCCCGCAGGCCGGTTTCCTGCAACAGCCCCCGGCGCTTGGCTTCGTAGTAGTAGCCCTTGCGATACCAGGTGATCGCCCGGTCGCGCGAACCATTGCCGACGATCCAGGCGCCGCGCAGATACTTGCCGCCATAGGTCAGGTTGGTATCGGCATCCAGAAGCTCGGTCGGGGCGCCGCGAAAGCCCATCGTGGCGGCCGTTTGCGGCAAAAGCTGCATGAGCCCGTAATAGGGCCCATTCCGCGCCGCCGGGTTGTAGCCGCTTTCTTCGGCCACGATCCGGTGCAGCAGATCGGGCGGCAGTTCGTAGCGGGCGGCATAGCGGTCAACCAGAAAGCGCATCTCGGGATTGCCGGTCGGACGGCGGGTGACCTCGGGCCTGCCGCGTCCGCCACCGCAGGCAGCAAGCGACAGGGCGCCAAGGCCCAGAAGGGCGGTGCGTCGATTGAGGAGTGTCATCTGCTCGGGTCAGCCTTCAACAGCTCTTGTGTCTGACGACAGGTTTGCCCGAAATGGAACCGTTCGATCAAGTCCTGCATGAGCGCGCCGGTCGGCGTTCCGCGTCCGGCGGCGGAAAACAGCGTAGCCGAGGAGTTGAGCTTTTGCGCGTCGACCGGCCCCAGCATCGCCTCGGCGCTGCGGTCAGGGTGCGAAAGAAGCGCGCGCGCACATTCCGCCAGTCGTGCATTCAGCAGCGGATCGGCCAGATAGGCGCGCGCTTCGGCCAGATCGGCGATGCCGTAGTATTTTGCCCGTTCGGATCGGCTAAGGGCGCCCAGTTGCGGCAGGATATACCAGATCCAGTGGCTGCGCTTGTAGCCGGCCTTCAACTCGGCCAGCGCGGTGTCGTAATCCCGCGCCTGAGCCTCGCGAAAGCGCGCCAGATCCGCCATCAGCCCCCCGTATGGCTCATGTTGCGCGACATCTGGCCCCGCACCTGCTGGCGGGAATAGTCGAAGTCATGCCCCTTGGGCTTGCGGGAAATCGCGGCGCGGATCGCCTGTTCCAGCAGCGCGTCATCGGGACCGGCGCGCAGGGGGGCGCGCAGGTCGGCCATGTCTTCCTGGCCCAGGCACATGTAGAGCTCGCCCGTGCAAGTGACGCGCACCCGGTTGCAGCTTTCGCAGAAATTATGCGTCAGCGGCGTGATGAAGCCGATCTTCTGCCCGGTTTCCTCAAGCCGCACATAGCGCGCCGGGCCTCCGGTCGATTCCGCCAGATCGGTCAGGGCAAAGCGTTCCGCCAGGCGGGTGCGCAGGTCCTTCAGCGGCCAGTATTGGTCAAGACGCATTTCCTCGCCCATCTCGCCCATCGGCATGACCTCGATGAAGGTCAGGTCGTGGCCCTGATCGCCGCACCAGTCGACCAGCGTGAACAACTCATCCTCGTTGACGCCCTTCAGCGCCACGGTGTTGATCTTGACCCGCAGCCCGGCTTCCGTCGCCGCATGGATGCCGTCCAGCACCTGATCAAGCCGCCCCCAGCGCGTGATCGCGGCAAAACGGTTGGGGTCGAGCGTGTCGAGCGAGACGTTGATCCGCCGCACGCCGCAGTCCGCCAGTTCACCCGCAAAGCGCGCCAGTTGCGAGCCATTGGTGGTCAGCGTCAGCTCGCTCAGGGCACCGCTGCCCAGATGCTGCGACATGGCGCGGAAGAAAGCCATGATGTTGCGCCGGACCAGCGGTTCGCCCCCGGTGATGCGCAGCTTCCGCACCCCCAGATCAATGAAGGTCGAACACAGCCGGTCCAGTTCCTCCAGCGTCAGGAGGTCTTTCTTCGGCAGGAATTGCATGTGTTCGGACATGCAATAGGTGCAGCGGAAATCGCAGCGGTCCGTCACCGAAACGCGCAGGTAGGTAATGGGCCGGGCGAAGGGGTCGATCAGCGTCTGCATGGGGGAAATCTAGGCGCCTTGGCCCCCCGCCACAAGACCGCTTTCCGACGCGTCAGAGATACTTCGCGGCTTCCTTGCGCGTGAAGGGCTTCGACGGCCCGCCATGCGCCTTCAACCACTCCGACACCCGCGCAGGGTCGTGTTTCGACAACTCGCGCAGCCACGATGCCACGGCCTTCTGGATGAACCATTCCGGGTCATTGACCAGCACAGCGGCCCAGGAAAGCACCCGTTCGCGGATCGCCAGATCCTCGGGCGTGGGGTGGTTCTGCTTGGTCCAGGGCAGGGTCATGATCAGCGCCGCGCGCCGCATCCACATGTTGTCCGATCGGGCCCAGTCTTCCACCTGCGCGATCCGCGAAGGATCGGCCACCAGCCGCCGCCCGCCGGCATCCGAGACATGGTCGGCAATCGCCCAGCCGTCGAACGCCGGCACCCATGACGCGATCAGTTCCCAGACCGGGCCATCGTCCCGGATGCGCGCCTGCGTGAGCAGCTTCGCCGCCGCAACCCGGGCTTCGTGGATGTCGGTCCGCCACAGCGCATCGGCCAGCGCGACGCGGCCCGGCACATCGAGATCGGCGCGCCAGTCCTGCGCCAGCGCGGTGATGACCGGCACCGGCACGCCAAGATAGCGGCGGGGCGCCTTGTGATAGGCCGCGGATTGGGTCGCGCGGGTTTCGTCGCCCGCAGCCTCCAGCGCGGCGATGGCTTCGTCCAGGGTCATTCCACCGTCACCGATTTCGCAAGGTTCCGCGGCTGGTCGACATCGGTGCCCTTTGCCACCGCCGAGTGGTAGGCCAGAAGCTGTGCCGGAAGCGCGTAAAGGATCGGCGCTGCAATGTCGGCGACGGTTGGCATCCGAAGAACCCGCCAGACGCCCGATGACGCCTCGGCCGCGCCGCTGGCATCGGTCATCAGCACCACCTTGCCATGCCGGGCCATCACCTCCTGCATGTTCGAGACGGTCTTTTCGAAAAGCGCATCGCGCGGCGCCATCACCACCACCGGCACCTGCCGGTCGATCAGCGCGATGGGGCCATGTTTCAGTTCGCCGGATGCATAACCTTCGGCGTGTATGTAGCTGAGTTCCTTCAGCTTCAATGCACCTTCCAGCGCCAGCGGATACATCGCGCCACGGCCCAGGAACAGCACGTCGCTGGCCTGGGACACGGCCTCGGCGGTGACGGCGATTTCGCCTTCCAGCATCAGCGCCTCGCGCATCGCACCGGGAAGCGCCCGAAGATCGGCGATATGGGCGGCCAGTTCGGCCGGGGTCAGGCGGCCCCGGACTTCGGCAGCCTTCAGCGCCAGCAGCGCCAGCACGCCCAGCTGGTTGGTGAAAGCCTTGGTCGAGGCCACGCTGACCTCGACCCCGGCGAGGATCGGCAGCGCAACATCCGCCTCGCGCGCGATGGAGGAGGTGCCGACGTTCACGAGGCTCACGATCGTGTCGGCCTTGTCGCGGCAATAGCGCAGCGCCGCCAGCGTGTCGGCGGTTTCGCCCGACTGGCTGACGAAAAGCGCCATCGACCGCGCCGGGATCGGCGGCTCGCGGTAGCGGAATTCCGATGCCACGTCGATTTCGCAGGGCAGGCCTGCCAGGGTTTCGAACCAGTATTTGGCGGTCATGCAGGCGTAATAGGCGGTGCCGCAGGCGACCATCGTCAGCCGGTCGACCTTGGAGAAGTCCACCGCCTCGGGCAGCGAAATGCCGGTGCCGCGCAGGTAATGGGCGAAGGCATCGCCCAGTACTGCCGGCTGTTCATGGATTTCCTTGGCCATGAAATGCTTGAACCCGGCCTTGTCGATCCGTGCAGCACCCGGCTCGATCCGGGTGATGGCGCGGTTGGCGTGGCGGCCTTCGGTGTCCAGAAACTCGACCCCCGCGCGGGTGATGAAGGCGATGTCGCCTTCCTCCATATAGCTTAAGGAATCAGTCAGTGGAGCGAGCGCGATGGCGTCCGACCCCACATACATCTCGCCGTCACCATAACCGACGGCCAAGGGCGATCCCTTGCGCGCCGCGATCATCAGATCGGCCTCGCCCTCGAACAGGAACAGCAACGCGAAGGCGCCGTGCAGCTCGGCCACCGTGGCGCGAACCGCGTCCTGCGACGTCAGGCCCCGGTCCAGATGCAGGCTTGCCAGCATCGCAACGGTTTCGGTGTCGGTGTCGGTCTGCGGCGAAAGCCCGGCCTCAGCAAGGCGTTCGCGCAGATCACGGAAGTTCTCGATGATGCCGTTGTGCACCACCGTCACCTTGCCGCATTGATGCGGATGGGCGTTGCGTTCCGTGGCCGCGCCATGCGTGGCCCAGCGGGTATGGCCGATGCCCGATTTTCCCGCCAGCGGGTCATGCACCAGAAGATCGGAGAGGTTCGCAAGCTTGCCCACCGCGCGGCGGCGATCCAGCTTCCCATCATTGATCGTGGCGATACCGGCGCTGTCATAGCCCCGGTATTCCAGCCGCTTCAGTCCCTCGACCAGCAGGGGGGCGACTTCGTGCTGCCCCAGAATGCCGATGATCCCGCACATCAGATGGCCTCCTTCTTGCGGCGGGCCTTTTCGGCGCGCAGTTTTTCCATCAGCCGGGTGGCCAGACCGGGTTTCACGGCCTGTTTCGCCCGCCCGATCGCCAGCGCACCCGCCGGCACGTCCTCGGTGATGACCGAGCCCGATGCCGTCAGCGCATCATCGCCCACCTTCACCGGCGCGACCAGCATCGTATCCGACCCGATGAAGGCCCGCGCCCCGATTTCGGTGCGGTGCTTCATCACGCCGTCGTAGTTGCAGGTCACGGTGCCCGCGCCGATGTTGGTGTGTTCGCCGACATGGGCATCGCCCAGATAGGTCAGGTGCCCGACCTTCACGCCTTCGTCCAGAACGCTGTTCTTGATCTCGACGAAGTTGCCGACATGGACATCCTCGGCCAGCTCCGCGCCCGGACGCAGGCGGGCAAAGGGACCGACGGTGGCCCCGCGCGAGATGTGGCAGCCTTCCAGATCGCAAAAGGCGCGGATCTCGGCGCCGCTTTCCACAGTGACTCCGGGTCCGAAGACCACGTTCGGACCGATGATCGCGTCGCGGCCGATGGCGGTGTCGAAGCCGAACCAGACGGTTTCCGGCGCGGTGAGCGTCACGCCGTTTTCCTGCGCCCCGGCCCTTGCGCGGGCCTGGAAGGCGGCTTCGGCTGCGGCAAGCTGCGCGCGCGTGTTGATGCCCAGCGTCTCGGATTCGGGGCAGGTGACGACGGCGGTGGTCCTGCCCGCGCGCGCGGCCAGCCCGACAACATCGGTCAGATAATACTCGCCGGCGGCATTGTCGTTCGACAGTTGCCCGACCAGATCGGCCAAGAGCGCCCTGTCCGCCGCCAGAACGCCGGAATTGCAAAGGGTTATGGCGCGCTCGGCTTCATTTGCGTCCTTGTATTCGACGATTCCGGTCAGCCGCTCGCCTTCGGTGATCAGGCGGCCGTAACGGTCGGGGTCGGCGGCATGGAAGCCCAGCACTGTCACATCCGCCGCACTGTCGCGCAGTTTTTCGAGCGTTTCGGCGCGGATGAAGGGCGTGTCGCCGAACAGCACGATCACCCGGCCCTCATGGCCCTCGAGCAGGAGCAGGGCCTGCGCAACCGCGTGGCCGGTGCCCAGTTGCCGATCTTGCAGCGCGATTTCCGCCCTGTCGTCATGGGCGTGCGCCGCCTTTTCGACCAGTTCGGCACCATGCCCGGCAACAACGATGATCCGCTCCGGCTCCAGCGCCCAGCCGGCCTGCATGGCGTGCGCCAGGAGCGGGGCGCCGGCGATCTTGTGCAGCACCTTGGGCAGGTCCGAATTCATCCGTGTGCCTTGCCCTGCGGCAAGGATGATCAGCGCGACAGCCATGTTCCGCCTTTCCTTCCTGTTGCGCCCGTTTTACCCATGGGGGGCGGCGCTGCAAGGCCCGGGGGATCACGTGACCTTTCGACAGATTTCAGAAAACTCGCCATGCGGACAGTGATTTTCGACCTCGACGGCACGCTTGCCGATACATCGGCCGACCTGATCGCTTCGGCCAATGCCTGCTTTCGGGCGATGGGGGCGGGCGATCAGCTCGACCCGGTGGCCGATGCAGTGACCGCCTTCCACGGCGGGCGCGCGATGCTCAGGCTCGGGCTGTCGCGCCTTGGGCGGCCCGAAGCAGAGGCCGACCACTGGTATCAGCCGCTGCTTGAGGCCTATGAGGCCGGGATCGACCGCCACACCCGGCTTTATCCCGGCGCCGTCGCGGCGGTCGAGGCGCTGCGGTCCACAGGTTATGCGGTTGGCATCTGCACCAACAAGCCCACCCGTCTGGCCGAGGTGCTGACCACACGCCTTGGCGTGAGGCAGCTTTTCGGCTCGCTGGTGGGTGCCGACACATTGCCGGTGCGCAAGCCCGATCCCGCGCCCTATGCGCTGTCGGTGCGACTGGCGGGCGGCGATCCCGCGCGCTCGATCCTGATTGGCGATACGGAAACCGACCGCCTGACGGGTCGGGCCGCCGGGGTGCCGGTGGTGCTTGTGACCTTCGGCCCCGAGGGGCGTGGCGTGTCGCGGCTGGCGCCCGAAGCCTTGCTGGACCATTTCGATGACCTGCCGGCGCTGGCCGACCGGCTTCTGGGGCGGACGACATGACCGAGGTCTTCACCGGCAACTTCACCCAGCAGGAACCGATCCCGGAAGCGGCGATCGAGGCGGCCGTCCGCATCATGCGCAGCGGGCGGTTGCATCGCTACAACCTTCTGCCCGGCGAGGTGGGCGAGGTGTCATCGCTGGAGGCGGAGTTCGCAGCCTTCACCGGCGCGAAATACTGCCTTGCCGTCGCCTCGGGCGGCTATGCGCTGGCCTGCGCGCTTCGGGCGCTGGGGGTGCAGCCGGGCGACAAGGTGCTGACCAATGCCTTCACCCTGGCGCCCGTGCCGGGGGCGATTGCCAGCGTCGGCGCGGTGCCGGTCTTTGTCGAGGTGACCGAGGATCTGATCATCGACCTTGACGACCTGGAGGCCAAGACCGGGCAGGCGCGGGTGCTGATGCTGTCGCACATGCGCGGCCACATCTGCGACATGGACCGGCTGATGGCGATCTGCGATGCGGCGGGCGTCCGGGTGGTCGAGGACTGCGCCCATACGATGGGGGCCTCCTGGGCCGGGGTGCCGTCCGGGCGGCATGGCGCGATCGGCTGCTATTCCACCCAGACCTACAAGCACATCAATTCCGGTGAAGGCGGCCTTCTGGTCTCGGACGATCCAGAGGTGATGGCGCGGGCGGTGGTATTGTCTGGTTCTTATATGCTTTTCGGGCGTCATGGGGCGGCTCCACCCAAGGAAATGTTCGAAAGGATCAAGTATGAAACTCCGAATATCTCGGGTCGGATGGACCATCTGCGCGCCGCGATCCTGCGGATACAGCTTGCGGACCTGCCCGCGCAGATCCGGCGCTGGAACGCGCTTTACACGCGGATGGAGGCGGGCCTTGGCGATACGTCCGGCCTGCGTCTTGTGCCGCGCCCGCAGGCAGAGGCTTATGTCGGGTCGTCCTTTCAGTTCCTGCTGCCGGGGGCCCGACCGGACGTGGTGCGCGCCTTCATCGCCGCCTGCGCCGCGCGCGGGGTCGAACTGAAATGGTTCGGGGCTGACGAACCCGTGGCCTTCACCTCGCGTCACGACAGCTGGCGCTATGCGCCGCCTCAATCGCTGCCGAAGACGGATCGGGTTCTGGCCGGGCTGATCGACCTGCGCCTGCCGCTGACCTTCGCGGAAGCCGACATCGACCTGATCGCGCGGATCATCCGCGACGAATGGCTTCGTTACCGCTAACCGCCGCCCGCGCTTGACGCGACTCACCTGCGCGCCGCACGATTGACCCACCGTTTCAGGATGGGGCCAGATCGGGGAGGCGCTGCGGATGACAACTGCCATCACCTTCGATCTGGGGCCGGAGGTCAACGCGCTGCGCGACACGGTCCGCCGCTGGGCAGACGATCGCCTGCGCCCGATGGCGGCCGGGATCGACCGATCGAACGCCTTCCCACCCGCGCTGTGGCCCGAAATGGGCGCGCTTGGCCTTCTGGGCATCACCGCGCCGGAAACCTGCGGCGGCGCGGGCATGGGATACCTGGCCCATACCGTCGCCATCGAGGAAATCGCCCGCGTCTCGGCCTCGGTCAGCCTGAGCTATGGCGCGCATTCGAACCTGTGCGTCAACCAGCTGGTGCTGAACGGCTCGGACGCGCAACGCGCGCGTTACCTGCCCGACCTGATCGCGGGCCGGAAGGTCGGCGCGCTCGCCATGTCGGAAAGCGGCGCCGGGTCCGACGTCGTGGGGATGACGCTGCGGGCCGACCGGCAGGGCGACGACTATATCCTCAACGGACACAAATACTGGATCACCAACGGCCCCGACGCCGATACGCTGATCGTCTACGCCAAGACCGATCCCGATGCCGGATCACGGGGCATCAGCGCCTTTATCGTCGAACGCGGCTTCCAAGGCTTCCGGTCGGGCCCCCATTTCGACAAGCTCGGGATGCGGGGGTCGAACACGGGCGAGCTGATCTTCGAGGAGTGCCGCGTTCCGGCCGAAAACCTGCTGGGGGCCGAAGGGCAGGGCGTCCGCGTCCTGATGTCGGGGCTGGATTACGAACGCGTCGTTCTGGCGGGGATCGGCACCGGGATCATGCAGGCCTGTCTGGACGAGGTGCTGCCTTACCTGCGCGACCGCCGGCAGTTCGGCCGCCCCATCGGGTCGTTCCAGCTGATGCAGGCCAAGGTCGCCGACATGTATGTGGCGCTGACCACCGCGCGGGCCTGGCTTTACGAGGTCGCGCGCGCCTGCGACCGCGGCACCGTCACCCGTGCCGATGCGGCGGCGGCGGTGCTTTACGCCAGTGAACAGGCGATGGTGCAGGCCCATCAGGCGGTGCAGGCGCTGGGCGGGGCGGGGTTCCTGTCGGACAGCACCGCAAGCCGCCTGTTCCGGGATGCCAAGCTCATGGAGATCGGGGCGGGAACCAGCGAAATCCGCCGCATGCTGATCGGACGCGAGCTTTTGGGTATCGGCGAATGAGGGGTGCTATCCAGCAAAAAGGGCGCCGCGAGGGAAAGCGGCGCCCAGGGTGGCGGTTCACCGTCTGTTATGGATCAGAACTTCATCACATAGGACACGCCCGCAACGACCGGATCGATGTTCACAGTGCCGATCTTCGCGCCGTTCAGATAAACATCGGAATCGATGTCGATGTAGCGCAGATCGGCGCGCAGGGCGGCCTTTTCGCTGATCGCGTAGTCAAGGCCGACATGCCCGGCAAGGCCCCAGCTGTCATGCAGGTCAAGGTCCGACCCGGCCAGCGCGCCGGTCGCCTCTTCGTCGAAGAAGGCGGTGTAGTTCACGCCGACACCGACGAAGGGCGTCAGCTTCGACTGGGTCGGGAAGTGGTATTGCACCGAGACGACCGGCGGCAGGTGCTTGGTCTTGCCGACAAGGCCGAGGCCGGTGATCGAGATGTCATGCTGGAACGGCAGGGCGCCCAGAACCTCGATCCCGATATTGTCCTTGATGAAATATTCGAAGGTGACAGTGGGGCGGGCCGCGCCCTTCACCGATGTCTCGAGCGTGCCGTTCGACAAGGCACCCGTATCGGATTTCGGCTCGACCCAGCCAAGCCCGAGGCCAAGGGTCATGTCGCCCGCAGACTGGGCAAGGCCTGCCTGACCAATGAATGCGGCGGCGGCAGTGGCAAGAAGAAGATAGGAAAGTTTCATGTCAAATCCCGTCTGACTGGTTCGCCATCCCTCATCCGATGCCGCGCGCCGGCGCACTTTGATCCCGGTCAAATCCGCCTGATCGGGCGGCGCGTCAGTTTGGCGCAGGCAAAAAGGACCGATCTTCCATGCAGTTGAAGACTGGCTTCGCTCCGGGCAGCGAAACGGCCCAGGCCAACCGAGCAGCGCATCTGTCGATGCTTGATATCGTGGCCAGGGCGGCGGCGATGGCAGTCGAGGGCGGCGGACCGGGGCCGCGCGCGCGGCACGAGGCGCGCGGCAAGATGGCGCCGCGCGCGCGGGTGGCGAACCTGCTCGACCCGGCCTCGCCTTTTCTCGAAATTGGCGCGACGGCCGCACACGGGATGTATGGCGGCAAGGCACCCGGCGCCGGTCTGATCGCCGGGATCGGCCGCATCCACGGGCAAGACGTGATGGTGGTGGCCAACGATGCCACCGTGAAGGGCGGCACCTATTATCCGATGACGGTGAAAAAGCACCTGCGCGCCCAGGAAATCGCCGCAGAAAATTGCCTGCCCTGCATCTATCTGGTCGACAGCGGCGGCGCGAACCTGCCCAACCAGGACGAGGTCTTCCCCGACCGCGACCATTTCGGCCGCATCTTCTACAACCAGGCAAGGATGAGCGCCTCTGGCATCCCGCAGATCGCCGTCGTCATGGGGTCGTGCACGGCAGGCGGTGCCTATGTGCCGGCGATGTCGGACATCTCGATCATCGTGCGGGGGCAGGGCACGATCTTTCTGGCCGGCCCGCCCCTGGTGCGCGCCGCCACGGGCGAGGTGGTCTCGGCCGAGGATCTGGGCGGTGGCGACGTGCACACGCGGCTCTCGGGCGTTGCCGACTATCTGGCCGAGGACGACACCCATGCGCTGGCGCTGGCGCGGCGCGCGGTGGCGGGGCTCAACCGCCGCAAGCCAGATACCGTGATATGGCAAACGCCCGAAGACCCGGCGCATGATCCGGAAGAAATCCTCGGGATCGTGCCGGCCGACCTGCGTATTCCCTATGATATCCGCGAGGTGATCGCCCGCATTGTCGACGGATCACGCTTCGATGAATTCAAGGCCCGCTTCGGCGAGACACTGGTGACGGGGTTCGCCCATGTCTGCGGCTGCCCTGTGGGCATCCTTGCCAATAACGGCGTGCTGTTTTCCGAAAGCGCGGTCAAGGGCGCGCATTTCATCGAGCTTTGCAGCCAGCGCGGCATCCCGCTGGTGTTCGTGCAAAACATCACCGGCTTCATGGTCGGGCGCCGCTACGAAAACGAAGGCATCGCCCGCCACGGTGCCAAGATGGTGACGGCGGTGGCCACGACGAACGTGCCCAAGATCACCTGCATTGTCGGTGGCTCCTTCGGGGCAGGCAACTACGGCATGGCAGGACGCGCCTATTCGCCCCGCTTCTTGTGGACATGGCCCAATTCCCGCATCAGCGTCATGGGGGGTGAGCAGGCGGCAGGGGTCATGGCCAGCGTCCGGCGCGAGGGGATCGAGCGATCCGGTGGCAGATGGTCGCCCCAAGAGGAAGAGGCGTTCAGGCGCCCGATGGTCGAGATGTTCAGCCGTCAAAGCCATCCGCTTTACGCCAGCGCCCGGCTTTGGGACGACGGCATCATCGACCCCAGAAAGACGCGCGAGGTGCTGGCGCTTTCGCTCTTGGCGGCGTTGAATGCCCCGATACAGCCGACGCGGTTCGGCGTCTTCAGGATGTGAGTATTTGTGCAAAGAAGAAGCCCGGGCTTCTGCCATGCCCCTTCTTCTTTGCCGAAATACTCCCCGGGGGTTCGGGGGCGGGCAGCCCCCGTCCACGCGTGACGCAAGGGAAACACGCAGATGTTTCGCAAGATCCTCATTGCCAACCGCGGCGAGATCGCCTGCCGCGTGGTCGACACGGCCCGCCGCCTTGGGGTGCGGACAGTCGCCGTCTTCTCCGATGTCGACAGCGCGGCGCGGCATGTGGCGATGGCGGATGAGGCTGTTTTCATCGGCGGGCCGGCCCCCGCCGAAAGCTATCTGCGCGGCGACCGGATCATTGCGGCGGCCTTGCAGACCGGGGCCGAGGCGATCCATCCGGGCTATGGGTTCCTGTCTGAAAATCCCGACTTTGCCGGGGCGGTGGCGCAGGCGGGGTTGGTCTTCATCGGCCCGTCGGCCGAGGCGATCCGGGTCATGGGGCTCAAGGACAGGGCCAAGGCGGCGATGGCCGAAGCCGGGGTGCCGGTGGTGCCTGGGCATCAGGGCGCCGACCAGTCGCTTGCGGCGCTGTCGGCGGCCGCGGCCGGGATCGGTTACCCGGTGCTGATCAAGGCGATTGCCGGGGGCGGCGGCAAGGGCATGCGCCGCATCGACCGGCCCGGGGATTTCGCGGCCGGTCTGGCGGCGGCGGCGGACGAGGCTGCGGCCGCCTTTGGCAACCGGGAAGTCCTGATCGAGAAATGCATCGAGACCCCGCGCCATATCGAGGTGCAGGTCTTTGGCGACGGGCGGCGCGCGGTGCATCTACATGAGCGCGACTGTTCGCTCCAGCGTCGCCACCAGAAGGTGATCGAGGAGGCTCCCGCACCGGGGATGACGGACATCATGCGCAAGGCGATGGGGGCAGCGGCGGTGCGGGCGGCCGAAGCCATCGGGTATTCGGGCGCGGGCACCGTCGAGTTCATCGTCGATGCGCGTGAGGGCCTTCACCCCGACCGGTTCTGGTTCATGGAAATGAATACCCGCCTCCAGGTCGAGCATCCGGTGACCGAAGCGGTGACAGGCATCGACCTTGTGGAATGGCAGTTGCGCGTGGCCAGTGGCGAGCCCCTGCCGCTCGACCAGGCCCGGATCGGGCTTTCGGGCCATGCCGTCGAGGCGCGGCTTTATGCCGAGGATGTTCCGGCCGGATTCCTGCCCGCGACCGGGAGGCTGACGCATCTGCGCTTTCCAGCGGCTGTGCGGTCTGACAGCGGCGTGCGAACCGGAGACCGGATCAGCCCCTGGTACGATCCGATGATCGCCAAGATCATCGCGCATGGCCCGACGCGTGACATTGCGCTTGGCCGGCTCACTGCGGCGCTCGAGGAGACCGAGGTGGCAGGCTGCGTCACCAATCTGGCCTTCCTCATCAAGCTCCTGCGCCATCCGGATATGCGTGCGGGGCAGGTGGACACCGGGCTGATCGCGCGGGAACGGGCGGCGCTTGTGCCCCAGGACGCCGTGGTGGACGCGCCCCTTGTCGCCCGCGCCGCGCTGGCGCTGGCAGATATTGAGGCGCCGGCGCCGCTCATGGGGTTCAGCCTCTGGCAGCCGCTGGAGCGGCAGTTGCCGACCGAGCCCCCGGTGACCCTTGCGGTAGCGGGGCCGGATCTGGTGCGGGTGACGGTGGCGGGCCGGGTGCTCGACTGCCGGCGGGGGGACGGGTTCTGGTGGATCGACGGGCAGAAGATAGCGGCGCGAGTCGTGATCGACCCCGATCGGGCGACCGTGCTCGCGGGGGCGCGCGGCACCGTCTGCCTGCGACGGATCGACGCACTGGCGCGCAGGGGCGAGGAGCGGGCGGCAGGCATGACGATCGCGCCGATGCCCGGGGTGGTGAAGGCGGTCCGCGTCACGGTGGGCGACAGGCTGGAGCGTGGCGACCCCATCGCGGTGATCGAGGCAATGAAGATGGAGCATCTGCTTCTGGCCGGCCGCGACGGCATCGTGGCCGAAGTCCACGCATCGGTCGGCGCACAGGTCGAGGCAGGGGCACCGCTTGTCCGGCTGGAAGAACCGGAGCAGGGCGCCGCCGCGGCCTCGGGGACAGGCGCTGCGCCATCTGCCGGGTCGGACCATTAGGCCGGTGGCTGCGGATCAGCAGCCACGGACCGCGTCCGTGGGGCGGGGCGGATGGCGCCGGCGCAAGGCGCCTGTTCCGATCTGGCCGGCATCGGTGCGTCATATCCGGCTTGCGGGATCGGCAAGGCGCTGCTCGGGGTGCCCGGACAGCCTGCGCCCCGCATGATTTCGGTGGCGCGGTCGCGGCAAGGGGCGGCGAACAGCCCGAAGATAGGCCGATTTCTTCCTTGCCTTCGGTTGACCCCGCCAAGGGCGCGGAGTAAACGCGAGAGAGCTAAAGCCGCGCCGTTCTGCATGCGCGAGACGAAGGAGCCATAGGTGGACGTTCTCCTGCGGGAATACCTTCCCATCCTCATCCTGCTTGCCGTTGCCATCGGGCTTGGGCTTGTATTGCTGCTTGCCGCCGCCATCATTGCGGTCCGCAATCCCGACCCGGAAAAGGTTTCGGCCTATGAATGCGGGTTCAACGCCTTTGACGACGCGCGGATGAAATTCGACGTGCGATTCTATCTGGTGTCGATCCTCTTCATCATCTTTGACCTGGAAGTGGCCTTCCTGTTTCCCTGGGCCGTTGCCTTCAAGGGGCTGTCCGACGTCGCCTTCTGGTCGATGATGGCCTTCCTTGCGGTGCTGACGATCGGCTTTGCCTACGAATGGAAGAAGGGGGCCCTGGAATGGGAGTGATGACCGGAGCGAATACCGCCGGTGCCGACCGCGAGGTGGCCACCCAGACGCTGAACCGCCAGCTTCAGGACAAGGGCTTCCTGCTCACCTCGACCGAGGACATCATCAACTGGGCGAGGAACGGCTCGCTCCACTGGATGACCTTCGGGCTTGCCTGCTGCGCCGTCGAGATGATGCAGGCCTCGATGCCGCGCTATGACCTTGAACGCTTCGGCACCGCGCCCCGCGCCAGCCCGCGCCAGTCGGACCTGATGATCGTGGCCGGCACGCTGACCAACAAGATGGCGCCCGCCCTGCGCAAGGTTTACGACCAGATGCCGGAACCGCGCTACGTGATCTCGATGGGATCCTGCGCCAATGGCGGCGGCTATTATCACTACAGCTATTCCGTGGTGCGCGGCTGCGACCGGATCGTGCCGGTCGACATCTATGTGCCCGGCTGCCCGCCGACTGCCGAGGCGCTGCTTTACGGTATCCTGCAACTCCAGCGGAAGATCCGTCGCACCGGCACGCTGGTTCGCTGAGGGGACATGACGATGACCGAGACCACTCCGGCCACTGACGCCGCCCCGCAAGCCGCGCCGCATCCGCTCCGGGTGCTGGCCGACCGTATCCAGGCTGCGCTGGGCGCCGAAGTGGTTGCGACCGAGATTGCCTTTGGCGAATTGAACGTGACGATCCGCGCCGAAGCGATCGTCGATGTCACGCGGTTCCTGATCGCGGACGATGCCTGCAAGTTCTCGACCCTCATCGACATAACCGCCGTCGATTATCCCGAACGCGCCGAGCGGTTCGACGTGGTCTGGCAATTCCTGTCCATGTATCGCAACCAGCGCATCCGGCTGAAGGCGGCGGTGGACGAAGATCAGATGGTGCCCTCGCTTACGGGGGTGAACCCTTCGGCCAACTGGTTCGAGCGCGAGATTTTCGACATGTTCGGGATCCTGTTCTCGGGGCATCCGGACCTGCGCCGGATCCTGACCGATTACGGTTTCCGCGGCTACCCGCTGCGCAAGGACTTCCCGACCACGGGCTATGTCGAGGTGCGCTATGACGAGGTCGCCAAGCGCGTCGTCTACGAGCCGGTGAAGCTGGTGCAGGATTACCGCCAGTTCGACTTCCTCAGCCCCTGGGAGGGCGCGCATTACATTCTTCCCGGCGACGAGAAGAAGGCGTGAACGCAATGGGCGTGATGATGCCACATCAGGCAAGGCGACCGAAGGCCACCCCGGTACGTCGGACGACGCCACCGGCATTGCTGTTCGGCATCGGCGCGCCCAAATGCGGCACGACCTGGCTGCATGACTATCTGTCCGGCCATCCGGACTGCCATTTTCGCGCCTTCAAGGAACTTCACTATTTCGATACGTTGCAAGAGGGCAAGTTCACCTGGCTCCTGGATTTCATCCAGACAACGATCGAGCGGAAGGAAGATGCCCTGGCGGTTGCCGGGCCCGAGGAGAGCAAGCATCTTCTGGGTGAGATCGTCGATATGCGGGACTACCTGGCGCTGATGAAGCAGCGCAAGGACGATCGCCACGGCTATTCGCGCTATCTGGTGCAAGGTGTCGGACTCAAGAAACTGGTGGGTGACATCACCCCAAATTACGCGCTTGCCCCGGCCCCGGTTCTGGCCGAGATGGCGCGGATGACCAGGGAAACCCGGTTTGTCTACCTGATGCGGGATCCGGTAGACCGGCTCTGGAGCCATGTGCGCATGGATGTGCGGGGCGCGCTGAAGGATGGAGAGGATTATCTCCAGAAGTCACGCGAGCATCTGGCCGACCTGCTGGAAGGACGGGCCAAGGCGACGGAATCGGCCTATCGGTTTTCCGACTACAAGGCGGTGATCGAAAAGCTGCGCGCGGCTGTCCCGGCCGAAAAGTCCCTGATCCTGTTTCAGGAAGACATGATGACACCTGCGGGCGTCAAGCGGCTGTGTTCCTTTCTTGGCATCCGACATGTCGCCGCCGATTTCGGCAAGGAAGTGAACGCTGGTCGCCCGGTAGACCTGCCTGAAGAGGACCGGGCGGCGATGCGGCGCGCCTTGCGTCCGCAGTATGAATACGTCGCGCAGAATTTTTCCAATCTGCCGGCAAGCTGGCAAAGAACGATGAGCGAGGGCTTCGCATGATGGACGCCGACATTCGTCAGAATACCTATGACGACGGTTCGCGCGATGCGCTGACCGGCGAACAGCGCATTCGCAACTTCAACATCAACTTCGGTCCGCAACACCCCGCAGCGCACGGGGTTTTGCGGATGGTGCTGGAGTTGGACGGCGAAATCGTCGAACGCGCCGACCCGCATATCGGCCTGCTGCATCGCGGCACCGAAAAGCTGATGGAAAGCCGCACCTACCTGCAGAACCTGCCCTATTTCGACCGGCTGGACTATGTGGCGCCGATGAACCAGGAACATGCCTGGTGCCTGGCGATCGAACGGCTGACCGGCACCGTGGTTCCGCGCCGCGCCTCGCTGATACGGGTGCTTTATTCCGAAATCGGCCGGATCCTGAACCACCTTCTGAACACCACCACGCAGGCCATGGACGTCGGCGCGCTGACCCCGCCGCTCTGGGGTTTCGAGGAACGCGAAAAGCTGATGGTGTTCTACGAACGCGCCTGCGGGGCGCGCCTGCACGCCGCCTATTTCCGCCCCGGCGGCGTCCACCAGGATCTGCCGCCCGCGCTTCTGGATGACATCGACGCCTGGGCCGACCACTTCCCGAAGGTTCTGGCCGATCTGCACACGCTTCTGACCGAAAACCGCATCTTCAAGCAGCGCAATGCCGACATCGGCATCGTGACCGAGGAAGACGCGCTGCGCTGGGGTTATTCGGGCGTCATGGTGCGCGGCTCGGGCATGGCCTGGGATCTGCGGCGCAGCCAGCCCTACGAATGCTACGATGAATTCGACTTCAAGATCCCGGTCGGCAAGAACGGCGACTGCTATGACCGCTACCTTGTCCGCATGGCCGAGATGGAGGAATCGACCAGGATCATCAAGCAGGCCGTCGCCAAGCTGCGCAAGGAACCGGGCGACGTGCTGGCGCGCGGCAAGATCACGCCGCCGACCCGCGGCGACATGAAGCGCAGCATGGAAAGCCTGATCCACCACTTCAAGCTTTACACCGAAGGCTTCCACGTTCCCGCCGGCGAGGTCTATGCCGCCGTCGAGGCGCCGAAGGGCGAATTCGGCGTCTATCTGGTGGCTGACGGCACCAACAAGCCCTACCGCGCCAAGCTCCGGGCCCCGGGCTTCCTGCACATGCAATCCATCGACTGGATGTCCAAGGGCCACCTGCTGGCCGATGTTGCCGCCATCATCGGGACCATGGACATCGTGTTTGGCGAGGTGGACCGGTGAAAACCGCCCTCGCATTCTTGCTGATTGGGATCAACTGATGCTGCGCCGCCTTCACGCCGAACAACCCGCATCCTTTGCCTTCACGCCCGCGAACCTCGCCTGGGCGAAGGGGCAGATCACAAAATACCCCGAAGGCCGTCAGGCCAGCGCCATCATCCCGCTGCTGTGGCGGGCGCAGGAACAGGAAGGCTGGCTCACGCGCCCGGCGATCGAACATATCGCCGACATGCTGGGTCTGGCCTATATCCGTGCGCTGGAAGTGGCGACCTTCTATTTCATGTTCCATCTGCAACCCGTTGGCAGCATGGCACATATCCAGATCTGCGGCACCACGTCCTGCATGATCTGCGGCGCGGAAGACCTGATCCGTGTCTGCCGCGAAAAGATCGCGCCCACGCCGCATACGCTTTCGGCCGACGGCAGGTTCAGCTGGGAAGAGGTCGAATGCCTTGGCGCCTGCGCCAATGCGCCGATGGCCCAGATCGGCAAGGACTATTACGAAGACCTGACGGCGGAAAAGCTGTCGGCGCTGCTTGACGACATGGCGGCGGGCAAGACCCCGGTGGCGGGGCCGCAGAACGGCCGCTATGCTTCGGAGCCGCTGAACGGCCTGACCTCGCTCCAGGATTTCGAAAGCGGTCGCACGCAATACAATGCCAGCGTCCAGCGCCAGGTCGATGTCGGCGACGGGCTGAAACGGATCGACGGCACCGAAGTGCCGCTGCTGACGCCCTGGCTGGGCAAGGCCGCAGGCCGGCCGGCTTCCTCGCAGGCGGCGCCCGCCGATGCCCCCGCGATGCGCCAGCCGCAGGCACTGGCCGGCCCGCGCGCGGGCCAGGCCGACGACCTGAAGGTGATCGAGGGCATCGGTCCCAAGATCGAGGCGATGCTGCATTCCATGGGCTTCTATCACTTTGACCAGTTGGCGAAATGGACAGAAGCAGAAATCGCCTGGGTGGACTCGCAGTTGACGGCCTTCAAGGGCCGCATGATCCGCGAGAAATGGGTCGAGCAGGCCCGCGATCTGTTGAAGGGTAAATAGGTAACGGCCCCGTCCTTGGGCAACGGAAACACGGGGCGGGCCAGGTTCAATGGGGACGACAGCGAATGATGCATGACGCAGATCCTGCCTGCCGCCGCAATTGTCGGCTGACCGCGGCCCTTTCGGGGGTGGCGGTGGCTGCGTTCCTTGTATTCATCAGCCATGCCGGGGTTCTGGCGGCGCTGATCCTTGGTGGCTTGGTCGCCTTCGGTCTTGGCGGTTTCCTGCGCTGGGCCTTCTGTTCGGGCCGGATCGCCTATGTGGTGCCGGCCCCGCTTGCCCCTGTTGCCCCCTTCACGCCTTTCAAGCTGGTGTCGACGCCGGTGCCATCGGCCGGGGTCGAACCCGGGCCGGCGATGCAGGCCCCCGAAATCACGGCGCCACCTGCGGCGACCAGCGTTGCTGCGGCCAAGGATGCCGCCCCGGCCGCACCCCCGAGGGCGCCAGTGGTCGCCGCCCCCGCTGAGGCGGAACCGCCGCGTCCGCTTGGCCCGGGCCCTTTCGCTCCGCTTGATGCAGTGGTCGACGAGCCGGCAGCACCTGCGCGCCGCCGCGCCCCGGCGAAGGCGAAGGCCGGCGAAGGCAAGATCAAGGTTTCTGCCGCAGCCCCTGAAAAAACCGGGGTCGCGCCAAAGACGCGCGCATCCAAGGCTCGCGCTGACACCGCGCCAGCCGGGGCGGTGTCCGTGGCGACGGCACCCGCCCCGGTGCGCAGCCGCAGCGTTGGCAAAGCCAAGACCGCCGATCGCCGCACCGAACCCAAACCCTCCGCTGCGCTGCCGCCACGGGCCTCGGGGCTGGATTTCGCGGTCAGCCGGTCCAAGACGGCCGTTCCTGCCGCCGCCGCGCCCGAGATGCTTTCGGCGCCGCGCGCCGGCAAGCCGGATGACCTGAAGGAAATCCGCGGCATCGGCCCCGTGATCGAGGCGATGCTCAATCAACTTGGCTTCTGGCACTTCGACCAGATCGCGGGCTGGAAGGCGCGCGACATTGCCTATGTCGACGAGCGGCTTGTGGGTTTTCATGGCCGCATCAGCCGCGACGAATGGGTGCGGCAGGCGCAGGCGCTGGCCGCAGGCGGTACGACGGATGAACCCCGCAAGGCGGCCCGGCGCAAGGGCGGATCGGTATGAGCGGGAAGGACACTTTGGCCACGACCGGCGCCGATCTGGCCGGGCAGGGGCGTCTTGTGGCGGCGGTGATCGCCGGGGCGGCCATGCTGTGGGTCGCGGGAACATGGCTGGTCGCGCGGCAGGGCTGGGATCCGTCCTACCTGCTGCTGCTCGATCTGGCGGCAATTGCAGCGTTCATCTGGGCGCTGATCGTGACCTTCGGCCTCTGGCGCAGACAGCGCGCCGGATCCAAGGGCGGAAACTGAGGACCGAATGATGCTGAACGACCAGGACCGGATCTTTACCAACATCTACGGGATGCATGATCGCAGCCTTGCAGGCGCGCAAAAGCGCGGGCACTGGGACGGCACCAAGGAAATCCTCGGGCGCGGCCGCGACACGATCATCGACCAGATGAAGGCTTCGGGCCTGCGGGGCCGGGGCGGGGCTGGCTTCCCCACGGGCATGAAGTGGTCCTTCATGCCCAAGCAGTCGGATGGTCGCCCGTCCTATCTGGTGATCAACGCCGATGAATCCGAACCCGGCACCTGCAAGGACCGGGAAATCATGCGCCACGACCCGCACACGCTGGTCGAAGGCGCGCTGATCGCAAGCTTCGCCATGGGGGCGAACACCTGCTACATCTACCTGCGCGGCGAATATATCCGCGAACGCGAGGCGCTTCAGGCGGCCATCGACGAATGCTATGATGCAGGTCTTGTCGGCAAGAACGCCTGCGGCTCGGGGTTCGATTTCGACGTCTACCTCCACCACGGCGCAGGTGCCTATATCTGCGGCGAGGAAACTGCGCTGCTGGAAAGCCTTGAAGGCAAGAAGGGCATGCCGCGGATGAAGCCGCCGTTCCCGGCCGGATCGGGGCTTTATGGCTGCCCGACCACGGTGAACAACGTCGAATCCATCGCCGTGGTGCCGACGATCCTGCGGCGCGGGGCGGAATGGTTCGCGGGCTTTGGCCGTCCGAACAACGCGGGCGTCAAGCTTTTCGGCATGTCGGGCCATGTGAACACGCCCTGCGTGATCGAGGAATCGATGTCGATCTCGATGAAGGAACTGATCGAGAAACATGGCGGCGGTGTTCGTGGCGGCTGGAAGAACCTGAAGGCGGTGATCCCCGGCGGCGCCTCCTGCCCGGTCGTGCCGGCGCATCAGTGCGAAGACGCGATCATGGACTATGACGGAATGCGCAGCCTGCAATCGTCCTTCGGCACCGCCTGCCTGATCGTGATGGACCAGTCCACCGACATCATCAAGGCGATCTGGCGGCTGTCGAAGTTCTTCAAGCACGAAAGCTGCGGCCAGTGCACGCCCTGCCGGGAAGGCACCGGCTGGATGATGCGCGTCATGGACCGCCTCGTGCGCGGCGAGGCCGAGGTCGAGGAAATCGACATGCTCTTGTCGGTGACGAAACAGATCGAGGGCCACACCATCTGCGCGCTGGGTGACGCGGCCGCCTGGCCGATCCAGGGGCTGATCCGCCACTACCGCGAGGAAATCGAGGACCGGATCAAGGCCAAGCGCACCGGTCGCACCGGCGCATTGGCGGCGGAGTGACGCAAGGTGGGTGGAATGTCGCTGACAGGACCGGCCGTTATTGCCTATCAGGCGAGCGGCCTCCCATGTTCCGGGGGTGTAACCCCTTGGAAAGGCCCTGCCATGACTGACGCCCTGATCCGCACCACCACCCGTTCGCTTGCGCTTGCCGTGATGCTGACAGGAAGCCTGAGCGCCGCGGTTGCCGCACAGGCGCTGCCGCCCCTGTCGCAGAACACCTATGTCACCGACCGGCTGATCGCCGCGCGGGTGGCCGACCGGATCCGGCGGACCTGCCCGACCATTTCGGCGCGGCTGATCTATGCCTACACCCAGGCGCGGGCGCTGAAGAACTATGCGCTCAGGCAAGGCTACAGCAACGACCAGATCGAAACCTTTCTCGACGACAAGGCCGAGAAGCGCAAGATCTACGCCACCGCCGAGAAATACCTGGCCGACAACGGTGCGACCGAGGGCAATGTCGAAGGGTTCTGCGCACTGGGTCGCAAGGAAATCGACAACAAGACGATTGCGGGATCGCTGATCTACGCGAACTGAAGAACAACGGGGCCGCCCGGAGTGGCCCGGCACGTGAAGGACGAAAGCATGGCCGATCTGCGCAAGATCCTCATCGACGACATCGAGGTGGACGTCGATCCCAACCTGACAATCCTTCAGGCCTGCGAACAGGCCGGGATCGAAGTGCCGCGCTTCTGCTATCATGAAAGGTTGTCGATCGCGGGCAACTGCCGGATGTGTCTTGTCGAAGTGGTCGGAGGCCCCCCCAAGCCGACCGCCTCCTGCGCCATGCAGATCAAGGACTTGCGCCCCGGCCCGAACGGCGAGCCCACGGTCGTGAAGACCAACAGCCCGATGGTCAAGAAGGCCCGCGAAGGCGTGATGGAATTCCTGCTCATCAACCATCCGCTCGACTGCCCGATCTGTGACCAGGGCGGCGAATGCGACCTGCAGGACCAGGCCATCGCTTATGGCGTGGACTTCTCGCGCTTCCGCGAACCCAAGCGCGCAAACGAGGATCTGAACCTTGGCCCGCTGGTCGAGACGCACATGACGCGGTGCATCTCTTGCACCCGCTGCGTGCGCTTCACGACCGAAGTGGCCGGCATCAACCAGATGGGCCAGACCGGGCGTGGCGAGGACAGCGAAATCACGTCCTATCTGAACACGACGCTGGATTCGAACCTGCAGGGCAACATCATCGACCTTTGCCCGGTGGGGGCGCTGGTGTCGAAGCCCTATGCCTTCACTGCCCGGCCATGGGAACTGACCAAGACCGAAACGGTCGACGTGATGGATGCCATGGGCGCTTCGATCCGGGTCGATACCAAGGGGCGCGAAGTCATGCGCATCCTGCCGCGCAACCATGACGGCGTGAACGAGGAATGGATCAGCGACAAGACCCGCTTCGTCTGGGACGGGTTGCGCCGCCAGAGGCTTGACACGCCCTACATCCGTGAAGGCGGCAAGCTGCGCAAAGCGACCTGGGACGAGGCGCTGGCGGCAGCGGCTTCGGCGATGAAGGGTCGCAAGGTCACGGGCCTTGTGGGCGATCTGGCCCCGGTCGAGGCGGCATTTGCGCTGAAGAACCTGATCGAGGGCATGGGCGGCAAGGTCGAATGCCGCACCGATGGGGCGCGCCTGCCCGAAGGCAACCGCGCCGGCTATGCCGGGACTGCGAGCATCGCCGATATCGATGTGGCCCGCGCCGTGGTTCTGGTCGGCACCGACCCGCGCAACGAGGCTCCGGTGCTGAACGCCCGCATCCGCAAGGCCTGGACCAAGGGCGCCACGGTCACGCTGATCGGTCGCGCGGTCGATCTGACCTATGACTACACCCACGCCGGAACCGGCCGCGACGATCTGGTGGCCTTCGCTTCGGGCGATCTTTCGGGATTGCGCGACAAGGCTGCGATCTTCGTCGTCGGCATGGGGGCGCTGACCGAAGCCGATGGCGCCGCCGTTCTGGCGCAGGTGTTCCGCGCCGCCGAGGCCGCAGGGGGCAAGGTGCTGATCCTGCACACAGCGGCCAGCCGCGTGGGTGCCATGGACATAGGCGCCGTGACACCGGGTGGCATGGCTGCGGCCATCGACGGGGCCGAGGTGATCTACAATCTTGGCGCCGATGAAATCGACATCGCCGCAGGCCCGGTCGTGATCTACCAGGGCAGCCACGGCGACCGTGGTGCGCACCGCGCCGACATCATCCTGCCGGGCGCGGCCTGGACGGAAGAAAACGGGCTGTTCGTCAACCTGGAAGGCCGTCCGCAACTGGCGTTCCGCGCCGGTTTCGCGCCGGGTCAGGCCAAGGAAAACTGGGCGATCCTGCGCGCGCTTTCGGGTGCGATGGGCCAGCCGCAGCCCTGGGACAACCTCGCCGCGCTCCGCCGCGCGCTGGTCGAGGCGCATCCGCATCTGGCGGCAATCAACACGGTGCCGCAGAATGCGCTGACGGCACCGCTGACAACGGAGGCCCCGGCACATGTCGCCTTCCGCACTGCGGTCCGCGACTTCTACCTGACCAACGCCGTTGCCCGGGCATCGAGCCTCATGGGCGAGCTGTCGGTCATCGCGGCCCAGCGGGCCAACCGGACCCTGGCGGCGGAATGACGATGCAACTGCCCGGTTTTCCCAGCGCTGCGGTGGCCTGTGCCAGTCTTCTGGCCGGGATTGCGGGCTGCACGCCGCAGGGCCGGGCGCCCGCAACGATCGGGGATGGACCGGCGCCGGGCGACTATCTTGGCGCCAGCGTCACGGCCCTTGGCGATGACCTGATCGCGGTTCAGGCGCAGATGCGGCGGGTGCGGCAGGCCGGGGATATCGACGGCTACACGGCCTGTGTCGCGGCGCGGCACGCGCGCGACACGGGTAATGGATTCCTGCGCCATGTGCGCACGAATATTGATGAAAAGGGTGGCATCTGGCGCGCGGATGCTGTTTACACCATCTCGCCGACACTGCCCCGTGGGCGAATGACTATCGACGCGCAGGTAACAGCAGCGGAATGCGCCGAAAACGGCGTGCCGACGCAATGACGGCAGGGCGGTCTGAGGGACGAAGACATGGCTGAATTTCTGGCAACACCACTGGGGACTTTCCTGCTGATCCTGGTTCAGGCGCTTGGGATCGTCGCATTCGTGATGCTCTCGCTGCTGTTCCTGGTCTATGGCGACCGCAAGATCTGGGCCGCCGTCCAGATGCGCCGTGGGCCGAACGTGGTGGGCCCCTGGGGCATCCTGCAATCGGTGGCCGACGCGCTGAAATATGTCGTCAAGGAAATCGTCGTTCCCGCGGGCGCCGACAAGTTCGTATACTTCCTCGCGCCGATGCTCAGCTTCGTGCTGGCGATCCTCGCCTGGGCGGTGATCCCCTTCGACAAGGGCTGGGTGCTGGCCGACATCAACGTGGCCATCCTTTTCGTCTTCGCCATCTCCTCGCTTGAAGTCTACGGCGTGATCATGGGCGGCTGGGCGTCGAACTCCAAATATCCGTTCCTTGGCTCGCTTCGGTCTGCCGCGCAGATGATTTCCTACGAAGTCTCGCTGGGCCTGATCATCATCGGCGTCATCATCTCGACCGGATCGCTGAACTTCTCGGATATCGTGGCGGCGCAGGACGGAAGTTTCGGCCTGTTCAGCTGGTATTGGCTGCCGCACCTGCCGATGGTGGTGCTGTTTTTTGTCTCGGCGCTGGCCGAAACCAACCGTCCGCCCTTCGACCTGCCCGAAGCGGAATCGGAACTGGTTGCGGGCTTCATGGTCGAATATTCCTCTACGGCTTACCTGCTGTTCATGGCCGGCGAATATATCGCCATCTTCCTGATGTGCGCGCTGATCAGCCTCCTGTTCTTCGGCGGCTGGCTTTCGCCCATTCCGGGAATTGCCGATGGCTGGTGGTGGATGGTCGCCAAGATGTGGGTGTTCTTCTTCATGTTCGCCATGGTGAAGGCCATCGTCCCGCGCTACCGCTACGACCAGCTGATGCGGATCGGCTGGAAGGTGTTCCTGCCGCTGTCGCTGGGCTGGGTCGTGCTGGTCGCCTTCCTTGCAAGATACGAAGTCTTGGGCGGCGCCTGGGCGCGCTGGACGATGGGGGGCTGAGCCATGGCAAACATCGACTACGGCCGCGCCGCGAAATACTTCCTGCTCTGGGATTTCTTCCTGGGCTTCAAGGTGGGCTTCAAATATTTCTTCGCGCCCAAGGCGACGCTGAACTACCCGCATGAAAAGGGCCCGCTTTCGCCGCGCTTCCGGGGTGAACACGCGCTGCGCCGCTATCCGAACGGGGAAGAACGCTGCATTGCCTGCAAGCTTTGCGAAGCGATCTGCCCGGCGCAGGCCATCACCATCGACGCCGAACCGCGCGACGACGGTTCGCGCCGCACCACGCGCTACGAC
Source organism: Paracoccaceae bacterium (assembly GCA_020622085.1). GTDB lineage: Bacteria > Pseudomonadota > Alphaproteobacteria > Rhodobacterales > Rhodobacteraceae > QY30. Next base: position 2,101,982 of record JAHRYM010000001.1, on the reverse strand, counting down.
ATCGACATGACGAAGTGCATCTACTGCGGCTTCTGCCAGGAAGCCTGCCCGGTCGATGCCATCGTCGAGGGCCCGAACTTCGAATTCGCCACCGAGACGCGCGAAGAGCTGTTCTACGACAAGGCAAAGCTGCTGGACAACGGCGACCGCTGGGAAGCCGAGATCGCCCGCAACCTGGAACTGGATGCGCCCTACAGATGACGGACGCCTACACCAAGATGTTCGCGCAGATGCTGGAGCAGGGCCAGGAAATGGCCCGCGCCTTCAACCCCGCGCTTGAAACCTTTTCGATGAAGGGCATCGAGAAGATGTTTCCGACCATGTCGAAGGACATGATGGAGGCCTGGTTCGGGCGCACCTTCAACCGCGAAGGTCTGGATGCGCGGACCCGGCTTCTGGTCACGATCGCCGCGCTGACCGTTCTGGGCGCGCAGGCCGAGCCGCAGATGCGCCTGACGATCCGCCACGCCGTCGAGGCTGGCGCCACCCAGCGCGAGATCGCGGAAGTGATCTATCAGATGAGCATTTTCGGCGGCCTGCCCGCCATGCAGAAGGCGCTGGAAATCGCCCAGAGCGTCTTCACCGAAATGGAGGACAAGGCATGACCGTCTTTGCATTCGCCTTTTATCTGTTCGCCATTTCGGCGGTCGTCGCGGCGCTGATGGTCGTGGTTGCGCGCAACCCGGTCCATTCGGTGCTGTGGCTGATCCTGACCTTCCTTTCGGCATCGGGGCTGTTCGTGCTGATGGGCGCGGAATTCGTCGCCATGCTCTTGATGATCGTCTATGTCGGCGCCGTCGCGGTGCTGTTCCTGTTCGTGGTGATGATGCTCGACGTCGATTTCGCCCGGTTGAAGGGCGAAATGGCCCGCTACATGCCGCTGGGCCTTCTGATTGGTGTCGTGATCCTGATGCAGGTCGGGATCGTCGTCGGCGCCTGGCAGCCGTCCGATGCGGCGGCAGGCCTGCGCGTCGCGGTCACACCCGATGGCATTCCGAACACCGAGGCGCTTGGCCTTCTGATCTATGACCGCTACATCGTGCTGTTCCAGCTTGCGGGCCTCGTGCTGCTGGTTGCCATGATCGGCGCCATCGTGCTGACGCTCCGGCATCGCAAGGATATCAAGCGCCAGAACGTGCTCCAGCAGATGTGGCGCGATCCGGCCAAGGCGCTGGAACTGCACGACGTGAAACCGGGGCAGGGACTCTGATCCTGCCGCCCGCGCCGCGCGCGGGACAAGACAGCGGCCCCGCGAGTGCGGGGCGTGACTTCGAGAATAACGACGGGGAAAGACCCGGGGGACGGACGAATGATCGGACTGACACATTACCTTGGCGTAGCTGCCGCGCTGTTCGTGATCGGCATCTTCGGGATCTTCCTCAACCGGAAGAACGTGATCGTCATCCTGATGTCGATCGAACTGATCCTGCTTTCGGTCAACGTCAACTTCGTGGCCTTCTCGGCGCATCTTGGCGATCTTGTGGGACAGGTCTTCACGATGTTCGTCCTCACGGTTGCGGCGGCCGAAGCGGCCATCGGCCTGGCGATCCTCGTCTGCTTCTTCCGCAACCGCGGCACGATCGCGGTTGAAGACGTCAACGTGATGAAAGGGTAAGGGCAGATGGAAAAGGTCATTCTCCTTGCCCCGCTGGTCGGTGCGCTGGTCGGTGGCTTCGGCTGGCGGATCATCGGTGAAAAGGGCGCGCAAGTCGTCACCACCGCGCTTCTGTTCCTGGCCTGCGCCTTGTCGTGGAACGTGTTCCTGACCTTCGACGGCCAGACCCAGCACATCCCCATGCTGGACTGGATCCAGTCCGGCACACTTTCCACCGAGTGGTCGATCCGGCTGGACCGGCTGACCGCGATCATGCTGATCGTCGTGACGACCGTCTCGGCGCTGGTGCACCTTTATTCCTGGGGCTACATGGCCCATGATGACAACTGGGCGCATGGCGAGCACTACAAGGCCCGCTTCTTCGCCTATCTGTCGTTCTTCACCTTCGCCATGCTGATGCTGGTGACGGCCGACAACCTTGGCCAGATGTTCTTCGGCTGGGAAGGGGTGGGTGTCGCGTCTTACCTGCTGATCGGTTTCTACTACAAGAAGCCTTCAGCCAACGCGGCGGCGATCAAGGCCTTCGTCGTCAACCGTGTCGGGGACTTCAGTTTCCTGCTGGGCATCTTCGGGCTTTATTACCTGACGGATTCGATCCGCATGGATGATGTCTTCGCCCAGGCGCCGGAACTGGCCAAGACCAACCTGCATTTCCTCTGGACCGACTGGAACGCCGCGAACCTGCTGGCTTTCCTGCTGTTTGTCGGCGCCATGGGCAAATCGGCGCAGCTGTTCCTGCACACCTGGCTTCCCGACGCGATGGAAGGCCCGACGCCGGTTTCGGCTCTGATCCACGCCGCGACCATGGTTACCGCGGGTGTCTTCCTGGTCTGCCGGATGTCGCCGCTGTTCGAATACGCGCCCGAGACGAAGACTTTCATCCTCTATATCGGTGGCGCCACCGCCTTCTTCGCGGCGACCGTCGGTCTGGTGCAGAACGACATCAAGCGCGTGATCGCCTATTCGACCTGTTCGCAGCTGGGCTACATGTTCGTTGCCGCCGGATCGGGCATCTATGGCGCGGCGATGTTTCACCTGTTCACGCATGCCTTCTTCAAGGCGATGCTGTTCCTTGGCGCCGGTTCGGTGATCCATGCGATGCACCATGAACAGGACATGCGGAACTATGGCGCGCTGCGCAAGAAGATCCCGCTGACCTTCTGGGCGATGATGATCGGCACGCTGGCCATTACCGGCGTCGGCATCCCGCTGACCACCATCGGCTTCGCGGGCTTCCTGTCGAAGGACGCGGTGATCGAAAGCGCCTGGGCCAGCGGCAACGGCTTTGCCTTCTGGGCGCTGGTGATCGCGGCGGGGATGACCTCGTTCTATTCCTGGCGGCTGATCTTCCTGACCTTCTACGGCGAAGCCCGTTGGGGCCAGGGCCACGGACATGACGCGCATGGCCACCATGACGACCACGGCCACGCGCATGCGCATGAACCCCATGAAAGCCCGGCGACCATGACCATTCCGCTTGGGCTACTGGCCATCGGTTCGGTCTTTGCCGGGATGGTCTGGTATGGCAGTTTCTTTGGCGACCATGAGAAGATGGTGAAGTTCTTCGCCTTGCCCGAACATGCCGCTGTCGAAGCGCCCGCCACCGCAGAAGCCGCACCGGCGACCTCTGCCGAAGCGCCCGCCACCGCACCGGCAGCCGAGGCCGCCCATGCAGAGGTTGCCCACGGCGCGCCGCAGGGAGCGATCTACATGTCCGCCGACTCCGGGGCGGTGCTGGACGCCGCGCACCACGCGCCGGTCTGGGTCAAGGTCTCGCCCTTCATCGCGATGGTTGTCGGGTTCCTGCTGTCCTTCCTCTTCTACATCGTGAACCCGTCGCTGCCGCGCCGTCTGGCCGCAAACCAGCCGATCCTTTACCGCTTCCTGCTCAACAAGTGGTATTTCGACGAGATCTACGAGGTGATCTTCGTCCGGCCGGCCAAATGGATCGGCAACCTCTTGTGGAAGCGCGGCGATGGCGACGTCATCGACGGCACGATCAACGGCGTGGCGATGGGGATCATTCCCTTCTTCACACGCCTCGCCGGGCGAATGCAGTCCGGCTACCTGTTCCACTATGCCTTCGCCATGGTCATCGGCATCGCCGTGCTTCTGACCTGGATGACGCTCTCGGGGGGCGCGCACTAAATGGCACATCTGCTTTCGATCATCACCTTCCTGCCCCTCGTCGCGGCGGCCGTGCTGGCACTGTTCCTGCGGGGCGACAGCCCGGCGGCACAGCGCAACGCCAAATGGCTGGCGCTTCTGGTGACGCTGGCCACTTTCGTCCTGTCGATCCCGCTGCTGACGGAGTTCGACCCGGCCAAAGGGTTCCAGTTCGTCGAGGAGGCGGAATGGATCATGGGCCTGCGCTACAAGATGGGCGTTGATGGCATCTCGGTGCTGTTCGTCTTGCTCACCACTTTCCTCATGCCGCTGGTGATCTGGTCGGCCTGGGGGGCAGAGAAGCGCGTCAAGGAATACATGATTGCCTTCCTGGTGCTGGAAGGGCTGATGATCGGCGTCTTCACCGCGCTGGACCTGATGCTGTTCTACCTGTTCTTCGAGGCGGGCCTGATCCCGATGTTCCTGATCATCGGCATCTGGGGCGGCAAGGACCGGATCTACGCCTCGTTCAAGTTCTTCCTCTATACCTTCCTCGGCTCGGTCCTGATGCTGGTCGCCATGATCGTGATGTATCGCGATGCAGGAACCACCGACATTCCGACGCTGATGACGCATACCTTCGCATCTGAAACGATCAGCCTCTGGGGCTTTCGCATCGTCGGCGGCGTTCAGACGCTGCTGTGGTTCGCCTTCTTCGCGTCGTTTGCGGTCAAGCTGCCGATGTGGCCGGTCCATACCTGGCTGCCCGATGCCCACGTTCAGGCGCCGACCGCGGGTTCGGTCGTGCTGGCGGCGATCCTCTTGAAGATGGGCGGCTACGGCTTCCTGCGCTTCTCGCTGCCGATGTTCCCGGTGGCGTCCGACCTGCTGCAACCGCTGATGTTCTGGCTTTCCGCCATCGCGGTCGTCTACACGAGCCTTGTGGCGCTGGCGCAGTCGGACATGAAGAAGCTGATCGCCTATTCGTCGGTCGCGCACATGGGGTATGTGACGCTCGGGATCTTCTCGTTCAACCAGCAGGGCCTTGATGGCGCGATCTTCCAGATGCTGAGCCACGGCTTCATATCGGGCGCGCTGTTCCTCTGCGTCGGCGTGATCTACGACCGGATGCACACGCGGGAAATCGACGCCTACGGCGGTCTTGTGAACCGGATGCCGGCCTATGCGCTGATCTTCATGTTCTTCACGATGGCCAACGTCGGCCTGCCCGGCACCAGCGGCTTCGTCGGCGAATTCCTGACGCTGATGGGCGCCTTCCAGGTGGATACCTGGGTTGCGCTGGTGGCGACGACGGGCGTGATCCTGTCGGCAGCCTATGCGCTCTGGCTCTACCGGCGCATCACCTTCGGCGCGCTGGTCAAGGAAGGCCTGAAATCCATCTCTGACATGACGACCCGCGAAAAGGCGATCTTTGCGCCGCTTGTCGCCATGACCCTGCTTCTGGGCGTCTACCCTAGCCTTGTGACCGATATCACCGGCCCGGCCGTCGCGCAGTTGAACGAACACGTCAAGGCCGCGCTGCCGCAGACCGATGCGGCCGCAGCGACCGCCACGCACTAAAGGACCGTTCCGATGACTTCCGTGGATTTTCCCGCCGTTCTTCCCGAAGTGGTGCTGGCCCTTTACGCCATGGTGGCGCTCATGGTCGCAGTCTATACCGGCAAGGACCGCATGGCCGGGCTTGTCACCTGGGCGACCGTCGCCGTGCTGTTGGCGATTGCGGCGTGGATCGGGCTTTCGGGGTCCGGTGACGTCAGCGCCTTCGGCGGACTGATCCAGTCAGATGCCTTCTCGCGCTTTGCCAAGGTCACGGTGCTGCTCGGCGGGGCATCGGTGCTGGCGATGGGCTATGGATGGCTCAAACGCCATAACATCAACCGCTTCGAATATCCGCTGCTTGTTGCGCTCTCGATCGTTGGCATGATGGTCATGGTTTCGGCCGGCGACCTGATGACGCTCTACATGGGGCTCGAACTGCAGTCGCTGGCGCTTTATGTGCTGGCCTCGTTCCGCCGCGACAGTGTCATCTCGACGGAAGCCGGGCTGAAATACTTCGTTCTGGGGTCGCTGAGCTCGGGCATCCTGCTTTACGGCGCCTCGCTGGTCTATGGCTTTGCCGGCACGACCAATTTCGCGGGCATCCTCAGCACGATCGAGGGTGGCCATGCCACGGTGGGTGTGCTGTTCGGGATCGTATTCATCCTTGTGGGCCTTGGCTTCAAGGTATCGGCCGTGCCCTTCCACATGTGGACGCCCGATGTCTATGAAGGCTCGCCGACGCCGGTGACCGCCTTCTTCGCCACGGCCCCCAAGGTGGCCGCCATGGCGCTGATCGCCCGCGTCACCAACGATGCTTTCGGCAACGCGCGCGCCGACTGGACCCAGGTCATTGCCTTCCTCTCGGTGCTGTCGATGTTCCTCGGGGCCGTCGGCGGTATCGCGCAGCGCGACCTGAAGCGCCTGATGGCCTATTCGTCGATCTCCCACATGGGCTTCGCGATGCTCGGCCTTGCCGCCGGGACGGCCGAAGGCGTGCAGTCGATGCTCATCTACATGGCGATCTATGTCACCATGAACGTCGGCACCTTTGCCTTCATCCTGGCGATGGAACGCGACGGCAAGCCAGTCTCGGACATCCCGAGCCTGAACCTTTACGCAAAGTCCGAGCCCCTGAAGGCGCTGGCCGTGCTGATCCTGATGTTCAGCCTTGCGGGGGTGCCGCCGATGCTGGGCTTCTTTGCCAAGTTCGCGGTGCTGAAGGCGGCGGTCGATGCCCAGATGGGCTGGCTGGCGGTGCTGGGCGTCATCGCCTCGGTCATCGGTGCCTTCTACTACCTGCGCATCGTCTACTACATGTATTTCGGCCAGGAAGGCGCGGTGCTCACCACCCGCATGACCGCGTCGCAATGGCTGATGCTGGTCGCGTCGGCGGCGGTGATGGTTCTGGGCGTGATCAACCTGTTCGGGATCGAAGGGGCCGCGACGGCTGCGGCCGACGTTCTTGTTCGCTGAACCCGATCCTTGGCCCGAAGGCGTGGCACGCCACGTCCTGGCCGAGGTTGACAGCACCAATTCCGAAGCCGCCCGGCTGGCCCGCGCCGGACTGCGCCAACCCACCTGGATCATGGCACGCCGCCAGACCGCCGCGCGTGGCCGCCGTGGCAGGCCCTGGGTCTCACCCGAGGGAAACCTTGCGGCAACACTGGTCTTTCGCCCCGCAGGTGGCCCTGTTGCGGCGGCGCAGCGCAGCTTTGTAGCAGCGCTGGCGCTGGCCGACGCGCTGCACGCAGTCTGCGGGCCGAGCGTGTCGCTTGCGCTGAAATGGCCCAACGATGTGCTGCTGAATGGCGGAAAGGTGGCCGGCATCCTGCTGGAAAGCCTTGGGTCCGGCGCGGCGATCGACCATCTGGCAATCGGCATCGGTGTCAACCTGGCTGCGGCCCCCCCCCCCGAGGCGGTGGAGCCGGGCGCTGTTCATCCCGTGTCTGTTGCAGGCGAAACCGGGATCGCGGTTTCGCCTGATGATTTCCTGAGTCTTCTTGCCGCCGCCTTCGCCCGGCGCGAGGCGCAGATGGCCACTTACGGCTTTGCACCGATTCGCACCGCCTGGCTGACCGGCGCGGCGCGGCTGGGGAAGCCGATCACCGCCCGCACCGGAACCGAGACGATCACCGGCACGTTTGACGGATTGGCCGAGGACGGATCGCTGATCCTGACCACGCCGCAGGGCGCGCGCATCATACCTGCCGCCGACATCCATTTCTGAGTGGGGCCATCCATGCTGTTGTGCATCGATACCGGCAATACCAATACCGTCTTTTCCGTATGGGATGGCGCCCGGTTCCTGTGCACCTTCCGCATTTCGACGGCGCATCAGACGACGGCGGATGAATATTACGTCTGGTTCTCGACGCTGATGACGCATCACAAGATTCCCATCGAGATCGATGCCGCAGTCATTTCCTCCACCGTGCCTCGGGTGGTGTTCAATCTTCGGGTTCTGTGCAGCCGCTATTTCGATTGCCGGCCGCTGGTGGTGGGACGCCCTGATTGCCTTCTGCCGGTGGCGCCTCGCGTCGATTCCGGCACGACCGTCGGTCCCGATCGTCTGGTCAACACTGTCGCCGGTTTCGATCTGCACGGCGGTGACCTGATCGTGGTGGATTTCGGCACGGCGACAACCTTCGATGTGGTCGATACCGATGGCGCCTATATCGGCGGGGCGATCGCACCGGGGGTCAACCTCAGCCTCGAGGCGTTACACAACGCCGCCGCCGCCCTGCCGCATGTCGATGTGACCATGCCAGCCATGGCCATCGGCCGCAACACGGTGGCCTGCATGCAGTCGGGGATCTTCTGGGGCTACATCGGCCTTGTGGAAGGGATCGTGCGGCAGATCCGGCTGGAGCGGGACCGCCCGATGAAGGTGATCGCCACCGGGGGGCTGGCCTCGCTGTTCGGACAGGGATTTTCACTTTTCGAAAGTATCGAGGATGACCTGACCATGCATGGGCTCGTTCTCATTCAGGAACACAACAAAGAGCAGGGAAACACATGACCGCGGAACGTCTGATCTATCTTCCAATGGGCGGCGCCGGCGAGATCGGCATGAACTGTTACGTCTATGGCTATGGCCAGCCGGGGAAGGAGCGGCTGATCGTGGTCGACCTTGGCGTGGCTTTTCCAGACATGGACACGTCGCCCGGCGTCGATCTGATCATGCCCGACATTTCCTGGCTTGAAGAAAACCGCGACCGAATCGAGGCCATCTTCATCACCCATGCGCATGAAGACCATGTCGGCGCACTGGGCCATCTGTGGTCACGGCTCCGGCTTCCGGTCTATGCCCGCCCCTTCACCGCGCTTCTGGCCAGGATGAAGCTCGAGGACGCGGGCCAGCCCACCGACCAGTTGCGCGTTGTCGGTCCGCGCCCGGCCATATCCGAAGCGGGTCCGTTCCGGGTGCAGTTCGTGCCTGTCAGCCATTCGATCCCCGAAAGCTCGGCGCTGGTGATCGACACGCCTGTGGGGCGGATCGTGCACACGGCCGATTTCAAGCTGGATGGCAGCCCCGTCGTGGGCGAGCCCTTCAATGCGCAGGAATGGCACGTGATCGCCCATGAGGCGGGGCCGATCCGGGCCCTGGCCTGCGATTCCACCAATGTGTTCTCGCCGCTGCCGGGCCGCTCCGAGGCGACACTGGCCGAACCGATCCGCGCGCTGGTCGCGGGGCACGAAGGCATGGTGGTGGCCACGACCTTTGCCTCGAACGTCGCGCGCCTCAAGACGCTGGCCGAAGCCGGCAAGGCTGCGGGCCGGCATGTCTGCCTGATGGGCCGTGCGATGCGCAGGATGCTGACAGCGGCCGTGGAAAGCGGTGTGCTTACCGATTTTCCGAAAGTGCTGTCACCCGAGGAAGCGGCAGAGATGCCGCGCGACAACCTCATGCTGATCGTGACCGGCAGTCAGGGCGAACGCCGCGCTGCGGCCGCACAGCTTTCGCGCGGCAAATATCTGGGCGTCGAGATGAAGCAAGGGGACATGTTCCTGTTTTCCTCCAAGACCATCCCGGGCAACGAACGCGACGTGTTCAGGATCTGGAATGCGCTGTCGGTAAAGGGGGTCGAGGTCGTGGATGACCACGGCGGGCTTTACCATGTCTCGGGTCACGCCAACCGCCCGGATCTGGAAGCCGTGCATGACCTGATGCGCCCGCAGATCCTGCTTCCGATGCACGGCGAACACCGGCATCTCAGCGAACATGCCGCGCTGGCAAGGTCAAAAGGGATATCGACGATCATTCCGACGAACGGGCTGATGGTGGACATCACCGGCGATATCGCCCTTGTCGCAGGCCAGGTCGAGACCGGGCGGACCTATCTGGACGGCACCGTGCTGATCGGTGCACTGGATGGTGTCGTGCGCGACCGAATCCGCATGGCGCTGAACGGCCTTGTGATGGTCACGGTCCTGCTTGACGAGGATGACCGCCCGCTGGGCGAGGCCTGGGTCGAGCTGTCGGGTCTGGCCGAGACCGGCAAGACAGGGCGACCGCTGGCGGACGAGATCGAATCCGACCTGACCGCTTTCCTTGATCGCGCCGACAGCCGCACGCTGACCGATGACGACAAGCTGGAAGAGCAGCTTCGCCGGATCGCGCGGCAGGTGTCGATGGAAGAAGTCGGCAAGAAGCCCGAGGTGATCGTGGTCATCAGCCGCCTGACCACGGAATAAGGCAAACAGGCCTTGCGCCATTGAAAAGGGGCCCCGCAGGGCCCCTTTTCAGTCTTCGGTTTCGTCGTCGCTGGACGGCTTGAGTGGCAGCAGGCCGCGCATCAGGAAATCGGGCACATGATCGCCCATGCCGATCACCGGATGATCGCTGCGGTCCTCGCGCCGGCCGGTGCGGTGACCGTCGCGTTCCCGGTGGCCTGCATCGCGGCCTCCGTCGCGGTGGCTTTCACGGTGCCCCTCGCGGCGACCATCGCTGCGCGTGTCGTCACGGCCCGGATGGCGATCGTCCTCGCGCGGAGCGCGGCGTTGTTCTTCGGTGCGGGGCGCGCGTTCGGGGCGCGCTGTCTCCACCGGGGCGGCAGCTTCGACGAGCGCCGCTTCAAGGACGGGGGCTTCCGTTTCGGGCCGGCGCGGCTTGCGCGGTGCCCGGCCTTCGCCTTCGGATTTGCGCGGGCCACGGCCACGGCCCTTGCCTTTGTCCTCGTCGCGGGGGCGTGGCGCGCTTTGCGCGGCCTGCGACAGCTCGAACCCTTCCGGGAAGGGCGCGCGCGGGATCTGTGTCTTGATCAGGGCTTCGATCGCATCCAGATATTTCTGGTCGGCCGGCGTGGTGATGGTGATCGCGGTGCCCTTGCGGCCGGCGCGGCCGGTGCGGCCGATGCGGTGGACGTAATCCTCGGCATGGCTCGGGATGTCGAAGTTGAACACATGGCTCACCGCCGGAATATCGAGCCCCCGCGCCGCCACGTCCGAGGCGACAAGAAACCTGAGCGTGCCTTCGCGGAACTCGTCGAGCGTCTTCATCCGCTGGCTCTGTTCCAGATCGCCATGGATCGGCGCGGCATTCAGGCCATGCGCCTTCAGCGACTTGGCCAGGATGTCCACTTCCGTCTTGCGGTTGCAGAACAGGATGGCGTTGGTGCAGGCCGTGCCCTCGGCCTCGATCACGGCGCGGAGCAGCTCACGCTTCTGCTTGGCGGACTGGTCGCGGCGGGTGGGCGTCAGTTCCAGCAACCGCTGTTCGATGGTTTCCGAAGTGCTGGCCTGCCGTGCCACCTCGATCCGCGCCGGGGCGTGAAGGAAGGTGTTGGTGATCCGTTCGATTTCCGGCGCCATGGTGGCGGAAAAGAACAGCGTCTGCCGCGTGAAGGGCGTCAGCTGGAAGATCCGTTCGATATCGGGGATGAAGCCCATGTCGAGCATCCGGTCGGCCTCGTCCACGACCATGATCTGCACGCCGGTCAGCAGAAGCTTGCCGCGTTCGAAATGGTCGAGAAGCCGCCCCGGCGTGGCGATCAGCACATCAACGCCGCGGTCGATGAGCTTGTCCTGTTCGCCAAAGCTGACCCCGCCGATCAGAAGCGCCTTGGTCAGCTTGGTGTGCTTGGCGTAGGTGTCGAAGTTCTCGGCCACCTGGGCGGCGAGTTCGCGCGTCGGGCACAGCACAAGGCTGCGCGGCATCCGCGCGCGGGCACGGCCGCGCCCGAGAAGCGTGATCATCGGCAGCACGAAACCGGCGGTCTTGCCGGTTCCCGTCTGCGCGATGCCAAGGACATCCTTGCCTTCCAGCGCGGGCGGGATGGCCCCCGCCTGAATTGGTGTCGGGGTTTCATAGCCGGCTTCGGATATGGCTTGCAGAACCTTCGGGTCCAGCTTCAGTTCGGTGAAAAGTGTCATCGGCGTCCATGTCTGCGGCATCGGACCGCAAGGTGAAGGGACGCAAGTGGCAAGGCGCCCCGGGATATCCCGCCGGATGCGGGTAATCTGGCCTTAGTGCAAAACGCGCAATCGGTCAACTTGGCCTGTAATTTCGCGGCCCGATCCACGATTGACCGGCCCTTGGCAAAAGACGATGGCGCCGCCCGGTGTGCAACGGGCGGCGCCTTGTCGTGGTGTGGGTGTGTTGTGATATCTGAGTGTAGCCTGGCGTTGGTCGGCGGCCGCAGTCCTTTCCCTGTGCATTTCCCCTGCACTTTTGCGCGGGGGCCGGACGCGCTGCCTGCGGCAACCGGCCCGGGTGGATTGATGTCCCATGGCACCTGGCCATGGGGGTGGCGTTTTCGGGAACTGATTGGCAAGGGGATCGCGTTCGTTGCCAGGGGTGTGAGACCGGCAATCCAGGCGCATGTCCGCGAAATAGCGGCTATCCCCAACCGTTCAATCCCCAGTCCGGGGCATTGCAGGTCGCGGTGGCCCGTGCCGGCACGCGCAATCGGGGGGTGTGAGGCCCGAGGCGCCCGCGTGGCGCGGTATTACCTGCGACCAGAGGCATGAAAAAGCCCCTGCGATGCATCCGGTCATCGCGGGGCAGTTTCGACCTTGGCGCGCATTTCCCTGCGCTTTACAAAGGGTCCACATTCCCGCGACAATCCAATTTATTTCAGCAAATGCGACATTAATAAGGCGCGCTTTCACCATAAAGCCGGACGCACGACAGTATCGCGTCGAAATCTTGACTGTTTCCGAATTGGAATTCCGGATGCGGCTTCGCGTCCGGAATGGCGCAATTCGCCCCTGAGTTGATCATGCCGGCATTGCGAAATAGCTACCCACTGCCGTGCGATTCGCAAAAAAAGAGACCGAGGCCGGTCGTCGTCTGGGCGGGGGGTTGCAACCTATGCCAGACTTGCGTGCGGTGTCAGGCAATATCCTTCCCTCAGAACCGCGACAGTCGGAGCGGGTGTGCATACCATGACCGCATGCCGGGGCAGGGGCCGGGGTGGCAGGTAACCGGCCAGGGTCCAGGCGCGCGCGAAACCATGCCAGACCAGGGATGGATGGTTGTTCTCACCCAGGAACATTGCGCCATCGGGAAGATCGGTGGCGTCCAGCATATGTCGGACCTGCTGTTTCGTGCGACCGGTCACCCGGGTTCGGTGCAGGGCGCGATCCATGGCTGCGGCATTGGCCAGGGGGCCGTGGGCGCGCTCCCAGGCTTGGCGAAACCCGAGGTAGTCTTCGCGGCGACACTCGGCGCATGGGCGATGCCCGGCGGCCAGGGCGCAGGCTTCGTCGTAGAAGAAAAGTTCGGTGTAATAGGATCCCGCGCGCATGATCTCGCGCTTGCGGCCCTTGAACGACAGCCGACATGTCACCCAATTCTGGTGCTTCCACCGTGCCGGGCCAAGGCACCTGTTCCCATCGTGCAGGATGCCGCGGTTTCCCATCCATTCGCCGCGCCAGTTGTCGGCGACGATTTCGCCGGTCGGCCGGACGCGGTTCTGAAGGCTCACACCATCATTTCCTTGGTCGCGGTCAGATTCACATCCGGGTAGTCGCGCACGATCCGGTCGATGTCCCACTGAAGGCGCGTCAGGTAGACGATGTCGCCGTCATGGTCATGGGCGATGTGACCCTTGTTTGCATTGACGAATTTCTCGACGGCCAGCCTGTCGCCCGAAACCCAGCGCGCCGAGGTGAACTGCGTCGCTTCAAACCGCACCGGCAGGGAATATTCCTGTTCGATCCGGCTGGCGAGAACCTCGAATTGCAAAGCGCCGACGACGCCGACGATAAAGCCCGACCCGATGGAAGGTTTGAACACCTTGGCCGCGCCTTCTTCGGCGAATTGCATCAGCGCCTTTTCAAGGTGCTTGGCCTTCATCGGATCGCCCGCGCGAACGGTTTGCAAAAGCTCGGGCGCGAAGGACGGAATGCCGGTAAAGCGCAGCGTCTCGCCTTCGGTCAGCGCATCACCGATGCGCAGTTGCCCGTGGTTCGGAATGCCGATGATGTCGCCCGCCCAGGCTTCTTCGGCCAGTTCGCGGTCGGCGGCCAAAAACAGCACCGGGTTCGAAATCGCCATCGGCTTTTTCGACCGGACATGCAGAAGCTTCATGCCACGCTCAAAGTGCCCCGAGGCAAGGCGGACGAAGGCCACGCGGTCGCGGTGCTTGGGGTCCATGTTGGCCTGCACCTTGAAGACGAAGCCCGTCACCTTGCCTTCCGTCGGGTCGATCTGGCGTTCGGCGGCGGTCTGGGGCTGCGGCTCGGGGCCGTATTCGCCGATGCCAGACATCAGCTCCTTGACGCCGAAGCTGTTGATGGCGCTGCCGAACCAGATCGGCGTCATGTGGCCTTCCAGAACCGACTGGCGGTCGAAGGCGGGAAGCAGCTCGCGCGCCATCGCCACTTCCTCGCGCAGCTTTTCCAGCAGGTCGGCGGGAATGTGGTCGGCCAGCTTCGGGTCATCCAGCCCGGTGATCTTGATCGATTCCGCCACCTTGTTGCGGTCGGCGCGGTCCATGATCTCCAGCCGGTCGTGCAGCAGGTCATAGGCGCCGACGAAATCGCGCCCCATGCCGATGGGCCAGCTTGCGGGCGTCACGTCGATGGCCAGGTTTTCCTGGATCTCGTCGATGATCTCGAAGGTGTCGCGGCTTTCGCGGTCCATCTTGTTGCAGAAGGTAAGGATCGGCAGGTCGCGCAGGCGGCAGACCTCGAACAGCTTGCGCGTCTGGGATTCCACCCCCTTCGCGCCGTCGATCACCATGACGGCGGCATCGACCGCCGTCAGCGTCCGGTAGGTGTCTTCGGAAAAGTCGCTGTGGCCCGGCGTGTCGACAAGGTTGAAGCGGTAGGGGCCGAAGTCGAAGGACATGGCCGAGGCCGAAACGGAAATCCCTCGCTCCTGTTCCATCTTCATGAAGTCCGACCGCGTGCGCCGCGCCTCGCCCTTGGCGCGGACCTGACCGGCCATCTGGATCGCGCCGCCGAACAGCAGGAACTTTTCGGTCAGCGTGGTCTTGCCGGCGTCGGGATGCGAAATGATCGCAAAAGTCCGGCGGCGGGCGATTTCGGGCGGGAGGGGGGGGCGGTTCGACATGATGGCGCGGGGTTTAGCCTGACCGTGCCCGCCACGCAATCATGCGTGAAGCCCGGTCTGCGGCGGATGCTACCCGACAGGTTCCGCCCGGTGCCTTGACGTTCCGCCCGGTGCCTTGACCTCCGCGCCCGCGCCCTCCGGGATCACAGCCCGCCCAGAATCCGTCGGCGCAGCTCGGTCAGTGACTCTGCGGGGGGCTCGGGCGCGGTATGGCGGGCCTGTTCGAACCCCGGGAAGCGGCGCCCGATCTCTTCGCACAGCGGCGCGGGCAGCACCGGCAGGCCGGCGGGATCTATGACCAGGCTCTCCACCGGCACCCCTTCGGCATAGATGATCTCGTGCCGGTCGAAGACGAGGCTCAGGTAATCGGCATGCGCCGTTTCGCGCCGGTAGATCCGATCACCCTCGACAAGGTGGCGGGCCGGGACCAGAAGACAGGCGCTGCCGCCGATCCGACTGGTGCCGCGCTGGTAGACATGGATGCGGTGGCTGGGGCTGACGACCAGATCGCCGATATTGCCCAGCGTTCCAGCCGTGATGACCACCGGCGCAAGACTGCCGCGCGCGCCCAGCGTGACGCGCCCGATCCAGCGCACCGGTTGCGGGCCGTTGTCACGTGTCAGCACCATGTCGCCGGGTGACAGTGCGGCGATCGGGCAAAGGCTGCCGTCGGGCAGGGCGATGCGGGTGCCTGGGGCGAAGGCGGCGCAGACGATGTCGGCAATCCTGAGCCCGGCGGGAACGGGGCCGATCCCGATCAACGTGTGGTCACTGAGCGGCGCGAGCGGTGCTAGCGGCACCGCCATCCGGCTGATCCGCGTGCCCTCGATTACCAGGACATCGGCCCTCTCGGCCTCGGATGAAAGGAAGGTCAGCAGATGCAGGGCGCGGATGGGTTCGGCCGGGCGTCCCATGGCATCGGCAAGGAACTGGCCGCCCCCGGCGACGCTGGGTCCGGCAAGCGCCAACTGGACTGGCGCGCCTTGCCAGGACAGGCGGTAGACATCGCCCGGCACGGCGGTGTCATCGGCCAGCGTATCGCCAAGGCTTGCGCCGGCCACGACCCGCAGTGCCGCTGCGGGGTAGGCTTGGGCGGTGTAGCCTGGCAAGGCGCAGGGCGCGTCAATCGTCATCGAATGGGCTTGATCAAATCCTCGGCCATTCGCGCATGCCGCCACGCGCCGGTCAATCATTGCATTGGTGCGCGATTGCAGAGGCGGGCTGTGCGCAAACACGCGGCTCCGGCGTTCCGGGTTGCGTCGTCGGTGTGCGAAGGGGCAGTGGCGCAAGGAGGCAGTGGCGCAAGGAGGGAGAGGCGCAAGGAGGGAGAGGCGCAAGGGGGGAGAGGCGCAAGGGGGGCTGTCGCGGGGCTTGCGCACGGCCCCGGTTTGGGCCGATGCTGGCCGCCGGTCACGGCGAAAGACAGGAGGAACCGATGGACCTGGGCATCCGCGGGCGAAAGGCGCTGGTCACGGCAGCGTCAAAAGGGCTGGGGCGCGGCTGCGCCGAAGCGCTGGCTGCGGCGGGCTGCGATCTGGTGATCAATGCCCGAGGCGAAGAAGCACTTCAGGCCACCGCCCGCGCGCTTGAGACGGCCCATGGCGTCACTGTCATCGGGGTGGCGGGTGACATCACCACCGAAACGGTCCGGAAGAGGGTTCTGGAGGCGGCGGGCGCCGTGGACATCCTTGTGACCAATGCCGGCGGCCCACCGCCCGGCACATGGAACGACTGGAACCGCGACGATTTCATCCGTGCGCTTGACGCCAACATGCTGACGCCGATCGCGCTGATGCAGGCGCTGGTGCCGGGAATGGCGGCACGCGGCTGGGGCAGGGTGGTCAACATCACCTCGCAGGCGGTCCGGGCGCCCATCCCGGCGCTGGGGCTCTCGAACACCGCGCGCACCGGCTTGACGGGTTTTGTGGCCGGCATGGCGCGGCAGGTGGCGCCGCAAGGTGTCACCGTGAACAATCTTTTGCCCGGGATCCACGCGACCGACCGCGCCATTGCCCTGGATGGCGGCGTTGCCCGGACCGAAGGAATCAGCATCGAGAACGCAGCGCGCCAGCGCATGGCGACCATCCCCGCGCGGCGCTATGGCACGCCCGAGGAGTTCGGCGCGATGTGCGCGTTCCTCTGTTCGGTCCACGCGGGGTTCATCGTGGGGCAGAACATCCTCCTGGATGGCGGGGCCACGAACCTTACCATGTGATCGTCCGGTGTGGCGGGCCGGGTTCATGGGTTGGGTTCATGGGCGGGGTTCATGAGTCGGCATGCGGCGGTGGCGTCGCCACGGGCTTGCGGCGCCACCGTCTCGCTGATACCAAGCCCGACGAAAACCATCAGGATGCGCCCGGCTTGTCCCAGACCTCCCGTCCCGCCCAGCTTCGTCAGCCTCGCCTCGAGGTGCGGGCCCTCAGCCGGGTTTTCGACGGCCGTGCGGTGGTCGATGACGTCTCTCTCAGCCTTGTGGCGGGGCAGGTGACCTGCCTGCTTGGTCCTTCGGGCTGTGGCAAGTCGACCACCCTGCGCATCATCGCCGGTGTCGAACGGCAGGACGCGGGCAGCGTCATCAGCGATAGCCGCGTCGTCAGCGACGATCACCTGCACCTGCCGCCCGAAGACCGCGCCATCGGCCTGATGTTTCAGGATTTCGCACTGTTTCCGCATCTGTCGGTGGCCGACAACGTGGCCTTCGGCCTGCCGCGCCGTGCGCCGGGGCGGATGCAGCGTGTCGAGCAGTTGCTGGAGCGGGTGGCGCTGTCGGGCTTCGGGGCGAAGTTCCCGCACGAGTTGTCGGGGGGCGAACAGCAGCGGGTTGCGCTTGCACGGGCGCTTGCGCCAAGCCCGCGGATCCTTCTGATGGACGAACCCTTCTCGGGGCTGGACGAACGGTTGCGTGACGGCATCCGCGACGACACGCTGGCGCTTCTGAAGGAGGAAGGCGCGGCGGTGCTTCTGGTCACGCACGAACCGCACGAGGCGATGCGCATGGCCGATGAAATTGCCCTGATGCGCGGTGGCCGGATCGTGCAGCGCGGGGCGCCCTACAACATCTACAATTCCCCCGTGGACCGGCAGGCGGCCGCGTTCTTTTCCGATATCAACGTGCTGGAAGCCGTGGTCGAGGGGGCGCTCACGCAGACGCCCTTTGGCCAGTTCCTGGCGCCGGGGCTTTCTGATGGCACCCATGTGGACATCGTGATCAGGCCACAGCACCTGAAGCTTGACTTCGACCGCGCCGGACATGGGCCGCGCCCGACGGTCAAGGACGGGACGGCGGCGCGGGGCACGGTGGTCCGGGCGCGCTTCATGGGCCGCGAGAGCCTTGTCGAGTTCCGCATGGATTTCGGTGACGTAATTCTTCGCGCCACGGTGCCGGGCGTGTTCATGCCGGCCCCCGGCACCGTGATGTGGCTGATGATCCGCCGCGACCGATGCTTTGTCTTCCCGCAGGATCAGGTGGTGTCGAACCGCGCGAGGTAAGCCTCGATCGTCTTGCCGGGTTCCGGCAGGAAGGCCCCGCCGGCCGGGGCCAGCGACAAGATGCGGTCGATGCGGAAGACGCGGAAATCGCCGCGCCATTCGCACCACGCGGTCAGCGTCCAGACCTTGCCCCAGAATTCCAGTTGCAGCGGACGGATGCGCCGCTTCGTTTCCAGCCCTCCCGGATCGGCAAAGGTCATCTGCAACACCAGATGTTCGCGCAAGGCCCGGCGTATCAACCCCAGATGCGGGGCGGCCTTGGCGGCTTCGGGGCTGGAAAAGACGAAGGCATCGGTGCCTTCCTCTGTTCCATGTGGGGCGACGGCGGCAATCTTGGCACGCAGGCTGCCGGCCGCGCGGGCAGTCCCGGGATCGGCAGCGCTGGCCACCAGCGCCATGCCCAGCCGCAGCGCCTCGAATTCTTCCCGCGTCAGGGCGACCGGCGGCAGGGTGATCGGGTCGCGCAGAAGATAGCCGATGCCCCGCTCGCCTTCGACAGGCAGGCCCGAGGCGGCAAGCGTCGCCATGTCGCGCCAGATCGTCCGTGTCGAGACTGACAGTGCCTGCGCCAGATCGGCCGCGCGATGCAGCCTGCCGTCGCGCAGGATCTGGATCAGGTCGAACAGGCGGTCGGAGCGGCGCATCGGGGCAAAGCCTTCCTGTGGATGGGGGGCGGTGGGGTCTGGTGCGGAATCGCCCCTGCCACGCATGCCATCCGCCCGATGGGAAGGATTCGATGGCGGCAAGGGGCCGTCATCGACCTTTTGCCCATTGCGCGGCGGTCTGGCCGCGCTGCTGATTATCCGGGCTACTGACATGTTTCTGTCAGTAGCGCAAGAGGGGTCGCACTGGTGAATATCACGCACTCATGCGGATAATTTCGAAGAGATTCAGATCATTACCCGGCAAAATGGCGACGCGATCACAGCCCCGCGATCCCAACCGGCCGCTTTGCCTTCACGGCGCGTCCTGTCGGCGCCGCGATGGCGCTTGGAGCTGTCGACACGCAGGAATATCCTGTCTGGCGAGATCGGTTCCAAAGGCGGGAGCCGGGGAATGCGAGAGAAGGGGTAGTCCCATGGGACGTTTTGGCATTACGGAAATCCTGGTCATCGGCATCGTGCTTCTGGTGCTGTTCGGGCGCGGCAAGGTATCGTCGCTGATGGGTGAGGTCGGTCGCGGCATCACCGCCTTCAAGAAGGGCGTGAAGGACGGATCGGAAGAGATCGAATCCGCCTCGGCCAGTGCCGCCCGCGATGTGACGCCGGCAGAAAAGGACAAGGTCTGATCCTCGAAGGGCTGGCGGGAAGGCATCGCGCATGTTGGATATCGGCTGGAGCGAGCTTGTGCTCATCGGCGTCGTCGCACTGATTGTCGTCGGTCCGAAAGACCTGCCGCAGATGTTCCGCACGCTGGGGCGGTTCACGGCGAAAGCGCGCGCGATGGCGAAGGAGTTTTCCAGCGCGATGGAAACCGCGGCGAAGGAATCGGGCCTCGACGAGGCGACGAAGGATCTGCGCAACATGACGTCGAAGCGTGCGCTGGGCCTTGATGCGCTGGAAACGGCTGCAAGCAAGTTCGAGGCCTGGAAGCCCAACCTGACAACGCCCGCCGCCGCTGCATCCGCCGTCACGGCGGCTGCGGCAACACCCGCCACAACACCCGCCACGGGGGCGGGCACCGTGGACGGCGCCGCAGCGGCACCGCGCGGCGCGGCCACGCAGGCGCTGGCCGACAAGCTGGCGGCAAAGGCGGCCGAGCGCGCCAATCCGACAACCGCCCTGATCCCCGACCCGGAGGCGCCTGCCGCTGGCGCCGTCGTCTCTGCGTCGAAAACGCCCCGGCCACGTGCCGCCCGCGCCAACGGGGCGCCCAAACCGCCCGCGCCCGCAACCACCAAGACGGCCGATGCCGCACCGACGCCCGCCACGCGCAAGCGCAAGGCCGCCGAGCCGCAGTCGGCGGCGGATGCCGCCGTGCCCGGTGAAAAGACCCCCCGCCGGAAGAAAACCACCACATGAGCGCCAATGACATCGACGACAGCACGGCCCCCCTGGTCGAGCACCTGACCGAGTTGCGCGGCCGCATCCTGTGGTCGCTGGCGGCGCTGGTCGCGGCGATCTTCGCGGTCTATCCGCTGGCCTCGCCGATCTTCAACTTCCTGTCGCAGCCCTTGTGCACTGAACTCGCGCAGCGCGGGCAGGTCTGCACGCTGCAACTGATCAAGCCGCAGGAAGGCTTCTTTGTCTCGATGAATATCGCCATCTTTGGCGGTCTGGTTGTGTCTTTTCCGGTGATCGCCTACCAGATGTGGCGCTTCGTGGCGCCGGGGCTTTACAAGTCGGAACGCAACGCCTTCCTGCCGTTCCTCATCGCCTCGCCGGCGATGTTCTTTCTGGGAGCGGCCTTCGCCTTCTATTTCGTGCTGCCGGTTGCCTACAACTTCTTCCTGAGCTTCCAGCAACTTCCCGGTGAAACCGCAACGCCGGAAAAGGATGCGCTGACCCAGCATCTGGCGGGGATCGTGTTCCAGGGGTCGATGCAGGAATACCTTGGCCTGACGATGAAGTTCATCCTGGCCTTCGGCCTGTGCTTCCAGATGCCGGTGCTGCTCACTCTCATGGGCAAGGCCGGGATAATCACTGCAAACGGTCTGGCAAGCGTGCGGAAATATGCGTTGGTGGCGATCCTCGTGCTGGCGGCCGTTGCCACGCCGCCTGACGTGATCAGCCAGATCATGCTGTTCACGGCAATCTATCCGCTATACGAAATCTCGATCCTGCTGATCCGGCGAATTGAGAAGACGCGCGAGGCGCGGCTGCGGGCCGAAGGGCTCTGGGTCGACGAGGACCAGGACGAAACTCCGGCAGACGACTGATCGCGGAACCCTTGCCCATGACCGACGCCCTTCTGCGCATCGCCGCGGCCCTTGAGCGGCTTGCGCCGCCACCGGCCCCAACACCCGATCCGGCCGGGGCCGACGCCTTTGCTTGGCACACCGAACCCGACCGGCTGGTGCCGGTGGCCGAGGTGGCGCGGGTGGACCTGTCGCTGCTACTGGGGATCGACCGGTCGCGCGACACGCTGCTGGCCAATACGCTGCACTTCGCCCAAGGGTTTCCCGCCAACAACGCACTTTTATGGGGTGCGCGCGGCATGGGGAAGTCGAGCCTTGTGAAGGCGATCCATGCCGAGGTGAACCGCCGCGGCCATCCACTGAAGATCGTGGAACTGAGCCGCGAGGATCTGCCAAGCGTCGGGCGGCTGCTTTCGGTGCTGCGGGCGGCCCCCGCGCATCGCTTCGTGCTGTTCTGTGATGATCTGTCCTTCAGCCATGACGACCAGCATTACAAATCGCTGAAGGCGGTGCTGGACGGTGGCATCGAGGGGCGGCCCGCGAATGTGATCCTTTACGCGACCTCGAACCGCCGCCACCTGATGCCGCGCGACATGATCGAGAATGAACGCTCGACCGCGATCAACCCCGCCGAGGCGGTGGAGGAGAAGGTGTCGCTGTCGGATCGCTTCGGGCTGTGGCTCGGGTTCCACCCCTGCACGCAGGACGAATACCTGGCGATGATCCGCGGCTATTGCGACGCGCATGGCATTGCGATCGACGATCAGACGCTGCGGGCCGAGGCCATCGAATGGCAGGCGACGCGCGGATCGCGATCGGGCCGGGTGGCCTGGCAGTATTTCACCGATCTTGCCGGGCGTCGCGGGGTGAAGCTGTAGCCGGGGGCTGCCGCCCCCCGTTCCGTGCCGGAACGCCCCCCGCGAGTATTTCGGGCAAAGAAGAAGGGCCGATCCGCGAGGACCGGCCCTTTGGTTTCTGGCGCGGGTGCTTCCTAGAACCCGGACTTGATCTTTTCGAATTCGGCCAGTTGCTTTTCACGCAGCGCGTTCGAGTTCGGGGTCTGGGCAAGGACCGGCACGGTGATCGCGCCAAGCCCCGCGTCGTCAAGCACTTGCGGGTCGATCGCTGCCATCGCCTTGGTGTTGGAAAGACCGTAGCCGATTTCCGCGATCAGCGCAGGCGCGGCATCGGGGCGGATCCAGGAATTGACGAAATCATAGGCCTTTTCTTCCTTGCCCGGACCGTCCTTCATGTTGACCATGCCGCAATACCAGGTCGAGATGCCTTCCTTCGGCGCGCGCTGGAAACCGACCGGATAATTGTCCTGCTTCAGGTAATTGACGCCGTCGTTCCAGGACCAGGCGATCAGCACTTCACCG
Organism: Paracoccaceae bacterium; assembly: GCA_020622085.1. Taxonomy (GTDB): domain Bacteria; phylum Pseudomonadota; class Alphaproteobacteria; order Rhodobacterales; family Rhodobacteraceae; genus QY30. Next base: position 2,079,456 of record JAHRYM010000001.1, on the reverse strand, counting down.
CTGGCCATGATCTGGCTCATCTCGGCCGGGTCGTTCCAGTAGCTGCGGATGTTCGGGTGCACCTTGCGCAGCCAGTCGGCGGCGGCCTTGAACTGGTCGTCCGAGATCTCGGTCCAGTCGGTCACGCCGGTGGCAAGGTAGGCCAGCGCCCAGACGTCGTCCGAAGAGTTCGGGATCGAGACGCGGCCGGCGTATTTCGGATCGGCGAAGACCTGAAGGCTGGCCACGTCTTCCTCGGGCACCTCGTCCTTGTTGTAGGCCACGGCGGTGACGCCCCAATCGGTCGGCAGATACCAGAGGCCGCCTTCGTCCTTGAGGATCGAGGAGCCCAGGAACTTCGGGTCGATATTGGCGAATTCCGGGATCTTCGAGGTATCCCAGGGTTCGATCAGCCCGGCTTCGCGGTATTTCGACACCATCTGCGTGCAGGGATGCACCACGTCGGCCTTGAAGCCCGACGCGACCTTCTGGAAGGCCTCGTCGTCGGAGCCGTAGAAGGAATAGGTCGGCGTGTCGCCGTATTTTTCCTTGTATTGCGCGGTGAGGCCGTCAACCTCGAACCCGGCCCAGTCGAAGACCAGGAGTTCCGGATCGGCGGCGCGGGCGGGCAGGGCGCCAAGGATCGTGCCGGCAAGAGTCGATGCAAGGAGCAGTCTTTTCATTTGGTCGTCCTCGTATGATCTGTTCCGGCAAGAGGTTAGACCGGAACCGGGCGAGGCAACAAGCCCCCGGGTCATGGGGTGCGGGAATGCGGTTGTCGGAGGCTGCCCCGGCAGCTTGCGGCGCGCCCCTGAGCCTGCGCAGGAAAGCGACAGCGTGAACGCGCAAGGCCCCTTTTCAGGCGGCTTGCGCCCCGCTATCACTTCGTTCGAGCCGCGAGGGGAGACCCGCCGCGGATCTGCCGCCGGTCCGCCTGCGGCTGGCTGGAAGACCTGCCGCGGTTTGGGGTTTTGCCTGATCGGAAAGGTCTGTGTATCCATGCCCCAATCCCCGGCGACAAAGTGGAAACCGAAGAGGGCCGCATGATGACCACACTTGATCTTGATTTCGTTCGCAGCCAGTTCCCGGCATTCGCCGTGCCGGATCTGGCGGACAAGGCCTTTTTTGAAAACGCCGGCGGTTCTTACGCCTGCGGGCAGGTCATTGATCGGCTGACGCGCTTCTACCGCGAACGCAAGGTGCAGCCCTACGGCCCCTATGCCGCTTCGGCTGCCGGCGGGGCCGAGATGGATGAGGCCCGCACCCGCCTGGCGGCGATGATGGGCGTGGCGCGCGATGAGGTGAGTTTCGGCCCCTCGACCACCGCGAACACCTATGTCCTGGCGCAGGCCTTCCGCCAGGGGCTGGAGCCGGGCGCGGCCATTGTCGTGACGAACCAGGATCACGAGGCGAACTCTGGCCCCTGGCGGCGGCTGGGGGACGAAGGGATCGATATCCGCGAATGGCGAATCGACCCGGAAACCGGCCATCTGGACCCCGAGGCGCTGAAGCCCCTGCTCGCGGATGGCCTCGTGCGGCTGGTCTGCTTCCCGCATTGCTCGAACGTGGTGGCCGAGATCAATCCGGTGAAGGAAATCGTCGCCATGGCCCATGCGGCCGGCGCCTTCGCCTGCGTCGACGGGGTCAGCTACGCGCCCCACGGCCTGCCCGATGTGGGCGATCTGGGGGCGGATATTTACCTCTTTTCGGCCTACAAGGTCTACGGACCCCATCAGGGTGTCATGGTCATTCGTCGTGATGTCGGGATGCGCCTGCCGAATCAGGGCCACTACTTCAACGGCGAGACGCCTTACAAGCGCTTCACCCCCGCCGGTCCGGATCACGCGCAGGTCGCGGCCTGCGCCGGGATTGCGGATTACTTCGACGCGCTTCACGCCCACCACTTCGCGCCCGAGGCCAATGCCGCCCGCCGCGCGGCGCAGGTCCATGACCTGATGCGCGCGCATGAAGTGGCTCTGGCGCAGCCGCTGGTCGACTACCTTGCGGCGCGCAACGACCTGCGGCTGATCGGCCCGCGCGATGCGGCCCGTCGCGCCCCGACGATTGCGGTGGCGCTGGACCGCGCGGCCGAACCGGTGTCGGCGGCGCTGGCGGATCACGGGATCAATTGCTGGGCGGGCGACTTCTACGCCGTCCGGCCACTGGGGGCCATGGGTGTAGACCCGGCGAAGGGTGTGCTGCGGCTGTCCTTCACGCATTACACCACCCCGGCCGAGATCGACCGCCTGATCGGGGCGCTGGACCGGGTTCTTCACGCCTGAGGCCAAAACAGGGTGTGCCGGGCGGCTTGCCCGCCCGGCCAGCCAGCCGCCCGGACGGGCCAATCATCCGGGCCTGGTCAGCGGAACAGCGCGGCCAGCCTGTCGTGGTCGATGCCCCGGCAGATGCGGCCTGCCGGCTTGACCGTGGCGACATCCTCGCCCGCGACAATGGCATTGACCACGGCTTCCTCCACCGCCTCGACCGCCGCCAGGTAAAGCGGGTCGATCAGGTCGATGTTGAGTTCCTGCCGCGTCGATACCGCCGGGGCCGCATCTGGCATCGGCCCGGGGTTGGCGGTCGAGAGAGCAAGGAAGATGTCGCCCGAGTTGTTGCCCCCCGGCGTTCCGCCACGCCCGATCCCCAGCGCCGCGCGCCGCGCCATATGGCGCAGCGACAGGCCAGATAGCGGCGCGTCGGTTGCCAGCACGACGATGGTCGAGCCGCTTTCCTGGCTGCGGAAGCTGCCTTCGGGCATCAGCCGGCCAACCGGCCGGCCCAGGATGTTCAGCCAGGGTCGCAGCCCGTGGTTGGCCTGCACCAGCGCCCCCACGGTGTAGTCGCTTGCGCCGATGCGGGCGATGCGCGACGCGGTGCCGGTGCCGGCCTTGAATTCGTAGGCGATCATGCCGTTGCCGCCGCCGGTCGAGCCTTCGGCCACCGGCCCGGTGGAGCGGGCCTCGAGGGCTGCGATGGCATGTTCGGGGCGCACGAACATCGCGTTGATGTCATTGAGAACGCCGTCATAGGTTTCGGCGACGACCGGCATCGCCCAGGCGTGATGGGCGCCGCCGAAGTGGTCGGCATAATGGTCGAGCATCCAGCGCGTGGCCCCGCTATGGGCGGCACCGACGCCGTGGGTGTTGGTGATCAGCACCGGGCCAAGGAAATAGCCTGCGTCATTGATCCAGTGGGTGCCCGTCATCTCGCCATTGCCGTTCAGGGTGAACTGCCCGGCCCAGACCGGCATCGCCTGCCGCTGCGGGCGCGGCAGGATAGCGGTCACGCCGGTGCGCATGTGTTGCGCCGGGTCGGTCAGCGTGCAGAAACCCACTGCAAGGCCCGCGATGTCGGTGATTGCGTTGAGGGGGCCGGGCGTTCCGGGGAAGGGCAGGCCCAGGTCGCGGGCACGCGGGCGCGCAGGTGCGGAAGATGTCATGTCAGTCGGCCTTTCTGGAACGCAGCCACAGCCCAAGCCCGGCGACTATCACGGACGCGAGGATCATCAGCGTGGCGATGGCGTTGATTTCGGGTTTCACGCCGCGGCGGATCATCCCGAAGATGAAGACCGGCAGCGTGGTGTTTTCCGTCCCCGAGATGAAATAGGTGATTACCAGGTCGTCCATCGAGATGACGAAGGCAAGAAGCGCACCGCCGAGGATCCCCGGCGCAAGCTGCGGCAGAAGCACCTTGCGCAGCGTTACCCATTCGCTGGCGCCCAGGTCGGCCGAGGCTTCCTCCAGCGCAGGGTCGATCCCGGCGATGCGCGCCTGCACGATGATGAAGACATACGAGATCAGGAAGGTGCAGTGGCCGATGACGATGGTCAGCATCGACAGGTTCATGCCGATGGTGACAAAGAAGATCAGAAGCCCGATTCCGAGCACGATGTCGGGCATCATCATCGGCAAGAGCAGGAACCCCGAGTAGAAGGGCCGGGCGCGGAAGCGGAAACGGTTCAACGCGATGGCCGTCGCCGTGCCGACCAGGGTGGCGATGGTGGTGGTGAAGGCCGCGACCGTCAGCGAGGTGCGCAGCGCCTTCAGCATCTGGTCGGTGCTTTCCAGATAAAGCGCGCGGTTCTGGTCGCCGATCTCGGGGCCGCGCTCGCTCAGCCCGAAGAGGCCGGTATACCACTCGAGCGTGAAGTGATCCCAGATCATCATGTTCACGGGGTTCGAGTTGAACGAATAGGCGACGATCAGCAAAAGCGGCGCATAGATGAACAGGAAGAACAGCGCGGCAAAGGCGCCAAGCCCCATTTGTGCGACACGCGGGGTCATGCCTGCCCCCCGGCCTTGCGGGCCCGCGCCGTGGCGACCAGAAGCACCACCAGCACAACGGCCATGATCAGCATGGACAGCGCCGACCCGAAGGGCCAGTTGCGCGCCGAAAGGAACTGCTGTTCCACAAGGTTGCCGACCATCAGCCCCTTGGCGCCCCCCAGAACGTCGGGCACGACGAAGTTGCCGACAGACGGGATGAAGACGATCACCGCGCCACCGATGATCCCGGGCAGGGTCTGCGGCAGGACCACCTTGAAGAATGTCTGGCGGCGGCTTGCGCCAAGGTCCATCGAGGCCTCGACCATTTCGCGGTCAAGATTGTCGATTGCGGCGTATAGCGGCAGGAACATGAAGGGCACCATGACATAGACCATGCCCAGAACCACCGCCGCCGGGGTAAAGAGGATCTCGAGCGGCGCGCGGATCAGCCCCAGCGCGAGCAGCGTCTCGTTGAGGATGCCCGAGGGTTTGAGGATCAGGAGCCAGGCGTAAAGCCGCACGATCAGGCTGGAAAAGAACGGCAGCGCCACAAGGAACAGGAAGAACAGCCGCGCCCGTTCTGGCAGGCGCGCAACCCAGAAGGCCACCGGATAGCACAGCATCAGGCACAGGATCACCGTCAGCGCCCCGAAGCCGAGCGAGCGCAGCAGGATTTTCAGGTAGACCGGCTCGAACACCTCCTCGATGCCGTCGGCCCAGCCGAAGATGCGGCCGTAGTTCCAGTGATAGAAGCTCCATTCCACGCCGCCGTAAAGGCCGGGCGAAAGCACGGAATAGACGGCGATGATCCCGAGCGGCACCAGAAAGAAGATGCCAAGGAAGATCGTCACCGGCGCCAGAAGCGCCGAAAGCACAAGCGATTGCCGGCGAAGGGCCATCACGCACCCTCCAGCACATGGGCGGCGACCGGGTCATGGGAAAGATGCACCGGTGCGCCGGGCTCGGGGGCGCCGGCGCGGTCGCGGGCGGTGACGCGGATCTCGGCGCCGCCACCTTCGGGGCGGACGAAAAGGATCAGGTCCGACCCCAGATAGACCGCCCGGCTGACCACGCCCGCGATGCCGGCCTGTCCAAGGGTGAAATCCTCGGGCCGGATCACTGCGGTCAGCCTTTCGCCTGCCGCGCGCCCCGCAGACGGAAGGTCGATCACACAGCCTTCGGCGGTGCGGGCGCGGGCGATCGCGCCTTCGATCCGCTCGACCGTCAGGACAAGGATATTGGTTTCGCCGATGAAATCGGCCACGAAGCGGTTCCTTGGCCGGCGGTAGATTTCGCGCGGCGTGCCGATCTGTTCGATCCGCCCCTCGCGCATGACCACGATGCGGTCGGACATGGTCAGCGCCTCTTCCTGGTCATGGGTGACGAAGACGAAGGCGATGCCAAGGCGGGCCTGCAACGCCTTGAGTTCGAGTTGCATCTGCTGGCGCAGGTTGCGGTCAAGGGCCGACAGGGGCTCGTCCAGCAGCAGAAGCCGTGGTTCCGCCACAAGGGCGCGCGCAAGGGCCACGCGTTGGCGCTGGCCGCCCGACAATTGCCCGGGGCGGCGGCTGCCCATGCCTGACAGACCCACCTTTTCCAGCGCGTCGGCCACCTTCGTCTCGCGCAGCGGCCGGGCCTCGCCGCGCACCTCCAGTGCATAGCCCACGTTTCGCGCGACATTCATGTGCGAAAACAGCGCATAGCTTTGAAAGACCGTGTTCACGGGCCGCCGGAAGGGCGGCAGGCGCGACAGGTCGCTGCCATCAAGCCGGACGCTGCCTTCGTCCAGGGCCTCGAAGCCGGAAATGGCGCGCAGAAGCGTGGTCTTGCCACAGCCCGAGGGGCCGAGAAGGGTAACGAATTCGTTCTGCGCGACATCAAGATCGACTCCATCCAGCGCCGCGACCTTGCCGCCCTCGGGCGTGGTGAAGACGCGCCGCGCGCCACGGATTTCAAGTAGTGCCATTGTCCTGCCCCGATGGGGGCGGCCCCGCCGGGCGGGGCCGCCGCAACTGTGCCGCCCGCTATTGCGCGGTGCGGATCGTGTTCCAGGCGCGATCGTAGAGTTTGAGCGCCTTGCCAAGATCGACGAAGGTCTGCACCCGTTCCAGCGTCTCGGGGGCAAGGGTGATGTTGGGATTGGTCTTGATGTAATCGGCCACCAGATCGCGCGCCGGCACGTTGGCCGATCCGTTGAACTGCTGGTCGACGTTCAGGGCCGCGATTTCGGGGCGCAGGTAGAACTCCATGAAACGCTTGGCTTCTTCCTTGTGCGGCGCCGACTTCAGCATGCACATGTCTTCCTGGTAAAGCGTCGCGCCTTCCTTGGGGATGACATACTTGATGTTCGGCTTTTCGGTGAAATAGACATGCCCGCCCACGAAGAAATGCGCCGCCGCGATATCACCCGACAAGAGGAGCGCGGGCGATTCATAGGTGAAGGCCGAGACAGCGGGCTTTTTCGACAGGATGTAGTCGGCCGCTTCCTGCACCTCGTCCGGATCGGTCGAGTTGATGGAATGGCCGGTCATGAACATGCCGACCGCCATCACCTCGCGCATGTCGTCAAGGATGGTGATCTTGCCGCCGGTCTTTCCGGGAATGTCGAAGAAATCGGCCCAGCCCGTGATCGGCCCTGTGATGTCCTCGTTGTAGAAGACGCCCACGGTGCCGAAGGCATAGGGCAGGCAGTATTCGGCCCCGGGATCCTCGTGGGAGCGGAAGGTGGCGGGGTCGATGTTCTTGAAGTCGGGCGAAAGGTTGATATCGGTCTTTTCCAGAAGCCCGAGCTTCATCATGATGTCGTGCATGTGCACCGAGGGAAACACCAGATCATAGCCGGTGGCACCGGCCTGGATCTTGGCCAGCATCTCCTCGTTCGAGGAATAGGTGTCAAGGCTGACCTCGATCCCGGTTTCCTCGCTGAACTTCTTCAGGATCAGCGGGTTGATGTAGTCACCCCAGTTGTAAAGCGCGAGTTTGCCTTCCGCGCTTGCCGTGCCGGCCGCCAGTGCAAGCGCCAATGCAAGGCCGATCGCCTTTTTCATGGTTTCCTCCCGGTTTTGCCGCCGTGTTCGGGGCAGCCTGCGAAACGTCTGGCGGCCACGAGTCGGTCGTGTTAGTGTTTATGACAGAACGCTAACATTGATACGCAATGCTGTAAATCCTGTCATGCCTGTGCCAGACACAACCCCCGACGCGAACCCCGAGGAGTCTCCGCTGGCGGCGAGGTTGCGCGCGCTGGGCGACGACCTCACGAAATCCGAGGCGATGATTGCCCGGTGGCTGGTCGTCAACCAGGCGACGCTGGGGCTGGAGACCGGCGCCTCGATCGCGGCCAAGACCGGCGTGAGCGAGATCACCGTCAGCCGGTTCCTGCGCCGTGCGGGGTTCCGTGGCCTGGCCGGCCTGAAGGAAGAGCTGAAGCTTTCGCGGATCCATCATCTGGCCACGGCGCCCGATTATTACCTTCGGCTGATCGACGGCGGGATTTCCGCCTTCCTGCGCCGCGATGCCGAGGCGATCCTTGCCATCGCCGAAGAGGTCGAGAAACCCGCCTGGCAAGAGGCGGTCAGGACGCTGGCCGCCGCCGACGAGGTCTATGTCACTGGGTTCCAGACGGTGCGCGGGCTGGCCGAGGACTTTGCCCGCCGGCTAGGGATCGTGCGCGGCTCGATCCGGTTCCTGTCGCCGCATGACGACGGGCTGGTGGAATGGATTCCGTCCGAGCGGCGACGGGACGAACGGCGCTGCCTTGTGCTGATCGACATGGTTCCCTATGCCCGCGAGGCCCAGCCGATTGTGCGACGCGCGCGCGAAGCCGGGACCGAGGTGGTGATCGTCACCGACATGCTCAACACCTGGGCCGCCGCCGAGACCCCGTTTGTCTTCCATGTCTCGACCAAGATGGACGCCTTCCTGGAAAGCACCGGGCCGATGACGACGCTGATGAACGTGATCATCCAGGCGGTGGCGAACGAGGATCCCGAAAGGGCGCATCGCCGGATCCGCGACTGGCCGCCCCTGATCGCGGCGCTGGGGCTTTACTGAACGGGGTGATTCCCGGACCACGGGATGAGGCGCATCAGCGCAGGTGCACGGCCTCGAGCCGTGCCAGGACATGACCCTTTTCGTCAAGGAGTTCCAGACCGGGACTGCCGGCATGATGGCTGCGCGTCGCGGAAAGCGCGGCCTTCAGTGCCTGTTCGGCCGCATCAAGGGGGGCAGGGCAGGCCATCATCGTGCTGGCCACCGGATCAAACGAAAGCTTGTCACCGCTTAGCGTGTAGTGGCCAAGCAGCCGGTTGCAGCCAACGGTTGCGGAAAACCGGCCCTCACCGGCATCGTGCAGGATCAGATGCGCCTCGCGGATACCGGGTTCACGCGGGGCCGGAGTGCCCTGCAATTCGGTGATCCGCCAGTAGACATTGAAGATCGGGTCTGGGCCTGAGAGGCCGGCGCAGGTCTTGTCGGGCAGGGCATCGATGAAACGATCCACGACCAGACTCGGGCGATCCGGGCCTTCCATCGTGGGGCGCATCGCCAGCCCACCTTCGACCTGCACCAGAAGCGCCGCCCCCGGGCTGGCGCGCGCCTCCAGATAGCTGCGCTCTAGCGTCAGGTAGTCGCGCTCGGCCGCGACCGGGTAGGGGCGGCCGGTCAGGCATTCGACGAAAACCGCCGCATCGGCCTGATAGGTCAGCATCCCGCCAAGCGTGGCATCGCCAAGCTCGGTCAGTTCCAGCCCGCCTTTGCTGTGAAGGTCGTAGTCGAGCGCCGAGTCGATGGGTTCACCCTTCAGGTCCATCTGCCGCAGTCGGTCGGCGCCCAGCACCTGCCAGAACCGCGGCGTATCGCTCGGTCCTTCCAGAAGGATCGCGCCCCGGCCAGCGTCGGCATGCCACCGCCCGACTTCGCCCCGGGCCAGTCGGTCCCCGGCGCCGCCCAGCCATTCGCGGTGCAGATGGAAGACACCATCGGGCCAAAGATCAAGTCGATGGCGAACCCCTTCGCAATCGGCGCAGGGCCGGAGACCGCGAAAGGTCGCGGGCAAGGCGAGGGGTGGCGAGGGCCGGGCGGGAACAGGATCTGCCCGGCCTTGCGCCACCAGCCGCAGCATGACCTTGACGGGCCCCTGCGATCCGCCCTCGAACAGCGGGTAAATCCGGTCGGTCGTGGCATGAAGCCGGCCGTTCCGGTGCAGCGTCGCGCGGATGGCATACTTGCCCCCTGGCCCCAGATCTGCCGGATCAAAGGGAATTTCAAAGGCAAAGGGCGGCTGGCCATCGGCCTTGAACCGGATCGCGGCGATTATCCCTGCCGGCGCTCCGGCGCGCGAAATATCCTCGATCACCGCCTCGAAGGTCAGGCCCGCGGGCAGCGCGATCCGTTCCCGCACGAAGGCCTTGCCGCGCAGCACTTCGGCACTTCCCGGCCCCGCGCAGGCAAGGACAAGCGCAATGCCCCACAAGAGCATCCTGATCAAAACTCCGCCTCCTCGAATGTTCGACCTGAAACGCCGTGCCCGCATCATCGCACGGATATCCGGTTCCTTGCAGCCCGGATAAAGGCAAGGATTACTTGTTGTTCGAAAGTGCTTCTTGCCGGACATATTCCTTGCCTTGCGGAATAAGAGGACCGTTGTCGGCCAAGCGGGGCCGCACCCTTGCGTGCGTCCCGGCACGGTCTGACAGGAAAGATCATGTCCGGCGTCAGGAACAGCGTCACCGATGGGGCACGAAGCAACGGACCCGCCGATAACCTGATCGGACTTCATGCATGAGACGGCTCGGACCGGCTTTAAGTCGGCGGGCGTGAACAGGGGCGGTCGGCGATGGATTCCTGCACTTGGGGCAAGGCCGAACATAGCCGCGCGGGGTGAACATGCCGGAGGGACAACTGGCCGCGATCCTTGGGCCGAAGGGCTGGATTCGGACGGATGACAGCGCGCCCTGGTCGCGCGACTGGCTGGAACGTCACGGCGAGCCGCCTCTGGGCGTGGCCTGTCCGACCAGCACCGATGACGTGGCACAGGTAATGGCGGCCTGTTTCCGTGCGCAAGTGCCGGTGGTGCCACAGGGCGGCAATACCGGCCTTTGCGGTGCCTCGGTGGCGGGAAAGGCAGGGGCCGTGATCCTGAACCTTTCGCGGATGGCCGGGATCGGGGTGCCCGATCTGGCCGGGGGCAGCGTCATGGTGGAGGCGGGGCTGGTGCTCGCACGGCTGCACGACGCGCTTGAGGGCACGGGGCAGATGTTCCCGTTGCATCTGGGCGCGGAAGGCTCGGCGCAGATCGGCGGCCTGATCGGCACCAATGCAGGGGGCAGTCAGGCGTTCCGCTATGGCATGATGGCGGAACTGGTGCTGGGGCTCGAGGTCGTCCTGCCCGATGGCACCATCTGGAACGGGTTGCGCGGTGTGCAGAAGGACAACGCCGGCTATCAGCTCCGCAAGCTGTTCTGCGGGGCCGAGGGAACGCTGGGCGTGGTGACCCGCGCCGTCCTGCGCCTGCACCCGGCGCCACGTCAACGGGTCACCGCGCTTCTGGCGCTGCCGTCCTTCGATGCGGCGGTCACCTTTGGCACTGCGGCGCGGGCCGAGGCCGGCGAGTTTCTTCAGGCGATGGAGTTCTTCTCCGATCCGGGCGTCGACCTTGCCCTGCGCCATGTGACCGGGCTGGTCTGGCCGCTTGAAAGCCGCGCGCCGGTCTATCTGCTGGTGGAGTTGGGCGCGGGGTCGGACTGCGTGCCGCTGGACGCCATCCTTGCGGCGCTCCTCGAACAGGGGATGGAGCGGGGGCTGGTGCTTGACGGCACCCTTGCAGCCTCCGGGGCGCAGCGGGCGGCGCTCTGGCGCCTGCGCGAGGACCAACCCGAAGGGCAACGGCTGGAAGGTCCGCAGCTCAAGCATGACATATCGGTGCCGCCGGCGCGGATCGCCGAATTCGTGGCGCGGGGGGCCGAACTTTGCGAGGCGGCGGTTCCGGGCGTGCGGATCAACCCTTTCGGCCATCTGGGTGACGGCAACATCCATTACAATCTGACGCCGCCGCCGGGGCAGGCGGGTTTTGGCGGCCAGGACGGCGATCTTGCGCTGGCTCTGGCGGCGCTGGCCTCCGAGATGGGCGGCAGTTTCGCGGCCGAACACGGGTTGGGCCGGTCGAAGATCGCGCTGGCCGATGCCCTGCGCCCGGCGGCCGAACGGGGGCTGCACCGCCGTATCAAGGCGGCCTTCGACCCGGCCGGCCTGATGAACCCCGGCGTGATCCTGGCCGAAGTTGACAAGTATAACTTGCCCATTGCCTGAATTTCTTGGTTTTTGCCGGGCTGCGGAAATGGCAAGGATGGGTGGAAACAAGGACGGGAAGCAAAGATGCGCAATGGCGGTCAGCTATTGGTGGAAAGCCTGGTGGCGCTGGGTGCGCGCAAGGGCTTCGGCGTGCCGGGCGAAAGCTACCTGTCGGTGCTGGATGCGCTGCATGACACGCAAGGCCAGCTTGATTTCGTGCTTTGCCGCAATGAGGGCGGCGCGGCCTTCATGGCGGCGGCCTGGGGCAAGCTGACGGGTCAGCCGGGGCTGTGCTTCGTCACGCGGGGGCCTGGGGTCACCAATGCCTCGATCGGCATCCATACCGCGATGCAGGACAGCGTGCCGATGATCGTCTTCGTGGGCCAGGTCGGCACCGACATGAAGGGCCGCGAGGCGTTCCAGGAAATCGACTACCGCGCCGTCTTCGGCACGATGGCGAAATGGGCGACCGAGATCGACGATGTGGCCCGCATCCCCGAGATCCTTGCCCGCGCCTGGACCACGGCCCAGACGGGGCGCCCCGGTCCGGTGGTGATCGCGCTGCCCGAAGACATGCTGACCAGCCGGACCGATGCGGCACCGCTGATCGGCCCGGCGCGGGTGGCCGAGCCTGCGCCAGACGCTGCGACGGTGGATCAGGCGCTGGCGATGCTGTCTGGCGCGCGGCGCCCGCTGATCCTGATGGGCGGCTGCAACTGGACTGAGGCCGGGCGGGCGGCCTTGCAAGCCTTTGCCGAAGGTTCGGATATCCCGGTCGTTGCCGCCTTCCGCTATCAGGACCAGTTCGACAATTTCTCGCCCGCCTATGCGGGCGATGCGGGCGTTGCCATGTCGCCCCATGTGCGCGGGTTGATCCGCGACGCGGACGTGATCCTCGCAATCAACACCCGCTTTGGCGAGATGACGACGGACGGCTACACGCTTCTGTCGGTGCCGGTGCCGGCGCAGCGCCTGATCCACGTCCATGCGAGCGACCGCGAGATCGGCAAGGTCTACCAGCCGATGCTTGGCATCCAGGCCGGGCCGAACGCCTTTGCCGCGTCGCTGCGACCGGTCAGGGGCGGGTGGGCCGACTGGCGTGCCAAGGCTCGCGCGGCCTGGGAGGCGGGGTTTGACCTGCCGCCGCAGCCCTCGCCGGTCGACATGGGGCTGGCGACGGCGCATATCCGCGAGGTGCTGCCCGAAGACGCGATCCTGACCAATGGCGCGGGAAATTTCACCGTCTGGCCGAACAAGTTCTACAAGTTCGGCCCCAAGGCACGGCTTCTGGCACCGCAGTCGGGGGCGATGGGCTATGGCGTGCCGGCGGCGATTGCGGCCAAGGTGGCCTGCCCGGACCGGACGGTGGTCTGCTTTGCCGGGGACGGCGATTTCCAGATGAATTGTCAGGAACTTGGCACGGCGATGCAGGCAGGCGCCCAGCCGATCATCCTGATCCTGAACAATGGCATCTACGGCACGATCCGCGCCCATCAGGAACGCACCTATCCCGCCCGCGTTTCCGGCACCACGCTGGAGAACCCCGATTTCGTGCGACTGGCGCAGTCCTACGGCTTCCATGCCGAACGCGTGGAGCGGACCGAGGATTTCCCCGCCGCCTTCGCCCGGGCCCGCGCCTCGCGCACAGGCGCGGTGCTGGACCTCAACATTTCGCCCGAGGCCCTGACGCCGCAGCAAACCCTTACCCAGATGCGCGACGCCGCGCTGGCTGCGAAGGACAAGGCATGACCGCGCAGATCCGATCCCCGATCCGGCTCGGCGCCGACATCGGCGGCACGTTCACCGACATCGCGCTGGAAGCCCGCGGCGCCATGTATTCGACCAAGGTGCTGACCAATTACACCGCGCCCGAACAGGCCATTCTGGACGGGATGGATGTGGTATTGAGGCAGGCGGGTCTTGGCTACGGCGACCTTGACATCCTGATCCACGGCACGACGCTTGCCACCAACGCGCTGATCGAACGGCGCGGCGCGCGGGTGGCCTTCGTCACCACCGAAGGCTTCCGCGACGTGATCGAGATGCGGACCGAAAGCCGGTTCGACCAGTATGACCTGAACCTCGTGCTGCCGACGCCGCTTGTCCCGCGCGAGGACCGCTTCCCGGTCCGGGGCCGGATCGGCGCGCAGGGGCAGGAACTGGCGGGGCTGGATGAAGCGGCGCTGGAGGCGCTGGCCGGGCGGATTGCAACGGGCGGCTACGGCGCGGTCGCCATCGGTTTCATCCATTCCTACATGAACCCCGCCCATGAACGGCGTGCGCGCGAGATCATCGCGGCGAAATGCGATCTGCCTGTTTCGATCTCGTCCGAAGTCTCGCCACAGATGCGCGAGTTCGAGAGGTTCAACACCGTCTGCGCCAATGCCTATGTCCGCCCGCAGATGGCCGATTATCTGGGTCGGCTGCAAAGCCGGTTGCAGGAAAAGGGGGCAGGCTGCCCGGTCTTCATGATCCATTCCGGCGGCGGGCTGATTTCCGTCGAGACGGCAGCCGAGTTCCCGGTGCGACTGGTCGAAAGCGGGCCGGCGGGCGGCGCGATCTTTGCTGCCGACGTGGCGCAGCGTTTCGGGCTGGATCGGGTCGTCAGCTACGACATGGGCGGCACGACGGCCAAGATCTGCCTGATCGAGGATTTCGCCCCCAAGACCGCCCGCAGCTTCGAGGTGGCGCGCACCGCCCGCTTTGCCAAGGGCTCGGGGATGCCGATCTCCATCCCGGTGATCGAGATGATCGAGATCGGGGCAGGGGGCGGTTCGATCGCCTGGGTCGATGCGATGGGCCGGATCCAGACCGGGCCGGAATCGGCGGCCTCGGAGCCCGGCCCCGCCTGCTACCAGCGCGGGGGGAAGCGCCCCGCGATCACCGATGCCGACCTTGTGCTGGGCAAGATCGACCCCGAGAATTTCGCGGGCGGGGCGATCCGGCTTTCCACCGCGAAGGCCGAGACCGCGGTCACCCGCGATGTCGGTAGCAAACTGAACCTTGCCCCTTTGCCAGCCGCCTTCGGCATCTGCGAAGTGGTGGACGAGAACATGGCCAATGCCGCCCGCGTCCATGCGGTGGAAAACGGCAAGAACATATCGGACAACATCATGGTGGCCTTTGGCGGTGCGGCACCCCTTCACGCCGCGCGGCTCTGTGAAAAGCTCGGCATCCACCAGTGCCTCATTCCCCCCGGCGCGGGCGTGGGCTCGGCCATCGGGTTCCTGAAGGCGCCCTTCGGATACGAGGCGCTGGCCTCGAAGATCATCCGGCTGTCGGCCTTCGACCCGGCCGAGGTGAACGCCGCTCTTGCCGGGCTGAAAGCCACCGCCAAGGGCTTTGTCCGCGCCGGCACCGATGGCGCGATCCAGAGCCAGACCACCGCCTTCATGCGCTATGTCGGTCAGGGCTGGGAAATCCCGGTGCCGCTGCCCGACCGCGATTTCGGCCCCGGAGATGCCGAGGCGCTGGAGCGCGACTTCCAGGCCGCCTATGCCCGCTTCTTCGGCCGCGCCATCGACGGACTTCAGGATCTGGAGATCGAGATCGTCACCTTCTCGGTCAAGGCACAGGACATCCGTCCCGCGCCGGAGCGTCAGACCCTTACACGCGGCCGGGTGCATGTCGCGGGGCAGTTCTCCCGCCCGGTCTTTGACCCGGCCAAGGGTGATCTGCTCGCCACCGCCATAATCCCGCGCGAGACCTTGCGCCCCGGCGACCGCGTTCAGGGCCCAGCCGTGGTGGTGGAGCGCGAAACCTCGACCGTCGTCACATCACCCTTCGACGTGGTGATGCAGGACGATGGCAGCCTGCTTCTGATCCGCAAGGAGATGGTGGAATGACTGACGCAAGCCCCGATCCGACCTTCGAAATCCGGATGCAGGTGATGTGGAACCGGCTGATCTCGGTGGTCGAGGAACAGGCGATGACGCTCCTGCGCACCGCCTTTTCCACCAGCGTCCGCGAGGCGGGCGACCTCTCGGCAGGGGTCTTCGACACGGAAGGCAGGATGCTCGCCCAGGCCGTGACCGGCACGCCGGGACACGTCAACACGATGGCCGAGGCGGTGCTGCACTTCATCGCCGAGATCGGCCGCGACAACATGTTCCCCGGCGATACTTACGTCACCAACGACCCATGGAAGGGCACCGGGCATCTCCATGACATCACCATGGTCTCGCCTTCGTTCAAAGGCGACCGGCTGGTGGGGTTTTTCGCCTGCACCGCCCATGTGGTCGATGTGGGTGGCCGAGGCTTCGGCGCCGATGGCAAGTCGGTCTACGAGGAAGGGATCCAGATCCCGATCGTGAAGTTCGCCGAACGGGGCGTGGTGAACCACTTCCTTGTCCAGATGCTGCGCGCGAACGTGCGCGAGGCCAATCAGGTCGTGGGCGATTTCTACAGCCTTGCCGCCTGCAACGACGTGGGCCACCGCCGCCTGATCGCGATGATGGAAGAGATCGGGCTTGAAAGCCTTGATGCCCTGGGGGAGTTCATCTTTTCGCGCACCGATGCGGCGGTGCGCGAACGCATCGCCGAGCTGCCGCGCGGGGCCTGGGGCAATAGGCTGCTGACCGATGGCTATGACAGCCCGGTGAGGCTTGCCTGCACGGTGACGATTGCCGAAACCGTGAATGTCGATTTTGCCGGCAGCGATCCGGTCAGCCGCCACGGCATCAACGTGCCGATCATCTATACCAAGGCCTATGCGAGCTATGCGCTGAAATGCGTGGTGGCGCCGGACATTCCGAACAACTGGGCCTCGCTCGCGCCGTTCACCGTGTCCTCGCCGGTGAACATCCTGAACGCCGAACGTCCCGCGCCGGTGTCGGTGCGCCATGTGATCGGCCATATGGTGCCCGATCTGGTGCTGGGGGCTCTTGCACAGGCGCTGCCGGGGAAGGTTCTGGCCGAAGGTGCTGCGGCCTTGTGGAACATCCACATGTCGGTGCGGCCCGTCGCGGGCGGGCAAGGGCGTCGGGCCGAGATCCTCATGTTCAACTCGGGCGGCATGGGCGCGCGGCCCGCGCTTGACGGGCTGTCGGCCACGGCCTTCCCCTCGGGCGTGATGACCATGCCGATCGAGGCGACGGAACAGACCGGCCCGGTGGTGATCTGGCGCAAGGAGCTGCGCCCCGATTCCGGTGGCGATGGCGAGTTTCGCGGCGGTCTGGGGCAGGAAATCGAGATCGAACCCCTGCCGGGGCATGAATTCGACTTCTCCGCCATGTTCGACCGGGTCGGCCATGCGGCCAAGGGCCGGAACGGCGGGAAGGCCGGGGCGCCGGGCCTAGTGGCGCTTGATGATGGCACGGCGCTCAAGCCGAAGGGTTGGCAGCATGTGCCCTCGGGGCGTCGGCTCAAGCTGTCGCTTCCGGGGGGTGGCGGTTATGGTGACCCGGTGCGGCGCGACGCGGCAGCGCGGGCCAATGACATCTCGAAAGGCTATGTAAGCAAATGACCCATATCGCAACGCGCCTCGCGGCGGTGAAACCCTCGGCCTCGATGGCGGCATCCATGGCGGCGAAGGCGCTGCGGGCCAAGGGTTTCGACGTGATCGACCTTGGCCTGGGCGAGCCGGATTTCCCGACGCCGCCGCATGTGGCCGAGGCCGCGCACAAGGCCGCCCTCGCGGGCGAGACGCTTTACACCGCCGCTGCCGGCACACCCGCGCTGCGCGCCGCCGTGGCCGAAAAGTTCCGCCGCGAAAACGGGCTGGACTACAGCGCCGATGAAATCGTCGTGGCCAACGGCGCCAAGCAGATCATCTTCAATGCGTTGATGGCGACCCTGAACGACGGTGACGAGGCGATCCTGCCCGCGCCATATTTCGTCAGCTACCCCGAGATGGTGAAGCTGCTGGGCGGGGTGCCGGTCTTGCCGGTCTGCGGTGCCGAGACCGGTTTCCGCCTGACCCCCGAGGCGCTGGAAGCCGCGATCACGCCCCGGACAAAGTGGCTGTTCCTGAACACGCCCGGCAACCCTTCGGGCGCGGTCTATTCCGAGGCCGAGATGAAGGCGCTGGGCGCGGTGCTGGCACGCCATCCGCAGGTGTTGGTCCTGTCGGATGAGATCTATGAACACATCCTGTTCGACGGCCGCACATTCGTGAGCTTCGCCAAGGCCTGTCCCGAATTGCGCGACCGCACGCTGATCGTCAATGGCGTGGCCAAGGCCTATGCCATGACCGGCTGGCGCGTCGGCTATGCGGCAGGGCCTGCGCCGCTTCTGAAGGCGATGACCACGGTGCAAAGCCAGTCCGTCACCTCGGTCGCGGCGCCGATGCAGGCGGCGGCGCTGGCGGCGCTGACCGGGCCGCAGGATTGCATCGCCACCTTCCGCGAAGCCTTTGAACGCCGCCGCGACCTGGTGGTGGCCGGCGTGGCCGCGATCCCGGGCCTGACGCTGTCGCCGCCCGAAGGCGCCTTCTACGCCTATATCGGCTGCGAAGGCCTGATCGGGAAGATCACGCCCGAGGGCAAGGTGCTGGGCAGCGATGCCGATGTCGTGGATTATCTGCTGAACCACGCCCATGTCGGCGCGGTCCCGGGGGCCGCCTATGGGGTATCGCCCTTCTTCCGCATCTCGACCGCCACCTCCGATGCGGTGCTGACCGAGGCCATCGCCCGCATCACACGCGCCGTCGCGGCGCTTCAGGGGGGCAGATGACCCCGCGTTTCGACACGATCCTGATCACGGGGGCTGCGGGCCGTCTGGGCACCGAATTGCGCCGGGGGCTGGCGCCCCTGGCTCGTCGGCTGCGGCTCGCCGACGCGGCGCCGATCCATAGCCTCGCCCCGAACGAAGAGGCGCTGACCTTCGATCTGGCCGACGAGGCAGCAACCCATGCCGCCTGCGCGGGCACCGATGCCATCGTGCATTTCGGCGGCGTGCCGCTGGAACGGTCGTGGGACAGCATCCTCAACGCGAATATCCGCGGCAGCTATCACGTCTATGAAGGCGCGCGGAAGGCTGGCGTGAAACGGGTGATCTATGCCAGTTCCGTCCATGCCATCGGCTATCACCGGCTGGAAGACCGGATCGACGCCAATGCCCCGCACCGGCCCGACGGGCTTTATGGCCTGTCGAAATGTTTCGTCGAGGATCTGGGCCGGCTTTACTGGGACAAGTTCGGCATCGAGACGGCGGCGCTGCGGATCTTTTCGTCCTTCCCCGAACCGGCGGACCGGCGAATGCTGTGGTCCTGGCTGTCGTTCGAGGATTGCAACCGGCTGGTGACGGCCGCCCTGACCGCGCCGCGCGTCGGGTTCACCGTCGCTTTCGGCCTCTCGGACAATGCCGTGAAGCCGGTCGACAATCGTCTTGCCGGGCACCTTGGCTATCGGCCGCAGGACAACACCGAACCCTTCCGCACCGTGTCGGAGGCGAAGTTCCCGCCCCCCGATCCGAAGGCGCCCTCGGTCCAGCATCTTGGGGGCTGGTTCGTCGACCTGGGCCACCCCGATGACGAGGCGGCGACATGAACGACCGGTATGACGTGGTGATCGTCGGCGGGGCGGTAATCGGATCGGCGGTGGCCTATTTCCTGATGGCGAACCCGGACTTCAACGGCTCGGTCCTGGTCGTCGAGCGCGACCCGACCTATCGGTTCGCCTCCACCTCGCTGTCCTCGTCCTCGATCCGGGTGCAGTTCTCGAACCCGATCAATGTCAAGATCAGCCAGTTCGGCAGCGCCTTCATCAAGGATTTCGCCCATGTGATGCAGGTCGCGGGCGAGGCGCCGCCCGATCTGAACTTCCACCAGGGCGGCTATCTGTTCCTGGCCAACGCCGAGGATCAGGCGCAGACGCTGCGCGAGAACCATGCGGTCCAGCGTGCCTGCGGGGCCGATGTCGTGCTTTGGGATCAGGCGCAACTCTCCGAGGCTTTCCCGCACCTGAACGTCGATGACATCGTGCTGGCCAGCTACGGCCGTTCCGGCGAGGGCTGGTTTTCCAACACCGGGCTGTTGAACGGCTTCAAGGCCAAGGCGCGGGAACTGGGTGCCGATTACGTCACGGATGAGGTCGTGGCGATCGCCCGCGAGGGAAACCGCGTGACCGGCGTCAGCCTGAAATCGGGGGCCGTGATTGCGGCAGGTCACATCGTCAACGCCTCCGGCCCCCGCGCGGCGCTGACGGCGCGGATGGCGGGGCTTGATGTGCCGGTCGAGCCGCGAAAGCGCACGCTTTTCGTCTATGACTGCGCGAAAACCCCCGAAGGCAGCGCCACGGTCAACAACGGTCGCCTGCCCTTGATGATCGACCCCACGGGCGTGTTCTGCCGCCCCGAGGGCCGCTATTTCCTGTCTGGCGCCGCGCCCGTGGAAGATCCGGCCGTCGGCTGGGGCGATTTCGAACCCCGCTGGGAGGAATTCGAGGACCAGATCTGGCCGGCGCTGGCCACGCGCTCGCCTGCCTTCGAGGCGATCAAGGTCGTCAACCAATGGGCCGGGCATTACGACTTCAACCGGCTCGATCACAACCTGATCGTGGGTCGGCACCCCGAGGTGCGGAACTTCGTCTTTGCCAACGGCTATTCCGGGCATGGGCTGCAGCAGGGTCCGGCCGCCGGGCGTGCTGTGTCCGAACTGATCACCTATGGCAATTTCCGCACGCTGGATCTGACGGAAGTGGGCTATGAGCGGATCATCGAAAACCGCCCGTTCCTGGAAAAATCCGTGATCTGAGACGGGAGCCGCCCAGCATGTCAGACCCGTCGTCCCGTCTGCCCCCCCTGAACGCCCTGCGGGTGTTTCATGTGGTCATGCGCCACCGGTCCTTCCGCTCGGCGGCGGACGAGCTTTGCGTGACGCCGCAGGCGGTGAGCCAGCAGGTCAGGCTTCTGGAAGATGCGCTTGGAGGCGAGCTGTTTGAGCGCAAGGGCCGCGCGATCGAACCGAACGAGCGGGCGATCCTCTTGGCGCATTTCGTTCAGGCCGGCTTTGACGAACTGGCCGAAGGGGTCCGGCGCGTCGGCAAGGCGACCGTCCGCAACCGGGTGAACGTCAACGCCAGCCCCTATTTCGCCACGCGCTATCTTCTGGATCGTGTGGCGCGTTTCCGCGCGGCGGTCCCCGATGCCGACCTGCGTCTGACGACGATGGTCGAATTGCCCGACTTCGTGTCCGACGAGGTCGATGTGGCGATCCAATGGGGCTACGGGCAATGGAAAGGCTATGAGGCGACGCTTCTGCTGCGTGATCACAAGGTCATCTGCTGCACGCCGGAAATCGCGCGCAGGATCTCGGGGCCGCAGGATCTGGCGCGGATGCCGCTGCTGCATCCGGTGCTGTCGCCCGAGCTCTGGCCGCATGTCCTGGCCCATCTGGGGGTGGCGGCGCGACAGGGGCAGAACGATATCCGCTTTGCCGATGCGGCGACGATGCGGCGGGCGGCGCTTGCGGGGCTCGGGGTGGGGCTGGTCTCGACCATTGATGCGCTGGAAGACCTGAAGCTGGGCAAACTGGTCGCGCCCTTTGGCATGGAGCTGATGCAGGCCATGCCCGAGGCCGAGGTTCCGGGGTTCTACCTGATCTTGCCGAAAGCGCATCGGCGGATGAAGGTCATCGCCGCATTTTGCGCCTGGATCGAGACCGAGACCTGGACCGAAATCATCGACTGAGACTGGCGCAAGAGGCGCAGGAACCAAGCAGAACTTGTCGATTGCCCGCATTTCTCGTTTTCGCGCCGGCGGGCGATCGGGGAAGATACCTTCGAGGGGAAAGATCATGCAGGCACTCGTCACCGGGGCGACAAGCGGAATAGGGCGGGCCATCGCGCTGGCCCTGCACGGGGCGGGCCATCAGGTTGTGGCGCTGGGCCGACAGAAGGATGCCCTGGCCGAACTGAAGGCGTTGGGAATCGACGCACGTTGCGCGGATCTGGCCGACCGGGCGTCCCTCGCTGCGGCGCTCGACGGTCTGGCGCCCGACGTGCTGATGAACAATGCCGGGATGGTCGCGGCTCCCGGCAACTTCTGCGACATGGCCGAGGTCGATATCCACCGGCTGGTTGCCATCAACCTCACCCAGGCGCTGCTTGTGACCCATGCCATCGCGCCGGGCATGCGGGCGCGGGGGCTGGGGCACATCTTCTTCACCGGCTCGGTCGCCGCATATGCGCCCTATCCCAACATGGCGGTCTATGCCGCGACCAAGGCCGCGCTTGGGGCCTTTGCGCAAAGCCTGCGGCTGGACCTGTCGCCCGCGGGCGTGCGCGTGACCGAAATCGTCGCCGGACGCGTCGAAAGCCCGCTTTACAAGGACGTTCTGACGCCCGGAGCGCGGGCGGCGATGTATGCCGGCCAGACCGCCGTGCAGCCCGAAGATGTGGCCGCGATGGTGCTGGCTGTCCTCAACCTGCCGACGCATGTGGATGTCGCGCGCTTCGACATCCTGCCCACGCGCCAGCCCGTCACCCCCCAGGTTCCCGCAGCGGAGAAATCGAAATGAAGAACATGTCTGTCGTGATCGTCGGTGGCGGCGCCGGGCTTGGGGCGCTGCTGGCGGAAATGGCGGTGGAACAGGGTGCGGCCGCCCTTGGCATCATCGACCTGAGCGCCACCGCCGCCGAAGCCGCGCTGGAACCTGCCCGGGCCAGGAAGCTGCCCTGTGCCTTTGCCACCTGCGATATCCGCACATCTGACGCCGCCCATGCCGCCTTTGCACAGGTCGCCGCCGCGCTTGGCCGGGTGGACACGCTGATCAATTCGGCCGCGATCTATCCGCGCAAACCCATTCTGGAAATTCTCGATGCCGACTGGGATGCCTCGAACGCGATCAACGTGAAGGGCACCTATCACATGATGGTGGCCGCCATCCGCCAGATGCAGGGGCAGGAACCCAGGGGCCATGTGCGCGGGCGGATCGTCAACATCACCTCGGTCGATGCCTTCAAGGCGCATCCGCAGAATGCCCATTACGCGGCCACCAAGGCCGCTGTGGTCAGCCTGACGAAAAGCATGGCCCACCATGTCGCGCCAGATGGCATTCTGGTGAACTCGGTCGCGCCCGCCGGGATGGCCACGGACAAGGCCCGCGCCTCGGGCTTTCTTGACGAACTTGCCAGGGCAAGCCCGCTGGGCCGGGGGGGTGAACCGCGCGAGATGGCGGAATGGGTGCTGATGGCGGGGGGGCCGAAGAACACCTACATGACCGGCGAGAACATCATCGTCTCGGGCGGCTACATCTACGCATGACAGGGCTCTGTGGCACAAACCGGTGACGGTCGGATGACCACTTTCGCCGGACAGATCCAACCCACGACCTTCGTGACGGGGATGCCGGGCGCGGTGTAGCCGTTCAGAACGGCGATACGAACCTGGAGTTCCGCCACTTGACGGTCGAAGTCTCGCGCCATGAGGCGCGGACCCGGCCGTTTCACACAAATGCATCTTGGTTTCGACGCGGCTCCTGCGGTGGTAGCCGCTCCATCGCCGCCAGAGCGCGCGGCCCGGATATCTTGACGCCCGCAGGGCCTCGCTGCGCGATGTTCACGGCGGGCGTCTGCTGGCAATCGGCATCGAACAGCGGCACCGCGCCATGGATCGAGGGCAGGCCCCTTGCGGCATTGCCGGGGAATGTGCTGCCGGCCTTGACGGCAAAGCCAAGGCCCCCGACCTTGCCCGAGCGGGCCGGCAACCGGGCGCTGTCATCGCCAAGGATCACGTCGACCTGTCCGGGGCGCGGGCGCGGGGCACAGATGCCCGCGCCCGCAGCGCCTTAACCGCCGCTGGCCAGCCAAGAGCCCCGATACAGGCGCCATGGGCCAGGTATCCGGTCAAGGCTTTGTCCTGCTGTCACTTGAAACTGGCGACGGGCGCGCCCAGCATGGAACGGTCGACGGTGATGCCAAGGCCGGGTCCGGTCGGCGCTGCACCGCGCCCGTTGCGGCTGCGCGGCTGGTAACCGGCCACATGTTCGTTCGTCCAGTCGTTGAAGAACGAGGTATGCATCAGATATTCCGGTGCCGCGCTGGCCGCGACGTGCGATACCGCCGCCGCCGTGACGTCGCCGCCCCAGCAATCCTCTATGCAGAAATGCAGCGCCAGTTCCTGCGCGGTGTTGCGCATCGCGACTGCCGGGGTGATCCCGCCCAGCCGGCCCAGCTTGATGTTCACCGCTGCGGCACCGACCTCGTATTTGGCGCGGTAAAGATCGGCGTGGGTCAGGATGGTTTCGTCCATCACCATCGGCAGGCCGCTGATCTTGCGCAGAAGTGCGCAGTCGCCAAGGTCGCGGCAGGGTTGTTCAAAGTAAAGGTTGGTGTCGCCCAGAAGCCGCATGGCGATCTGCGCTTCCAGAAGCGAATAACCGGCATTGGCATCGACGAAGAAGAAGATGTCGGGGAAGGCCTCGACGATGGCGCGGGCGCGGGCGGCGTCCTTCACCGGGTCGTCGCCGATCTTGATCTGGTAGCGGCGGATGCCATCGGCGCTGCGCTTTTTCACATAGGCGATGCTTTCCTCGGTCGAAGACAACGGCACCGCTTCGAAAATCGGCAGATCGGTGGACAGCACCCCGCCGATCAGGGCCGAGATCGGCAGGCCGACCGATTTGCCGAAGATATCCCAGCAGGCGACATCGAGCGCGTTCTTGGCATTGGCCTGCCCCATCAGCAGGCCCGCCATCAGCCGCTGCAAATGGCTGCTTTGCCGGGGATCCTGCCCGATGAGCAGTTGCGACAGGTCGCGCAGCGCCGCCCTTGTGCTGCCCGCAAAGACCGGCAGGTAGTTGCCTGACAGGGTCGCCGCTTCGCCCCAGCCCTCGATGCCGTCGTCGGTGATAACCCGGACAAGGTTCGATGGCTGCTGCCGGGCCGAGCGGCCTTTCGACATGACATAGGTGCCGTGCGAATAGGTCAGGTCGTATTCGTAGATCTCGATGGCCTCGATCTTCATGGCGGTTCCTCCATCCGGGTTCAACTTGCGGGCAGATTTCACCACCAAGCCCCTTTGCGGCAAACCAGTTTTCAGCAATATTAGGCCCAGAAAATCTGGGCCTCGCATGACCGTTTCCCCGCCTTTCGAAAGGCTTCCGCCGCTGAACGCCTTGCGCGCCTTCGAGGCGGCGGCGCGGCTGGGCGGCTTTCGGCAGGCGGCGACCGAGCTTGGCGTCACGGCCGGGGCGGTTGCCGCGCAGATCAAGCTGCTGGAGGCCGAATGCGGGGCCGAGCTGTTCCATCGCCACGCCCGCGGCGTGACCCTGACCGCGCTTGGCCAGCGCGTCGCGCCCCGGTTCAGCGCCGCTTTCGACGCGCTGGGCGATGCGGCGCGGGAATTGCGCCGCCTTGCCGCCCCGCGCCGGGTGCATATCGTGACCTCTCCGGCGCTGGCGCAGTTGTGGCTGTCACCGCGTTTGTCGCTGCTCCGGGCGGCGATGCCCGATGTGGATATCTCTGTCACCGCGCTGGAAGACCCGCCGGATCTGAAACGCACGCCTTTTGACCTGTGCCTGTTCTACACCCCGCCAGAGGCAGGGGGGACGGCGCTTTGGGACGAGCGCCTGCTGCCAGTCTGCACCCCCGCCTTCGCGAAAGGTCTGGCCGAACCGGCTGATCTGGCGCGGGTCAATTGCATCGCCGATGTGGTCTGGCAGGATTGGCGGATCTGGGCGGAAGACGTGATGCCCGGCCAACATCTGGCCCCGACCGGCCCCGGGTTTTCGCTATACGCCGTCGCGGTGCAGGAGGCGCTGTCGGGCGCGGGCGTGCTTATGGGGCGGCAATCGCTGGTGCAGCCGCATCTTGACAGCGGCGCGCTGGTCGCCCCCTTCAGGCAACCGGTGCCACTTGGCCTGTCGATTTCGGTCTGGATGCTGCCCGAAAGCCGCAACGACAAGGTCGTTGCCGCCGTCGAAGAGGGCCTGCGCCGGGCCGCAGGCAGGGTTGTGGCGGCATAGTCTTCCGCGCAAGGGTATCCGGCGTCCGGGTTGCTGCGTCGGAGGATGTTCCCGCCCGGGACCGCGACCCGGATACCGACCTTGTCTGGAACCGCTTTCGCGGGCCTGGTCCTGTTGACGGAATTTTCAGGATATGGATCGAGACATGGCGCCAGGGGGTGCTGTCAGACGAATGCAAACTCGTCTCTGTATGCCTGCCCAGCCGAAGGACGTCACCTCCTCGATCACCAACACATCCCCGCACGCACGCGATACCACTCGATGGGAATCCTGGGGCGCGTCAGCTTCCAAACAGCGGGAAGTCAAGTCCAGCGCCAGAAGCCGCGGCCGAAAACCGTATCGCCCCAAATGCCAAACAGAGAGTCGCGCCATTTTTGGCGCCTGTTTCGTCTGCAATTTCAAGTCTCCAGAGGTCAATGGACCCGCAAACCGCTGAAATCACGGACAACGCGCTGCTCGGAAAATTTTTTAAAATCAACATGGAATGTGATGGCGGAGAGGGTGGGATTCGAACCCACGGTGGGCTTGCACCCACAACGGTTTTCGAGACCGCCCCGATCGACCACTCCGGCACCTCTCCGCGCTTTGGGGGTCGTCATGGCGGGGGGATGTAACGGGCTGCGCGGGGGTCTGCAACTGGTTTTTTTCATCCTGCTGAAAGTCGCCGGGAAATTCCGCGTCCGCTCTGCTGGCGCTTGGCAGATGCCCAGCAAGGGCTTAGGTTCTGCGCGGGCGCGGATGGCGCCTGATGCAAAACCCCAGGGATGCCTTTCGTGATCCTTCTTTGCTGCCGCGTGGCGGTGATCGCCCTCTGCGGCGCCTTTCTGACCGTTCAGCCGATCTCTGCCCAGATTGTTCCACCGACCGGCAAGGTGGTGCTGGACCCGGCGGTGATCCGGCTGGCCGAGGCCATGCACCTGCCCGAGGTGTTCGATATCATGGCCGAAGAGGGGCGCGATTACGGGGTGACGCTTGAAGAAGAGATGTTCCCCAGCCTCGGCGGGGCGGCCTGGGCTGCGGATGTCGATCGGATCTATGCACCCGAACGCACCTATCGCGCCTTCCTGCGTGCACTTTCGCTTCGCCTGTCGGGCAACGCGGCGCTGCCCGAGATGGAGGCGATGCTGACCTCGGACCTCGGGCGCAAGGCCAACATGCTGGAAACCACGGCGCGGCGTGCGCTGCTGAACAAGGAGGTCGAGGAGGCCGCGCGCATGCGGTTCGAGGAACTCGCCGGACAGGACGATCCGCGCTATCATCTGGTGGCAAGCTATATCGACGCCAATGACCTGGTGGAATTCAATGTCGCGGGTGGGATGAACGCCGCAAAGGCCTTTTATGACGGATTGTCGGCCGGCGGCGCCTTCGATGTGCCGATGTCCGAGGACCAGATCGTGCAGGAGGTCTGGGCGCAGGAACCTGCCATCCGTGCCGAGGCCGAAACCTGGCTGGGCACGATGCTGACCATGGCCTACGCGCCGCTGACCGATGCGGAACTGCGCCAGTATACGGCCCTGTCGCAAGCGCATGCGATCCGCGCCTTGAACAGCGCGCTCTATTCGGCCTTTGACGATTCCTTCCGGGCGGTGTCGCGCGACCTTGGCCTGGCCGCCGCCAAGTATATCGCGGGCGAGGCCCTGTGAACGGCAGCCCCCTTCCGGAAAAATCCGCAGGCCGATGACGGGGCAGGGCGGGCAGGACGGCACGCCCGCTGCGGGCAGGGCCGGCACCGGACAGGTCTTTCGCCGCCGCGTGTTCTATATCCCCGGCTTCGATCCCTTCCCGCCCCGGCGCTACCGCGAGCTTTACCGCAGTGAGGCCACGCTTCAGGCGCAAGTCTCGGGCTACGAACTGCATGTGCGGGGGCAGCCCGGATCGGGGGGCTGTGGCTGGAGCGTTGCCGCCCGCATCCCTGAACCCGAGCTTGCCCCCGAGCGGCCGGACGGCATGACCGATGCCGAGGTCGTCGTGTTGACCTGGTCGGCGATCGTGCGCGGCTCGATGCGGCACGGCATAGTTGCGACCTATGGGCAGTTGTTGCGGACAGCCTGGATCTATCTGTCCACCGGCGCCTTCCAGCGCCTGGTCCATTTGCGCCGGGGGCCGGTTCTCGCCGCGCTCTATCCCTTTGCGGTGCTGCTGGGGCAGGCGGCACTGGCGCTGGTTTTTGGCGTGCTGGCGGCGGGCCTGGTCCGGCCCTGGCTGGGCGCGGGCGCGGCGCTGGCCACGGCCCTGGGCACGGGCTGGCTGGTGCTTGCCGGTTTTCGCCGCATCGACAACCGGATCTTCGCCTATTACCTCATGCATGATTTCGCCTTCGCCGCCCGGCAACGCGGCGCCTACCCCGCGCCTCTTGAAGCCTTCATTGCCGGTGCCGCCGACCGGATTGCAGCCGCCCTGTCGGATCCGGTCGACGAGGTGCTGGTCGTCGGCCATTCGGCGGGAGCACATCTGGCGATCTCGGCGCTGGCGGGGCTCTTGCGCGACGGGCGGCTGGCGGGGGCGAAGCCGCAGGTGGCGCTTCTGACATTGGGGCAGGGGGTGCCGATGCTGACATTCCTGCCGCGGGCCGAGCGGTTGCGGGCCGACCTGCACGATCTGGCAGCCGCGCACGACCGGGTGTTCTGGCTTGATGTCACCGCGCCGGCGGATGGCTGCTGCTTTGCGCTTTGCGATCCGGTTGCGGTCAGCGGCGTTGCGCCCGCAGGCGGGAAGGGGCCGCTGGTGCTCTCGGCGGCGTTCAGCCAGACGTTATCGCCCCGGCGCTGGCGGGCGCTGCGGCGGCGCTACTGGCGATTGCATTTTCAATATCTTTGCGCCTTCGACCGGCCCGGGCACTACGATTATTTCCGCCTGACCGCCGGGCCGGTGACGCTGGCGCGGCGCTATCGGGGAAAGGCCGCTTCGCCGGGGCGCAGGACCGCACCGCGAAGCCGCTACCGGACGCGGGCGGGTGCGGCGACATGATCCCGCCGAAGCCCCCATCGCGCCCGGACCGGCTGCGTTTCTGGCAGCATCTGCGCGCCTTTCGCCGCGATATCCTGTCGGCCCAGCCCGAGCGTCTTTATCGCGCCTGGATGGCCGAGTTCCGCACGCCCTTCTTCCGCTCCTATCTCTGCAACGATCCGGCGTTGATCGACCGGGTTCTGGGCGATGCGGCAGATGATTTCCCCAAGTCCGACCGGGTGCGCGAAGGGCTTGCCCCGCTTCTTGGCCGGTCGGTCTTTGTCACGAACGGCGATGAATGGCGGCGCCAGAGGCGGATCATCGACCCTGCCTTCGGGGCGGGCAATGTCCTTGCCATGCAGCCCGCGATGGTGGCGGCGGGCAAGGCGGCGGTGCGGCGACTGTCCGCGCAGGCAGGGCAGGTGGTGGATGTCGAGCCGCTGGCAAACCATGCCGCAGCCGACGTGATCTTTCGGGCTCTGTTTTCCGTGCCGATCGAGGACCGGGACGCGGCGGCGATCCATCAGGAATTTCGCGCCTATCAGCGCGCGCAGCCGCTTCTCAATCTTGCGGCCTTCCTGCGGCTGCCGCGCTGGTTGCCCCGGCTGCACCGCCCTGCCACGCGCCGCACGGCCGCACGGATCCGGGCGCTGATCGGCGACATGGTCGATGCGCGGGTGGCACAGGTCCGGGCAGGCACCGCGCCCGACGATCTGGCAACCCGGCTGATGACGCTGCCCGATCCGGTGACGGGCCGGCCCTTTACGGCCGGGGAAATCGTGGATCAGGTGGCGATCTTCCTGCTTGCCGGCCATGAAACCTCGGCCTCGGCGCTGGCATGGACGCTCTATCTGGTGGCTTGCGACCCCGGCCTGCAGGATGCGCTTGCCGCCGAGGCCACCGAAGCGCTTGGCGGGGCGACCGAGGACGCCTTGCAGGAAGCGGCGGATCCGCCCCGGCCCGCAGCACTCGCAGGCCGTCTGCCGCTGGCGCGCGATGTCTTCCGCGAGGCGCTGCGGCTTTATCCGCCGGTTCCGATGATGGTGCGCGAGGCCGCCTGCCCGGTGGTGTTCCGTGGCCGCGCCGTGCGCCCGGGCAGCCAGATCGTGCTGTCACCCTGGCATCTGCACCGCCACGAACGGCTTTGGGACCGGCCCGATGCCTTCGATCCCGGGCGCTGGCGCACGCCTGCGGGGCGGCAATCGGCGCGGGCCGCCTGGTTGCCCTTCTCGAAAGGGACACGGGTTTGCCCGGGCGCCGGGTTCGCAATGGCCGAGGGGCCGATCCTGCTGGCGATTCTGCTCCGGGAATTTCGATTGTTTCCAGAAGACCCCCCGCCTATGCCGGTTGCCCATCTTACTGTTCGGGCTTTCGCGGGTATTCATCTGAAGATGACGCTACGTCACGGACCCGATTCTTGACGGCAGCCGGCAGGCGCGCCAAGCTTGAAATCAGTTTTCGGCTGGTGAGGGGGCAAGAATTGCCCTTTCGCGGATTTGAGTAATGATTGCAGGCATCGGGTGTCGCCCTGCGGCTGTTGCCGCACTGGAGCCCGTTTCAGGGGTGCCACCATGTTGATGACCAGGGATTTTCAGTCCGGTGTTGCAGATGACGAGCCACGCCCGAACGCCTTCAGGATCGCCGTTCCCAGTTTCGGAATGCTGCGCGACAGGGTGGCGCCGTTGATCGATGGCCGCAGGACATCGCGCGAGGAAATCCTCGCATTGTTCAGTGACCGGCTGCGCCCGGGAAATGGCCCTGATCCACGCTATACGGCGTCCGAAGTGCACCAGGCCGACGTTGCCCGCAGGCTGCGCCGCGCGCTCTACCCCAAGGATTGATCCCGGGGCACGCAGGGACGGGGGCATCAGAAACCGTCAGGCTGCCCGGCGATCTTGCAAAGCTCTGCCAGAACGTAAAGGCGGATCGCGGTAGCCAGGCCCGCGTCCGGGCCTCGTGCCGCGTCAATTTCCGCAGCCAGAACATTGAGCGGCAGGCCCTGCCGGGCCGCAAGCGCCCGGAAGGCCCGCCAGAACTCGTCTTCCAGCGAAACGCTGGTCCGGTGGCCGTTCAGCGTCAGCGAACGCTTGACCGGGCGGCTCACTCGGAGCCCGGTTCGCGCTTGTGGGCGGCGAACCGTGCCTGTGCAAGCTTCATTTCGGCCAACCGCTGCTGCTTCTCGGCGTTGGACTGGCCGAATTTCGCAGCATTTTCAGTGCCTTCGGCGCGTTTCTTCGCGCGGGTCTTTTCCTTGCGCGCCTGGCGCAGATTTACGGTATTGGCCATCAGTCCTCCGGTCCAACCATCAGTTCGGGACGCACGATGCGATCGAAAGTCTCACCATCCACGAAGCCAAGCGCTATGGCTTCCTCGCGCAGCGTGGTGCCATTCTTGTGCGCGGTCTTGGCCACCCTGGTTGCGTTGTCATAGCCGATGGTCGGCGCCAGCGCCGTCACCAGCATCAGGCTTTCCTTCATCAGCCTGTCGATCCGCGCCACGTTGGCCTGTGTGCCGGCCACCATGTTGTCGGTGAAGCTCGACGCTGCGTCGCCCAGAAGCTGCATGGATTGCAGGACGTTGTAGGACATCATCGGGTTGTAGACGTTCAGTTCGAAATGGCCCTGGCTGCCGGCAAAGCCCACGGCGGCGTCATTGCCCATGACATGCGCGCAGACCATCGTCAGCGCCTCGGCCTGGGTCGGGTTGACCTTGCCCGGCATGATCGAGGAGCCCGGTTCGTTTTCCGGCAGGATCAACTCGCCAAGGCCAGAGCGCGGACCCGAGCCCAGAAGCCGGAGGTCATTGGCGATCTTGAAGAGCGAGGCGGCGATGGTCTTCAGCACGCCCGAGAACATCACCATCGCGTCATGCGCAGCCAGCGCCTCGAACTTGTTCGGCGCGGTCACGAAGGGCAGGGCGGTGATCTCGGCGATCTTGGCGGCGATGGCCACGTCCCAGCCCTTTTTCGTGTTCAGCCCTGTGCCCACGGCGGTGCCGCCCTGCGCCAGTTCATAGATCTCGGGCAGCACCTTGTTCACCCGCATGATGCCCTGCGCCACCTGATGCGCATAGCCGCCGAATTCCTGCCCCAGCGTCAGGGGCGTGGCATCCTGCGTATGGGTCCGTCCGATCTTGATGATGTCCTTGAACTCATGCGATTTGGCCGCCAGCGCCCGGTGCAGCTTTTCCAGCCCCGGCAAGAGCACGTCGCGCGCCATCATGCCGATGGCGACATGCATCGCGGTCGGGAATGTGTCGTTCGAGGACTGGCCCATGTTGACGTGATCATTGGGGTGGACGGGTTTCTTGGAACCCATCGCGCCGCCCAGAACCTCGATCGCGCGGTTCGAGATCACCTCGTTTGCGTTCATGTTGGACTGGGTGCCCGATCCTGTTTGCCAGACGACCAGCGGAAAGTTGTCATCGAACTTCCCCGCGACGACTTCGGATGCTGCCTGCACCATCGCGCGGCCGATCTTCGGGTCCAGCCGGCCCTCGGCCATGTTCACCTCGGCGGCCGCCTGCTTGATCACGCCCAGTGCGCGGATGATGGCGACAGGCTGTCTTTCCCAGCCGATGGGGAAGTTCCTGATCGACCGCTGGGTTTGCGCGCCCCAGTATTTGTCAGCAGGAACTTCCAGCGGGCCGAAGCTGTCGGTCTCGGTTCTGGTCTTGGTCATGGCATGTACCCGGAGTTGCTGTCGTGCCCGGTTCTAGTGGGCCGGGCCGGGCCTTGCAATCGGCATGCCGTTGCATACCGATGTTTGCGGCTTTATTTCCGCCACTTGTCCAGACTGACGACTTCGGCATCATGGCGTGGCGCCGGAGAGGGGTCATTGTCGTCGTCGTTTCCGTCCTCGTCCTCGTCCTCGGCTTCCTGGGTTTCGAATCGCAGGCCGAATTCTACGGAAGGGTCGACAAAGGTCCGGATCGCATCGAAGGGAACGTAAAGCGGTTCGGCCATGTCACCGAAATTCAGCGTCACGGCAAAGCCGTCCTCATCGACCTTCAGGCCATCGAACCAGTTCTGGATGACAATGGTCATTTCCTCCGGGTAGCGCTCGCGCAGCCGGGCCGCAAGGCTTGCATCCGGATGGCGGGTGTCGAAGGTGATGAAGAAATGATGTTCGCCCGGCAGGCCTTCCGCCTCGACCCCGCGCAGAACCTCGATGATGAGGCCGCGCATCGCACGATGCATCAATGTGCCGTAGTCTATGGATCGGGACATGGTGTCTTTCGTTTCGCCTTTTGCTCAGAG
Organism: Paracoccaceae bacterium; assembly: GCA_020622085.1. Lineage (GTDB taxonomy): Bacteria > Pseudomonadota > Alphaproteobacteria > Rhodobacterales > Rhodobacteraceae > QY30. The sequence continues at coordinate 2,046,818 of JAHRYM010000001.1, read as the reverse complement.
CATAAGGAATTTCGGCGTGAAGGAAAGTCCCCGGGACCGGGAAAGCGAAGCCTTGCGGATGCACATGACCGCAGCCTTCGACCCGGCCATGTTGCCGCCCTTTCCGCAGTTGCGGGTGGAATGCAAACGTCGCTGTGGCGACGACCTTGGCCAACCGGTGCCTTTGCGGCTGCGGCTTGCCTGCTGACGATCCGCCCCCGCGGCCAACCGCCCTTGCCGCCACCGCGGCCAACCGCCCTTGCCGCTGCCGCGGCTAACCGCCCTTGCCGCTTCCGCAGCCGCGACTTTCCTGCGCCACCGCGCAAGCCGGGGCGCAAGCTGAGGGCTCCCCACCCCTGGTGCCGGCCCGTGTCAGGCAGGCGCCGATCGCTAGCCGATGGTTTCACCCGACAGCAGCAGCGCCAGCGCCTCACTCGGCAACTGGCCCATCTGTTCGAAGAAGGAAAGGAAGTCGAAGCTGTTGTAGGCTTCGGCCACCAGACCGTTTTCTACGCGCATCATGCACATGCCCGAAGCGCGCACCGGATCGAGACCATTCGCCGTCAGGGCTTCGGCGGTGACGTGGGCAAAAAGCCAGTCACCCATTTCGACGACGCGGTTGTAGCGCACGGTGATGTCCCGGATCCCGGCGCGGAAGGCAGGGATCAGAACCTTGAAGTCTTCGGCTCCGACCTCGCCTTCGCCCATCATCCCGTGGGCCTCCGTGCGCGCGGTGAAGTATCGATCGATGGCAGCGATGTCGCCGTCGATCCAGGCGGTCTTGTAGAAGTCATTCAGCAAGGCCAGGTGCGACATGTCTTATCCCCATGAATTCATGCGATCCCAGCCTAGGGGACGGATGGTTTCCACGCCGTTAAGCTGCGCGTTCTGCAAATGGGGAAAGTGCAGGTTTCTGTTGCCAGGTACCTGCGAACCCCGCCTTTCGCGGCTAAGCGAAAGGACTTGGTTTCGGCGACCCGAACTGCTTACGCAGCCAGAGCCATTGCCGGAGCACGGTTGTTGTTGGCAACTGTACATTTCGGACCGATAACGGTGGCACCCCGCCGAGACAAAGCTAACCCCTTTAGGCGTTCGTCGATCCTGTTTCGGCCCCATTCGCCCCCAACAAGGGATGATGATGGTGGAGCCGCCGGGTACCGCCCCCGGGTCCGATCCGATTATTACGAGCGCGTTTATGTCCATAGCCACGGTTGCCCGAGGCATCACCAATATAGGGGCACGAAGGCGCCCCCGCAAGACCGGCTGGCGCGATCAAAGGGGCAGGGCCCTCTGGCAACAGTCGTGTCAGTGTCAGTGTCAGTGTCAGTGGCGGCGGCCGCGGCGTTCGCGGGTCGGGGCAATGTCGTCGCCGCTGCCGTCGCTGACCGAGGAAAATGCGCCAAGCCGGGCCGTGATTTCATCCAGCGTCGGCCGGGTGCCGCGCGGACGGGTTTCCAGCGCCGCCCGCATTGCCCGCAGGTGGTCAGGCATGGTCCCGCAGCAACCGCCGATGATCGTGGCCCCGATGTCGCGCGCCAGAACTGCGTAATCGGCCATCAGTTCGGGCGTGCCGTCGTAATGGATGTGGCCGTCGTGATACTTCGGGATGCCGGCATTGCCCTTGGCAATCAGCGGCCGGGTCGGACCGGCGGCGACGAAACCCAGCAGGGTGCGCAGAAGGTCTGACGCGCCGACGCCGCAGTTGGCGCCGAAGGCGATCGGCGGGTTGGGCAGCTTGTCGACCAGGGCCACCATTTGCGCTGCGGTCAGGCCCATCATCGTGCGGCCCGCCGTATCAAAGCTCATGGTGCCGCACCATGGCATCCCCGCCATGAGGAAGGCTTCGGCCGCCGCCTTGAATTCCTCGGCCGAGGAGATGGTTTCAACCCAGAGGACGTCGACGCCACCTTCCTTGAGCCCCTCGGCCTGTTCGTGGAACATCTCGACGGCGCGTTCGTGCGTCAGCGTCCCCATGGGTTCGAAGATCTCGCCCGTCGGTCCGACCGATCCGGCGACGATCACGGGACGATTGGCGGCATCGGCGATCTCGCGGCCAAGGCTTGCCGATACCCGGTTCAATTCGCGCACGCGTCCTTGCGCGCCATGCAGCTTCAGCCGGCTGGCGTTTCCGCCGAAGGTATTGGTCAGGAACAGGTCGCTGCCGGCCTCGACCGCATTGCGGTAAAGCGTGCGGATGTCATCGGGCCGGTCGATGTTCCAGAATTCGGGCGCCTCGCCCGACGAAAGCCCCATGTTGAACAGGTTGGTGCCGGTCGCGCCATCGGCCAGCAGCCAGTCTTGGGTTTGCAGAAGCTTGGACAGCGGATCTGACATGGGAAGGGCCTTTCAGGTGGGAAGGAACGCAACCAAGCGCCCCCGTAAAAGAAGTTTCTCAATACTTCGGGGCCTCGGCAAGGACAATGCGAAGCGGCCGTGCCGGATGCGCGCGCCGCCTGCATGGCGGCGGCCCCGGTGATGAAAAAAAGGCAGCCCCGCCGGGACTGCCCCATGTTCCTCATCCGCAGCACCGATCCGCCGCGCGTGGGGCTCAGCCTTCCTCGGCGATCTGCCGTTTTGCTTCGGCCAGAAGCTCGGCCATCTTTGCGCGGATCATCTCGGCGTCGGCCTTCCCGGCTAGGTCCGCGGCCAGCTTGCGCAGAACATCATCATCGCCCGCTTCCTCGAAATCGGCGAGGATCACTTCCTTGGCATAGGCATCCGCATCGGCGCCAGACTTGCCCAGCATGCCCGCAGCCCAAAGGCCGACAAGCTTGTTGCGGCGCGCGCCCGCCCGGAAGAGCGTTGCCTCATCATGGGCGAACTTGGATTCGTAGCCTTTTTCGCGGTCGTCGAAAGTTGTCATTGCGAGTCCATCATGTCTGGTGGCATTTCCCATCCCATATGCCCGTCCGCACGTGTTCCCGCAAGCCCCGTGGGCCGTGGCGGTCTGTCGGCGCGGCATCTCGCGGGCGGGAGGCGGGGAGAGTTGCTTGCGACACGGGTCCGCTTGTCCTATAGGGGCGGCTTAGGCGGGCCTCGGGCGGGGCGCGGCCCGGCCTTCAGCGCGCACCCCCCCGCAAGTTTGGAGAGCCGATGGCACCGCGTCGCAAGAAGGTCTACGAAGGCAAGGCCAAGATCCTTTACGAAGGCCCGGAACCCGGCACCTTCATCCAGTATTTCAAGGATGACGCCACCGCCTTCAATGCCCAGAAGAAGGCGACCATCGAAGGCAAGGGCGTCCTGAACAACCGCCTGTCAGAGTTCTTCATGACCGGGCTGACGAACATCGGCGTCCCGAACCACTTCATCCGCCGCATCAACATGCGCGAACAGCTGATCCGGCAGGTGGAAATCATCCCGCTGGAAGTCATCGTGCGCAATTTTGCCGCAGGCTCGATCGCCAAGCGGCTGGGGATGGAAGAAGGCACGCCGCTGCCGCGCCCCATCGTCGAATACAGCTACAAGAACGACGCGCTGGGCGATCCGATGGTGTCGGAAGAATACATCGTCGCCTTCGGCTGGGCCACGCAGCAGGATCTGGACGACATCGTGAGCCTCGCGCTGCGCGTGAACGATTTCCTCTCGGGCGTCATGTATGGCGTCGGCATCAAGCTGATCGACTTCAAGATCGAGATCGGCCGGATCTGGGATGGCGACTTCATGCGCCTGATCGTCGCCGACGAGATCAGCCCCGACAGCTGCCGGCTGTGGGACGTCAAGACCGGCCAGAAGCTCGACAAGGATGTGTTCCGCCGCGACCTTGGCAGCCTGACCGATGCCTATACCGAGGTGGCGCGGCGGCTAGGGGTCATGCCGACCCAAAGCACGCAGATGCCGAAACCGACGCTGATCAACTGACGGACGGCACGCGATGGCCGGGGCCGAAGACAGCCGGAAAGCCCGCGCCTTGGCGCGCAGCCGCATGATCGTCGCGTCGCTGGCGCGGGCGGGGGATGACGGACGGGCCGCACGCATCGTCTCGCACTACATCACCCCGGCGAGCGACGCCCGCGACGTGGCCGACGACGCCCGCATCGCGAAACTGGCGAAGGGCTGGGGGCTCGAAGTCGATTTCGATGCGACCGGGCAGGGCCTCAGGCTCCATCACGATACCGCCCCCGCGGACCCGGCCTTCGAGGTGCTGGTCGGGCGGATGGCCGAAGAACTGGACGGCGCCGGATGGGTCTACGAGGGCTGGGAATGCCCCGTGGTCCGGCCGGCGAAATCGAAGCGACCGGATTGAAAGCATCAAGGAGAGTCCGATGAAAGCCCGCGTTCATGTCATGCTGAAGGATGGTGTGCTCGACCCGCAGGGCGAAGCCGTGCGCCACGCATTGGCGACCCTTGGCTTTGGCGGCGTCGAAGCCGTGCGCCAGGGCAAGGTGATCGAACTTGACCTCGCCGCCACCGACCGCGCCAGCGCCGAGACCGAGGTCAAGGCGATGTGCGAAAAGCTTCTCGCCAATACCGTGATCGAGAAATACACCGTCGAGATCGCGTGATCGCCGGCTTCCGCTGTTGACGCAAGGCCCGCCTCCGCGCGAGGCTGGGCTTGCGCTACCGGGAAGGGGATCGCCATGGAACGGGTCGAAGGCCAGCACGTCACGGTTGTCTTCGACGGCAAGAAATGTGTGCATTCGCGCAACTGCGTCCTGTCGCACCCCGAAGTCTTCGTGCCGAACGTCAAGGGCGAGTGGATTTTCCCCGATGCCGCCGCGCCCGAGGACGTGCTGCGCATCGGCCAGAACTGCCCCTCGGGCGCGATCCGGGTGCATCGGAACGACGGTGCCGCGACATCGGACAAGCCGCCGGTGGTCAATACGCTCCGCATCCGCGAAAACGGTCCCCTCGCCATCGAGGCAGAGCTGACCCTGGGCGGCGCCCCCCATCCCGGGCCCCGCGCGACGCTCTGCCGTTGCGGCCATTCCGCGAACAAGCCCTGGTGCGATGGCGCCCATGTCGCCGCGGGCTTCACCGCCAGTGGCGAACCCGCCGCAAAGGACACCCCGGCGCTTGAGGTGAGGAACGGCCCCGTCGATCTGCAACCGCAGCGCAACGGGCCGCTCAAGGTGGTGGGCAACCTTGAAATCGTCAGCGGCACCGGCCGGACCATCAACAAGGTTCGCCAGGCCTTCCTCTGCCGTTGCGGCCATTCCGCGAACAAGCCCTATTGCGACGGCAGCCACAAGGCCGCAGGGTTCGTCGCGGACTAAGGGGCGGCCGTGGCAGCAGGAAGCGAAAAAACCCGGCACGGATAGTTGGGGTTGATTGCCGGGCCTGCGCGTTTCCAGTAGCAGAGAGAACAACTGCACAAGAAACAGGCATTCCATGGCATCCGCCCTGACAATCGCTGGAACGCGGATCGATCCGCCGGTGCTTCTGGCGCCGATGGCGGGAATCACCGATCTGCCGTTCCGCCGGATCGTCGCGGGCTTCGGCGCGGGGCTCGTGGTCTCCGAGATGGTCGCCAGCGGCGAGATGCTGACCGCCAGGCCTTCGGTGCGGGCCAAGGCGCGCAGCGATCTGGGAATCGGGATGGCGGGGTTGCCACCTCGGTCCAGCTTGCCGGGCGCGAGGCGCGGGCGATGGGCGAGGCCGCACGCGTGGTGGCCGACCTTGGCGCGGGGATCATCGACATCAACATGGGCTGTCCGGTGCGCAAGGTCACGGGCGGCCTGTCGGGGGCGGCGCTGATGCGCGATCTGGACCACGCTCTGACGCTCATCGACGCGGTGGTTGGCGCCGTCGATCTGCCGGTCACGCTGAAATGCCGGCTGGGCTGGGACGACGACAGCCGCAATGCGGCCGAGCTCGCGCGCCGCGCCGAAGCCGCCGGCGTGCGGATGCTGGTGATCCATGGCCGGACGCGGGCGCAGTTCTACAGCGGTCAGGCCGACTGGCGGGCGGTGCGCGCGGTGAAGCAGGCAGTGTCGATCCCGGTGATCGTGAACGGCGACATCACCTCGGGAGACGCGGCGATGCGGGCGCTGGCTGCCTCGGGCGCCGATGGGGTGATGGTCGGGCGCGGGGCGCAGGGCGCGCCCTGGCGGCTGGCTGACATCGCGGCGGGGCTGGGCTGCGGGGCAGCGCCGGCGGTGCCGACGGGTGCCGCACTGGCCGATCTGATCCTTGATCACCACGCCGGGATACTGGGTTTCCACGGGGTCGAACTGGGCATCAGGGTCGCCCGCAAGCATCTGGGCTGGTATGCCGATGCGGCCGGCGTTACCGGGGCGGCGCGCGCGGGCCTGATGACGGCGACCACGCCGCAAGCGGTGCGCGATCTGGTCCGCGTGGCTTTTGGCGAACCACAGGACCGGGTGGCGGCATGACCGGTCTGGCCGCGCTTGTCGGCCCGGCGATCTGGGCCAGCCTGCCGACCCCGGCGCTGATCATCGACGGTGGCGACCGGATCCGGGACGCAAACCCGGCAGCCGAGGCCTTCTTCAACGCTTCGCACAGGGCGCTTCTTGGCCAGCCGGTGACTGTCCGGCTCTTGACCGATGCGCCGCTTTCCGATGTTTTCGCGCGGCTCCGCGCCGGCCATCGGGCGATGTTCATTCATACGACGCCTGTCCGCCGGGGTGATCGCGGCGACACCCTTTGCGACATCCAGGCCGCGCTGCTCGAGGGGCAGGCGGGGATGGTGCTGTTGCTGCTGACCCCGCAGGAACTGCCGGGCCATGGCGATCGCGCACCGGCGCTGGGATCGTCGTCGCGATCCGCGATCGGAATGGCCGAGATGCTGGCGCATGAAATCAAGAACCCGCTGGCCGGCATCACGGGGGCTGCGCAGCTTCTGGACATGACGCTTGCCCCCGAGGACCGCGAATTGACCGGCCTGATCGTGGCCGAGACGCGGCGGATCGTTAAGCTGCTCGAACAGGTCGAGCAGTTCGGAAACCTGCTGCCCCCGGCGAAGACCCCGGTCAATATCCATGACGTGCTGGACCGCGCCCGCAAGTCGGCCGCGCTGGGTTTTGCGAGTGGCATGAGCTTCGCCATCGACTATGATCCGTCGCTACCCTCGGTTCCTGGGGATGCGGATCAGTTGCTTCAGGTGTTCCTGAATCTGTTGAAGAACGCCGCCGAAGCCTCTGGCAACAAGGGCGGGACCATCCGGATGCGAAGCTTCTACGATCCGGCGCTGCGCATCCGCAGGAAAGACGGCAGCACTGCCGCCCTGCCGCTCAACATCGAGATTGCCGATGACGGCCCCGGCATCCCGCCCGAGATCGCCGATGCCATCTTCGATCCCTTCGTCTCGGGGCGCGAAAACGGCACTGGCCTTGGCCTTGCGCTGGTCGCCAAGATCATCGCCGATCACGGCGGCTGGATCGCCGCGCAATCCGCCCCCGGCCGGACGGTGTTTCGCGTCTCTCTGCCGATGATGCGGGACGCGCCCCCCAGCCTTGAGGAGTGAGCCATGGATGGCACCATCCTTGTCGCCGATGACGACCGCACGATCCGCACCGTCCTGACGCAGGCGCTGACGCGGGCGGGATGCCGGGTCCATGCGACGGCATCCCTCGTGACGCTCTTGCGCTGGGTCGAGGAAGGCAAGGGTGATCTGGTGATCACTGACGTGGTCATGCCCGACGGCAACGGCCTGACCGCACTGCCTGCGATCGGCAGGATGCGACCCGATCTGCCGGTGATCGTGATTTCCGCCCAGAATACCATGATGACCGCAATCCGGGCGACCGAGGCCGCGGCCTTCGACTACCTGCCCAAGCCCTTCGACCTGCCCGACCTGATGAAGCGTGTGGCAAGCGGGCTGGACCGCAAGCGCCATGCCATCCCGGTCTCGGCGCCCGGACCAGCCGTCGCGCCGCGCGGCGATGACCCGATGCCGCTGGTCGGGCGATCGGCGCCGATGCAGGCGCTGTTCCGCTCGGTGGCGCGGCTCAAGCACAGCGAGATGCCGGTGCTGATCCTCGGACCTTCGGGCAGCGGCAAGTCGATTCTGGCGCGTGCCATTCACGATCTTTCGGTCCGCCGCGACCTGCCCTTCGTCACACTGACCGCGGGCGACCTGACCGGCATCCCGGCGCAGTCCCCGGCCGAAATGCGGGCCCGGGTGCTGGAACAGGTGGCCGGTGGCACCCTTGTGCTGGACAATCTGGCGGATTTCGGCCCCGAGGCGCAGGCGCGCGCGCTGCGGCTGATCGACGGGCTGACCGGCGATGCAGCACCCCGGCTGATCGCTACCGCGCCCGGCAGCGTCCCGGGTTTGCGCGAGGATCTCTTCTACCGCCTGACCGGCGCCACCCTGACGCTTCCGCCGCTTTCCGGGCGCCCGCAGGACATCCCGCTGCTGGCCGAGCATTTCCTTGCGCGCCATGGTCGCGGGCAGGAGATCCGGCTGAAAGACCCGGTCCGGGACCGCCTGCTGCACCAGTCCTGGCCCGGCAACGTGCGCCAGCTGGAAAACGCGATGCACCATCTGGCCCTTGCCGCTCCGGACATCTCCGCGCTTTCGCCCGCCGATCTCGAACCGGTCCTGGCGCCGCTGGTTGCCTCTGCCCCCGCAGGGGCGGCGGGCGAAGAACGCATGGCTGATGCGATCGCCCGCCATCTGCGCCACTATTTCGACCTGCATGGCGACACACTGCCCCCCCCCGGTCTTTACGAGCGCATCCTGCGCGAGATGGAGCTGCCGCTCATCACCATCGCGCTTGAAGCCGTGGGCGGAAATCAGGCCAGATGTGCCGATCTTCTGGGGATCAACCGCAATACCTTGCACAAGAAGATCGTCACGCTGGATATGAACGTGACACGGCGCCGCAAGTTGATGTAAAAGCGCAACACGGACCTGTGGCCCGTTTGCGCCAGATACAACCTTGGCGCAGACGACAAGACCGCAAAGAACAGGCCGCATGGTGATCGCCGGGGCATCAATCGAAGGCCTCGGAGAAATTCAGGGGCAGTCGGTGGAGAGCGTTCTGCAAAAGGCATCGTGGGTTCGGCTGAGCCGGTTGCGACGACAGCGCCGGGTGCAGAATTTTGCCACGCTCAGCCTTGTGGTTCTGGGGCCGGTGCTGGCCTTCGGCACCTTTCTGGTGCTTGGCCCCTACGGCCAGGGCGCCAATTCGGTGGCGCTGCGGCTGATCCTGCTTGCGGATCTTGTCTATTTCCTGCTGCTTGCCGGCCTCGTGCTGGCGCGCCTGTCAGCCATGATCGCTGCCCGCCGCCGCAAGTCGGCGGGTTCACGGCTGCACATGCGGCTGACGGGGGTTTTCGCCGGTATCGCGCTGTTCCCGACCATCCTGGTGGCGATCTTTGCGGGGCTCACCGTCAACATCGGGCTCGAGGGCTGGTTTTCAGACAGGGTGCGGCAGGTCGTCGGCACCTCGCTCGCCGCTGCCGAGGCCTATCAGGAAGAACACCGGCGCGACCTTGATGCCGACGCGCGGGCGCTTGCGCGCTATCTGAACCTGGCCAAGCAATCGAGTTTCTTTCTGGCCGATGGCGACCTGCGGCAGTTGCTGACGCAAGGCCAGGCGCAGGTCCAGCGGGGCCTGCGCGAGGCCTATGTCATTGACGGCTCGGGCGAATTGCGCACGCGCGGCGAACGCAGCTATCTTTTCGACTATGAGCGCCCGAGCGCCGAGCAGATTGCCGAGGCGCGGGCGGGCAGGCTCGTTCTGATCGAGGATTGGAAGAACAACGAATTCCGCGCGCTGATGCCGCTCGATGCCTTCGTGGACCGCTATCTTTATGTCAGTCGCAACGTCGACGGCAAGATCCTGAGCCTGCTTGACGATACCCGCGCCACGGTGGGTCTTTACCAGCAACTCGAAGCCTCGCGCGGGCGGGTGCTGTTCGAATTCGGGCTTGTCTACCTTGGCTTTGCGCTGATCCTTGTTCTGGCGGCGATCTGGATGGGCCTGTGGTTCGCCGAACGGTTGTCGCGCCCCGTCGGACGGCTTGCAGGCGCGGCACAGGCGGTGGGCGAGGGCGATCTGGATGTCCAGGTCGTCGAGGAGACGGGCGATGACGAGATCGCCATGCTGGGGCGGCTGTTCAACCAGATGACCCGGCAGCTGAAGACCCAGCGGCTGGATCTTCTGCAGGTCAATGCCCGCACCGAGACCCAGCGACGGTTGTTCGATTCGGTGCTGTCGTCGGTCACCGCGGGCGTGATCGGCCTGACTCCCGAGGGTCTGGTGGAATTTCTCAATCGGTCTGCGTCGCGGCTTGTCGGATTGACGGATGCCGACCACGGCCGTCAGCTTGCGCAGGCAGTTCCTGAATTTTCAGATCTTTTCAATCGCTTGCAGGAAAGCCTGAATGGAACGGCGCAAGAGGAGATCAAGGTTTCGCGCGAGGGGCGGCTTGAAAGCCTTCTGGTTCGGATGTCCGAACGGCGCAGCCAGGACGGAACGCTCGAAGGCTATGTCGTGGCCTTTGACGACGTGACCGATCTGGTCTCGGCCCAGCGGATGGCTGCCTGGGGTGATGTCGCCCGACGCATCGCGCACGAGATCAAGAACCCGCTGACACCGATCCAGCTTTCGGCCGAACGTATCCGCCGCAAGTTTGCACCCATGGTGGGGGAACAAAGCGAAGCGCTGGAACAGATGACCGATGTGATCGTGCGCCAGACCAATGACCTGCGCCGGATCGTCGACGAATTTTCCCGCTTTGCCCGGATGCCCGAACCCGACCGGCGCGACCATGACCTGACGAAGCTGATGCGCGATGCCGTCACGCTGCAGGACGGTGCGTTGCACGGTGCGCGGTTGATTGCCGATCTTCCATCGGAGCCCGTCATCGCGGAACTCGATGCGACGATGATTTCGCAGGCCGTGACGAATCTTGTGAAGAATGCAGGAGAAGCGGTTGAAAGCTATGTGGAAAACGGCGCGCCAGACAGCTACGCACCGGAAGTCCGCGTGGCGATGTCCGCCGCGCCCGATGCGGTGACGATCCGCATCTCCGACAATGGCATCGGCCTGCCCGAAGACCGCGCGCGCCTGTTCGAACCCTACGTGACAACGCGCGAAAAAGGCACCGGGCTTGGCCTGCCGATTGTCAAGAAGATCATCGAGGAACATGGCGGCACCTTGATCCTCACGGATGCCGAGCCCTTCGATGAAACCGGCCGCCGGGGGGCGATGGCCCTGATCCGGCTTCCGCGGGCGCGCGCCCGCGGCCCACGTGAAAAAGAGAAGAACGCCGAAATGGCGGGAGGCGGTAAATGAGCGACATTCTGATCGTGGACGACGAAAAGGATATCCGGGAACTGATCTCGGACATCTTGAAAGACGAAGGCTACAACACCCGGCTTGCGGGAAACTCGGACGACTGCATGGCCGAAATCAACGCGGCCCCCCCGGCGCTGATGGTGCTCGACATCTGGCTGAAGGACAGCCGGATGGACGGGATCGACATCCTCAAGTCGGTGAAGCGCGACAACCCCGATGTGCCGATCATCATCATCTCGGGCCATGGCAACATCGAAATTGCCGTCGCGGCGATCAAGCAGGGCGCCTATGACTTCATCGAAAAACCCTTCAATATCGACCAGTTGACGGTCGTTGTCGCGCGTGCGATGGAAACGTCACGGCTGAGGCGGGAAAACGCATCGCTCCGGAGGCGTGATGTCTCCTCTTCGGAAATGATCGGACAGTCCCATGCGCTGCGGGCACTGAAGGCGCAACTGGACAAGGTGACGAAATCCAATGGCCGCGTGATGCTGACCGGACAGCCCGGCGCCGGCAAGGAGGTCGCCGCGCGCTATATCCATGCCAATTCGAATCGTTCCACCGCGCCCTTCGTCTCGGTCTCGTCGGCCTCGATCGAACCCGAACGGATGGAAGAGGTGCTGTTCGGGCGCGAAACCGCTGAGCGCGGCATCGAGAAGGGCCTTCTGGAACAGGCGCATGGTGGCGTGATCTATTTCGACGAAGTCGCCGACATGCCCCTGGGCACGCAGTCCAAGATCCTGCGGGTGCTGACCGAACAGCAGTTCACCCGGGTGGGCGGCGCCGACAAGGTGCGGGTCGAACTGCGGGTGATTTCATCGACCACGCGCGACCTGCGCCATGAAATCGCGGCCGGGCGCTTCCGGCAGGAACTGTTCGACCGGCTGAATGTCGTGCCGATCGCAGTGCCATCCCTGGAGGAACGGCGCGAGGATATCCCGGAACTGGCCGCCGGTTTCATCGAACAGTTCAACCGGGTGCAGGGGCTGCCGCTGCGCGAGCTGTCGGACGAGGCGCAGGCACTGATGCAGACGATGACCTGGCCCGGAAACATTCGCCAGTTGCGCAACCTGATCGAACGGGTGCTGATCCTTGGCGAAGGGAATGGCCCGATCGAAACGCGCGAGCTTCATGGGCAGGGCGAGGTTGCCGCCGACGACGGAAGGATCGTGCTGTCGGGCGGGCTGGCAACGCTGCCCCTGCGCGAGGCGCGCGAACTGTTCGAACGGGAATACCTGCTGACCCAGATCAACCGCTTTGGCGGCAACATCAGCCGCACTGCGACCTTCGTCGGCATGGAGCGTTCGGCGCTGCACCGCAAGCTGAAGTCGCTGGGGGTCGTCACCACGTCGAAAACCGGGGGCCGCATCGCGCATCTGGATGACGACGCCGAGGTGGAACTGGAAGACTGAGCCCATAGCCCGGTGCGGCCCCGGCACATCCCCTGTTGACGCGCGCCCGGGGCCAGGGGCAACTGCGTTGCGCCCAATGGACACTTCGATGCCTATCGGTGATTTGGGGCTGGAAACCCGGACCATTGTGCGCATACTTGCAGCAGGTTCCGATGGGGCGTGATCATGCGCCGGTAGCGGACCATGCAAACGACAAGAACAACGACAAGAACAAGGTGCAGACCAGATGGCCGCCGACAAACAGAACCTGCAGGACGCCTTTCTCAATCACGTTCGCAAGGCGAAGGTTCCCGTCACGATCTTCCTCATCAACGGGGTCAAGTTGCAGGGCGTGATCACGTGGTTTGATAACTTCTGCGTGCTGCTGCGCCGTGACGGCCAGTCGCAGCTTGTCTACAAGCATGCCATCTCGACCATCATGCCCGGTGCGCCGATTTCGCTATATGAAGGTGAAGACTGACCGACGTGGTTGACAGCGACGAGCGCGAGCCACCCAGGCGTGATCCCCATGATCGCGGCGCAGTCGTGACGCGAGCCTATGTCCTGCATCCGGAAATCAAGTCCGTCCGCCACCGCCGGTTGCCAGAACTGGCGCTGGCCGAGGCGGTTTCGCTGGCCGATGCCATGCCCGAACTCGAGGTCGTCGGCGCCGAGGTGGTGCGGCTGCCCAAGGTGCAGCCGGGGCTTTTGTTCGGGACCGGCAAGATCGACGAACTGAAGGGGCGTTTCGATGCGGCAAGGGTCGATCTGGTGCTGGTCGATGGCCCGGTCACCCCGGTCCAGCAACGCAACCTGGAACGGGAATGGGGCGTCAAGCTTCTGGACCGGACCGGCCTGATCCTCGAGATTTTCGCCGACCGGGCGCGCACCCGCGAAGGCGTGTTGCAGGTCGAACTGGCGGCGCTCAGTTATCAGCGCACGCGGCTGGTGCGGGCCTGGACCCACCTGGAACGCCAGCGCGGCGGCTTCGGTTTTGTCGGCGGCCCCGGCGAAACCCAGATCGAGGCCGACCGTCGCGCCATCGACGAAGAGGTGGTGAAGATCCGCCGCCAGCTGTCGAAGGTGGTCAAGACCCGCGAACTCCACCGCGCCGCGCGCCGCAAGGTGCCGTTCCCGGTGGTGGCGCTGGTGGGCTATACCAACGCCGGCAAGTCGACGCTGTTCAACCGCATGACCGGCGCCGAGGTGCTGGCCAAGGACATGCTGTTCGCCACGCTTGATCCCACCATGCGCGGCGTCACGCTGCCTTCGGGCAAGAAGGTGATCCTGTCGGACACGGTGGGCTTCATCTCGGACCTGCCGACGCAACTGGTCGCCGCCTTCCGCGCCACGCTCGAGGAGGTGCTGGAGGCTGACCTGATCCTGCATGTCCGCGACATCGCCCATCCCGAGACCGAGGAACAGGCCGCCGACGTGGGCGAGATCCTGGAATCGCTGGGCGTGGACGAAGACGTGCCGATGTTCGAGGTCTGGAACAAGATCGACCTCCTGTCCCCCGACATCCGCGACGCGCTCCTGGTGCAGGATGCGCGCACGCCCGGAATCCATGCGGTATCGGCGGTGACGGGAGAGGGGCTCGATCCGCTTCTTGCCGCGATTTCGGCAGCACTTGATGACGAACGCAGCATTGCCGAACTTGTGCTTCCCTTCAGCGCCGGTCGCGCGCGGGCCTGGCTCCATGATCAGGGCGTGGTCCAGTCCGAGCAGATGGAGGAAGATGGTTACCGCCTCGCTGTCCGCTGGTCGGCCCGCCAGCGTGCTGCCTTTGCTGCCATAGATCCGCGTTTTGCCGATACCGTCAGGGACGAAGCCCGGGACGACAACAGGGACGAGTTCCCCGTCGAGACCGGCCCCCGAACGCCCTGGACGCCCGAATCGTGAGCGGCCAGCCCGAGAACCTGCGCGGCATCTTCCTGATGATCGCGGCCATGGCGGGGTTCGCGGTCGAGGACATGATCCTGAAATCGGTCTATGGCCACCTGCCGGTCGGGCAGATCCTGGCGATGTTCGGCGCGGGCGGGACCGTGGTCTTCGCCATCCTGACGCGTCGCGGCGGCGGGGTGCTGTTTCCGCGCGCGGCCCTTGTGCCCGCCATGGCCTGGAAAGTCGGGAACGAGGTCGCGGGCCGGGTCTTCTACACGCTTGCGATCGCGCTTTCGCCGCTGTCCTCGGCCTCGGCAATCCTGCAGGCGACGCCGCTGGTGGTGACCCTGGGGGCGGCGCTGATCTTTGGCGAAAGGGTCGTCTGGCAACGCTGGCTGGCGATATTCCTTGGCTTTGTGGGCGTGCTTGTCATCCTGCGCCCGGGGCTTGAAGGCTTCACCCCGGCGTCTGTCCTTGCGGTGCTGGGCACCCTGGGCTTTGCCGGTCGCGATCTGGCCACGCGCGCCGCGCCGAAGACCCTGGGCAACATGCTTCTGGGGTTCTACGGATTCGCGGTCCTGGTGCCTACGGGCCTTGTGATGCTGGCCTTCAGCGGTGGGGCAGTGGTTCCAACCGTTTCGGAAGTGCTGCGCCTGGCCCTGGGGGTCGCCTTTGGTGCGACGGCCTATGCCTTCCTGACCGGCGCCATGCGGATCGGCGACGTCGCGGTTGTGACGCCCTTCCGCTACACGCGGCTGATCTTTGCGCTGATCGTGGGTATTGCCGTCTTTGGCGAACGCCCCGACATGGCGACGCTCCTCGGGGCCGCGATCGTTGTGGGCAGCGGCATCTACACGCTGCTGATGGCGCGGCGCCCGGCGCAGCCGGTGGTCCGGTCTGCCACAGGCTAGGGGGCGGGCTGGCCTGCAGGTTCCAGGCGCGTGATCCCGGTCGCCGCCGCCCGCGCCAGATCCGGGTCCAGCGACATCGGGATGTATTCGCCGCGCCGCCACAGTTCCGACAGGTCGTCGTAGTGGCGGCTCAGCGGGTGGCCCGATTGCCCGGTCGAGATGATGAAAACCGAACTGTCGGGATCGGCGAAGTCGTAGACGCCACGATAGCCCGCGCCATGGACGTTGAGGTAGGGGTTCGGCCCCGTGCCCTTGGTCATGCCTCGCATCAGGGTGAAATCCCCGCCGCTGGTCGACTGGCGGATGTTCACGAACCAGTTCAGAACCGGCACCTGACCCAGCACCGGGTGGTCATGCGTCGCCTGGTGCAGATCGCCCCAGCGCCAGCTTTCGATCTTGGGGCCGAACCGTTCGGACAGCCACAAGAGCGCATCATCGAGCGCCAGCCGCGAGATGTCGGAACAGGTCTCGACCGGCGCCGACCGCATGATGTCGCACCATTTCCCGGCGCCGTCGATGTTGCGATAGACCCGTTCGATGAACAGGGGCTCGACACGAGAAAAATCATCCGCAAGCGGCCCGAGTTCATCCTGGATCAGCCGCGCCTGCACCGCACGCAGCCAGGCGGCATAGATCAGCGGCTCGGGCAGGTGCTCGTTCATCTCGCCGCCCCAGTTGGCCAGCAACTCCAGCGCCTGCTGGCGCTGGCGTTCCGGCGTGCCCTCGGGCGCGGCCTCGCCGGTGAACCACAGATCGCGTCCGATCAGAGGCAAGAGGTTCCGTGCCGCCGGTGACACGGTATCAAGCTGCGCCGCGATGAAGCTGTCGCGCGAATGCACCTCGCGTTCCTGCATCAGCCGCGTCCAGCGCTGGATCCGCTGGCTGTCGCCCCAGTCGAAGCTGACATGGTTCGGAAAGGGGCGGTCGATGATCTTGTTGTTGGTATTGCCGACGATGCCGCCGGCGGGGTTTTCGAAGCGCGGATTGTCGCTGTAGGGCAGGCTGCCCTGCCAGCGGTTCTCGGCAAGCCAGCCGGGGCTGGGCATCCGCCCTTGTGTCTGGTGGCGTGCGTCGCGTTTCGGCATCCGGCCGAACAATGCCATCGCCACGCCGTCCTTGTCGGCCATGGTGACGTTCTGCGAGGGCGCCACGAACAGCTCGCCCGCCGCCATGCCCTCTCTGATCGAATGCGCCTTCATCAAGCGGATCGCCGCCGTCATCGAGGTGTCGGCCCCGTCAAGCACCGTCCAGTCAAGCGAGACGACATGCCCCCGCGGCGTGACCGAGGCCAGGTCGTAATGCGTGCCGGGCAGGACGGGGCCGTTGTCCGTCCAGCGCAGCGTCAGCGTGACCGGGGCCTCGTCCTTGATCTCGATGATCGACTTCCGGGTGACGAAGGGCTTCCAGCCGGCTTCGGTGCGGTAGCGCCCCGGATCGGCGGGGTTCAGTTCCTCGATATGGGCATCCTGGTCGTCGAGATAGCTTGATGTGAGACCCCAGCCGAGGCCTGCGTTGCGTCCGGCAAGGATCACGGGGATTCCGGGGATGGTGGCGCCGATGACACCACCCGATCGCAGTTCGAGCCGCGCCAGATACCAGACCGAAGGTGCCGAGAAATCCAGATGCGGGTCATTGGCCAGAAGCGAACCGCCCGCCGCCGAACGCGACGGCGCCGCCGCCCAGGCGTTCGAGGCCCCGGCGAAGGCCCGGCGCGGAAAGGGTGACAGCGGATCCGCAGACGTGTCCAGTGCCGCATGGCTGGCCTCCACGCCGGGCACGACGCTGCCGTAGGGCGGCAGGGCGGCGATCCCGGGACCGGGCACCTCGGGCATCAGGTCGTTGGCCCAGGTCTTCGAGAGCATCGACAGGCGGGCGCGCAACACCTCGTCTTCCAGTTGCGACGACATCTGCACTGCCATCAGTTTCATCAGCGCGATGGAATCCGCCGGCTGCCAATAGGCGATCTCGTTGTTGAAGAGGAAGAACTCCGGTGCGCCGCGGCCCTTGGCCTCTTCGTTGATGATGCGGATCCATTCATTGACGCCGGCCGAATAGCCTTCCAGCGCGGTCCTGGTCTCGGCGTCCTGCGCTGCGACCGACTGTTCGGCCAGCCCGTAAAGATCGAGCCGCCGCATCAGGTCGTCGGTGGCAAGACTGCGCCGGCCAAAGACCTCGGAAAGCCGCCCCTGTGCGGTGCGACGCAGCATCACCATCTGCCAGAGCCGGTCCTGGGCATGGGCAAAGCCCAGAGCGTAATAGACATCGCGGTCGGTCTGGCCGAAGATATGCGGCACATCCGCGGTATCGCGCACCACCTCGACCGGCGCGGCAAGGCCGGGCACGGCATAGGTCGCGCTGTAGTCCGGCAGCGACCGCGAGGCAAAATAATAGACCATCGAGACCGTGATCAGGCCAAGGATCAGCAGGCCCGAGACAATGCGCGTAAGCCAGCGGAAGGCGGTCAGCATCGGTATCGGCCTCATCGGTTCCGGGTGGCGTCCCGCCGGCCGGGGCGCGGGCGCCGCGGACGGTCACGGTTGACGCAGAGTGCAGGCCGGGTAACTAGGACAGAACGGAACGGATCGCAACTGTAAGGGAGAACGGGGCATGGCCAGAGTGGCGTTTCTTGGGTTGGGCGTGATGGGGTTTCCGATGGCACGCCATCTGGCCGTCAAGGGGCATGATGTGACCGTCTACAACCGCACCGGCGCCAGGGCGGCGGACTGGGTGTCCCGACACGGTGGGCGTGCCGCCGATACACCGGCCGCAGCCGCCAAGGGGGCCGAATTCGTGATGGCCTGCGTCGGCAATGACGACGACCTGCGCAGCGTCTGCCTTGGCCAGGACGGCGCCTTCGCCGGCATGGCGCCGGGCGCGATCCTCGTGGATCACACCACGGTTTCGGCGGCCGTGACACGCGAACTTGCCGAAGAGGCGGGCGCCGCGGGCCTCGGCTTCGTCGATGCTCCGGTCTCGGGCGGGCAGGCGGGGGCCGAAAACGGTGTGCTGTCGGTCATGTGCGGCGGCAGCCCCGAGAGCTATGCCCGCGCCGAACCCGTCATCGCCGCCTATGCCCGCATCTGCCGCCGCCTTGGCGACAGCGGCGCGGGGCAGATGGCCAAGATGGTCAACCAGATCTGCATTGCCGGCCTCGTCCAGGGCCTCTCCGAAGGGCTGAGCTTTGCCGAAAGGGCCGGGCTCGACATTGCGGACCTGGTCGAGGTGATCAGTCAGGGCGCCGCCGGAAGCTGGCAGATGGCGAACCGCCACAAGACCATGGCGAAGGGCACATACGACTTCGGCTTCGCCGTCGACTGGATGCGCAAGGATCTGGGGATCTGCCTCGCCACGGCCGATGATCTTGGCGTGAGCCTGCCGGTAACCGCGCTGGTCGACCAGTTCTACAAGGAGGTGCAGGCCATGGGCGGCAACCGCTGGGACACGTCCAGCCTGATCGCGCGGCTGCGCAAGCTGAACGGCTGACCCCTATCTTCCGTTGCCAAATATCCCGGGGTCCGGGGCAGAGCCCCGGGCGCCCGCCGCCCGCGCGCCAGTCAGGGCACCGGGATCAGGGAATGATGCGGGTATACTTGGTGCCATCCAGAGAGGCGCCGGCGATGAACCCTGCCTGCCCGAAGACCAGGGCGATGACAGGCGCGGTGGTGGTGGTCGTGTCCACCCCGGCCGAGCCACCGCCATCGGGCAGGGCGTAAGTCACGCCCGCACCCGCTTGCCAGCCGTCCTGACGGCGGAAATTCTCCAGCGCGTCCGGTGTCATGAAGAACAGGCTATGGGCATATTGCTGCGCGCCCAGGGTCAGGCCGAAGCTTGCCTGCGTGGCGGAATAGTAGTCCACCGTCACGCCGTTGATCTGCAGGGCGCCGCGGCCGTAGGCCCCGCCCAGGCCAAAGCCCGCCTCGGTCATCAGGGGCATGTAGAGAACCCCTGCGGCGCGGCTCATCAGATCCTGGGTGCCGGGATAGTTCTTCAGCAGATAGGCGCGCGTGGCTTCGACGCGCGCATCAAGCTTGGCCGCGCCATTGCTGCCAAGTCCGTTGCCGCAGGCCGCAAGGGCAAGGCCCGTGCCTGACAGCATCACGAAAGTCCGACGGGAAATCTCGATCATCTTCTGCTCCGCTTGCGCTTGCTTGCCTGACCCGTTCAGGGGCTCGGGCGGCGACACGTAATCCGACTGCCTCAAATCCGGCGCTTCCGCCCGGTTGTGCGCCAGACTAGGGGCAAAAGTGGCCCCTGTCACCCGTTTCTGTCGGCTCGGTCGAGGCCAGAGGGGGTCACTGGCAAAGAGCCGCCCGGGGGGGGGGTCAGCCCCGCAGGAGCCGCGCGGCATCCGGGGCGAAATAGGTCAGGATCCCGTCGCAGCCGGCGCGGCGGAAGGCCAGCAGGCTTTCAAGGATCACCTCGTCCTTCAGCCAGCCGTTCAGCATCGCGCCCTTCAGCATCGCGTATTCGCCCGAGACCTGATAGGCGAAGGTCGGCACGCCGAAAGCGTCCTTCACACGGGCGCAGATGTCCAGATAGGGCATGCCGGGCTTGATCATCACCATGTCGGCGCCCTCGTCCAGATCGCGCGCCACCAGCCGCAACGCCTCGTCGCGGTTGCCGGGGTTCATCTGGTAGGTCTTCTTGTCGCCCTTCAGCGCACCGCTTGCCCCCACGGCATCTCGGAACGGGCCATAGAAGGCGCTGGCGTATTTCGCCGCATAGGACAGGATCGCCACATCCCGGTGCCCTGCCGCTTCAAGCGCCGAGCGCATCGCGCCGATCCGGCCATCCATCATGTCCGAAGGGCCAAGGATATCGGCCCCCGCTTCGGCCTGCGCCAGCGCCATGCGGACCAGCGCCTCGACGCTTTCATCGTTCAGCACCACGCCATCGCGCACCAGTCCATCGTGGCCAAGCGCGTTGTAGGGATCAAGCGCCACATCCGTCATCACGGCGATCCCGGGCACTGCGGCCTTGATCGCCCGGGTGGCCCGGTTCGACAGGTTTTCCGGGTTCCAGGCCTCTTGGCAGGTTTCGGTCTTCAGCGACGGATCGGTATAGGGAAAGAGGCAGATCGCCGGGATCCCCAGGGATGCCGCCTGTTCGGCCGCGCGCACCGCGCCATCGACCGTCAGGCGCGAGACGCCCGGCATCGAGGCCACCGGCGCGTCGGCGCCGGGCACGTCGGTCACGAAGATCGGCCAGATCAGGTCGGCCGGCGAAAGCCGCACCTCCTGCACCAGGTCACGCAGCGCGCCCGTGCGGCGAAGGCGGCGGAAACGGGTGGCGGGGAAGGCGGCGGGAAGATGGGGCATGACTCTGGCTCTGGCTGTTGCTCTGGCGGCGGACGATCTGGGCGGCCAATAGGTGGCTTGGCACTTGGCGGGGTCTTCGCTACCCGTTACACGGAACCGCGTGCCGAGGGTAGACCCCGTGACGGCGTGCCGGATGAATGGAGACGCCTGTTGGACTGGACCCGGATCTTGTTCGAAGTGATCGACATGCGGTCATTCTCGAACCTGTGGTACTGGATTGCGCTTGCCGTCACCTGGAGCCAGGCCTCGCACTGGGTGCTGGGCCTGCCCTTCGACATGGTGCTGCGTGCCCGCAGGCAGGGCGGGCA
The DNA here is from genome assembly GCA_020622085.1 of Paracoccaceae bacterium. Classification (GTDB taxonomy): domain Bacteria; phylum Pseudomonadota; class Alphaproteobacteria; order Rhodobacterales; family Rhodobacteraceae; genus QY30. The sequence goes on along the minus strand of JAHRYM010000001.1, from coordinate 2,025,817 downwards.
GGCGGCGGTGGATCTGGACGACCTTGCGCGGATCTATGTCGGGCGGCTTCTCTATATCCTGAACGTGGCGGGGCCGATCCTGGTGCTCATTGCCTTCTTCGTGCTGACCGCGCTGGCTGTGCTTGGCTTCTGGTATCGGGTGGAATTCGCACAGGCCGTGATCCTGCTGCTGTTTCCGCTGACCCTGGTCGGCGTGATGAGCCTGCGCACCGCCTGGCTGATCGACAACCGCGCGGAAAGTGGCGAGGCGTTGCAACAGCACCTGGCGCGGCACCGGACCCATGTGCAGATCGTCGGCATGATCTCGATCTTCGCCACCGCCTTCTGGGGCATGGCGAAGAACTTCAACATCAATCCGCTGGGCTGAGACATGGCCGCGCCCATCACCCTTTCCGGCGCCCCCGAGGGCTTTGACGCCCGGCTTCTGGCGCGTGAACTGGCACGGGGCAAACCCGTCATCCACGTCGCCCGCGACGACAAGCGGATGGAAGCGATGCGCGCCGCGCTGGCCTTCTTTGCGCCCGATGCGGTGGTGCTGACCTTCCCGGCCTGGGACTGCCTGCCCTATGACCGCGTCTCGCCCAACCCCGATGTCAGCGCCGCACGGATGGCGACGCTGGCGGGCCTTGCACAGGGCGTGCCGGGGACGTTCATCCTGCTGACCACCCTCAACGCCGTCAGCCAGCGGATCCCGGCCCGCGATGTCGTGCGGGCCTCAAGCTTCACCGCCAAGGTCGGATCGCGCGTCGATGAGGCGGGCTTGCGCGCCTATCTGGTCCGCATGGGCTTTTCGCCCAGCCCGACCGTGACCGAACCCGGCGACTATGCCGTGCGGGGCGGGATCATCGACATCTTCCCGCCCGGCGCGGGCGGACCGGTGCGGCTGGATTTCTTCGGTGACGTGCTGGACGGCGCCCGCCGCTTCGATGCCGCCACCCAGCGCACGACCGAAAAGCTGACCGTGGTCGAACTGGCCCCGGTGTCCGAAATCGTGCTGGATGAAGCGGCGATCACCCGGTTCCGCCAGAACTACCGCATCGAATTCGGCGCCGCCGGAACCGATGACCCGCTCTACGAGGCGGTGAGCGCCGGGCGCAAACATGCGGGGATGGAACATTGGCTGCCGTTCTTCCATGACCGGCTGGAAACGATCTTCGACTACCTGCCCGGGGCTTCGGTCATGCTTGATGACCAGACCACGCCCGCGCGCCTGTCGCGCTGGGAGGCGATCGAGGATCAGTATGACGCCCGCAAAGAGGCGATGGCCCGCAAGGATCGTGGCGACACCGTCTACAAACCCTGTCCGCCGGGGTTATTGTATCTGGATGATGCGGGATGGTCCGCTGCCGTCGTTGATCACCGGGTGATCCAGCTGGCGGCGCTGCCGCAGCCCACCGGCCTGAACGTGCTGGATGCGGGCGGCCGGATCGGGCGCAACTTCTCGCCCGAACGGGCGCTGGAAAACGTGAGCCTCTTCGGTGCGCTGGCCGACCACATCCGCGCCCGCCGGAGCGATGCCCAGGTGATCGTTGCCTCCTATTCCGACGGCGCGCGCGAACGCCTGAAGGGGCTGCTTGAGGACGAAACCCTTCGCGATGCCAGGCCCGTCCGCGACATCCGCGAGGTGGGCGAGGGCCGGGGCGGGCTGTTCCTGATGGTCTGGGCGCTGGAACACGGGTTCGAGGCCGAAGGGTTGACTGTCATCTCGGAACAGGACGTGCTGGGCGACCGGCTGATCCGGGGCGCGAAGAAGCGCCGCCGCGCCGACAACTTCCTGACCGAGGCGCAAAGCCTGTCGCCGGGCGATCTGGTCGTCCATGTCGATCACGGCGTCGGCCGCTACAAGGGGCTGGAAACCGTCACAGCACTTGGCGCGCCGCATGAATGCGTGCTCTTGGAATATGCGGGCGGCGATCGGCTTTACCTGCCGGTCGAGAACATCGAACTCCTGAGCCGCTACGGCCATGAGGAAGGCTTGCTCGACAAGCTTGGCGGCGGGGCATGGCAGGCCAAGAAGGCCAAGCTCAAGGAACGGATCCGCCAGATCGCGGAACGTCTCATGCGGGTCGCCGCCGAACGCCACCTGCGCCGCGCCCCGATCCTGGAAGCGCCGCACCACGAATGGGAAGATTTCTCGGCCCGCTTCCCCTATCAGGAAACCGACGATCAGCTTTCCGCCATCGGCGACGTGCTGGCCGATCTGGAAGCCGGAAGCCCGATGGACCGGCTGATTGTCGGCGACGTGGGCTTTGGCAAGACCGAAGTCGCCATGCGCGCGGCCTTCGTCGCGGCGCAATCGGGCGTGCAGGTCGCCGTCATCGCGCCGACCACGCTTCTGGCACGCCAGCACTACCGCACCTTCGCGGAACGCTTCCGCGGCACCGCGATCACCGTGCGCCCGCTGTCACGCTTCGTCACCGCGAAAGAGGCCGCGAAAACCCGCGAGGGGCTGGCCGAAGGGACCGTTGACATCGTCATCGGCACCCATGCGGTGCTGGCGAAAGCGGTGCGCTTCCGCAATCTTGGCCTGATGGTCATCGACGAGGAACAGCACTTCGGCGTGACCCACAAGGAACGGCTGAAGGAGATGCGGTCGGAAATCCATGTGCTCACGCTGACCGCGACGCCGATCCCGCGCACGTTGCAACTGTCGCTGACCGGGGTGCGCGACCTGTCGATCATCGGCACGCCCCCCGTCGACCGGCTGGCGATCCGCACCTATGTCAGCGAATTCGACGTGGTCACCCTGCGCGAGGCGCTCTTGCGCGAACATTACCGCGGTGGGCAATCCTTCTATGTGGTGCCCCGCATCACCGACCTGCCCGAGATCGAGGATTTCCTGAAGACCCACGTCCCCGAGGTGAGCTACGTCATCGCGCATGGCCAGCTTGCGGCGGGCGATCTGGACGACCGGATGAACGCCTTTTACGACGGCAAGTATGACGTGCTGCTGGCGACGACCATCGTCGAATCCGGCCTCGACATTCCGACCGCCAACACCATGATCGTCCATCGCGCCGACATGTTCGGTCTGAGCCAGCTTTACCAGATCCGCGGCCGCGTGGGTCGGTCGAAGGCGCGGGCCTATTGCTATCTGACGACGAAGCCCCGCGCGCCGCTGACGCCGCAGGCCATCAAGCGGCTGAGGCTTCTGGCCAGCCTCGACAGCCTTGGCGCGGGCTTCTCGCTTGCCAGCCAGGATCTGGACCTGCGCGGCGCCGGCAACCTTCTGGGCGAAGAACAGTCGGGCCATATCAACGAAGTGGGCTATGAACTTTACCAGGCGATGCTGGAAGACACGATCGCCAAGCTGCGCTCGGGCGAATTGCAAAGCCCCGAGGATGACGGCCAGTGGGCGCCGCAGATCAACCTTGGCGTGCCGGTGCTTATCCCGGAAGACTACGTTCCTGATCTGGATGTGCGTCTGGGCCTTTATCGCCGCCTGTCGGGCCTGCAGACCAAGGTCGAACTGGAAGGCTTCGCGGCGGAACTCATCGACCGGTTCGGCCCGCTCCCGCGAGAGGTCAACACGCTTTTGCTGGTGATCCGCATCAAGGGCATGTGCCGCCGCGCCCAGATCGGGCGGCTGGATGCCGGGCCGAAAGGCGCCACGGTGCAGTTCCACAACGACAAGTTCCCCAATCCCGCAGGCCTGGTGGAATTCGTCGCCGCCGAAGGCGGCAAGGCGCGGATCAAGGACAACAAGCTGATGCTGACGCGCGATTGGGCGAAAGAGGCCGACAAGATCAAGGGCGCTTTCGCCATCGCCCGCGATCTGGCGGAAAAGGCCGGAACGCTGGTGACGAAGAAAACCGGGCGCTGACCGCGCCCGCTATCCTTCCTCGCGCAAAAGCCCCATCGCGATCCAGCCGAGCGACGAACAGATCACCGCCCCGGTGATCGCAGGCAGAGGCGTTCCGTTGAACGCAAGCCCCACCGGGACCGCGATGGATGCCCCCAGAACGGTCGAGACCGCCGACATGACCGAGGCTGTCATCCCGGCGATATGACCCATCTTCTGCATGGCGATGGCATTGAGGTTGCCAAAGACCAGCCCGGCCATGAAGAAGACCGACGTCGCCCAAAGGTAGAACGCCGCGAAGGCCGTGCCACCGTGCAGCAGGTTCGACGCCAGCACCAGCGCGACAAGCGTCGAGAACAGCGCCATAACCGCAAAGGCGCCGCGCGCCAGCCGGTGCATCCCCAGCCGCATCACCAGCCGCGCGTTCACGAAGGACGCGCTGGCCGCGATGATTGCCGACAGCGCGAACCACTTCGGGAAATGCGTGCCCTGGTGATAGGTTTCCTCGTAGATCTGCTGGATCGAGGACAAAAGCGCCATCATCTGCCCGAACCCTACCGTCAGGGCGGCGGTGCAGATCATCACCGTCCGGTCCCCCAACACCTCTTTCGCGCCGCGAAGCAGGACGGGCAGCGAGAGCGGCCGGCGCGCCGCAAGTGGCAGCGTCTCATCCTGACGCAGCATCAGCCACCCCGTGGCCACGCAGGCGAACAGCACATAGGCCAGAAAGATCGACCGCCAGCCCGCCGCCCAGATGATCACCTGGCCGATCGAAGGCGCGATGGCCGGAACCACCATGAAGACGAGCATCACGAAGGACGACACCCGCGCCATCTCGCGCCCCTGATAGAGATCCCGGATCACCGCCAGACCGACAATCCGCGGCGCCGCGGCCCCAAGACCCTGCAACACCCGCGCCGCCAGCAGCAGTTCAAGCGACGGCGCGACATAGGCCAGCAAGGTGCCGATCACATAAAGCCCTGCGCCGCCAAGGATCGTGACGCGCCGGCCGACCGCATCCGAGATCGGCCCGGCAAAACCGCTGCCCAACCCCATGCCCAGCACGAAGGAGGTGATGATCAACTGCGCCCGGTTCACCGCATCCGGCGTCAACTCGGCCGCGATCATCGGCAGGCCCGGCAACATCGCGTCGATGGAAAAGGCGACGGTCGCGTAAAGCATCGCCAGCATCGCGGTGAATTCGGGAAGGGGAAGGCGACGCGGCATCGGGGCTCCTGCGGATCTTGGGCGGATGGGTCATGCCGGGATCAAGCCGGACGGGAAAGCCGGAGTTCCAGGCAAAGGTGAAGGGGTTGCGCGGCATAGAACCACCGCACACCGGCGCTTATCGGGGAGGTTTGGAACGTCCATGTTTCTTCTTTGTGAAAATACTCCCGCCGGAGGCTCCCCGCGGCACCACCGGGAGCCTCCGGCGGGAGTATTTTTCCAAAAGAGAAGGCTCAGCCCTCTTTTCGCAGATCGTTGATCACCTGCGCCCAGGTCTCGGGCGGCTGCGCGCCTTGCAGGGCGTGGGTGTTGGCGAGGATGAAGGTCGGCACCGAATTGACACCCCGGCGCTGGCTGTGGGCGATGCGGGCGCGGATGTCGGCGATGTCGGCATCGCTGTCGAGAAGCCGGGCGGTCACCGCCTTGTCCATGCCCAGCGATCCGGCAAGCGCGGTCAGCACAGACCGGTTGCTGATGTCCTTGCCTTCCCGCCAATAGGCGCGGAACAGGGCAGAGACCATCGGCGTCTGGCGTCCCTCAAGCCCCGCCCAATGGATCAGCCGGTGGGCGTCAAGCGTATTGACCGCGCGTTTGATGGCGGGAAGGTCGAATTCGATCCCGGCGCGGGCGGCGTGTTCGAGGATCGGCTTGTGGACCTCGATGATCCTCTCGCGGGTGCCGAACTTGGCCTCCATGTAGGCGGTGCGGTCGATGCCTTCGGCCGGGATCTCGGGATCAAGCTGATAAGGGTGCCATTCGACGGTGAAGGGGTGGTCCGGGTGCTGTTCCAGCGCCCGGTCGAGATAGGCCTTGCCGATGTAGCACCAGGGGCAGGCCACATCCGAGATGATGTCGAGCTTGATCACAGCTTTTCCTCCCATTCCGCGCGGAGCGCGCGGCGATTGAGCTTGCCGTTGGCCGTATGGGGCAGGGCGGCGACATGGCGATAAAGGCGGGGTTGCTTGTAGCGCGCAAGGCAGGTTTCGGCATGGGCGGCCAGCGCGGCCTCGCTCGCCGGGCCGGTATGGAAGACCGCGATGATGGTCGCGTCTTCCCGGATGCGCAACTCCACCGCCGCGACTTCGCCCGCGCCGGGGCAGGTGGCCAGAGCCGCCTCGATTTCAGCCGGGGCGACGCGGAAGCCGCCGGCGTTCAGCATGTCGTCGCGGCGCCCGAGGTAGCGGATGGCGCCGTCGGCCTGCATCTCGACGGTATCGCCCGTCAGGAACCAGTCGCCCGTCAGCGGCAGGTGGGGCCGGCCATCGGCGCCGAGGTAGCCGAGCATCAGGCCCGGGTCGCTGCGGTGGATGGCCAGTTCGCCCATCTGGCCGCGCGGCACCGGCAGTTCATCTTCCAGCACCGCGATCCGGCGACCGGGTTGGGGATAGCCGGTCGTGCCGTCGGGTGCCGGGCGGGCGGGTGAGCCGGAAATGAAGGTCGAACATTCCGACATGCCAAGGGCTTCGTAGATCGCGGTGCCGGTCGCGGCTGTCCATGCGGTGCGGACCGATGGCATCAGGCGTTCGCCGGCCGAAAGCCCGTGGCGCAGGCGCGGCAGCGCCAGGGGTTTTCCGTCGCGCAGCATCTGGCGGTAGACGCCTGGAGCGGCGGCGAAGATCGTGGCATCGAAGCGTTTGAGCAGCAGCGGCAGTTGTGCGGGCGGGATGCCGGCCGCGGGGATCAGGGCGGTTGCGCCGACCGTCCAGGGGTCCATGAGGCCGGTCCCGAGCGTATATGTCCAGTTGAAGGCGCCCGCGTGCAGCAGCCGGTCTTCCGCCGTGATCCCGTACCAGCCTTCGTGCATCAGCGCCCGGCCAAGGATCGCGCGATGCGCGTGGCCGACCGCGCGCGGCAGGCCCGAGGTGCCCGAGGTGGTGACGACATAGGCGAGCCTGTCAGCCGCGCCCATCTGGAAAGGCGCGGGCGGCAGATCTTCCCAGGCGCGGAAGCGGCCCGCGTCGATCAGCGGAAGATCGCCTTCGGGCAGCGTGACGCCTTCAGCCGCGATCACCGCCTTGGGGGCGATCATCCGGGCAAGCTTCGTGACCTCGGGCACCGTCAGAAGCGCCGAGGTCGGCACGGGGACGATCCCGGCGGCGATGGCGCCAAGGAAGGCCAGCGGGAATTCTACGGTATTTCCAAGCCGCATCATCACCCGGTCGCCGGGTTGAAGGCCCTGCGACAAAAGCCCCGTGGAGACGCCGCGCACAGCGGCCTCAAGGCGCCCGTAGCTCCAGCGTTCGGTGCCGGAAAGGCGCAGGATCTGCAGGGCGCTTTTGTCAGGGGTCTGGCTTCCACGACCCAGCACATGCGCCGCCAGGTTGAACTCGGCGGGCGGCGGCGGAAGCGGCGACGGGTCGGTGATCGACAGGTCCATGTTGATCCCCTTTCCGACCCCCATCCGCCAGGCCCCCGGGCCGGATCGCTCCGGCCTGGGGGCAATCGGTCAGAGGCGCGCCTTGACCTGCGCCACGATGTTTTCTGCGGTGATGCCGAATTCGGCGTAGAGCCGTTCGGCCGGGGCCGAGGCGCCGAAGCCCGTCATCCCCACGAAGGCCGCCTTGCGTTCGACGCCGCGTTCGCCCAGCAGCCAGCGGTCCCAGGGCTGGCGCACTGCGGCTTCGACGGCGACGCGAACCGGGCCTGCGGGCAGCACCTTCTTGCGATAGGCTTCCGGCTGAACGGCGAACAGCTCCATGCAGGGCATGGAGACGACGCGGGTGCCGATGCCTTCGGCTTCGAGCAGATCGCGGGCCTTCAGGGCGATTTCCACTTCGGACCCCGTGGCCATCAGGATCGCCTGGCGCTTGCCCGTCGCTTCGGCCAGCACATAGGCGCCCTGGGCGGTCAGGTTCTTTGCGGTATGGACCTTGCGCACCAGGGGCAGGTTCTGGCGGCTGAGCGCCAGGACCGACGGGGTCGAGTTCGAGGTCAGCGCCAGTTCCCAGGCCTCGGCGGTTTCCACCAGGTCGGCGGGCCGGAAGGTCCAGGTGTTGGGGGTGGCGCGGCAGATCGCCAGATGCTCGACCGGCTGGTGGGTCGGGCCGTCTTCGCCAAGGCCGATCGAATCATGCGTCATCACATAGACGACCGGCGCCCCCATCAGCGCCGAAAGCCGCATCGCGCCCCGGGCGTAGTCGGTGAAGCACAGGAAGGTGCCGCCATAGGGCCGCACGCCGCCATGCAGCACGAGGCCGTTCATTGCCGCCGACATGCCATGTTCGCGGATGCCGTAGTGGATGTAGCGGCCCTTGCGGTTGGTGGCGTCAAAGATGCCCTGGTCGCCGGTCCTGGTCAGGTTCGATCCCGACAGGTCGGCCGAACCGCCGATGGTTTCCGGCATCACCGGGTTCACCACTTCCAGCACCATTTCGCTGGCCTTGCGGGTGGCGACCTTGTGGCCCGCGCTACTGGCCTGCTGTTTCAGCGCCCGGATGGTCGCGGCCAGTTTCTTCGGCGCGCCAAGCGCCATCTGGCGTTCGAATTCGGCCTTCCGGGCGGCGGGCAGCGCATCGAGGCGCGCCTGCCAGGCGGCATGCTCGCCCACGCCGCGTTCACCGATGGCGCGCCATTCGGCGGCGATCTTGGCCGGGATCTCGAAGGCCGGATAGGGCCAGCCGTAGGTCTGGCGCACGGCGGCGATTTCGTCGGCACCCAGCGGCGAGCCATGCGCACCGGCGCTGTCCTGCTTTTTCGAGCCGAAGCCGATATGGGTCTTGCAGTCGATCAGCACCGGCCGGTCCGAGGTTTTCGCCTCGGTCAGTGCGCGGTCGATGTCGTCGGGGTCATGGCCGTCGCAATGCAGCACCATCCAGCCCGAAGCGGCAAAGCGCGCGCGCTGGTCGGTCGCGTCCGAAAGGCTGATCTTGCCGTCGATCGAGATGTTGTTGTTGTCCCAAAGCACGACAAGACGCGACAGCTTCTGCATGCCCGCAAGGCCGATGGCCTCCTGGCTGATGCCCTCCATCAGGCAGCCGTCGCCGGCGATGACCCAGGTGCGGTGATCGACGATCTTCGACCCGAAGCGGGCGCGCAGCGATTCCTCGGCCATGGCGAAGCCCACGGAATTGGCGATGCCCTGGCCCAGCGGGCCGGTCGTCGTCTCGATCGCGTCGGCGTGGAAGTTTTCGGGGTGGCCCGCGGTGATCGAGCCCCACTGGCGGAAATTGCGGATCTGCTCGATCGTGAAGGCCTTGTAGCCGGTCAGGTGCAAAAGCGCGTAAAGCAGCATCGAGCCGTGGCCCGCCGACAGGATGAAGCGGTCGCGGTCGGCCCATTTCGGGTTCGAGGCGTCGAACTTCAGGTGCCGTTCGAACAGCACGGTCGCCACGTCGGCCATGCCCATGGGCATCCCCGGGTGGCCGGAATTGGCGGCCTGCACCGCGTCTATGGCCAGCATCCGCAGGGCGGCGGCCTTCATCCAGTGATCGGCATGGGTCTGGCGCAGGGTGGCGATATCCACGGGCGTGCTCCTTCAGGCTGTCTTTATGATTGTCCGGTTCCGGTCGGCGGCCCCGTGATACCAGCCCGGCGCGCAAGATCAAGCGCAGTGGCTAACCCCCGGTCACGAAAGGGGGCGCAAAGCCTTTTTGCTTTCGTCTAGAATGGCGGGAACGGCAGACGCGGGTGCGATTCGCAGCCCTTGGGCGCATAAGGCAGGCGCGGACTGTCCTGGAAAACGGATTGGGGCTGGGGGCACGCTCAATGAACGAGATCGCCGAACTTGAACGGCGCATCACCGCCGCGCTTGATCGTATCGCGCGGGCGATGGAAGACGCACCGCGCGCCGGGGCCGCTGCCGGAGGGGCAGGGCCGAGCGCCGGGGCCGAGGAACTTGAACAGCAGCTCGAGGCCGAGCGCGCCGCCAACGCGCAACTGACCGAACGCGTGCGCGCGATCAAGGAAAAGCAGGAAACCATCGTCGCGGGCCTTGAAAAAAGCGTGCGCCGCCTGACCGAAGAGCTTGAGGCCGCGCAGGCGGAACTCCACCGCCAGAAACGCGCTGCCCAGGACCTGATCGAGGCGAACCGCGCCCTGGAAGAGACCGGCGGTGGCGATGCCTGGGCGATCAACCGCGCCATGCTGGCCGAACTCGAAGCGCTGCGCGCCGCCCGCAGCGCCGAACGCGCCGAACTGGCCGGGATTCTCGCGGAACTCAAACCCCTGATCGGCGAGGTGGCCTGATGCCCGAGGTGCGGATTTCGATTGGCGGGCGCGAATTCGACGTGTCCTGCCAGGAGGGCGAGGAACATTTCCTCCGGGTCGCGGCCCATATGCTTGATACCGAGGCGACCGAGCTGATCCGCCAGATCGGCCGGATGCCCGAGGCAAGGATGCTCTTGATGGCCGGCCTGATGCTGGCCGACAAGACCGCCGCGCTTGAAGACCAGCTCCGCGCGGCAGAGGAACGCGCGGCGGTGGCCGAACGCGTCGCCGAGATTGCCCGCGCCAACCCCGAACGGGTCGAGGTGCCGGTGATTCCGGAAATCGTGATGCACACGCTCTCGGAAGTCGTTTCCCGCGCCGAGCAACTGGCCGACCGGATCGAACAGCCGCAATAGCTTCGGATGTCCTTTACAAGATCAAACGGCCAGCCCCCCGGGGGCTGGCCGTTTGATCTTTGCAAGGGCAAGGTCTCAGCCGTTGGCTTCGCGGATCTTGTCAGCGGCGTCCTTGTCGAAAGTGACGCCCTTCGTGGTGAACAACTGGTCCAGTTCGCCCGAAAGCGTCATCTCGGTGATGATGTCGCAGCCACCCACGAACTCGCCCTTCACGTAAAGCTGCGGGATCGTCGGCCAGTCCGAGAAATCCTTGATGCCCTGGCGCACTTCGGCGTCGGCCAGCACGTTCACATCGGCGTAATCGACGCCCATGTAGTTCAGGATGCCGGCAACGCGGCTGGAAAACCCGCATTGCGGCATCGACTTGGTGCCCTTCATGTAAAGCACCACGTCATTCGATTCGATCGTTTCGCGGATCTGGTCCTGCGCGCTCATCGTTGAGTGTCCTTCTGTTGCCGCCGGCTGTCCGGCCTGCGGTCTTCGTGCGGTTAGTCCGGCGCCTTGGTCGTCAGGGCCAGCGCATGCAATTGACCATTGGCCCCGTCCATCCGGCCCTTCAGGGCGGAATAGACGGCTCTTTGCTGCTGGACGCGATTGAGCCCGCGGAAGCTTTCGTCGATGACTTCGGCGGCATAGTGATTGCCGTCGCCCGCCATGTCCGTCACCGTGATCCGGGCCTGCGGGAAGGTTTCGCGCAACAGCTTCTCGATATCTTCAGCTTCCATCGCCATCGTTGGCCGGTCCTCCTGAATGAACCCATGATGTAAGCGGAGTTCCGCCGTGCTGCAAGGCCATTGGTCGTGGGCGCCGGGGTCATGCGGGCCGACAGCACCTGGCTCCATCCGCATCATCCGCGCGCCCTGCGGCTTGCGCGCAGCCGTGCCTTCCCCACCCCGTAGCCGGCCCGGTCTTTCATCTTGGCCGAAATATCCTCGGGGGGGCGGGGGGCAGACAGCCCCCCGCGATAGCGGCCGGGGCAACCGGCCGCAAGGGTCTCACTTCTGCAACTCGGTCCAGATCGCCGTCTGGTATTCCAGCGCCTTGCCCGTGCAGGTGGTCACGAACTTGCCCTTGTCCTTGAATTCGGCCGGCGTCACGATTTCGGGCGCGGTCTTCATGTCCTCTGGCATGAAGGCGTCCGACCCGGCGATGCCGTTCGCGTAGCGCGCGAAGGCCGACAGGCCGGCGGCGTTCTCGGGTTCCATGATGAAGTCCATGAACAGATAGGCGTTCTCGACGTTTCGCGCGTCCTTCAGCAGCACCACGTTGTCCATCCAGAGGCCGTAGCCCTCTTTCGGATAGCCGTAGGCCACGTCCGGGTTCTTCAGCCGCGCCCGCATGGCCGAACCGTTCCAGTCCACGGTGGCGGCATAGTCGTGGTTGCCCATCTTCTCGACGGTGGAATAATCCATCGACATCCACTTGGGCTTCGCGGCCAGCAGCCCGTCGCGGACCTTCTTCATCACCTCGGGGCTGTCGTCGCAGACCTTGCCGCCGTAATACATCGTCGCCAGCGCCATCACGTCGCCCATTTCCGGGATGACGTTGATCTTGCCCTGCAATTCCGCCGGCGGATCAAGGAAGATGGCCGAGGTATTGATGTCCCCGCCATAATCCTTGGTGTTCACCGAAACGCCCGTCGATCCCCACTGATAGGGGATCGACCACTTGCGGCCCTTGTCCCATTCGACATCCATCCACTCGGGTGCGATGTTCTTGTGGTTGGGCAGTTTCGACAGGTCCAGTTCCTGGATCAGCCCCTTCTGGGCATAGATGTCGACAAAGCCCGCCGAGGGAACCACGAGGTCAAAGCCCGAGGCCCCGGCCTCGACCTTGGCCAGTGCGGTGTCGTTGCTGTCGAAGTCGGTGATCGTCACCTTGACGCCGTATTTCTCCTCGAACTTCTTCACGACATCGGGGCTGGTGTAGTTGCCCCAGTTATACAGGAACAACTCACCCTCGGCGGCGGCAAATCCGGTCGAGGCAGCCAGCAGCGAGGTGGCCAGAAGCAGTCTTTTCATCACTCTCTCCTTGGTTGGATGGGGTTGGCGGGTTCAGTCCCGCTTTCGTGTCATCAGGTAGAACAGGCTGAGCAGCACCAGCGTGACGGCCAGAAGCATCGCGGAAATCGCGTTCACGTCGGGGTTCATCGCCCGGCGCAACTGGCCAAGCATGTAGGTGGGCAATGTGTCCTGGCCCGGCGCCTTGACGAATTCGGTGATCACCACGTCATCAAGCGAGATGACGAAGGCCAGCATCGCGCCGGCAGCGATGGCGGGCGCCAGAAGCGGCAGCGTCACGCGCCGGAAGGCCTGCCAGCGGCTGGCGTAAAGATCGGCGGCGGCGGTTTCCAGCGTCAGGTCCATGCTTTCCAGCCGCGCCCGGATCGGCAGGTAGGCGAAGGGGATGCAGAAGGCCGAATGCGCAAGGATCAGATAGCCAAGCCCGGTGTATCCCGTCCATTGCCGGACCACCGCAAACACCAGAAGCAGCGCCACCGCGGTGACGATTTCGGGCACCATCAAGGGCTGGTTGATCATCACATAGATCAGCGTCTGGCCCCGGAATGCCTTCTGCCGGGTCGTTCCCAGCGCCGCCATGGTGGCCACGGCGGTCGAGATCGCGGCGGCAAAGCTGGCCACGATCAACGAGACCATCGCCGCGTCCTTCACCTGGTCGTTCGCCCAGGCCAGCGCATACCAGTGCAACGAAAACCCTTCCCAGACCGAAGGACTTGCACCCGCGTTGAAGGAATAGACCACCAGCGTCACGATCGGCAGGTAAAGCAGCACGAAGACCGCCACGGCGATGGTGGCAAAGCCCGGCAGGCCGGTCACGGAAAACGCCCGGTCACGCATCGCGGTTCTCTCCGTTGATGGCGCGGACATAGAAGAGCAGCGCAATCGTGACAACGATCAGAAGCAGGATCGAAATCGCCGCGCCCAGTGGCCAGTTCCGACCCTGTCCGAATTGCAGCTCGATGAAGTTGCCGATCATCATCAGCTTGCCGCCGCCAAGGATGCGCGGCGTCACATAGGCGCCAAGACAGGGGATGAACACAAGGATCGACCCCGCGACGATCCCTGGCTTGACCAGCGGCAGGATCACCCGGCGCAGCACCTGCGCGCGGCTGGCATAAAGGTCGTATCCCGCCTCCAGAAGCCGCATGTCGAACCGGTCGATCGAGGCGAAAAGCGGCAGCACCATCAGGGGCAGATAGACATAGACCATGCCGATCAGCACCGCCGTGTCGGTATAGGTGATCTGCAAGGGGGCCGAAATCACGCCCAGCTTCAGAAGCATGGTGTTCAGCAGGCCTTCGTTGCGGATGATCTGGTTGATGGCGAAGGTGCGGATCAGGAGGTTGGTCCAGAAGGGAATCGTGATCAGGAACAGCCACAGCGCCTTGGCGCGCGCGGGCCTTGTGGCGATGAACCAGGCGGTCGGAAATCCCACCACAAGCGTCAGCGCCGTTGTCAGCAGCGACAGTTTCACCGAGCGCCAGAAGATCGTCATATGCGCATCGGCCAGCTTCCAGGTCTCGTCGAAGATGTCCTTGGTCACGAAGACCGACATCCAGCCTTCGGTCGAGAACTTCCATTCCACGTTGCCATACTCGCCCGGGGTCAGAAAGGAATAGACCAGCACCACGATCAGCGGCCCGATGGCCGCGACCATCAGGATGACGAGTGCGGGCAGGCTCAGCCACCAGTTGCGGCGCACCTGATCGCGGCCGGTCTGCTCCTCCAGCGTAAGCGCCATGGATCAGTCCTCCAGCACCTGAAGCGCGCCCGGCGCGATGGCAAGCCCCACGGCGCTACCCGCCGCCGGGATCGACGCGCCCTCGGCCACGGACTGGACGCGGACGACCACTTCGGCCCCATCGGACAGGCGGGCGTGAACATGGCTGTCGGTGCCGAAATAGACGGCATCCGCCACCGTGGCGGGCAGGGCGCCGGGGGTTCCGGCCGCGACGATCCGCAGGAGTTCCGGGCGCACCGCGAGCGTCGCGCGGCCATCGCGCGCCATGACGGGAATCGTCACGCCGCCCGGCAGCGCCGCCTGGCCGTCCTTGACCTCGGCGGGCAGGAAATTCGTCTCGCCGATGAAACCCGCGACGAAGCGGTTGACGGGCTGGGTGTAGATCTCGCGGGGCGTGCCCATCTGCTGGATCCGGCCCGCCGACATCACGGCGATGCGGTCCGACATGGTCAGGGCTTCTTCCTGATCATGGGTCACGAAGATGAAGGTGATCCCGGTTTCGCGCTGCAGGCGCTTGAGTTCGCTCTGCATTTCCTTGCGAAGCTTCAGGTCCAGCGCCGAAAGCGGCTCGTCCAGAAGCAGCACCTTCGGCTGCGGCGCCAGCGCCCGCGCCAGTGCGACGCGCTGCTGCTGGCCGCCCGACATCTGGCTGACCTTGCGCCCCGCCAGCTGTTCCAGCCTGACCAGCGCCAGCATCTTCTGCACCCGCGCCTCGACCTCTGCCTTGGGTTTGCCCAGCATCTGAAGGCCGAAGGCAATGTTCTGCGCCACGCTCAGGTGCGGAAACAGCGCATAGGACTGGAAGACCGTGTTCACGGGCCGCTTGTTCGGAGGCAGGTGTGTGATCGGCTCGCCATTCAGCCGGATTTCACCCGAGGTGGGGCTTTCGAAACCGGCGATCATCCGCAACAGCGTGGTCTTGCCGCAGCCCGAAGGCCCGAGCAGCGTAAAGAATTCCCCCTGCCGGATCGCCACCGATACATCGTCCAGCGCCTTGACCACAGCTTCGCCCTGCCCGAAGTGCTTGGACACGTTACGGGCCTCGATCGCGGTGTTTTCTGGCAATTCATCCCCCCGGAGCGATTGTTTTCCGCGATGGTTCCCCGAAGACGGGCATTTTGCAACCCCCTACGCGTTGCCGGGCGGGGGGACGCGCGGCAGCGCTGGCCGCCGTTCCCGCCACGGCTGCGCGGCTTCAAGTTCGGCGCAAAGCGCGATCAATGGCTCGTCCGCACCAAAGGCGGCCGCCAGATGGATGCCGATGGGAAGGCCATCCCCAGACCAGCCGAGCGGCACCGAGGCCGCCGGCTGGCCCGAGGCGTTGAAGGCCGCGCAGAAGGGCGAATAGTCGAAGATCATTCCCGGACCTGTGCGGTAATGCACGTAATCCTCGGTATCATGGGCAAATCGGCCGACATTTGCCGGCGGTTCGGCGAGCGTGGCCGTCAGCAGGATATCGTGGGGGCCGTCGAAGAAGGCCGCCATCTCGCGGCCGAAGGCATGGACCCTGGCCACGGCTTCAAGATAATCCGCACCGCCGAGCGTCGCGGCATGGGCCACCGCACCACGGCCCACGCCCTCGACAAGATCCGGCGTCAGCGGCCGGCCCGCCAGCGCCTTGCGGACGCCAAGCGCCGTGCCGCAGGCAACGATCGCCGTCCAGGCGCGCATCATGCCGGAAATGTCGGCGGCGGGGCGGGCAGGGGTGACGTGGTGGCCAAGGCTTTCCAGCAGGCGGCCCGCATCCTGAACCGCGCGGGCGCAGTCGGGGTGGATCGGGGTGCCGGTCAGCGTCGTGTCGCAGATCGCGATCCGCAGGCGGCGCGGCGGGCGGCTGATCGCATCCGCGTAGCCCCGCGCAAGCGGCGGCGCCCAATATGGCGCCCCAAGGTCGGCGCCCGCGCAGGCATCCATCAGCACCGCGTTGTCGCGCACGCTGCGGGTGAGGAACCCGTCGGTCGCCATGCCCGCCCAGCCTTCGCCGGCATAGGGCCCATCGGGAAATCGGGCGCGAGTTGGCTTGAAGCCGAAAAGCCCGCAGCACGAGGCCGGAATCCTGACCGAGCCGCCGCCGTCCGATCCATGCGCGGCGGGCACGATCCCCGCCGCCACCGCAGCACCCGATCCGCCCGAGGAGCCACCGGGCGTATGGCCAAGGTTCCAGGGGTTGCGCGTCGGCCCGCCGTAGACCGCCGCCTCGGTTGCCGCACCGATGCCGCCTTCGGGCGAGGTGGTGCGCCCGAAGGTCACGACCCCGGTGGCGCGGATCCTTTCATAAATGGCGCTGTCGCGCGGCCAGCGGGTATTGGCCAGAAGGCGCGATCCGTTGTGGCCGGGAAACTCCACCGCCTCGCAGCCCAGATCCTTGAGCAGGAAGGGCACGCCCCGCAGCGGCCCGCGCGGCAGGCCGCGGGCGATGGCGGCGCGGGCCGCTGCTTCCTGCACCAGCACCACCGCATTCAGCGCCGGATTGAGCCGCGCCACCCGTGCCAGCGCCTGATCAAGAAGCTCGTCGGGCGTCACCATGCCCTCGGCCACCAGCGCCGCAAGCCCCAGCGCATCGTGAGTGTCGTAAAGGTCGCCCGCACCCGCCCCGTCCGTCATGTCGCCCTCTCCCGTCCCTTGCGGGCGCGTTTCTCGCGCCCCGTCCGTCGGGCACCAGACTTGACCGCTGGGCTGCCCGCTGCGCGCCCGTCCGCGCCACGGGGCCGTGGGATTGCGACCACGATCGGGGTGTTGAAGTCCGCCATCCCTTGCGGCCCCCGTGGCGCGTGACTAAGATTCCCTTTACCAACCGGGCTTATGCATCGGCGGACAGGCCCAGCAACGACCTCAGCAGGACGAGAGTATGAAAGACCCGATCGATACCTACATGAACACGCTCGTCCCGATGGTGGTCGAACAGACCAGCCGGGGCGAACGTGCCTATGACATCTATTCGCGCCTGCTCAAGGAACGGATCATCTTCCTGTCCGGCCCCGTGCATGATGGCATGTCGACGCTGATCTGCGCGCAGCTTCTGTTCCTCGAGGCGGAGAATCCTTCGAAGGAAATCGCCATGTATATCAACAGCCCCGGCGGTGTCGTGACCGCGGGCCTGTCGATCTATGACACGATGCAATACATCCGGCCCAAGATTTCCACGCTGGTGATCGGGCAGGCGGCCTCGATGGGGTCGCTTTTGCTGACGGCCGGCGAAAAGGGGATGCGCTTCTCGCTG
This sequence comes from Paracoccaceae bacterium, assembly GCA_020622085.1. Lineage (GTDB taxonomy): Bacteria > Pseudomonadota > Alphaproteobacteria > Rhodobacterales > Rhodobacteraceae > QY30. The sequence goes on along the minus strand of JAHRYM010000001.1, from coordinate 2,008,245 downwards.
CCGAACAGCCGCGTCATGGTCCACCAGCCCTCGGGCGGGTTCCAGGGGCAGGCGACCGACATCATGATTCACGCGCGCGAAACCGAAAAGCTCAAGCGGCGACTGAACGAGATCTATGTGAAACACACCGGGCAGACGCTCGAAACGGTCGAGGCGGCGCTGGAACGCGACAACTTCATGTCGGCCGAAGAGGCGAAGGACTGGGGCCTGATCGACGCGATCCTCGAAGATCGCGGCAAGGCCGAGCCGGAGAAGAAATGACCCGCCTCCTTCGGGATCAGATGGGGAAAAGGCCATTGTAGACGGCAAGGGGCTGCCTTAATCTTGCAGCGCAAGGCAGCCCGTATCGGCCCCGCAGTGTGGGTCTGGACGACGAAGGCGCAAAAGGAACGAGATGGCGAACAACACAGGTAGCGACAGCAAGAACACCCTCTATTGCTCGTTCTGCGGCAAGAGCCAGCATGAGGTGCGCAAGCTGATCGCCGGTCCGACGGTGTTCATCTGCGATGAATGCGTCGAGCTTTGCATGGACATCATCCGCGAGGAAACCAAGACCTCGGGGCTGAAGGCCACGGACGGTGTGCCGACGCCGCGCGACATCTGCAAGGTGCTCGATGACTACGTCATCGGCCAGATGCATGCCAAGCGCGTGCTGTCGGTGGCGGTGCACAACCACTACAAGCGCCTGAACCACGCGGCAAAGTCGTCGGACATCGAGCTGTCGAAGTCGAACATCCTGCTGATCGGCCCCACCGGTTGCGGCAAGACCCTGCTGGCGCAGACGCTGGCGCGAATCCTTGACGTGCCGTTCACCATGGCCGACGCGACCACGCTGACCGAAGCCGGCTATGTCGGCGAGGATGTGGAAAACATCATCCTGAAGCTCTTGCAGGCCAGCGAATACAACGTCGAACGCGCGCAGCGCGGCATCGTCTATATCGACGAGGTCGACAAGATCACGCGGAAGTCCGACAACCCCTCGATCACCCGCGACGTGTCGGGCGAAGGCGTGCAGCAGGCGCTTCTGAAGATCATGGAAGGCACCGTGGCCTCGGTGCCGCCGCAGGGCGGGCGCAAGCATCCGCAGCAGGAATTCCTGCAGGTGGACACGACCAACATCCTGTTCATCTGCGGCGGCGCTTTTGCCGGGCTGGAACGGATCATCGCGCAGCGCGGCAAGGGCAGTGCCATCGGCTTCGGCGCCGAGGTGAAAGACCCGGAATCGCGCGGCGTGGGCGAGTTGTTCGGCGAACTGGAACCCGAGGATCTGCTGAAATTCGGCCTGATCCCCGAATTCGTCGGTCGTCTGCCGGTGATCGCCACGCTTACCGATCTGGACGAGGCCGCGCTGGTCACCATCCTGACCGAACCGAAGAACGCGCTGGTCAAGCAGTATCAGCGGCTGTTCGACATCGAAGGCGTGAAGCTGACCTTTACCGAGGACGCGCTGGTTGCTATCGCGCGCCGCGCGATCAAGCGCAAGACCGGTGCACGCGGCCTGCGCTCGATCATGGAGGACATCCTCCTGGATACCATGTTCGAACTGCCGGGCATGGCGAGCGTCGAGGAAGTCGTCGTCAACCAGGAAGCCGTGGACACCCCGGGCGCCAAGCCCCTGGTGATCCATTCCGACGCCAAGAAGGGCGCGGCCTCGGCCTCGGCTGGCTGAAGCCAACGCGGATCGGCTGGAATCGGGAAGGCGGGCCGGTGGCTCGCCTTTCTGCATTTCGGGGGCAGGTGCGGCCCGGGATTCGCATTTTGCGCAAGGCGCCACTCGTCCCGGGGTGCCGGTGGCCTTGCTGCCCCGGTGCGTGCCAGGCCCCCGGCCGCCACCGCGCCCCCGGTCAGGCGACGCAGGGAGATCATGGCGCGCCGGCGCAGGGGCCGGTGTCGTGCTGACGGGGGGGCGTTCGGGCGCACGATCGGAGGTCGGGCAAGACCGCGCATGGCTTTTGGTGCCAGCCCAGGGCCGCATGGGTCTGCCCCCAACGCGCCTCCTGACGCAGGCCGGGACAGGCGCAGGGCCGGGCGGACGCCTTCGGGGTCGAACCCCGCCAAGCGGCGTCGGAGCCTTTCCCGGCAAGACGATCTGCCCTGCACGAATAAAAGCGCCTCGCCAGAGACTTGCGGGCCGGGTGCGAAGGTCTGTCCCGGACTTCAAGCCTCTTGAGCTGCAGGCGGGTGGTGGTCTTGGGCGCACGACCCAAAAGCCGCTCTAATGGCTGGATTTCCAGAACAAATTTCGCCGTTCCGTGGCGTGGGTCTATCTTTCCGTCGAAGAAATCTTGTCAGAGGGAGGTTATGCACATGACCGCCGACATGCTCCACGTCACCGAATGGCACAACGGCGGCAAGGTTTTTTCCCCTTTCTCGGAAACCGAGATGCGCCGCCGTCAGGATGCGCTCCGCCTCTGGATGGCCCGGCGCGACGTGGATGCGGCGCTCTTCACCTCCTATCACTGCATCACCTATTACTCCGGCTGGCTCTACTGCAATTTCGGCCGCCGGCACGGCATGGTGATCACCCATGACAAGGCCACCACAATTTCGTCGGGGATCGACGGTGGCCAGCCCTGGCGGCGCAGCTTTGGCGACAATCTCACCTATACCGACTGGCGGCGGGACAATTTCTTCCGGGCGGTGCGGCAGCTTACGCCGGGCGTCCGGCGCCTGGGGATCGAATATGACCATGTCTCGCTTGATCTTCGCCGCAAGCTGGAGGCGGCGCTGCCGGGGGTCGAGTTCATCGATATCGGTCAGCCCTCGATGTGGATGCGGGTGCTCAAGTCCGAAGAGGAGCAGGCGCTGATCCGCACCGGCGCGCGGATCTGCGATCTGGGGGCGGTGGCAGCGGTCGCGGCCATTGCGGCGGGGGTGCCCGAACACGAGGTCGCCATGGCCGGAACCAATGCGATGACCCACGAGATCGCGCAGAGCTTCCCGCATGTCGAATTGATGGACAGCTGGACCTGGGTGCAGTCGGGTATCAACACCGATGGCGCGCACAACCCGGTCACCAACCGCAAGATCCTATCGGGCGATATCCTGTCGCTGAACACATTCCCGATGATCTTCGGCTATTTTGCGGCACTTGAACGGACGCTGTTCTGTGACAGTTGCGATGACGCGAGCCTGGCGATCTGGGAAAGGAACGTGGCTGTCCACCGCCGCGGGCTTGAACTGATCCGGCCCGGCGCCAAGTGCAACGAGATCGCCGCCGAGCTGAACGAGATGTATCGCGGTTGGGGGTTGCTCAGATACCGGTCGTTCGGATACGGCCATTCCTTCGGCGTGCTGTCGCATTACTACGGCCGCGAATCCGGGGTGGAACTGCGCGAGGATGTCGAGACGGTTCTGGAGTCCGGGATGGTGGTCTCGATGGAGCCGATGGTGATGCTGCCCGAAGGCATGCCCGGCGCTGGCGGCTACCGCGAACACGACATGCTGATCGTGACCGAAACGGGCGCCGAAGACATCACCCGCTTCCCCTTCGGGCCCGAACACAACATCATCCGGCACTGAGCAGGGGGTAGGGCACGATCTTGCCCGGCGCGCGATCGCGCGTGGCCCTGTATCCGAGGGTTCCCTGTCCCGCCGCCGCTCCGGACAGCAAAGAGTGGGGCCGCAACCGCGACCCCAAGTCAGGGAGGATCAGGGGGGATCAGGAAGGATCAGGCGAATTCGGTCCTGAGGGCTGCGGCGATGCCGGTCGTGCAGACCTCAAGGAGGATGTGCCCCTTCTCGACCGAAGCCTCCTTTGGCGACGAAAGCGTGCCCGATGAGGGCGTCCATTCCGGCTTCACCGGGTAGACATCATAGGGCGGAAAGGTCGCCGGCGCCACGTCGAGGGCACGGTCAAGATGCACCAGTTGCGGATGCAGCGCCAGCATCAGCGAGGTTTCCAGCACGCCGCCATGTTCGATTTCCCATCCCGGGAAACCGTTGGGATAAAGCCGGGCGATCGCTTCCTTGTGGACAAAATCCCAGTAGGACAGCACCACGATCTTCACGTCGGTGATGCCGTCCCAGCGCAATTCGCGCAGGGCAAGGTCGATGCCTTCGATGATGAACCAGGAATTCTCGAAATGCCCGTTCACGAGGCAGACCTTGCGCGCGCCGTGGCGGACGAATTCCTTGATCACGTCCTTCAGCGCCGCGACCAGCGTGGCGCCGTCAAGGCTGGTGGTTCCCGGCAGGTGATTGCCGCCGCCCGATTTCTGGTGCGACTTGTAGCCGTAGGTGAAGGGCGGCGCGACCAGTGCGCCGATTTCAAGCGCAACGCGGCGGGCAAATTCGGTGGGCAAGAGCACATCGACATGCAGCGGCATGTGATGGCCGTGCTGCTCCATCGATCCGATGGGGATCAGGATTGGCGTTTGCCCGTCACGCATCGCCGCGTCATACTCGGGCCAGGTCAGTTCGTGGGCGAAAGCGGAGGCGAAGGCGGTCATTTTCGGGGGCCTGACATGATTGCGGTTTCACCGAATGGTAAGTTGCTGCCAATGCATATGGAAAATATATTGTCCCAATACTTCCATTAGGAGGGCAAATGCGTGGCCGTAATCACGAACCTGCCGACCGATCTGTTGCGGACTTTCGTTTCGGTCGTCGAACTGGGGGGGCATTCCAAGGCCGGCGCCCTTCTGGGCCGCAGCCAGCCCGCCATCTCCCTGCAGATCCGCAGGCTGGAGGAACTGGTGCGCGCGCCGCTCCTGACGCAGGAGGGACGCAGCATCCAGCCGACGCCGGCCGGCGAATCTCTGCTGAGTTTCGCGCGCGAGATCCTGCGCATCAATGACGAGGCGGTGCGCTTCTTCCACCGGACGGACATGAGCGGCGTGCTGCGCATCGGCCTTCCGACCGATTATGCGGTCAGCTTCCTGCAAAACACCCTGACGGCCTTCCTTCGGCAGCACCCCGAGGTCGAGCTTGAGATCCATTGCGACCTGAGCCGCGAATTGCACCAGCTTTTGCGGACCGAGGAGCTGGACATCATCATCGCCACCATGCCGGTTCCGCGCATGCCCTACCTGTCGCGCGCCTGGATCGAGCAGCCGATCTGGGTGGCGGCAAAGGATTATGAACCGGTGGCGAAACGCCCGGTGCCGCTTGGCGCCCATCTGGAAGGCTGCGACTACCGTTCCCGGATGATCGGGGCCCTTGATTCGATCGAGCGGCGCTGGCGGATCGTCTACACCGGGCCCGGAATATCGGGGTTGCAGAACGCCGTGCTGAACGGCCTTTGCGTGACGGCGCTGACGCAGGCCACCTTGTTGCCGGGGATGCGCGAACTGACCGAGGAAGAGGGATTTCCCCGGCTGGAGCCGCTGCGGGTCGGGCTGTTCTACAAGCATCCCAAGCTTTTCCCCTCGGGGCTGCAACTGGTCAGCGACATGGTTGCCAGCCTGGAAAGCGTGGGCTCGGACCTGCGCATCGTGCCGAACTGATGCGGTCGGCGGGCGCATAACTGGCGCAAATGGACAGATTTCAATTACCGATTTTGCCACGATCTGCCTTGCGCCTAACGTCGCGTCAATAACGACGCCGAAAAACAACAGGATGGGTCAACAAAATGTCGAATACCGCGATCACCCGCATTTCGCTTAGCCGCCGGACGCTCCTGGCGACAGGGGCGGCGGCTCTGGCCACCCCGATGCTGTCTCGCCGCGCCTTTGCAGCGCCCACCGAACTGACGATGCTGGCCTGGTATGGCCATGCCGAGCCCGACATCGTGGCCGAGTTCGAAGCCGAGAACAACGTGAAGTTCGTGCCGAAATACTATACCGGCGGCGACAACATGCTGGGCCTGATCTCGCAGTCGCCGGCGGGCACCTTCGACGTGATCCTGTCGGATGCCGAATATGTCCAGCAGCTCAATGTCGCCGGCTATATCGAGGAACTGGATCCCGCAGATTATCCGTTCTCGGATTTCTTCCCCGAATTCCAGCATTTCCCCGGCCACTGGGACGGCGACAAGCTTTATTCGGTCATCACCCGTTTCGGTTTTCTCGGCGTCGCCTACAACACCGACGCCCTGACCGAGGCCGAAGCGTCAAGCTACAACGTCTACTGGGATCCGAAGCTGACCGGAAAGGTCGGCCATTTCGACTGGCACCTGCCCAACCTTGGCCAGATGAGCCTTCTGAACGGCAACCCCAGCCCCTATGACATCGACGAAGCTGCCTGGACCGCCGTCAAGGAAAAGACACTGTCGCTCCGGCCGCAGATCGGCGGCTTCTTCGACTACGGCGGCACCTTCTCGTCCTTGAACGACGGGCAGATGCTGGCCTTCGCGGGTATCGGCGACTGGATCACCGGCACGCTGGAGAAGAACGGCGCCAAGGTCCGCAGCACCATCCCGCAGGAGGGTGGCCTGCAATTCACCGAAAGCTTCTCGATCGGCAAGGGTTCGCAGAAGGCCGATCTGGCCAAGAAGTGGATCCAGTATATCACCTCGGCCAAGGGTCAGGCGAAATCGGCACAGATGGCCGCCTATCCCTGCATGATCCCCAACCAGAAGGGCTGGGAAGTGCTGAATGCCGAAAACCCGGCCGAGGCCAAGCGCCAGGGCATGGTGCTGGGCGAAAGCAACGCCATGGACCTGATCCGTTCCGGACGCATCAAGTATCGGCAACTGCCGGTCCAGCAGGATCTGGAAACCTGGAACGACTTCTGGTCGGAATACAAGGGCGCCTGATCGCGGCACCCCATCTGGCGGGCCGAAGGGTGATCTTTCGGCCCGCGCCTTCTGAACCGGAGTGCAGCGCCCATGCGACGCCACGTAACCCTCTACGGGTTGACCTTTTCCCTGCCGCTGCTGATCTGGCAGGTTCTCTTCTTCGTCTTTCCGCTGGTGTTTCTGGTCGCGCTGAGTTTCTGGACCGTCAAGAACTTTGCCATGCGGCCCGACTTCGACACCATCAACTGGGTGACGATGTTCAGTCGCAAGGTGTTCTGGCAGGCCTATGGCACGACTTTCGTGCTGGCCACCGCTGCCGCAGCGCTGACCAGTATCCTCGCCTTTCCCTGCGCCTATGCCATCGCGTTCAAGCTGTCGGATAACGCCCGCCGCTGGGCGGTGTTCCTGATGGTGATCCCGTTCTTCACCAGCTATCTGGTGCGGGTCTATTCCTGGCAGATCTTCCTCTCGGACGCCGGCATCATCAACGTGCTGCTGGGCTGGATCGGGCTTGGGCCGTTCCACATGCTCAACACGGTCGGCGCCACGATCATCGGCTATCTGACGCTGTGCTTCCCGCTGGCGGTGCTCTTGCAACTGTTCAGCCTGGTCTTCATCGACCGCACGCTGATCGAGGCCGCGCACAACATGCGCTGCGGCCGGCTGCGCACGGTCTTTGCGGTGGTCATCCCTTCGGCCCGTGTCGGGCTGGTGATCGCGGCGCTGTTCTGCTTCATCCTGAGCTTTGGCGATTTCGTCAGCCCGATCTACCTGGGCGGCGGCGATCCGACGACGCTTTCAATCCTGATCACCGATACCACGAAATCGGGCCAGCAATGGCCGCGCGCCGCGGTGATCGCCCTGACCATGGTGGGCACGTTGCTTGCGGTTGCCTTCCTCGCGGTGAAATTTGCCTACAAGGGGCGCACAAAATGAACGGCGACGACGAAGACATCAACCGCAACCGTGCCGTAGACTGGGGGCTCAAGGCCTATATCATCGCCTCGTTCGCCTTCGTCTTTGCCCCGATCGCCGCCAGTTTCGTCTTTTCCTTCAACGCGGACCGGTTCCCCTCGATCCCTCTGGGCGGCTTCTCGCTGGAATGGTACAAGGCCGTGGCCGCCGATCCGCTGGTCTGGGAAGGTTTGCGCAACACGCTCATGGTCGGGATTGTCGCGGGCGTGATCTCGACGGCGCTCGGCTTCGGCGCCGCCTACACCGATTACCGCTACAAGTTCTTCGGCAAGCAGGTCTACCTGGCGCTCGCGCTTTTGCCGCCGACGATCCCGGTCATCATCCTGGGGCTGGCGATGCTGGCTTACCTTTCGCGGATCAACCTGTCGGGCAATGCGCTGTCGGTGATCATCAGCCACGTCGTCGTCTGCGCGCCCTTCGCCATGGCGATCATCCGGCTGCGGCTGAGCCAGATGGACCCGGCGCTGGAACCGGCCGCCTGGAACCTTGGCGCCTCGGAATGGAAGACGATGCGCCATGTCATCGTGCCCTTCACCAAGCCGGCGATCCTTGGCGCGCTGTTCATCACCATGGCGGTGTCCTTTGACGAATTTGCCGTCGCCTGGTTCGTGTCGGGCCTGAACGAGACCCTTCCCGTCAAGGTGCTCGGCTTCCTGCAAGGCCAGGTCAGCCCGCGGATCAACGCAATCGGCACCTTCGTCTTCGTCACATCCATGACGCTCGTGATCCTCGCGCAGGTGCTGCTGTCGGGACGCACGGCAACGGCCCGCCCGGCGGCCGACGAACAGGAGTAACCTCATGCAACGCGATACGCTCGTTTCCTTCGAAGGCGTGGTCAAGCGGTTCGGCGCCTATGTCGCCGTGCAGAAGCTGGACTTCCAGATCCACAAGGGTGAGTTCCTGGCGATCATGGGATCGTCGGGCTGTGGCAAGACCACGACGCTGCGGATGCTGGCCGGCCTCGAGGCGCCCAGCGAAGGCGTGATCCGCTTGTCCGGCAAGCCGATCAACGACCTGCCGACCTGGAGCAGGGATACCCCGATGGTCTGGCAGAGCCTTGCGCTCTTCCCCTTCCTCAACGTGCGTGAAAACGTCGAATTTGCGCTCAAGATGCGCGGTGTCGGCAAGGCCGAGCGGCAACGCCGCGCAGAACAGTGGCTTGACCGGATGCAGATCGGCGAATTTGCCGAGCGCAATATCGCGCAACTGTCGGGCGGCCAGCGGCAGCGCGTGGCACTGGCGCGGTCGCTGGTGGTGGAGCCGGAGATCCTGCTGCTGGATGAGCCGCTTTCGGCGCTGGATGCGGCGCTCAAGGTGCGGATGCAATCGGTGCTGAAGAACCTGCAGCGCGAAACCGGCATCACTTTCGTCTATGTCACGCACAGCCAGTCCGAAGCCTTCTCGATGGCCGACCGCGTGGTGATCATGAGCCGCGGCGTGATCGAGCAGATCGGCACCCCGCAGGAAATCTACCGCACGCCGCGCACGCGTTTCGTCGCCGATTTCCTCGGGTCGTCGAACATCTTCACCGGCAAGGTCACGTCTGTGGGCGGGGCAGGGATCGCGCTGCAAACCGACAGCGGCCCGATGCAGCTTTCTGCGTCGAATGCTGCAAGCGCCCCGGTGGTCGGCAGCACCGCGACGGTCACCGTCCTGGACACCAAGATGCGGCTTTCGGTGACCCCGCCGGCCGATGGCGTGAATGTGGTGCCGGTGCGCGTGATCGGCGAGGAATTCGTCGGCGCCACGGCGACGCTCTATCTTGAAACGGCCAAGGGCCAGGAAATCCGCGTGCAGAAGGGCCATGAAGAACTGACCGGACTGCCGCTGGGCATCGGGCAGGCGCTTTTCACCTCCTGGTCGCCGGAAGACGGCCATCTGGTTGCGGGCGGCTGAACGAACCGGAAAAGGCTGGGCGGCTGCGGATGCGGCCGCCCGTGTCGCCCCGGGGGGGACGGTCCTAGAGAACCTTTCCGGGGTTCAGGATGCCCCGATCATCCAGCGCCGTCTTGATCGCCCGCATGGCGGCGATCTCGGCCGGGCTGCGGCTGTGGCCTAGCCAGGCGCGCTTCAGGGTGCCGATCCCGTGTTCTGCGGAAATCGAGCCGCCAAGGTCGCGCACAAGGCCATAGGCGATGTCGTCCGCCGCATGGTCCTTGTCCTCGACGCCGTCCGGAAAGGCCACCGCGACATGCAGGTTGCTGTCGCCGACATGACCGAAGAACGACACATGCGCGCCGGGAAAGCGCGCCAGCAGCGCCGACCGGCAGGCGCGGGCGAAATCGTCAAGCCGCCCCACGGAGATGCTCACATCAAGATTGATCAGGCCGGGCAGGTGGTTGTCCATGGCGTGGCCATCGCGCAGGGTCCAGAAATCCTGCGCCTGGGATTCTGTCTGGGCCAGCAGCGCATCTGCGATAAGCCCTTCGTCGAAGGCACGTTCCAGAAAGCCCTGCAAGGCAATCGTGTCGGACTGCACTTCCACGATCACGGCGAAGGGAGGCGGCTCGGCAAAGAGCCGCAATCCCGCAAGCCTCTGGTTCAGCGCGAAATAGTCCTGCCACATCGCCTCGAAGGCCGAGAGCCCCGGCAGGTCGGTCCGCGCCAGCGCGAGCAGGGCCAGCACATCGGCATAATTTCCCAGCGCGCACAGCGCCGTGGAACGGGCGCGGGGCAGGGGGCGGAGCCGGAACACCGCGCGCGTGATCACGCCCAATGTGCCCTCGGATCCCGCAAGCAGGTGGCGCAGGTCATAGCCGGTGTTGTTCTTCACCGTCTTGCCAAGGTTCGACAGCACCGTGCCATCGGCAAGCACCGCCTCCAGCCCCAGCAGGTTGTCGCGGGTCATGCCGTCGCGGATCACGCGCAGGCCACCGGCATTGGTGGCGATATTGCCGCCCACCGTGCAGCTACCGCGTGCGCCCAGGTCCACCGGAAAAAGGAAGCCGGCCGCCGCCGCCGCTTCCTGCGCGGATTGCAGAACGGTGCCGGCCTTGAGGGTCATGGTTGCCGCCTCGGGATCGATCTCCTCGATCCCGGTCAGGCGCTGGAGTGAAAGCGCGATGTCGCCCGTGCGCGGGTTTGCGCCGCCCGCAAGCCCCGTCATGCCGCCCTGCGGCACGACGGGCTGGCCCGCCGCATGGCAGAGCGCCAGCGCCCGTGAAACCTGCTCGACGGTCGCGGGCCGCAAGACCGCCAGCGGCAGGTTGCGGCCGCTGCGGCTTGCATCGCTGCGCGCCCCTTCCGGGATGCGGTCACCCGTCAGACAGCCCTGGGGGCCAAGAAGCTCTGCAAGCCGGTCAAGCAGGGCGGTGACCCCCTCCGGGGCGGGTGGCTCCTGCCGGGTCATCCTTCCCGCCTGAGCGCCTGCGCCATGCAGTGGATACCGCCGCCGGTTTTGGATATTTCCGTCATATCGACCGCTGCAACCTCGAATCCACGGGCGCGCAATTGTGAAATCAGAACCTTTGACGAGGTTGGCGCGATAACCCGGTCCCCGCCCAGCGACATGAAATTGCACCCCAGCGCCATCGTGTCCTGGAAGGGCACGTCGATGATTTCATGGCCCTTGGATTTCAGCCAGTCGACGATGCCGGGCTCGGTGCAGGTTTCGCAGACGGCGGTCAGCTTCGGTGCGATCGGCACCACCATCAGGTCGATATGGACGTAGTATTCGTCGATGAAGGCAAGCCGGGTTTCCCAGCCTTCCTTGTCGAACCACTCCTGCACCTGGCGGGCGCCTTCTTCCTGGGTGCGGGCGCCGCCGCAACCGATCAGCACGCAGCCTTCCTCGATCACGTTGAAGTCGCCGCCTTCGAAGGTGCCCGCCGTCACCATGTCATAGATCGGGATGCCAAGCTGTTCATAGGTGCGGATAGCGGCATAATTCTCGCCACGCCGCCACCAGTTCGCCATCGCCGTGATGAAGGCGCCGTAGGGGGTCATCACGCTGCTGTCGCGGGAATAGACCTGCATCGGCAATTCCGGCGTCGGTTCGTGCATGTGGATCTTGACGCCGAAGTGCTGGTAGGCGGCGACCAGTTCGGCATGCTGGGCCTGGGCCACCTGGATGTTGCAGGGCGCCTCGCGCAGGTGCTTGCGCGAAAGCGAGCTGGTCGACAGGTGCCGCAGATGCGCGGGGCTGCCCAGAAGCACGTCGGTCAGCCGGTCGGTTTCGTTGCGAAAACCCCAGTTGGCCAGCGGTTTGGTGCCGCCCCTGGGGTCGCGGCGACGCAGGCTGAAGGGCTCACTGCGGGCGGGTGCGTTCATCATTGCCTCCTTTGTCAGGCTCCGGGCATGGCGGAAGGGATCCACCAGTCCTGCCCGCGCGGGGTTGTCACATATTCGGGCCAGCGGAAGTGGATCGGGGGTGCGTAGTCGCATTGCGGTGGAAGCCAGGTGCTGCCACCTGTGCCGCCGCCCGTCCGGTCGCGGAATTCGGCCATCGCCGCATCGCGCGCAGCCGGGTCTTCCAGAAGCCGCAGCGCCGAAAGGGCGAGAATCTTCGCCGCCGTCTGCACCATCGGGTCGATCGTCGCCGGGATGCCGCCCAGCGCGTTCATCACCCAGGCCGGATAGGCGTAGCCGTCCGGACCCCGAAGCGCGGGACGCGCGACATAGAACCGCGCGGTAGGCGCATGCCAGCACATGTCGGTGTAGTCGTCCGAGGTGGAGTGTGTCTGGCTGGGCGGCAGGTCACGGCGCAGGATCGCCTCGGCAGCTTCGGGGGCGATCAGTTGCGACATCTGCGGGATGAACGGCTCTTCCATGGGCTCAAGGCCCAGGTTCGTCTGGATTTCGCGCGCGATCCGTTTGGCGCCCTCGTCCCAGAACGGGGCGCCGACCGACTGCATCGCTTCCCAGACGGTGCGGGCGATGGCGTGGTTGGCAAGGCCGGGGCGCGACTTGCAGACCCAGTGCCTTTCCCAGCGGCAGCCGGTCATGGCGGCGGCGGCTTCGGCATTGCGGTCCAGAACGGCCGTCACCTGATCGGCCATGGCAATCGTCGGCACCCGCATCATGTACTGGATTTCGGCCAGCCCGGCGGGCAGGTTGTCGGCGGTCGCCTGACCGGCGGTGAGGATCGCCTCGGATATCGACCATCCGCCCTGATGCGGCAGCATCGAATCGCGCAAGGATTTGGAGGTCAGGAACATGAGGTTCAGTGCGTCGTTGGCGCCCGGCGCCCGCACTGCCGAATGGGCCTGCGGGATGGGGGCGCCATCGTGCCGGCCCCAGCCTTCGGGCGCGTCGCAGATGAAGCGGTAGATCATCGACCAGCCGGCGCCGCAATGCGTATCCCAGCGGACGGTATTGCACATCGGCAGCATGTAGAACGGATGGAAGGACAGGATCGCGGCCAGCCCGTCGTAATAGCCCTTTGCGGCATGGATCGGTTTGGACCCGCGCACCTTTTCGGCCGGTTCCCCGGTAAAGCGCAGGCCGCCCCTGATGCCGTGCTTCTCCATCGCCGCCTTGGTGGCGAGCAAGCCGCCAAGCCCCGCCATGCCAAGGCCGGAATGCGGGTCGGTATGGCCGCCCGCCTGATAGCCCAGCCCCTTGCGCGGTTCGCGCCGGGTTGAGGCCGCCTGACAATTGCCGGGGATGCCGTCATATTCGGCATACATGCCGATGACCGGGCCATCGCCGTTGTGCCATTCGGCGCAAAAGGCGGTGGGCATGCCGCCCGATCCTTCCTCGACGGTGAATCCTTCGGCGCGCAACCGTTCGACATACCAGGCGGCAGAGCGGTATTCGCGCCAGGCGGTCTCGCCATGGTCGAAGATCGTCGCGCACCAGTTGGACAGGTCGGCGGCGCGGGCCGTGACATGGTCGCTCGCCGTGGCCTGGGCTGCGGAAAGCGGCGGGACGTCTGAACGGGGCTGTGCTGGCAAGGCGGCCTCCTGGTCTGGCGGGCATGGGCCTGCCCCTATGGCTACACGGGCCGAAGGGCGCGGCGAAAGTGAAACCTTTTGTCTGCGTCGGCAAATGCTTTTCACCAAGGCTGGCGCGAAGCGCGGGCTTGTGCCTATGATACCTCAAAGCCCCTGAAGGGGCGATGGGGGGAAGATGACGCGGATCCCGTCGACACAGGCGCTGCGGGCGCTGGAAAGCTTTGCCCGGCACGGCACCGTCTGGCAGGCGGCGGACGAACTGCACCTGACGCGCAGCGCGGTCAGCCATCAGTTGCGGCTGCTGGAGCGCGATCTTGGCTTCCGGCTGATGAACCGCGTCGGAACCCGGGCGGAGCTCACGCCGCAGGGGCAGGCCTATGCCGAGGATGTGCGCCGGGCGCTTTCGGTCATCGCGGGATCGGCGTCGCGTCAGGCGGGGCGCGGGGTGACGGGCACGCTGACCGTCAGTTGCCCGCCGGGCTTTGCCTCGAACTGGCTTTGCCCCAAGGTCGGCCGCTTCCGCGAAACCTGCCCCGATGTGGTCTTGTCGCTGGTCACGCCGCGTCGGCTGGATGATGTCAGCAACCCCGACGTCGACCTGTTCATCGCCTTCGGCCTGGGCAACCAGCCGGATATGGAGGTCGAGCTGCTGAAAGAGGTGGAGTTCACGCCGCTTTGCAGCCCGGCACTGCTGAACCGGCTGGATGGCCTGCCCGATCCGGCCGGAGTGATGCAGGCGAACCTTCTGCACCTGATCGGATTCGATGACTGGGTGAACTGGTTCCGGCTGGCCGGCCTGCCCGAGGATGTAGCGCGGACGGGGCAGCGGTTTTCCGACATGAATCTGGTCTATTCGGCGATGGTGGCCTCGCAGGGGATGGCGATGGGCGACGAATTCATCAGCCACGAGGCGATGGCGCGCGGGCTTCTGGTGCGGCCCTTCGACCTCGCCATCCGTTCGCCGCGGTCCTACTTTCTGGTGGTGCCGCCGGAAAAGGCCGCAAACCCCGCCGTTGCGGCCTTTCGCAGCTGGATGGCGGCCGAACTGCCAATGGACTGAACGCCGGACCGAGCAATTTCGTTTGCCGATGTGGCGAAAACAATTCGTTTGCCGGATGCGACCGCGACACCCTAGCATCACCCCGCAGCGGAGGAATGCATGGTCGAAGACATCAAGGCCACACGGAACAGGGCCGCTGAAATCGGCGCGACGGGTGTCGGCAAGACATTCGGGGCCTTCACGGCGCTGTCGGATATTTCCCTGACCGTCGGACGCGGAGAGTTCCTCACGCTTCTGGGGCCATCGGGATCGGGCAAGACCACCTTCCTGATGATCCTGTCGGGCTTCGAGGCGCCGACAAGCGGGCGGCTCACGCTTGATGGGCGCGACATGACCGCGACCCCGGCCGAAGAACGCGCCTTTGGCATGGTCTTTCAGGGATATGCGCTGTTTCCGCACATGACGGTCGAGGAAAACATCGCCTTTCCGCTGAAGGTGCAGAAACGGCCCGCGGCCGAGATCCGGCGCCGGGTGTCGGGGATCATCGAGATGGTGGGCCTGGGCGGGCATGGGCACAAGCGGCCCGCAGGACTGTCCGGCGGCCAGCAGCAGCGTGTGGCACTTGCACGCGCCCTGATCTATCAGCCGCCGGTTCTACTGCTGGATGAGCCGTTCTCGGCGCTCGACAAGAACCTGCGTGGCCAGATGCAGGACGAAATGCGCCGCCTGCATCAGGAAACCGGCACCACCTTCGTCTTCGTCACCCATGACCAGTCCGAGGCACTGGCACTGTCGACACGCATCGCCATATTTGAAAAGGGCCGGCTGCAGCAGATCGCCGCCCCGCGCGAGGTCTATGAACGCCCCGCGAGCCGTTTCGTGGCCGAGTTCCTGGGCGATATCAACATCCTGCCGCTGGCCGACCTGTCGTCGGATGCCCAGGGCGCCGGTGGCCGGTTCGAAGGTCAGGTGCTGCGCGCGCCCGCTGCCGGGCATCTGGCGGGGGCCAACAGCCTTGCGATCCGGCCCGAATACATCCGGCTGCATCTGTCGCGCCCCGATACGGGCAATGCGGTGGCGGCGCGGATTGACCACCTGACCTATCTTGGTGCCGAAACCCGGCTGGCGCTTTGCACGCCGGGCGGCGCCGGGCTGACGCTGATCCTGCCCACTGCCGAGCTTCCGTCGGGGATTGGGCCGGGCACGCCTGTCTGGGCCGTCTGGCCCGAGACGCGCGGCTTTCTGCTGTGACGATCCCGCCCGGTCCTGCCCGGGCGGCAAACCTGCAACGACAAGCACAACCGGGAGAATGACAATGCATGAACACTTTCTGAAGGACCAGGTCGAAATCCTGAAGCTCCGCGCGGCGCGGGGCGAGATTTCCCGGCGCGGCTTCACCCAGATGGCTGCGGCCCTTCTGGGCACCACCGTGCTGGGCCTGCGTGGCACCGCGGCTTTTGCGCAAGGCGGCGAGCTGGTCTTCGTCAATTGGGGCGGCGATGCGGGCGCGGCCTATGACGCGGCCTATGGTCAGGCCTTCCTGGCTGAAACCGGCATCACCGTGAAGCAGGACGGATCGGGGCCGACCGAAGGCGCGATCGCGGCGCAGGTCGAAAGCGGCAAGCCCGCCTGGGACATCGTGGATGCCGACCCGTTCTCGGCCGAGGCGCTGGGCAAGAAGGGCATGATCGAGCCGATCGACTACGCGGTGGTCGACAAGACGAAGATGCGCGACGGGTTTGGCTGGGAACATTCGGCGTCGAGCTATTTCTACAGCTACATCATCGCCTATGACGCCAAGAAATTCGGGGACAACCCGCCGAAGAACATGGCCGATTTCTTCGATGTCGAGAAATTCCCCGGCAAGCGGTCGCTTTACAAATGGGGCGCGGGCATGTGGGAGGCCGCACTTCTGGCCGATGGCGTGGCGCCCGACAAGCTTTACCCGCTCGACCTCAAGCGCGCGCATGACAAGCTCGCGGCGTTCAAGGACAACGTGGTTGCCTATTGGGGCGGCGGTTCGGAAAGCCAGTCGATCCTGCTGAATGGCGAGGCGTCGATGGCGCTGATCTGGTCGACCCGCGCCAAGCTGATCGAGACGGATTCGGGCGGCGACGTGAAGTTCATCTGGGATCAGGGCCTGATCGCGCCGGGCGCGATGGCGGTGATCAAGGGCAATCCCGGCGGCAAGGAAAACGCGATGAAGTTCATCGCCTCGGCGCAGGATCCCGCCAAGCAGGTGATCATGTTCAAGATGCTGGGGCAGGGGCCCGCGAACCCGGCCGCCGATGCGCTGCTGCCGCCCGAGGAGGCGCGCTACAACCCCGTGGATCCGGCGAACTTCGCGGTGCAGATCCCGCTCGACATGGGGTGGTATGAAACCAACTACGGCCCGGCGCTGGACGAATACCTCAAGATCATTTCGGCCTGACGCCGTCCGGGCCTGACTTGCGGCCTGAACCATCGCCACCCCCGCCGTCCGCGCGCGGGGATGGCATCTCCAAAAGCCCGCCCGAAAGCCCCCGATGAAACAGTCCTCGCGCTTCCTGCTGCTGATCGGCCCCCTGCTGCTGTTTCTGGTGGCAACCTATCTGGTGCCATTCCTCGGCATCATCCGCTGGAGCGTGACCCTGCCCGAGCCGGGCCTTGGGCAATACAAGGCGGCCCTGGGCGATCCGCTGGTGCTGACCGTCTTCTGGCGCACCCTGCGGATCTGCGCGGCGGTGACGGCGGGGGCCGTCACGGGCGCCTATGTCGTGACGCTGCTCTGGGTGCGGGGCAGTCCCCTTCAGCGGCTGGTGGTGGAGCTGTGCATCCTGATCCCGTTCTGGATCTCGGTGCTCACCCGGGCCTTCGGCTGGCTTGCGCTTCTGTCGAACAAGGGGCTGATCAACACCTGGCTTCAGTCGCTTGGCATCCTGTCGGAACCGCTGACGCTGGTGCGCAACGAATTTGGCGTCATTGTCGGGATGACGCATTTCCTGATCCCCTTCGCGGTGTTTCCGCTGGCCTCCTCCATGCGCAACCTTGACGAACGCGTTCTGATGGCGGCACGCGGCATGGGCGCCGGTCGCGCGCGGATCTTCTGGCAGGTCTTCGTGCCCATGACCAGGCCCGGCATCCTGGGCGCGGGGCTTGTGGTCTTCGTCTTTGCGCTGGGCTTCTTCATCACGCCGGCGATCCTTGGCGGCGGGCGCAGCGTGATGGTTGCCGAACTGATCTACCTGCGCATCTTCCAGAGCCCGGACTGGGGCCTTGGCGCGGCGATCAGCGTGATCCTGATGGCGGGCGTCGGCATCCTTCTTGCTGCGATGATGCGGCAGGTCAGGCAGGGGGCATCGAAATGACCGTGCTGCGCCCCGGACCCCTGGCTGCGACGCTCGCAGCCCTTGTCGCCGTCTTCCTGATGATGCCCTTGATCGCGGTGATCCCGGTCAGCTTCACGCCGACGCGCTACTTGTCGGTGCCCGATGCGGAATGGTCGCTGCGCCATTACCGGGCGCTGATCGACAATCCCGCCTGGGCACAGGGCGCGTGGCTTTCGATCCGTATCGGCGTGGTGGCCTCGGTCGTGGCCACGGGGCTCGCGCTTCTGTTCAGCCTGGGCATCTGGATGTTGCAGCCGCGCTTTGCCGGATTGTTGATGGGGCTGGCTCTCTTGCCGATGGTGGCGCCGCCCGTGGTGTCGGCGCTGACGCTTTACTTCTTTCTCATCACGCTGTCGAAGATGAACAGTTTCATCGCCTATGACACATGGGCGGGCGTTGCGCTGGCGCATGCGGTGATGATCGCACCCTTTGCCGTGGTGCTGATCTCGGTCGCACTGGCGCAGGTCGATCGCCGGATCGACCTTGCGGCGCGCAGCATGGGGGCGGGGCTTTTCACCCGCATCACCCGCGTGATCCTGCCCAATATCCGCTTCGGCATCCTGACGGCGCTGTTCCTGACCTTCGTCCTGTCCTGGGAAGAAATCGGCGTGACGCTGTTCATCACCTCGGTCAATGCGGTGACGCTGCCGCGGCTGATGTGGATGGGCTTGCGCGACAACATCGACCCGGCGATCGCGGCCATCTCGGTCGTGCTGATCACCATCGTGGTGACGGTCATTCTGACAAAGGCAGCACTTGAGCGCAGACGCGCCCGGGCGCAGGAAAAGGCATAAGACATATCATGGACATCAGCACCGGCGTGTATCTCACGCATCTTCTGCGCGCCTATGGCGTGGACACGGTCTTCGGCATCCCGGGGGTGCATACGGTCGAGCTATACCGCGGCCTTGCCGGCAGCGGCATCCGCCATGTGACACCGCGCCACGAACAGGGGGCCGGCTTCATGGCCGACGGCTATGCCCGTGCCAGCCGCAAACCGGGCGTGTGCTTCATCATCTCGGGGCCGGGCATGACCAACATCGCCACCGCGATGGGCCAGGCCTTCGGGGATTCGGTGCCGATGCTCGTGATTTCGACCGTCAACGCCCATGGCAGGATGGGGTCGGGTGAAGGCTGGCTGCATGAACTGCCAAACCAGCAGGCGCTGGTCGCGGGGGTTTCGGCCTTCAGCCGCACCATCCACCGGCCCGAGGAACTGGCGCCGGCGCTGGCGCAGGCCTTCGCCGTGTTTGACGGCGCCCGCCCACGCCCGGTGCATCTGGAACTGCCGATCGACGTGATGCTGGCCCCGGCCGGGCACCTGCCCATGCCCGGCCGCATGGCCCGCGTGTCCCGCCCCGCACCGGCGGCCGGGGTGCTGCAACAGGCGGCGGCGGCGCTTTCGGCGGCAAAGGCACCGGTGATCCTTGCGGGCGGCGGTGCCGTGGCCGCGGCGGCGGCGCTGCGGGATCTGGCCGAGGCCCTGGATGCGCCGCTGGTGATGACGACGAACGCGCGCGGCATCCTGCCCCCCGATCATCCGCTGGGAGTGAGCCTGTCGCCCAGCATGGCCGCAACGCGGGCGCTGATCGCGTCGGCGGACGTGGTGCTGGGCATCGGCACGGAAATGGGGCCGACCGACTACGATTTCTACGAAGACGGCGGCTTTGCCATTCCGGGCACCTTCATCCGCGCCGACATCGAGCCCGGGCAGATCCTGCGCGGCCCGGCGCCCGATCTGGCTCTGACGGCGGATGCCGGACTGACGGCCGAGGCGCTCTTGTCAGCCATCAGCCCGCGCAAGGCCGATGACGGCGCGGCCCGGGCAGCGACGGCCAAGGCCGGGCGGCGCGATCTGCCGGCGTCGACAGAGGGCGATCTGCGCCTGCTGGAGCTGATCCGCGACACGCTGCCCGACGCCCTGATCGTCGGGGACTCGACCCAGCTTGTCTACGCGGGCAATACCGCCTTTGCCGCTGCGCAGCCGGGGGGGTATTTCAATTCGGCAACCGGTTTCGGCACCCTTGGCTACGGCCTGCCGGCGGCCTTGGGCGCCCGGCTTGCGGGGGACCGTCCGGTGGTGGCGCTGTCTGGCGATGGGGGTCTGCAATTCGTCCTTGGCGAACTGGCCAGCGCCGCCGAGGCGGGGGTGCCGCTTGTTCTGATGCTGCACGACAACAAGGGCTATGGCGAGATCAAGTCCTATATGCAGGCAAAGAACATTCCGCCCCTTGGCGTCGACATCCTGACCCCCGACCTTGCCGCCATCGCCATCGCCTGCGGCTGGCGGGTGGAGCGGCCCGCCACCCTGTCGGATCTGCCGGCGATGCTGCGCCGGGGCGTGGCCGGAACCGGCCCGACGATGATTCTCTTTGGCGACGACCTGCGCGCCGAGGCGCAATCCGGCCCGGGGCGCTGAGCACCGCACTATGGCACGCGCACGCGCGCGCTCCGTGCCATGGCGACGGTTGGTGCAGCTTTGCCGTGCCTCCTTTTCAAGATATTGAAATTTCATTGAAAACCATGTTCGGCGCGCGCCCGTGTCGGTGCGGCTGTCGGCTGATCTGTTGCCGGGGAAGGCGGGCTTTTCGGCTCTCGCCGGTGCTTGCCGGCATGATAAATGTTTTTATTGTATGGAAATACAAAAACAGATTACTTTTGGATTCACCGAACCCACCCCTTCCCGTCGAGGTCCGTGCATATGCCCAAGGTCGGAATGGAACCGGTTCGGCGGCGCCAGATCATTGCGGCGGCGCGGGCCTGCATCCACAGGGACGGCATCGGGCAGGCCAGCGTCCACCGGATCGCGCGCGAGGCAGGGATCGCCCCGGCGCTGATCCAGCACTATTTCGACGACAAGGAGACGCTGCTGCTGGAAACCTTCCGTGCGATGTATCGGGAGTTTTCGGCAGACATCGGCCGCAGGCTGGCATTGGCGCGCAGCCCGCAGGAACGGCTTCTGGCCTTGCTCGAAGCGCAGATTTCCGCGTCCAGCCTGACGCCCGAGGCAGTCAGCACCTGGCTTGCGATCTATTCCACCATGCGAAACTTCCCGCTGCTCGGGCGGATCGAACAGGCCTTCGACCGAAGGTTCCACAGCAACCTGCGCCATGCGCTGCGCGGCATGGGCCTTCCTGCTGTCGAAGCGCATGACATTGCCGAGGAATTGTCGATCTTCATCGACGGGCTGTGGCAGAACGTGGCCAACCCCGTGACCTTCACGCCAAATCGGGCGCGGGCGCTGCTTTATCGCTATCTGAACCTGCGCCTGCCGGGTCAGAACCTTGCCCCGCCGCCCGACGACAGCTTGCGCCGCGCGAATGACGATGCCGGCCTCAGTGCCGAGGCGCGGCAGTTCCTGAAGGACAATCTTCCGGTTGCGCCGGCCCACCTGTCAGAGGCCAACGTGGTCGAGATGCGCCAGCAGGTCGCGCAGGTCTATCGTGCCGAGGCGCGGGCCTCGGTCAAGGCCTTCGGGCTTGGGCTGGCGCAGATGGATCTGGGCGGCGTGCCGGCGCTGCGGGTCGCGCCCCGGGTGGCTGCCGGCGCGCCGCTGCGGATCTTCTACCTGTATGGCGGCGGCTATGTGACGGGCGACCCCGAATCCGACCTGCCGGTTGCCGGTGCGCTGGCGCAGCGCATGGGGGTGGCGCTGGCCGCGCCGCGCTATCGGCTTGCCCCCGAGCACCGGCATCCGGCGGCGCTGGAGGATGCGCTTGTCGCCTGGAAAGACTTCTGTGCGCGGGCAGGCGGGCCGGTGTTTCTGGTGGGCGAATCCGCGGGCGGCGGGTTGGCTCTGGCACTGGCGCAGGCGGTGCGCGACGCGGGCCTGCCGATGCCGGCAGCCATGGCGCTTCTGTCGCCCTGGGTCGATCTGACACCGGACCAGCGCCTGGCCAACGACGGCCACGACCCGACGCTGTCCCGGCAGAACCTGCGCGATTATGCCCGGCTTTACGCGGCGCCTGCGGCCGACCTTTCGCATCCCGCGATCTCGCCGTTGGTCGGAGATCTTGCAGGTTTGCCGCCGATGATCCTGACAACGGGCAGCCGCGACATCCTTTGCGAACAGGTCCATGCCCTGCGCGCGGCGGTCGCGGCCGCAGGTGGCAGTGTCGAGTTCCATGACTGGCCCGGCCTCTGGCATGTGTTCGAATTCTATCGCGCACTGCCCGAAGCCGCCGCGTCGCTTGACCGCATCACCGCGTTCCTGTGCCGCCACGATACCACTGCACCCCTCACGGAAAAGGAGCCGGGATGAAGGCCGCGATCTTTCACGGAGCCCATCAGAAACTGACGATCGAGGAGGTCGCCATTGCCAACCCCGGTCCGCGCGAGGTGCTGATCCGCACGGCGGCGGTGGGCCTGTGCCATTCCGACCTGCATTACATCGACGGCCACTACGGTTTCGATGCCCCCGCCATCCTTGGCCACGAGGCGTCGGGCGTGGTGGAAAAGGTCGGTGCCGAGGTGACGGGGCTTTGCCCCGGCGATCACGTCATCACCTGCCTGTCGGTCTTTTGCGGCCACTGTGCCCATTGCACCACGGGCCGCCCCTTCAACTGTGACCACCAGCACGAGACGCAGCGTGCACAGGGCCAGCCGCCGCGCCTTGCCCGGGGTGGGGCGCCCATCCACCAGTTCTATGAGCTTGCGGCCTTTGCCGAGCAGATGCTGGTGCATGAACATGCCTTGGTGAAGATCCGCCGCGACATGCCGCTCGATCGGGCGGCGCTGATCGGCTGCGCGGTGACGACGGGGGTAGGGGCAGTGACCAATACCGCCCGGATCGAGGTGGGCGCCACCGTCGCCATCATCGGCTGCGGCGGCGTCGGGCTTGCGGCGGTGAACGGCGCCGCCATCGCCGGTGCGGGCCGCATCATCGCCATCGACATCGAAGACACCAAGCTGGATCTTGCGCGCAGCTTCGGTGCGACCGACGCCATCAATGCCCGAGAATGCGATCCGGTCGAGGCCGTCCGCGACCTGACCCGGGGTGGGGTAGACCATGCCTTCGAGGCGCTCGGCCTGAAGCGCACCGCCGAACAGGCCTTCGAGATGCTGGGCCGGTCGGGGGTGGCGACGATCATCGGCATGGTTCCCGAAGGCCAGCGAATCGAGATCGACGCCGCAGCCCTGCTTTATGACCGGCGGATCCAGGGGTCGAACATGGGATCGAACCGGTTTCGCGTCGACATGCCGCGCTATGTCGATTTCTACCTTGCCGGCCGGCTGCATCTTGACCGGATGATCGACAGCCGCATCAAGCTTGACCAGATCAACGACGGCTTCGAGCGGCTGCGGCGCGGGGGCTTTGCGCGCTCGGTCATCACCTTCGACTGAACCCAAGTGCCCGGACCAAACGCCGGTGCCTGGTCTTCGTCTTTGAAACCGCAGACCTTCAATGCAACCAAAATCGACACAACAGGGAAAAACCATGAAAAAGCTCTGCTCTCTTGCTTCGGTCGTCGCTCTGGCCGCCGCCGTGACCGCCGCCCTGACTTGCCGGTGCCGCGCGCGCCGAAACCGACCCCGAGGCCTGCAAGGCCGTGCGCCTTGCCGACCTTGGCTGGACCGACATCCGTCTGACCGATGCCACCGCCGAGGTGATCCTGGCGGCACTTGGCTACGATCCGCGTGAATCCCTTCTGGGACTTGATGTGTCCTATGTCTCGCTTCGGGAAGGGAACATGGACATCTTCCAGGGCAACTGGCGGCCGGTTCAGAACGAGAACTACAAGGAATATTTCGAAAAGGGCTGGGTCGTGGACCTCGGCGAAAACCTGACCGGCGCGAAGTTCACGCTTGCGGTGCCGAAATACGTCCACGATCAGGGCATCACCAGCTTTGACGAACTGGCAAGGCATCACGACATGTTCGATGGCAAGATCTATGGCATCGAGCCGGGATCGAACCAGTATCTTCTCGACATGATCGCGGCCAGGCGCCACGGCTT
This sequence comes from Paracoccaceae bacterium, assembly GCA_020622085.1. Classification (GTDB taxonomy): domain Bacteria; phylum Pseudomonadota; class Alphaproteobacteria; order Rhodobacterales; family Rhodobacteraceae; genus QY30. The sequence continues at coordinate 1,984,373 of JAHRYM010000001.1, read as the reverse complement.
CGACGACACCTGGGAGGTGGTCGAGTCCAGCGAGGCGGGGATGTTGTCGCAGCTCGAGCGCGCCCTGAGGACCGAAACACCGATCGTCTTTCTGGGATGGGAGCCACATCCCATGAACATCGATCACGACATCCGCTATCTCTCGGGAGGAGACGAGGAATTCGGCCCCGATTTCGGCGGATCGACGGTCCACACACTGTCACGCCCCGGCTACCGCGAAGACTGTCCGAACGTGGCGCGGTTCTTCTCGCAACTGGTCTTCAACCTTGACTACGAGAACCAGGGCATGCGGATGATCACGGTCGATGGTGCCGAGCCCCAGGATGCCGCGAAGGCGATGATCGCAAGGGCGCCCGCGATCCTTGATGGCTGGCTTGCCGGCGTCACGACATTCGACGGGAACGAGGGCCTGCCGGTCGTCAAGGCTGCGCTGGGCCTGAACTGAGCCCCGCGCCGCTGATGCCCGCATCGGGCCAGGAGGTGTCGCGCCGGGGCAGTTCGGCGCGCACATCCGCCCAGACCGGCAGGTGGTCCGAGGCGCGGCGGCTGATCGGCGTGCTGAGCGTGCCCGCATCCAGCAGATGCATCTCCGCCGATAGCGCGATCCGGTCAAGCGCCGCGACGGGCCGTCCCGCCGGATAGCTGCGCCCGGGCACATGCACCCGGAAGGGGCCGTTCAACGGTTCGGTCCCCGAACGGGTGGACCATTCGTTGAAATCGCCAAGGATCGCGGTCGGCAGCGGTTCCAGCGCCTCGAGACGCCCCATGATCGCCTCCATCTGCTGCATCCGGCTGGTGCGCAACAGGCCCAGATGCACGCAGACAATGCGGACCCGCCCCCCTGCGACCGTCAGATCGGCAAAGACGGCGCCGCGCGGCTCCAGCCCCGGCAGGTCCAGGCGGTGCAGGACGGGCGGCTGGACCATGACCCGGGGATGCAGAAGAATTGTCTGGCCGTGGAACCCAAGGCTCGGACCTTCGGGCGCCAGATCCAGCGGCACCAGATGCGTCGCCGCCTGCAAGAGTCGCGGCGGCAGCGCGGCCGGTCGCGGGGCGTAGCGGCGATCGACCTCTTGCAGCGCGACGATATCGGCCTGCAAGGCATTGACCACATCGACAATGCGCTCGGGCTGGCGCTTGCCGTCCAGCCCCACGCATTTGTGGATGTTGTAGCTGGCCAGCCGCAGGGCGAGGGTCGGGCCGGCCAGTTTCGTTCCCGGTGGAAGACGGTGTTTCTGCGGCATCGGCCCGGCGCTCCGTCAGGTTCCGCAGAAGGTGGCCTGGACGACCTGATCGGGTCGTGGCGGCAGCGCCAGATCTTCGGCCCCCCGCCGGATGTGGTAGGGGCGGGCAAGAACAGCGTTCAGCCGATGGAACGGCGCCAAGTCGCCCGCGACCGCCGCCTCGATCATCGCCTCGACCTGATGGTTGCGCGGGATATAGGCCGGGTTGGCGGCGCGCATGACCGTCTGCGGGTCGGCTTCGGCCTCCAGCCGGGCGCGCCAGCCTGTGGCCCAGGCGTCAAATCCCGAGGGATCGGCGAAGTTGCCGCGCGCGGTGTCGTCGATCAGGCCGCGGAAGCTGTTGGTGAAATCCGCTCCCTGCCGCGTCATCTCGGACAGCAACCCCTCGATCAGCGGCAGATCGGCGGCCGTGGGGCTGGCCAGCCCGATCTTGGCGCCGAAGCGCTTCAGCCATTCGGCCTCGTATAGATCCTTGAAGCGGTGAACGCTGGCGGTGGCCGCCTCGATCGCCACGGCTTCCTCGCCCATGACCGGGATCAGGCACATGGCAAGCTGCGCAAGGTTCCAGGCGGCGATCTGCGGCTGGTTCGACCAGGCATAACGCCCCTGCCGGTCGATCGAGGAATAGACCGTATCGGGGTGGAAGGCATCCATGAAGGCGCAGGGGCCATAGTCGATGGTTTCGCCCGACACGGTCATGTTGTCGGTGTTCATCACGCCGTGGATGAAGCCCAGCGCCATCCATTGCGCAATCAGCCTGGCCTGCGCGGCAACGACGGCATCAAGAAGCCCCGCCGCACCATCTGCCTGCGGGTGGTGGCGGGTGATGACGTGATCGACCAGAAGTTGCAATCCTTCCATGTCGCGGCGGGCGGCGAAATACTGGAAGGTGCCGACGCGGATATGGCTTGCGGCCACGCGCGCCAGCACGGCACCGGGGCGGCGCTGGCCATCGCGCCAGATCGTGTCGCCGGTGGTGACGGCAGCGAGCGCGCGCGTGGTGGGCACGCCCAGGGCCGCCATCGCCTCGGACACCACATATTCGCGCAGGACCGGACCCAGCCAGGCGCGGCCGTCGCCCTGCCGGGAATATGGAGTTTGCCCCGCGCCCTTCAGTTGCAGGTCGAACCGCGCGCCATCGGGGGCGATCACCTCACCCAGAAGCACCGCGCGTCCGTCGCCAAGTTGCGGCACCCAGCCGCCGAACTGATGGCCGGCATAGGCCTGCGCCAGCGGCTCGGCCCCGTCTGGCAGGCCGTTTCCCGCCAGCCAGGCAACGGAATCGGGGCTGCGCAAGGCTTCCGGATCGGCGCCGAGCCGGCGCGCAAGATCGTCGTTCAGCGCCACAAGCGTTGCCACGGGCACCGGCGCGGGGGCCTGGCGGGCATAGAAACGGCCGGGCAGGCGAGCATAGGAATTGTCGAAACGAAGGGTCATGTTCCCAATATAGGACGCCTGATCGGGCTTTGCCGCAAGTCTCTTCAAATCCGCCCGATCCGTTCGGTGAGCAGCGCGAAAAAACCCTCCGCATCGACATCGCCCATGAACATCGCGTTCGCCGCCCGGTCGGTGACGCCCCACCAGTCGGCCACCGTCATGCCCAGCGTGAGCGGGCTTTGCTTCTCGATTTCCACGTTGATGTGGCGGCCCCGGAACAGCTCTGGCTTCAGCAGATAGGCGATCACGCAGGGGTCATGGAGCGGCGCACCCTCGCTGCCGTATTTCGCAACGTCGAATCGCTCGAAGAAATCGGTCCAGCTTGCGACGACCGCGCCTGCGTGCGTGCCAAGGTTGCGAAACGCCTCGACCCGGGCGCGCGTCGTCAGCGCCTTGTGCGTCACGTCGAGCGGCATCACAACCAGCGGAACGCCGGATTTGAACACGATTTCAGCGGCTTCCGGGTCGACGAAGATATTGAACTCGGCCGCGGGGGTTATGTTTCCAGCTTCGAAATAGGCGCCACCCATGAGAACGATTTCGCACACCTTGGCAACAATATCTGGTGCCTTGCAAAAGGCCGTGGCTATATTTGTCAGCGGACCCAGCGGGCAGAGTGTGACCGTGCCGGCGGGTTCGGACCGAAGCGTATCGATGAGGAAGTCCACCCCATGACCCGCAGACAGTGCCATGTCCGGATCGGGGAGTTGGATGCCATCCAGCCCGGTCTTGCCATGGACATGTTCGGCGGTGACCAGCTTGCGGCTCAGCGGCGCATCACAGCCGGCGAAGATCTTCACGTCACGCCGCCCCGCCAGTTCGCAGATCACCCGCGCGTTCCTTTCGGTCAGCGAAAGCGGCACGTTGCCCGCAACGGCGGTGATGCCCAGGACATCAAGCTCCGGCGAGGCCAGCGCCAAGAGGATCGCCACGGCATCATCCTGGCCGGGGTCGGTGTCGATGATGATCTTTCTCGGCTTCGGCATGATGCGTGCTCCGGGTTACAGGGGCTGACGGTATTGAAGTGCAGACCAGCAAATTCGGATCAAATTGTCGCCAAATCGGCGCCACATTCAGGGTGAAAGCATAGAAGCGTGCCCAGGGGAAGGTGGCGCGTGATGCGGGGCTATATGTATAGGATCAATGTTCACGTCGGCACTCATGCGTCCGGGTCGCGGATGTTCCAGCGGTTTCTGGCGGCGAACCGGCAGACCATCATTGCAGATGGATACGACATCGCTTGCCCGCCCTGGGATGACCTGACCGAGGCCGCCGAGGCGAAGGCGGCCGCATCCGGGATCGGACTGGCGCTGGCAGCGCGCGGCACCGGCGAACGGCGCGGGCTGCTCCTGTCGGACCACGCCATCGGCGCGCAGTCCGACCGGCTGGTGAAGGCGCAGTTCTACCCCGAAGCCGCCGCGCGCGCGCGCGACCTGCGCGACGCCCTCGGCATGGCCGTCGACCGGCTGGTGCTGGTGGTGCAACCTTATGAACAGCTTTTCGCCAATGCCTGGGCGCAGCATGCGACCGCCAGCCTGACCCGGCCCTTTGCCGATCTGGTGCCGCAGGTCTATGGCTTCGATGGCGGCTGGCTCGACCTTGTCGAAGACCTGCGCGAGGGGCTCGAGGCGCGCCATGTCACCGTTCTTGCCGCGCCGCAAGACCCGATGGCGGTCCTTGCGCAGCTTGCGCCCGATCTGTGCCTGTCGCAGATGGCCCACCCCGAACCGGCAGCCCCGGTGACCGACAGCGCCATTGCCATGATCCAGCGCCACCTGAAGGCGGGCGGGCGCTTCGCCCCCGGTCAGCGCGCCCGGCTGATGGCCTTCCATGCCCGCCAGCCGCAACTTCCCGTGCCGGCCGCTTTCGAGGGCCTGCGCCTTGCCGACCTGCGCGGCCGCTATGTCGCCGACCTTGACAGTCTTGCACGGATCGAGGGTGTAGAGGTGGTGGGTGGGACAATGGCAAGCATCGCAGCCGAATAACCACGCCGATCCCGGTTTTCGAACGTAAAAGCCCCGCCGTATCGGCGGGGCTTCGTCTTTGCGGGCTGGTGGCCGGTCAGCCGTCGAAATTGACCTCTTCCATCAGCTTCAGGGCCGCCGGGCGCAGCTTCGCCACCTCTGTAAGGCTCAGGCTGTCGGGGGTGAAATCGCCCCAGCTTTTCACCAGATCCGACCGTTCGACCCCGGCTTTCAGCGGGAATTCGTGGTTGGTTTCGGCGTAGATCTTCTGCGCCTCGTCCGAGACGAGGAATTCCATCAGCTTCAGCGCCGCGTCCTTGTTGGGTGCCGCCTTGGTCATCGCGATGCCCGAGACGTTCACATGGGTGCCGCCGCCTTCGAAGGCCGGGAAGACGATGCGCGAGGCGTCGGCCCATTCCTTCTGTTCGGGGTTCGCCAGCATCTCGCCCATGTAATAGGTGTTGCCCAGCGCGATGTCGCATTCGCCGGCCCAGATCGCCTTGGCCTGATCGCGGTCGCCGCCTTCGGGCTTGCGCGCGAGATTGGCCTTCAGGCCTTCCGCCCATTTCTTGGCGTAAGCCTCGTCGTGGTGACCGATCATCGCCGCCATCAGCGCAAGGTTGTAGTCATGCGTCCCCGACCGGGTGCAGATCCGGCCCTTCCACTTGGGGTCGGCCAGGTCTTCGTAGGTCGTAACCTCGCCGTCCTTCACGCGCTCCTTGCTGGCGTAGATCACGCGGGCGCGGCTGGTCAGGCCGAACCACTGGCCGGCCGGGTCGCGGTATTCGGCCGGGATCGCGTCTTCCAGCACCTTGTCGCTGACGGGCTGGGTCACGCCCGCATCGACGATCTGTGTAAGGCGCGCGATGTCGACCGTCATCACCAGATCGGCGGGCGAACGATCGCCTTCGCTTTGCAGGCGTTCGACCATGCCCTTGTCGACGAAGGCCACGTTGACCTTCACGCCGGTCTTGGCGGTGAAGGCGTCAAACAGCGGCTGCACCAGTTCGGGCTGGCGGTGCGAATAGACGTTGACCTCCTCTGCGGCCGCCGGGACGGCAAGCGCAAGAAGCGGCAGGGAAAGCAGGATACGCGCATTCATGTCGGTGAAACCTCTGGTCGGTGTGACTGGGGGTCTTATTTCCGACAAAAATACTCGGGTCAAGACAAAAGGTTTCGGATCAGCCCTTGGCCGCCCTCTCGGCGCGCTTCGCCGCATCCCAAAGCGCGTCCATCTCGGCCAGGGTCGACTGCTGCGGGTGCTTGCCCCTTTGGGCCAGCGCCGCCTCGATCGACCCGAAGCGCCTTGTGAACTTGGCGTTTGCCGCCCGCAATGCGCCCTCCGGGTCGATGTCCAGATGACGCGCGAGGTTGGCCATGACAAACAGCAGGTCGCCGAATTCCTCGGTGATCTCGTCCTGCGACAGGCTCTGGTGCGCCGCGATCAACTCGTGGGTTTCCTCGACAAGCTTCTCCAGCACCTCATCGGTGGAGGGCCAGTCGAACCCCACCCGTGCGGCGCGGTTTTGCAGCTTCACCGCCCGGGTCAGTGCCGGAAGACCCTGTGCCACACCGTCCAGAACCCCGGCTTCGGCACGCTTCGCCCGTTCGGCCGCCTTCAGCCTTTCCCAGTCCAGCGTCTGTTGGTCCGCCGACTTGTCGCGCGATTCCTCGCCAAAGACATGCGGATGGCGGGCGATCATCTTGTCGGCGATGGTGCGGGCCACGTCGTCGAAACCGAAGTGCCCGGCCTCTTCCGCCATCTGCGCGTGATAGACCGATTGCAGCAGCAGATCGCCCAGTTCGCCCTTCAGGTCGGGCCAGTCCTGCCGCTCGATCGCATCGGCGACCTCGTAGGCTTCCTCGATGGTGTAGGGCGCGATCGAGGCGAAGTCCTGTTCCAGATCCCAGGGGCAGCCGCCCATCGGGTCGCGCAGGCGGCGCATGATTTCGCGCAGGCGCAGCATCGGGTCGGTCAGCGGATCGTGGATCACCTCGTCCGAGGTCAGGGGCCTCTGTGCCATTGCGGTTTGTCCCGAATTGCGCTTGTGTCGCATCCGTATATCCCTGACCCAAGCCCGGAAGTCCACGTCATGCCCGTCCTGAACCGCATCGCCGATTTTACCCCCGACATGACCGCATGGCGCCGTCACCTGCACGAAAACCCCGAACTGGGCTTCGATTGCCCCAGGACCGCCGCTTTCATCGGTGCGCGCCTGCGCGACTTCGGGGTGGATGAAATCCATGAGGGCATCGCCCGGACCGGGATCGTGGCGATCATCAACGGCCAGGGTGAAGGGCCGACCATCGGCCTGCGCGCCGATTTCGATGCCCTGCCGATCCGCGAGGCGACGGGGGCCGCCCATGCCTCGAAGACGGATGGCAAGATGCATGCCTGCGGCCACGACGGCCATACGACAATGCTTCTGGGTGCCGCCCGCTATCTGGCCGAGTCGCGGCGGTTCTCGGGGCGCGTCGCGCTGATCTTCCAGCCCGCCGAGGAAGATGGCGGCGGCGGCGAGGTCATGGTCAGGGAGGGGATCATGGAGCGCTTCGGCATTGCCGAGGTCTATGCGATCCACAATGCGCCCAACACGCCCTTTGGCCATTTCGTCACCACGCCGGGGCCGATCATGGCGGCGGTCGATACGGCTTGGGTCACGCTGAAGGGCAAGGGCGGGCACGGCGCGATGCCGCAGGACTGCATCGACCCGATTCCGGCGGCGGTGTCGATGATCGCGGCGCTCCAGACCATCGTCGCGCGCAACGTCAATCCGGTGAAAGAGGCGGTCGTTTCGGTCACGCAGATCCATGCCGGCACGGCGAGCAACATCATCCCCGAAGAAGCCCGGTTCTGCGCCACGATCCGCAGCTTCGATGCCGATGTGCGCAAGCTCTTGCAGGCGCGGTTCACCGAGATCGTCGAGGGGATTGCGGCGGCGCACCGGGTGGAACTGCGGCTTGACTATGACATCGGCTATCCGGCCACGGTGAACGATGCGGCCAAGACCGCCTTTGCCGTCGATGTCGCGCGCGAAGTGGCGGGCGATGCGGCGGTGGACGGCAATTCCGTGCGCGAAATGGGGGCCGAGGATTTTTCCTACCTGCTGCAGGCCCGCCCCGGCTGCTACCTGTTCCTGGGGCAGGGCGATGGCCCGGGCCTGCACCACGCGGCATATGACTTCAACGACGAGGTCGCGCCCGTGGGTGCCAGTTTCCTTGCACGGCTGGTCGAGCGGGCGCAACCGCTGGCGGGCTGACGCGCCAGTTCTTGACAGGGCCATCGCGGCAGGCTTTCCTGTCCGCCGCCCGGATCAGCGCCGTCTCCGGCCCCGAACGACGCGCGAGCTTTCGCCCGGAGTTCCAATGGGACTGGAAGATGCGAAAAGCCAGGTCGACCTGGCCTTCACCGCCGATCAGCGGCGCGGACTTGCCTTTGAAAACGCCTTTGGCGGCGCGACAAGCTTCCTGCGCCGCCGCTACACGAAAGACCTGACCGGCGTCGATGTGGCCGTGACCGGCGTGCCCTTCGATCAGGCGGTCACCCACCGCCCCGGCACCCGCTTCGGCCCGCGCGCCATCCGCGAGGCATCGAGCCTCCAGCCCTTCGATCCGCCCTACGGCTGGCCGATCAGCCCGCTGGAGGCGCTTGATATCATCGACTATGGCGATCTGGCCTTCGACTACGCGAAAACCGCCGATTTTCCCGATCGGCTGACCGCCCATATCCGCACGATCCTTGCCGCAGGCGCGGCCAGCGTCACGCTGGGGGGTGATCACTACATCACCTTCCCGATCCTGCGCGCCTATGCCGAAGTCTTCGGCCCCATCAGTCTGCTGCATTTCGACGCCCATTGCGACACCTGGAAGGACGACGACTTCACCCGGATCGACCACGGCACGATGTTCTACAAGGCGGTGAAGTCCGGCATCGTCGATCCTGCCACCTCGGTCCAGGTGGGCATCCGCACCCATAACGACGATTTTCTGGGCGTGAACGTCATCGACGCGCGCGAGGTGCATGAAACCGGCACCCACGCCGTGGTGGAAAAGATCAGGGGCATTCTGGGCGACCGTCCCGTCTACCTGACCTTCGACATCGACGCGCTGGACCCTGCCTTTGCGCCCGGCACCGGAACGCCGGTCTGGGGCGGGCTGGCAAGCTGGCAGGCGGCGGCGATCCTGCGCGATCTGGCGGGGATCGACATCAAGGGCGGTGACGTGGTCGAGGTTTCGCCGCCCTATGACACCACGGGGGCCACCGCCATCGCCGGGGCGCATGTCGCGCATGAAATCCTGTGCCTGCTGGCCTGGGCCAAAGGCCATCGCGGCTGAACCTTTCCGCCGCCTTGTCGGAAAAACTTGGCAGGGCGGCGGGAAAAGAATGCAACTTTTCCGTTGCGGTGACGTAAAGATCAAAGCCAGGCTTGAATGAGCGCCTGCCGGACGCCCATCTGGATGGGGCGTCACGCCATTTGCCGACGAGGGACCGAGATGACGGTTATGAGCGACCTGACGAACCAGCCCGACCGCCACGCCGCCGAAGCGGCGCTGGCGACGCTGCGGGCCTGGGCGGAACGCGCCGACCCGGTCGAGGTGGCGCGGCTGGACCCGGCCATCGCCCGCCTGCTGCCGGGGAACGAGGTTTCGAACTACCCCGACCTGTCGCGCAGCTACGCGGAAGATTTCCGCCCCGATGCCGCCTATCGCGCCGGGATGCCCGACCTTCAGAACGGCCCGTCGAGCCTGATCGTCGGCGCGAAAGCCCAGATCCAGCATGTCGGCATCTCGAACTTCCGCCTGCCGATCCGCTTCCATACCCGTGGTGGCGGCGATCTGACGCTGGAAACATCCGTCACCGGCACCGTCAGCCTTGATGCCCATTCCAAGGGCATCAACATGAGCCGGATCATGCGGTCCTTCTATGGCCATGCCGAACGGACCTTCAGCCTTCAGGTGATGGAATCGGTGCTCGATGACTACAAGACCGATCTGGGCAGCCACGATGCCCGGCTCCAGATGCGGTTTTCCTTTCCGGCGCGGGTCAGGTCGCTGCGTTCGGGCCTGTCGGGCTGGCAGTATTACGCCATCGCGCTGGAGCTTTCCGAACACAAGGGCCAGCGCAAGCAGATGATCCATCTGGATTACGTCTATTCCTCGACCTGCCCCTGTTCGCTGGAACTGTCCGAACACGCCCGCCGGACGCGCGCGCAACTGGCGACACCGCATTCGCAGCGTTCCGTCGCGCGGATCTCGGTCGAGGCGAAGCCGGGCCCTTGCCTGTGGTATGAAGACCTGATCGACCACGCCCGCACCGCCGTGCCGACCGAGACGCAGGTGATGGTCAAGCGCGAGGATGAACAGGCCTTCGCGGAACTGAACGCCGCCAATCCGATCTTCGTTGAAGACGCGGTGCGCGCCTTCGCCAAGGAACTGCTGTCCGATCCGCGCATCGGCGATTTCCGCATCGCGGCCAGCCATCAGGAAAGCCTGCACAGCCATGACGCGGTGTCGGTCCTGACCGAAGGCCCGACCTTCGCCGCCGAAAGCCTTGATCCGCAGCTTTTCGCAACGCTCCACCACGCGGGCTGACCGCCTCTGCCCCCATGCATGATCCGTCCCCGCCGGTGCAATGTCGCTCGCGGCATTGACAATGCGCGTTTGTCCGAAGGACGCTCCGGCCGGCAAACAAGAACCGCAAGGAGACGCCCGATGCCCACCCGCCCGCTTGGCGCGCAGATTTCCCATATGCTGAAGGATCGCGGGGTCGAGGTGATCTTCGGCATCCCCGGTGTCCATAACGTCGAGCTGTATCGCGGGATCGAGGAAGCAGGGATCACCCATGTCCTTGCGCGGCACGAACAGGGGGCGGGGTTCATGGCCGACGGCTATGCCCGCGCGACGGGGAAGCCGGGCGTGGCCTATGTCATCACCGGGCCGGGACTGACGAATATCCTGACGCCGCTCGGGCAGGCGCATTCCGACAGCGTGCCGGTGCTGGTCATTGCGTCCTGCCTCAACCGGGGCGATCTGAAGATGGGGAAGGCGCGACTTCACGACATGCGCGATCAGGAAGCTGCGGCGGGAACGGTCTGCGACTGGTCCCATACCGCGATGGAGGCGTCGAGCGCCTATCGGCTGATCGACCGGGCCTTCGCCGAATTCGCCTGCGCCCGCCCGCGCCCGAAGGCGATTCACGTCCCGATCGAGGTTCTGGGCCTTCCGGCCGAGGCCGCGCGCCCCGCGCCGCACCTGCCCGAACGTCCTCGCGCGGCGGATGTGGCGCAGGCAGTAGGCATGATCGAAAAATCCCGCCGCCCGCTTTTCATCTTCGGCGGCGGCGCGGTGGGCGGGCATGAAGCCGCCCGCGCGGTTCTGGCGCGCCGTCATGCCGCCAGCTTCGTCACCGGGGCAGGGCGCGGCATCCCGGCGCCGGGCGATCCCCTGCACTTCGGCCCCACCCTTGCCCGGCCCGACAGCGCCAGCATCTTCGCCCGCGCCGATCTGGTGATCGCCATCGGGACCGAGCTTGCCGAAACCGACCTCTGGCGCGATCACCTGGGCCATCTCTGCCCGCTGATCCGCGTCGATCTGGACCCGGGCGAGCTGACCGACATCCACCCGGCTGACCTTTCGATCTGCGGGGATGCGGGCGATGTTCTGGCCGCGCTTGCCGAACGCCTGGCCCCCGGGACAAGCGATTGGACCGCCGCTGAAGTGGCATCGGCCCGCGCCCGCTTCCGCGCCGAGGTCGATGCCGAACGTCCCGGCATACTGCCCATTGCCGAGGCGATCCAGGCGGCGCTGCCGCCCGATACGATGTATTTCTCTGACATGACCCAGTTTGCCTATGTCGCCAACGAGGCGCTGGACCTGCCAGCGCCGGGCCTCTGGCACCACCCCTGGGGCTACGGGACGCTGGGCTATGCGCTGCCTGCGGCCATCGGTGCCAAGGCCGGCCTGCGCGCCCGCCCGGTGGTGGCGATCGCCGGGGACTACGGATTCCAGTATACCATCCAGGAACTGGGCACCGCAGTCGAACTTGGCCTGCCGCTGCCGATCCTTGTCTGGGACAACGGCAAGCTGAAGGAAATCGAGGAATCGATGCAGCGCTCGCAGATCGCGCCGAACGCGGTCATTGCCCGCAACCCCGACTTCATCGCCCTTGCCCGCGCCTGGGGTTGCCACACGGCCGCGCCGCAAAGCCTTGAGGACTTGCGCGCAGCCCTTCGGCAGGCGCTGGTGGCCGATGGCCCGACGGTGATCCACATGACCCCGGTGCTCGTGTCCTGACGCCCCGGGCCGCGATGGCGTGACCAGGGCAGGGGCCGTGGCCTGAGGCGGCCGGCCCGCACGCTGCCTCAGGCTGCGGGGCCGCTTTCAGGCAAATTGTCGGCAAGCGTGCCCTGCGGCATCCAGTCCGGCCCGAGGACCAGAAGATCCCGCGCCGGCCGGTCCATGATCCGTGCCAGTGCCGACCGGTCGATCAGCCCAGCCGGCACCGTGACCGCCATCCGCAGTGCCTCCTGCGGCGGCAGGCCGAGCACGGTGATCAGTCGGGCGACGCTTTCAGCCATGGTTACATGTGCGCCGGCCAGCGCCCCTTCGGTGTTCACAAGCCGCCCGTCTTCCACGCGGATTTCGTGACCATAGAGCATGAAACGGTCAGATCCGCCGACCGTGCTCATGGCATCCGAGACAAGGAACATCCGGTCCGGCAGCGGGCGGGCACGCAGTGCGAGGCCGATCATTTCGTCGGCGACGTGGTGGCCGTCGCAGATGATGCCGACATGCGCGGTCGAGTTGATCGCCGCGCCGACCGTGCCGGGCGCGCGCCCCTGCATCTGCGACATGGCGTTGTAGAGATGGGTGAAGGCGCTTGCCCCTTCGTCAAGCAGCGCGCGCACCTCGGCCGCCGTGGCATCGGTGTGGCCGATCGAGACGATCGCGCCCCGCGCCACCAGTCGCGCCACATCACCCGGTTTCACCGCCTCGGGCGCAAGCGTCACCATCACTGCCACCCCCGCATCGCAAAGCCGCGCAACCTGCGCAAGGGTGAGGTCGTCGAAGGGGCGGATGTGTTCGGGCGCGTGTGTGCCGCGCCGCCTGAGGCTGATGTGCGGACCCTCGATGTGCAGGCCAAGTATCTCTGGCCTGTCCCTTGCGCCAAGGGCCGCGTCCACGGCCCGTTCCAGAACGGCCGGCGCATCGGTGATCACCGTGGGCAGGATCGCCACCGTGCCAAGCCGGCGATGCGCGCGGGCGATCGTCGTCAGAGACGCGGCGACGGGCGCGTTGTTCAAAAGCACGTCGCCGCCGCCATTCACCTGCAGGTCGACATAGCCGGGCGTCACGATGCCGGAAATCCGGGTGGGCAGGGCCCCGTCGGGAAGGGCACCAACCGCCGACAGGGCGATCACCTTGCCTTCCGCGAGGCCAAGCGCCACTCCGCCCCGCAGGGTTTCGCCATCGAAAAGGCGATCAGGCAGGATCCAGTCGGTGACGGCTGCGGGTTTCATGGCGCCTCCACTGTGGTCGGAGTAGTGGTGACCGGGGTCATGGCGAACCCTTGCAGCGCGGCATAGCCCGCGCCACGCGCGCCGCTCGCGTCGCCAGCTTCGGCAAGGCAAAGATCGGGAAGTGGCCAGCCGGGCAGCATCACGCGGGCCGCAGAGCCGGTCAGTGCGGGCACGAGCCCCTCGATCCGCGACAGCCCGCCCGCCAGCACGATGCAATCGGGATCAAGCGTCAGGGTCAGCATCACCACGAGTTCCGCCACGAGTTCGCACCAGACCGACCAGATACGCGCGGCATCGGCATCGCTCTCGCGCAGGGCCGCGACCTCGGGGGCCGTCAAGGCGCGGCCGGTCAGGTGCAGGGCCAGCCTCTCCATCCCCGGGCCGGCGATGAGGGTTTCATAGCAACCCGTCCTGCCGCAACCGCAGCGCAGCAGCGGAAGGCCATGGGTCACGACCGGGGCCGCGGCGATGGCGACATGGCCGATCTCGCCGCCGAAACCTCCGGGGCCTTCTGTCAACCTGCCGTCGATGGCCACGCCGCCGCCGATGCCCGATCCGATGATCAGGCTTGCCACCGTGCCGCGCCCGCGTGCCACACCCAGCGCTGCCTCGGACAGGGTCAGCGCCTGGCCGTCGTTCAGAAAGGCCACCGGCTGGCCGGCTGCGCGGGCGATATCGGCGGGAAAGGGATGGCCGGTTGCGGCCAGATTGGCGGTCAGGGCAAGGCCGGTCCCGGGGTGGACGCGGCCTGCCGCCGAGATTCCGGTAGGCAAGGGCCCGCCGGCCTGCGCACGCCCCCAGCCGATCAGCCCGGCGATGGCGGCGACAAGCGCCGGATAATCGCCGGGGGTGGCGACCCGGCACCGCGCGATCACCCGCCAGTGACTGTCAAAAAGCTGGGCTTCGGCCTTGGTGCCACCCAGATCAAGGCCAAGCGCGACCGGCTGCGCGTCGCCGGTTTGGGCTGGGGGCGGGCAGGTCGAGGGCATGGGTGCTCCGGGTCTTGTGGGCGGCGCGAAGGCGGCGCGGCCCGGTTGCCTGTCATTGCCTGGCGAAGCTCGCGGCCCCGCGGGGCGGCTGCCAAGACCATCGCCCCGTTGCGGTCGGGTTCACTCCCAGCAAGATACCAGAACCGTCATCTCGCGGCCATGCCGAGTAAGGTCTTCGGCCGGCATCGCTCCGGTCAGCACCGATGTCTCGGGTTTGATCCCCGCAGCAGCCAGCGCCGCCGCGATCGGTTCGGCCTTGAGTGCCGCGCCGGTATCTTCGGGCAGGACGCGCCCCTGGGCGGCCGTGCGTGGCAGAAGGACGCCGATCACCGATCCGGCGGTGTCGAAGACCGGCCCGCCCGCATCACCATCGCGGGTATGGGCGGTCAGGTGCAGCCGGTCGGCCTCGCCATCAAGGCCCGTCGTGCCGGCGAGGGTGCCAAAGGTCACGACCGGCGCCTCCAGCGTATCGCCGTAGGAATAGCCGGCAACGGCGATCTCGACGCCGCTGCGTGGCAGGTTCACCTGAAGGGCGGCATGGCTCGGCGGTGCCAGAGCCTCGCGCGGGCGAAGGATCGCAAGGCCCGTGGCCTTGTCTTCCAGAAGCAATTCGGCCTCGTGAACCTCGTCAAGCGTGAGGCGGCTGCAATGCTGCACCACATCCGCCGTTGTCACGACGGTGCCCTGTGCATCGGCATAAAAGCCGCTTTGCGAGGCAATGGCCCTGCGCACCTCCAGCCCCGAGACCAGATCGGCTGCTGGCGTGGCCGAGGGTTCGCCCAGCCCTTCGTCAAGCGCCTTGTCGCCAAAGGGCTTGAAGCTCGACTTCATTGCGTCAAGCACGCGTGCCGCCTGTGCCGCGTCCTTCGGGTGCCAGACAAGCGTGAAGCCACGGATCAGCCCGCCGCGCAGTTCGGCCTGAGTGTATGAGGCGACATCATCATTGGCGCCCGTCAGCACGAAGGCCGACTTCCGGCGTTCACGTTCACCGTTCAGCGGCACGATCTGCAGCGTCTGCATGATATCGTAAAGGCCGAACAGCGTATTCTCGTCGCCTTGCTGGGAAATCAGCAGAACCTGGTATCCCGATCCGGTCTTGCCCTGGAACTGCACGAATGGGGGCTCGTAGCCCTTGAAAGCGACAAGGTTCAAGGGCATCGTGATCTCGATCCCAGCCTCTTCCTCGCGCAGGGTCTGAAGCCCAAGTGCTGCCTGTTCGGCCCTGTAGCCATCGGTCAGGGCCTGACGCTGCGCCGTGGTCAGCACTCCGGTCGCCTCGTGGCCGGCCATGTCCTGCCAGGCGGCAATCGACTTGCGGCTGCCCGACCCGATGACGCCATCGACCTTGCCGGCGTAGACCCCGTTCCAGAGCAGCGCGCTCTGGATCAGTTCGCGGTCGGATTGCGACAGCCGGGCTTCGGCGGCGCGCGCCTCGGCCAGCGTTTCCGCAGTGGCGGCGCCACCTTGCGGCAGGGGGGTGGCATCGGTGGTGGGGGCGTCAGCGACCTGGCCGGCGGCGGCGCCATCCTGGGCGCCCTCGTCCCGCGCCACCTCGCCCTGCGTGACCGCATCCTGCGTGCCGTCCGCCGTGCCATCCGCCGTGCCGTCCGCCGTGCCGCTGCCCGCGCGCGGCGCAACCGCCATGGGCCAGAACGGATCGCGCAAGGCCTTGTCTTCGGCCAGATAACTGTCGCGCGGGATCATCCGTTCGCTTTTGAGCAGCTTCAGCTGCCGTTCGGCCTCATCCCGCGAGAACGGCCCAAGCACGATCCCGAACCAGCCATTTCCCAGCGAAAAACCGCGAACATTGTCGAACAGGCCGGCATAGGCGCGGGCGCGGTCCTCGGCCTCGGCCTTCGTCGGTCGCGCCTCGATCTGGAGCCAGACATCCTGAGCCAGCGCCTGTCCGGCCGATATCGTGACGCAAAGCGCCAGCCCCAATCCCAAAATAAACTGCCGCATTTGCCCTGCCCGAAACTGCCCTTGTTCCCGGGGTTGGCCCTGCAGGCCGCGCCGCCAATGCCGGCCTTTCCCCGAATCCGGTGCAGACCCTAAGCAGGTTGGCGCAGAACGTCACCCCTCAAAAGCTGCTGAAGGCCCGGTCAGGGCCGCCTTGCGTCCCCCAGCCCCCTGTTGCCTTGGCGCGCGCGACTGCCTAGTAAGACGGCCAAACGCCCCGGAACCGCGATGGCCGATCGACGGCCTTTCAGCCACAGGCAAGACCCGATGACCAACGCCGATACCGCCCCCCGTTCGTTTCAGGAAATCATCCTGAGGCTGCAGAATTACTGGGCCCGGCAGGGCTGCGCGATCCTGCAACCCTATGACATGGAGGTGGGGGCGGGCACCTTCCACCCGGCCACCACGCTGCGGTCGCTGGGCAGCCGCCCCTGGGCCGCGGCCTATGTCCAGCCCTCGCGCCGCCCGACCGACGGGCGCTATGGCGAAAACCCGAACCGGCTTCAGCACTATTATCAATACCAGGTGCTGATCAAACCCTCGCCGCCCCAGTTGCAGGCGCTGTATTTGGGCAGCCTTGATGCCATCGGCATCGACACTGGCCTGCACGACATCCGCTTTGTCGAGGATGATTGGGAATCCCCGACCCTTGGCGCTTGGGGCCTCGGGTGGGAGGTCTGGTGCGACGGCATGGAAGTGTCGCAGTTCACCTATTTCCAGCAGGTCGGCGGCCATGACTGCAAGCCGGTCTCGGGCGAGCTGACCTACGGGCTTGAACGGCTGGCGATGTATGTGCTGGGCGTCGATCATGTCATGGACATGCCCTTCAACGACCCCGACGCGCCGATCCCGCTGACTTATGGCGACGTCTTCCGCCAGACCGAACAGGAATATTCGCGCTGGAACTTCGATCAGGCCGATACCGAGATGCTGTTCCAGCATTTCAAGGACGCCGAGGCCGAATGTGAACGGATCCTTGCCGCCCCGCAGCCCGACAAGGCGGGGCGCACCATCGTCATGGCACATCCGGCCTATGACCAGGCGATCAAGGCGAGCCACCTTTTCAACCTTCTGGACGCGCGCGGCGTGATTTCCGTGACCGAACGGCAGGCCTATATCGGCCGAGTCCGGACGCTGGCGAAGAAATGCGCCGATGCCTTCGTCACCACCGAGGCGGGGGGCGGCGCCGCCGTGGCCGGCGCATGAAGGGCAGCATTGTCGGAGGCTTTCTCGTGGTCATCGCACTTCTGGTCGGCGCGCTCATCTACTACCAGCAGGTCTATGCCTTCTACTTTGCCGTGCCGGCCGATGCCCCGGCAGCGACGATCCTTCTGACCCCCATCGGCGGCGGCACGCCGGAACCGATGCTGTCCGACGCCTTCCAGGGCATCGACGCCGACAGCTCGCCGCTGCGGTTCCGGGCCTGTTTCCACAGCCAGACCGCCATCGCCACGCTGACGGAAACCTACGTCGTCTACGCCCACCCGACGCCCACCATCGCGCCCGGCTGGTTCGACTGCTTTGACGCCAACCGCATCGGCACCGATCTGGAAACCGGGGCGGCGGTGGCGTTCCTGTCGCAAAAGAACATCCACCCCGGCGTCGATCGCGTCGTCGCGGTCTATCCCGATGGCCGGGCCTATGCCTGGCAGCAACTCAACGATACGGCCGAAAGCGGCGCCGAAGGCACGGGGAACTGACATGCCCGATCTGCTGATCGAACTCTTTTCCGAAGAAATCCCGGCCCGGATGCAGGCCCGCGCGCGTGAAGACCTGAAGCGCCTTGTGACCGACGGTCTGGTTCAGGCCGGGCTGACCTATGCCAGCGCCGGGGCCTTTTCCACCCCGCGCCGCCTGACGCTGACCATCGAGGGGCTGACCGCGGAAAGCCGCCCGGTGCGCGAGGAACGCAAGGGCCCCCGCGCCGACGCCCCCGCCGCCGCGCTGGAGGGCTTTCTGCGGTCGACCGGCCTGACGAAGGATCAGCTTGAGTTGCGCGACGACAAGAAGGCGCAAGTCTGGTTTGCCGTCATCGAAAAGCCGGGCCGCAGCGCACAGGCCATCGTGGCCGAGGTGCTGGAAGCCGCGATCCGCGATTTCCCCTGGCCGAAGTCGATGCGCTGGGGGTCGGGTTCGTTGCGCTGGGTGCGCCCGCTGCATACGATCCTTTGCCAGATGACCACCGAGGCCGGGGCCGAGGTCGTCGCGCTGGACGTGGACGGCATCAAAGCGGGCAACACCACCGAGGGCCATCGCTTCATGGGTGCGGGACGCTTTGCCGTGCATTCCTTCGATGACTACCGCGCGAAGCTCTTGCGCGCCAAGGTCATGCTCGACAGTGCCGAACGCGAGGCGCATATCCTCGCCGATGCCCAGAACGCCGCCTTCGCCGCCGGGCTTGAAATGGTGCCTGACGCGGGCCTTCTGACCGAGGTCGCGGGCTTGGTGGAATGGCCCGTGGTCCTGATGGGTCGCATCCCGGATGCCTTCCTCGACCTGCCGCCCGAGGTGCTGCAAACCTCGATGAAGGAGCACCAGAAGTTCTTTTCGCTGAAAAACCCCGCCACGGGCCGGATCGAAGGCTTTGTGACCGTGGCCAACCGCGAAACCCCCGACGATGGCGCGACGATCCTGAAGGGCAACCTCAAGGTCCTGTCGGCGCGGCTGTCGGATGCGAAATTCTTCTGGGAAAACGACATAAGAACTGTCGATAGTGAATCGCTAGGTGCAATGACTGCGATGCTGGCATTAGTAACCTACCAGAACAGCCTTGGCAGTATTTGGGACCGCATCCCCCGGCTGAGCAGCTTGTCGGAGCAAATAGTCTCTGATTTGGGTGGTAAGAAGGAAGATGCAAAAGAAGCTTGCTATATAATGAAGTCTGACCTGCGGACACAAACTGTTCGTGAGTTCCCGGAGCTTCAAGGAGTAATTGGCCGCTATCTCGCGTTACATGAAGGGCATCCTGCGCACATTGCAGAGATTTGTGCATCACATTACGCGCCACTCGGTCCATCAGATGCAGTTCCAAATGAGGTGACTGCGATTGCAGTTTCATTGGCAGAGAAGTTGGACACGCTTACCGGCTTTTGGGTTTTGAATGAGAAGCCGACAGGCAGCAAAGATCCCTATGCCCTTCGTCGTTCTGCAATTGGAGCCATTCGCATTATTGTTGCGAACCAAGTCCGGTTGAGCCTGATACAATACATCAGACAAGCACTGACAATGAATGAGAGCGCCCGTCAGCGTTGGGCAATGGACGCGAACCCCAATCTCTCAGCAACCTTCCCAGAACCTGAAGCAAAAGACCTCCTCGCCTTCTTCCACGACCGCCTCAAGGTCCACCTCCGCGACGAAGGCATCCGCCATGACGTGATCGACGCCTGCCTTGCTCCGTTGCCGTCTGCGGCGACAAGCGCCGCGGGGCCCGGCAACGACGACCTCACGCTGCTGGTGAAACGGGCCGAGGCGCTGGCGGCGTTCCTCAAGACCGAGGATGGCGGCAACCTGATCCAGGGCTTCAAGCGTGCCAACAACATCCTGACCCAGGCCGAGGAAAAGGATGGCGTCGAATACAGCTACGGCGCCGATGTGAAGTTTGCAGAAACCGACGAGGAACGCGCGCTGTTCGCCGCCCTTGATGCCGCCGAGGCGCGGATCAAGCCGGCGATGGCGGCGGAAGACTTCGGGCAGGCGATGGCGGCGATGGCCAGCCTTCGCGCGCCGATCGACGCGTTCTTCGAGGCTGTGCAGGTCAACAGCGACAATGCCGTGGTGCGCCGCAACCGGCTGAACCTGTTGTCGCGCATCCGCCAGATCTGCCTGTCGGTGGCCGACCTGACCCGGATCGAGGGCTGAGAAAGGGCCGGGGCGGGGCGTATCTGCACCGCCCCGCCCGTTTCCGGTGATTTCCGTGCCGTCTTTCATGTGCGGGGCAGAGTTTTCCTTGCCCCGCGACCGGCCCTTTGTATGCTGCGCGTCATCAGGAGACGCCGCAGTGCAGAAACCAGCCGAGCCATGCCCCTTTGTCGAGATCACGCCCGGCGCCCCGGTCGAGACCGCGCGGCACGGCTGGCGCGCGAAATGCCTGCAACGGCTGATCCGGCTCGACATGCCGGTGCCGCGCACTGTTTCGTTGCCAACCGAGACCGTGCGAGCCATCGCGGCGGGACAGGTGCTGGAAACGCCAAGGCTGGCGGAATGTTTCGGGGCGCATCCGCTGGTCGCCGTCCGACCTTCGCCCGCAAACCCCGAATGGGGCGGGCCGGGGACGATTCTCAACATCGGCATGAATACCGCGCGCCACGCCGCGCTGACGGAAACCCACGGAGCGGCGATCGCCGATGCGATCTACCTGCGCTTCATCCAGACCTATGCGATCCATGTCGCGCGGCTGGACCCGGACATGTTTTCCGCCGCCCCTTCGGCCCCGACGCTGGCGGCGGCGCTGGCGGCCTACGAGGCCGAAACCGACGATCCCTTCCCGCAATCGCCCGGGCGGCAACTGGCCGAGGTGCTGCGGTCCATGGCGCGGGCCTGGGAGGGCACCACCGCGCGGCTCTTGCGGCAGGCCAAGGGTGCGCCCGCCGAGGCGCCGCTGGGATTGATCGTTCAGGAAATGGTGCTGTCGACAGGGCCGGGCTTTTGCGGATCTGGCACGATCCAGTTCGTCGAACCCGTGACCGGCGTGCCGCAGATCACCGGCCGGTTCCGTGGCCAGACCATCGGCCGCAATGTCACGCAGGACATGCTTTACCTGACCCGCGACCCGCGCGGCGCCTCGCTGGAGGAAGCGGCGCCCGAGGTCTTTCAGGCGCTGGTTCGCGACGGGGCGGCGACGCGCGCCAAGCTGCGCGAGGAAATGCAGATCGAATTCGCGCTGGAAGACGGCAGGCTGCGGGTGCTTGATGCGATCAAGGTGCAACGGTCCTCGCGCGCATCGGTCCGCGTCGCGGTGAGCCTTGCCAAGGACGGCATCATCAGCCGCGATGAGGCACTCTTGCGGATCGAGCCAAGGGCGCTTTCCGAGCTTCTGCACCATCAGGTCGATCCGCGCGGGCCGCGCGACCGCTTCGCCAAAGGGATCGCCGCAAGTCCGGGGGCGGCGACGGGGCGGATCGTCTTCACGGCCGCCGATGCCCAGGCATCGGCCGCGCGGGGGGAATCGTGCATCCTCGTGCGGCGCGAAACCGCGCCCGAGGACATTCGCGGCATGCATGCCGCCGTGGCGGTGCTGACCGAACGTGGCGGCATGACCAGCCACGCGGCGGTGATCGCGCGCGGGCTTGGCCTGCCCTGCATCGTCGGCGCCGGCGACATCCGCATGAACCCGCGCGACCGCACGCTGAACCCGCCCGATGGCCGCATCTTCCGCGAAGGCGACATCATCACCGTTGACGGCACCCGCGGCGAGGCGCTGGCGGGGGTGGCCGACATGCTGGAACCCGCACTGGACGAATGGTTCACCACGCTTCTGCACTGGGCCGACAACGTCCGCGACATCGGCATCCGCGCCAATGCCGACACACCCGAGGACGCCCGCACTGCCCGCATGTTCGAGGCCGAGGGCATCGGCCTGTGCCGGACCGAACACATGTTCTTCGACGAAGACCGCCTGACCGTCATGCGCGAGATGATCTTTGCCGATACCGCCACCGACCGGCGCATCGCGCTTGACCGGCTGTTGCCGATGCAGCGCGCCGATTTCACTGCGCTGTTCGACATCATGGCCGGCCTGCCGGTCTGCATCCGGCTGTTCGATCCGCCGCTGCATGAATTCCTGCCCCATGACCGCGAGGGGATGCGCGAGCTGGCCGAGGCGCTGGACCGCCCGCTGTCCGAGGTGACACGGCGGGTCGAGGCTTTGTCCGAGTTCAACCCGATGCTGGGGATGCGTGGCGTCCGGCTGGGGATCACCGTCCCCGAGATCTATGAAATGCAGGCCCGCGCGATTTTCGAGGCCACGGTCGAGATCAGCCGCCGCGCGAAACCCGTGGTGCCCGAGGTGATGATCCCGCTGGTGTCGGCCAAACGCGAGGTCGAACTGGTCAAGACCCGCATCGACGCGGTGGCGGCGGCGGTGCGCACGGAAACCGGCGTCAATTTCGATTACCGGCTGGGGGTGATGGTGGAGACGCCGCGCGCCTGCCTGCGGGCTGACGAGATCGCCCATCACGCGGCCTTCATGTCCTTCGGCACCAATGACCTGACACAGATGACCTATGGCCTGTCGCGCGACGATGCAGGGCGGTTCATGGGTGCCTATGTCGGCCTTGGTGTCTATCCCGAGGATCCGTTTCACGTGCTTGACGTGGACGGGGTGGGGGAGTTGCTGCTGATCGGCTCCGCCCGCGGACGGCGGACCCAGCCCGGGATCACGCTGTCGGTCTGTGGCGAACATGGCGGCAATCCCGAAAGCATCGCCTTCTGTCGCAAGTCGGGTTTCGACTATGTGTCCTGTTCGCCGTTCCGGGTTCCGGTGGCCCGGCTGGCGGCGGCACATTTTGCGCTGCTTGACCCGAAGGAAGACAACATTTCGCTATGAACGCGATCAAGACGGCGATATCTTGCCAGTGTTCGGCGGTTTCCATCCGACATTAATGATTCGTTCAGCACGACCTGCGAAAGCAGGCCGGCCATTTTTTGCGTCCAATGGGTGGACGTCGCGGCGGATTTCCGTTAAGTCCGCCCCGTCGCAGCCTGTGGGGGCCGTGGCTTGACGAAGCTGAACGGGAAGTTTTGATGTCCATGCTGAAGACCGGGTGCGGGGTCGCCTTGCTGGCCCTTGCCCTTGCCGGAGGCGCAAGCGCCGAAACCGACGCAGGCAAATCCACTATCTCTGCCCAAAGGACGACCGATGCCATGGTGGCGCTGTTCGGGCAGGAAAAAACCGCGATGAAGGCCGTGTCGCCCGAGCGCATGGCGGCGATTGCTGCCCCTTCTGGATCGGTGTCGACGCCGGCACCGAAAAAGGAAAGGGCAGCGGCCGGCATTGCCCGTGCCGGCGCGGCCGGACAGGGGACAGCGGCGCCGACCTATGACGGTGCCTGGCTCTCTTCGCATGCCGCAGCCCGCAGCGATGCGCAGTTCCGCTGCCTCGCAACGGCGCTTTATTTCGAGGCGCGGGGCGAATCCATCAGGGGGCAGGCCGCCGTGGCCGAAGTGATCCTCAACCGGACCGAACTCCCGAGCTATCCCAATTCGATCTGTGGCGTCGTCAACCAGACCGGCTCGGGCAGCTGTGCCTTTTCCTATGTCTGCGATGGCCGCTCGGATGCGATCACCGACCTTGGCGCCTGGGATCGCGCAAAGCGTGTCGCATCCGCCATGCTCGCTGGTGCGCCGCGTCTCCTGACCGAAGGGGCCACCCATTTCCACACACCTGCGGTGCGTCCGGTCTGGTCGCGCAAGTTCGCCCACACGGCGACGATCGGCGCGCATCTGTTCTATCGGCAGCCGATGCGGACCGCGATGAACTGACAGCGTCGCGTAACGGGCAGGTCGGGGCGGGGCCGGGCCCTGGCACCCGCCCGCCGCGCGGCGGCGTCGCGCCTGTTGCCAATTGCGGCGTGTTCCGGCTGTATTCCGGCTTGGGCCGCGCCTATACCTTCGCGCGACCACCACCGACAGGGGCACCCTCCATGACCACAGATATTCGCCTGGCCTTCGGCCATCCCGAGGAGCGGGCCGAAGCCTCGGCAGGCGGCGATCCGCGCGACCGGCTGTCCTTGCGCGATCACATCGTCGAGGCGGATATCGGCGCCTTCCAGCAGGAACGCGGCCAGAAACAGCGCCTGCGCTTCAACATCGTGGTCGAGGTGGTGCCGCAGTCGGCGCCCATCGACGACGATGTGGACAGGATCCTGTCCTATGACCGGATCGCCGAGGCGATCGCCCATGAACTGGCGGCCGAACGGCTGAACCTTCTGGAAACGCTGGCGGAACGGGTGGCCGAACGCATCCTCCATTCCCCGCAGGCCATGCGGGTCTTCGTCCGGGTCGAAAAGCTTGACCGTGGCCCCGGCGCGCTTGGGGTGGAAATCGTCCGGTCGCGGGCGGCGGTGCCGACGCAGGCCACCGCCGATGACGGGTCGGAAACCGCGCTGCATCCGGTGGTCGCCTATCTGGACAACGCAACCATTGCCGCACCCGACCTTGCCCGGCGCCTTGATGCGCTGGCCGCACGCGGCCTGCCGGTGATCCTGACCGTGGGCCTGCCGGAGTTTCCGCGCGCCGTGACCGGCCACCGCCCGACCCAGCGCCGCATCGACCTTCTTGCGATCGAGCAGAACGCCTGGGCCCTTGCCGCCCGGGACGACCGCTGCGTGGTGGTCGGGACGCGGACGGAAATCGACTGGGCGATGAAGCATGGCAAGATGATCGTCTGGGCACCCTCGAAGATCGTTCTGGATACGCCCGACGGCCCGAAAGCCGCCAGCGGCGACGGTCTGGCGCTGGCGCTCTGGCTGGCCGAGACGATGGCCGCGACCGAGCTTGTCGTTCACGGACCTGTTTCCGTTCCGGCAGGAAGCCGCGTGCCGGTGGTCACCGCCTGACCGGCGGCGCTTGCCAAGCGCGGCATTCCGCAGCAAGAACACCGGCCAAGGCGCTGACGCCGCAAGGCGGAGGCCGACACCAAGATATGGCCCCATGATCCTTTACCGCCCCATCGCGCAATGCGATCCCGTCCGCCCCGACCATGCCCTGACGCTTGCGGGCGGCTGGTGCTGGTTCACCCACGCCGAGGTTCTGGTGAAGGGCGGCTCGGAAGGGCTGATCCCCGCCGCCGATATTGCGGCGGATGTGCGGGACCGGCTGACGGCGCCACGCGCGGATCTTCTGGGGTTGGCGATGGACGCGCCGCGGCTCATGGGGATTCTCAACGTGACGCCCGACAGCTTTTCCGATGGGGGCCGGTTCGACCGGCCCGAAGCCGCATTGGCGCAGGCCCGTGCGCTGGCGGGGGCAGGGGCCGATATCCTCGACATCGGCGGAGAAAGCACGCGCCCCGGTTCGGACGAGGTGCCGGTGGCGGACGAGGTTGCCCGCACCGGCCCGCTGATCGCCGCGCTTCGGGCCGAGGGGCAGGGCACCCCGATCTCCATCGACACGCGCAAGGCTCCGGTCGCCGAGGCGGCGGTGTCTGCGGGGGCGGGCATGGTGAATGACGTCGCCGCGATGACCTTCTACCCGGCGATGGCCGGAGTGGTTGCGGCAACGGGGGCGGACCTGTGCCTGATGCATTTCAAGGGCGAACCGAAGACCATGCAGGTCGCGCCCACCTACGAAGACGTGACGCTTGAGGTCTATGCCTTCCTTGAGGAACGCATCCGTGCCGCCGAGGCCGCGGGCATTCCGCGGCAGCGGATCTGCGTCGATCCCGGCATAGGCTTCGGAAAGACCATCGCGCATAACCTGACGCTGATCCGCAACCTTTCGGTCTTCCACGGCCTTGGCTGCCCGATCCTTCTGGGCGTGTCGCGAAAGCGCTTCATCGGCACCATCGCGGGCCTGTCCGATGCTGCCGCCCGCGATCCCGGCACCCAGGCGATCCTGCTGGCCGGCGTGGCGCAGGGCGCGCAGATCCACCGTATTCACGACGTTTCCGGCGCCCGGCAGGCGCTGTCGATCTGGCGCGCCATCAACGAGGGATATCAGCCATGACCCGCAAGCTTTTCGGCACCGACGGGGTGCGCGGCACCGCCAATACCTATCCGATGACCGCCGAGATGGCGCTGCGCCTTGGCGCGGCGGCGGGGCGCTACTTCCGCACCGATGGCCGCAACCGGCATCGCGTCGTCATCGGCAAGGATACCCGCCTGTCGGGCTACATGCTGGAAACCGCGCTGACGGCGGGGCTGACCTCGACGGGGATGAACGTCCTGCTGCTTGGCCCGGTGCCGACCCCGGCGGTCGGGTTTCTCACCCGCTCGATGCGGGCCGATCTGGGGATCATGATCTCGGCCAGCCACAACCCGGCCCATGACAATGGCATCAAGTTCTTCGGCCCCGACGGCTTCAAGCTGTCGGACGAGGCGGAACTGTCGATCGAGGCGATCGTGGAGGGCGAAATCGTTCCGGCACGGCCCGAAAACATCGGACGCGCCAAGCGGATCGACGACGGGATCGGTCGCTATGTCGAATATGCCAAGACGACGTTTCCTGCCAAGGGCCGGCTTTCCGGGCTGAAGGTCGTGATCGACTGCGCCAATGGGGCCGCCTACAAGGCCGCGCCGCAGGTGCTGTGGGAACTGGGGGCCGAGGTGGTGCCGGTGGGCGTCGAGCCGGACGGGCTCAATATCAATGCCCGTTGCGGATCGACATTCACCCGGACAGCGGCCGAAGCCGTGGTCGCGCATGGTGCCGATCTGGGGATCTGCCTGGATGGCGACGCCGACCGGGTGATGATCCTCGACGAGACCGGACATGTGGCGGACGGCGACCAGATCATGGCGCTGCTGGCCGACCGCTGGTCGCGCGAGGGGCGGCTCAGGGGGGGGGCGCTGGTTGCCACGGTCATGTCGAACCTCGGGCTCGAACGCTTCGTCACCGGCCGCGGGCTCAGGCTTGAACGGACGGCGGTCGGTGACCGCTATGTGGTCGAGCGGATGCGCGAGGGAGGCTTCAACCTTGGCGGCGAACAGTCTGGCCATATCGTGATGACCGATTTTGCCACCACCGGCGACGGGCTGATCGCGGGCCTGCAATTCCTGGCGACCATGGCCGAGACCGGCAGACCCGCATCCGAACTGGTGCGGCAGTTCGAAACCGTGCCGCAGATGCTGAAAAACGTGCGCTTTGCCGCCGGGCAGGAGCCGCTGTCCGATCCGGCCGTCAGGGCGGCGATCTCGGATGCCGAGGCGCGGCTTGACGGGGCGGGGCGGCTGCTGATCCGCAAGTCCGGAACCGAACCGCTGATCCGCGTCATGGCCGAGGCCGAGGACGAGGCGCTTTTGGCGCAGGTGGTGGATGATATCGTTGGCGCCGTCGAGCGCGCGGTATAGGGCGGACCCGACCCGCAGGGGGACAGGATGCCGATAGCGCCCGCCACGCGCTGTGGCCGCGGCCATGGTGTGTGAAGGGATGGCCGGGGGTTTCACACCCCCGGACCCCCGTGGGATATTTTGCCAAGATGAAGGAGCGGATACTGCGGTTGCCTGTGCCGGGCCGGACTGGCAGGGTGGCGGGCGCGTGCGGGATTTGCGGGATTTCGCGGCCTCGCATCGGGCGCAGAGGAGCCGCAGGGCAAGGCCGGGGGAGGGAGAAATGTTCGACCTGATCGTGAAGGGGGGTATCCTGCCCGATGGCCGCCGGGCCGATGTCGGGATCACGGGCGCGCGCATCGCAGCGCTTGGCGATCTGTCGGGAGCCGGGGCGGGCCGGGTGATCGATGCCACCGGCGATCTGGTCAGCCCGCCCTTCGTTGATCCGCATTTCCACCTTGATGCCGTGCTGAGCCATGGACGGCCTCGGATCAACGCCTCTGGCACGCTTCTGGAAGGGATCGCGCTATGGGGCGAGTTGCGCGACACGGCGACGATCGACGAGATGATCGGCCGGGCGATGGACTATTGTGACTGGGCGGCCAGCATGGGCCTGCTTGCGATCCGCAGCCACGTCGATACCTCGCCCGACCATCTGCGCGGGGTCGAGGCGATGCTCGAGGTGCAGCGGCGGGTGGCGCCCTATCTTGACCTGCAACTGGTGGCCTTTCCGCAGGACGGGCTTTACCGGAGACCGCAAGGGCGGGAAAACCTGCTGCGGGCGCTGGACATGGGCCTTGATGTGGTGGGCGGGATTCCGCATTTCGAGCGCACGATGGAGGAGGGGGCGGAGACTTTGCGCGACCTGTGCCGCATCGCCGCCGACCGGGGATTGCCCGTCGATATCCATTGCGACGAATCCGATGATCCGATGTCGCGCCACGTCGAGACGCTTGCCCGCGAGACGCTGCGCCACGGGTTGGGCGGGCGGGTCGCCGGGAGCCATCTGACCTCGATGCATTCGATGGACAATTACTATGTGTCCAAGCTGATCCCGCTGATTGCGGAATCGGGCATGACGGCGATTTCCAATCCCTTGATCAACATCACGTTGCAGGGTCGGCATGACACCTTCCCCAAGCGACGGGGCCTGACACGGGTGCGAGAGTTGCAGGCCGCGGGCGTCACGGTGGGCTGGGCGCAGGATTGCATCCTTGATCCCTGGTATCCCCTGGGCAGCGCCGACATGCTGGATGTGGCCTTCATGGGGATGCATGTCGCGCAGATGACCCATCCCGAGGAAATGGCGCGCTGTTTCCGCATGGTGACCGAGGACAACGCCCGTATCATGGGGCTCGAAGGTTACGGCCTGCGCGAGGGTGCGGCGGCATCGCTGGTGGTGCTGGACGCGGGCCATCCGGTCGAGGCATTGCGGCTGCGCCCCGACCGGCTGTGGGTGGTGTCGAGGGGGCGGGTCGTGGCCGAAAAACCGCGCAATGACACCAAGATGGCCTTGCCCGGACGTCCTGGGACGATCCGGCGGCGGCATGGCCCGCCGGGGCGGGGTCAGCCGGGGCCGGCCGAGGTCGGGTATCCCTGACTTGACCGGTGGTGGCCTGCGGGATAGCTGGGCGAATGAATGTTCATTCTCGACGGGGAGCGCCCATGAACGTGCCTGTCGGCCAGCTTGAAGAAGGCTCCGGCCATGACCCCCGCCAGATCGGCATTCTGGCAGCAGTGAAGGGCGCATTCCTGGAACACGGGCTTGACGGGGCCTCGATGCAGGATCTGGCTCGCGCGGCCGGGATGAGTGCCGGAAATTTCTACCGTTACTTCCCGTCGAAGGCCGCGCTGATCGAGGCGCTGGTCGAGGTGGAACTGGCGCGGCTGGAACAGGATTTCCTGTCCTTCCTCCAGACCGGCGACCTGATGGGCACGCTGCGCAAGGCCCTGCTGGCCCGACTTGAGGACTGCGCCTGCCCGAACTGGGAAGACATCGAGGGTGCGGCGACGCGCTCGCCCGAGATCGCCGCCATTGTCGGCAGGTTCGAGGCAACCATCCTTGGCTATCTGACGCAAGTCTTCTCGGGGCTGGCGGGCGTGCCCCGGGCCGAGGCCGAGGCGCGGTATTCGGCGCATGCGTTGCTGTTGCTGGTCCTGTTCCGGGAGATGATCGCCAATTGTTCACCCGTCCGGCCGCTCAACCGTCGGCCGGCCAGCCTGCAACTGCAACTTCGTGAACTGATCTTTCAGCGGATCGAAGGCATCTTTGACGAGGTGTGGCGCGACCGGGCCTCGGCGCAGGCCGGCACATCCGGCGCGGAGACCTGAAGCCGATGACATTCGGGAAAGTCCTTTCGTTGCTTGCGCATGGATTTGTCGGGCTGAAGCGGGGCGGGGTGTTGCGGGCACCGGGTCTTGCCTTGCTGGTCCTGTGGCCGGGGGGCCTGCAGGCCGAAGGCACGCCCCCGCAGGCGGCGCCGGAACAGGCGGCGGTGCCGACGATCACGGTGGTTCAGGTCACCAAGCGGCGGATGCGTGATGTGGTGCGGGCCTCGGGGCTGATCGAGCCGCGGGAAACGGTCCTTGTCCAGCCCGAGATCGAGGGGCAGGCAATCGAGAAGCTTCACGCGGATGTCGGCGATGTGGTCACTGCGGGCAGCTTGCTTGCGGTGCTGTCGGACAGGTCGCTGGTGCTGCAGAAGAGCCAGATCGAGGCCGCGACCGCAGCCGCGCGCGCGGCGCTGGCGCAGGCCGAGGCGCAGATTCTTGAAGCGCAGGCGGCGGCGGACGAGGCGCAAAGGGTCAGTGAGCGGACGACGTCGCTGAAGGCGCAGGGCACGGCCTCGCAGGCGCAGGCCGACCAGGCCGGGGCGCAGGCGGCGGCGGCGAGTGGCCGGCTTGCGGCGGTCACGCAGGGCAGGGCGGCGGCCCTGGCGCAGGTGGCGCAGGCCGAGGCGCAGCTTGCCAATGTCGAGCTGCAATTGCGGCGCACGCGCGTCATCGCCCCGGTAGCCGGCCGGATCGTGGCGCGCAACGCGACGCTCGGGGCGATCGCCAGTGGTGCGGCGCAACCGATGTTCACCCTGATCCGCGATGACCTGCTGGAGCTGCGCGCCGACGTCGCCGAAACCGATGTGGGGCGGCTTGCCACCGGGCAGGCGGCGGTCCTGCATGTGGTGGGCGGGCCAGAGGTCAAGGGCCGGGTGCGGCTGGTGGAACCCGGGATCGACACGGGCACGCGGCTTGGCCGAGTGCGGATTGCGGTCGAGGGCCCCGAGGCGGCCGGACTGCGCGACGGGATGTTCGCCGAGGCGGAGATCACTACCGCCGAAAGGGACGGGCTGGCGCTGCCGGTGACGGCGGTGGCGGATGGCGCCGACGGCACGACCGTGATGAAGGTGATCGACGGTGTCGTGTCGCGCGTGCCGGTGCGCACCGGGATCCGCGACGCGGGCTTTGTCGAGATGACCGAGGGCGTTCTGGAACGTGACCTGATCGTGCTGAAAGCCGGCGCCTTCGTCCGCGACGGCGATCATGTCCGCCCCGTCCAGCCCGCGCCCGTGACGAACTGAGGGTCCGGCCATGAATTTTTCCGCCTGGTCGATCCGCAATCCGATTGCACCGATCCTGGCCTTCGTCATGCTGATGGTCATGGGCTGGCAGTCGTTCAATACGCTGCCGGTCACGCGTTTCCCCAACATCGACGTGCCCCTGGTCGCGGTTTCCGTGGTCCAGCCCGGCGCCGCGCCGGCCGAGATCGAGGCGCAGGTCACGAAGGAAATCGAGGATGCGGTCGCGGGGATTTCTGGGGTCAAGAACGTCTTCTCCTCGGTCTCTGACGGGATATCCACGACATCGGTCGAATTCCGTCTGGAAGTGCCGACCGACAAGGCGGTGCAGGATGTGAAGGATGCGGTCGATCGCATCCGCTCAAGCCTGCCCGCCGGGATCGAGGCGCCGATCGTCACGAGGATCGACGTCGAGGGCCAGGCGATAATGACATTTGCCGTAGGCTCGGCCGACATGTCGCTGGAAGACCTGTCCTGGTTCGTCGACGACAAGATCAAGCGCGCGCTTCAGGGCCGGCCGGGTGTCGGCCGGATCGACCGCTATGGCGGTGCTGACCGCGAGATCCGGGTGGAGCTGGATCCGCTGCGGCTGGACAGTTTCGGAATCACCGCGGCGGTGGTGAACCAGCAGGTGCGGCTGACCAATGCCAACCTCGGGTCGGGCCGCACGAGCCTTGGCGGATCGGAGCAGGCGATCCGCGTGCTGGGCGATGCATCGGGTGCCGCGCGACTGTCAGGCACCGCCATCGCGCTGCCCTCGGGGCGCTTCGTCAGGCTGGGAGAGCTGGGCCGCGTCATCGACACCTATGAGGAACCTCGGTCGTTCTCGCGGCTGGATGGCCAGCCGGTCGTGACCTTTGCGATCTTCAAGTCGAAGGGCGCATCCGAGGTCAGCGTGGCCGAGACGGTGAACGCCACGCTTGACCAGGTGCGCGCGGCCAACCCTGCGGTCGATATCCGTATGGTCGACGACACGGTGTTCTATACCTATGGCAACTACGAATCCGCGCTCCACACGCTGATGGAGGGCGCGGCGCTGGCGGTGCTGGTGGTGTTCCTGTTCCTGCGCAACTGGCGCGCGACGCTGATTTCGGCGATGGCGCTGCCCCTGTCGGCGATTCCGACCTTCTATGTCATGGACCTGCTCGGTTTCTCGCTCAATCTGGTGAGCTTCCTTGCGATCACGCTGGCCACCGGGATTCTGGTCGACGATGCCATCGTCGAAATCGAGAACATCGCCCGCCACATCCGCATGGGCAAGACGCCCTACCGGGCCGCAATCGAGGCCGCGGACGAAATCGGACTGGCCGTGATCGCCACCACCATGACCATCGTCGCGGTCTTTGTGCCGGTGTCCTTCATGCCGGGGATACCGGGGCAGTATTTCCGCCAGTTCGGCTTGACAGTGGCGATTTCGGTGCTGTTCTCGCTGCTGGTGGCGCGGCTGATCACGCCCTTGATGGCTGCCTACCTGATGCGGGCCAAGGATGCCGTCGGGCATGGGCAGGGCGAGGAAAGCCGGGCCATGCGCGCCTATCTTGCGCTGATGAGCCGCAGCCTTGGCCACCGCTACCTGACGCTGCTGATCGCGCTCGCCGTGCTCGCCGTGTCGGTCTTCTTCATGGCGCGGGTTCCCGGAGCTTTCATGCCGCCCGAGGATGTCTCGCGCATTTCGGTCAGCGTCGAGCTGCCACCCGGATCAAGCCTTGCCGATACCGAACGCGCTACCGCCACCCTGCAGGCGCGACTGGCGGGGATGGACGGCGTGCAGTCGGTGTTCATCCTTGGCGGGTCGTCGCCCAAGGGCGATCTGGATATCCGCCGCGCTTCGGTGACGCTGGTGCTGGAGCGGCTGGACCATTCGCTTCTGCGGCGGGTTGCGGAACTGGGGGGGCGGATTCCGCTGGTCGGGCAGTTCATACCCGAGGTCCAGGCCAAGGGCCGCCTGCGCCCGCAAAACGAGATCGAGGCGGAAGCCTTCGAACGCCTGGCCGGCGTGCCCGACATCCGCGCGTTCAAGCTGAACGACCGGGGGGAGCGCGACATTTCCTATTCGGTCATGTCGAACAGCGAGGCGACGCTGAACGAGGCCGTCTCGCGGCTGGAAGTCGCGCTGCGGGCCGAGCCGCTTCTGGCCAATGTCGCCTCGGAAGGCGCGCTGCCGCGCCCCGAGGTGCACGTGACCCCGCGTGCCGATGAAGCCGCGCGGCTGGGCGTCACCACGGCGGCGATATCCGAGACCATGCGCGTGGCAACCATCGGCGATGTCGACGCGGCGCTGGCCAAGATGTCGCTCGATGGCCGGCAGATCCCGGTCAGGGTGCAGTTGCAGGGTGCGGTCAAGGATGACCTGTCGCGGCTTGCATCCTTGCGCGTGCCGACCGCCAGCGGCCGGACCGTGCCGCTCTCGACCGTGGCGGACCTGTCGCTTGCCGAAGGGCCAAGCTTCGTCGACCGCCAGAACCGCGAACGCCGCGCGACCATCGGCGCCAACCTGCCCGTGGGTGTGCCGCAGGGCACCGCTACCACCCGGTTCGATGAGATCGTCCGCTCGACCGACCTGCCCGCGGGTGTCCGGATCATTCCGGCGGGCGACGCCGAGGTGATGAAGGAAATGAACGAAAGCTTCGTCAACGCCATGATCATGGGTCTGATGCTGGTGCTGACGGTGCTGATCCTGCTGTTCGGCTCGGTCATCCAGCCCTTCACCATCCTCTTTTCGCTGCCACTTGCCATCGGCGGAGTCGCAATTGCGCTGACCCTGACCGGCTATTCGGTCTCGATGCCGGTGATGATCGGGATGCTGATGCTGATGGGAATCGTCACCAAGAACGCGATCCTGCTCGTGGATTTCGCCATCGAGATGATCGCGCAAGGCATGGACCGCGCCGAGGCGATGCTGGAGGCCGGCCACAAACGGGCGCAGCCGATCGTGATGACCTCGATCGCGATGTCGGCGGGGATGATGCCTTCAGCCCTTGGCGTGGGCGAGGGAGGCGCCTTCCGCGCGCCGATGGCGACGGCTGTGATCGGCGGCATCATCGTCTCGACGGTGCTGAGCCTTGTGGTCGTGCCGTCCTTCTTCCTGATCATGGATGACTTGCAACGCGGGCTTGCCCACCTGTTCCGGGGCGTCGTCGGCCCGAAGGAGGCCGAACCGAACCCCGCCGATCCGCTGGTGCTGACCAACATGGTCGTTGCGGGCCGCGCCGAGGTGAAGGCGCTCTCGGTCCGGGTAGAGGCGCTGGAGGGTGCGACCGGACCAAGACAGGGGCCACAGATCCGCGCGGCCGAGTAGCGACCCGGCTTAACACCGCCGCACAGGGCCGGAACCGTCCCCAACCCGGGTGCCGCCGCAGGTCTGGTCGGGTTCCTGGATAAATCTCTTGTGAAATCCGGTAAAACTGTTTCGCAAAAGGCAAAGCGCTGCGCTTTTCTCGGGCTATAGTCAAGGAAACGCACGGGAGGACACCATGCCGCTTGCCATGAACCGCGAAGTTTTCATCACCTGCGCCGTGACCGGATCGGGGGGCACGCAGGACAAGTCCCCCCACGTCCCGCGCAGCCCGGCCCAGATCGCCGAAAGCGCCATCGCCGCCGCAAAGGCAGGTGCCGCCATCGTGCACTGCCACGTGCGCGACCCCGAAACCGGCAAGCCGTCGCGCGACCCCGCGCTTTACCGCGAGGTGACGGAACGCATCCGCGACAGCGCAACCGACGTGGTTCTGAACCTGACCGCCGGCATGGGCGGCGACATGGTCTTTGGCCCCGTCGAAAGCCCGCTGCCGCTGAACCCCAGGGGCACCGACATGGGTGGCGCGACGAACCGGATGGAACACATCGCCGACTGCCTGCCGGAAATCTGCACGCTTGATTGCGGCACGATGAACTTCGCCGAAGCCGACTATGTGATGACCAACACGCCGGGCATGCTGCGCGCGATGGGCGGCATGATGACCGAACTCGGGGTGAAGCCTGAAATCGAGGCTTTCGACACCGGCCATCTGTGGTTCGCCAAGCAGCTTGTCACGGAAGGCGTGCTGACCTCGCCGGCGCTGGTGCAGCTTTGCATGGGCGTGCCCTGGGGGGCCCCGGACGACCTGAACACCTTCATGGCGATGGTCAACAACGTGCCTTCCGACTGGAACTGGTCGGCGTTCTCCATCGGCCGCAACCAGATGGCCTATGCCGCCGCTGCCGTGCTCGCGGGTGGCAACGTCCGGGTGGGGCTGGAAGACAACATCTGGCTCGACAAGGGCGTTCTTGCGACCAACGCCCAGCTTGTGGAACGTGCCGTCGACATCATCGAGCGCATGGGCGCCCGGGTGATCGGTCCGGAAGAGGTGCGCAAGAAGCTTGGCCTGACCAAACGCGCACCCCGCGCACGCTGATCTCCGCACACGATGGCGCCTTCATGGGCGCCATTCGGGTGCCAGACAGGAAACACTGCGCCCCGGGTGGGCGGAACACGGACGGAAAGGACGGCGTGAGAATGGCGCGCAAGGCATCCATCATCGGCGGGGGCGTGATCGGCGGCGGCTGGGCTGCCCGCTTCCTTCTGTCAGGCTGGGACGTGGCGGTTTTCGACCCCGACCCGCAGGCCGAGCGCAAGATCGGCGAGGTCATGGCCAATGCCCGCGCCTCGCTCCCGGCGCTGTCGGACGGGCCGATGCCCGCAGAAGGCCGGCTGAGCTTTGCAAAGTCGGTCGGCGAGGCCGTTCAGGGCGCCGAATACATCCAGGAATCGGTTTCCGAAAATCTCGGGCTCAAGCACAGGGTCTATGCCCAGATCCAGGAGGCCGCGCCGACGACGCCGATCGGATCCTCGACCTCGGGTTTCAAGCCCTCGGAGTTGCAGGAGGGGGCGAAGAACCCCGCCGTGATCTTCGTCGCGCACCCGTTCAACCCGGTCTATCTTCTGCCCTTGGCCGAAGTGGTCCCGAGCGCGAAGAACGACGCTAAAACAATTGAGAACGCAAAGGAAATCCTGCGCGAGATCGGGATGTTCCCGCTTCATGTCCGCAAGGAGATCGACGCCCATATCGCCGACCGCTTCCTTGAGGCCGTCTGGCGCGAAGCGCTGTGGCTGGTGAAGGACGGCATCGCCACCACCGAGGAGATCGACGAGGCGATCCGCATGGGCTTTGGCCTGCGCTGGGGCCAGATGGGGCTGTTCGAGACTTACCGCATCGCCGGCGGCGAGGCCGGGATGAAACACTTCATGGCGCAGTTCGGCCCCTATCTTTCGGCCGAATGGACCAAACTCATGGACGTGCCGGAGTTCAACGAGGAACTGGTCGACCTGATCGCCGGGCAATCCGACGCGCAATCCGGCCACCACACGATCCGCGAGCTGGAACGCATCCGCGACCAGAACCTGATCGGCTTCCTGCGCGTGCTGAAGGATCGCGACTGGGGTGCCGGCAAGATCTTGAAAGACCACGACAAGCGCCGCCGGGCCACCATGCCGGCGCCTTCTCCCGACACCGCGCAGCCCATGGAAATGGCGCGGATGACGGTATTGCCGGGATGGATCGACTACAACGGCCACATGACCGAAAGCCGCTATCTGTTTGCCAGTTCGGAAACCTGCGACGCCTTCCTGCGCCATATCGGCGCCGACGTCGCCTATGTCGGCACCGGGTTCAGCTATTACACCGCTGAGACCCACATCATGCATCTGGGCGAGGCGAAGCTTGGCGATGCGCTGACCGGCACGGTTCAAGTGCTGCATGCTGACGAAAAACGCCTCCATATCTTCATCCGCATTCTCAAGGATGGCTCGGAAGTGGCTACACTTGAACAGATGTTGCTGCATGTCGACATGAAGGCAGGGCGCACAGCCTCGGCGCCGCAAGCCATTCTCGACCGGCTTCTGCCGATTGCCGAGGCGCACAAGGCGCTGTCGCGTCCTGCCGCCGCCGGCCGCCATGTCGGACAAAGGAAGGGCTGAAGCATGGATTTCGGGCTGAACGAAGAACAGAAGCTGATCGTCGAGACGACCCGCGCTTTCGTCGAGAATGAACTTTACCCGCATGAGGCCGAGGTCGAGCGCACTGGCCACCTGCGCATGGATCTGATCCGCGAGATTCAGAAGAAAGCCATCGACGCTGGTCTTTACGCCGCGAACATGCCCGAGGAGGTGGGGGGCGCTGGGCTCGATACCCTGTCCTGGCTGCTTTACGAAAAGGAACTGGGCCGCGCGAATTATGCGCTGCATTGGACTTGTGTCGCCCGGCCCTCGAACATTCTGCTGGCGGGGAACGAGGAACAGCGCGAAAAATACCTCTACCCCTGCATCCGTGGCGAGAAATGGGACTGCCTTGCGATGACCGAACCCGGCGCCGGGTCGGACCTGCGCGGCATGAAAGCCAGCGCCCGCCCTGACGGCGACGACTGGATCCTGAACGGCACCAAGCACTTCATCAGCCACGCCGACATCGCCGATTTCGCCATCGTCTTCATGGCCACCGGCGAGGAGGACACCCCGCGTGGAAAGAAGAAACTGATCACCGCCTTCTTCGTCGACAAGGGCACGCCGGGCTTTGCGGTCCGCGACGGCTACCGCAACGTCAGCCACCGCGGCTACACCAATGCCGTGCTGGAATTCGACGACTGCCGCCTGAACAAGAGCCAGGTTCTGGGCGAGGTCCACAAGGGCTTCGAGGTGGCCAATTCCTGGCTCGGCGCCACCCGGCTCCAGGTTGCCTCCACCTGCCTTGGCCGCGCCGAAAGGGCGCTTGAACACGCGCTGTCCTATGCGGCGGAACGCGAACAGTTCGGCCAGAAGATCGGCAAGTTCCAGGGCATCTCCTTCAAGCTGGCCGACATGGCGATGGAGTTGAAGGCCGCTGAACTCCTGACCCGCGAGGCCGCCTGGAAATACGACCAGGGCACGGTGAGCGAGGCCGACATGTCTATGGCCAAGCTCAAGGCGACGGAAGTGCTGGCGATGATCGCGGACGAGGCGATCCAGATCCACGGCGGCATGGGCCTGATGGACGAACTGCCGCTGGAACGGATCTGGCGCGATGCGCGGGTCGAGCGGATCTGGGAAGGCACCAGCGAGATCCAGCGCCACATCATCAGCCGCGAACTCCTGCGGCCGCTTGGCGCCTGACCGCCGGCACCCCGGGGGCGCTGCCCCCGGACCCCCGGGATATTTGAAAACGGAAGATGAGCAACGAAGTGTTAACCTTGGCGCAGCATCATTCAGGCACGGTACAGGCGGGGACGCCGATGACCGTAACGGAAGACGGCACCCTGTCCGGTATCGGGCGGGGTGTCTCTGGTCCCGTTTCTGGTGTCGTCTTTCGTTTCCAAATATCCCGGGGGTCCGGGGGCAGCGCCCCCGGCGCGGCCTGTGTGGAAGGGGGCCGGTGATGACCCGCGATCTTTCCCGCCTTCTCCGCCCGCGTTCGATTGCCGTCCTGGGTTCCGGATGGGCGAAGAACGTCGTCGAACAATGCCGCAAGATGGGCTTTGAAGGCCCGGTCTGGCCCGTTCATCCGACACGTGACGAAATCGGCGGCGCGCGCTGCTACCCGTCGCTTTCTTCCCTTCCGTCCGCACCCGATGCGACCTTCATCGGCGTGAACCGGCATGCGACGCTTGACGTGGTGGCGGAGCTTTCGGCGATGAAGGCCGGGGGCGCCACCTGCTTTGCCTCGGGCTGGGAAGAGGCGGGCGAGGCGAGGATGCAGGCGGATCTGGTGCGCGCTGCGGGCGCGATGCCGATCCTCGGGCCGAACTGCTATGGCGTGATCAACTACCTGGACGGCGCACTCCTCTGGCCCGACCAGCATGGCGGCGTGCGCGTGGACCGGGGCGTGGCGCTCCTGTCGCAGTCCTCCAACATCGTGATCAACATGACGATGCAGACGCGCGGCCTGCCGGTGGCCTATGTCGCCTGCCTGGGCAATGCCGCGCAGGTGGGGCTTGCCGAACTGGCGGGCGCGCTTCTGGCCGATGACCGGGTGACGGCGCTGGGGATGTATGTGGAAGGCATCGACGATGCGCCCGCCTTTGCCGCACTGGCCGAGGCGGCGCGGGCCGCCGGCAAGGGCATCGCCTGCGTCAAGACCGGCAAGACCGAAGCCTCGCGCAGCGCCGCCGCATCGCATACGGCGTCTCTGGCCGGGGGCGGGGCCGCATCGACCGCGTTCCTTGCGCAATGCGGTGTGGCCGAGGTGGCGACGCTGTCCGAATTGATCGAGACGCTGAAGATCTTTCACGTCCACGGACCTCGGATCGGTCCGCGGCTCTGCTCGTTGTCGTGCTCGGGTGGCGAGGCGGGGTTGGTGGCCGACCTTGCGGCGCCCTTTGGCATCACATTCCCTCCTGTGGCTGCGGCCGAGCGCGCGCGACTGGGGGAAATCCTCGGACCCATTGTCGCCATTGCCAATCCGCTTGACTACCACACCTTCATCTGGGGCGACGGGCCGCGCACCACGGACGTCTTTTCGACCATGCTTCAGGGCTATGATGCCGGGATATTCCTCATCGACCCGCCGCGCCCGGACCGCTGCGATCCGTCCTCCTACCAGCCAGCGATAGACGCGATCGAGGCAGCACAGCGGATGACGGGCCGACCGGCTTTCCCGGTGGCTTCGCTTTCCGAGAACTTCGACGAAGAACGTGCCATTGCCATGATCGGGCGTGGCGTGGTGCCCTTGATGGGCATGGAGACCGCTCTGGCGGCCCTGAAGGCGGCACAGACACCGGCAGGGCGCCCCGGATGGCGGCCCGCGCCGGCGATCCGGCCGGGTGCAAGCCGGCTCCTGGACGAGGACAAAGCCAAGGCGCTGCTTCGGCAGGCAGGGGTTCCGGTCCCCACCGGCCTTCGGGCGGACCGGCTCGAGGCGCTGGTCGCGCCTGCGGCCGGGCTGACGGCGCCCCTCGTGCTCAAGGGCCTTGGATTTGCGCACAAGACCGAGGCCGGTGCCGTGCGGCTCGGGCTTTCGACACTGGAAGGCCAGGCCGCGATGCCGGGTGCCACCGGCTATCTGGTCGAAGAAATGGTGACGGGCGGGGTCGCCGAGGTGCTCTTGGGCCTGCGCCGCGACCCGGTCTATGGCGTCACGCTGACGCTGGGGATGGGCGGGGTCACGGCCGAGGTGCTGGCCGATACGGTAACGCTGGTGCTGCCGGCGACTGAAGACGAGATCCTTGCTGCGCTTGGCCGGCTGAGGCTCTGGCCGCTGCTGGATGGTTATCGCGGCCGCCCCCGGGCCGATGCATCTGCGGTGGCAAGCATCGCGGCTCGGTTGGGCGAACGGATGCTGGCCGATCCGCGTCTGGAAGAAATCGAAATCAATCCGCTGATCGTGAAGGCGACAGGTGCCGTCGCGGTCGATGCGCTCATCCGGGAGGAAACCTGATGCCGCCGATGCAGATGCGAAGCGAAGGCCCGATCCGCACCCGCCGCGAGGGCGGTGTGCTTGAGGTGACGCTGGACCGGCCGAAGGCCAATGCCATCGACCTTGTCACCAGCCGGATCATGGGCCTGGTGTTCCGGGAATTCCGCGATGACGACACCCTTCGCGTGGCGATCCTGCGCGCCGAGGGCGAGAAATTCTTCTGCCCCGGCTGGGATCTGAAGGCTGCGGCGGCGGGCGATGCGGTGGATGGCGATTATGGCGTTGGCGGCTTTGGCGGCCTGCAGGAACTGCCAAACCTCAACAAGCCGGTGATCTGCGCGGTGAACGGCATCTGTTGCGGTGGCGGGCTTGAACTGGCGCTGTCCTGCGACCTGATCCTCTGTTCGGGCAATGCGACCTTCGCGCTGCCGGAAATCCGCTCGGGCACGGTGGCGGATGCCGCCTCGATCAAGCTTCCGAAACGCATTCCCTACCACGTGGCGATGGATCTTCTGCTGACGGGCCGCTGGTTCGACGCCGAAGAGGCGCTGCGCTGGGGCATCGTCAAGGAAATCACTACACCGACCGATCTTCTGCAGAAAGCCTGGGATCTGGCGCGGCTTCTGGAGAGCGGGCCGCCGCTGGTCTACGCGGCCATCAAGGAAGTGGTGCGCGAGGCTGAGGACATGCGTTTCCAGGACGCGCTGAACCGCATCACCAAGCGGCAGATGGCGACCGTCGACCGGCTTTATTCCAGCGAGGACCAGCTGGAAGGCGCGCGGGCCTTTGCCGAGAAGCGCGATCCGGTATGGAAGGGACGTTGAGGCATCGAAATCTGGACAGGGCCGGGGCTCTGCCCCGGATCCCGGGATATTTGCGCCAAGATGAAGGGGCGTCTTGCTCGTGGACTGGCCGGCGAGAAACCGGGCCAAAGAGGGTCGGGGTGTCCCTTCAGCTTGGCCCAAATATCCCCGCCGGAGGCAAACCGGCGCTATTCGCCCCGCGGGAAGCGTTTGGAATCCTCGAGGATGTTCAGGTCCATGTGGTTGCGCATGTAACGCTCGGACGCCTTCTGCAGCGGCTGGTAATCCCAGGGGTAGTAGGCGCCGTTGCGCAGCGCCTCGTAGACGACCCAGCGCCGGGCCTGGCTTTCGCGGACGGCGGCATCGAAGCGGGCGAGGTTCCAGCGTGCGTCGATCCTGGCGCCGAGGCGGGCCAGCGTTCCGGCATGGGCGGGGTCATTTGCCAGGTTGATGCGTTCGTCCGGGTCGGTGTCGAGGTTGAAGAGCAGGTCGGGATCGGCGGCGCAGCGGATCATCTTCCAGGGGCCGTCGCGCAGCGCGACAAGGGGGGCGATCGAACCCTCGGCGGCGTATTCCATCGGCACCGCATCGCGGCCGGAACCTTGCGCCACCGGCAGAAGCGAGGTGCCGTCGGTCCAGTCGGCGATCTGGTCAAGCGAAAGGCCGGCAAGGTCGCAGAGCGTCGGCAGGACATCGAGCGTCGAGGTGGGGGTGTCGATGCGTGCCGGGGCAAGGCCAGGCCCAGCGATCATCAGTGGCACCCGCGCCGAGCCTTCGAAGAAGTTCATCTTGAACCACAGCCCGCGTTCGCCCAGCATGTCGCCATGATCCGAGGTGAAGACGATCACGGCCTCCTGCCGGGTGGCCTCCAGCACAGCGAGGATTTCGCCGATCTTGTCGTCGATATAGCTGATATTGGCAAAGTAGCCGCGGCGGGCGCGGGCGATGTTTTCATCCGTCAGGTTGAAGGCGCGCCAGTCGCAGGCGTCCATCAGGCGGCGGGAATGCGGATCCTGGTCGCCATAGGGAATGGCCTCGGGCGCGGTGAGGTGCGGACAGTCCTCGTAAAGATCCCAGTATTTGCGGCGTGCGACGTAAGGATCGTGCGGGTGGGTGAAGCTGACGGTCAGGCACCACGGCCGCTGGTCCGCGCCGCGCGACAGGTCATAAAGCTTTTGCGTGGCGAAATGCGCGACCTCGTCATCGTATTCATACTGGTTGGTGATCTCGGCCACCCCCGCGCCGGTGACGGAGCCGAGGTTGTGATACCACCAGTCGATGCGTTCGCCGGGCTTGCGGTAGTCCGGCGTCCAGCCGAAATCGGCGGGGTAGATGTCGGTGGTCAGGCGTTCTTCCAGCCCGTGCAACTGGTCGGGGCCGACAAAGTGCATCTTGCCCGAAAGCGTGGTCTGATACCCCGCACGGCGCAGGTGGTGGGCATAGGTCGGGATGTCGGATGCGAACTCTGCGGCATTGTCATAGACCCTTGTGCGCGACGGCAATTGGCCCGACATGAAGCTCGCGCGCGCCGGGGCGCAGAGCGGCGAGG
The DNA here is from genome assembly GCA_020622085.1 of Paracoccaceae bacterium. Lineage (GTDB taxonomy): Bacteria > Pseudomonadota > Alphaproteobacteria > Rhodobacterales > Rhodobacteraceae > QY30. Next base: position 1,941,996 of record JAHRYM010000001.1, on the reverse strand, counting down.
CGGTGTAGGTATTGGCAAAGCGGACCGAGCGTTCGGCCAGCCGTTTCAGGTTCGGCGCATGCAGCCAGTCGGCCGGGCCATCGGGAAAGAGGGTTCCGTTCAACTGGTCGACCATCAGGATCAGGATATTCGGCTGCGTCATGTCGGCTCCGTTCAGGGTTGGGGGCTGCGATCGCCGCGCCGGAGTCTGCCACAGAATGGCGGGCCTGCGTCGCCGGCTGCGACCGTCGCGGGCATAAAACGGCATGTCGGATCAAGGGGGAGACGGAGATGAAGACAGTCACCGCCTTTGCGCATGAGGTGATCGAGACACCCGACATGGGCATCCTGCTGGCTGACGGCACCCGGCTTTCGGCGCGGGTCTGGTTGCCCTCGGATGCAGCCGCGCGGCCGGTTCCCGCCATCCTTGAATTCCTGCCCTATCGCAAGCGCGACGGAACCGTGGTGCGCGATGCGCTGACCCATCCCTATCTGGCCGGTCACGGCTATGCCTGCCTGCGGGTCGACATGCGCGGCAATGGCGACAGCGACGGGCTGATGGCGGATGAGTATACCCCGCAGGAACTGTCGGACGCCTGCGAGGTGATCGCCTGGATCGCGGCGCAACCCTGGTGCACGGGCGCGGTCGGGATGATGGGGATCAGCTGGGGCGGGTTCAATTCGCTGCAGGTCGCGGCCCTGCAACCTCCGGCGCTGAAGGCGATCATCACGCTTTGCTCGACGGTGGACCGCTTTGCCGACGATATCCATTACAAGAGCGGCTGCCTTCTGAACGAGAATTTCGGCTGGGGTGCCACGATGTGGTCCTATTCGTCGCGGCCGCCCGATCCGGCCCTGCGCCCGGACTGGCGCGAGCTCTGGCTCGCGCGGCTGGAGGCCGAGCCCTTCCTGCCGGCGCGCTGGTTGCAACATCAGCGGCGCGATGCCTATTGGCGGCACGGGTCGGTCTGCGAGGACTTCGGCGCGATCACCGCGGCGGTGCTGGCGGTGGGCGGCTGGAGCGACAGCTACAAGAATGCCGTTCCCGCGCTGGTCGAACACCTTGGCGCACCGGTGAAGGGGATCACGGGCCCCTGGACTCACCGCTATCCGCATTTCGCGGTGCCCCTGCCGCAGATCGGCTTCCTGCAGGAGGCCCTGCGCTGGTGGGATCGTTGGCTCAAGGGCATCGACACCGGGGTTGAGGCGGATCCGGCCTACCGGCCCTATCTGATGGACGGGCTGCGTCCGGCGGCCTGGTATGAGGAACGTCCGGGCCGCTGGCTGGCCGAACCGTCCTGGCCTTCGCCGAACATCTCTGTCCGCAAGATGGGGCTGGGTGCCGGGACGCTGGGGCGCGAGGCGGTCGGAGAGGGGTTCGACATCACGCTTTCCAGCCCGCAGGATTGCGGCATGGACGCGGGCGAGTTCTGTGCAATCTGGCTCGGGCCGGAATTGCCGGGAGACCAGCGGCGCGACGATGCGCTGTCGGCCTGCTTCGACAGCACGCCGATGCCGCAGACCGATATCGTCGGTGCGCCGGTCCTGCGGCTGCGGGTGGCTGCCGACAAGCCGGTGGCACAGGTGGCGGTGCGTCTGAACCACATCCACCCCGACGGGGCATCGACCCGGATCACCTGGGGCGTGCTGAACCTCACGCACCGCGACAGCCACGAGGCGCCGGCACCGCTGGAGCCGGGGCAGGTCTATGACGTGACCGTGGCGCTTGACCACATCGCCTACCGCCTGCCCGAGGGCCACCGGCTGCGGGTCGCGGTGTCTTCGGCCTATTGGCCGATGCTCTGGCCCGCGCCGCAGCAGGCTGTGCTGAGCCTGCGGGGCGGCATGCTGGATCTGCCGGTGCGGACACTTTCGCCCACGACGGATGAAGTGACCTTCCCGCCGGCCGAGGCGGCGCCCGCGCTCGCGCTGCGCGAGATCCGCCCGGGCGGCCATGTCCGCCGCAGCGAGGTCGATCAGCGCAGCGGCATCGTCAGCCTGATCATCGAGGATGATTTCGGCGAATATGAAAACCCCGACCACGGCGGCATCGCCGGATCAGTCGCGCGCGAACGCTGGGATATTCACCCCGGCGACCCGCTTTCGGCACGGGGCTGGGCCGACTGGACCCAGGTCGTCGAACGCGACGGGCTTCGCCTCCGGACAGAAGCCACCAGCGAAATGTGGTCGGATGCGACCGCCTTCCATCTGAAAGGCACGCTTCGGGCATGGACGGGGGCCGATCTGGTATTCGAGCGGACAATTGAGCGTGAGGTGCCGCGTGATCTGCGCTGATTGCACCCGCATGAGCGAGAATGTGACGTGGCAGGGAAATGAATCGTTGCCAGCGTGCAGGATCGTGGTTTCATTGATGCATGAGTCAATAAAAACCACGGGATGAGCCCGTCAGGGATCGACAACAGGGGAGACGACAGAATGAAAGACGAACTCAGCTATCTTCTTGGCCGCACCGCGCGTGGTCATATCTCGCGCCGCGCCTTCATGGGGCGTGCCGCCGCACTGGGCGTCTCGGCGGCGCTGGCCAATACCATGCTTGCGCAGGCGGTCCGCGCCGAAGGCCCGAAAAAGGGCGGGCTGATCCGCCTGGGCATGGCGGGTGGCGAATCCACCAACTCGCTTGATCCGGCGCTGGCGGCGTCGGAAGTGCCGATGCAGGTCAGCTTCACCTGGGGCGAGATGCTGGTCGACGTCAATGCCGACGGCTCGATCAACTACCGCCTGGCCGAAGAGGTGTCTTCCAGCCCGGATGCCAAGGAATGGAAGTTCAAGATCCGCAAGGGCGTCGAGTTCCACAACGGCAAGACCGTCACCGCGGAAGATGTCGTCGAGACACTCAAGCGCCACACCGACGAGAAATCGAAATCGGGCGCGCTGGGCATCGTGCAGGGCATTTCCGAGATGAAGGCCGATGGTGACATGGTCACGCTGACGCTGAAGGACGCCAACGCCGACCTTCCCTACCTGATGGCCGACTACCACCTGATGATCCAGCCGGGCGGCGGCTTTGACAACCCGGCCGCCGGCATAGGCGCGGGCCCCTACAAGATCACGGTGAATGAACCGGGCGTCCGCTACGGATTCGAGAAATTCGCCAACTACTTCGACGACACCATCGGCCATGCCGACCAGGTCGAGATCCTGGTGATCAACGACGGCACCGCGCGCTCGGCGGCGCTGCAATCGGGGCAGGTCCACATGATCAACCGGCTGGACCCCAAGATCATCGAGCTTCTGAAGCGCAGCCCGGGCGTGCGGATCGAGGCCGTCCCGGGACGCGGGCACTATGTCTTCATCATGCGCACCCAGACCGAGCCTTTCCTGAACAACGACCTGCGGATGGCGCTGAAATACGCGATCAACCGCAAGGAAATGGTCGAGAAGATCCTTGGCGGCTACGGCCATGTCGGCAACGACTTCCCGATCAACTCGGCCTATCCGATGTTTGACGACACGATCGAGCAGCGCGAATACGACCCGGAAAAAGCCAAGGAATACTACAAGAAATCGGGCCATGACGGCTCTCCCATCATTCTCGACACCGCGCCTGGTGCCTTCCCCGGCGCCGTCGAGGCCGCGCAGCTCTTCCAGGAATCCGCCAAGGCCTGCGGCATCCCGCTGGAGATCAAGCGCGACCCGGACGATGGCTACTGGTCGGACGTCTGGAACAAGGCGCCGTTCTGTGCCAGCTACTGGGGCGGGCGCCCGGTCCAGGACCAGATGTATACCACCGCTTACCTCTCGACTGCGGACTGGAACGACACCCAGTTCCAGAACGAGAAGTTCGACAGCCTGCTTCTGGCGGCGCGGGGCGAACTGGATGCGACCAAGCGCAAGGCGATGTATTCGGAAATGGCCCATCTGGTGCGCGACGAGGGCGGCGTGATCGTGCCGATGTTCAACGACTTCCTCTCGGGCGTGTCCGACCAGATCCAGGGTTGGGAAGCCGATCCGAACCAGGAACTGATGAACGGCCGCGCCCAGGTCAGATGCTGGCTTGCCTAAGGCCACCGGCATGAAACTTCATCCCGTGGCAAACCTGTTGGTCCAGCGCATTGCGCTGGGCCTCCTTCTCCTCTTGGCCGTATCGGTGCTGATCTTTGCCGGCACCCAGCTCCTGCCGGGCGACGTGGCGCAGGCAATCCTTGGCCAGTCGGCAACGCCGCAGGCGCTGGCCAACCTGCGCGAACAGCTCGGGCTGAACGATCCGGCCCATGTGCGGTATTTCCGCTGGCTGGGCGGCGTGTTGCAGGGCGATCTGGGCAAGGCGCTGAGCAATGGCCAGGACATCGCGTCGGCCATGGGCGGGCGGCTCTGGAACACCATGTTCCTCGCCTTCTGGGCGGCGGTGATCTCGGTCCCGCTGGCCATCATGCTGGGCCTGATTGCGGTGCGCTACCAGGGGCGCTGGCCTGACAAGGTGATCTCGGCCGTCACGCTTTCGACGATCTCGCTGCCGGAATTTGTCGTCGGATACATCGCCATGTTCCTGCTGGCGGTGAAATACCGGGTCTTCACATCGGTCTCGATGGTCTATGACGGCATGAGTTTCGGCGACAGGATCCATGCCATTGCCCTGCCGGTGCTGGTTCTTGTGCTGGTTGTGCTGGCACACATGATGCGCATGACGCGCGCGGCGATCCTCAATGTCATGCAGTCGGCCTATGTCGAAACGGCCGAGCTGAAGGGGCTGCGGCCCTTCACGATCATCGCCCGCCACGCGTTTCCCAATGCCATCGCGCCGATCGTCAACGTTGTGATGCTGAACCTGGCCTACCTTGTCGTCGGGGTCGTGGTCGTCGAGGTGGTCTTCGTCTATCCCGGCATGGGGCAGTTCCTGGTGGACCACGTCGCCAAGCGCGACATTCCGGTGGTGCAGGCCTGCGGGCTTGTCTTCGCCGCCGTCTACATCGGGCTGAACATGCTGGCCGATGTCATCTCGATCCTTTCCAACCCCCGGCTGAGGCACCCGAAATGAGGCGCATTCCCCTGTCCGCGCTGATCGGCATGGCCGTGACCGGCGCTTTCTTCCTGGCGGCGATCCTTGCCCCCGTCATCGCACCTTATGGCATGGCCGAGATCGCCGGCGACGTGTGGGAGCCGATGTCGTCGAAATTCTGGCTCGGCACCGACGCGATCGGGCGTGATCTGCTGACGCGCATGATCTACGGCGGCCGCACGACGATCTGGATTGCCACCCTGGCCACGATCCTGGCTTTCAGCCTTGGGTCGATCCTCGGCTTCACTGCCGCCGTCATGGGGGGCTGGCTCGACCAGATCCTGTCACGCTTGAATGACCTGATCATGGCGATCCCGTCGCTGATCTTTGCGCTGGTGGTCCTGACGGTGATGCCGGTCACGACAACGACGCTGATCCTGGTGATGGGCTTTCTGGACTCGACCCGCGTCTTCCGGCTGTCGCGCGCCGTGGCGGTGGACATCACCGTGATGGATTATGTCGAGGCCGCCCGCCTGCGCGGCGAAGGCTGGGGCTGGATCATCTTCCGCGAGATCCTGCCCAACGCGCTCTCGCCTCTGGTGGCGGAACTGGGCCTGCGCTTCATCTTCGCGGTCCTGTTCATTTCCACGCTGTCGTTCCTTGGCCTTGGCGTGCAGCCGCCGCTGGCCGACTGGGGCGGGATCGTCAAGGAAAACAAGGAAGGCCTCGTCTACGGCATCCCTGCGGCGCTGGTGCCTGCGGTGGCCATCGCGGCGCTGGCCATCTCGGTCAACCTGGTGGCCGACTGGGTGCTCAACCGCACCACCAGCCTGAAAGGAGGCCGCGGATGACCGGGCCGCTTCTCTCTGTCCAGAACCTCAGGATCGAGGCGACAAGCTATCCGCCCGGCGAACCCCCGCGCAATGTGGTGCTGGTCGAAGGCGTTTCTTTCGACCTGCAAAAGGGCCGTGTTCTGGGCCTGATCGGCGAATCCGGGGCCGGGAAATCGACCATCGGGCTTTCGGCGATGGCCTATGGCCGTGGCGGCGTGCGCCTGACCGGCGGCAGGATCATGCTGAACGGGCGTGACATCCGCACCGCAAGCGCCGCCGGCCTGCGCACCCTGCGCGGGCATGAGGTAACTTACGTCGCGCAATCCGCCGCCGCCGCCTTCAACCCCGCCAAGAAGCTGATGGAGCAGGTGGTCGAGGCGAGCCTCAGCCATCGCCTGATGACACGGGTCGAGGCCGAGACCCGCGCCGTCGATCTGTTCCGCCAGCTTGGCCTGCCCAACCCCGAAACCATCGGCAGCCGCTATCCGCACCAGGTTTCGGGCGGGCAGCTCCAGCGGGTGATGACGGCGATGGCGCTCTGCCCGAAACCCGATCTGGTGGTTTTCGACGAACCGACCACCGCGCTCGACGTGACGACCCAGATCGACGTTCTGGCGGCGATCAAGCGCGCGATCCGCGAAACCGGGGTCGCGGCGCTGTATATCACCCACGACCTTGCCGTTGTGGCGCAAGTGGCCGATGACATCATGGTGCTGCGCCACGGCAAGACCGTGGAATACGGCACGACAGACCAGATCATCAACGCGCCGGTCCAGGACTATACCCGGGCGCTGGTCTCGGTCCGCTCGAAGGACCATCCAGAAAAGCCCGCGACCGGAACGCCGGTGCTGACCGTCGATGGCGTCACGGCGCGCTATCCCGGCCTGGCGCTTGACGTCCTGAAGAACGTCACCGTCTCGCTCGAGGCCGGGCATACGCTGGCGGTCGTCGGGGAAAGCGGCTCGGGCAAGTCGACGCTGGCGCGCGCGATCACCGGGCTTCTGCCGCCGCTCAAGGGTCGGATGACCTTCGCCGGGCGACAACTTTCGAACGGTGTCGCGGGGCGGACCAAGGACGACCTGCGCGAATTGCAGATGATCTACCAGATGGCCGACGTGGCGATGAACCCGCGCCAGACCGTCGCCACGATCATCGGCCGGCCGCTTGAATTCTACTTCGGCCTGAAGGGCGCGGCGCGTGACAAGCGGGTGGCCGAACTTCTGGACGCGATCGAGATGGGCAAGGGCTTTGCCGACCGCTACCCGGCCGAGCTTTCGGGCGGTCAGAAACAGCGGGTCTGCATCGCGCGCGCCCTGGCGGCGAAACCGAAGCTCATCATCTGCGACGAGGTGACATCGGCGCTTGATCCGCTGGTGGCGGAAGGCATCCTGAAACTGCTTCTGGATCTTCAGGCGCGCGAAGGGGTGGCCTACCTCTTCATCACCCACGATCTTGCCACCGTCCGCGCCATCGCCGATTCCATCGCGGTGATGTATCGCGGCCAGGTGGTGCGCTATGGCCCCAAGACCGACGTTCTGGAGCCGCCCTTCGACGATTACACCGACCTGCTTCTGTCCTCGGTCCCCGAGATGCGGCTTGGCTGGCTGGAAGAAACGCTTGCCCATCGCAAGATGGAAAGCGCCGGCAACTGAACGATGGGTGGCTTGCGCATGGCGAAACTCCTGCTGATCCTCCTCGACGGAGTTCCCTACGACAACTGGCGGCGGCTCTTCGGCAATCTCGAAGGCTGGGTGCAGTCGGGCGAGGCGCGGGTCTGGCGGATGCGCTCGGTCCTGCCTTCGACCTCGGCCTCGTGCTATGCCTCGATCCATACCGGCGTCACGCCGCAGGTCCACGGCATCTGGGACAATGCCGATATCCGGCGGATCGACCTGCCGGATGTCTTTTCCGAATGCGCGCGCGCCGGGCTGAAGACCGGTGCCGTCACCCACAGCTACTGGTCCGAATTCTTCAACCGCGCGCCTTTCGACGTGGTGCGCGACATCGAATATGATGAACCGGGCGGCCCGATCACCCATGGCCGCTTCCATACGATGAAGGGCTACAACCACCAGAACCAGATGACGCCCGCCGACCATGACCTGTTTGGCACGCTGACCCGACTTTGCGAGGCCAAGGGAATCGACTACGGCATCCTGCATACCTGCACGCTCGACAGCATGGGGCATCGGTTCCAGCACGCCTGCGAGGCGATGGATCACGCCTGCTTCCAGATGGATGCAACCCTTGCGCCGTTCATCCGCCGCTGGCGCGATGGCGGGTATGAGGTGATCGTCACCGCCGACCACGGACAGGACGCGCGCGGACACCACGGCGGCGCCGGGTCCGACCAGCAGGACTTCGCCTTCTACTACTTCGGCCAGGCCCGCGGACCCGAACCCGATGTGCTGCTTGACCAGCTTGCGCTGGCCCCCACGGTGCTGTCGCGCCTTGGCGTTCCGATCCCTGACACGATGCGCGCCGCGCCTTTCCTGATCTAGGCGCGGGCCGTTTCTTCTTTGCCCAAATACTCCCGCCGGAGGCGTCCCGAAGCCGACCGTCAGGCCAGCCGGTCAAGGATCCGCGCCCAGGACCGGATCCCCTTGTGGAAACTGTCCAGGTCGTATTTCTCGTTCGGGGAATGGATCTGGTCGTCGTCTTTCGCAAAGCCGATCAGCATCGCGTCCATCCCCAGGACCGACTTGAAATACCCCGCGATCGGGATCGAGCCGCCTGATCCGATATAGGCGGCCGAAACGCCCCATTCCTCGGTCAGCGCGCCGCGCGCTTCTTCAAAGGCGGGATCCGCGATCTGCATGACAGAAGCCGGGCTGCCGCCGTGCGGGTGGAACTCGACCCGGCAATCGGCGGGCAGGCAGCTTTCGACATAGGCGCGGAACGCCGCGCGGATCTTCGCGGGGTCCATGCGGCTGACCAGCCGGAAGGACACCTTCGCCCGCGCCTCCGCCGGCAGCACCGTCTTGAAGCCCGCGCCCGCATATCCGCCCGCGATTCCGTTGAATTCGCAGGTCGGCCGCGACCAGATCATTTCAAGGGGCGTCCGGTCGCGCTCACCGGCCGGGACCGACAGGCCGACCTCGCCCAGGAAGCGCGCATGGTCGAAGGCCAGGCCCTGCCACTGCGCCCGCACCGCCTCGGGCAGTTCATCCACGTCGTCGTAGAAGCCGGGCAGGGTGACGCGGCCCTGATCGTCGTGGAGGCCTGCAAGGATCTTCGCCAGCACCCGGATCGGGTTCGCCGCCGCGCCGCCGTAGCTGCCCGAATGCAGATCCTTGTTGGCGGCATGGATCACGACCTCCTCGCCCACCAGCCCGCGAAGCATGGTGGTGATCGCGGGCACCCGGTCCTCGTAAAGCCCGGTGTCGCAGATCAGCGCCAGGTCGGCCTTCAGCTCGTCCGCGTTCTCGCGCATGAAGGGCACCAGCGAGGGCGAACCGGATTCCTCTTCGCCCTCCAGGAAAATCGTCAGCTTGCCGGGCAGGGTGCCATGGACCGCCTTCCAGGCGCGGCAGGCCTCGATGAAGGTCAGAAGCTGCCCCTTGTCGTCCGAAGTGCCGCGCCCGCGGATCACCTTGCCCTTCGGCGTCTCCTCGACCACCGGATCGAACGGATCACGCGCCCAAAGGTTCAGCGGATCGACCGGCTGCACGTCGTAATGCCCGTAGAACAGCAGATGCCGCCCCGACCCATCGCCCGCGCCGCCATGCGCCACCACCATCGGATGCCCCGGTGTCGGACGGGCCGAGGCCTGAAACCCCAGCGCGGCCAGATCGCGCACCAGCCAGTCCGCCGCGCGCTGGCAATCGCCCGCATAGGTGGGATCGGTCGAGATCGAGGGGATCCGCGCCAGTTCAAGAAGGCGGTCCACGGCTTCGGGCAAGGTCGCGTCGATGCGATTCAAGACGGCGTCGAGGGTCAAGCGGGGTCTCCTTTTTCGGGGGTCTGCGGGCAGGCGCAGGGGCCGGATCGGCGCCAGACTATCAGTGCGCGCCGGGCAGGGCCAGCGCAGGCTGCGGCAGGAAAAGGTCCGGGCATAGGCCCCCGGGCGAGTCTCCGGTCAAGCTCCCGGTCAAGCCCCCGGTGCCCAAACCCATGGCCATATCCGGCCGATCGCCGGATCGTGTCGCCCCGGGGCACCATTTGACCGGATTCAGCGGTCGCATCTTCCGCTTTTGACTTCTATCAATACGTCCCGAAGCGATGAGTCGTAGGTGGGGGTTGCGCCCCGGTGGCCCTAGGAGACTGACAATGGATTATTCCCGCGCCCTGGACGTGGCCTTGCAACAGCTTCACGACGAAGGCCGCTACCGGACCTTCATCGACATCGAACGCCGGAAGGGCCAGTTCCCCGCCGCCATCTGGCGCCGCGCCGACGGGACCGAGCGGGAAATCACCGTCTGGTGCGGCAATGACTATCTGGGAATGGGCCAGCATCCCGTCGTCCTTGCCGCCATGCACGAGGCGCTTGATGCCACCGGCGCCGGATCGGGCGGCACGCGCAACATTTCGGGCACGACCATCTATCACAAGCGGCTCGAGGCCGAATTGGCCGACCTGCACGGCAAAGAGGCGGCCCTAGTCTTTTCCTCGGCCTATATCGCCAATGACGCCACGCTTTCGACGCTGCCGAAGCTGTTTCCCGGCCTCATCATCTATTCCGACGCGCTGAACCACGCCTCGATGATCGAAGGCATCAAGCGCAACGGCGGTGCCAAGCGTGTCTTCCGTCATAATGACCTTGCGCATCTGCGCGCACTTCTGGCGGCAGATGACCCGGCGGCGCCGAAGCTCATCGCCTTTGAATCGATCTATTCGATGGATGGAGATTTCGGTCATATTGCCGAAATCTGCGACCTGGCCCAGGAATTCAACGCGCTGACCTATCTGGACGAGGTCCACGCGGTTGGCATGTATGGCCCGCGCGGTGGCGGCGTGGCCGAACGCGACGGGCTGTCGGGCCGGATCGACATCTTCAACGGCACGCTCGGCAAGGCTTTCGGCGTCTTCGGCGGCTATGTCGCGGCCTCGTCCAAGATGGTGGACGCGATCCGTTCCTACGCGCCAGGCTTCATCTTCACCACCTCGCTGCCGCCGGCGGTGGCGGCGGGGGCGGCGGCTTCGATCGCCTTCCTGAAGACCCCGGAAGGTCAGGTTCTGCGCGACCGCCAGCAGTTGAACGCCCGGATCCTGAAGGTGCGGCTGAAGGGCCTCGGCCTGCCGATCATCGACCACGGCACCCATATCGTGCCGGTGCATGTCGGCGACCCGGTGCATTGCAAGATGCTGTCGGACATGCTGCTTGACCGCTACGGGATCTATGTCCAGCCGATCAACTTCCCGACCGTGCCGCGCGGCACCGAACGGCTGCGCTTCACGCCCTCGCCCGTCCATGACGCACCAGAGATTGACCGTCTGGTGCGGGCCATGGACGACCTGTGGTCGCATTGTGCGCTGAATCGCGCTGAACAGAGCGCCTGATGGCTTTCTGCGGATGCACGGAAAATTGTCCTGTGGTAAGGAACCATCAGGGCGCAGAAAGCGGACAATACGATTCGAACCGCGCCCGGGGTGAAAAGGAACGGGGCAGTCTGGGATGATCGGGCGGAGGGCGAAGCCTGCGGTAACGGAGGCAGACAAACCCAAGGGGTTTGACGACTTCGAGTTGCGGCTGGGCGATGTGATGCGCGGTGAACGCGCGACGCTTTCCAAGTCGCTGCTTGACGTCCAGCGCGAACTGCGCATCAAGGCCAGCCACATCGCCGCGATCGAGAATTGCGACGTTTCCGCCTTTGAAACCCCGAGCTTCATCGCAGGTTACGTGCGCTCTTACGCGCGCTACCTCGGGCTCGATCCGGAATGGGCCTTCGAGCGGTTCTGCAAGGAAGCAAACTTCCAGGTTGCGCATGGCATGTCGCCGGCTGCCTCGGGCGTGAAATCGCCGGCAAGCGCGCCGCGCATCGAATTCAGCGAACCGCTGGCAAACCCCAACGCCACCTTCGTGCCGCGTGGCCCCGCTTTCCTGTCGCGGATCGAACCGGCGGCTGTCGGCTCGATCCTCGTGCTGGTGGCGCTGATCTGCGGCATCGGCTACGGCGGCTATGCGGTCCTGCAGGAAGTCCAGAAGGTCACGCTGGCGCCGGTCGACCAGTCGCCCCGCGTGGTGGCGGAACTCGACCCGCTTGACGGTGCCATGACCCAGCCCGAAGTCGACATGGCCGCCGCCGTTCCGGCAACGGGCAGTTCCACCCCCGACCCGGAGGCTGTTGATCGTCTTTATCGCCCGCAGGCGCTCGATGCCCCGGTGCTGGTGGCGCGTGACGGACCGATCGCCGCCATCGACCCGCAGACGGTGGGCGTGTTGCCGGTGCCCGACGCCCCCACGGGCGAGGCGGTCGCCGCCGCAGTCGCAACGGCCATTGCGCCCCTTGGCGAGACGCCGGTGCAGGTCGTCGCCGCCGATGCCCCGGCGGTCGAGCTTCTTGCCGTGCGGCCGTCCTGGGTCCGGGTGCAGGCCGCAGACGGCACGACGATCTTCGAGAAGATCCTCGATGCGGGCGAACGCTTTGCCCTGCCCAGGACCGAACAGGCGCCGGTCCTGCGGTCAGGTGAATCCGGGGCGATCTACTTCGCCGTCAACGGCCAGACCTATGGCCCGGCCGGCGGCCGCGGTGAAGTGACCAAGAACATCGTGCTTTCGCCCGAGGCGCTGACCGGGAAATATGCCGTTGCCGACCTGGACAAGGACAGCGATCTGGCGCGGTTTGTTGCAGTGGCCGAAGTCACGCCCGAACCGACAGTCCCCGCCGCACTGGAAGTGCCGCAACCGAACCCGGCGGGCCAGTAAGTCGCGCGCGCGGGGGAAGGGGGCACGGCACGCGCCCGGTTGTCCTTCCCGGTCAAAGCGCCTATTTCGGTGCTGATCCCCTGCTGCCGGAGCTGGCCCCATGTCGAATGCCGCTGACCTGAACCACATCCGTCCCTGGCGGATGATCCAACGCCGCAAGTCGCGCCAGATCATGGTCGGCAAGGTCGCGGTCGGGGGCGATGCACCGATCTCGGTCCAGACGATGACCAACACCCTCACCTCGGACGCCAAGGCGACGATCGAACAGATCCAGCGCTGCGCCGCCGCCGGGGCCGACATCGTCCGCGTCTCGACCCCGGACGAAGACAGCACCCGCGCGCTGCGCGAGATCGTCGCCGAAAGCCCGGTGCCGATCGTGGCCGACATCCACTTCCACTACCGCCGCGCCATCGAGGCCGCCGAGGCCGGTGCCGCCTGCCTGCGCATCAACCCCGGCAATATCGGCGACGCGGCCCGGGTGCGCGAGGTCATCAAGGCGGCCCGTGACCACGGCTGTTCGATCCGGATTGGCGTGAACGCGGGCTCGCTGGAACGGCATCTTCTGGAAAAATACGGTGAGCCTTGCCCGGAGGCGATGTTGGAAAGCGGTCTCGACCACATCAGGATCCTGCAGGACAACGATTTCAACGACTTCAAGATCAGCGTGAAGGCCTCCGACGTCTTCCTGGCCGCCGCCGCCTATCAGGCGCTGGCCGACGCGACCGATGCGCCGATCCACCTTGGCATCACCGAAGCCGGGGGGCTGATGTCCGGCACCGTCAAATCCGCCATCGGTCTTGGAAACCTCTTGTGGATGGGCATCGGCGACACGATCCGTGTCTCGCTTTCCGCCGATCCGGTCGAAGAGGTCAAGGTCGGGTTCGAGATCCTGAAATCCCTCGGCTTGCGCCACCGTGGCGTCACGATCATCTCTTGCCCCTCCTGCGCGCGGCAGGGCTTCGACGTGATCAAGACCGTCTCGGCACTGGAGGAGCGGCTTGCACACATCACCACCTCGATGAGCCTCTCGATCATCGGTTGCGTCGTGAACGGCCCCGGCGAAGCGCTGATGACCGACATCGGCTTCACCGGCGGCGGGGCGGGGTCGGGCATGATCTATCTGGCGGGCAAGCAAAGCCACAAGCTGTCGAACGACCAGATGATCGATCACATCGTCGAACTGGTCGAGGAACGTGCCGCCCGGATCGAGGCCGCGAAGGCCCAGGCGGAACGCGACGCCCAACTGCTGCCGGTCTGAGTTTCTTCTTTGTCAAAATACTCCCGCCGGAGGCTCCGACGGATCGATCGGGAGCCTCCGGCGGGAGTATTTGAGCAAAAGAGAAACCCGCGATCCTACAGGATCAGCCGCGCGCGTCCTCGACGATCGCCTTGAGCTGCGCGGCGGGAACATAGCCGCGCACCATCTGATCGCCGATGATGAAGGCGGGGGTGCCGCTGATCTGCATCCGGCTGGCCAGGTCATGGTTGGCCTCGATGATCTTCATCACCTCGGGGTCGTCCATGCCGGCGAGGATCGGCTTCGGGTCGATGCCGAGCCTTGTCGAAAAGGCGCCAAGGGTGTCGGGCGTGATGTCGCCGCGGAAGCTTTCGTAGAAGCCCGCGCTGATCCTGGCATAGGCCTCGGGCCCTGCGGTGCGGAGCGCGGCGATGGCGAATTTCGACGCAGTCAGCGAGTCTTCCCCGAGGATCGGGAATTCCTTGACGATGTAGCGGATGTTCCTGTCCGATCCGATCAGCGAGGTGACTTCGGCATGGGCCTTGCGGCAATAGCCGCAGCGGTAGTCGAGGAATTCGACCACGGTCACGTCGCCATCCGGGTTGCCGCCGATGAAGCTTGCGGCATCCGAATAGAGGTCGGCCTCGTTCGCGGCAATCAACTGGGCATCGCCCTGGGCCTGCTGCGCCGCCTGCTTCTTGTCGAGTTCCTGCGAGACCTCGATCAGCACCTCGGGGTTGGCCAGAAGATAGGCCCGGATCTCGGTGCCCAAAGCGGCGCGTTCGGCATCGGTCATGGCGGTCACGTCGAAGGCGATGGCCGGGTTGGCGGTGAGGGCGAGGGCGACAAGCGCGGCTTTCATGGCAGATCCTTTGGCATTTTCGCCCATACCATCGCAGATGGCGCGGCAGAGCGGAAGCCCCGGCTGGTGTGGCTGGCGCTTGACGGGGGGACGCCGGCGGGGCATTGCCTGCCATGTGACTGAATCGGCGGCGGGATATCGGGATGCGGAGTTCTGGGCGCGGGAAGGTCGATCCCTTCATCGTGATGGATGTGGTCGAGGCTGCGCGCGCGGCCGAAGCCGCCGGCCGCTCGATCATCCACATGGAGATCGGGCAACCCTCGACCCCGGCGCCCGAAGGCGCGCGCGCGGCGCTGGCCGGGGCCATGGCGACCGACGCCCTTGGCTACACCGTGTCGCTTGGGTTGCCGGCCTTGCGCGCCCGCATCGCCGCGCTGTACCGTGACTGGTATGGCGTTGATCTGGACCCGGACCGCGTGATCGTCACCGCCGGGTCGTCGGCGGCCTTCCTGCTGGCCTTCACCGCGCTTTTCGACGCGGGCGAACGCGTGGCGATGGGCGAGCCGGGCTATCCTTCCTATCGCCAGATACTCAAGGCGCTGTCGCTGGAACCCGTGGGCATCCCGACCGACGCGGCCGACCGTTACCAGCCCCGCGCCGATGCGATTCCAGACGATGTGCAGGGGCTGATCGTCGCCTCGCCCGGCAACCCGACGGGCACGATGCTGGACCGCGCTGCGCTGGCCGCGCTGATCGGCTTGGCGGCCGCGCGCGGCGTCTCCTTCATCTCGGACGAGATCTACCACGGGCTGCATTATGGCTGCCGGGCGGTCAGCGCGCTGGAAATCAGCGACGATGTCTATGTCATCAATTCGTTTTCGAAATATTTCTCGATGACCGGCTGGCGCGTGGGCTGGATGGTGGTCCCCGAAGCCCATGTCAGGCTGGTCGAGCGGCTGGCGCAGAACATGTTCATCTGCGCGCCCCATGCAAGCCAGGTGGCGGCACTGGCCGCGCTCGACTGTATCCCGGAGCTGGAGGCCAACCGCGCGGTCCATGCCGAAAACCGCCGCCTGATGCTGGAGGGCTTGCCCAGAGCCGGCTTCACCCGTATCGCGCCGCCCGACGGGGCCTTCTACATCTATGCCGATGTCTCGGACCTGACCGATGACAGCCTCGCCTTCGCAGCCGAGATATTGGACAAGGCCGGGGTGGCCGTGACGCCGGGACTGGATTTCGACCCCCGTCGCGGGGCGCGGACATTGCGGTTTTCCTATGCTGGCTCAAGCGCGCAGATAGACGAAGGTTTGCACAGGTTGCAGGCATTCATGGCGGCACGAAACGGGCTGGCAAGGGGCTAGGGCGCGGACAATATGGCGGGACCGAGGATATTGGGGGCGTTGCTAGGGGGGCTGGCGCTTCTGGTCCTTGCCGCCGCAGCCGGACCGGGCCGCGCCGACGATCTGGCGGCGCTGGCGCGGGTCGATCCGGTGACCTCACGGATCACCGATACCGATGGCGTGCCCGCGGGTGGCCTTGGGCTGCGGCTTTCGTTGTCGCAGGCGGTGCCCTACAGGGTATCCCTGCTGGACGGCCCACCGCGGCTGGTCGTCGATTTCCGCGAAGTCGATTTCACAGGCCTGCATCCGGTCGACATTCTTGCGACCGATCGCATCGCCGATATCCACTGGGGGCCGATCCGACCCGGGTGGTCGCGGATGGTGCTGGCGCTCGACGGACCCTATACCTTGCATCTGGCCGAGGAGAAGGCCGACCCTGTGACCGGGGGGGCGCGGCTCCGGGTTGATCTGGCGCCGGCCAGTGCAGCGGCCTTCAAGGCGGCGGTCGGGGTTGCCGATGCGGCGGATTATACCTTGCCGAGGCCCGCCGTGGTCGACCAGCCCAGGCGCCGCCAGACCGGCGATGCGCCGCTTGTCGTCGTGCTTGACCCGGGGCATGGCGGCATCGACCCGGGCGCCGAGGCCCCGGGCAGGCATGAGGCGGAAATCGTCCTGAACTTCTCGACCGAACTTGCCGATCTGTTGCGCCGCGCGGGCATGACCGTGATCCAGACGCGCGAGGCGGATGTCTTCGTGCCGCTGGAAACCCGGATCAGCGTGGCGCGGGCGGCGGGGGCGGATGTGTTCCTGTCGCTTCATGCCGATGCTCTGGCCGAGGGCGAGGCGGTGGGCGCCACGGTCTACAAGCTGGACATTGCGGCCAGCGATGCGGCCTCGGCCAAACTGGCCGAACGCCATGATCGCGCCGACCTGCTGGCGGGTGTCGACCTTTCGGGGCAGGATGACATGGTGGCGGGGGTGCTGATGGATCTGGCGCGGGCAGAGACGCAGCCGCGCGCCGACCGTCTGGCGGGTGCCCTGTCGGATACGATCCGGGGGGCGGGGCTGAAGATGCATCGCCATCCGGTGCAAGGGGCGAATTTTTCGGTGCTGAAGTCACCCGATATCCCGTCGCTGCTGCTGGAACTTGGCTTTCTTTCATCCGAGCGCGACCGGGCACGGCTGTCCGATCCGGCGTGGCGGGCGAAGATGGCGCAGGCGATCCTTGTGGCGTTGCGGGCCTGGGCGGTCGCGGATGCGGCCGAGGCACGCCTGATCCGGCAGTAGGCGGGTTTTCGCGGATCGCGGCAGTGCGGGCGGTTTGCCGAAGGCGCCAGTCATCCCGACTTGTTTTGACCCTTTTGCCCCCGCAAGATATAGAGCCTGCAAACCTGTTGCCGGAGTGTTCCTTGATCCGTTTTCTTCTGTCGACCCTGGGCGGCCTGTTCAGCTGGCTGGTCATCGCCCTTGCCTTTGCGGCGCTGGCGATCGGCGGCGTGTTCTGGGTCTATAGCCGCGACCTGCCCGATTATGCGGCGCTGGCGCAGTATTCGCCCAAGACCATCAGCCGGATCTATTCGGGCGAGG
Organism: Paracoccaceae bacterium; assembly: GCA_020622085.1. Classification (GTDB taxonomy): domain Bacteria; phylum Pseudomonadota; class Alphaproteobacteria; order Rhodobacterales; family Rhodobacteraceae; genus QY30. The sequence goes on along the minus strand of JAHRYM010000001.1, from coordinate 1,924,396 downwards.
GCCACATCATCGACGAATTCGCCGAGGAACGCCGGATCTTCACCCCGATCGAGGATATTCCGCCTCTGGTGAAAGAGGCCTTCATTTCGGCCGAGGACAAGAATTTCTATTCTCACCAGGGGTTTGATGCACGCGGCATGGCGGCGGCGCTGATCGAGGCAGTGCGGTCGCGGGGCGAGACCATGCGCGGGGCATCGACCATTCCGCAGCAGGTGGCCAAGAACTTTCTTCTGTCGGGCGACCGGACGGCGGAACGCAAGATCAAGGAACTGATCCTGTCGACGCGGCTGGTGGGGAGCCTGCCCAAGGACAAGATCCTTGAACTTTACCTCAACGAGATATTCCTCGGGCAGAACAGCTATGGCGTGGCGGCGGCCGCGCAGACCTATTTCAACAAGACGCTGGCAGACCTGTCGCCGGCAGAGGCCGCGACGCTGGCCGCGATGCCGCAGGCGCCGTCGAAATACCACCCCGTCACCGCCAAGGCCCGCGTCACGGAACGGCGCAACTACGTCCTGCGCGAGATGTGGCAGAACGGCTATCTGGACGAGGTGACATATCGGGAGTCGGTCGGGGAACCGCTGCGTTCGGTTCAGAACGGCGACTATCCGGCCTTCAAGGCCAGCCTGCCGCCGCGCGACTATTTCACCGATGAAATCCGCCGCCAGCTGTCGAAAAGCTTTGGTCAGGAAGAATTCTTTGGCGGCGGCCTGGCGATCCGGGCCACGGTCGATCCGGACATGCAGGCGCTTGCCGCGCTGGCGCTGCAAGAGGCGCTGGAGAAATACGACCGCAGCCAGGGCGTCTGGCGCGGCACCGGCAAGACCATCCCCGAAGACAGGCTTGGCGACGCCGACTGGCGCACGGCGCTTGCCGAGGTGCCGGACCTGCCGCGCGACGTGGCGGGCTGGCACGCGGCGGTGGTTCTGTCGCTGGGCGAGACAGATGCGGTGTTGGGCATCGAAGGCGTCAAGGACGTGGCCACCCTGCCGGCCGAGGATGTGATCTGGGCGCGCAAGCGCCTGACCGATGGCAAGCTGGCTGGCAAGGCCAGGGTCGCCGCCGATCTGGTCTCGGTGGGCGATGTGGTCATGGTTCGCCAGATGCTGAAGGACGAGGACGGCAGCTTCATCCGCTGGACCCTGCGCCAGGTGCCCGAGGTGCAGGGCGGCTTCATGGCGATGGACGTGAACACCGGCCGGGTTCTGGCGATGCAGGGCGGATTTTCCTATCAGGCATCGGTCTTCAACCGCGCCACGCAGGCGCAGCGCCAGCCCGGGTCGAGCTTCAAGCCCTTCGTCTATGCGGCAGCGCTGGATTCGGGCTTCACGCCCGCGACCATCGTCGTCGACGCGCCGATCGAGTTGAACACGCCCCAGGGGCTCTGGCGGCCCAAGAACGCGTCGAACAAGTTCTACGGGCCCACCCCGATGCGGACCGGGATCGAACAGTCGCGCAACCTGATGACGGTGCGGATCGCGCAAGAGGTCGGCATGGATGTGGTCGCGGGCTATGCCGAGCGTTTTGGCGTCTATGACCGGCTGGCCCCCTTTCTGGCCAATGCCCTTGGTTCGCAGGAAACCACGCTGTTCAAGATCGTCGCGGCCTATGCGATGTTCGCCAATGGCGGCGAACGTGTCGACCCGACGCTGGTCGACCGGGTCCAGGACCGCTTTGGCAAGACCATCTACCGCCACGACCAGCGCAAGTGCCTCGATTGCGGCAATGCGACCCTTCTGCCGGGACGCGAGCCGCAGATCACCTCGGACCGCGAACGGGTGATGGATCCGATCACCGCCTATCAGCTGACATCGATGCTGCAGGGTGTCGTGCAGCGCGGGTCGGGGTCGGGCGTGCACCTGCCGGTTCCCATCGGCGGCAAGACCGGGACGACGAACGACGCCAAGGATGTGTGGTTCGTGGGCTTTTCGTCAAACATCGTCGCGGGCTGCTACATGGGCTACGACCAGCCCCGGTCGCTGGGACAGGGGGCCTATGGCGGGACGCTTTGCGTGCCGGTGTTCCAGCGCTTCATGGAACAGGCGATCAAGAAATATGGCGGCAGCCAGTTCCGAGTGCCGCCGGGCGGGCATTTCATCAAGATCAACCGCTTCACCGGCGAGCGGCTGTCGGATGATGCCGCGGGCGATTTCGTGCAGGCGGAATACTTCCGGGATGGGGTCGAGCCGCTCTTTGGCCTTGGCGCGATGGTGGACGGTGGCTTTGCGATGGGCCAGAACCTGCCGCTTTACGCCTATGGCGAGGTTGGCGGGGATGAGGGCACGACCGTCACCACATCGACGGGCGACAAGGCGATCATCCCCAAGAAGGCCGACTTCGGCACCGTCAGTTCCGGCGGGCTTTATTGACCGGGAATTGACCGGAGGAACCGGCAGCCCGCGTTGCGCGGGTTGTCCGGCGCGGTCAGGCAGGCTATCACCCCCGCCAGTAAACCAAGAGGTGCCCTGAATGCGCGCGGAAACCCAAAGCACGATCGACGCCATCGAGAAGTCGCTGAAGCTTCTGGGGCAGCGCATGGATTGGGAAACCGCGCCGCACCGGCTGGAAGAGATGAACGCCATGATCGAGGATGGCGATCTCTGGTCCGATCCCGCCAAGGCGCAGAAGCTGATGCGCGAACGCCAGGCGCTGATGGATTCGGTCGAAACCTACCGCCGCATCGAATCCGGCCTGCGCGACAATGTCGAACTGATCGAGTTGGGCGAGATGGAGGGCGACACCGAGATCGTCGCTGATGCCGAGCAAAGCCTGAAGGAACTGGGTGAGTTTTCCGCGCAGAAGGAACTTGAGGCGCTGCTGGACGGCGAGGCGGACGGCAACGACACATTCCTGGAAATCAACGCCGGAGCCGGTGGCACGGAAAGCTGCGACTGGGCCTCGATGCTGGCGCGGATGTATGTTCGCTGGGCGGAAAAGAAGGGCTACAAGGTCGAATTGCAGGCCGAAAGCGCCGGCGAAGAGGCGGGGATCAAGTCCGCCAGCTACAAGATCAGCGGCCACAACGCCTATGGCTGGCTGAAATCCGAATCCGGCGTTCACCGCCTGGTGCGGATTTCGCCCTATGACTCGGCGGCACGGCGCCACACCTCGTTCAGTTCGGTCTGGGTCTATCCGGTGGTCGATGACACCATCGAGATCGAGGTTCAGGACAAGGATATCCGCATCGACACCTACCGGTCTTCGGGCGCGGGCGGGCAGCACGTCAACAAGACCGACTCGGCGGTGCGGATCACCCACTTCCCCACGGGGATCGTCGTGACCAGTTCGGAAAAATCGCAGCACCAGAACCGCGACATTGCCATGAAAGCGCTGAAATCGCGACTTTACCAGATGGAGCTTGACCGTCGCAACGCCGCCATCAACGAGGCGCACGAGGCCAAGGGCGAGGCGGGCTGGGGCAACCAGATCCGATCCTACGTCCTGCAGCCCTACCAGATGGTCAAGGACTTGCGGACCGGGGTTGAAACCTCGGACACGCAAGGGGTGCTGGACGGTGATCTTGATGCCTTCATGGCCGCCACGCTGGCGATGGATGTTTCGGGCAAAAGCCGCGCCGAAGCCACGGGCGAATGAGCCGGCCACTAATGTTGCATGCGGGATAAAAGAATCCGCTTGGCCGCAGCCACCCGGCCGATCTAGCCTTGCACCGAAGTCTTTCGGGGAGGAGAGATGCAACAGGCACAAATCGAGGCAGCACCGCTGCCCGGGATCAACACGATTGGAACCGATGCGATCGGCGCGGCCTTGCGCGGCGGTTTGCGGGATTTCCGCAGGGCGCCCCAATACGGGCTGTTCTTCAGCCTGATCTATGTGCTGGGAGGCTGGATCATCTGGTCGGTCTATGCAGCCTCGGGGCAGGAATGGTGGCTCATTCCGGTGATCGTCGGCTTTCCGATTCTTGCGCCCTTCGCGGCCGTGGGGCTTTACGAAGTCAGCCGGAGACTTGAAGCCGGAGAACGTCTGGACTGGCGCGGCGTGCTGGGCGTGGTCTTTTCCCAAAAGGACCGGCAGGTGCCGTCCATGGCCATGGTGATCCTGCTTCTGTTCATGTTCTGGGTCTTTGTCGCCCATACGATCTTTGCGCTTTTCATGGGGCTTTCGGCGATGACCAATGTCACGTCTTCCTTGCAGATCCTGTCCGAAGGCAATGGGCCGGTCATGCTGCTGGCGGGAACGCTGGTCGGCGGAGGATTTGCGGCTGTGCTGTTTTCGGTGTCCGTGATCGGCCTGCCGCTGATCCTCGACCGCGAGGTGGATTTCATCACCGCGATGATCCACAGCGTGCAGGCGGTCCTTGCCAATATCGGGCCGATGATCGCCTGGGGCGTGACGATCGCAGCGCTTCTTTTCATCGGCATGGTGCCGATGTTTCTGGGCCTGTTCATCGTTCTGCCGGTTCTGGGCCATGCAAGCTGGCACATGTATCGGCGTCTGGTCGGCTGAAACGGAAAGGCACCCCTGCGGGGTGCCTTGAACGACAGGGGTATGGGCCCCGATCTGGTCGCCGGAAATCAGGAAGCGGGCAGTGCCACCGGCTTGCCGCCCTGCAGCGGGTCTTCCTGACGCTGGACCGAGCCTTCGAAATGCGCGCCGCTTTCGATGGCGATGGTCTTGTGGATGATGTCGCCTTCAACACGGGCAGTCGAGGTCAGGCGCACCTTCAGGCCGCGCACACGGCCCACGACGCGGCCATTGACCACGATGTCGTCGGCGACGATCTCGCCCTTGATGGTGGCGGTTTCGCCCACGGTCAGCAGATGCGCGCGCACATCGCCTTCCACCACACCCTCGATCTGGATATCGCCCGAGGTCTTGAGGTTGCCCACGACTGTCAGATCCGACGACAGGACCGAGGCATGAGGCTTCGCTTTCGGGGTGACGGGGACAAAGTCGGTCATCGGCTTGGACGTGACCGTATCGGCGGGTTTGGCCTTGTCGGCCTCGGAGGCCGCCTTCGGGCCCGGTTCATTGATCCTGCTTTTAGAAAACATTGGTTCCCGCCTTGATGAACGTCATCGGATTGGTTGCCGAACCATTCACGCGCACCTCATAGTGCAGGTGCGTTCCCGTGGACCGGCCCGTATTTCCCATAGCACCGATCTTGTCGCCACGCGATACCCTTTGACCCGCCTTCACGTCGATCCCGGACAAGTGACCATAGCGGGTGACCAGCCCGAAGTCGTGGCGGACTTCGACCATCTTGCCGTAGCCGTTTTCCCAGCCGGCATTCGTCACCACGCCGTCGGCCGTCACAAGCACCGGGGTGCCATGGCTGCCGGCAAGGTCGATACCTTCATGCGCCCGTCCCCAGCGTCGACCAAAACCCGATGTATAACGGAAGCTCGACTTCAGCGGCATTGCAAGCGGGGTCTTTTCCACCGCGATCCGATACATGTTCATCTTGTCGAGGCCTTCGAGGATCGCATTTGCGCGTTCGCTGCCATCGTCATGCACAGGCCGCCCGCGGGTCGAGGAAGAGACCGGCATCAGCTGTCCAAGCGGGCCGCCCTGGCCCGAATAGCCGCTGCGCACCTGGTTCAAGAGCTTGTCCGGATCAAGGCCCGCCTGCCGGAAGACCCGGTCCAGCGGATCCATCGAGACGGTCACGGCTTCTTCCAGATGGCTGAAGATTTCGTCGTGCCGCTCTTCCAGAAGCTTCATTTCATAGGCGATGTCGGCGGCTTCGGCGCGCGCGGCTTCGGCGGTGCCCTCCAGCGCATCGCGTTCGGCGGCAGTGCGTTGCAGCGCGGCCGACATGAATTCAAGCGAGGCGGTGACGTCGGCGTTCCGGTTGGCCGGTGCGGTTGTGACAGCCATTCCCGGCGCGGTGGCATCGCCGGCGGGGGCCGCGGCGGCAAGGTCGCTGCGCGCGGTGTCGCGTTCGGTCATTGCCTTGCGCAGTGACGCCTGGATCACGCCGATGCCGGTTTCCAGCTCCTGTCGGCGCTGTTCGGATGCCAGAAGCTCGGATTGCATCGCCGAGACCTGTTCAAGCGCCACGGCAAAGCGGGCCTGTGCGGCTGCGGCTTCCTCGGCGCGCAGGTCGCGTTCCTTCGACAGCGCATCAAGACGGGTTTCATACGCCATCTGGGCGCGGCGCGCCTGTTCGCGCCCGCTTTCGGACCCGATGGAATCCATGGCGAGGATTGCGGTCGCCACAATCATCCAGGAAAGCGACAGCGCCGCTGACCCGAGGATCACGGCCTGCGTGGCGGAGCGCAGACGCACGAATCGTGTTCCGCTGTCGGAACGAAGAAACAGACGTTGCTCGGGCAGATGGGTTTCAAGCAGCGTATGAATCCGGCTGAAGACGCGTTTAGGCAAGCCAGTCCCCCGAATATTCGTTGGTCAGCGGTCTGCATCCCCCAGGTCGCGCCGCCGTTCCCCGATTAACGGCGGCATGTTGGGGTCGCAACAGATTTGCCCCGGACATGGTGAACGATCGGTTGCAATTCGCCGGGATCGGTTGTTTTGGGCAGATTCCCGCCGATCGGAGGCCGCCCTTGGGTCATTTTTCCCAGTCGCTGCGTTCGCTCTCTTCGGCAAGCGGCCAGTAGAAATCGGGTGGCAGGCCGGCTTCGGCGCGCTTTTCTTCGTTGAAGGGTGGTTTCAGCGCGCCGTGGAAATAGCGGCGGACAAGCGCATGGAAGGCCTCTTTCGGGTCGGTGTCGCCGCGCCCACAAAGGAAGTGGAACCACTTGGAGCCATAGGCGACATGGCCGACTTCCTCGGCGTAGATGACCTTCAGCGCCGCTTCGGCATCCGCAAGGCCTGCCTTGGCGAAGATCTCGATCATCCCCGGCGTCACATCAAGACCCCGCGCCTCCAGCACCATCGGCACGACAGCAAGCCGCCCCATCAGGTCGTCGCGGGTGTCTTCGGCGGCGCGCCACATCCCGGCATGGGCGGGCAGGGCGCCGTAATGGCTGCCCATGCCTTCCAGCACATCGCAGATCAGGTTGAAGTGTTTCGATTCCTCGTCCGCGGCCTTCACCCAGTCATCATGGAATCCCATCGGCATCGGGACATGGGCAAAGCGGGCGATGATGTCCCAGTGCAGGTCGACGGCATTAAGCTCGATATGCGCCAGCGCATGCAGAAGCGCGATGCGACCCTGCGGGCTGCCGGGGCGGCGGCGCGGCACGTCGCGGGGCGGCAGAAGTTCGGGCCGTTCGGGCCGGGCCGGGCGCAGGGGTGGTTCAGCCCGGCCAAGCGGCAAGGGGGTGCCCGCCGACCGGGATTCAAACCAGGCCGCTGCATGGGAATGCGAAAGCGCGGTCTTTTCTCGACCGTCGGCGGTGGTCAGCACCTCGACCGCGCGTTCGGCGAGTGAAAGCGTCACGACAAGGCCTCGGCGGCGGCCAGCACATCTTCGGCGTGACCCGCGACCTTGACCCTGGGCCAGACTCGCGCGATTCGACCCGCGCCGTCGATCAGGATGGTCGTGCGTTCGATCCCCATGAAGGTCTTGCCATACATGCGCTTCTCGCCCCAGACGCCGTAGCGTTCGCAGACGTCGCCTTCGGCATCCGAAGCAAGGATGATCCCCAGCCCGTGCTTGCGGCAGAACTTGTCATGCGAGCCGACATCATCCTTGGAAATCCCGATCACGGTGGTGCCAGAGGCGGCGAAACGGTCCTTCAGGCGGGTGAAATCCAGCGCCTCGGTGGTGCAGCCGGGCGTGTCATCGCGCGGATAGAAGTAGAGGACAACCTTGCCCGGACGCAGGGCCGAAAGCGTGATGCTGCCGCCACCATCGCGGGGCAAAGTGAAATCGGGGGCGCTTTGCCCCTGTTCAATGGCAGAGCCGGTCATTTGCGCGTCATCCTTTGCCGATGTGGAACATGGGCAGTTTTAATCGCCGGACGGCAAAGTTAAAGGGTTCAGCATGGGTGGGCAGCCGTGACATGAAAGAAGTGCCGCAACAGACAGAAGGCGCCGGGATCACCCCGCACCAGCATCCGGTGCGGCGGCGCCTCGGGATGTCTGTCCTGCTGCTGGCGCTGGTGCTGGTCCTGGGAGGCGCCTTTCTGGCGCTGACCGGGCGACCGCTGGCGCTGCCCGAATTTGTCGTGGCGCAGATCGAGGCGCGGGCGAACAAGGCGCTGGCCGGACAGGCACGGGCGGAACTGGGCAGTGTGGTTCTGGTCGTGGACCGGCGGCTGGTGCCGCATGTGGCGCTGCGCGATGTCACGCTTTACTCGGCGGCGGGGCAGCCGCTGGCCTTCATCCCGGATGTGCGGTCGCGGCTGTCGCAGTCGGCGCTGCTGTCAGGGCGGATCGTGCCCGAGGCGCTGACGCTCAGCGGGGCGCGGGTGGCGCTCAGGCGGCTTGTCGACGGCAGCCTGAACCTCAGCCTCGGAGATACATCGAAGCTGGCCGGGGCAGCGATGACGCCGGCGCAGATCCTGGACGGGATCGACGCCGCCTTTGCCGCGCCGGGGCTGGCAACGATCCGGACGATCAGCGTCGACCGGCTGGAGATGCGGCTTTACGACGACCGCACCGCGCAGGTCTGGCAGGTGACGGACGGGACGCTGAACCTTGCGCAGAACGCCCGCCAGATCGGCATTGGCCTCGGCCTGAACGTGGCCGAGGCGGGGCTTGACCCGGCGCGGGTCGAGGTGTCGTTCCTGTCGATCAAGGACACGTCCGAGGCCGAGCTTTACGTCCGCGTCCGCGACATGAATTCGCGCGATCTGGCGGCGCAGTCGCCGGCGCTGGCCTGGCTTTCGGCACTGGATACGCGGCTTTCGGGCAAGATCCGGACCGGCCTGACCCCGGACGGCCAGTTGCAGCAGATGACCGCCTCGCTTGACCTTGGGCCGGGGGCATTGCGCCCCTCGCCACAGGCCCGGCCCGTGGGATTCAAGCGCGCGCGGGTCGAGATGAACTACCACCCCGCGCTCCAGCGGCTGGATTTCACCGAACTGTCGGTCGACAGCCCGGCGCTTCGGGTGCAGGCGGTGGGTCAGGCCTGGATGCAGAACCTGCGCGGAGCCTTCCCGACGACCCTGGTCGCGCAGGTCCAGATCAGGGATCTGAAGGCCGATCCAGAGGGATTGTTCGAAAGCCCGGTCGGGTTCTCGCAAGGCGCGCTTGACCTGAAGGTGGATCTTGACCCCTTCCGCCTGACCATCGGCCAGTTCGTGCTGGCAGATGCGGGGCGGCACATCAGCCTGGACGGCGAGGTTGTGGCGGATGAACGTGGCTGGTCGGTGGCGACCGATGTGGCGATCGACGCCATCACCTCGGACCGGCTTCTGGCGCTGTGGCCGGTTCTGGCGGTGCCGAAGACCCGCAGTTGGCTGGCCGAAAACGTGGCCACCGGGGAATTGTTCGACGTGAAGGCAGCCCTGCGTGCCACTGCGGGGCAGGAGCCGCGGCTGTCGCTGGGCTATGAATACCGCGCGGCCGAGGTGCGGTTCCTGCGCACGCTCCCTCCGGTGCAGGATGGCGAGGGCTTTGCCACCATCAACGACTACGGCTATACGCTGGTGGTCGATCGCGGCCATGTAACTCCGCCGCAGGGCGGGCAGATCGACGTGGCCGGCACCATTGTCGAGGTGCCCGACATCCGCATCAAGCCCGCACCGGCGCGGATCACGCTGCGCACCGAAAGCACGATCACCGCAGCGCTCGCGCTGCTTGACGAGCCACCCTTCCGGTTCCTGAGCAAGGCTGGGCGGCCGGTCGATCAGGCCGAGGGGCGCGCCCGGCTGACGACGGTCCTGGAAATGATCCTTGAAAAGAAGATCAGCCCCGAGGACGTCAGCTATGACGTGAATGGCACGCTGGCGGATGTATCCTCGGACGTGATCGTGCCGGGCCGTCCGCTGCGGGCGGCGCGACTTGATGTCCACGCGAGCCGAGCCGGCCTGAAGATATCCGGGGCCGGAACGCTGTCGGCCATTCCGTTTGACGCAGAATGGTCGCAGGGCTTCGCACCCGATCACAAGGGCAAGAGCCATGTCGAGGGCCGGATCGAGCTGTCACCCGCCTTCATCAAGGCCTTCGGGATCGGCTTGCCCGCAGGGATTGTCACCGGCAAGGGCAGCGGCCGGATCGCGCTGGATCTGGTCGCTGGGGCAAAGACGGCCTTTCGCATGACGTCGGACCTGACCGGCATCACGCTTTCGCTTCCGGCGGTGGGCTATTCCAAGCCGGCCGGGAGGGCCGGCAGCTTCGCAATCGAGGGCGCGCTGGGCCAGCCGCCCGAAGTGACCGCGCTGCAACTGGATGCGGCGGGGCTCAAGGCCAGCGGTCGCGTGACGATGAAGGCCGACAGCAGCCTTGAGCGGGCGGCCTTTGATCAGGTGTCGCTGGGCGACTGGTTCAAGGGCAGCGTCGATTTCAACGGGCGCGGCAAGGGACGGCCCGCAGGGATCGCGGTGACGGGCGGGCGGCTCGACCTGCGCAAGGCCCCCTTCGGCAAGTCCGGAGAGGGCGGGGCAAGCGAGGCGCCGCTCAGCGTGGCGCTGGACCATCTTCAGGTGACGCAGGGCATCGGCCTTGACCGCTTTGCCGGCGATTTCAGCCTGATCGACGGGTTTCGCGGCAATTTCTCGGGGCTTGTCAACGGCGTGGCCCCCGTGAGTGGTGTGGTGGCGCCGATGGATGGTCGGGCGGCCTTTCGCATCGGGTCGCAGGACGCCGGCAGCGTCATGCGCGCCGCGGGGATGTTCACCAAAGGCCGCGGCGGCGTGATGGACCTGATCCTGAACCCCGAGGGCGGCGAGGGCCGCTATCGCGGGCGGATCGAGATCCGCAACCTGCGCGTGGTCAATGCGCCGGTGCTGGCCGAGCTTCTGGGCGCGATTTCGGTGGTGGGCCTGCTGGAGCAACTGAACGGCTCGGGGCTGCTCTTCGGCAAGGTGCAGGCCGATTTCCGTGTCGTGCCGGGGGCGATCGAGGTGTCGCGCGGCTCGGCGGTGGGGGCTTCGCTCGGGGTGTCGGGCGAAGGGGTCTACCGGACCGAAACCACCGAGATCGACATGCAGGGCACGATCTCGCCGATCTACCTGCTGAACGGCATCGGCCAGATCTTTTCGCGCCGGGGCGAAGGGCTTTTCGGCTTCAACTATCGGCTGAAGGGCCCGTCTTCGGCGATCCGGGTCTCGGTCAATCCGCTCTCGATCCTGACGCCGGGGATGTTCCGGGAAATCTTCCGCGCCGATCCACCCAGGGCCGACCAATGAACCTTGACGATTTCGATTTCGACCTGCCCGAGGCGCTGATCGCCACGCGCCCGATGCGCCCGCGCGGAGATGCCCGGCTGCTGGTGACCGAAGGCGACGCCATGCGCGACCTGCATGTGCGCGACCTGCCCGACCTGTTTCGCCCCGGCGATCTTCTGGTGCTGAACGATACGCGGGTCATTCCGGCCCGCCTTCACGGTGCGCGCCACCGGCAGACGGGGCAGGGGCCGGTCAGTGCAAAGGTCGAGGTCACGCTGCTGTCTCCTGCGGCGGCGGGGGGCTGGATGGCGCTTGTGAAGCCCCTGCGCAAACTGCGGGAAGGCGAAACCGTGGTGTTTTCCGATCGGTTGTCGGCCGAAGTGGCCCAGATCACCGAAGGCCAGGCGCGGCTTGTGTTCAACCTGTCTGGCTCCGATTTCGACGCCGCACTCGCCGAGGCGGGCGAAATGCCGCTTCCTCCCTATATCGAGGCGCTGCGCAAGCCCGACGCCGCCGACCGCGAGGATTACCAGCCCGTCTTCGCCCGCAACCCCGGCGCGGTGGCCGCGCCCACGGCATCGCTGCATTTCGACGACGGGCTTCTGGATCGGATCAGGGCGCGCGGCGTCGATCTGACCCATGTGACGCTCCATGTTGGCGCGGGCACCTTCCTGCCGGTCAAGGTTGAAGACGTGACAACACACAGGATGCATGCCGAATGGGGCGAGGTGACGCCCGCCGCCGCCGCGCGGATCAATGCCACCCGTGCCGCAGGCGGGCGGGTGATCGCGGTCGGCACCACTGCGCTGCGCCTGATCGAAAGTGCGGCCAGCCCGGATGGGATCGTCCGGCCATGGCAAGGCGACACCGACATCTTCATCTATCCGGGTTACCGATTCCGGGTGACGGATGCGCTGATGACCAATTTCCACCTGCCGAAATCCACGCTCCTGATGCTCGTGTCGGCGCTGATGGGACGCGAGCGGATGCGCGGGGTTTACGATCACGCCATTACCACCGGCTACCGGTTCTTTTCCTATGGCGATGCGTCCTTGCTGATTCCGTGAGCCGGCCCTTTGCCGCCGGCTTCGGCCAATGGAAGGGATGTGTCGTGGACGGGATGTGCCCGGCCCCGAACCCATGCTAACGTCGCGTCCGAACAGACAGGAAATCATCAATGTTGACAGTGTTGCGGCAGTCCTGGGCGCTTTTGCTCGGGGTCATGCTCCTGATGATCGGCAACGGCGTGCAGGGCACGCTCCTGGGGATCCGCGGCGCGCTGGAAGGCTTTTCCACCCAGCAGATGTCCTATGTGATGTCGGCCTATTTCCTGGGCTTCCTGTTCGGGTCACGTCTGACGCCCGGCATGTTGCGCCGGGTTGGCCATGTGCGGGTCTTCGCGGCGCTGGGGTCGCTGATTTCGGCGGTGCTGGTGCTTTATCCGGTCTGGCCCGACTGGATGGCCTGGGCGGTGATGCGGGTGGTGATCGGGTTTTCCTTCTCGGGCGTCTACATCACCTCGGAAAGCTGGCTGAACAACGCCTCGACGAACGAGACGCGCGGGCAGGCGCTGTCGCTTTACATGATCATGCAGATGATCGGCATCATCGCGTCGCAGGCGCTGCTGAACGCGGGCGATCCGTCGGGATTCATCCTTTTCGTCATCCCGTCGATCCTTGTGTCGGTGGCCTTCACCCCGATCCTGCTGACGGTCAGCCCGGCGCCCTCTTTCGAGGAAACCAAGCCCCTGGCGCTGCGGCAATTGTTCCGGATTTCCCCCTTGGGCTGCGTGGGGATGTTCCTTCTGGGAGGGGTATTTTCGGCGCAGTTCGGCATGTCGGCGGTCTGGGGTTCCTCGGTGGGGCTGAGCGTGCGCGAGGTCTCGATGTTCGTGGCTTCGATCTATGTGGGCGGGCTCGTGCTGCAATACCCGATCGGCTACCTCTCGGACCGGCTCGACCGGCGCAGGCTGGTGGTGATCCTGTCGGCGGTCGGCGCGGTCGCGATGGTCGCGGCGATGGTCGTGCCCGACCGGTTCTGGTTCCTGCTTGTGGTCGGCGCGCTGATGGGCGGGATCTCCAACCCGCTTTATTCGCTGCTGCTTGCCCATACCAACGACTTTCTGGAGAAGTCAGACATGGCCGCGGCTTCGGCGGGGCTTCTGTTCATCAACGGTCTTGGTGCGATCTTCGGGCCGCTGATCACCGGCTGGATGATGGAGACGATCGGGGCCTCGGGCTATTTCCTGTTCATCGGCGTGCTGTTTGCGGCGCTGGCGCTTTATGCGCTTTACCGCATGGGCCGGCGCGTTTCGCTGTCGGATACACGGCGGCGGCGGTTCAGGGCCGTGGCGCCCACCGCCTCGCCGGTGGCGGTCGAGGCCACGATGGAGGCGCGGGAAAACAGGGCGACCACGACTGCGGAAACACCACCGGCAGCGCAAGCCAGGGCCGGCGACAGCCGCGCCGGATGAAGCCGGCGCGCGCGCGTGCCCGCGCTGGCAACCGGCAGGGGCTGGTCAAAGGGCCGCGAAGCTGACAGGCTTTGCGGGACAAGGGGGAACCGCGGGGGGAGAAAGCGCCGTGCCGCTCATGTCCGAAATTCTCGCATTCTGGCGGGGTCTGGGGCCCGGGGGCTGGTATGCCGTCGATGCCGCTGTCGATCAGGCGATCCGTGACCGCTTCGGCGCGGCCTGGGAGGCCGCGCGGCTGGGCGCGCATGGCGACTGGCCGGTGACGCCTGACGGCGCGCTTGCCTATCTGATCCTGACAGACCAGTTCCCACGCAACATGCACCGCAGTGATGCGCTGGCCTTTGCCACCGATGGCATCGCACTGGCAGCAGCCGGACGCGCCATCGACTCAGGCCTTGACCGGCAGGTGGAAGGCCCGCTCCGCCAGTTCTTCTATCTGCCATTCATGCATTCCGAGGTCTTGGCCGATCAGGATCGCGCGGTCAGGATGATCGCGGACTGGGACGGCAGCGACAATCTTCCCCATGCCGAGGCGCACCGTGACGTGATCCGCCAGTTCGGGCGATTTCCCTATCGCAACGCGGCGCTGGGGCGGGCGACGACGCCTGCGGAGCAGGCGTTCCTGGATGCCGGCGGCTATGCGGCGGCGGTGCGCGCCCGCCTTGGCAGATGACAAAGTTGCCGGATTGAACGAAGTGGTTTAAAGGTCAACTATCGGCCAGAGCGGAGGAACGGATGGCGGCGCAGAACTTCGACATGATCGTGATTGGCGCGGGGCCGGGCGGCTATGTCGCCGCGATCCGCGGGGCGCAACTGGGGCTCAAGGTCGCCATCGTCGAACGCGAGAACCTGGGCGGCATCTGCCTGAACTGGGGCTGCATCCCGACCAAGGCGCTCCTGCGCTCGGCGGAGGTCTTCCACCTGATGCACCGCGCCAAGGATTTCGGCCTGTCGGCGGAAGGAATCGGCTTTGATCTGAATGCCGTGGTCGCCCGGTCGCGCGGGGTGGCCAGGCAACTGTCGGGCGGCATCGGCCACCTGATGAAGAAGAACAAGATCACCGTCTTCATGGGCGTGGCCACCCTGCCGCGTGTGGGCGCGGTTTCGGTCAAGACCGACAAGGGCGCCGAGGAACTGACGGCCAAATCCATCGTGCTTGCGACCGGCGCCCGCGCGCGCGAGCTTCCGGGGCTTGAGGCTGACGGTGATCTGGTCTGGGCCTACCGCCACGCACTGCAACCCAAGCGGATGCCGAAGAAGCTTCTGGTCATCGGTTCGGGCGCCATCGGTATCGAATTTGCGAGCTTCTTCAACACTCTGGGTGCCGAGACCACCGTGGTCGAGGTGATGGACCGCGTCCTGCCCGTTGAAGATGCCGAGATTTCCGCTTTTGCGAAGAAACAATTCGTAAAGCAGGGCATGAAAATCCTTGAAAAAGCGGCGGTCAAGAAGCTTGACCGCAAGCCGGGGCAGGGTGTCACCGCCCATATCGAAACCGGCGGCAAGACCGGGACGCAGGATTTCGACACCGTGATCTCTGCCGTCGGCATCGTCGGCAACGTCGAGGATCTGGGGCTTGAGGCGCTGGGGGTGAAGATCGACCGCACCCATGTGGTGACGGACGAATATTGCCGCACCGGGGTCCAGGGACTTTACGCCATCGGCGACGTCGCGGGCGCGCCCTGGCTCGCGCACAAGGCCAGCCATGAAGGCGTGATGGTGGCCGAACTGATCGCGGGCCAGCATCCCCATCCGATCAAGCCGAACTCCATCGCCGGCTGCACCTATTGCCACCCGCAGGTCGCCAGCGTCGGCCTGACCGAGGCGAAGGCCAAAGAGGCGGGATACGAGGTTCGCGTGGGCCGCTTCCCCTTCATCGGCAACGGCAAGGCCATCGCTTTGGGCGAGGCCGAGGGCCTGGTGAAGACCGTCTTCGACGCGAAGACCGGAGAGCTTCTGGGCGCGCATATGGTTGGCGCCGAAGTGACCGAGCTGATCCAGGGCTATGTCATCGGCCGCACGCTGGAAACCACCGAGGCCGAATTGATGGAGACGGTCTTCCCGCACCCGACGCTGAGCGAGATGATGCACGAATCGGTTCTGGATGCTTACGGCCGGGCGCTGCATATCTGAGGGGGTGCGCCTGGCCAGGACGGTTCAGGGGGGCTGTCTGCCCCCCACAGCGGCTGCGGGGTCCGCAGCCGCTTCCCCCCGAGGATATTTCGGGCAAGGTGAACCTGGGGCTGTTGTGAATTGATGCTGCGCCGTTCGGGTGCAGCCTCCGTTCAGCGATCAACCGGGCCGCCGGCCTTGACCCAGTCGCCGAAGCCGCCGATGTTGTGGACCTCGGCATGGCCCATCTTCTTCAGCGCCTGCGTGGCCATGCCGCTGCGCCCGCCCGAGGCGCAATAGATTGCGATGGGCTTGCCGGATTTCAGGGCGGCCGCGCATTCCGGGCTCTGCGGATCGGCCTTCATCGCCAGCGTGGCCATCGGCAGCGCGACCGCCCCCTTGGCCTTGCCCGAGGCGCGGATTTCCCCCGCTTCGCGCACGTCGATCAGCACCAGTTCACCGGCGGCGGCGCGGGTGATGGCGTCAGCCAGGCTCAGGCGGCCAGAGGGGGAGGGGCGGAGAAAGCCGAACATGGGCGGTGGTCCTTCATTGGGAAACGGGGGCTGCTGGCCAGCCATATAACATTCATCAATTTGAATGTGAATGCGCAACCCCGATTTTCCGCGATCATCACCGCGTGAAGCAGCTGTTGTTCGCATTTTGTTCGCAGTTCCGGGTTGGAGACTCGAGGCCGATCCACTATCTGTTAACCCGTTCGAACGGGGGCATGGATGGCCGAGCAGAAATTCATCGAGGTGCGCGGGGCGCGCGAACATAACCTCAAGAACGTCGATGTGGACATTCCGCGCGACAAGCTGACCGTCATTACCGGGCTTTCAGGGTCCGGCAAGTCGAGCCTTGCGTTTGACACGATCTATGCTGAAGGCCAGCGGCGCTATGTCGAAAGCCTGTCGGCCTATGCGCGGCAGTTTCTGGACATGGCCGGAAAACCGGATGTCGACCATATCTCGGGGCTCAGTCCCGCGATTTCAATTGAACAGAAGACGACATCGAAGAACCCGCGTTCGACCGTCGGCACGGTCACGGAAATCTACGACTACCTGCGCCTGCTGTTCGCGCGCGTGGGCACGCCCTATTCCCCCGCGACCGGCCTGCCGATCACCGCGATGCAGGTGCAGGACATGGTCGATGCCGTCATGGCGATGCCCGACGGCACAAGGGCCTTTCTGCTGGCACCCCTCGTCCGCGACCGGAAGGGCGAATACCGCAAGGAGATCCTTGAACTCAGGAAGCAGGGTTATCAGCGCCTGAAGATCGACGGCACCTTTTATGAAATCGACGAGACGCCGGACCTCGACAAGAAATTCCGCCACGACATCGACGTGGTCGTGGACCGGATCGTGGTCCGCGAAGGGATCGAGACGCGGCTCGCGGACAGTTTCCGCACCGCGCTGAACCTTGCCCAAGGCATCGCCATCATCGAAACCGCGCCGGGCGAGGGCGCGGAGGCGGAGCGCATCACCTATTCGGAAAACTTCGCCTGCCCCGTGTCTGGCTTCACCATCCCGGAAATCGAACCGCGTCTTTTCTCCTTCAACGCGCCGCTGGGGGCCTGCCCGGTCTGCGATGGCTTGGGGGCGGAATTGTTCTTCGACGAACGCCTTGTCGTGCCGGATGTGACGCTGAAACTGAAGGACGGGGCAATCGCCGCCTGGGCCAAGACCAAGACGCCCTATTTCATCCAGACCATCGATTCCATCGCCCGCCACTACGGCTTCGACCCGAAATCCAAATGGAAGGACCTGCCCGAAGCGGTGCAGAAGCTGTTCCTCTATGGATCAGGCAAGGAAGAGATCAAGTTCCGCTTCGACGAGGCTGGCCGCGTCTATGAGGTCAGCCGCAGCTTTGAAGGCGTGATCCCGAACCTCGAACGGCGCTACCGCGAAACCGACAGCCAGATGATCCGCGACGAGATGGAGCGGTTTCAGAACAGCCGTCCCTGCGGCGCCTGCCACGGCTACCGGCTGAAGCCCGAGGCGCTGGCGGTCAAGATTGCCGGGCTGCATGCCGGCCAGGTGGTCGAAAAGTCGATCCACGAGGCGCTGGACTGGATCCAGACCGTGCCTGAGCATCTTAGCATGCAGAAGAACGAGATCGCCCGCGCCATCGTCAAGGAAATCCGTGAACGGCTGGGCTTCCTGGTCAACGTCGGCCTTGATTACCTGACGATGAGCCGCGCCGCCGGCACGCTGTCGGGTGGCGAAAGCCAGCGCATCCGTCTGGCGAGCCAGATCGGATCGGGCCTGACCGGCGTGCTTTACGTGCTGGACGAACCCTCCATCGGCCTGCACCAACGCGACAACGACCGGCTGCTTGCGACGCTGAAATCGCTGCGCGATCAGGGCAATACGGTTCTGGTGGTTGAGCATGACGAGGACGCGATCCGCGAGGCGGATTACGTCTTCGACATGGGGCCGGGGGCGGGGGTGCATGGCGGCATCGTCGTGGCAAAGGGCACGCCGGCCGAGATTATCGCCGATGCGGCCTCGATCACCGGGCAGTATCTGGCGGGCACCCGCGCGATTGCCGTGCCGCCGGTGCGCCGGCGCGGCAATGGCAAGAACCTGACGGTGGTGAAAGCCACCGGAAACAACCTGAAGGACATGACGGCCACCTTCCCCCTTGGCCGCTTCATCGGCGTGACCGGGGTTTCGGGCGGCGGCAAGTCGACGCTGACCATCGAGACGCTCTACAAGAATGCGGCCATGCGGCTGAACGGCGCCCGCGAAACCCCGGCGCCCTGCGAAACGATCAAGGGGTTTGAACACCTCGACAAGGTGATCGACATCGACCAGCGCCCCATCGGGCGCACGCCCCGGTCGAACCCCGCGACCTATACCGGCGCCTTCACGCCCATCCGCGACTGGTTCGCGGGCCTGCCGGAATCGAAGGCGCGCGGCTATCTGCCGGGGCGGTTTTCCTTCAACATCAAGGGTGGCCGCTGCGAGGCCTGCCAGGGCGACGGCGTCATCAAGATCGAGATGCACTTCCTGCCCGATGTCTATGTCACCTGCGAAACCTGCAACGGCCACCGCTACAACCGCGAAACGCTGGAGGTGAAGTTCAAGGGCAAGAGCATCGCCGATGTGCTGGACATGACGGTTGAAGACGCGCTGGAGTTCTTCCATGCCGTGCCGTCGATCCGCGACAAGATGGAGGCGCTGGTCGAGGTGGGCCTGGGCTATGTGAAGGTCGGGCAGCAGGCGACAACGCTTTCGGGCGGCGAAGCCCAGCGGGTGAAGCTTGCCAAGGAGTTGTCGCGCCGGTCCACGGGCCGGACGCTTTACATCCTTGATGAACCGACCACGGGGCTGCACTTCGAGGATGTGCGAAAGCTTCTGGAAGTGCTGCACCGGCTGGTCGATCAGGGAAATACGGTCATCGTGATCGAACATAACCTTGATGTCATCAAGACCGCCGACTGGCTGATCGACATCGGCCCCGAAGGCGGTGACGGTGGCGGACGGATCGTGGCGGAAGGCACGCCGGAAGATGTGGCGAAGGTCCGCGACAGCCATACCGCGCGCTATCTGGCGCCGCTTCTGAAACGCAGGGTGGCGGCAGAGTGATGCGCCGCCCGAGGGCCCCGGGCCTGATGGCCCGGCGCGACGGGCAGGACACGGGCATTACGCGCCGAGGTGCGGTAGATGAAACCGCCCAGCGCATAATAGTTCCAGGGGCCACCGACAGGCGGCAGGTGATGCGCGGCGGTGTCGATGGACATTGAATGGTTGTAGATCGGAAACACCCCGCCCGGGGTGAACCGAGCCATCGATTGCTGCGCCGGAGTGATACGGAGAAACTTGGCGCCCTGCGTCTTGGCCGCAGTCAGGTCGGACCGCAGCCAGGAAGGGCTGGGCCATTGGAACAAGGGGCACTGCCGCCCGCAAGGCCCCGCGCAGCCGTTTGCAATCGGGCTCCATCGGCCGGTTTTGGTGTCGGGTTCATCAGATGACCCGAACAGGCAGCGGCCCGGAATGTTTCCGCGCCCGCCCTCGAACCGCGTTCAGCGGGCGCCAGTCAGTCGCGCTTGAGCGGACAGGTGTTGATCCCCAGAACCGAATAAAGCGGGCAGGTCCGGAGCAGGCCCGTCGCCAGCGCGACGATGCCAAGCACCAGAAGGATGATGCGCCAGCCGTGCCCCGGCAGCAGGAACCATGCGATGATCAGCAAGACTCCCGCGATCACCCGAAGAATGCGGTCGGTCTGGCCGACATTGGTCTGAAACATCCCCTGCCTCCTGAAATTGCGATGCCGATAAACCAGCATAGCACAGGAAACGGCGTTTGTGACGGGGGCTCGGGCTGGCAAGGCGGGGGGCCTTCCGCCCTCCGCCAGAGCCGTGTCGGTGTCAGTGTCAGTTCAGCAGGGCGCGGGCCACCGCCATCAGGTCGAGAATCCGGCCTGTATCGCTGTCGACCCGCACGACCTGATTGCCGATGACCGCATATCTTTCACCACGGCGCAGTGGCTCCAGCTGATAGCGATAGGGGTCGTCGATGTAGCGGTAGTCATAATCGCCCAGGTAATCGCCGCGATCGACCCGCCGATAGCGCGGGCGGTAATCGTCATCGTCATCGTGGTAGGATCGCTTGGCCAGCCCGGGCGGGCGGCAGCCATTGTGCTTTTTCGCAAGGCCGGGTGGGCATCCCGCATCGCGGTAGTTCTGTTCGTGATGGTGGGAGCGGTGCTTTTTCCTGTGCTTGCCGCCGTCGGCCAATGCCGGTGCTGCGGCCAGTGACAGGACCACCGCAGTCGCCACACAGAGTCTGGGCAGGAACATGCGTCGTCTCCTTCTTGTCTCGCAGGTCTATAACGCCGGTATCGTGGAGCGGAACACTTCACTTCTGCGGCAGGCCGAAGCCCGCGCATGCGCCCGAAACAAACCAAGCCCACGCGTGATGTCGTTGCCCGCTGGGAAACAAAAAAGGGCGACCCGCCGGCCGCCCTTTCGTCGGACTCGCGCCGATGGATCAATCCATCTGCTTGAAGTTCAGCGCCGCACCTTCCTTGATTCCACTCGGCCAGCGCGAAGTGATGGTCTTGGTCCGCGTGTAGAACCGGAAGGCGTCGGGTCCATGCTGGTTCAGATCGCCAAACCCTGATTTCTTCCATCCGCCGAAGGTATGGTAGGCCAGCGGCACCGGGATCGGCACGTTGATCCCGATCATGCCGATGTTGATGCGATGCGCGAAGTCGCGCGCGGTGTCGCCGTCGCGGGTGAAGATCGCGGTGCCATTGCCGTATTCGTGGTCCATGGCATAGGACAGCGCCTCTTCATAGGTCTTGGCGCGAACGGTCGAAAGCACCGGGCCGAAGATTTCCTGCTTGTAGATGTCCATGTCGCGGGTGACGTGGTCAAAGAGGTGCGGGCCGACGAAGAAGCCGTTTTCATAGCCCTGGAGCTTGAAGTTGCGGCCGTCGACCACCAGCTTTGCGCCCTGTTTGATGCCCGTCTCGACCAGACCGAGGATCTTCTCGCGGGCGGCAGCGGTTACAACGGGCCCGTAGTCGACATCGTTGCCGGCGGTGAAGGGGCCGACCTTCAGCTTTTCGATCCGCGGGATCAGTCGCTCGATCAGCGCATCGGCGGTGGCATCCCCCACCGGCACCGCGACCGAGATCGCCATGCAGCGTTCGCCCGCCGCACCATAGCCCGCGCCGACCAGCGCATCGGCCGCCTGATCCATGTCGGCATCGGGCATGATGATCATGTGGTTCTTGGCGCCGCCGAAGCATTGCACGCGTTTGCCGTTCGCGCAGCCGCGGGTGTAGATGTATTCGGCGATCGGGGTCGAGCCGACGAAGCCCACGCCCGCGATTTGCGGATTGTCGAGGATCGCGTCGACCGATTCCTTGTCGCCGTTGATCACTTGCAGCACGCCATCGGGCAGGCCCGCTTCCTGCATCAGTTCGGCCAGCATCAAGGGCACGGACGGATCGCGCTCGGACGGTTTCAGGATGAAGGCGTTGCCGCAGGCCAGCGCCGGGCCCATCTTCCACATCGGGATCATCGCCGGGAAGTTGAAGGGCGTGATGCCGGCGGCCACGCCGATCGGCTGGCGCATCGAATACATGTCGATGCCGGGACCGGCGCTGTCGGTGAATTCACCCTTCAGCAGGTGCGGCGCACCGATGCAGAACTCGATCACCTCAAGCCCGCGCTGGATGTCGCCCTTCGCATCGGGGAAGGTCTTGCCATGTTCCGATGACAGCGCCTCGGCCAGCTTGTCCATGTCGCGGTTCAGAAGCCGCACGAATTCCATCATCACCCGTGCCCGGCGCTGCGGGTTGGTGGCGCCCCATTTTACCTGTGCAACAGCCGCGTCGGCCACGGCCGCATCCAGCTCGGCCTTGCTGGCCAGGGCCAGCCGCGCCTGAACCTCGCCGGTGGCCGGGTTGTAGACATCGGCGAAACGGCCCGACGTGCCCTTCACCTGCTTGCCGTTGATCCAGTGTCCAAGCTCATTCATGGCTGCTCCTTCCTTCGGATGCGCGTCTTGCGTCGATCCATGATGATGCCATGGTTATAGTCTTGCAAATTTACATGGAACAGCGACAGTTTTTCAGAATGGTTTTGCAGTAATGCAGGTGCGGCGATGGACTGGGACGATCTGCGGGTGTTTCTGGCGGTGGCGCGCAGCGACAGCCTGACAGGCGCGGGCAAGGTGCTGCGGCTTGATCCGGCGACGGTGGGGCGGCGCATCGCCCGGCTGGAGGAAGCCTGCGCGACGGCGCTGTTCGTGAAATCGCCGCAGGGCTATGCGCTGACGGAAGGCGGGCAAAGGCTGCTCGTCCACGCGGTCACGGTCGAGCAGGGCGTGCAGGGAGCGTCGGACGCGCTGCAGGGCGATACCGAAAGGCTGTCGGGCCAGATCCGCATCGGGGCGCCGGATGGCTGCGCCAACTTCCTGTTGCCGCAGGTCTGCGCCCGGCTTTGCGACGAAAACCCCGGGCTCGAGGTGCAGATCATCGCGCTGCCCCGGGTCTTCAACCTGTCCCGGCGCGAGGCCGACATGGCGGTGGCGGTCAGCCGGCCTTCGGCCGGGCGTGTCATGGTGCAACGGCTGGCGGATTACCAGCTGCATCTTGCGGCATCGGAGGAGTATCTGCACCGGAACCCGCCGATCAATACCCCGGCGGATCTGCGAAACCACCGGCTGGTCGGATATATCCCCGACATGATCTTCGACAAGGAACTGGACTATCTGGCCGAGGTGGGCGCCGGCACCGTGGCGTTGGCGTCGAACTCCGTCTCGGTGCAGTTCAACTGGTTGCGCGCGGGTGCGGGCATCGGCGTCGTCCATGATTTCGCCGTTCCCTTCGCCCCCGAACTCCGGCGGGTGATGATCGACCGCATCAGCCTTCGCCGCAGCTTCTGGCTCATTCGCCACGCCGATGATCGCAGGCTCGACCGGCTTTCGCGCTTTGCCGAGGCATTCGTGGGGGAATTCCGGCGCGAACTGGCACGGCTGGAAGCCTTGGCTTGACAGAAAATCGCGTCCGTTCAACCATGAAACCCTGTTCCGATGCAAAGGAGGCGCCCATGAAGGTTCATCAAATCCTGCGTGCAAAACCGGTTGGAAAAGTCACCACCGTGATGCCGGGGTCGAGCGTGGCGGATGCAGCACGTCTTCTGGCCGAGCGGCGGTTTGGCGCGCTTGTGGTGTCGGACGACGGGGAACGGGCGCTGGGGATCCTGTCGGAGCGTGACATCGTGCGCGATCTTGGCCGCCGCGGCCCGGAATGCCTGACCGACCGCGTCGAGGAGCTGATGACGCGCAATATTGTCGTCTGTGCGCCCGAGGACGACGCGCAGGAGATTCTGGAACTGATGACCAATGGCCGCTTCCGCCACATGCCGGTGGTGCGCGACGGCCGGATGATTGGCCTCATCTCGATCGGTGACGTGGTTGCCGCGCGGCTGTCAGAGCTGAAGATGGAGCGGGACGCACTGGAGGGCATGATAGCGGGCAACTGACGATCGGCCTTTCGCGGCACTTGCATTTCCACGCGCAATATTGTTGCGTGTCGCCGGTGACTGCCGAGGAGAGGGATCGCTTTGCGCATCGGGCTGTATCCGGGAACCTTCGATCCCATAACGCTGGGTCACGTCGACATCATCCAGCGCGCCATGGCGCTTGTCGACCGTCTGGTGATCGGCGTGGCGATCAACCGCGACAAGGGGCCGCTGTTCGGGCTTGAGGAGCGCGTCGCCATGGTCGAGGAGGAATGCGCGCCGATCGCGGCTCGCTGCGGCGGCGAAATCGTCGTTCACCCGTTTGAAAACCTGCTGATCGACTGCGCCCGCGACGTTGGCGCCACGGTCATCGTCCGCGGCCTGCGGGCGGTGGCGGATTTCGAATACGAATTCCAGATGGTCGGCATGAACCGCGCGCTTGATTCGTCGATCGAAACCGTCTTCCTGATGGCCGACGCGCGGCGGCAGGCGATTGCCTCGAAGCTGGTCAAGGAAATCGCGCGCCTGGGCGGGGATGTTTCGAAATTCGTCACGCCCGCCGTCAATGACGCCTTGCGCGCCCGCTTCGCTCATGTTCCGCGGGGGTGAACGGCCTGCTTGCCCGGCCGGCGGGGCGCGCGCGGGCCCGGCCAGGCTTCGGTGGTCAAATCAGCGCGCCCATCGCCACGGCGGTATCGGCCATGCGGTTCGAGAAGCCCCATTCGTTGTCATACCAGGCAAGGATGCGCACCATGCGCCCTTCCATCACCTTGGTCTGGTCCATGTGGAAGACGGACGAACGCGGATCGTGGTTGAAATCGGCGGAAACATTCGGCCGGTCGGTATAGCCGAGGATACCCTTCAGCGGGCCATCGGCCGCCTTGCGGATCGCCGCGTTGATGTCTTCGGCGGTGGTGTCGCGCGCCGCTTCGAACACCAGATCCACGGCCGAGACATTCGGCGTGGGCACGCGGATCGCCACACCATCGAGCTTGCCGCTCAGTTCCGGGAGCACGAGGCCGATGGCCTTGGCGGCGCCGGTCGAGGTGGGAATGATGCTCAGCCCCGCCGCCCGTGCGCGATAAAGATCCTTGTGATAGGTGTCGAGTGTCGGCTGGTCGCCGGTATAGCTGTGGATCGTTGTCATGAAGCCACGCCTGATTCCTACGGCTTCATCCAGAACCTTGGCCACCGGCACAAGGCAGTTGGTCGTGCAGGACGCGCAGGAAACGACCAGATCCGCCGCTGTCAGCGCGTGGTGGTTGATGCCGAAGACGATGGTCTTGTCGGCACCATTGGAGGGAGCCGAGACAAGCACCCGTTTCGCGCCGTTTTCCAGATGCACCGCGGCCTTCTCGCGGTCGGTGAAGACGCCGGTGCATTCCATGACGATGTCGACATGGTCCCAGGGCAGATCGGCCGGATTGCGTATTGCCGTCACCGCGATCGGGCCACGGCCCACGTCAATCGTGCTTTCGGTCGTCGTGATTTCAACCGGAAAGCGGCCATGGACGCTGTCGAAGCGCAGGAGATGGGCATTGGTTTCGACCGGTCCCAGATCGTTGATGGCCACCACCTCGATATCGGTCCGCCCCGATTCGATGATGGCGCGCAGGATATTGCGCCCGATGCGCCCGAAACCGTTGATTGCTACCGTGACGGCCATGGTTCTCTCCTGAAAATTCCGCGCCGGGTGAAGGACGGAAACCCCCCGTTCGATTCTGTGTTATCGCTAACATCCAAAGATTGATGGAAAGGTCAATCGCCGACATGGGCCTCCTGTCACAAAATGCAACGAAATCTGGCGGCCTTGCGTTCCGGCGCACCTGCCGAAAGAAAAAACCCGCTTCGCCCGGATCAGGCAAAAGCGCCGGATCGCGGGGAGCGGGGTCTGTATTCGGCGCACAGAGGCGCCACGACCGTCAGAAGCGCCCTTCCGGGCCGACTTCAGCGGCTCAGCGCAGCAGGCGGCCCATGGCGCCGGCCACATCGGCCATGCGGCAGGAAAAGCCCCATTCGTTGTCATACCAGGCCAGAACGCGGACGGTGCGGTTGCCCACCACCTTGGTCTGGTCCGGCGCGAAGATCGAGCTGTAGGGCGTGTGGTTGAAGTCGATCGAGACCTTGGGTTCGGGGTCATAGGCCATGACCATGCCCATGTAGCCAGCGGCGGCTTCGCGGACGATCTCGTTCACGTCGGCCACGGTCACGTCCTTGCTGGCGACGAAGGTCAGGTCCACGGCCGAGACGTTCGGCGTCGGCACGCGGATCGCGGTGCCATCCAGCTTGCCCGCCAGTTCCGGCAGCACTTCGCCCAGGGCTTTCGCGGCACCGGTCGAGGTCGGGATCATCGCCATGGCAGCGGCGCGGGCGCGGTAGAGATCCTTGTGGCGGCGGTCCAGCGTCGGCTGGTCGCCGGTGTAGGAATGGATCGTGGTCATGATGCCCGATTCGATGCCGATGGCATCGTTCAGCACCTTGGCCAGCGGGGCGAGGCAGTTTGTCGTGCAGGAGCCGTTCGAGACCACCAGATGTTCATTCGTCAGCTGGCGGTGGTTGACGCCGTAGACCACCGTCTTGTCGGCGCGCTTGGCCGGGGCCGAGACCAGAACCCGCTTCGCGCCCCGCGTCAGGTGGACGGCGGCCTTGTCGCGGTCGTTGAACTGGCCGGTGCATTCCAGCACGACATCGACGCCTTCCCAGTCCAGTTCTTCGGGATTGTAGGTCGACATCACCTCGATCGGGCCACGGCCGAGGTCGAGCGTATTGCCGGCAACCTTCACCGGCCCGCCGAAGCGGCCATGAACGCTGTCATATTTCAGCAGGTGGGCGTTGGTCTCGATCGGACCGGTCGCGTTGATCTTGACCACCTGGACATCGTTGCGCGTTGCCTCGGCGATATGGGCCAGAGTGCAGCGGCCAATGCGGCCAAAGCCATTGATTCCGATGGTAACGGTCATTCGCGCTCTCCTCATGTCCGGGGTGCGCAGGGGGATTGCGCATTTTTGTAAGAATACCAAGAAGGCCGCTGCGGTAAAACCCGCAATATCAACATGGTAGCGGAAACATGGGCCAGCCGGCCGGCAGATCGCCGCAGACTGCGGTTCGAAACCCACCTGCGGGCGCGGCGCAAGAGGCCGGCCCGCCGGCTGATTCTGTCTCAACCGTTGCCGCGGCGGACGAAAAGCCCGGCGTCCTCGGCGGCGCGGCGCAGCGCCTTCGACTTGTTCAGCGTCTCCTGCAACTCTGCCTCGGGGTCGCTGTCAAAGACCACGCCTCCGCCCGCCTGGACGTAAAGCTTGCCGTCCTTCACAACTGCGGTGCGCAGCGCGATGCACATGTCCATCTCGCCATTGGCGGCGAAGTAGCCAAGGCCCCCGCCATAGATGCCGCGCTTTTCCGGCTCCAGTTCGTCGATGATTTCCATGGCGCGGACCTTGGGTGCGCCGGAAACCGTGCCCGCCGGAAGTCCGGCCAGCAGCGCCGAGAGCGCATCCTCGCCGTCGCGGAGGTCGCCGACCACGTTCGAGACGACATGCATCACGTGGCTGTAGCGCTCGATGATGAATTTCTCGGTCGGATGCACGGTGCCCACCTTGCAGACCCGGCCCACGTCATTGCGACCCAGGTCCAGCAGCATCAGGTGTTCGGCCAGTTCCTTCCTGTCGGCCAGCAGGTCGGCCTCCAGCGCCTTGTCCTCTTCGGGGGTGGCGCCTCGCGGCCGGGTGCCGGCGATGGGGCGGATCGTCACCTGGCCGTCCCGAAGCCGCACGAGGATCTCGGGGCTGGCGCCGATGATCTGGAAACTGCCGAAGTTGAAGTGGAACATGAAGGGCGACGGGTTGGTGCGCCGCAGCGAGCGGTAAAGCGCGAAGGGCGGCAGGTCGAAATCGGCCGTCCAGCGCTGGCTTGGGACGACCTGGAAGATGTCGCCCGCGCGGATGTAGGCCTTGGCCTTCTCGACGGCGGCCTTGTAGGCCTCGGGTGTGAAGTTCGACCGGAAAGCGCCGACCGGCGCCTGTTCGCCCAGCGACCGGCTTTCGCCGATTGCGCTGCGCTCCAGATCACGCACCGCGTCCATGACCCGTTCGGCGGCCTGCGCAAAGGCCGCCCGCGCTGTCAGTCCCGAGGCCACCCAGGCGGGCGAACAGACGGTGACTTCGCCCTTCACGCCGTCCAGCACCGCGATGATCGTCGGGCGCATCAGGATCGCGTCGGGCGTGCCGATCGGATCGGGGTTGACGTGGGGCAGGTGTTCGACCAGCCGGACCATGTCATAGCCGAGGTATCCGAAAAGCCCCGCCGCGATCGGCGGCAGGTCCGCAGGCATCTCGATCCGGCTTTCGGCGATCAGTGCGCGGAGCGTCTCCAGCGGATGGCCGGGCAGCGGTTCGAAGGCTGCGTCGTCGAACCGGGCCTGCCGGTTGATGCGGCTTTGCAGCCCCCGACAGTCCCAGATCACATCGGGCTTCAGGCCGATCACCGAATAGCGCCCGCGCACCTCGCCGCCGGTGACGCTTTCCAGCATGAAGCTGTTCTTGCCCGCCTCGGCCAGCTTCAGCATCAGCGACACCGGCGTGTCCAGATCGGCCGCCAGCCGCATGAAGACAAGCTGGTTGCGGCCGGCATTCCAGCCTGCTTCAAAGCTGTCGAAATCGGGAATGAGTGCCACGGGGCCCGCCTTACTGTAGCTGCGCCTGCACCGCCTCGATGGCGGTCTGGTCCACGGTGATCTTCGCGTCCGATTGCAGCGCCTCGGTGAAAAGCTGCAGCACGTCGCCCGCCAGAGACTGCGAGGCCTGCGCGTCCAGTTGCGCGACCGATTGCGCCAGTTCGGGATCGGCAGGATCGGCGTCCATCACCGTGGTCATCGAGACGACGTGGAAGACATCGCCATCGGCGAAGGTCGCGGTCGTGCCGGGCGCCATCTCGAAGATCTGCTGCAGGACGGCCGGGCTGATGCCGTCGATGTAGCTGTTGCGGGCCAGCCCCTTGTAGGCGGTGGTGATCAGCCCCAGGCTGTCGATCCCGGCACCGGCCGCGATCTTGACGGCTGCATCGTCGGCCATTGCCTGCAGACGCTCCCGCGTCTCGTTCTGGCGCCAGTCGTCGATTGCCTTGTCATGGACTTCGGAGAGGGGCTTCACCGCGGGGGCATCGATTCCGTCAAGGCGCAGGGCAAAGATGCCCCCGTCTTCCAGATCGGCGATTTCGGGGAAGCTGTCGGCGGTGACGGCATCGGCCACCTTGCGGAAGCTCTCGTAGCCTACGATCCCGTCTTCGCTTTCGCTGTTGTAGGCGACGGTGCCGACCTCCATTCCGGTTTCCCCGGCGACCTCTTCCAGAGAGGCGCCACTGGCCAGCAGGTCCGAGATGCCATTGGTCTCGTCCAGGATCTGGCGGCGCGCACGGTCCAGTGCCACGCCCTGCCTCAGGTCATCCTGCGCATCCTCGAAGGTGATGTCCTTGGCCGCGATGATGCCGTTCATGGCAAAGAGCGCCGGCCCGAGATCCGAGGGCAGGGGGCCCACGACGCCCGGCTCCGTCAGGGCAAAGACCGCCGCGCCCGCAGCACCCAGATCGGCCTCGGTGACTTCGCCCAGGTCGATGTCGGCAAGGGTCAGGCCGCGCTCGGTCACCAGGGTCTCGAAGGTGGCCTCACCCTTGTCCAGGCGCGCCTTCGCAGCCCCGGCCTCGGCATCAGACGGATAGACCAGCCGTTCGACCATCCGCAGTTCGGGCGTGACATATTCCGACTTCCGCGCCTCATAGGCGTCGCGCAGCGCCTTTTCGTCGATCTCGACCTTGTCCTTCAGCATCTCGGGCGTCAGCCAGATATAGGTGATGCGGCGGGTTTCGGGGCGGGTATAGGCTTCGGGGTGGGCGTCATACCAGGCCTTGATCTCGGTCTCGGTCGGGGCGGGGACCGGCTCGGCCAGGTCGCTTGCCGCGATCCTCCCCACGGTGAAGCCGCGCTTCTGATGCGCCCAGGCCGTTACCGAAGCCACGAAATCCGCAGGCGCGGCAGTGGCGCTGACCAATGCGCCCTGCAACAGGGCCCGCGCCGCCTCGGTCCGCTGTGCGGCTTCGAAGCGGGTCTCGGTCAGGCCGTTCTGCTGCAGGACCATCTTGTAGGTGTCGCGGTTGAAGCTTCCGTCCACGCCGTGGAAGGCGTTCATCGCCGTGATCCGCCTCAGCACTTCGGCGTCGCCGACGGAAAGACCGATGTGATCGGCCTCGTTGTCGAAGGTGGCGGCGGTGAAAAGCTGCGCCTGCACCCGTTGCGGGATCCCGAGGCCGCGCGCCTGTTCCATGGTCAGGTTCTGGCCGATCTGCTGCGATGTCGCGGTCATTTCCGACCGCAGCGCCAGCGCATAGTCATTTACCGCAATGTCGCGCCCCCCGACCGAGCCGATCCGCGATATGCTTCCGCCGAAATTGCTGACGCCAAAGCCGCCAAGGCCCAGCATCAGCAATGCCATGATCACCCAGACCAGTTTGCTGCTCATATGGCGCAGGCCGCTCGACATGGGTGGTCCCCCTCAATCACACGCATAGGCCCCGGTGTTTAGGGCCTTCGCCGCGGCACGGCAAGGCCGGAGCCCCGCATGCCCTGCCGACCCTTCAAAGCCGTGGCGGCAGTGCCGCAAGCCGGTCGAGCATCCGGAAGATCCCGGTGGCATCGACATTGGCGAAGGCAATCCGCATCTGGCGCGCGCCGCCCGGGTCATCCCCGGGCATGAACATCGTGCCGGGCAGCATCAGGACACCGGCTTCGCGCACCAGACGGCGGGCCAGATCGGGCGAGGGCAGGGCATAGGGATGTTCGACATAGGCGAAATAGGCACCGCACCCCAGTAGCCGCCAGTCGGGCAGGCGGTCGAAGGCACCCGTCAGCGCCGCGCGCCGCGCAAGGATCCCGGCCCGCTCGCCCTGCACCCATTGACCAAGGTTCCGCATCCCCCAAAGCGCGCCGATCTGGCCCAGCTGCGAGGGGCAGATCGCCACGGTGTCCAGGAACTTCTCGACTTCGGCCAGCCGCGCCGCGCTGGCCACGACCGCGCCGACCCGGTGCCCGGTCAGGCGGTAGGCTTTCGAGAAGGAATAAAGATGGATGAACACATCCGCCCAATCCGGGTCGGCGAACAGGTCATGCGGCGCGCCGCTGCGGGCGTCGAAGTCGCGGTAGGTCTCGTCCACGATCAGCGCCAGCCCATGCGACCGCGCCAGATCGCGGAATGCCGCAAGCGTCCCTGCCGGATATTCCGCCCCACCGGGGTTGTTCGGCGACACAAGCACGATGGCCCGCGTCCGGTCCGAAATCAGCCGCCGCGCGGCGTCCGCCTCGGGGATCAGGCCCGGACCGGTGGCCAGCGGCACCGTGCGCACCCCCTGCATGTCGAGCCACATCTTGTGGTTGAAATACCAGGGCGTCGGCAGGATCACCTCGTCGCCCGCACCCGCCAGCGTCGCCATGACGGCGGTGAAGGCCTGGTTGCAGCCCGAGGTGATGGCGGCCTGATCCGCCGCGATCTGCCCGCCATAGGCCACCGACCACTGCGCCGCGATCTCGGCGCGCAGTTCGCCCATCCCCAGAACCGGCCCGTAAAGATGCGCCGCCGGATCGTTCAGCGCCGCTTCCGCCAGCGCCTGCCGCAAGCCTTCGGGCGGCGGATCGACGGGCGCCGCCTGGCTCACGTTGATCAGCGGCCGGTCGGGCGGAAATACCACGCCATCAAGCCAGCGCCGCGCCTCCATCACCGGCGGTGGAAAGGTCGCGGCCATCGCGGGGTTCAGCGGACGAAGCATCTGGATCTGCCTTTCAAGCTGGCGAGAAACGCATGGGCTTTCACCTTGGATCAAATATCCACCCTTCTGGCAACTCCGCCGGTCAGGGGGCGGGCCGTTTCGGATGCGCGGGCGCGCCACCGCGTCGCGCCTGATATTCCTGCCAGACAAGCCAGATCATGAACACGTCGAAGGCCGACAGCACCAACAGGAACGTCGATCCGCTGTCCATCCAGGAATAGATCTGGTAGACGACGAACCCCGCCAGCATGACCATCGCGCCCGGATAGGCCCACATCGCCCCGAAGGCGAGCGCAATCACCATCCCGAGCTTCAGCGCCCCGTGGCTGAGCAGGTAAAGCGCGTAGAAATGCTGCGTCTGGATCGAGAAGGCCTCGGCATAATGCCGCGCGACCGATGCAAGTTTGTCCGAGGGATCCTCGGCGATCTCGTAATGCGTGAGCCAGTCGACGAAACGCTGGATGAAGGCGTTCGATGTGACCATAAGCCCAAGCCCTGCCGCCGTTTCGAGGCTGGCGAGCACGCCCTTGACCAGCAGGCTTGCCTCGAACAACTGGTGGAGCCACCGGGCGATCCGCGCTGTATGTCGTCTCATGGGGTCTGGTCCGATTGCGGGCACACGCGGGATGGGAGCCATCAGTCCTTGCCGCGATAGGGTTCGACATATTGCAGCGCCATGTCCCATGGAAAGAAGATCCAGGTGTCCTGGCTGACCTCTGTGATATAGGTGTCGACCATCGGCCGCCCCGAGGGCTTGGCATAGACGGTGGCGAAATGCGCCTTCGGATAAAGCCTGCGCACCAGTTCCAGCGTCTTGCCGGTATCGACCAGGTCATCGACGACCAGAATGCCCTCGCCGTCCCCCATCAGGTCGGCCTGCGGGCTTTTGGTCACCCGGGCTTCGCTGCGGTCCTGATGGACATAGCTGCGCACGCTGATTGTGTCGACGATGCGGATGTCAAGCTCGCGGCTGACGATCATCGCCGGGACCAGTCCGCCGCGGGTGATCGCCACCACGGCGCGCCAGTTGCCGTCGTTGGGGCCGTGGCCGTCGAGCCGCCAGGCCAAGGCCCGGCTGTCGCGGTGGATCTGATCCCACGACACATGGAAGCCCTTTTCATGCGGCAGCCGGTCCTTCATCGCGTGTCCTCTTGTCAATGGCCGATGATCAACAACAACCCCAGCGCGGCCATGGCAACGGCGCAACTGCGGTCGATCCAGAACTGGGCCGCAAAATATCGTGAACGGATCGGTGCTGTCGACATAAGAACCGCAACCACCGTGTACCAGAAAAGCTCTGTCCCGAGGCAAAGCCCGTAAATCTGCGCCTGGACGCCCGGCGTCAGGGGCCGGGGAAAGACCGAAAGGATCAGCGTGGCGTAGAACAACGCCGGTTTCGGGTTCGACAGGTTGAGCGTGATGCCCCCCAGAAACCCCCGGAGCGCGCCCCGAGTCGGCCCTTCCGCCGCTTTCGCCAAAGGCTCGGTCGCCGCGCGCCAGAGCTTCCAGGCGAACCACAGAAGATAAAAGCCGCCAAAGACCTTCATCGCGGTGAAAAGGACGGGGTTCAGCCGGAAGACGATCGCCAGCCCCAGAAGCGCCACCAGACACCAGAGCGATGCGCCGGTCGCCAGACCCAGCGCATAGGGCAGGGCCCGTTCCCGGCCATGCGCGGCGGCGGCTTGCGCCGTGGCGATGGTCGCCGGACCCGGCGACAGGATC
The DNA here is from genome assembly GCA_020622085.1 of Paracoccaceae bacterium. GTDB lineage: Bacteria > Pseudomonadota > Alphaproteobacteria > Rhodobacterales > Rhodobacteraceae > QY30. The sequence continues at coordinate 1,891,101 of JAHRYM010000001.1, read as the reverse complement.
GCCAGCGACAGGGCGGGGACCAGCGTCAGGGCTTCGGGAAGCGAAATGCCGATCATCGCGCCCCGCTGAAGGGCGCGACAGGCGTTTCACGCAGCCGGTTGCCGGAAAGGATCATTCCTTGCCGTTGCGGCCCGTGACCACGTCGATGTCGGGCGCATCGACCGCCTTCATGCCGACGACATGATAGCCGGCGTCGACGTGATGCACTTCACCCGTCACGCCCGACCCAAGGTCCGACAGCAGATAAAGCGCGGACTTGCCGACCTCGTCCTGGCTCACGTTGCGGCGCAGCGGCGAGTTCAGTTCGTTCCATTTCAGGATATAGCGGAAATCGCCGATGCCGCTCGCGGCCAGCGTCTTGATCGGCCCGGCCGAGATCGCGTTGCAGCGGATGCCGTCCTTGCCCAGATCCTCGGCGATGTAGCGCACCGAGGCTTCCAGCGCCGCCTTGGCCACGCCCATGACGTTGTAATGCGGCATGACGCGTTCGGCGCCGTAATAGGTCAGCGTCAGCAGGCTGCCACCATCTGGCATCATTGCCGCCGCGCGCCGGCAGACGGCGGTGAAGGAATAAACCGAGATGTCCATGGTCATGCGGAAATTCTCGATCGAGGTTTCCACGTACCGGCCGCGAAGCTCGTTCTTGTCGGAAAATCCGATGGCATGGACCAGGAAATCCATCTTGCCCCAGACCTTTTGCAGATGTGAGAACAGGGCATCGAGCGACGCTTCGTCCGAGACGTCGCAATCGACCATCTCGGTCACGCCGAGTTCAGCGGCGAGCGGCTGGACCCGCTTTCGCAGCGCATCGCCCTGGTATGAGAATGCCATTTCCGCGCCCTGCGCCGCCAAGGCTTTTGCGATGCCCCAGGCAATCGACTTGTCGTTCGCAAGACCCATGATGAGCCCGCGCTTGCCCGCCATCAAATTGGTTGCCATATCTGTCCCCACGCCCGCCCTGATCGGATCTGTGGGCCAGCTTTAGGCGATGTGATCCGTCGCTTCAAGGGTCCGCCCGTGTTTGGGGAACGGCGGGCAAGGCGCGCAATCGGAAGCTGTTTCCGGCGGCGGGGTGACAGCAGCATGCAGGAGGCAGGAATGGCTGACCGGAGCGGTATTTTCGCAGGCGACGATCCGTTCGAGATCGCGCGGACCTGGCTGGCCGAGGCGACCGGGCAGGAGCCCAACGACCCCAATGCCATCGCGCTTGCCACGGTCGATGCGGGTGGGTTGCCCAATGTGCGCATGGTCCTTTTGAAGGATGTCACGGGAAATCAGCGCGATGGAACCGGTGCCTTCGTCTTCTACACGAATTATGGTTCCGCCAAGGGGCAGGAAATCACGGCTTCGGGCAAGGCGGCCTTTGTGCTTCACTGGAAGTCGCTTCGCCGCCAGATCCGGGTGCGGGGTCTGGTCGCCCGGGAAGACGGCGCCGGGGCAGACGCCTATTATGCATCAAGATCGCTGCAAAGCCGGCTCGGGGCCTGGGCATCGGATCAGTCGCAACCGCTGGAATCGCGCATGACGCTGATGGCGCGGGTCGCACGCATGACCGCGACCCACGGCCCGAGCCCGAAGCGCCCGCCGCATTGGGGCGGGTTCCGCATTGTGCCGCTCGAGATCGAGTTCTGGGCTGACGGGGCGTTTCGTCTCCATGACCGATTCCGCTGGAAGCGAAAATCTGTTAATGATCCGTGGACAATAGATCGGCTCAACCCCTGAGTGTAATCGCTGTCTCGAAAGAAGTTTCCAGAAATGCGACGCAAGCCTCTTGAATTTGCCGGTCACGAATGAGAGTCCTCTGGGCGCACACACGGACACGACGCACACACCGATACGAACAGGAATCCAACCGCAATGGCGCAGGACAACCAGAGCCGGCAACAGGTCACCGGCCGGGTCAAGTGGTTCGATCCCGGAAAGGGATTCGGATTCATCATCGCCGACGAAGGCGGAAGTGATATCCTTCTGCATGCCAACGTCTTGCGGAATTTCGGTCAGGGATCAGTCGCGGACAATGCGCGGATCGTGGTCATGGTCGCGCGCACCGAACGCGGTTTCCAGGCGGTCGAGGTGATCGAGATCCAGCCGCCCGAGAATGACCTGTCCGGGCTTCCCGAAGACATGGTCCATGACCTGGCCGAGATACAGTCACTTGCGCTGGAGCCGGCACGGGTGAAGTGGTTCGACAAGGTCAAGGGGTTTGGCTTTGCCAATGTCTTTGCATTGCCCGATGATGTCTTCATCCATGTCGAGGTTCTGCGGCGGTCCGGCTTTGCCGATCTTCAGGCGGGCGAGGCGGTGGCCCTGCGGGTGATCGAAGGCAAACGCGGGCGCATGGCGGCACAGGTCTTGTCCTGGGAAGCCGCGCTGCGCGACCGCAAGTGAGCCGCGCCCGGCGCCGCCTGCTTCAGGGTGTGCTGGCCGGGCTGATCTCTGGCCCCGCCGCCGCGCAATGCTCGCCGCAGATTGCCGAACTGGTCTGGGACGGGGGCGGCGCGCGGTTCCGGGTCGAGATTGCCGACAGCAACGAGGAACGCGCGCGCGGGCTGATGTTCCGCGAACGGATGGCCTCGGGGGCGGGAATGCTCTTCATCTACGACCATCCGCAGCGGGTGGCTTTCTGGATGAAGAACACCTTGATTCCGCTCGACATGCTGTTCATGGACGAACAGGGCCGGGTCCGCCACATCGCCCGGGAGGCCCGCCCGAAGGATGAATCACCGATCCCCGGCGGCGATGCAATCCGCTACGTGCTTGAAATCAACGGTGGGCTTGCCGGGAAACTGGGCATCCCCGAAGGCGCGGCCTTGAAACATCCGGCGCTTGACCCGACGCAGGCGGCCGCCCCCTGCCGTTAGAGAAGATTGTCGCGGGGAAGCACCGCATGAACAGGGTGCTTTCCCTTTCCGTCACGACAGGCTAAGCACGTCGCGTCGGGGCGTAGCGCAGCCTGGTAGCGCGACGGTTTTGGGTACCGTAGGTCGGAAGTTCGAATCTTCTCGCCCCGACCACTCTCCAAACACCAAGGGCGCAACGGACCAGTCTTGAAGATCAGGTCTCTTGGCCTTTTGGTTGCCATACCCGGTGAATCTTGGGGTATTGTTGCGGTAATCGAAACTCTCCCGGGCGCCGGCACAGGAACGATTCTCGTATTCTTCGGAGATGCGCCTGCGATGAGAGACATCGCGCAGCTTCTGACCGCGTCCAGAGGACGGTGGTGTGCGGTTTTTTTCCCACACCGGGCTTTTCGAAGCCGCCCGCGCGGGATGGCCCACAGCCTGTGGAAAAGTTGCGCCGCTCCTTCAGTGCAGCGCGGCAAAAGGGCCGGTTTCCACGCAATTTTCCCCGACCCTTGCTGGGGAGATCCTGTGCAGGAATCGAACGCGCCGCAAGGGCATGGCGCGTCAAGATGCGACCGGCCGAAAAATGGCAAAAAAACGAATTGACGGGGCGGCTCTCATCACGCCAATTAGTGCGCGCTGAAGGGGTGCAACACTATATGTGGTGTGATCCGGCAGGCAGCACGAAAGGCTGACACTGCGAGGACCAACGCCCCCCAACAGCGGCCAGACAGGCGGTGAATGGGGCCAAGATCCTTGCCGCGACAAAATGGGAAACCGGGGGCAGAGATGAAGATCGAGCGCAAGTTTACAAAAGCCGGGGCGGATGCCTACGCGGAGCTGGAGTTCACCACGACCACGTCCGAAATCCGCAACCCGGACGGCAAGATCGTGTTCCGCAACGAAGCCGTCGAAGTCCCCGCCGGCTGGAGCCAGGTCGCGGCCGACGTTCTGGCGCAGAAATACTTCCGCAAGGCCGGCGTTCCGGCCCGCATGACCCGCGTGCGCGAAAAGGGCGTGCCCGATTTCCTCTGGCGCTCGGTCCCCGACGAGGACCAGCTGTCCAAGCTGCCCGAAGCCGAACGCTTTACCGGCGAGACCTCGGCCAAGCAGGTCTTCGACCGCCTGGCGGGCGCCTGGGCCTATTGGGGCTGGAAGGGCGGCTATTTCACCACCGAAGACGACGCCCGCGCCTATTACGATGAAATGCGCTTCACGCTGGCCGCGCAGATGGGCGCGCCGAACAGCCCGCAGTGGTTCAACACCGGCCTGCACTGGGCCTATGGCATCGACGGCCCGAGCCAGGGGCATTTCTACGTCGACTACAAGACCGGCAAGCTGGTGAAGTCCGACAGCGCCTATGAACACCCCCAGCCCCACGCCTGCTTCATCCAGTCGGTTTCGGACGATCTGGTGAACGAAGGCGGGATCATGGATCTTTGGGTGCGGGAAGCGCGGCTTTTCAAATACGGCTCGGGCACCGGCACCAACTTCTCGTCGCTCCGCGGCGAGGGTGAGAAGCTTTCGGGCGGCGGCAAGTCCTCGGGCCTGATGGGGTTTCTGAAGATCGGCGACCGCGCGGCGGGTGCGATCAAGTCGGGCGGCACCACGCGGCGCGCGGCCAAGATGGTGATCATCGACATGGATCACCCTGATATCGAGCAGTTCATCGACTGGAAGGTGATCGAGGAACAGAAGGTCGCGGCGCTGGTGGCCGGATCGAAGATGCACGAACGCCAGCTGAACGAGATCTTCGCGGCGATCCGCCAATGGGACGGATCATCCGAGGATGCCGTCGATCCGTCGCGCAACGACAGCCTGAAGGCCGCGATCCGCGCGGCGAAAAAGGTGGCAATTCCGGAAACTTACGTCAAACGGGTGCTGGACTACGCAAAGCAGGGGTTCGATTCGATCGAATTCCCGACCTATGACACCGACTGGGACAGCGAGGCCTATGCCAGCGTCTCTGGCCAGAACTCGAACAACTCGGTCCGCGTGACTGACGCTTTCCTGCGCGCCGTGCGCGAGGACAAGCCTTGGGAGCTGATCCGCCGCACAGATGGCAAGGTCGCCAAGACTGTATCCGCCCGCGAGCTTTGGGCCAAGATCGGCCACGCCGCCTGGGCCTGCGCCGATCCCGGCATCCAGTTCCACGATACGGTCAACGCCTGGCACACCTGCCCGGAAGACGGCCAGATCCGCGGCTCGAACCCGTGCTCGGAATACATGTTCCTTGACGACACGGCCTGCAACCTCGCGTCGATGAACCTGCTGACGTTCTACAATAACGGCAAGTTCGACGCCGAAGCCTATGTTCACGCAAGCAGAATCTGGACCGTCACGCTGGAAATCTCGGTGATGATGGCGCAGTTCCCGTCGAAGGAGATCGCGCAGCGGTCCTACGACTACCGCACCTTGGGTCTGGGCTATGCCAATATCGGCGGCCTTCTGATGAATATGGGGCTTGGCTACGACAGCGCGCAAGGCCGGGCGCTTTGCGGTGCGCTGACCGCGATCATGACCGGCGTGTCCTATGCCACCTCGGCCGAAATGGCCGGTGAACTGGGCGCTTTCCCCGGCTACGTTCGCAACGCCAGCCACATGCTGCGCGTCATCCGCAACCACCGCAACGCCGCCCATGGCCGCACCGACGGCTACGAAGGGCTGGACGTGCGCCCGGTGCCGCTCGATCACGCGAACTGCCCCGATCAAACCCTTGTGGCACTTGCTATTTCCGCCTGGGACGAGGCGCTTGCCCTTGGTGAAAAGCACGGCTACCGCAACGCGCAATCCACCGTCATCGCGCCGACCGGCACCATCGGTCTGGTGATGGATTGCGACACCACCGGGATCGAGCCGGACTTCGCCCTGGTCAAGTTCAAGAAACTGGCGGGCGGCGGCTATTTCAAGATCATCAACCGTTCGGTTCCTGCCGCGCTGGAAACGCTTGGCTACGGTTCGGCCCAGATCGAAGAGATCATCGCCTATGCCGTCGGTCACGCAAGCCTTGGCAACTGCCCCGGCATCAACCACACCGCGCTGATCGGCCACGGCTTCGGCGTGCGCGAGTTGGAAAAGATCGAAGCCGCGCTGCCCACGGCCTTCGATATCCGCTTCGTCTTCAACCAGTGGACGCTGGGCGAGGAGTTCTGCACCGGCACGCTGGGCATCCCGACGGAAAGGCTGAATGACCCGACGTTCGACCTGCTGCGCCACCTGGGCTTCACCAAGGCCCAGATCGACGCCGCCAACGACCACGTCTGCGGCCTGATGACCCTGGAAGGCGCGCCGTTCCTGAAGCCCGAACACCTGTCGGTCTTCGACTGTGCCAACGCCTGCGGCAAGACCGGCAAGCGCTACCTTTCGGTCAACAGCCACATCACCATGATGGCGGCGGCGCAGTCTTTCATCTCGGGCGCCATTTCCAAGACGATCAACATGCCGAACTCGGCCACGATCGATGAAACGCTGGCGGCCTATGAACTGTCCTGGAGCCTCGGGATCAAGGCCAATGCGCTTTACCGCGACGGATCGAAGCTGAGCCAGCCGCTGGCGTCGGCCCTGATCGAGGATGACGAGGAAGCCGAGGAAATCCTTGCCAACGGCACGCCGCAGGCCAAGGCGCAGGTGATCGCCGAGAAGATCATCGAGAAGGTGATCGTCAAGGAAATCGTCCGCAGCCACCGCGAAAAGCTGCCCGAACGCCGCAAGGGCTACACGCAAAAGGCGGTGATCGGCGGCCACAAGGTCTATCTGCGCACCGGCGAATACAAGGATGGCGCGCTTGGCGAGATCTTCATCGACATGCACAAGGAAGGCGCGGGCTTCCGGGCGATGATGAACAACTTCGCCATCGCGGTGTCGATGGGCCTGCAATACGGCGTGCCGCTGGAGGAATTCGTCGACGCCTTCACCTTCACCAAGTTCGAACCGGCGGGCATGGTGCAGGGCAACGACTCGATCAAGTCGGCGACCTCGATCCTTGACTACATCTTCCGCGAACTGGCGGTCAGCTACCTGGACCGCACCGATCTGGCCCATGTCGCGCCGAAAGGCGCCAGCTTCGACGATCTGGGCGGCGGCGCGGACGAGGGCCGGTCGAACGTGACCGAAGTGACCGAAACGGCGGCCTCGAAATCGCTTGAGGTGCTCAAGCAGATCAGTTCGACCGGGTATCTGCGGAAGCGCCTGCCGCAGGATCTGATCGTCCTGCAAGGCGGCATGGCGGCGACCGCGCTGAACACGCAAGACCCGCTGGTGGCGCTGAACACGCTGGTGCCGGAAACCGCGTTGGGCAGCTTCACCGCCGTGTCCTCGACCGCGATCGCCACCGGCACCATCAGCATGGACGCCCGCGTCAAGGCCCGGATGCAGGGCTACGAGGGCGACCCCTGCGGCGAATGCGGCAACTACACGCTGGTCAGGAACGGCACCTGCATGAAGTGCAACACCTGCGGCGGCACCAGCGGCTGCAGTTGAGGCTGCGCCTGCCGCGGGCACGTTTCCCGCATGAAGATGATCCCACGGGCCCCGGACGGGGCCCGTGACACTTGATGAAGCCGGGCCGGGATGGATTTTCTTGCAGGTGGTCTATGTCTTCGCGGTTGCTCTGGCCCTGCTCCTTGGGCTCCTGCTCTGGCGCGACCATGGCCGGGGCAGCGACGGCAGCGCGCCGGCCGGGCGCAAGGCCCGGCGGCGCGGCACGGTGCGCGAGAAGACAGAGGTCCGCGAGATCCTCGTCGATGGCTCGAATGTCATGTGGTGGCACGACGAGTCGCCGCGGCTGGATACTCTGATCGCGGTCGTGACCCATTTGCAGCGCAAGGGCTTCAGGCCCGGCGTGATCTTCGACGCGAGTGCCGGTCACCGCCTGTTTGGCCGCTACCGCGATGATGCCTTTGTCGCCGCCGCTCTCGGGCTATCGGTCGAGCAGGTTCTGGTCGTGCCGAAGGGCGAGGTGGCCGACCGCTTCCTGCTGGGCGTCGCGCGGGACCGCAACCTGTCGATCATCACCAACGACCGCTATCGCGACTGGCTGGAGGATTTCCCCGAAGCCGGGGCGCCCTGCCGGCTGCTGCGGGGCGGATTTCGTGCCGGCCGGTTGTGGCTGGAGGAGCCGGAAGACCTGCAGGACGGCGGGATCAAGGCGGGCATGAAGGCGGGCGGGCCAGGTCGCGCGCGACAGTGACGGCGAGCGGGCGCAAGGGCCGTGCGCGCGGACGGGAAGCCCTGGGTTGTTCATTCCCTCCGCAGGCGGAAACGCTGGATCTTGCCGGTCTGCGTCTTGGGAAGCGCCGAGACGAAGATGATCCGGCGCGGATACTTGTAGGGGGCGATCATGCGCTTCACATGGTCCTGCAGAAGCCGGATCAGCAGCGCGTCGCCAGTGGCCTCGCCGGCCAGCACCACATGCGCCTCGACGATCATCCCGCGCGCCTCGTCCGGCGCGCCCACCACCGCGCATTCCGCGACCTGGGGGTGCGAGAGCAGGGCCGCCTCGACCTCGGGGCCCGCGATTTTGTAGCCCGCCGACACGATCATGTCGTCGGACCTTGCGGCGAAATGGAAGCGGCCGTCCTCGTCCTGCCAGAAACTGTCACCGGTCAGGTTCCAGCCCTCCCGCACATAGGTCTTCTGCCGCTCGTCGGCCAGATAGCGGCAGCCTGTCGGCCCGCGCACCGCAAGGCGCCCCACCTCTCCGCGCGGCAGTTCGGCCATGGTTTCATCGACGATCCGCGCTTCATAGCCGGTCACGGGCCGCCCGGTGCAGGCGGGGCGGTGGTCGTCAAAGCGGTTGGTCAGGAAGATGTGCAGCATCTCGGTCGCGCCGATGCCATCAAGCATCGGCTTGCCGGTCCGGGTGATCCAGTCCTGATAGACCGGGGCGGGCAGGGTTTCGCCGGCACTTACGGCGGCGCGCAGGCTTGAAAGATCGGCGCCCGCATCCATCGCCCGCAGCATGGCGCGATAGGCGGTCGGCGCGGTGAAACAGACGGTCGCGCGGTGGGTCTCGATGATCTCGACCATGTTCTGCGGGCTGGCCTGTTCCAGAAGGGCTGCCGCCGCGCCGAAGCGCAGGGGAAAGATCGCCAGGCCGCCAAGGCCAAAGGTGAAGGCGAGCGGCGGTGAGCCGACAAAGACATCATCAGCAGTGACGCCGAGCACCTCGCGCGCATAACCATCGGCGATGATCAGGAGATCGCGGTGGAACGCGATCGCGCCCTTGGGCGTGCCCGTGGTGCCGCTGGTGAAGCCGATCAGCGCCACGTCATCGCGCCCGACAGGAGGCGGCGTGAACCGCACGGGTTTCGAGAGAGCGGCGCGGTCAAGTTCGGCATCGTGGTTTGCGGTGCCGTCGAAGCCCACGACCACCTTCAGGCAGCGGGACGCTTTCGCGCAGGCGACCAGTTCTTCCATCAGCCTTGTATCGCAAAGCGCAAGCGTGATTTCGGCCTTGTCGACGATCGCGGACAATTCGCCTGCGCGCAGCATCGGCATGGTATTGACGACAACCGCCCCCGCCTTGGTCGCGGCCAGCCAGCAGGCAACCATCGCCGGATTGTTGGCCGACCGGATCAGGACACGGTTCCCCGGCTTCACCCCATAGTCGGAAACCAGCACATGGGCGATGCGGTTGGTCCAGTCCGACAGTTCCTTGTAGGTGCGGATCCGGCCATTGCCGATCAGGGCGGTATGGTCGCCAAAGCCGCGCTCGACCATGCGGTCTGTCAGCTCGACCGCGGCGTTCAGATGGTCGGGGTAGTCAAACCCCGCCAGCCGGAAGTCGGGCCACTGGTCGGCGGGAGGCAGGTGATCGCGGGTGAAGGTGTCGAGGTGCCCCGAAGGTCCAAGCATGGCAGTCCCCCTGATCTGTGGTATTTTTCTCTGTTGCTGCAAGGCCGGGTGCGACCTGCGGGGCCGCATCCGGCGGGTGTTCGCCGCGCCCGAGGTGGTGTGCCCCGGTCAGGGAATGACGGCCGTCGCCTCGATCTCGACCTTGGCGCGGTCCTCGACCAATGCCACCACCTGCACCAGCGCCATGGCCGGGTAGTGCCGGCCGATGGTCGCCTTGTAGGCGCGGCCGATGTCCCTGAGGCTGGCAAGGTATTCGCGCTTGTCGGTGACATACCAGGTCAGGCGCACAAGGTGTTCCGGCCTGGCGCCGGCGCAGGCAAGGATCTCGACGATGCTTTTCAGCACCTGTTCGACCTGGGCCGCGAAATCGTCGGTCTCGAATTCCTGCACGGCGTTCCAGCCGATGACGCCGCCCGTGAAGACCATGCGGCCGGTCGCGGCGACACCGTTCGAATAGCCGATGGCGGGTTTCCAGTGCGCGGGGTTCAGGAACTGGTGCGGGGTCTCGGTCATCATGCCTCCAGATGCGCGGCAAGTGCGGCGCGGACAGGGTCGGGCCAGCGGGCCGGACGGTGGTCGGGCGCAAGCCAGACAAGGGTAAGCCGGGCGGTCAGGCGATGTTCGCCATCACTGGCGGCGGTCAGGCGGAAGGTGACCGAAGTGGCACCCAGCCGTTCGACCACCAGCACCCAGTCAAGCACGTCACCCAGCCGTGAAGGCGCGCGGAAATCAGTCTCGATCCGCACGGTGGGCACGCCGATCCCCGCAGCCATCATCGCGTGGTAGGAATAGCCGACATCTTCACGGAAGAAGTTCTCGCAGACGGAATTCGTCAGTTCGAAATAGCGGGGATAGAAGACGATCCCGGCCGGGTCACAATGGTTGAACTCGATGCGCGTCCGGTGGCTGTAGCTCATGCCAGCACACTCCGGGCGATGACCACACGCTGCACGTCGGATGCGCCCTCGTAGATCCGCAGCGCGCGGATCTCGCGGTAAAGCCGTTCCACGACCGAGCCGTGCCGGACGCCATCGCCGCCATGGAGCTGCACCGCCATGTCGATCACCTCCTGCGCGGCTTCGGTGGCATGGAGCTTGGCCATCGCCGCCTCGCGCGTGATGCGTGCGGCCCCCCGGTCCTTGGTCCAGGCCGCGCGATAGACCAGAAGGGCGCTTGCGTCGATCTTCAGCGCCATGTCGGCCAGATGACCCTGCACCATCTGCAACTCGGCCAGCGGCTGGCCCTGGATCCGACGCGCCTTGACCCGCGACAGAGCTTCGTCCAGCGCCCGGCGCGCAAACCCCAGCGCCGCCGCGCCCACGGTGGGACGGAACACATCGAGCACCGACATCGCCAGCTTGAACCCATCCCCGGCCTTGCCGATCAGCGCATCTTCGGGCAGCACCATGCCCTGCATCCTGAGCCTGGCCAGCGGGTGCGGCGCGATCACCTCGATCCGTTCGGCAATCTCGAGCCCCGGCGTATCGGCGGGCACCAGAAAGGCCGAGAGCCCCCGTGCCCCCGGCGCCTCGCCGGTGCGGGCGAAAAGCACGTAGAGATCGGCGATCCCGCCGTTCGAGATCAGGGTCTTTTCGCCCTCGATCCGCCAGCCTTCGGGCGCCCGGGTGGCGGTGGTGGCGGTCGCGGCGACATCCGATCCGGCGCCGGGTTCCGTCAGCGCAAAGGCGGAAATCGCGCGGCCGCTGCGGGTTTGCGCCAGCCATTCGCGCTGGCGGGGCGTGCCGAACAGGCTGACCGCCCCCATGCCGAGCCCCTGCATCGCAAAGGCGAAATCCGCAAGCCCGTCGTGGCGCGCCAGCGTTTCGCGGATCAGGCAGAGGGTGCGCACATCCAGCCGTTCGTCATGGCCCGCGCCGGAATGGATCAGCCAGCCGCCGTCGCCCAGCATCCCGACCAGCGCGCGGCAGGCTGTATCGACATCACCGTGGTCGACCGGCAGATGGCGAATGCACCAGTCATCCAGCGCCGCTGTCAGATCACGGTGGCGGGGCTCGAAAAACGGCCAGTCCAGAAAGCTTCGGTCGGTCATGCCTGGTCCTTGGGTGTCGTCTGGGGGAGGGTGCGCCGGGCTCAGGTGCAGGGATCGCGGGCGTGACTCAGTCCCCGCGAAACACCGGTGTCTCCCTGGCGACGAAGGCGTGGTAGGCGCGTTCGAAATCACGGGTCTGCATGCAGATCGCCTGGGCCTGCGCCTCGGCCTCGATCGCCTGTTCAAGCCCCATGTTCCATTCCTGATTGAGCTGGGTCTTGGTGATGCCATGGGCAAATGTCGGCCCCGCCGCCAGTTGCCGCGCGAGCGTCATTGCCGCGTCATCCAGCGCATCGGCTGCGTGGATCGCGTTCCAGAACCCCCAGGCAGCGCCTTCCTCGGCGCGCATCACCCGGCCGGTATACAGCAGTTCCGCCGCGCGGCCCTGACCGATGATCCGCGGCAGCATGGCGCAGGCGCCCATGTCGCAGCCGGCAAGGCCCACGCGCGTGAAAAGGAAGGCGCATTTGGCGCCGGGGGTCGCCAGCCGCAGGTCCGCGGCCATGGCCATGATCGCGCCCGCACCCACGCAGATGCCGTCGACCGCCGCGATGATCGGCTTGCCGCAACCGATCATCGCCTTGACCAGATCGCCGGTCATGCGGGTGAAGGCAAGCAGGCCCTTCATGTCCATGCCGACCAGCGGGCCGATGATGTCATGCACATCGCCGCCCGAACAGAAATTGCCGCCGTTCGAGGCAATCACCACCACATCCACGTCGCTTGCGTGGACCAGCGCCCGGAAGGTGTCGCGCAGTTCGGCATAGCTGTCGAAGGTCAGCGGGTTCTTGCGCTCGGGCCGGTTCAGCCGGATCGTGGCGACGCGGTCCTCGACCTGCCAGAGGAAATGTTCGGGCCTGGTCCCGGCCATCAGGGTCATCGCGCCCCTCCCATGCGTTTGAGTATTTCGGTCAGCGTGTCGAGATCGGCCTCCGAGAGCGTGGCGAACAGGCGGTTCACCTCGGCCTCGTGGTCGACGGCCAGGACTTCGAATTGCCCAAGGCCTTCCGGGGTCAATGCGACGTGGACGGTGCGGCGGTCGGCTTCCGAAGGCGTGCGGCGCACAAGGCCGTCCCGTTCCAGCCGGTCGACAACCGTTGTCGCATTGCCGTTCGACACCAGCAGAAGGCGCGAGAGTTCGCCCATCGTCACGCCTTCGCGCCGGCGGTAGAGCGCGGCCAGCACGTCAAAGCGCGGCAGCGTCGTGTCGTGCCGGACGCGGAGAAATTCGCGCAGCTGGCCCTCGGCCGTCCGGGTCACGCCCAGAAGCCGGATCCACATCTTCAGGCGCCGCTTCGAGAGAGGATCGTGGTCGCTCAAATCTCGCCCCCCGCAATGGTGATGGCCTGGCCATTCACGCCCTCCGATCCCGGACCGCACAGCCAGAGCGCGGCGGATGTCACCTCGTCGGGGCGGTAAAGCCGGTTCTGGGGGGATATTCCTTCCAGTGCCGCGCGCGCCTGTTCCGGGCTGCGACCGGTCTTTTCCGCGATCACCCGGATTGAATTCTCGGTCATATCGGTGTCCAGGAACCCCGGGCAGATCGCATTCACCGTGACCGGCTCGCGCGCCACTTCCAGCGCCAGCGACCGCACCAGACCCATGACGCCATGTTTCGCCGCCGCATAGGGCGCGACCTTGGCGTAGCCCTTCAGTCCGGCGGTCGAGGCGATGGCCACCAGCCGTCCCCAGTCGTCGAACTGGCGCAGACCTTCGCGGAAGGTCAGGAAGACCCCGGTCAGGTTCACCGCAAGCATCGCGTTCCACTGCGCCAGCGTCGTGCGGGCCATCAGCGCGCTGTCGGCCTGGCCGGCATTGGCAATCACGATGTCGCAGCGCCCGGCGGCGGCGAACAGCCCCGCGACCGAGGCCTCATCACTCACGTCGCAGGGCAGGGCGCGGATCGAGGGGTGCTGTGCGGCGGTGGCGGCAAGGGCCTCGACCCGGCGGCCGCAGATCACCACCTCGGCCGCGCCCGCGCGCGCAAATCCCAGCGCAAGGTCCGCCCCCGCGCCCGATCCGCCCCCCGTCACCAATACCCGTCGTCCCGCAAAGGTCATGCCCGGATCACCTCTGTTGCCTTCTGTGCCAGCCTGATCATCTGGTCGCGCCCCGCAAGATAGGGAAGCGGCCATTCGCTGCCACCATCCCCCATCGCAACGGCCGCGTGAAGCGTCCAGTAGGGATCGGCCAGATGCGGGCGCGCAAGGCAGACCAGATCGGCCCGGCCCGCCAGCAGGATCGAGTTGACGTGATCGGTTTCGGTGATGTTGCCGACCGCCATGGTGGCAAGGCCGGTCTCGTTGCGGATGCGGTCGCTGAAGGGGGTCTGGAACATGCGCCCGTAGACGGGCCGCGCCCCGGTAGAGGTCTGACCCGCCGAGACGTCGATGATATCCGCCCCACCTGCCGCAAACATCCGCGCAATCCCGACGGCTTCATCCGGGGTCACGCCGTCCTGGCCGACCCAGTCGGACGCACTGATCCGGACTGAAAGCGGCTTGTCTTCACCCCAGGCCGTCCGCATGGCGCGGAGCACTTCGAGGGGCCAGCGCATGCGGTTTTCCAGGCTGCCGCCATAGGCATCAACCCGGTGGTTCGACAGCGGGCTGATGAACGAAGACAGCAGATAGCCGTGCGCGGCGTGCATCTCGATCATGTCGAAGCCTGCGCGTCTGGCCATCCGGGTTGCCGCGACGAACTCCTCCGTCACCGCCTGCATGTCGGCGCGGGTCATTTCGCGGGGTGTGGCGTTGCGCGGTGACCAGGCCAGGGGCGAGGGGGCGATGATGTCCCAGTTGCCGGATTTCAGCGGGGCATCGCCGTCTTCCCACCCGACCTGGGTGCTGGCCTTGCGGCCGGCATGGCCGATCTGGCAGCAGATCTTCGCGGAGGTCTCGCCATGGACGAAATCGACAATCCGCTTCCAGGCCGCTTCATGTTCCGGGGCATAAAGCCCGGGGCAACCGGGCGTGATGCGGCCTTGCGCGCTGGTGCAGGTCATTTCGGTATGGACCAGCCCCGCGCCACCCTTGGCGCGTTCGCCGTAATGCACCAGATGCCAGTCGGTGGGGCAGCCCGCCACCGCCTTGTATTGGGCCATCGGCGACACCACGATGCGGTTCTTCAGCGTCATGCCGCGCAGCCGGAAGGGCGCGAACATCGGCGCGCGCCCTTCCGTCCCGCCCTGCTGGTGCTGGAACCAGCCTTCGGTCTGCGCCAACCACTGCGGGTCGCGCAGGCGCAGGTTTTCGTGGGAAATCCGCTGGCTGCGGGTCAGGAGCGAATAGGCGAACTGCGGCATCGGCATGTCGAGATAGCGCTCGACCTGTTCGAACCATTCCAGCGAATTGCGCGCCGCCGATTGCAGCCGCAAGACTTCGACCCGGCGTTCGGCCTGATAGCGATCGAACGCGGCTTCCATCGTCGGTTCGGAATGCAGGTATTCCGCCAGCGCGATGGCACTGTCGAAGGCCAGCCGCGAACCCGAACCGATCGAGTAATGCCCCGTCGCCGCCGCATCCCCCATCAGCACGACATTGCCGTTGTGCCAGCGTTCGCACAGCACCCGGGGGAACTGCATCCAGACCGCAGAGCCGCGCAGGTGCGCGGCATTGGAAATCAGCTCGTGCCCGCCGAGATGACGTTCAAAGATCTTGCGGCAGGTCTCGACGGTTTCTTCCTTGGTCATCCTCTCGAAGCCCGCGCGGTCCCAGGTCTCGGGCATGCAGTCGACGATGAAGGTCGCGGTGTTGTCGTCGAACTGATAGACATGGGCCCAGAACCAGCCCCACTCGGTCTTCTCGAAGATGAAGGTGAAGGCGTCGTCGAATTTCTGGTGCGTGCCCAGCCAGATGAACTTGACCAGCCGCTGGTCGATGTCGGGCTTGAAGACATCGGCGTATTCGCAGCGAACAAGGCTGTTGATCCCGTCGGATGCCACGACCAGATCATAGTCGCGGCGATAGTCTTCGGCGGATCTGAACTCGGTCTCGAACTGCATCTCGACGCCCAGTTCGCGCGCGCGGGCCTGAAGCAGGACCAGCATCTGCCTGCGACCGATCCCGGCAAAGCCGTGGCCGCCCGACACCGTCCGTTCGCTGCCGCGCACCACGGCAATGTCGTCCCAATAGGCGAAGTGGTCGCGGATCGCCCGGGTCGAGACGGGATCGTTCTTCTGCATCCGCCCCAGCGCGTCATCGGAGAGGACCACCCCCCAGCCGAAGGTGTCATTGGCGCGGTTGCGTTCAATCACCGTGACCCGATGCGCCGGATCGCGCAGTTTCATCGAGATCGCAAAGTAAAGACCGGCCGGACCACCGCCGAGGCAGAGAATGTTCATCGCCATGGGTTCCATTGCTAGGGGTGCAGTCAGGGTGGCATTGGCCGGAATTAATTTCAAGTTTGAAATATCGAACTTGAAAAAAATCCGTCATCGCGGATGGTGGGCCCCGGAGGGGAAGCCGGCATTGCGGCATCGCCGGCGCAGGCGATGGACATGACCGGGGGATGCATGAGGATCGGGGTCATCGGGCTTGGGGCGATGGGGCTCGGCATCGGGCAGGTTCTTGTGCAGGCCGGCCACGAGGTGCGGGCCACCGACGCAGGACCAGAGGCGCGGGCAACGGCGCCCATGCGGCTTGCGGCGGCGCTCGGGGTCCGTGTGGCCAAGGGTGCGATGACGGCTGATGCGCGGGACTCCATCCTGGCGCGCATGGTGGCCGTGGAGCGGCCCGAGGACATCGCGCCTGCCGATATTGTGATCGAGGCCGTGGCCGAGACGCTGGCGGTCAAGCGGACCGTCTTCGCCCGGATCGAGCCGCATCTGGCCCCGGGGGCAGTGCTGGCCACCAATATCGTCGCTGTCGGTGGCGGCCATTGCCGAGGGGCTCATGCGGGGCGAGCGTGTCGTGGGGTTGCATTTCTTCAATCCGGCCACGGCGATGAATCTCGTCGAACCCGTCGCCCATCCCGGCAGTGCCACGGATGCGCTGGCGCTCGCAAGGTCGCTTGCCGAAGGCGCGGGAAAGACCGTGATCGACTGCGCCGACCGTCCCGGTTTCGTCGTCAACCGCTGTGCGCGCCCCTATTACGGCGAGGCGCTGGCCATGCTGGAGGGAGGTCGCGGCGCGGACGAGATCGACGCGGCAATGATGGCGGCCGGCTACCGGCTGGGGCCCTTTGCGCTGATTGATCTGGTGGGGGCCGACATCAATCTGGCCGCCACCCGAAGCCTGTCGGCGGCGATGGGCGGGCATCCGCGCTACCATGTCTTCGCCGCGCTCAGGGACAAGGTGGGGCAGGGCGATCTGGGTTGCAAATCAGGGCGTGGGTTCGTCACCCCGTCGGCGGTGGTTCCCACGCCTGCGGATGCTGCCACGATCCGGCGGCGCATCGAATGCGCGATGCTGAACGAAGCCGCTTGGCTCTTGTCCGAAGGCGGGGTCACGCGCCAGGGGATCGACACTGCGATGCAGCTCGGGCTGAATTTCCCGCACGGGCCATTCGCGGCTTTGGAACATAACGGCCACGACGGAGTGCGGGCCACGCTTGCAGAACTGGAACAGGCGGCCCCGGCGCATCTGAAAGGCCGCTACCTGCCCGCACCCGTTCACTGACCCCCGGGGTCTAGGGCTGCCTGTCCCGCCGGTGCGTCGCCGCCACGCGCGAGATTTCTTCATAGATGCCGCACAGCAGGTTCAGCGTTCGCGTGGCTTCGGCCAGCCGGTCGGAAAAACCCGGCACATTCGACACCGCCTGGATCAACAGCCGCCGCCTGAGCGCGCCATAGTCGTCAGTGACGCGGCGACCTTCGTCCGTCATCTCGTAGGTGACCCCCGACCGCCCCGCGCCCTTGCGCAGCACAAGGCCCGCACCGATCAGCTTGCGCAGTGAATACTGGATGTTGGGCAGGTCGTCGCGGTTGGTGAGCCGCGCCAGATCCTTGATCGACTTCGGCCGGTCATTCATGCGGATGATGTGCAAGAGCGCATTTTCCGGCCCCGTCGCGGCCAGATCGCAGACCATGGCCAGGCATTCCGACTGCCAGCGCCCGAATCCCTCGAAGGTCCGCATCAGAGCAAATTCGAGCTCGGTCGTATCGACCTCGAGCGGGCTGTCGGCCAGGTGCCAGCGCCAGTCCAGCCCGGGGACGCGTGACCCTGCATGGGTATCATTTTGAGTTTGAATGGTTTTTCTCGGCATCGGTTCCACCCCGTTTGCGGCTCAGTCTTGCCGCTGCGACGTGTTGACGCAAATGGATTTTACGATAGAATTTCAAGCATAAAATAACTGCTAAACTCTACAGGGAACCTCATATGACACACCACCCGATGCTCTCGGGCGATCGCTTTCGCCTTGGCACATTTTCAACCAACTGCTCTTCGGGGATGACGCCCACCAAGGCGCCCGAACGCTGGGTCAACAGCTGGGACAACAACCTCAGGCTTGCCCGGATGCTGGACGAGGCCGGGATCGACTTCATGCTGCCGATCGCCCGCTGGATCGGCTATGGCGGCGAGACCGATTTTCATGGCGGCGTGCTGGAAACCATGACCTGGGCTGCGGGTCTTCTGGCGGCGACCAAGAACATCGCCATCTTTGCCACGATCCACACGACCGCAAACCACCCGGTCGTGGTGGCGAAACAGATCGCCACCATAGACCAGATCGGCCACGGGCGCGCGGGGCTGAACATCGTCGCCGGCTGGAACAAGCCGGAATACGAGGCGCTGGGGCTTGACCTGCCCGACGACCACGAAACCCGCTATGCCTATGCGCAGGAATGGTTCGATCTGGTGCGCAAACTCTGGACCTCGGACGAACATTTCGACTGGAACGGCACCCATTTCAAGGCGAGGCGCGTCAAGGGCGACCCCAGGCCGATCCGCGGCTCGGTTCCGATACTCAATGCCGCAGGCAGCCCGCAGGGCCGGGGCTTTGCCACCGACAACGCGAACTTCCTGTTCACCCCGGCGATCGACCTTGGACGCTCGAAGACCGAGATCGCCGACCTGAAGGCGCAGGCCAGGGCCAAGGGGCGCGAGGTCAACGTGCTGACCTTCAGCCATGTCATCTGCCGCCCGACCGAGGCAGAGGCGAAGGAATGGGCCGATTACACGGCAGTGCAGAATGCCGACACGGACGCGGTGGACAATCTGGTGCGGCTGCAGTTCGCCCATGCCCACAGCTTCCCGCATGACCTGCTGGCGCAGATCAAGCATCTGTTCGCGCTGGGCCACGGCGGCTTCCCGTTGATCGGCACGCCCGATCAGGTGGCCGAAGGCATCCTGAAGCTGCATGCCGCGGGCTTTGCAGGCACGACGCTGTCCTTCGTCGATTACATCGAGGAATTTCCCTATTTCCGCGACAATGTCCTGCCGAAGCTGGAAGCAGCGGGCATTCGCTGAAAAAGCCCCGATCGGCGACAGAGGGGGGGCGTTTTCGCCCCCCTTTTCCATTGGATCCGCGCGGCCTCAGGCGAAGCTTTCGATCGTTCTTATCGCGCCGTCCAGCGCCCTGCCTTCCTCGTCCTTCAACGCGGCCTCGCGCAGGCGGCGGCACCAGTCGGCCGCGTCGGGACGCCCGGCGATGCGCAAGCTCGCGCCGGTCACGCGGTCGAATTTCGATTGGCCGCGTGCATGGGTGTCGGAATAACCCTTGATCAGGCGCCGGCAGCGGATCAGTTCGACCGCCAGATCATAATTGCGCCCGGCCTGCGCCAGCGCCATCTCCATCCAGCGCGCAAGATGCGCCTGTTCCTGCGCGTGGCGCAGGGTGCGGCGGCGCCAGGACTTCAGGCTGCCAAGGATGTGCAAAAGCACGAAGGCCGGCAGGCGGTCGGTCCGCAGCCGCCGGCCCCTGTCGAACCAGCGGGTCAGGCGGGCCACCCATTTCGGGTCCGCCTCCATCCGGGCGCCAAGGCGGGCGGGGAACATGCCGAGGATCTCGGCGGCGCGGGGGTGGAAGAACTCGGTCAGATACAGAAGATTTCCGTCTTTCACCCGCATTTCCCGACCGATGCGGGCAAAGCGGGCGGCGCGGGTCTTGAGGTCCGCCACGCGGATGATGTCGTCATAGGCCATCGCATTGGCGACATGTTTCGCGGCCTCGCGCGTGAGCATCCAGCCCATCGCGTCACTGTCCCGCGCCTGGACGCCGGCCAGCCGGTCCAGATATTCGGCGCCATAGGCCAGATCCTGGAAATCCACCACCTTTTGCAGGCCGGGCCGCGCCAGTTCGGCCACGGGCGGGGGCAGGGCCTCTGTGCGCGCGGCAAGGCGGTCCCATTCGGCCACCAGCGTCGCGGGGCCGGTGATCGGGGTGGGCATCGCCGGATCCGGCGCAAGGGCGGGGACGTCGGGCGAAGGCTCTGCCGCCATGTCGAATGCCGCGCCAAAGGCGCGCAGCGATCCTTCAACCCCCTTTCCGCTGGCCAGGATTGCCGCTTCGAAGGCCTCGCGCGGGAAGGGCAGCACGCCCGCTCCGGCGAGCGCCCCGAAGAGCGAGGCCGAAATGACCGAGCCGCTCCGGATTGCCAGTGCATCGAAATCGGCGGCGATGAAGCGCCGCGCGGCCACTTCGGCAGCCGCCCGAACCTCGTCGGAGGGCGCGATGCCGTCGCCCGGAACCATCTTTTCCGATACCGCGAGCGCCCGGTGGGTCGAGGTGATGAGCGTGGTCCGGTCCGGCGTCACGAAGCCCCGCAGGATGGCGCGGCCCGCCTCCATCATCTCGGCCGTCACCATGATGTCCACGTCCCCCGCCGCCGGCATCAGCGAAAAGACCGGCACCGGGTCGCCCGGGCGGTGCGGGGCCATTTCCACATAATAGACCGTCGCACCCGTGCGCTGCGCCACGCCCGCGACGGATGTCGCCTGTGCGGCATAGCCGTTCGCGCGGGCCAGATCCTCGATCCAGCCGGTCAGCACACCGCCGCCTTGCCCGCCGACGGCAAGCACGGCAAGCTTGATGATCCCCGACAGCGCCGGGTCGGTCGGCCTGCGGTCCAGCGTTTCGTGCAGTGTCATCCGGCCCCCCCGAAGTTCAGCCGGCGAGCGGCGCGGCGTGATTGCAGCCAGCCGATCACCCGGGCGCGGAATCCTGCGCGCCGCGCTTCCCAGATGGTGGGATTGTGGACCACATCGGCGCGGTAGAAGGAGGGGCAGAGCACGGCGGCATCGGCCACCTCGCCGCAGTTGCCGCAGCCGACGCAGCTTTGGTCGATGCTGGCCACGGGATCGTCGCGCAGCGGATCGTCGAGTTTCTTCAGCGACAGCGACGGGCAACCCGACAGGCGGATGCAGGCGTGATCGCCCGTGCAGATGTCTTCGTCCACGCCAAAGCGCGGCGCCTCGATCCGCCGGCCATCACGGATCGCCTGCTGGGCCAGCGGCTTTTCGCGGCGCTGACGGTTCAGCATGCATTCGCTGGAGGCCACGATGACCTTCGGCCCCCGCGCGTCGGTCGACAGCGCCTCGCGCAACACATCGCGCATCCGGCCCACGTCATATGTGTGGTCGACCTCGCGCACCCAGTCGATGCCGATGCCCTTCAGTGCCTTGGCGATCGGGTGCCTGGTGGCCTTGGTCGGGTTGTCGGCACGGCTCGACATCACGTCCTGCCCGCCGGTCGCGGCCGAATAGTAGTTGTCGACGATCACCGCCACGCCATCGGACTTGTTGAAGGCCATGTTGGTGAAGCTCGAGGATAGCCCGTTGTGCCAGAAACCGCCATCACCGATCACCGCCACGGGGCGCCGTTCTCCGCCGCCGTCGAAGGCGGCATTGGCGGCGGGGCCAAGGCCATAGCCCATCGTCGCGCCGCCGATCTCAAACGGTGGCAGCGCCGCGAACAGGTGGCAGCCGATATCGGCGCTGATCTGGAGCTTGCCGGTTTCCTTCTGGACCAGCTTCATCGCCGCAAAGATGGGGCGTTCCGGGCAGCCGGTGCAGAATCCCGGCGGTCGGATCGGCACGGTCCTTGACAGGTCGGGAATGGCGGGTCGGTCCTCGTTCGGGGCGCGGACCGTGGCCGGCAGCATCTCGGGCGCGGCCTCTTTCAGGAAGGTGCCGATCGCATCAAGCATCACCTGGCCCGTATATTCCCCCGCCATCGGCAGGATGTCCTTGCCGCGCAGCTTCACGCCGGACCCGGCGCGGTAAAGGAAGGTCGACAACTGCTGCTCGATGAACTCGGGCTGGCCTTCCTCGATCACCAGCACCTGGTCCTTGCCTTCGCAGAACTCCAGGAACTCCGAGGAAATCAGCGGATAGGTCACGTTCAGGACATAAAGCGGCACCTCGGTATTGCCGTGGATGTCCGCAAGCCCCAGCCGTTGCAGCGCGCGAATGACGCCGTTATACATGCCGCCCTGCAAGACCAGCCCGACCGGTGCGGTTTTCGGACCGAAGACTTCATTCAGCCTGCGCTCGCGGATGAATTTCTCGGCATTGGGCCAGCGGTTCTTCACCTTGTCCTGTTCGTGGGCATAGGACATCGGCGGCAGCACGACACGGGCGAAATCCGACTGCGGGTTCGACAGGGCGTCCCTCACCGACAGCATCGGGCGCTGGTTGTCGCGGGTCTGGAAGCTGCCGGTGACATGGCAGGACCGGATGCGGACCATCAGCATGACCGGGGTATTCGTCGCCTCGGAGAGTTCGAACCCGTCCTTTACCGCCTTGGTGATGCAGGGCAGGTTCGGCCGCGGGTCCAGCAGCCAGAACTGGGATTTCATGGCGAAGGCGTGGCTGCGTTCCTGCATGATGCTGGAACCTTCGCCGTAGTCTTCGCCGACGATGACCAGCGCGCCGCCGTTCACCCCCGACGAGGCAAGGTTCGCCAGCGCGTCCGAGGCGACGTTGACCCCGACCGAGCCCTTGAACGTCACCGCGCCCCGGATCGGATAGTGGACGGATGCCGCCAGCATCGCCGCCGCCGCCGCCTCGTTTGCATTGGCCTCGAACCTTATCCCCAGTTCCGACAGCAGATCCTGCGCATCGGCGAGAACATCCATCAGATGCGAGATCGGTGCCCCCTGATAGCCACCGACATAGCCGACGCCGTTTTCCAGGAGCGCCTTGGTGATCGCCAGGATGCCTTCGCCGGTGAAGGTATCCCCTTCACCCTTCCGAAGATGTTCCACCTCTGCCTTGAAGGACCGTTCTGCCATGGCTCAGATCTCGTGCTTGCGGATATTGGCCAACATCTTCTGCAGCGTTCCGACGAAGGCACGGCGTTCGTCGTCCGTAATGCCCCGGAACATGCGGGCCTGGGCCTCGGCCATGCGCGGCCAGAGGGTCTCGAAGGTGGCCCGCCCGGCATCGGTGATGAAGACGCGGGTGGCGCGGCTGTCGCCGGGGTCGGTTTCGCGGTGGATCAGGCCTTCGGCGGCAAGCTGGTCCAGCGCGCGCGACAGGGTGGATTGCTCGGCGACAATATAGACCGAAAGCTCGCGGATCAGTGGCCCGTCGATTACCGACAGGACCGCCAGCGCGCGCATCTTCGGCGTGGTCAGGCCCAACTCGGCCATCTCGGTCCGAAGGCTCGCGTTGTAGCGCCCCATGATCCGGTTCATCAGGTAGGGCGCGTAATTCGTCAGGCCGATCTCGCCCAGCCGGGGCAGGGTGGCGATGGGCCTGTCGTGTGGCCTGTCGGGGGGGGGGCGATCGGTCATGCGCCGAGCCTTTTTGCCGCCAGGAATCCCGAGCCGCCACCAAGACCCGGGCCGGGGTGGGCAGAGGCGCCGATATGGATCAACCCGCGCACGATGCCGCTGCCGTTCGCAGAATGCGGATAGCGGCGGAACAGGAAGAACTGGTCGAGGCTGCACCGCCCGCCACAGGGATCGCCGCCAACAAGGTTGAAGTTCATCGCTTCCAGGTCGGCGGGCGAACGGGCGCTGCGTGCCGGTTTGATCGCGTCGAAGTCCTTGATGTGGCGCTTGAGAATGGCCTCGATCCGGTCGGCATAGGCCCCGCGCGCCGCCCCGGACCATGTGCCATCGGTCACAATTTCCCCTGCCGCATCGCCCTTGCCCTCGGGGCAGCGCGACGGGTCCAGCCGGTGGGGCTGGCCCACGAAGATCGTGGATGTGGCAGGCAGCATGCCGCGTTCGGCCCGCGCCATCGGCTAGCCTTTCGGCACCAGCGCCAGCGCCCGGATCGGCGAGCCTGTGCCCTGCTTGATCTTCAGGGGCGCCGCAATCAGGATCGCGCCCCTGGCGGGCAGCCTGTCGAGGTTCGCCAGTGATGCCAGACCGAAACAGTTGTTCTTGTGCAGAAGGTTATGCGCCGGGAAGGGCGGGTTCATGCCGCCAGCCTGTCCCGCGTCGGTGCCGATGCACTGGCTGCCCCAGCCGACGATGCCCTTGCCGATCAGGTAGTCGATCACCTCGGCGGTGGGCCCGGGGGTGTGGGGCCCGGTTTCATTGGCATTGAGGAACAGGTTTTCGTCATGCGCCCGCTTGTCCCAGTCGGACCGCAGCACCACCCATTCGCCGGGCTGGATCGCGCCGTGTCTGGCCTCCCAGTCCTTCACATGGTCGACCGTCAGCAGGAAATCGGGGTTGGTGCCGCATTCGGCGCTGAAATCCAGCACGTTGACCGGCGCCACGCAGCGCTGCACGTTCAGCGTGTCGGTGTAGCCGTCGGCATAATCCTTGCCGGTGATCCAGTGGTGCGGCGCGTCGAAATGGGTGCCGGAATGTTCGCCCAGTTCCAGCCAGTTCCAGGCCCAGAACGGCCCGTCCTGATCATATTCGCTGATCCGGTGGATCTTGATCGGGGGTGTGTCCCGGGCCAGTTCCGGCGGCAGTTTCAGGAGCGGCGTCTCTGGCCCCAGCACGCCGGTGCAGTCCACCACCTCGATCCCTCCCGAGGCGAGCATCCCCGCCAGGGATTGCAGAACATTTGCAGAAGTCATCATCGTCTCCCTGTTGGCCGGGGTGGCCCGGCATGACGCGCCGCGGTTGAACCCGCGGATCCATCGAATCATGCTAGACAGATTTAAATGCATTTGCAAATATCCCTGCGACACTTTTCGATAACCGGCCATGGAGAACCGCTTTGACGCCGCGCTGATCGGGGCCGGTCGCAACAGCCTGGCCGCCGCGCTGGACCTCTCCGCCAGGGGTTGGAGCGTCGGAGTGTTCGAGCAGGCCCCCGTTGCGGGTGGCGCGGTCACGACCGGCGGATACACCTTGCCCGGGTTTCGCCACGACCGGGCGGCGATGAACGTGCCGCTTTTCGCTGGAAGACCGATTTTCAAGGCCTGTGGCAAGAAACCTGGGCGTCATGGCCGCGCCCTCATGCACGTGGGCCGGCCCCTTGCCTCCGGTTTTCCCGATGTGTCATGGGCTGGCGTGTAGATCGATCTGGCTGAAACCCCGTCGAGCCTTGGCGCGGTCTCGGTTCGTGATGCCGAAACCTGGCAGGGTCTCGCAACCCGATCCGGCGCGAAAGTGCCGCAACTCTTCGGTCTTCCGGGTTGAAATTGCATGCATTCACATGTTTCATATTCAAATGTTTCAGGGCCAAGGGGCGGCCAGATCACTTGATTTGGCGCGGTTCCTGCTGGCCTCGCCCCGTGTCTGGCTTGAGGAAACCTTGAGCACCCGCATGTCGGCGCGCTTCTGGGGGCATGGGGGATGCATCTGGACTTTGCGCCCGATATCGCCGGCGGGGTCATGTTTCCCCAACAGGAGGGCATGGCGGGCCAGGCCTTCGGCAGGGTGATCGGCAAGGGAGGCGTCGATATGGTGACGCGGGCGCTGGATCACGTCGGCCAGGATGAAGTCGGGCGGGGCATTTCGCTTCGCGCCATCCGCAAGAATTGTCTGGCGGTCAGCGCCAGCGTGTCGGCATCGCGCGGGCCATCGCGCCGGAGCCCGACTTCATCCTGGCCGACGAGATCGTGTCAGGGCTTGATGTGCCAGGCCGGGCGGAGGTGCTGAACCTGCCTGAGCGGCTGGTGCGCGACCTTGGGCTGACGCTGGCCTACATCCGCCATGACCTGAGCGTGATCCGCCGGCTGTGCCACAGGACCATCGTGCATTATCCGGGGCGGATCGTCGAGGATCGCGCCATCGATGCGCCTTTCGCGGCACCTGAAGCCGAATATGCGCGCAAGCTGCGTGATGCGATCCCGCTGCCGGACCCGGCTCAGCCCTGGGGATGAGCGGGGGCGGCGACGGGGCGGTGCGGGGAATCTCCGGGGGTGATCAGGCTTTCGAGCCTTGCCTTCACATCGTCGGGCCAGACCATCGAGGTGTGGCTGTCCAGCCAGCTTGCCGCCAGAACCTGTTCCACCGACCAGCGGTGTTCCTCGCCGCAATGGATCGTGTGGTTCAGCCGGACGGAAGACTTGCCCACCTTCAGCACGGTCAGCCGGAAAGTCAGCCGGTCGCCGAAGAACGAGGGCTTGGAGAAGTCGCAAGACAGGTGCACCGTCGGCGTGCCCCAGCGTTCCTTCCAGATGATCTCGTGCCAGGGATAGCCGATATGGGTCCAGAATTCCTCGACCACGCCGTTCAAGATGTTGAGATAGGCGGGATAGTAGGCGGTGCCCGAGATGTCGCAGTCGCCAAAGCGCAGTTCTCGGTCGGTGACGAAGCAGACGGTCATGCAGGTGATTCCGGCATTGTTGGAGGTGCCGAAGCTTAGGCCGCGCAGGGAAGGGTCGTCAAAGCCGGCGAGGCGGGCCTTTGCGCGATGGATGGTGTGGCGTCCCGCCCCCGCGAGAACCTCGCAAGGGGCGGTTCCGGTCGGGCGTGCCCGGTTCCCTGCCCGGGAACCGGTGCCTGGCCATCAATACCACATGTCGGGCATTGCGCTCTTGCGGCGGGCGATGAAGTCCAGCAGCGCCTCGTCGGTCGCCTGGTCGATCGGCGGAGCCTGGTATTCGCGCAGCATCTTTTTCCACTGGGTATTGGCACGCTGGGCAGAATCGATGCCGCCCTGTTCGTTCCACGTCTCCCAGGGCTGGTTGTCATCAAGCCCGGAGTCCCAATAGGCCGTTTCATAGTGGCGCAGCGTATGCTTTGTGGAAAACAGGTGCTGTCCGGGCCCAAGCTCGGCCAGTGCCTCGAAGGCCAGCGAGTCGTCATCGACCGACATGCCGTCCATGTAGGCATGGAGCGCGCCGCACATGTCCAGATCCATCACCATCTTCTCGTAGGACATCGACAGAAGGCCGTCCAGGAAGCCCGCAGAGTGCAGGAGGTAGTTGGCCCCGCCCTGAATGGCGGACATCATCGACATCATGCTTTGCTGCATCGCCTGCCCGTCGGGCAGCTTCGAGGTGGAGAAGTTCCCCGCGCAGCGCAGCGGCAGGTTCATCCGGCGCGCGAGCTGCCCCATGGCGAGCGAGCCGATCGCCGGCTCGGGCGTGCCGAAAGTGGGCGAGCCCGAGCGCAGCGACATCGACGAGAAGAAGGCGGCGAGGATTGCCGGCGAGCCGGGCCGCACAAGCTGCGTCAGCGCGCAGGAGGCCATCGATTCCGCCAGGCCCTGCGCCACCATGCCGGCGATGGTCAGCGGCGCCACCGCGCCGCCAAGCAGGAAGGGCAGGTGGATCGAGCCCTGGTTTGCCGCCGCATAGGCGCGGATCCCCGACGTCGTCACCCCGTCGAGCACCAGCGGCGAGGTGGTGTTGAAGTTGCCCATGACGACGCAGTTCCGGTCGACGAAATCGGCGCCGAACAGGATGCGGCACATCTCGACGCTGTCCTCGGCACGCTCGGCGGCGGTGACAGAGCCAAGGAAGGCGCGATCGGAATAGCGGATATGGGAATAGACCATGTCGAGGTGACGCTTGTTCACTGCGACGTCCGTGGGTTCGCAGACCGTGCCGCCCGAGTGGTGCAGCCAGGGCGAGGACTGGGCGATCTTCACGAAGTTGCGGAAATCCTCGATCGTGCCATAGCGGCGGCCCTTGTCGAGATCCATCACGAAGGGGCTGCCGTAGGAGGGCGCGAAGACCACGTTCTTGCCGCCGATCCGCACGTTGTTGGCGGGGTTGCGGGCATATTGGGTGAATTCGGCCGGAGCGGATTTGAGGATCTCGCGCAGCATGCCCGGCTCGAACCGGATGCGCCAGACGTCCTGAGACATGGCGGTGACCTGCGCCCCGGCCTTGCGATACAGCTCCATCGCCACGGCATCGTCGCGCAGTTCGATGCCGATTTCCGCAAGGATCCGGTCAGCGGTGGCTTCGATCCGGTCGAGGCTTTCCTCGGACAGGATGTCATAGGTCGGAATCCCGCGCACGATATAGGGGCGCTTGGCACCGGCATCGCCCTGCGACCGGGCCTCGCGCCGTGCCGAACGGCCGCTGCGGCCCCGTTTTTCCTGACCCAGGTTGTCCCCATCCGCCATGATCGGCCCCTTTCGTGTGAAACTGGCAAAGATTATCGCATCGGTCTGGCCTCGTAACGCTGGAAAAGTCTGATGGAGTTGATAAGTTGGATTTATGGAAACGCTGCGTGGACTCCTGCCCTCGGTGAACGCCCTTGTCGTCTTCGAGGCGGCGGGCCGGCTGGGCAGTTTCACCGCCGCCGCGCGCGAACTGAAGATGACCCAGGCGGCGGTGTCCTATGCGGTCGCGCGGCTTGAGGAACAGTTGGGCGCGGCGCTTTTCCTGCGCGAATACCGGCGGGTGCGGTTGTCTGATGCCGGGGCGCGGTTCCATGCCGATGTCACCATCGGCCTGTCGCATATCCAGCGCTCGGCGCAGAACCTGCGGGCGGCGGCAACGGGCAGCCATGTGACCCTGTCCTGCTCCACGGCCTTCGCGGCCTTCTGGATGGTGCCGCGGATGGCCCGGTTCCGCGCCGACCTGCCCGAAGTGGACCTGCGCATCCAGACCGGCGACCGCGACCTTGATCTGGCGGGCGAAGGCATCCCCCTGGCGATCCGGGGCGGGGATCCGCGCGACTGGCCGCAATGCAATGCCGAGGCCATCGCGCCCGAGGAGATCTTCCCGGTCTGCGCCGCCAGCTACCTTATCGGCAATCCCGAACCCCGCCAGCCCGCCGACCTGCTGCGCCATCCGCTGATCCACCTTGAAGAGCCGTTCCGTTCCGCGACGACATGGCGGGACTGGTTCGGCTCGGTCGGGATTGCCGGGCGGCAGGTGCCGAGGGGTTTGCAGATCAACGACTATGTGCTTGTCCTGCAATCGGTGCTCGAAGGGCAGGGCATCGCACTGGGCTGGCAGCATCTGGTCGGGGGGATGGTGCAGAAGGGGGTTCTGGTGCGCCTGACCGAACATGCCCTGAACACCGGAAAGGCCTTCCACGTCGTCTGGCCCAGAGAAGCCGGGCTGAGCCGCCATGCGCAACTGGTGCGCGACTGGCTTCTGGCGGAGCGGCGCCCGGCCTGAGCCGGACCGGCGGCCCGACCGGTCATGGGGACGCAGCCGGGCAGGCAGGGGGAAACCGGCGCGACGTTTCCCCCCTTGAACCCGGCCGGTGATTGCCTAGATTTGCGCTTGGGCGAAAGTCGCGGGCGAAATCCTCGCGGCCCTGTGCCCGGGTTCCCGAGGAGGAATGTGATGAAGAATTACGTTGTGGCCTTCGGTCTTGCCCTTTCCGGGCTTGCGGCCGGCGCTGCACAGGCCCAGACGGTCACCGATACCGACGGCAATGGCGTCTATTCCATCGAGGAACTGAAGGCCGCCTATCCGTCGGTCGATGCGGCCAAGTTCGCCGAGATCGACCAGAACGCCGATGGTTCTGTCGATGCCGATGAATTGCAGGCCGCGATCGAGGCTGGCAAGCTCTGACCCGGGATGGGGCGGGCTGAGGCGCAAGATTTCGCCCCGGTGCCATACGGCGCCGGGGCTTTTCCTTGTTTTCGGCCGTGCTCATCAGCGGGCGGATGCGCCGCCTGATCGCGGCAGGAAGGTCGCATCTGTCGTGTTTCGTGACCCGCCATCGCGGTTTTTCTCGATCCGACTCGCGGAAGCGGGCAGGCTCTGCGGAAAAAGCAAAAGTTGATTTCGAGGCAGCAGCATGACCTTTCAGGTATCGACCCCGACACCGCCGGGGCTATGGCGGCGCACGCCGCCGGCGATCTTTCCACCGATCATGGGGCTTTTCGGCCTGGGCCTTGCCTGGCGGGCGGGCGTGGGTGCCTTTGACGTGCCCCGTGCCATCAGTGACCTGATCCTCGGGGCGAGCGCGCTTCTGTTCGGCTGGGCCTTGCTGGCCTATGTCGTCAAGATCCTGCGGCGGCCGGCGGCGCTGGTCGATGATCTGAGGGTTCTGCCCGGGCGGGCGGGCGTGGCGGCGGCGATGCTGTGCTTCTATCTCCTGGCGCTGGCGCTGACGCCCTTCGATCCGCTGTCCGCCTGGGTGGTGCTTGTGCTGGGTCTTGTGCTGCACGGGATCGTCATGCTGGTGATGATCAGCCTGTTTTTGCGCGGGCCGGCCGAACAGCGCCGGATCACGCCGGTCTGGCACCTGATGTTCGTGGGACCGGTAATTGCGGCTGTGGCGGCGCTTGGGCTTGAGGTCTGGCCGCTGGCACTGGCGTTGGGTGCGGCGACGGGGATGATTGCCATTGCCGTCTGGTCGGTCAGCCTTGACCAGATGACATCCGAGACCGTCCCGGCGCCCCTGCGCCCGCTTCTGGCGATCCATCTGGCGCCGGCGGTGCTTCTGGGGCTTCTGGCGCAGGGGCTTGATCTGGAACTGGTGGCCAGCGGTTTTTCCGTCTTTGGTGCGGTGATCCTCGGATTTCTGGTGGTCAGGGCATTCTGGTTGACCGAAGCCGGGTTTTCGGCGCTCTGGGGGGCTTTCACCTTTCCGCTGGCCGCGACGGCCACGCTCTGGCTGTCGATGGGCGGAAACTGGCGCCATGCGGGCGGCGCGGCGCTGGTGGCTGCAACGCTGATCGTGCCCTGGATAGCGGGCAGGATCGTCCAGGCCTGGGCCAAGGGGCAACTTGCAGTCCGCACCAACGCCTCGATCGCCTGAACCCCGAAAACGGGCGACATTCAGACCAGCGCGAGCCAGGCCCGCGCCAGCGCCAACCCCGAGGCATCGGCGCGCGCGCCATGGGCCGCGATATGAGCCGCGCGATCCTCCCGCCAGCCGGGATGCATCGCATCCATCGACTGCGGCAGCGTTTCGGCCCAGTGATTGACGACGGCGCCGCTCACCTCGAAATGGAACTGGGTGCCGTAGCTCGCCCGCCCGATCCGGTAGGCCTGATGGGCGACCGTGCCGGATCGCGCCAGATGCACCGCCTGCGGCGGCAGGGCAAAGCTGTCGTCGTGCCACTGAAAGGCGGCAAAGGCGGTGCCGGCTGCGGAAAGGAACGGGTCGGACTGGCCTTCCGGCGTGGCCGTGATCTCGACCCAGCCGAATTCGCGGTGACCGCCCACCCGGTTTTCGCCGCCATGCGCACGGGCCAGAAGCTGGCTGCCAAGGCAGATGCCCAGCACGGCTTTTCCTGCATGGCCAAAGTCCAGCATCCGCCCTGCCAGATCGGGCAGGTAGGGATGGGCCGCATCGTCCAGTGCATTCTGTTCGCCGCCCATCACGATCAGGCCGTCATGGTCGGTCAACGATGGCAGGATCCCGTCAAGATAGGGGCGATAGATCGTGACATCGGCCTGCGCGCCATCAAGCGCCCGCCCCACAAGCCCGAGCGGCGTTTCCTTCATGTTCTCGACGACTGCGATACGCATCCGGCTGGCGTCTTTCCCTGCTGACCCGGACCCGAGTTTCAGCACGACGCAAGGAGCCGCGCAAGGCCGGGATCGATGCCTTTGCGCGCCGCACGCCATTTGGGCTTGCCATCCCCGGCCATGCGTGAAAGAGCGAAGCGCCAAACGATCCTTCCCCCATCAGGAGGCTGCCATGCAGATTCGTGAGGCTCTTACCTTCGACGACGTGCTTCTGGTTCCCGCGGCATCAAGCGTGCTGCCGTCCGACGCCGACACGTCCACCAATGTCACCCGCTCGATACGGATGAACATCCCGCTTCTGTCAAGCGCGATGGACACCGTGACCGAGGCCCGCATGGCCATTGCCATGGCGCAGGCGGGCGGCATCGGCGTGATCCACCGCAACCTCGATATCGAGGCGCAGGCCCGCGAGGTCAGCCGCGTGAAGCGCTTCGAATCCGGCGTCGTCTATGCCCCGATCACGCTGCGGCCCGAACAGACGCTGGCCGACGCGAAAGAGCTGATGGAGCGCTACAACATCACCGGCTTTCCGGTGGTGGATGGATCGGGCCGGGTCGTCGGCATCGTCACCAACCGCGACATGCGTTTTGCCAGCGATGACAGGACGCCGGTGTCGGTGATGATGACCTCGGACAACCTTGCTGTCCTGCGCGAACCGGTGGATCGTGATCAGGCGATCAGCCTGATGAAGGCGCGCCGGATCGAAAAGCTGCTGGTGACGAACGCGGACGGCAAGCTGACGGGCCTGCTGACGCTGAAGGATACCGAAAAGGCGGTGCTGAACCCGCAGGCCTGCAAGGACGACATGGGGCGGCTCCGGGTCGCTGCGGCCTCGACCGTTGGTGATGCCGGGTTCGACCGGTCGCGCGCCCTGATCGACGCGGGCGTGGACATGGTGGTGATCGACACGGCGCATGGCCATTCCGAAGGGGTGGCGCGCGCGGTCGAGCGGATCAAGGCGCTGTCGAACGCGGTGCAGGTGGTGGCAGGCAACGTCGCCACTGCGGAAGCCACGCGGGCGCTGATCGGGGCCGGGGCAGATGCGGTGAAGGTGGGGATCGGGCCGGGCTCGATCTGCACGACGCGGATCGTCGCGGGTGTGGGCGTGCCGCAACTGACGGCGATCCTGGATGCCGCCGGTGCGGCGGGCGACATCCCCGTGATCGCTGATGGCGGCATCAAGTATTCGGGCGATTTTGCCAAGGCCATTGCTGCCGGCGCGTCCTGCGCGATGGTGGGCAGCGCCATCGCCGGCACGGACGAAAGCCCCGGCGAAGTGATCCTGTGGCAGGGCCGCAGCTTCAAGGCCTATCGCGGCATGGGCAGCCTTGGCGCCATGGCGCGGGGTTCGGCCGACCGCTATTTCCAGAAGGACGCGGCCAGCGACAAGCTGGTGCCCGAAGGGATCGAGGGGCAAGTGCCTTACAAGGGCTCGGCGGCGGCAGTCATCCACCAGATGGTCGGCGGCCTGCGCGCGGCGATGGGCTATACCGGCTGCGCCACCGTGGCCGAGATGCGCCGGAACTGCGAATTCGTGCGCATCACCGGGGCGGGGCTGAAGGAAAGCCACGTCCATGACGTGCAGATCACCCGTGAAAGCCCGAACTATCGCCTGGGCTGAGACCCTGCCTTGGCGGGAATAAGGACTGCGGCGATCTGAAGGGCGACAGGAAATCCCGGGGTTCAGGCGCCGGGCCGGGCCGGAAGCGGAGGACCAGTGCATTCCGTCAGTCCCGTGTTGACGAGATGGACGGAGCTGCCTCTCTGCACCCTTCCGGGCCCGGGCGGCTGCCAGCGTGGTTGAAACGGCCTGCGGCCCCGGGCATGGTTCGGGCCATTCTGAATCGAGGATGCCATGACCGAAGCTTTCATCTGCGATTATATCCGCACGCCGATCGGCCGCTATGGTGGCAGCATTGCGATGGTGCGTGCCGACGATCTGGCCGCGATCCCGCTCTCGGCGCTGCTGGCGCGCAACCGGGGTCTGGATCCGGCCGCCATCGAAGAGGTCTGGTATGGCTGCGCCAATCAGGCAGGCGAGGATAACCGCAACGTCGCGCGGATGGCGCTGTTGCTGGCGGGCCTGCCCGAAACCGTGCCGGGCGTGACGGTGAACCGTCTTTGTGCCTCTGGGATGGAGGCGGTTGCGGCGGCGGCGCGGGCAATCCGTTCGGGCGACATGGCGCTGGCCATCGCTGGCGGCGTCGAAAGCATGAGCCGTGCGCCCTTCGTGATGCCAAAGGCCGACGCGGCCTTTTCGCGCGCGAACGAGGTCCATGACACCACCATCGGCTGGCGCTTCGTCAATCCGGCGATGAAGGCGGCCCATGGCACGGATTCCATGCCCGAAACCGCGCAGAACCTGGCGGACGAGCACGGGATCAGCCGCGCCGATCAGGACGCATTCGCGATGCGCTCGCAGGTTCTGGCGTCGGCGGCACAGGGCTCGGGGCGGCTCGGCGCCGAGATCGTTCCGGTTACGGTGCAACTCGGGAAGGGCAAGACCGCCCAGGTGACGCAGGACGAGCATCCGCGCGCGACGACGCCGGAAGACCTTGGCCGGCTGAAACCGATCACCCGGGCCGATGGCACGGTCACGGCGGGCAATTCCAGCGGCGTGAACGACGGCGCCGCAGCACTGATCATCGCCTCGGCCGACGCGGCCCGCCAGAACGGGCTGACACCGATCGCGCGGATCGTCGGTTCCGCTGCGGCTGGGGTTGCGCCTCGGGTCATGGGCTATGGGCCGGTGCCGGCGGTGCAGAAGCTTCTGGGGCAGCACGGGTTGGGCGCTGCCGATCTCTCGCTCATCGAGTTGAACGAAGCCTTTGCCGCGCAAGGGCTGGCGGTGCTGCGCGGGCTTGGAATTGCGGATGACGATCCACGGGTCAATCCCAACGGTGGCGCGATCGCGCTGGGGCACCCCCTGGGCATGTCGGGCGCCCGCATCACCGGCACGCTTGCGCTTGAACTGCAGCGGAGCGGTGGTCGTTTCGGCCTGGCGACGATGTGCGTGGGTGTGGGTCAGGGCGCGGCCCTGCTGCTTGAACGGGTCTGAGGACAGAACCGTGCGAGGCCTGCGTTTCCCGGGCCGTGGCGAACGGGGCGCCCGGGACGGTCGGCTGATGCGACCGGGGGCCGGGGTGCCGAAATCCTTGTAACACCAACCGGCGAAGCGGTGGACCGCCGGTGCCGAACCGGAGAGGCCTGGGCCAGAATGACAGATGAACCGATGATGAAGCCGGGGATATTGGCGGCGATCTCCATGCCGGCCGTTTTCAGATCCGGCGGGATTGCCGGCCGGGTCGGCGCAGGACGATGACTCCGGCGGCGCGGGTTGAAACGGCGATCGGTCTCATCGACCGGATTCTGGGCGGCACACCCGCCGAACAGGCGCTCACGCAATGGGCCCGCGCCAGCCGCTATGCCGGATCGGGAGACCGGGCGGCGGTGCGCGACCATGTCTATGATGCGCTGCGGTCCTTGCGGTCCTTCGCCGCGATGGGCGGGGCGGGGGGGGCGCCGGGCGGTCGTCAGGTGATGCTTGGCGCGCTGCGTGCGTCGGGGATCGATCCTGATGCGATCTTTACGGGTGCCGCCCATGCGCCTGCCGCATTGTCGGGTGAGGAACGCGCCTTTGTCCCGCCCGTCGACCTTCCGCCCGACATGCCGGACTGGCTCTTGCCGGACCTGTGCGCGAGCCTTGGCGCGGCGCTTCCCGATGTGCTTTCGCGCCAGCGCCAGCGGGCCCCGGTCTTTCTCCGCGTCAATCTGGCGCGGACGACCCCCGTAGCGGCGATCGCCGCACTTGCCGAGGCCGGAGTGGTGGCCGAGCCCGAGCCTCTTGCCGATACCGCGCTTCGCATCAGCCTCGGCGCGAGCAAGCTGCGGATGGCGGCACCTTACCTCGATGGCCGGGTCGAGTTGCAGGACGCGGCCTCGCAGGCGGCGGTGGCAATGCTGCCTTTGGCCCGCGGCCTGCGTGTGCTGGATTATTGCGCGGGGGGCGGCGGCAAGGTGCTTGCCATGGCGGGGCGGCAGGCGGGGATGGAGCTTTTCGCCCATGATGCGGCGCCTGAACGAATGCGCGACCTGCCGGATCGCGCCCGCCGCGCCGGGGCAAGGGTGCGGCAACTATCCGGGGCCGAACTGGCTCGCGCCGGGAGCTTCGATCTGGTGCTGGCCGATGTTCCCTGCAGTGGATCCGGCACCTGGCGACGGACACCGGACGCGAAATGGCGCCTGACCCGCGAGGGGCTGGACAGTCTTTGCGTGCTGCAATCGCAGATCCTGACAAAGGCCGCGCCATTGGTGCGGCCGGGCGGCGTGCTGGCCTACATGACCTGTTCGCTGCTTCGGGCCGAAAATGGCGATCAGGTCGATGCTTTCCTCGGCCGCGGTGACTGGTCCGAGATGACGCGACGGCAGTTCCTGCCGGCGGATGGGGGTGACGGGTTCTTCTGTGCGGTCTTGACGCGCGATTCCTAGCAGTCTTACACACTTGTCAGTTGTAAACGCTCGGCGATTAATCGGCAATTAAGGTTTGGCAGGCGGAATGGGGCCTGAGCGAATCCAGGGGGACCGTGTTTCGTGTCGCAACCGGTGCAAACATTTTCGGCCTTGACGCGGCTTGCCTGCGACCTGTCGCCGCGCGCGCATCTTCTGGTATTTGTCGGCCTTGCCCTCTTTCCGGTTGCCTGGCTCTTGCCCGACCGTCTGTCGGGGCTGTTGCTGGCATCAGTCGGCGGATCCCTGGTGCTCTGTGCGGGTTTGCTTCGGCTGCTTGCGGGCCATCGGACGCGACGCCAGGCCGGGTTGGAAACTCAGATTGCCGCCTTCGTGTCGCATGATGCCTCCCCAAGCTTCACGACCAATGCAGAAGCGATTGTCGGGTATCAGAACGCCGCTGCAACGGATCGTTTCGGCCGCCGTGAAGGTCTGGCCCTTCCACGTGTCCTTGCCGAAGTCTTTGCCAATCCGGCAGCGGTGGTGGCCCGCATGCAGAACAAGGCCGCAGTCTCTGGCGCCGCGCGCGAGGACATGGTGACGCGCCGTGGCCATGTCCGTCTTGCCGTGCACCGGATGGGGGAAGACGGCTATCTGTGGCGCCTGGAAGACATGGCGGACCGCGCGGTCGGTGGTCGCGGCGCGGATACGATCAGCCTGCCGATGCTGACCGTTTCGCGAACCGAAACTGTTCTGTTCATGAACGAAGCCCTGCGCCGCCTGGTCGGTGAACGTGTCAGGACACTGGACCGGATCTTTGCCGATTTGCCGCTGCGCCCGGGCGAGGAACACGAGGTGCTGACGACGGAAGGCCCGATGCGCGCGCTGGTCGCCAGTGTCGAGAACCTTGCCGGCCGGCGCGAGATCTTTCTTTTACCCGGCCTTTCCATCCCCGGTCGTGATACCGGCCCGCGCGATTTCGAGGCGCTGCCGATCGCGCTCTTGCGTGTCTCGGCTGTGGGGATCCTGACCGAAGCCAACCGCTCGGCCCGCGCGCTGCTTGGCAAGGTCACGATCGGCGTGCCGCTCTCGGAGATGCTCGAGGGGCTTGGGCGCCCGGTCCAGGACTGGCTGAATGATGCGCTGGCCGGGCGGGCGGAGCGACGCCCCGAAGTGTTGCGCGTGCGGCTGGCCGACACGGAAACCTATGCCCACGTCACGCTGACGCGCGTCGTTGAGGAAGGACGCCCGGGCCTGGTCGCGGTGTTGTCGGATGCAACCCAGCTCAAGACGCTGGAGGCGCAGTTCGTCCAGAGTCAGAAGATGCAGGCGATCGGACAATTGGCCGGCGGAATCGCACATGATTTCAATAATTTGCTGACGGCCATCTCGGGGCATTGCGACCTTTTGCTCTTGCGTCACGACAAGGGTGATCCAGATTATTCCGATCTGGTCCAGATCAACCAGAACGCGAACCGCGCGGCCAGTCTTGTCGGGCAATTGCTGGCCTATTCCAGAAAGCAGACCCTGAAACCCAAGGTCATAGACCTGCGCGACATCATGTCGGACCTGACGCATCTGCTGAACCGGCTGGTCGGGGAAAAGATCGAACTGGGCCTTCGCCACGATCCCGCCCTGCGCCCGATCCGCGCCGACAAGCGCCAGCTTGAGCAGGTGATCATGAATCTGGTGGTGAATGCCCGCGACGCCATGCGCGGCGGCGGCGAGATCCGGATCGAGACGCAGAATGCCCACCTGTCCGAGCCGCTCCTGCGCGACCGCGCCACCGTTGCGGCCGGTGACTACGTGATCGTGCGTGTCATCGACCAAGGTATGGGGATTGCTGCCGACAAGCTTGACAAGATCTTCGAGCCGTTCTTTACCACCAAAAAGCAGGGCGAGGGCACGGGCCTGGGATTGTCGACGGCCTATGGCATCGTCAAGCAGACCGGCGGTTTCATCTTCTGTGACAGTGTCGAAGGGCAGGGGACGACCTTTTCGCTGTATTTCCCGGCGCATGACCATGTCGACGACGATGCCGTTGAACCCGAAGTCGCGGCACCGCGACGCGCGGCGCCCAAGGAAAGCGACGGTGTCGTGCTTCTGGTTGAGGACGAGGCGCCGGTGCGCGCCTTTGCCAGCCGGGCGCTGCGACTTCGCGGCTATACCGTGATCGAGGCCGAGAATGCCGAGCAGGCGCTTGAGCTCTTGAAAGATCCGGCACTCTCCGTCGATGTCTTCGTGACGGACGTGATCATGCCGGGCATGGATGGGCCTTCCTGGGTGCGTGAGGCACTGAAGGACCGCCCGGGCACGCGCGTCGTCTTTGTTTCGGGCTATTCCGAGGAAAGCCTGATCGAAAGCCGTGACCGGATTCCCAACTCCGTCTTTCTGCCGAAGCCCTTTTCGCTGGGCGAACTGACAGCGACGGTGCAGGATCAGATCCATTGACCTGCTAACCCTCCGTTAACCAACTGCGTGCAGGATATTCCTTGCGAATTTGATTGAAATGTTCTCCTTTTGATCCCATAAGGACGGGAACAGGTGGGGAACACTGGCGGCGGTTGCCGCGAAACCGGCAACGTGGAATAAGGGAAGCTAGAGATGGCAGCGGCGAACCTATTTGAAATGACTGACAAACGTTCGGCAGACAAGCAGAAAGCACTGGATTCGGCGCTCGCCCAGATCGAGCGGCAGTTCGGCAAGGGCTCGATCATGAAACTCGGCGCGAACAATGCCGTGATGGAGATCGAGGCGACATCGACCGGATCGCTGGGGCTTGACATCGCCCTGGGTATTGGCGGGCTCCCGAAGGGCCGGATCATCGAGATCTACGGCCCCGAAAGCTCGGGCAAGACCACATTGACGCTGCATGTGGTGGCCGAAGAACAGAAGAAGGGTGGCGTCTGTGCCTTTGTCGATGCCGAACATGCGCTTGATCCGCAATATGCAAAGAAACTGGGGGTCGACCTTGACGAGTTGCTGATCAGTCAGCCCGACACCGGTGAGCAGGCGCTTGAAATTGTCGATACGCTGGTGCGATCGGGAGCGGTGAGCCTTGTCGTGGTCGATTCGGTTGCGGCGCTGACGCCCAAGGCGGAAATCGAAGGCGACATGGGTGACATGCAGATGGGCAGCCAGGCCCGCCTGATGAGCCAGGCCATGCGCAAGCTTACCGCCTCGATCGGCAGGTCGAACTGCATGGTGATCTTCATCAATCAGATCCGCATGAAGATCGGCGTGATGTTTGGCAACCCGGAAACCACGACGGGCGGTAACGCGCTCAAGTTCTACTCCTCGGTGCGCCTCGACATTCGCCGCGTCGGCGCAATCAAGGACCGCGACGAGGTGGTCGGCAACTCGACCCGGGTGAAGGTCGTCAAGAACAAGGTGGCACCGCCCTTCAAGCAGGTCGAGTTCGACATCATGTATGGCGAAGGTATCTCCAAGACCGGCGAGTTGATCGATCTGGGCGTCAAGGCCGGCGTTGTCGAGAAATCGGGTGCCTGGTATTCTTATGGTGATGAACGCATCGGCCAGGGCCGCGAGAACGCGAAACAGTTCCTGCGCGACAATCCCGATGTGGCGCTGTCGATCGAAGACAAGATCCGGGCAAGCCATGGGCTGGATTTCGCGGTGGCCGATGATGGCAGCTCCGACGACGTGACGGAAGGGTAAGAGGGATAGGCCGACGTGCCTTGCCCGGGGGGCCCCGGGCAAGGTGCACGCATCAGTCATGGATGAAAGAACGGCGGCCCCTGGGGGCCGCCGTTTCTGATTTCCGGCTTGGATGCCAGGCGTGTCAGCGCCGCGTGACATCCACATAGTCGCGGCGAGGCTCACCGATATAGAGCTGGCGCGGACGCCCGATCTTGAGGTTCTTTTCGGCGATCATTTCCTTCCACTGGCTGATCCAGCCCACCGTGCGGGAAATGGCGAAGATCGGCGTGAACATCGAGGTGGGGAAGCCCATCGCCTCGAGGATGATGCCCGAATAGAAGTCGACATTGGGATAGAGTTTCTTCGACACGAAGTAGTCGTCCTGAAGCGCGATGCGCTCCAGTTCCTTGGCGACCTGCAGTGTCGGGTTGTTGTGGATGCCCAGCAGCTCCAGCACCTCGTCGGCGGATTCCTTCATCACCTTCGCGCGCGGGTCGAAGTTCTTGTAGACCCGGTGGCCGAAACCCATCAGCCGGAAGCCGGAATTCTTGTCCTTCGCCTTGGCGATATATTCCGGGATGCGGTCGACCGTGCCGATTTCGCGCAGCATCTCGAGGCAGGCCTGGTTGGCGCCCCCGTGAGCCGGCCCCCAGAGGCAGGCGATCCCCGAGGCAATGCAGGCAAAGGGATTGGCGCCCGACGACCCCGCCAGCCGCACAGTGGAGGTCGAGGCGTTCTGTTCATGGTCGGCATGGAGCATCATGATGCGGTCCATCGCCTTTTCAAGGACCGGGTTCAGGACGAAATCCTCGGTCGGGACGGCAAAGCACATCCGCAGGAAGTTGCCCGCGTAGGAGAGTTCGTTACGCGGATAGACGAAGGGCTGCCCCAGCGAATACTTGAAGGCCATGGCGGCAATGGTGGGCAGCTTGGCGATCATCCGGATCGAGGCGACCTCGCGGTGCCAGGGGTCGTTGATGTCAAGGCTGTCGTGATAGAAGGCGGACATGGCGCCGACGACGCCCACCATCGTCGCCATCGGGTGGCTGTCGCGGCGGAACCCGCGGAAGAAGAAGTGCATCTGTTCGTTGACCATCGTGTGGCGCGTGATGCGCTGATGGAAATCGGCCAGTTGCGCGGGGGTCGGCAGTTCCCCATACATCAGAAGATAGCAGACCTCGAGGTGGTTCGACTTGTCGGCCAGCTGTTCGATCGGGTAACCGCGATAAAGCAGTTCGCCCTTGTCGCCATCGATATAGGTGATCGAACTTTCGCAGGCCGCAGTCGATGTGAAGCCGGGATCGAAGGTGAACAGGTCCGCATCGGCATAGAGCTGGCGGATGTCGACCACATCGGGGCCCACGGTCGGCGAAAGGATCGGCAGCTCGATCGATTTTCCGTTGTAGCTGAGCGTTGCGACAGGTTTCTTGTCGGCCATGCAGATCCCTTTCCTCGGTTCTATTCGCGGCACGTTTTTGTTGTGCCGGTCAAATTCGGTCGGACCGGGTCATCCCGGCACATTCAGAGCGAAGCATCCTCGAGCCGCGCAAGAGTCTCAGCCTGGCCAAGAACCAGCATCATGTCGAAGACGCTTGGAGTGACGGTCCGTCCCGCCAGAGCCGCGCGTATCGGACCCGCGATCTTTCCCAGACCAAGGCCCGTTCCAGCGGCGATTTCGGCAACCGCGCCTTCAAGCGTTTCGCGTTCCCAGCTAGCATTCTGCAACCGCATCGTCAACTTTTTCAGTATACCACGGGATACCGTATCGAGTGACTTTTCGGCTGCCGCATCTGGCACGACGGGCCGGGCGACAAGCAGGAACCGGGCCTTTTCCAGAAGTTCGGGGAAGGTCTTGGACCGATCCTTCAGGCAGTAGAGGGCCTGCGACAATCTGTCCCGGTCCGGTGCGGTCAGTGCCGGTGCGTCGGTTGCCGCAAGATAGACCTCAAGCGCCGAGAGCAGGGTGGCATCTTCCATCGCGGCGATGTGCAACCCGGACAGATTTGCCAGTTTCTTGAAATCGAGTCGCGCCGGCGCACGCCCGATTCCCGCCAGGTCAAACCATTGGCGGGCCTGTTCGTCGTTGAAGAATTCATCATCGCCATGGCTCCAGCCCAGCCGCGCGAGATAGTTGCGCAAAGCCGCGGCCGGATATCCCATTGCGGCATATTCGTGCAGGCCCACGGCACCGTGGCGTTTCG
Organism: Paracoccaceae bacterium; assembly: GCA_020622085.1. Taxonomy (GTDB): domain Bacteria; phylum Pseudomonadota; class Alphaproteobacteria; order Rhodobacterales; family Rhodobacteraceae; genus QY30. Next base: position 1,849,351 of record JAHRYM010000001.1, on the reverse strand, counting down.
ACAGCTTCTTCCCATCCTCCCCATGGATCAGCGGGATATGCGCCCAGACCGGCACGGGCCAGTCCATCGCATGAAAGATCTGCGTCTGTCGCGCCGCATTGTTCAAGTGGTCGTCGCCCCGGATCACATGTGTCACGCCCATGTCGTGGTCATCCACCACCACGGCAAGCATGTAGGTCGGCGTAGCATCGGAGCGTAAACAAACCATATCATCAAGCTGGTCATTCCTGAAAACCACCCGGCCCTGGACGGCATCCTCGATCACCGTCTCGCCCAAGCGGGGGGCCTTCAGGCGAATGACATAGGGCAGGTCGGGGTGGGTCGCGGGATCGGCGTCGCGCCAGGGGCTCTGAAACAGGGTGGAGCGGCCCTCGGCGCGGGCAGATTCGCGGAAGGCCTCGATTTCGGCCTGGGTGCAGAAACATTTGTAGGCATTGCCGCGCGCCAGCATCTGATGCGCGACCTCTGCGTGGCGGTGGCGCCGGTCGAACTGGCTGACAACATCGCCGTCCCAGTCAAGCCCAAGCCATTTCAGACCCTGCAGGATGGCATCGGTCGCCTCGGGGCTGGATCTTTCGCGGTCGGTATCCTCGATCCGCAGCAGGAACTGTCCGCCATGTCCGCGGGCGTAAAGCCAGTTGAACAGCGCAGTCCGGGCGCCGCCGATATGCAGGTAGCCGGTGGGCGACGGCGCGAAGCGGGTGACGATCGGAGGCATGGGGATGTTAACCTTTCGGAAACCATGGGGACGCTAACGTGACCCCGAGTGCTTAGGCAAGGTCAAGGTCAAGGGCAAGATGCGTGGTCTTTGGATGCCGGACAGGCGGGTGTTCGCGGCGGCCTGCCTGGCCGTTGCGGGGGCAAGTGCCGCGGGGTTTGTAGCCCGGCTTGCCACGCTCGGGCGGATGGCGTCGTCTCAGGCCGGCCTGATGCCTTGGGCCGCCGCCTCTCTGGGTTCCGGGATCGGCAGCTATTTCTGCCTGCGGGAAGAGCCGGGCACTTCCGAAGGCCTGATTGCCGGCGCCGTGATCGTGCTTTCACTGGCGCTGATCCGGCTCGGCGGCGAAGGCGCCCGCGCCCCTGGTGGTGCGCTTGTCCTGCTGGCGGCGGGACTCCTCTTGATGATGTTGCGCTCCTGGGTGGTGGCGGCGCCGGTCTTGCCCTACCGCTATTACGGGCCCGTCGAGGGGCGGATCGTCGATATCGACCGGTCTTTCTCGGATGCGATCCGGCTCACGCTGGACAGGGTTTCGATGCCCGATCTGCGCGATGCCGCTGCGCCGGCGCGGGTCCGGGTGGCGCTGCACGGCGAGGATCGGCAGGACGACCTCGAACCCGGAACCATGGTCGGCCTGACGGCCTACCTGGCGCCCCCCGATGGCCCGGTCGAGCCGGGCGGTTTCGATTTTCAGCGCCTTGCCTGGTTCAGCAGCCTCGGTGCGGTGGGCTACAGCCGTGATCCCGTGATGCAACTGGCCCCGGCTGACCCATGGGACATGCGGCTCTGGGCCTTCCGGTTGCGCATGAACCTATCGCAACGGATGCAGGAGGGCATGGGCAACGGGCAGGCGGCGGCCCTTGCCTCGGCCTTCATGACGGGGGACCGCTCGGGCATCAGCGCCGCGACGACCGAATCGATGCGCGCCTCGAACCTGTCGCACCTGATCTCGATTTCCGGCCTGCACATGGGGCTGATCACCGGTTTTGTCTTTGCCCTGATCCGCGGCGGGCTTGCGCTTTGCCCGCCCTTGGCCCTGCGGCTCGATACGCGAAAGATCGCGGCTCTGGTCGCCGCGCTGGCGGCGACATTCTATCTGGCACTTGCGGGGCCCGATGTGGCGACGCGACGCGCCTATATCATGGCGTTGGTGATGATGCTGGCGGTGCTGGTCGACCGACGAGCGATCTCGCTCCGCACGGTTGCGATTTCGGCGCTGGTGGTGCTGGTGCTTGAACCCGAAAGCCTTGTCGAACCCGGATTCCAGATGTCCTTTGCCGCGACCGTCGCCCTTGTCGTCGGGTTTGCGTTCTGGCCGCGCTGGCGGGGGCGGGTGCCCGGACTGCTGCGCCCGGTTGCACTTGCGGTCATGTCGTCGGTCATTGCCGGCAGCGCGACGGCGCCCTTCGCGGCAGTTCACTTCAACCGGATTGCGGAATACGGGCTGGTGGCAAACCTGCTGGTGACGCCGATCATGGGCATGGTGGTGATGCCGGCAGGAGTGATTGCGCTCCTTCTGATGCCGCTGGGCCTTGCCGGCCCCGCTCTCTGGGCGATGCGGTGGGGGAGCGAGGCGGTGATATGGGTCAGTGACCGCGTTGCGGCGCTTGACGGTGCGATCGTGCCGGTCGTATCACCCCAGGCCCTGGTCCTGCCGCTGCTGTCGCTGTCGGGGCTGATGTTTCTGGCGGGCGGCGATCGGATCTTGCGCGGGCTTGGTGCTGCGGGTCTTGTCGCCGCTTTCGGTCTGTGGGCGGCGGCGCCGCGCCCGGATCTGCTGATTGCCTCGGACGGCGGGCTTGTGGGCGTTCTTGGCGCCGAGGGCAGGATCCTCTCGCGGGCCAAGGGCAGCGGTTTCGTCGCCAGCGCCTGGCTTGAAAATGACGGCGATCTTGCAGACCAGAAGACAGCGGCCGGCCGGTCGGGTTTCATCGGGCCGAAGACCGGGCGACAGATGCAGCTTGATGGGCGGCTGGTGGTTCATCTGACGGGGAAGGCGGCGCCCGGTGCTGTTGCCGGGGCCTGCGTGGATGGTGCCGTGATCGTTCTGAACCGGCGGCTTGCGGAAAAGCCCGAGGGTGCCTGCCTGGTCTATGACCAAAAGCGCCTGCGCCGCACGGGAAGCGTCGCGGGTTATGTCACTCCAAAGGGGCTGCATCTGGTGACGGCCCGCGATCTTTCGGGCTGGCGATACTGGAACAGCCGGCGCGCGCGCGAGGCAATCCTTGCACCAGGTCGGGCAGCCGGTGACGACGCGCGCCCCAAGGTTGCCGGGGGGCGAACACCAGCCCGACGGTCGCCCGCCAATGAGACGGCGACGGCCATCGATGCTGCCGGGCGGCGCGTTCAGTAGCTGCGGATCAACCCGACAAGCCGGCCCTGGATCCGCACCTGGTCTTCCCGAAGAAGACGATCTTCATAGGCCGGGTTCGCCGCTTCAAGAACGATCATGTTGCCGCGGCGGCGATAGCGTTTCAGCGTGGCCTCGTGTCCCTCGACCAGCGCCACAACGATGTCGCCTGCCTCGGCGGTAGACTGTTCGCGGATGACGACCACATCGCCGTCATTGATCCCGGCGTCGATCATCGAATCGCCCTTGACCTCGAGCGCGTAATGCGCCCCGCGGCCCGCCACCATGGTTCCCGGCACGGCGACATGGTGCGATATCTCGCTGATGGCCTCGATCGGCACACCAGCAGCAATGCGCCCCATGACCGGCAGTTCGATCGCATCGACGGCCGAGACCGGCATCGCGTCACGCGGCGGATCGGCTCGGTCGCCCCTGATCAGCCGGGGCGTGAAACCGGGTTTTTCCATGGCCTCGGGCAGCTTGACGATTTCGATGGCCCGGGCGCGGTGCGCAAGGCGACGGATGAAGCCGCGTTCCTCGAGCGCGGTGATCAGCCGGTGAATCCCGGATTTCGAACGAAGATCCAGGGCTTCCTTCATTTCGTCGAAGGACGGCGGAACACCGTCGCGCGCCATGCGTTTTTGGATGAAATCCAGAAGTTCCAGTTGCTTGCGGGTCAGCATCCAAGAGGGCCCTGTGATAAGAACGGTGACGGAAACGATTTGTTCCAGACATGTTCTGTCACTGTTCCCGCTTTGTGTCAACGATATCGCGTCAAAGTGGCATCCAGGGAACGACCTCTCCTGCCTTGCGTGCTGGATCGTCTGCGGGCCGGACCAGAAGCGCATCCGCCTGCGAAAGTTCGGTCATCAGGGCCGAGTCCTGCCGGTCGAACGGACGGATCCGCGGCGGGAAGACATCGCGTTCAAGGCTTGCGCGCATGAAATGCGTCCGCACCCCGTTTGCCGGCATGTCACAGGCCAGTTCGGCCCGGCGCAGGTCATGCACACCCGGCAGGCCCTGAAGGGCGGCCAGCAATGGCTGAAGGAACAGGGTGGCGCAGACATGGGCCGATACCGGGTTTCCCGGCAAGCCAAGGAGAACCGCGCGGCCAAGCCTGCCGGCCATCAGCGGCTTGCCGGGGCGCATCGCGATCTTCCAGAAGGCGCGCTCCATGCCCAGGTCTTCCGTCACCCGCCCGACCAGGTCGTGATCGCCGACCGAAGCGCCGCCGATGGTGACGATCACATCTGCCCCCTCCGCCAGCGCAAAGCTCTGGCGCAACGAGCTTTCGGTATCGCGCGCGATCGGCAAAAGCCGTGCCTCGGCGCCGCAATCTTCGGCCATGGTCACGATCGCCAGTCCCGCCGAGGCGATGATCTGGTCGGGTCCGGGGGTCTCACCGGGCTGGACGAGTTCGTCGCCCGTCGAGATCACCGCGACGACCGGGCGCCGGCTGACCCGGACTTCGGCCACATTCATCGAGGCCAGCAGCGACAGGTCACGCGGACCCAGACGGCGCGGCGCGGCCATGGTCTGGCCCTTGTGGAAGTCCTGCCCCCTTGGGCGGATATGGCGCTGCGGCTCGGTGTCATTCAGCGTGAACAGGTCGCCGTCGCGGGTGACGTTTTCCTGCAGGACCACCCGTTCCGCGCCTTCGGGCACGGGGGCGCCGGTGAAGATCCGCGCGGCGGTCCCGGGCTGGACGGCACCTTCGAAGGCATGTCCGGCGGCGGCTTCGCCTATCACGCGCAGTCGGGCGCCGGGCCGGTGGTCAGCATCGGTGATCGCATAACCATCCATGGCCGAGGCGTCAAAAGGCGGCTGGTCCAGCCCCGCTTCCGCAGGTTCCGCCAGAACCCGGCCATTGGCCTGCCGCAGCGCCACGACTTCGTTGGGAAGCGCGGCTCCAAGCGCCAGAACCCGGGCCAGTGCATCTTCGACAGAAATCATCGATTTACCTCGTAACGTCCTGATTTTCCGCCATCCTTGAGGGTAACTTCGATGCCTTCGATGCGCATGGAGCGTTCGACCGCCTTCAGCATGTCGTAAACCGTCAGTGCCGCCACGGATGCCGCGGTCAGCGCCTCCATCTCGACGCCCGTCTGGCCCGTGGTGCGCACGGTGGCCAGGATGCGAACGCCGGGAAGTGAGGGATCGGCGGCCAGTTCGACCGCAACCCGGGTGATCGGCAGGGGATGGCACAGGGGAATCAGGTCGGCGGTGCGCTTTGCCGCCATGATCCCTGCGATCTGTGCGACCGCCAGCACATCGCCCTTCTTCGCGCGGCCCTCGGTGACCAATGCCAGCGTTTCGGGCAGCATGACGACGCGGGCCGTGGCCGTCGCAATGCGGTCGGTGGCGGCCTTGTCGGTCACATCGACCATGTGGGCATTGCCGTCCTTGTCGAAATGGGTCAGCGCCATGTCACACCGGAACAGGGTTGGAAAGGATTGCGCGGGTGGCGGCGGCAACGTCTGCCTGCCGCATCAGGCTTTCCCCGATCAGGAAGGCGCGGGCACCGACCCGCGCCATGTCGGCCAGATCTTCAGCCGTGAAAAGCCCGCTTTCGCAGACAAGCATTCGGCCTGCGGGCAGGCGCGGCGCAAGTTTGCGAGTTGTGTCAAGAGTGACGCCAAAGGTTTTGAGATTGCGGTTGTTTATGCCGATCATCGGTGAGGAAAGACGCAGCGCGCGATCCAGTTCGGCGCCGTCATGCACCTCGATCAGCGCATCCATCCCCCAATGCATCGCCGCCGCCTCCAGCTCGGCCGCCTGCGCGTCCGTCACGCTCGCCATGATGATCAGGATGCAGTCGGCCCCCCAGGCGCGGGCCTCGGCGATCTGATAGGTGTCGTAGATGAAATCCTTGCGCAGAACCGGCAGGCGGCAGGCTGCGCGGGCAGATTGCAGAAATTCGGGCGCCCCCTGGAAGGACGGCGTATCGGTCAGCACCGAGAGACAGGTGGCGCCGCCTTCCGCATAGGCGCGGGCCAGCGCGGGCGGATCGAAGTCGGGGCGGATCAGGCCTTTCGAGGGGCTCGCCTTCTTGATTTCGGCAATCAGCCCGTAGCCGGTCTGTGTGGCCGCCTGCAGCGCCCGGTAGAAGCCGCGCGGGGCGTCGGCGGCACGGGCCGCTGCCTCGACCTCGGCAAGCGGACGTGCACGTTTCGCGGTGGCGATTTCCTCAAGCTTGTAGTGCTTGATCTTGTCCAGAATATCCATGCGCCATTCTTATCGCGCCCGTGCCACCAAGGAAAGGGCAAGCGGGTCAGCCCCAGCGGATCGGAGCCCCGCCGCGCGCCCGCAACCACTCGTTGGTGCGGCTGAAGGGACGCGAGCCGAGGAAGCCGCGCCAGGCAGAAAGCGGCGAGGGATGCGCGGTCTCGATACGCAGGTGATCGGGGTTTCGCAGATATTTCCGGGCCAGTCGCTGGGCGGGGTCGCCCCAAAGCAGGAAAACGCGGGGGGCGGCGGTGTCCAGTTCGGCCAGCACTTGCGCGACCAGCGGTTCCCATCCGATCCGGTCGTGGCCATTCGGCGTGCCTTCGGGGACGCTGAGCGCGGTGTTCAGCAGCAAGACCCCCTGATCGGCCCAGTCGGCAAGGGCGGTCTGGTTGCGCACAATGCCAAGATCTGCATGCAACTCCTTGAAGATGTTGCCAAGACTGTCAAGGCGTCCGCCAAAGGCAGGGTTGATCGAAAAAGCCAGCCCGTCAGCCTTCCCGGGCGTGTGGTAGGGATCCTGCCCAAGGATGACCACCCGTGTTCTTGCCGGTGAGCAGCGTTCCAGCGCGGCAAAGCGCAGAGGTTCGGGCGGCAGGACCGGGCGGTTTTCGGCTGCCAGCCGGGCTGTCACTTCCGGCCAGTCATCGCGGAAGAACGGCAGATGCGACCATTGCGTTGGAAGGGCGGTCATTCCTCGAGCGGCGAGATCCGGCGCAGCGCCGCCACCTTGTCGGCGGCCCGGCCGCTGTCGATCGACTCGGCCGCCATTGCCGCCCCCTCCTTCAGCGAGGTGACCTTGCCCGCGCAGATCAGCGCCGCGGCCGCGTTCAGCAACACCGCGTCACGGTAGGCGCCGGTGGCGCCGGCCAGCACCGCCCGCAGGGCGGCGGCGTTTTCGGCGGGTGTGCCGCCGATGATTTCCTCAAAGGGATGGACCCGCAGCCCGGCATCCTCGGGGTGGATCTCAAATTCGGTCACCTTGCCGTCCTTGAGTTCCGCCACGAAGCTGCGGTCTGAAATCGCCAGCTCGTCCGAGCCGTCGCCACCGTGGACAAGCCAGCAATGTTCCGACCCAAGCGCGTCCAGGGTTTCCGCCATCGGACGGATCCAGACCCGTGCGAAGGCCCCGGTCAACTGCCGCTTCACGCCGGCCGGGTTGGTCATCGGTCCCAGCAGGTTGAAGATGGTCCGGGTGCCCAGTTCCGACCGGGTCGGCATGACGTGGCGGATCGCCGGATGGTGGATCGGTGCCATCATGAAGGCGATGCCGCATTCGGCAAATTCGCGCTCCACGACCTCGCGTCCCACCATGACGTTGATGCCCAGATGGGTCAGCGCGTCCGCGGCGCCGGATTTCGACGACAGGTTGCGGTTGCCATGCTTGGCAACGACCACGCCCGCGCCCGCGACGACAAAGGCGGCGGTGGTCGAGATATTGAGCGTGCCCTTGCCGTCGCCACCGGTTCCCACGATGTCGATGGCCCCCTCGGGCGCGGTGACGGGATGGCACTTGGCGCGCATCACGCGGGCGGCAGCGGCCATTTCCTCGACTGTCTCGCCACGGGTGCGCAGTGCCATCAAAAGACCGCCCATCTGGCTTGGGGTGGCCGTGCCCTCGAACAGCGCGGCAAAGGCGGTCTCGGCCTCGGCCCCGGTCAGGGGACGTTCCGCGGCAATCCCGATCAGCGGGCGCAGGGCGTCGGTCATGCGGCCACCCGGCCCAGAGGCACGCCCGCGCCTTCAAGGAAGTTGCGCAGCATCTGGTGGCCATGTTGTGATGCGATGGATTCGGGGTGGAACTGCACGCCCTCGATCGGCAGCGTCTTGTGCTTCAGCCCCATGATTGTCCCATCCTCAAGCCATGCCGTGACCTCAAGACAATCGGGCAGGGTCTCGCGTTCGACGATCAGCGAATGGTAGCGGGTGGCAAGGAAGGGCGAGGGCAGGCCGCGGAACATGCCCTTGCCGTCATGGTGCATCTCGCCCATCTTGCCATGCACGATCTCGTGGCAGCGCACGACCTTGCCGCCGAAGGCCTGTCCGATGGTCTGGTGGCCCAGGCAGACTCCCAGAAGCGGTATGCGGGTTTCGGCGGCAGCCTGCGTCAGCGCAAGGCAGATGCCCGCCTGATCGGGGTCGCAGGGACCGGGCGAGAGAACCACCGCATCGGGATTGAGCGCCATCGCTTCCTGCACGTTCAGCGCATCGTTGCGCCGCACCACCACATCGGCGCCGATCTCGCCGAAGTAATGCACGAGGTTGTAGGTAAAGCTGTCGTAGTTATCGATCAGAAGCAGCATGTCCGGTTGTCCCGATGGGCTTAATTTCCGGATGATCCCGGCGCGTTGTGACGCTATAGATGTTCAGAGCCGTGCGCCCGGGTCAAGGGCAGGCGGGAGCATTGTGCATGATCGGGGGCCGGGGCGGGATGGTGGCCCGCAGACGAGTTCATGCTGGGCGAGGAATACGGAGGCTGCATTTTGTTCAAGGGTATTGTGGGTGGTCTGGTATCGGGCGGCATCATTTCAGCCGTCATTCTTGGCGGGGTGTCGCTGATGTCGGCGCCGCCGGCGCCGCGATCGCTGGCTGGTGCTGCGGAAGGACCGGCGCGGCCCTCGTCCCCCGGAGCCGAGACCCCGGCGACCGTGCCGGCACAGGCAGATGTGGCCACCACGGTCGAGGATGCCCTCCCAAGCCAGATTGCGGCTGATGCCGTTTCGAACCAGCCGGTCGGTGCCGGGGGCACAACTCCGGCAGCCACCGACGGATCCACGCCGGAAGGCACGGCCGGGGCAACCGCCCCGGAGCCGGCGCAACAGGTGGCAACCGGCGCCTTGACCGGGGGGGCGGAACCTGCCCCCACCGGGTCTGCCCCCGAAGCCGCTGCGATCAGCCCTCCGGCGGGATCGGAGTTCGACAAGCCGGCCGTTGATGCGCCGGTCGTGGTTCCCGAGCCGGAAGCAGAGGTCACGCCTGCACCGCTACCCACCGGAGCGACCCCTGATGGAACGGCGCCGGCATCGTCTGCCGGGGAAACCGAAACCGCGCCGATGCCCTTGCCTTCGGAAGATACCGGGGTGCTTGCCCGGTTGCCGGGTCAGGACGCGGCGCCAGCAGCACCCGGAACGATGGACCAGCCCGCATTGCCAAGGGCCGGATCGGGGTCGGGGGACATCGCATCGGCGCCCGATGCCGCGCCGACAGCCCCGCAGATCGCCGAACCATTGGCCGAGCCCGCCGCCGAGCCTGCCGCCGAGCCGGCCTTGCAGCCGACCCCCGAGGTGCCGCCGACGCCAGAGCCGGGCACCGCTGATCCGGGCAGCGCGGACTCGGGCGCCGCAGGGGTGGAACCGTCTGCCGAGATCCAGCCCGACGATATGCTGCCCGATGAACCCGATGCGGAGGGCATACCGGGCGACGTGATGCCCGAACCGGCCCCCGGCGAGACCGGCGGGGCCGCGACCCTGCCGGCCGGGGCCAAGCGGGTATTGCCACCTGCGCGGGCGCAGACGGATGCGCCCGATGCCGCAGGCAGCGCCAATTCCGAAGCCGATGCCGCGACGGACATGCCTCCGGTTGTCTCGTCCGATGCGCCCGGTGCCCCCGTTGGCGCCCAGCCCGTGCCGAAGCCGGGATTTGCAAAGACGGTGCCCGGCGTGCGCGTGAACCGGCTGCCCATGATCGGTGGCAGCCCCGAGAGCACGGACGGTGCCAGCTTCGACTCCCCCGCCGAAGGCGCGCAGGTCGCCCCCGAGGCATCTCCCGCAGACGAGGGCGACGCCCGGACCGATACGCGGCTCCACCGAAACGCGGCATTCTTCGAAAACGTCGAGAAGCTGCCGGTTCTGGCCGTGATCGTGATCGACGTGGGCGCGCAGCGCGGCGGTGCCGATCTTTCGCAGATCCTCGGATTGCCATCCCCGGTGACGGTGGCGATCAATCCCATGCGCAAGGACACGCTCGAGGCGGCGGCGCGGGCGCGGGCGCGGGGGTTCGAGATTGCCATGCTCGCCGATGGCCTGCCAAAGGACGGCACCGCTCAGGATGTCGAGGTTGCCTTCCAGTCGATCGGGGCGGCGATGCCCGAAGCCGTTGCGGTGATGACTTCGCCCGAAAACGGATTGCTCGCCCGGCGTCCCATCGCGCAGCAGATGGTGGCGATCCTCAAGGATGAAGGACTGGGACTTGTCAGCTATGCGCGGGGGCTCAATCCGGCGCGTGAACTGGCGCGGGCGCAAGGGCTGCCGCAGGCCGAAGTGAGCCGTGTGGTGGACGAGCCGCGCGGCGACGCCGCTGTGGTATTGCGCGCGCTGGAAACCGAGGCCTTCCAGGCACAGCAGAAGGGGGGCGGTGTGGTGGTGATCCGCTCCTACCCCGACAGCATCGCCGCGCTTGAACAATTCATGGCCAAGGCTGCGGCTCCGAAGTCGGGGATCGGGGTCAAGGTCGGGCCGGTCACGGCGGTGATCCGGTAACGCGGGGTTCCTTGGGGGAAAGGCGCAATCGCCCGGTGGCGGCTTTTCTCAGGTGGCGCGCATGTGTCGCCTTCGCGGTAATGGACCCCGGCGGGGCGCGGTCGGGGCAGCCCGTGCTCCGCGCGTGTCCGGACCAGGCTGGCAGCGGCGGTCTTGCGGATCAGGCCCGATTGCGGGGACTTGCGGGCGGCAGCCCGGGGCTTTCGGAAAGATCCCCGTCATGCGGGGTCAGTCGGTGCAGGCCTGGCCTCAGTCGTCACCGAAGCGTGAATCGTCGTCGTAGACCTCTTCGCCCTCGGGAACGTATTTGCCCGACAACGAGATCGAATGGTCATTGTGGCGCGGGTCCATGACCACGTCGGAAGGAAGCTCACCCGCCAGCCATTCTCGGATTTCCTCGCGCGTGTCCGACAGTTCCTGCCCTGTGAGTTCGGCGATATAGGTCAGGAAGGCGCGCTGGTCGCCGTCGATCGACTCGAGCTCGATCTCATCGGCATCCGGCCATTTGTCGAGGATCGCATCAAAAAACGCGGACCAGTTTTCCTGAACGTGATGCCATTTCATAGCCGGTTTCTTTCACCTGCAGGTTCCGGTGCCGATAAAGGGACAGGCTACCGGATTTCGTGACTTTTTCAACCGTCTGCGTGGTCTTGCGCAGAGCGGCACTACGTGGCGCATAGCCGGCGACCCGCACTTTTATCGACATGGGACCGCGCCAGACAAACGTCAACCGCGGCTGACAGCGCGGCGCGGCAGGGCGGGCGGATCGGTCGGGCAGTTCCGCCATCCGCGCGCCCCCTGGGTGGATCAGTTCATCCAGCCCTGAACGGTGCGCGCGCCGCCGGCGACGTCATCCCCGACACCGGCCACGGTGTTGCAGCCCGCCAGCGCCGCCAGCATCACCACAAGCACAAGTCTTTTCATGCTCTCAGTCCTCATACCACCAGGTTTCGGGAACGGATCCCGGCCAGAATCCATATAGCGGAACCCTTGCCGGATAGTGAAGGTGCCTTGAATGCGCAACACGGCTGGTCTTTTCATACCAGACAGGGACCACATAGCGCCCGGCGGTCAGAACACGGTCAAGCGCCCGGGTGGCGGCGGTAAAGTCACCTATGTTTCCGGCCGAGAGCATCTGCCCGATCAGACCGTCGACAGCCGCAGACCGGATGCCGGCCAGATTGCGTGACCCCGGCTGGTCGGCAGCTTCCGATCCGAAATAGAGCAGCATCTCGTTACCGGGCGAGAGCGACATCGGCCGCACCATCCAGGCCATGTCGAAATCGAAGGCGTTGGTGCGTTGCAGATATTCGGCGCTGTCGACCGAGGTGACGGCCGGAATGATCCCCAGTTGCCTGAGCGGGGCCGAGTAAAGCTCGACGATGGTGGCGGTGTCCGAAGCACCGCGTGCCAGAAGGAACTCCAGCCGGAAGGGCTGGCCCGCAGCATTGCGAAGCTCGCCGTCCTGCACGCTCCAACCCGCTTCCTCAAGCAGCGCCACCGCGCGGCGCAGCGCCTTGCGGTCGCTGGTCTGGCCGTTCCCCGGCGGTGGCGCCCAGCCTTCCAGCGTGCCGGGCAGCAGCTCGGCGCGGTAAGGCTCCAGAAGGGCGGCCACCCCGGGCGCGGCGGGTCCGTTGCCGCCCGACAGTGCCGAATGGACAAAGTAGCTGTCGATCCGCGGCTCGGCGCCGTCGTTCATGGTCTGGTTGATGAAGCTGAAGTTGAAGGCCTCGATCAGCGCCTGGCGCACCCGCCAGTCCTGGAACTGCGGCCGGCGCAGGTTCATCACGAACCCCGTCATGCCGCCGGGGCGGGCATTGCCGATTTCCGATTTCACCACCTCGCCGCTGGCCAGCGCCGGAAGATCGTAGTTGCGCCCCCATTTCGCGGCATTGGTTTCGCGCCAGATGTTCAGATCGCCCGCCTTGAAGGCCTCGAAGATTACCGTGGGGTCGCCGAAGTATTCGTAGCGGAGGGTCTCGAAGTTGTGCAGGCCGCGGTTGAACGGCAGATCCTTGCCCCAGTAGGCCGGATCGCGGCGGAACGTTATCGACCGGCCCGGATCGACCCGGTCGACCACATAGGGGCCGGAACCGATGGGCGGGGTCAGCGTGGTTTCGTCGAAGGCGCGGTCCTGCCAGTCGGCCTTTTTCAGGACCGGACGCAGGCCCATCAGCAGCGCGAGTTCGCGGTCGGGGGCCTTGAAAGTGATGCGGATCTTGCGCGGACCCGTCGCCTCGATCCCCGCGACCTTCGACCAGGCGCCGGTGTAGCGTGGATGGCCAAGGGTGCCCAATGTCTGGAAACTCCAGATCACGTCCTCGACGGTGACCGGGCTTCCGTCCGAGAATCGGGCCTCGGGGCGCAGGGTGAATTCGACCCAGGAACGGGCCTCGTCGGTTTCGATCGATTCGGCCAGCAGCCCGTAAAGCGTGAAGGGCTCATCAAGCGACCGGCCCATCAGCGTTTCCACAGTATGGGCGCCGATGCCGTAGGGTGCACGCCCCTTCACGATCCAGGGATTGAGGCTGTCAAAGCTCCCGGGTTCGCCCGCGATGTAGTTGCCGCCCTTGGGCGCGCCGGGATTGGCATAGGGCAAGGACACAAAATCCGGTGGTAATGCCGGGTCTCCATGCATAGCTATGCCATGGCTGGGAGTGGCATGGGCACCACTGGCAGACAGGGCAACCACAAGCAGGGCCCTCCGGGCAAGGCAGAGAATGCGGTTTCCCGACCGGCCCCGCGTCACTTTGCACATGCCTCCGACCCCTGTTCACGCATCGGGGGCGAAGCTATCCGGGCTTTGCAGCCTTTTCAAACTTTTAGCTTGGCCCTGCGCGATGAAGCGCGTATAGATAAGGGACTGCTCGATAGGTTTCTTGCCTGTATGAAACCTGCCTCAACGACTTAGCGCCCGCCTCGTGCGGGCGTTTTTTTTGGTCGATCGGCCGGGCGTCCGGCCTGCGCGCTGGATGGCCGTGGCGTGCACTGCGCGCGGGCGCAATCTGCCGGCCGGTCCGGCGCCGGCGGGCGCGGGCTGCGGTTTGGCACTGGTCATTTGCCCCATGGCGGATAATCTTTGCTGCAACGCAATGCAGAGGTGTTTCATGGCGCTGAAAGGCAAGACGGCCGTTGTCACGGGCTCAAATTCCGGGATCGGCCTGGGAACGGCGCGGGAACTGGCGCGGGCAGGGGCCAATGTGGTCCTGAACTCCTTCACCGACCGGGCCGAGGATCATGCGCTGGCGGCGGCACTTGGCGCGGAATTCGGCGTGCGCGCGGCCTATATCAAGGCTGACATGTCGCAGGGCGGCGAATGCCGTGCGCTGGTGACGCAGGCCGCGGCGCTGATGGGGTCTTGCGACATCCTCGTGAACAATGCGGGCATCCAGCATGTGGCGCCGCTGGAAAGCTTTCCCGTCGACAAGTGGGACGCGATCCTTGCGATCAACCTCACTTCGGCCTTCCATACCACGGCGGCGGCCTTGCCGGTGATGCGCAAGGCGGGCTGGGGCAGGGTGGTCAACATCGCCTCGGCGCACGGGCTGACGGCATCGCCCTACAAATCCGCCTATGTCGCGGCCAAGCACGGTATCGTCGGCCTGACCAAGGTCACGGCGCTGGAAACCGCGCAGGAGCCGATCACGGCCAATGCGATCTGCCCGGGCTATGTGCTGACGCCGCTGGTCGAGGCGCAGATCCCCGACCAGATGAAGACCCACGGCATGAGTCGCGAAGACGTGGTGCGAAATGTCATGCTGGAGCGCCAGCCCTCCAAGCAGTTCGCAACGGTGGAACAGATCGGCAGCACCACGGTTTTCCTCTGCTCTCCCGCTGCCGAACAGATCACCGGCACCGCAATCAGCGTCGATGGTGGCTGGACCGCGTTGTAGCCGGCGGGCGGAGCAACTCTCCTCTGGTGGTTCGCCCTTCGGGGATCTGTGGCGGTCGAGTATTTTTGCAAGGAAGAAAAGGCTGCATGACTGTGACCGGACCCGCGCGGCGGATCAATGTGGCGCTCCAGGGCGGCGGCGCGCATGGCGCCTTCACCTGGGGGGTTCTCGACCGTCTGCTCGAAGATGAATCGATCGAGATCGCCGGCATTTCGGGAACCTCGGCGGGGGCACTCAATGGTGCGGCGCTCAAGGTCGGACTTTGCGAGGCCGGCAGGCAGGGCGCGCGCGCGCGTCTCGACTGGCTCTGGTCCCAGGTGTCGGAAGTGCATGATCTGCGCCTTGGGCAGTGGATGACGGCGCTCTGGCCGGACAACAGCCCGATGGCGCGGCTGTGGTCGCTGTTTTCACCCTTCGAGATTGCGGGACGGATGGCGCAGACCGTCAGCCCCTATGATTATGGCCCGTTCTACGCCAACCCGCTGGAGCGGGTTGTGGCGAAGTTCCGCCCCGAGTTGCTGACCTCGGAAAAGGGGCCGCGGCTGTTCGTTTCCGCCACCAATGTGCGCAGTGGCAAGATCCGGGTCTTTGCGGGGGCCGAGGTGACGGGGCAGGCGATCCTCGCCTCGGCCTGCCTGCCGACGCTGTTTCAGGCCGTCGAGATCGACGACCCGGCGACGGGATGCAAGGAAGCCTACTGGGATGGCGGATATGCCGGCAACCCGGCGCTGTTTCCGCTTTATGAAAGGGATCTGCCGCGCGACATCCTTCTGGTGAACATCAACCCCTTCCTGCGCAGCGCACTGCCGCAAAGCGTCGACGAGATCACCGAGCGGATCAACGAGGTCAGCTTCAACGCCACGCTGCTGTCGGAACTTCGGGCGATCAGTTTCGTCAAGCGGCTGATCGCCGAGGGCAAGGTGAGTGCCACGGCGATGAAGGATGTGCTTGTGCATCTGGTGGGGGATGACGAGTTGATGAACACGCTGTCGGCGGCAACGAAGGTCTTGCCGACCAACGGCCTGCTTGATCGGTTGAAGCAGGGCGGGCGGCGGGCGGCCGGGCAGTTCCTTGACCGGCACGGCGACGAGGTCGGCCGCGAAAGCACCGTCGATCTGGCAGTGATGTTCGGCTAGGGGCCGGCTGGCGGCAAGGGCGGCGGCGGGGCATCTGCGCGGGCCGTGTCCCTCT
Source organism: Paracoccaceae bacterium (assembly GCA_020622085.1). GTDB lineage: Bacteria > Pseudomonadota > Alphaproteobacteria > Rhodobacterales > Rhodobacteraceae > QY30. The sequence continues at coordinate 1,833,496 of JAHRYM010000001.1, read as the reverse complement.
GGCCGGGCGGATAGACGAGCCCCGCCGATATGATGAGCTTGGCCGCGTCCTCGACCGACATCTGTTCAAGGAAGATGACATCCCGGCGCGGGACGTAAAGCAGGAAGCCCGAAGTCGGGTTCGGCGTCGTTGCAAGGAACACCGTGAGGATTTCGTCGGCCGGGATCTTTTCGGCGATCTCGCCCTTGGCGGCGGTCGAGACGAAGCCCACGCCCCACATGCCCTTGCGCGGGTATTCGACCAGGCAGGCGCGGTCGAACTTGGCTTCGGATTGCGAGAACACCGTCTCGGCGATCTGCTTCAGGCCATTGTAGACCGACCGCACGATGGGCATGCGGTCGACCATACCTTCGCCGAAAGCGATCATCTGGCGGCCGATCAGGCCTTTGGCGATCCAGCCGACTGTGACGGTGAAGACAAGGAAGATGATGACGCCAAGGCCGCGGATGCTGAGCACCGTGCCCGTGCCGAACCAGGCATGGATCGTCGGGCCGAAATAATAGCTGAGCAGCACGTCCGGGTGGAAGGCGCGGGGGACCAGCGGCAGAACCCAGCTGTCGATCCAGCCGATGACTTTCCAGATCAGCCAGACTGTCAGCCCGATCGGCAATACGACGACCAACCCGGTCAGGAAGTTCGCACGAAACGCCGCCAGAAGACCGCGGTGGGTCTTGTGATCATCGCCGGGGCGGTCTTGGGCCATGTCGGACTGCCTCCAGCAGATTTTGCGCTGACGCTAGCTTGGGCAAGGCGGTCGGGCAAGCGCTTCAAGCGGATGTCGGGGATATCGGATGCGCGCGGGCAGCGCGCATTGCGGGATCTCCTGCGCCTCAGGCAGTGGAGAGGGCCTGCGCGATACCTGCCGCAAGGCGGGCATTCGAGAGGACGAGGGCGATATTGGCGTCCAGCGACCGCCCGCCGGTCAGCGTGAACAGCCGGTCCAGAAGGAAGGGCGTCACCTCCTTGGCGGCGATGCCGGCGCGGGCGGCCTCTGCCAGCGCGGCTTCGATATGGGGCACGATCACCTCGCGCGGGATCTCGGCGGCCTCGGGGATCGGATTGGCGACCAGTTGCCCCCCCGGCAATCCCAGCGCGCGCCGCATCCGGTGGGCGGCGGCGATCCGTGCCGGGTCATCGAGCCGGATCGGAGCCGCAAGTCCTGAACTGCGCGACCAGAAGGCGGGGAAGTCGTCCTGCCCCACGGCGATCACCGGCACGCCAAGGGTTTCGAGCACTTCGAGTGTCTTTGGCAGGTCGAGGATCGCCTTGGCACCCGCGGCCACGACGGTGACCGGCGTTTCCGAAAGCTCGCGCAGGTCGGCCGAGATGTCGAAGCTGGTTTCCGCGCCGCGATGCACGCCGCCGATGCCGCCGGTCGCAAAGACCTCGATCCCGGCGAGATGGGCGCAGATCATCGTTGCGGCAACCGTGGTGGCCCCCGTGCGGCCCGAGGCAAGGCATGTGGCCAGATCGGCGCGCGAGAGTTTCAGCACATCCCTGGCCTGGCCCAGCGCGTCAAGATCGGCGTCTGTCAGGCCGATGTGGATGCGCCCGCCCATGATGGCGATGGTTGCGGGCTCTGCCCCGGCGCGGCGCACCTCTGCCTCGACCGCGCGGGCGGTCTCGATGTTCTGGGGGTAGGGCATGCCATGGGTGATGATCGTGGATTCAAGGGCGACCACCGGGCGCGCTTCGGCAAGGGCGGCCGCGACGGCGGGGGTGAAGGTCAGGAAGTCCTTGGTCATGGTGCGGGTTCTCCGGAAATGTAGTCGGCAGCGGCGTCGAGCGCCGCAGACAGGGCTGCGGCGCGACTGTCGCCACGCCGTTCGGCAATGATATGGGCGGCCATGAAGGTATCGCCTGCTCCGGTCACCCGGGAGACGGCCACCATCGGCGGCGTGGCGGTCAGGATGCCTTCGCGGCTGCCGTCGGCGCAGTCACCGGCACCGTCGGTCACCAGAACCCGGCGCGCGCCAAGGGCGATGAGCCGGGCTGCCGCCTCGCTGGCGGTGGAGAAATGGTCATTGCAGAGGATCCCGGCCTCGCCCCGGTTGAGATAGATCGTGGCATTGGGCACCGGCAGGAGCGGGCGCAGCCGGTCGGCCTTGCCCGGGGCGGCCATGGCAACGCGCAGGTCTGCGGCCCGGAACAGCGGCGATGTGGCGATCTTGGCCAGAAGGTCCGCGGTCAGGTTGCCGTCAAGCGCGACCAGCCCCGGCCAGGGTTCCGGGGCCGATCCCAGCCGCCCGTCTTCCAGCGGCGCAAGGATCCTTTCGCCCGCCGCTTCCAGCGAATGGGCGTCGGCGATGGCGGCAACAAGGTTTCCCGCCCCTTCGATTGCCAGATAACGGTCGGTCGGCAGGTCTTGGGCGCGGTAGACATGAGTGCAGTCGATCCCCATGCGCGCGACGGCCGTGATCAGGTCGTCACCTTCATCATCGCGGCCGATCACCGTCAGGATCGCGGCGGAAAGGCCCAGCCGCGAAAGCGTCATGGCAATGTTCAGCGCAACGCCGCCCGGCAGGCGGGTGATCCGGCCGGGAACATCGGCGCCCTGTTCCAGCGGCCGGGTCGTGCGGCCGATGATGTCCCAGAGCACCGATCCGATGCAGAGGGCGTCGGGGCGCGCGGGCGGCTGGACGGCCAGCAATTCTGCGTCCGGGGCCTGTCGCGCCTGTGCCGCGCGCTGTGGGGCGGGCGTCGCGGCCCCGGCGTGGCTCGTCCGGTTCGGGGTGCCGTCGCGTTGCAAACCCGGCGTCATTGCCCGTGCTCCTCCAGCATCCGCGCGATCAGCGCCGGGACATCGGGGTGGCATCCCAGCGGATCAAGGACATGGCCCCGGAATCCGGCGTCTGACAGGGCCCGTGGCAGGTCTTCACGCACATGGCCCCAGCGCGCGACGAAGAGCGGCAGGCAGAGGGTGCGTTCGCCCAGATCGCGTGCGGCATCGGCAAGGAACGGCGGTTCCTCGATGAAGCCAAGCGCATGGCGTGCAAAAGTGGTTTCCTGCCGGATCCGGGCCTCGATCCCGCGCGCCGCCATGGCCGCCCGGGATCCCCGCGCCGATCCATGCGCGGCCAGAAGCAGCCCGGTGCCGGATTCGGGCCATCCCGCATCGGCGAGTGCTGCGCGCAGCGCGCCCAGGGCAAGGGCGGCGGTCCCTGGCCAGAGCCCGAAGGGCTGAAGGCGGGGCAGGTTGCCGGCACTGATATCTTGCAGGCGGCCGGGCAGGAACTGGCGTGTGAAGATGCCGTCGGCGATGAAGAAGGGAACGATCAGCGGCGCGGGAAGGGTCTGGACGGCGGATTCAAGCGCGCCGGGGGCCGCAAGGGTAGTGCCAAGGATCTGCCAGCCGGGCAGATCCTTGGCCACCGCCTGGCCGAGGGCGCGCATGTCGGCTTCGGCCGGGGCTGGATCACCGGGCTGGCCATGTCCGACGATGAGGGCGCTGCGAGTCATGCGCGCGATGCTAGCGATCCAGTGCCGCGACCGCCAGTGCCGCCGATGGTGGTGTCGGCAGACGGCGCCCCGGATTCTGCCCGGATCAGTCTTCGAGCAGCGCCACCGACTTGATCAGCGCAAGGCAATCCACGCCCGAAGCCAGCCCGAGCGCCCCGGCCGAGCGTGCCGTGATCCGGGCCACGATCTGCGTTCCCGCACAGTCGAGCGTGACACGTGCCGAGGCGCCCCTGACCTCGATCGCAAAGACCCGGGCCGGTATCGCGTTCAGCGCCGAAAGCCGACCGGACCAGTCAGCCGCATCGCCACGCGCGAGCAGGACGTCGCGGGCATGGATGGCGATCCGGGTCGGGCGCCCCCGCTGCCCGGCAAAGTCCGGCACCAGAAGCCGCCCACCCGGATAGGCCAGCACGCAAAGCCCGTCGGCCTCGACCCCGGTATGGGTGACCGTCATCACGCTGAGCTCGTCCCGCTCGGTCTGCAGGATTTGGGGCAGGATCGCGCTGGCCGGGCCTTCGCTGCGGATCGCACCGCTTGCGACCAGCATCACCCGATCAGCAAGGCGTGCGACCTCGCTGCGCGAGTGGGTGACATAAAGGATCGGGGCCGGGCCTTCATCGCGCAAATCCTCGATGATCGACAGGATCCCGGCCCGCGCCGCACCATCAAGAGCCGAAAGCGGCTCGTCCATGAGGATCAGCACCGGATCGGTGAGAAGGGCGCGCACCAGCGACACCCGCTGCGCCTCGCCGCCCGAAAGGCCGGCCACACGCCGCCCCATGAGCTGCGTCACCCCGAAGCGGTCGGCAAGACTTGCGACGTTGTGAGCGGTGCCGGCGCGGCGGGCGGCATAGGCAAGATTGCCCGCCACGTCCAGATGCTGAAACAGCCGCGCCTCCTGGAACACGGTGGCGATGCGGCGGCGGTGCGGGGGCACGAAGTGCCGGCCCTGTTGCCAGCGATGCGGACCAAGGCCGATTTCGCCAGCGCCCCTCTCGAACCCTGCGATCAGCCGCAGGAGCGTCGTCTTGCCCGATCCGCTGGGGCCGAAGATCGCGGTCAGGCCCGAAAGCGTGCCTTGATGCTGCGCGTGGAAGGCAAAGCCCGGCCGTTCGAGCCGCAGGTCAAGGTCAAGCTTCACCGCGCGCGCCCCGGTCCGTTGAGCAGGTAAAGCGCGAAAAGGATCGTGAAGGACAGCGCAACGAGAATGGCCGACAGGACATGCGCCTGACCATAGTCGATCGTCTCGACCAGTTCATAGATGGCAATCGAGACAACCCGCGTCTCGCCGGGGATATTGCCGCCGACCATCAGCACCACGCCGAATTCCCCCAGCGTATGCGCGAAGGTCAGCACCGCCGCCGACAGATAGCCCCGGATCGCCAGCGGACTTGCGACCGACAGGAACGCGTCGAGCGGCGAGGCGCCAAGGCTTGCCGCCGCCTCGAGCGGCGCGCGGCCGACCTGCGCGAAGGCCGCCTGCAAGGGCTGCACCGTGAAGGGCAGGGAATAGATCACCGAGGCAATGACCAGCCCCGCGAAGGAAAAGGTCAGCGTCTGGCCGGTGATGTCGAGCCAGGCCGCGCCAAGGGCTGACCGGGGGTTGAAGGCGATCAGCAGGTAGAACCCGAGGACCGTGGGCGGCAGGACAAGCGGCAGCGCCGTCACCGCTTCGACCGCAGGGCGCAGGCGGCTTCTGGTGCGTGCGAGCCACCAGGCGAGCGGCGTGCCGATCACCAGCAGGAGGCCGGTGACCAGCGCCGCCAGCCGCAGCGTCAACCAGAGGGGGGCAAGGTCGGCCAGATCAGTTCCCCGTCACATACCCGTAAGAGGCGATGACCGCTTTTCCGGCATCCGACGCCAGATAGTCAAGGAAGGCCTTTGCAGCGGCATTGCCCTCGCCATGCTTCAGCAGCACGGCGTCTTGCCGGATCGGGGCATGCAGGTCGGCCGGAACGTCCCAGCGGCTGCCGCCCGCGTCACCGGCCAGGCCCGAGGCCGCGACGAAGCCGATCTCGGCCGCGCCCGAGGCGACCAGTGTCTGTGTCTGGCCGATGTTTTCGCCGGTGACGATACGATCCTTCAGCGTATCGGTCAGGCCAAGCTTGCCGAGCGTCTCCATTGCCGCCTTGCCATAGGGCGCAACGTCGGGATTGGCCACGGCGACATGCCGGGCGGCCGCCAGTGCCGCCTTGGGGTCGCTCAGGTCGTGGGCCGGGTCGGCCGACCACAGCACCAGCACCCCCGTCGCATAGGGGAAGGGATCAGAGGCCGCCGCGCCATCGGTGACCAGCCGGGCCGGGGTCTTGGCATCAGCGGCCAGAAGCGCGTCGAAAGGTGCCCCTTCCGAAATCTGGGCAAAAAGCTTGCCGGTGGCCCCGCCCGATACCGTGATCTCGTGCCCGGTCGCCGCCTTCAGGTCGGCGGCAAGCTTTTCGGCGGGCTTGACGAAATTCGTGGCGACCGCAACCAGCGCGGTATCGGCCTGGGCGAAGGCCGGCAGCGCGGCGGTGGCAAGCGCAAGAAGCGAGCGGTGGAGGAATGACATGGCTGATCTCCCGATATATCTGGAGGGAGATAACGAAATGCCGCGCCGGGACGCAAGCGATATTTCCGTCAATGCATATCGACTGACGATGTCGCGGATTGCCTGGCCGCCGGCCCGGAAAGCATGCCTGATGCAACGGCCTTCTCGGGACCGCATCGGGGCCTTTTGGTAAATCCGGGGGCGGTTCCCTGTCCGGCGGCCCGATCCCGACGCTCCTTTGGACGGGATGAGCCCGCGCAAAAAAAGGGGAACCGGCGCCCGCGAAAGGCGCCGGTGATGGATCAGGCGACGGCCTCTTCAAAGGCGCCGCGATAGAGCGCCGAAAGGTCGGCCAGCGGCGCTGCGTCGCTGCCGAAGCGCACTTCGGTTCCGCCAAAGCTGCCGACGACCGCGACCGGAACGCCGGCGGCCTTGCCGGCGGCGATCAGGGCCTCGGCCCCGGCGGCGTCGGTGGCGACCAGATAGCGGGCCTGATCTTCGCCGAACAGCGCCGGAATGGTATCGGCTTCCAGCGTGACGCCCAGGCCCGCGGCCTCGGCCATTTCAAAGGCCGCCAGCGCAAGCCCGCCGTCCGAAAGGTCTGTCGCGGCCTTCGCCAGCTTGCGGTTGGCGCGCAGGAAGTCGCCGTGCTTGCGTTCGGCCGCCAGATCGACGTGGGGGGCATCGCCGGTTTCCATCCCGAAGGCTTCGGCCAGCAGTGCCGACTGGCCCAGATGGCTGCCTTCGGCGCCGATCAGCACCGCCCTGTCACCCGCCGCAGGCCGGCCTGCGATCAGGTCGGCGGTCGAGGCAAGAAGCCCCACCGCGCCGATCGTGGGCGTCGGCAGGATGCCCTTGCCATCGGTTTCGTTGTAAAGCGAGACGTTGCCCGAGACGATCGGGAAATCAAGCGCCCGGCAGGCCGCGTCGATGCCTTTGATCGCGCCGACGAACTGGCCCATGATCTCGGGCTTTTCGGGGTTGCCGAAATTGAGGTTGTCGGTCGCGGCCAGCGGCAGCGCGCCCTTGGCGGTCAGGTTCCGCCAGGCTTCGGCCACGGCCTGCTTGCCGCCTTCGAAGGGATTGGCGCGGACATAGCGCGGTGTCACGTCGCTGGTGAAGGCCAGCGCCTTGTCGGTGCCGTGGACGCGCACGACGCCCGCGCCAAGGCCCGGCGTGACCAGCGTATCGGCGCCCACCTGGGTGTCGTATTGTTCCCAGACCCAGGCCTTGTGGGCATGGTTCACGCTGCCGATCAGGGCGCGAAGCCCGGCGATGGCGCCGATGGCGGGCACCTCGCCCAGGGCGGGGGCAGGGGCGGGTTCGACCCAGGGGCGGTCATATTCCGGCGCGCTGGACGAGAGTTTCGACAGGGGCAGGTCGGCCTTCACCTCGTTGCCGTGCAGGATCAGGAAACGGTCTTCGGCGATGGTTTCGCCGATGATCGCAAAATCCAGATCCCACTTTTCAAAGATCGCCCTCGCCTCGGCCTCTTTCTCGGGCTTCAGCACCATCAGCATCCGTTCCTGGGATTCGGACAGCATCATTTCATAGGCGGTCATATGGGCTTCGCGCTGCGGCACGTCATCCAGTTGCAGCTTGATGCCCAGACCGCCCTTGTCGCCCATTTCCACCGCCGAACAGGTCAGCCCCGCCGCGCCCATGTCCTGGATCGAGATCACGCTGTCCGAGGCCATCAGTTCCAGACAGGCCTCCAGCAGGCGCTTTTCGGTGAAGGGGTCACCCACCTGCACGGTCGGGCGCTTTTCCTCGATCGTGTCGTCAAACTCGGCGCTGGCCATGGTGGCCCCGCCCACGCCATCACGCCCGGTCTTGGCGCCCAGATAGACAACCGGCATCCCGACGCCGGAAGCGGCGGAATAGAAGATCTTGTCGGCATCCGCGAGGCCCGCCGCGAAGGCGTTCACAAGGCAGTTGCCGTTGTAGGCACGGTGGAAGCGGACTTCACCACCGACGTTCGGGACGCCGAAGGCATTGCCGTAGCTGCCGATCCCTTCGACCACGCCCTTGACCAGATGCGAGGTCTTCGGGTGATCCGGCACGCCGAAGGACAGGCTGTCCATCGCCGCGATGGGACGCGCGCCCATGGTGAAGACGTCGCGCAGGATGCCGCCGACGCCGGTCGCCGCGCCCTGGTGCGGTTCGATGTAGGAGGGGTGGTTGTGGCTTTCCATCTTGAAGATGACCGCCTGGCCATCACCGATATCCACGACGCCCGCGTTTTCGCCGGGGCCGCAGATCACCTGCGGGCCGGTGGTATGCAGCGTGCGCAGCCATTTCTTCGACGATTTGTAGGAACAATGCTCGTTCCACATGGCCGAGAAGACGCCGAGTTCGGTGAATGTCGGCTCGCGCCCGATGATGCCCAGCAGACGGTCGTATTCATCGGGTTTCAGCCCATGTGCCGCGATCAGGTCTTGTGTGATCCGGGGTTCTTTCATGGCCGTCCCTCGCCGCTGCATCTGTGGTTGCGGCCTCATAGGGCAAACGGGGCGCAAACGAAAGGGCCAAGGCCTGGGCCCTGGGAATGGCGGCGGCTGTCGGGTTGCAGGGTGGTCAGAGGGCCTGAACGGCCAGGTGCCCAGAGCGGCAGCGGAGGGGATGGTCTTGTGTGGGTCAGGGCGGATGCCCCGGCACGGACACAACGGCTGAAGACCGGTCACGGGACCGGTCCCAGCCTTGTCGGCAGCGCATGGCTGGGCCTGGCCAAAAAAAAGGCCGAGACAAAGCTCGGCCCAAGTCCAACAGGGAGGTTGAAAGATCCGGGAAGTAACTCAACCGCATCCTTCGAAGAGGGATTTAGGGTCCGTGGGGGCAGCTTTCAAGGAAAAAATGCTGCAGTTGCAGCAATGCCGATATGCACTTCTTGCATGGCTTGACCGGTTGGTGCGGCGCGCGTCCCGGAACGGGCAGGCCGGCCTGCCGGGATGGTCGTCCAGGTCAGGCCGGTTCCTCGATCTGGCGCTTGCGATAGGCCATGATTTCCTCGGTCACGAAATCGCGGAAGGCCGCGATCCGGCGCGACTGGCGCAGTTCTTCGGGATAGGCCAGGAACACGGGCACTTCGGTGCTTTCGATATCGGGAAGGACACGGACCAGCGCCGGGAAATCGTCGCTCAGGTAGTCGGGAAGCACACCGATGCCAAGGTGGTTGAGCACCCCCTGCAGCACGCCGAAGTAGTTGTTCACCGTGAGCGTCGATTTCATGTCGACCGATTGCAGGTTCTTCACAAGCAGCGATCCGGCCGTCACCTGTGCGGTATTCGATGGCTTCTGGCTGATCAGGCGGTGGCTTGCCAGATCGCTCATCACGGCGGGCGTTCCGGCCTGGGCCAGATATTCGGGCGTCGCGTAAAGCCGCATGCGGATGTTCATCAGCCGCCTGCGGATCAGGTCGGCCTGGCTGGGTTCCTTCATGCGGATCGCCACGTCGGCCTCGCGCATGGGCAGGTCAAGCACCCGTTCTTCCAGCATCAGGTCGATCTTGAGGTCGGGATATTTCTCGTAGAGCTTGACCAGACGCGGCGCCAGCCAGAGCGTGCCGAAGCCGATGGTGGTGGTCACGCGCAATTCACCAAAGACCTCTTCCTCGCTGTCGCGGATGCGCGCCGCCGCCGTTTCCAGCCGACGGTTCATGGCCGATGTGGCGTCAAACAGCAGCTCGCCCTGTTCCGTCAGGATCAACCCCCGGGCATGGCGATGGAACAGCGTGGTGCTGAGCGATTCCTCAAGCGCGCGGATCTGGCGGCTGACGGCGGATTGCGACAGGTGCAGCGCATCGCCGGCATGGGTGAGGCTGCCCGCGTCGGCCACCGCATGGAATATCCTCAGCTTGTCCCAGTCCATCGGATGTCCTTCCGGCGCTTCCCGCCTGTCGTTCGCTCCGTTCCTTACACCGGTTCGCGCATTGCTACAAATGGCCGAAGGGTATGGTTTCCCGACCGTGACGGCACGTTCTGCCATGCCGAAGAGGGCAGAGCGGCGGGAATCGCGGGCTGCCGCCACGAAAGCACCGATGGATTTTCCGGGTGCCGGGGCGTAAGACCCGGGCCAGGACACCAGTGCGAGGACCAGATGGCGGTTGGCATTTTCGATTCCGGGCTTGGGGGCCTGACGGTCTATGCGGCGGTGGAGAAGCGGCTGCCCGATGTGCCCTTCGTCTATTATGGCGACAACGCCCATGCGCCTTATGGCGTGCGCGATGCCGATGACATCTTCGATCTGACCTGCCGCGGGGTCGAGCGGCTGTGGGACGAAGGCTGCGATCTGGTCGTGCTGGCCTGCAACACCGCCTCGGCGGCGGCGCTGAAGCGGATGCAGGAAAGCTGGGTGCCGAAGGACAAGCGTGTGCTTGGCGTCTTCGTGCCGCTGATCGAGGCGCTGACCGAACGGCAGTGGGGTGACAACAGCGCGCCGCGCGAAGTGGCGGTCAAGCATGTGGCGCTGTTTGCCACGCCGGCCACGGTGGCCAGCCGCGCCTTCCAGCGCGAACTGGCGTTCCGTGCCATCGGCGTCGATGTCGAAGCGCAGCCCTGCGGCGGGGTCGTCGACGCGATCGAGCAGGGCGACGAGATCCTGGCCGAGGCGCTGGTGCGCAGCCATGTCGCCGCGCTGAAACGCCGGATGCCGCATCCGCAGGCGGCGATTCTGGGCTGCACCCATTACCCGCTGCTGGAGCCGGTCTTTGCCGAAGCGCTGGGGCCGGGGGTCAGGGTCTATTCGCAGGCGAACCTCGTGGCGGAGAGCCTTGCCGATTACCTTGCCCGCCGTCCCGAATTTCGCGGGCCGGGACGAGAGGCAAAATTCCTGACCACGGGTGACGCGCGTTCGGTCAGCGATCACGCGACGCAGTTCCTGAGGCGCAGCATCCGCTTTCAGCCGGCCTGACGCCCCCGCGCCGAACCGGCAACGATCCGATCGCCCCGACCGGATCGTTTCCCGTTTTCCGGGGCCCGCCGCATTGCCGCCCGGTTGATGGTGCCAATGCACGACCGCGGTCGCAGTCCGGCCCATTTCCCGTCTCAGTCCTTGGTTAACAAATCACCAAGAAGGCTCGAGTGGAGTGAGTGGAATGTGGACTATCTCAACAGCGATTCGCCGTGTCCTTGTCGGCCTGGCCGGTGGCATGGCTCTGGCAGGGGCGGCTTCGGCGATCACGGTGAACGAAGGCGCGGTCGATTTCAGCAACAACTGGCTGTCGCCGTCGCAGGTCGGCCCCGGGGTCGACACCCTCACGGGGGCGGCGGCGGCAAATGATCACGAGATCTTTGCCATCACCGGCCTGTTGCCGGGGGCGCAGACGCTGACGTTCGATTTCTCGGGGCTTGCAGCCTATGTCTCGGGCAATTTCTCGGCTGGTGGCAGCATCCTCTACAGCTTTACGCCGTTCCAGCATGCTTGGGACCAGGACGGCAGCCTGAGCTATGCGGTGAACTACAAGCAGTGGACCACCGGTCCGGCCAGCAAGCCGAAGGTCCACACCCAGGGTTCGCTGACAGCCAGCTATGCGCTGACGCTGGCCAGCACCTTCACCGGCACGCTCTATCTGGCGATCGCGCCCACTTTCGGGGGAACGCTCGCCTACAACATCGGGCTGCCGGCGGCGCCGATCCTTCCGCCGCCGCCGCCCCCCGCGCCGGTGCCGCTGCCGGCGGCCGGGGCGATGCTGGCGGCAGCACTTGTCGGCCTGCGTCTGCGCCGGAAGGGTGGCAAGACCGCCTGACGACGGCAATAGTCGCAAGACCTTTGCAGCCGCGTGCCCTTGTTCCGGGCGCGCGGCTGTCGCATGATCGGGTTCATGCGTGCCTTCATTGCCCTGCCATTGCCCGACACCATCCGCGACGCGCTGGAAGACGTGCAGGCGCGGCTCAAGGTCGGGCGTCGGGCTGACCCGGAAACCTTCCACATCACGCTGGCCTATCTTGGCGACAATGTCCCCGACCGTGATCTGGAAGCCGCGCACGAGGCGCTGGAGAGTCTTGCGGCGGGGCCGCTCACGCTCAGGATCGACGGGCTTGAAACCTACGGGAGCGGAACGCCTCGGGTGCTTGTGGCCGCCGTGCAGCCTGACCCGGGGCTGATGGCGCTGCAAAGGAAGATCCGCAGCCTGTTGCACGGCGCGGGGCTGATGCTGCCGCGCGAACGCTTCCGCCCGCATGTGACGCTGGCGCGCTTCCCGCCCGGCCCCGGTGCCGGCGTCGAGGTCGAGCTTGCGGCGTTCATGGGCCGCAACGCGACCTTCGGGAGCGGGAACTTCACCGTGCGCGAGGTGATACTCTATCGCTCCACGCTCACCGGCGACGGTGCGATCCACAGGGCAATTGCCGAATATCCGCTGCTGTGACCGCCTCGTGCTGCGACGGCATCGCGCATGGGTCTCACGCAGAATTCGGTTGAATCTGCCGCCACATCCGACCATCAAGCGGCCAAGTCCAGATGAGGTGCGCCATGACCCAGAACATCGCCATTCTTGGTGCCTCCGGCTATACCGGGGCCGAGCTTGTCCGCCTGATCGCCACGCATCCCGCCATGCGCATCCGCGCGCTGTCGGGCGACCGCAAGGCCGGCATGGCGATGGGCGAAGTCTTCCCGCATCTCGGGCATCTGGACCTGCCGGCGTTGACGCGGATCGAGGACATCGACTTTTCCCACATCGACCTGGCCTTCTGCGCGCTGCCCCATGCCACCAGCCAGGCGGTGATCGACGCCCTGCCGCGCGATCTGAAGGTGGTGGACCTGTCGGCCGATTTCCGGCTGCGCGATCCCGCGGAATATGAAAAGTGGTATGGCAAGCCCCATGCCGCGGTCGAGTTGCAGAAGGAAGCGGTCTATGGCCTGACCGAGTTCTACCGCGATGACATCCGCGCCGCGCGGCTTTGCGCTGGCACCGGCTGCAACGCGGCCACCGGGCAATATGCCGTCCGCCCGCTGATCGGGGCGGGGGTGATCGACCTTGACCACATCATCCTTGACCTGAAGAACGGCGTGTCCGGCGCGGGGCGGAGCCTCAAGGAAAACCTGCTGCATGCCGAGCTGTCGGGCGGCACGCATCCCTATTCGGCGGGCGGCACCCACCGGCACCTGGGAGAATTCGACCAGGAGTTCTCGAAGGTTGCGGGGCGCCCGGTGCGGGTGGTCTTCACCCCGCATCTGGCGCCCTTCAACCGCGGGATCCTCGCTACCGTCTATGTCCGGGGTGACGCGCAGGCCGTCCATCAGGCGCTGCAGGCGCGCTATGCGCTGGAGCCGTTCCTGGACGTTCTGCCCTTCGGCCAGCTTCCCTCGACCCGGTCGGTCGCGGGATCGAACTTCGTCAAGCTGGGCGTGGTCGGCGACCGGGTGCCGGGCGTGGCGACGGTGGTCTGCGCGCTGGACAACCTGTGCAAGGGTTCTTCGGGGCAGGCGATCCAGAACGCCAACCTGATGCTGGGGATCGAGGAAACCGCAGGCCTGATGCTGGCCCCGGTGTTCCCGTAAGGAGGGCGCGCGCCATGATGCCGCTGAAGAAGAAGCGCCGGATCCAGATCCTGCTGATGACCGTCCTGGCGCTGATCCTGTCGACCGCGATGATCGGCTATGCGATGCGCGACGGTATCAACTTCTTCCGCTCGCCTTCCGAGGTGGTGTCAGAGGCACCGCGCGAGGACGAGGTGTTCCGCCTTGGCGGGCTGGTCAAGGAAGGCTCGATCACGGCGCCCGAAGGGGTCCGGTTCGATTTCGTCATCACCGATTCCAATGCCGATGTGCCGGTGAAATATGTGGGCGACAACCCGCGCCCGGACCTGTTTGGCGACAACCAGGGCACCGTGGCAACCGGCACCTACAAGAATGGCACCTTCTACGCGACCGAACTTCTGGCCAAGCATGACGAGAACTACATGCCGCGCGAAGTCATTGACGCATTGAAGGATCAGGGCGTCTACGTCGATCCGAACGCCGAGAAAGCCGGGAATTAACCCTTTCTTCGCACCCTTTGTCCCGGACTGAACCGGGAAAGGGGCTTGCATGAAGACAGTCAGGGAACTCGCGGCCGAGATCGTGGCGCGCGAGGGCGGTTATGTCGATGATCCGTCGGATCCGGGCGGGGCCACGAAACATGGCGTGACCATCGGGACGATGCGCCGGCTGGGGCTGGACCTCACGGGCGATGGCAAGGTGGACGCCGAGGACGTGCGGCGCCTGACGCCGGATCGCGCCGAGGCGATCTTCATCGAACACTATTTCCAGAAGCCCGGCATCGCCACGCTGCCCGACGTCTTGCAGCCGACAGTCTTCGACATGTTCGTGAATGCCGGGGCCAATGCGGTGAAGGTGCTGCAATACCTGCTTCAGGACATGGGGCAGGATGTCGAGGCCGATGGCCGGATTGGCCCCCGGACCCGCAGCGCCTGCGAAGCCGCACTCCTGGAGGCGGGTGATCTGCTGGCCGACGCCTATGCCATCGCCCGGCGCAACTATTACTACATGCTTGCCGACAGCCGCCCCGCCAGCCGGAAATACGCCCGTCGCAAGGACGGCGGCAAGGGCGGCTGGATCACCCGCGCCGAAGACTTCATGCAACCGCGCTTTCGCCTGACCGAGGCGCAACACCGCGAAAGGACATCGGCATGGGTGTGATCGGAAAGGTTCTGGGGGGCGGTGGCGCCGGCGCGACCGCGCTCGGCAATGCCGTGACGGGCGTGGCCGAGGTGTTCCTGCCCAATGCGACGCGGCAGATGGAGGCGTCGCAGGACGCCTATATCGCGGCACTGGCGGAGCATGGCGAGGAGTTTCGCCATGTCGGGCAGGGGTGGTTCGATCAGCTTGTCAATGGGTTGAACCGGATGCCGCGCCCGCTGCTGGCGCTGGGGACGATGGGGCTTTTTGCCTATGCGATGGTCGATCCCGAAGGCTTCACCCGCCGGATGATCGGGCTTGACCATGTTCCCGACCCGCTCTGGTGGCTCTTGGGCGCGATCGTCAGCTTCTATTTCGGCGCGCGCGAAGCGCATTACTTCCGGGTGCGCAAGGTCGGTGCCCGCAGAATGGCCGATCCCGCAACGGCCGCGCCCACGGCTGCGGGTTCCGGTGCCACCGTTGCAGCCACGTCTGGGGCAGACAGGCGCATGTCGCGCGGCGTGCGCTCAAGCCCCAACGCCGCACTTGATGAACTGCGCAAGCGTGGGCGCTGACCGGGCGTGATACCGGGCTGCGGCGGGCCGGTCTTGCAAATCCTGTGGTTTGCCTGCCATTTTCCTGTCGCGTCGAAGGGCGCGGCAGGTGGTGCGGCAAGGACGGCAGGAAGGACGCAATAAATGATCCCGGTGATGGACCACGACGCGTTGCGGCTGTTTCTGGAGGATGAGTTCGCCCAGGTGGCGCAAGACTTCCGGATCGAGGCGGTCACGTCCGAAGGGATCATCCTGCGGCTGAAGGTGGCCGAGGGCCATCTGCGGCCCGGAGGCACGGTATCCGGGCCGACGCTCTTTGCGCTGGCCGATGTCGCGGTCTACCTGGCGATCCTGTCGCGGATCGGCCCGGTGGCGCTGGCGGTCACCACGAACGCCTCGATCGATTTCCTGCGCAAGCCCCCGGCGGGCAGGGATCTGCTGGGCGAGGTGCGGCTGTTGAAGCTGGGCCGGACCCTCGCCGTGGGGGACGTGCTGATACGGAGCGACGGTCTGGATGATCCCGTCGCGCGGGCATCAATGACCTATTCGATCCCGCCAAAGGGCTAGGTCTGATCATCAATACACCAAATTCCCCTGGTATCTTCCGATTGCGCCAAAGCCGACTGGTGCGATCGGAGAGACAATGCACGACGGGCATCGTTCAGTGCGAACAGACCGGGCGAGCCGCACCCTGGGCGGCGCGGCACAGCAAGTCCTTGCCTTCGTTCTGCTGGGGTGTTTCCTGATCGTGCGGGGGGCTGGCTCCGAACCGCTCGACCCGGGGCTGATTGTTTCCGAATGCCGTGATGGTGGACCGCGATTGGCGGCGACCTGTCCCGCAGGGGCTGCATCGGAACCTGTGGCAACTTTGCGGCAACCTCCGCGGCTTGCGCCGCCGGCCCTGCACGAACCGCTTGCCGATCTGCTGCCCGCGAGCCTGTCGCGCGTTGCCGCCGCTCGCCGCGGGGCCAGAGTGCCCGCTGTGCCGGAAGGAGGGCTCCGCGAACCATCGGTGCACCCGTCGCCCGCGCTGGACCATGTGGCGCTCCGCCGTGCGCAATCGCTTGTCCGGCTCGGGTCAAAGGCCACCATCGCCGGGCTTGACAGGCTGGAGGATGCGGCAGGCCGCATCCGCCCGGGGCGCTGGCGCACCCCTTACGACGCTGCGGGCTGGCGGCTGACCGGTGCGCGGCTCGCGGGGCTGACGCCCTTTGGCGGTCCGGATGCCCGGCTGACGATCCCGCTGTCCTTGCCGGCCGGCCGGTCCGCACAATTGCTGCGCCTGCGCTGGAATGCCGGCTTCGACGGGGCGCAGGTCACGGATTTCGCCGTGCCGGGCCTGTTCGCAGGGCGGTTGATGATGGCGCGCTATTACCGCGGGCCTCTGATGCGTGTGAGCACCGCAGTCGGTGTGGTGCTGGCGCCGATGCCGCAGCCAGCCCCGATGCCGCAGCTGCGGCTCTTGCCGGTGCCGGCGATGGCCGCGCGCGATCCGCTGCCGCTGTCGAGCCAGCCGGTCACGACCATCACCGCCGTGCCGCTGCCGCCGGCCGCGCCCCTTTTGGCATTGCCGCTGATCGCGCTCGGGCTGCTTCGGCGATCCCGGCTCCGGAAGCCCTGATTCACCCGTCAGGGCCGGGTGCCGGACGCGCCGACTTGTGGGGTAACATTATACCTATTTTGCAAGTAATTGATTTGGCGGTATATTTTATGCGTGTCGGCACTTGAAAACGCCTGCGATCTGAACGAAAAGCACCCATCCGAACTTGGCCCCCGTCCGGGGGTCATTTCTTTGCAGCCGAAGGGCCGATCTATGACAACCTATACCGCAAAACCGGCGGAGATCGAAAAGAAGTGGATCCTGATCGATGCCGAAGGCGTCGTTCTGGGCCGTCTTGCCGTGATCATCGCCAACCGCCTCCGTGGCAAGCACAAGCCGACCTTCACGCCGCACATGGACATGGGCGACAACGTGATCATCATCAACGCCGACAAGGTGCAGATGACCGGCAACAAGCGTGAAGACAAGCGCTACTACTGGCACACCGGCCATCCGGGCGGGATCAAGTTCCGCACCGCGGCGCAAGTGCTGGACGGCGCCCACCCCGAGCGCGTCGTGACCAAGGCCGTGGAGCGGATGATCACCCGCAACCGGCTGGGCCGTCAGCAGATGACCAACCTGCGTGTCTACGCTGGTGCCGAGCACCCGCATGAAGCGCAGAAACCCGAAGTTCTCGACGTCAAGGCGTTGAGCCCGAAGAACACCCGGAGCGCGTAAGATGGCCGACGATATCAAATCTCTCGACGATCTGAAGTCGATCGTCGCCGGCACACAATCGGCAGCGCCCGCCGAAGCCGCCGCTGCCCCCCGCACGCCGCAGCGCGACGCGCTGGGCCGTTCCTACGCCACCGGCAAGCGGAAGGACGCGGTCGCCCGCGTCTGGGTCAAGCCGGGGTCGGGCAAGGTCACGGTGAACGGCAAGGACATCTCGGCCTATTTCGCCCGCCCGGTTCTGCAGATGATCCTGCGCCAGCCTTTCCAGGTGGCCGGTGTGGAAAACCAGTTCGACGTGATGGCGACCGTTGTCGGCGGCGGCCTGTCGGGCCAGGCTGGTGCGGTGAAGCACGGCATCAGCCGCGCGTTGCAGCTTTATGAACCGAGCCTGCGCGGCGCCCTGAAAGCCGCCGGCTTCCTGACCCGCGACAGCCGCGTGGTCGAGCGGAAGAAATACGGCAAGGCCAAGGCCCGCCGGTCCTTCCAGTTCTCGAAGCGCTGATCGACCGGGCGCATTTGGCCCCGGATGCAAGACTGGAAAGGCCCGCCCGCGCGGGCCTTTTCTGCTTTCCTGTTGCCTTGCGGCGGGCGGCGGGAAAGAAAAAAGCCGGGCACAGGGCCCGGCCAGGAAGAGGTCCGTCAGGGGAAGAGACAGACCAATCAGAATGTTTCGTGTGGCGCTTTGGCCCGCGCAGGTCGCTGCGCAAGACCGACATCCCGCAGCAGCCGGTCGTCCAGCCGGGACAGGGCCGCAAGGCTGCGCCGGTGGTCCTGCCAGGCCAGGAAGGCCGCAAATGCCCGGTGCAGCACCGGCGTGCGTCCGGCGAGGGGAAATGTGGCGGGCAGGGCGGCGGTCTCGCGGGCAGTCACGTCGGCATCCTTCACGGGTGTATTGATACAATTTAGGTCATCGGTTAAGTGTGACAATACAACCGGTGCAGCCTTGGTCTAGGGGAAGATTGTCTTGGGTACAATTTGGTCGCCCGACTTGACACAATTCGAGGGTCCGAAATACCTCGCGCTGGCACATTCGCTGCGTGAAGCGATCCGGGATGGCGGACTGGTCGAGGGGACGCGGCTGCCGGCGGTGCGGGAACTGGCATGGGAACTGAAGATCACCCCCGGGACCGTCGCTCGCGCCTACAACATCGGGATCCAGGAAGGCCTGCTCGAAGCCTCTGTCGGCCGTGGCACCTTTGTTGCCGCGCGCGCGCCGCAGTTCGGGCCAACGGTCGCGCTGCATGTTCCGCAACTGAGCCCCAGCAACATGGGCCCGGTCGACATGCGTTCACCAACGCTGCCCGATATCGGGCAGTCGGCGGCGATTGCGGCGATCCTGACCGAGATCATCCCGGAAATCGGGCAGGGCTGGCTGGAATATCCCGGCCTGCGGCGGGACCGGCCCCTGCGGATGGCGCTCGTCGACTATCTGGCCGACCGCCGTCTGGGCGCCATCGACGCCGACGACCTGGCGCTGGCGCATGGCGGGCAGAACGCCGTTGGGCTGGTGCTGCAATGCTGCCTGCGCGGCGACCGGCCGCTGGTCTTTTGCGAAGAGCTGGCCTACCCGGGCTTTCGCCATGCCGCGCGCCTCAACCGGGCCGAGGTGGTGCCGGTCGCCGTGGACGACTGGGGAATGCGTGCCGATGCGCTTGATGCCGCCTGTCGCCGCTATGGCGGCCGGATCGTCTGCCTGACGACGGCGGCGCAGAACCCGACGACGGTGCGCATGCCGCTGGAGCGGCGCGAGGACATCGTGCGCGTGGCCCGCAAGCACGACCTCCAGATCATCGAGGATGACTGCTATTCCGCCTGCAGCCCGCGCGATCCGGCGATCCGGGCACTGGCGCCTGAACGCTGCTGGTATGTGACCTCGTTTTCCAAGTCGCATTCGGCGGGCCTTCGCTTTGGCGTGATCGCCTGCCCGGCGGGCCTGGGCGAGGCCGGGCGGCTTGCCGGCCAGCATTCGCATTTCGGCATGCCGCGCCCGGTGACCGAAATCATGCTGCGGCTTCTCGCCTCGGGGCAGGCGCTGGCCTTGCGGGACCGGGTGCATGCGGAAATCTCGTCCCGGCTGGATGACATCGTCACCGCTTTCCAGGGCTTCGACCTGAACTGGCAGGATGGCCTCAGCTTTGTCTGGCTGCGTCTGCCGCGGGGATGGCGGGCCTCGACCTTTGCCCGCGAGGCGGAAGCGGCGGGTGTCCTGATCCGCTCGGCCGACGAATATGCCCTGCAGGACGGGACTGCCCCCAACGCCGTGCGGATCGCGATTCCGGGCGGCGAATCCCGCGAACGCTACCGTGAGGCGGTGCAGACTCTGGCGCGTTTGCTGGCAGATCCGCCGGCCGACTTGCCTGTTTGACGTGTGAAACGCGGCTTTTTGGTGGTTGGGATCGGCGTCTGGCCTCTTCCCACGGCCTCGGGCATGTGCAACCTTGGCTGCAAACAAAGACGACCAGCAGGATCGAGGGGACATGACTTCAGCATCTCGTCGGGGAAGGCGGCTGCGATCGCAGGCGGCCAACGGATACGGCATGATTGCGCCGCCGGCGCTTTATGCGCTGCTGCTGCTGGCCCTGCCGCTGGCGACCGTCGTCTATCTGTCGTTCATGACTGACGGCACCGGGGTGCGCGAGGTGATCCGCACCTTCACCGTTTCGAACTACATCCAGGCCTGGACTGACCCGATCTACCGCGCGCTGATGGGGCGGTCGCTGTTCGTGTCCACCCTGGTCACGCTGTTCACGGTGGTGCTGGCCTATCCGGTGGCCTATTTCGTGTCCTTCCACGTCAGCCCGTCGCGCAAGTCGCTGTGGTTGTTCCTGATCACCATCCCGTTCTGGACCTCGTATCTGGTGCGGGTGTTCCTGTGGAAAGTGATCCTGGGCTACAACGGCGTCGTGAACTCGGGCCTGAAGGCGCTGGGGATCATCGACCAGCCGCTGACCTGGATCAACGTGAACGTCGGTGCGATGGTGGCGACGCTGGCCCATGCCTATGCGCCCTTCGCCATCCTGCCGATCTTCGTGGCACTGGAAAAGATCGACCGGTCGTTCCTTGAGGCGGGCCAGGATCTGGGTGAAAGCCGCCTGATGACCTTCTTCCGGGTCACGCTGCCTTTGTCCATGCCGGGCGTCGTGGCGGCGGTGCTGATCGTCTTCATCCCGACCGTGGGCGACTACGTCACCCCCGACATCATCGGCGGCGGCAAGTTGCCCCTGATCGCCAACGTCATCCAGAAGGAACTGCTGGCGATCGACAACATGCCGCTTGGATCGGCCATCGCCGTGTCGGCAATGCTGATCGTCGGCACGCTCTCGGCGCTTTTCGTTCTCGTGAACGCCCGCTTCCTGAAGGTCAAGAAATGAAGCCGAACCCCTCCGGCCTGCGCAGCTACACGATCATCTACCTGATCTTCCTCTATGCCCCGATCCTGCTTCTGCCGCTTTTCGCCTTCAACGACGGGACGATCATCGCCTTCCCGCTGAAGGGTTTCACCACCAAGTGGTTCGAACAGCTTGCCGGCAGCGACCAGTTGCTGAACGCGGTCAAGAACTCGCTGATCGTGGCCAGCGCCAGCGCCATCGGCGCGACGGTGCTGGCGATCTTCGCCGCCCGCGCCTCGACGCGCTATGACTTCAAGGGCAAGGGCGGGCTGATGGCGCTGATCATGCTGCCTCTGGTGCTGCCGGAAATCATCATCGCCATGGCGATCCTTGTGGTGCTCTTGCAGATGGGCCTCAACCTTGGCCTGCACACGATCATCCTCGGCCACATGCTGATGTGCACGCCCTTCGCCATCGCGATCCTGACGGCGGCGTTCCAGAGCCTCGACAAATCGCTGGAGGAAGCGGCCTATGACCTGGGCGAGGATGCCTTCAGCACCTTCCGGCTGATCATCCTGCCGCTGGTATTGCCGGGGATCATCTCGTCGCTGCTGATATCCTTCACCATTTCCATGGATGAATTCATCCTTGCGGCCTTCCTTGGCGGAACGGAAACCACGCTGCCGGTCTACATCTATTCGCAGTTGCGCTTCCCAAAGGCCATTCCCGTCATCATGGCGGTCGCCACTTGCCTTGTCGCGGTGTCGATCTGCCTGCTTATCGTTGCTGAATATTTCCGCCGCCGCGGCATCGCGAAAACCGGCGGCAAGGATACCGGAGGCTTCCTGTGACATCCGCCAAACCGATGATCGAACTCAAGGACGTGCAGAAGTGGTATGGCGACTACCACGCGCTGCGCGGCATCAATGCCGAAATCCGGGCGGGTGAGTTCTTTTCCCTGCTGGGTCCGTCAGGCTGCGGCAAGACCACGCTCCTGCGCACCATCGCAGGCTTCGAGGACATCACCTCGGGCGTGGTGATGATCGACGGCAAGTCGATGGAGGATGTGCCGGCCAACAAGCGCCCCACCAACATGGTGTTCCAGTCCTACGCGATCTTCCCGCACCTTTCGGTCGAACAGAACGTGGGCTTCGGCCTGCGCCGCGATCCGCGCACGGCGGCTGAAAAGCAGAAGGCCGTGGACGAGACGCTCGAGATGGTCGGCCTGAAAGGCTACGGCAAACGCGCCGCCCATGCCCTGTCGGGTGGCCAGCGGCAACGCGTGGCTCTGGCGCGCGCGCTGATCCTGAAGCCGAAGGTCTTGCTGCTGGACGAACCGCTCTCGGCGCTCGACAAGAAGATGCGCGAACACATGCAGGTCGAACTGATCAAGCTGCAACGCCAGGTCGGCATCACCTTCATCCTTGTCACCCATGACCAGGAAGAGGCGCTGGTCATGTCCGACCGGATCGCCGTGATGTTCGAGGGCGAGATCGCGCAGCTTGACGATCCCGAAACGCTTTACCGTCGCCCCAAGACCCGCAAGGTGGCCGATTTCATCGGCGTGATGAACTTCCTGCCCGCGACGATCCTCTCGGAAGCTGGCGGCAAGGTCGAGATCGAAGTGCAGGGCTTTGGCCGCGCGTCGATTGATGCCGATCAGGTGTCGAATTCGCATGACGGTGCCGCAGCGGTGGGATTCCGCCCGGAAACGCTGACCATCCTTTACGAAGGCCAGACGCCGCTTGACCGTGAGGCGCCCGGCATCATCGAGGAAGTCGTCTATTATGGCGACATGACCTACTACGACGTCAAGCTGGATGGCGTGACCGAACCCGTGCGGATATCCATGCGCAACGTCTTTGGCCGCGAGGTGCTGGAGCGTGGTGCGCGCACCCGCGTTGCGTGGTCCTCGGGCGCTCTGGTGCTGTTCCGCTAGGAAGGGGCGGCGCGGGATCAGTCCCTGATCCGCTGCATCACCGCCAGAAGCGCGTTTTCATAGTCCAGAAGCTTCTCCTTGCCCCGCGCCAGCGCGGCGTCGCCTTCGGCCTTGATGGCGGCGCGATCCTCGAACCCGGCCTTGATCTTGGCCAGGATCGCCTCGGGCGACTCCTTGGTGCAGTCCACCGTCCGGTCAAAGCCGATGGAGCCGAAAAGACCTTCGAACTTGCGCGAATAGGCCATCGGAATGACCGGCACCCCCGACGAGAAGGCCGCGATACAGGCGTGCATCCGCGCGCCCATGAAGAAATCCAGACCCGCGATATAGCTCTTCGCCTCGGAAGGGGAAGCGAAGCGCGGCGCGATGATGGTGCCCGGAAATTCGGTCGCAAGCTTTTCCGACGCGGCTGAATCGTCCTCGCCCCGCATCGGACCGGAAGAAACCAGCACATGCGGAACCAAATGCACTTCGCAGCCGATCGAATGGAAATGCCGCACGATATCACGGACCAGCGCCGGGTAATCCATCGTCAGGCCGAATTCGTTCTTGCCCGTATAGCCGCCACCGAACAGCAGGCCCGAGACATTGAGCCCGACCCTGACCGGCCCGCCCGGCGCGCGCGTGGGTGGCGCGTCATAAGGCAGGCGCAGCGCCACGTCGGAGGCTTCGACAATGCGGGTGATGCCCATGTCGCGCGCGGCCTTGGTCGACAGCTTGTCGCGGCTGGCCACCACCGCCGACCACTTCATGCTGAGCCGCGCAAGGAACCGCGACGACGCCTTGGTGAAGGGGCCGATGGTCTGGGGTGCAAGGATCAGCGGTGTTCCGGCCAGATGGGCCAGGTATTTCATTATGAACATCCGCCGCAGCCGCTTGCCCCCGTAGATGTCGGCAAAGCTGTCGCCCGCACCGATGTCGATCACCAAGTCCGACGCCCTTGCCGTCGCAAGGTATCTCCGGGGGTCCAGCAGTTCCCTGCCGCCGAAGTCGATGATGCGGATATCGGGGCCAGACACATAGGGCGTGCGCGCATCCTTCCAGTCCAGAACGGTGATCTCGATGCCGCGGCCAAGGCGCTTTGCCAGGTCGCGCAGGATCGCCACTTCGGAAACCGTGAGTGCGCCGACACCAAGGTTGTCGGATCGGGTCGAATGCATGATCAGGCAGACGCGGATCGGGCGCAATGTCTTGGGCATGAATGCTCCGGTGCTTTTTCGTTTGGGTGCGGTGGCGGGTTCTTGGGCCTGGCAGTCAGGATCGGCGGCGAAACAGCGACCGGCGAAGCATCCCGGCGAAGTTGCGCAGGTTCTTGCGGATGGTGTTCTGACGGGCGGCCGGCAGGATCTGCAACCCACGGTAGCGCGGGATCGGCCGCCCTGCCAGCCGCAGCGCCAGAAGCCGGGCCAGAAGCGCGCGGCGGCGTTCGCGCTGGCCGGGCTGGATGCCGGTGAGCGAAGGCAGGTCAAAGTCTTCGGTCCGGATCCGGCCCCGTCCTTGGGCGGCGGCAAGGATCCTGGCCCCCTGTTCGGTCCGGGCCATGAACAGGCTGGTGCCTTCGGCATCGTCAAAGACGGGGTATCCGGCCTCGTCGCTTTCCCAGGCATCGGCGCAGACCAGATCGGCCGCGATCCCGGTGCCGTCGGCGCAGATCTTGCAGCGGTGTTGCAGGTGGCGCGAAAGAATGCGCCCCCAGCTGTCGTGATAGCTCATCGAGCGTTCGGTGCCGTCCTTCATCACCGCCGTGGCGCGCCCCGGCCAGCCGTTGCCGCGAAAGCGGAAGCGGTCGACCTGATCGAGGCTGGTGCCGAGTGCGCCCAACACTTCCATGCCGCCGCTGTGGCTTGGCACGCCGGCGCAGAAAAATGACAGGATCACCGGAAATATCTGGCCGTATTTCGGTTCAACCGCGATCAGCGCCCGAAGCGCCGCCGCATCGCAGGGCTTGCCGACAAAGGCAAAGCGGCGGCCGTCGGCGGCAAGACGCGACAGCCCGTCAAGCGGCGCCGAGGGCGCATAGCGCGACCCGGCGGCCGCAACGATGTCTTCGGCCGAGGTCGAGATCACGGTGGCATTGCCGATCGCCAGGTCGGGCGCGGCGGCGGTCTGCACCACGGCATCGACCTCGCCCGTCTCGAGCAGGTGGATCAGCAGCATCGACAGCGCCCCGCCCGAGGATCCGGCATGGCGCACCTCCGGGTCAACCGCCCAGCCGACCTGCACCGAGACATGCGGCCCCCAAAGCACCGGATCGGGCCGGCCGTCAGCTTCGACCGTCTGGCCAAGGCCCGGGCAGATCGCGGCGATGGTGCGGTCCTCGCGCTCGCTCAGGGGGGCGGACTGGACCGGGCGCAGCCAGCCGCGGCCCTGCGCCTCCATCCGGATCTGTTCGGGAAACAGCCCCGCACAGGCGCCACAGCCGGCGCAAAGGTCGCCCTGCGCAACGCGGGCGAGGCTCGGGGAAAGGCTTTTCTTGTCTGTCATGTCCGGTTGATCTGATCGTTCGGGCAAAGGTTTAGCCGAAATCCATGTTCCAAGGCAGGGGCAATCGTGCCTGTCGACCGTTTCCCGCACCTGACGTAGCGGATTTGTCGTCGCGGGCAAGGTGCTGCGGGCCGGCACGGGGGAGGGCAAGCGGCTTGCGGCTCATTCGTCTGCCGGCAACAGGCCAAGCCCGCGAAGATAGATGCCGATTCCCGTCTCAAGCAGTTCCTCGGGCGGGAACGGGGACCGGGCACCGGGGGCGCCCCTGGCGTAAAGTTCGACGATTCCATGGCTCATGGCCTGCACATGGGCGGCGAACATCGCGGCCGGTGGCCTGCGGTTTTCGGGCAGGTGTTCGGCCAGCGCCTGTGCTGCGCGCGTCATCACCGCCCCGGCGCGGCGGGCGGCCTCGGCCAGTTCGGGCGTTGCACTGACCCGAAGGCCGCTTTCGAACATCGCCATGTAATGCCCAGGATAGGCGCGGGCAAAGCCCAGATAGGCGCGGCCCGTCGCCTCGAAGGCCTTGAGCGCTGATGGACGGCCACCGTCATGGGCGCGTTCCATCACATCGGCGAAGATCACGAATCCCTGCCGCGCACATTCGGCAATCAGATCGTCGCGGCCGGCGAAGTGGCGGTAGACGGCGGCCGGGGTCACGCCAGCGGCCTTGGCGGCGTCCGACAGGCTGAACCCTTGCGGACCCTGCGCGCGGATCAGGTCCAGCGCCGCTTCGACCAGCGCCTGGCGCAGGTTGCCGTGGTGGTATCCCTGCTTGGCCATCACAGAAGGTCTGGCCCGCCGCAGATCCGTTCGTCGACCCGGCCGATCGCCTTGTCGTCGCGGCCCTTGTAGTCGACGGCATTCAGCACCGTCTGGATTGCGGCAATGCGGGCGCGGTCCTTGTCATCGGACAGGATCACCGTCCAGGGTGCGCGCTTGAGGTGCGATTTCTCCATCGTTTCGGCGATGGCGGCAGTATAGTCATCCCACTTCCGCAGGCCCTCGACGTCGATCCAGCTGAGCTTCCACTGTTTCAGCGGATCTTTTTCGCGGTCGAGGAAGCGCTTGAGCTGTTCGGCGCGGTCCACCGAAAGCCACAGCTTGACCAGTGCGATCCCCTCGTCGATCAGCAGGGTCTCGAACTGCGGCAATTGCCGGAAGAAGGCCGCGCGCTGGTCTTCGGTGCAGAATCCGAAGACCTTTTCCACCACACCGCGGTTGTACCAACTGCGGTCGAACAGCGCGATTTCCCCCGCCGCCGGAAGCCAGTCGACATAGCGCTGGAAATACCATTGTGTCGCTTCGCGCTCCGAGGGCTTGGGGAGCGCGACGATATAGGCCTGCCGCGGGTTGAGGTTCTCGCGCATCCGCTCGATGGTTCCGCCCTTGCCGGCGGCATCGCGGCCCTCGAACAGGATGACCAGTCGCTGGCCCGTCGCACGCAGGTGGTAGGACATCCTCACCAGCTCGACCTGCAGCCGGTCCAGATGGTCGTCGGCCTCGTCCCCGTCGATTTCCTCGCGGTAGGGGTAGTCCTTGGACAGGATGTCGTCCTTGTCCGCCGCCGCGATCACCCTGCGGATGTCTGCGGGCGCTTCGGTCAGCAGATAGCGGGTGATGTCGCCGACGAAGGGGATCGCGTCGGACGCGTGGGCCGGAACCGCCGCAGGCCTGGGTGCCATGTCGCTGTCAGCCGTCTCCTTGTGCTTTCGCTTCTTGTCCTTCGACATCGCCCAACCCCTTGCCCGAACAACAGGACCGATGGATCATCCTGCCACGCAGTATCGCAGCCGCGCCGGGCCATGCAATCACTCATGCATCGCCCGGACCCGCCATCCGCCAGCGGCGGCTTGCCCGGAAAGCGGGCCGGGGGGGCCGGTGGCGATCCCGATTGTTGCGAAAGGCCGGATCGTCTGTATCATTTGCCTGTCAGGGAGGGCTGGCGCGCGACATCGCGGACGGAGACGGTTCGCAAAATGCGTGAAATGCGCGGCGGGTGCCTGCCATTGCCTGCGGATAGGGGCAGATGCAGGGCTGTCAGGGTGCGCGCCCCCCCGGGTGACAACATACTTGCCAGGCGCCCGCCGGCACAGGAGGGACAGGAAAGGGGGAGGAAAGACGGGAATGCTTGCAAAGACCATTCAGACGGAATTCCTGCAAAGCCTGTCGCGGATCCGCTGCGGCAGCCTTGATCTGACCCTTCCCGATGGCAGCCGCCACCACTTTGCCGGCGACGGGCCCGGGGTCGACGCGGATCTTGAGGTCCGCGACTGGCGGATGGTCACGCGGCTGGTCGCGGCGGGTGACATCGGCATGACCGAGGCCTACCGCGACGGCGATTGCGATACCCGCGATCTGACGCGGCTTCTGACATTCGCGCTGATGAACGAAGAGGCGCTTGATCGCTATGTCTATGGTTCGCGGCTGCGGGCGATGGTCGTGCGGGCGCTTTACTGGTTCGACCGCAACACCCGCAAGGGGTCGCGGCGCAACATCGCGGCGCATTACGATCTGGGCAATGATTTCTACCGGCTCTGGCTTGACGACAGCATGACCTATTCCTCGGCGCTGTTCGAGGGGCCTGGGGATGACCTGCACCGCGGGCAGTTGCGCAAGTATGACCGCATCATCGACCGGCTGGCCTCGACTTCGGGGCGGCTTCTGGAAATCGGCTGCGGCTGGGGCGGTTTTGCCGAACGCGCGCTTTCGCGCGGCGATTTCGCGCCCAAGGGGCTGACGCTTTCGGCCGAGCAGGCGGCCTATGCGCGCGACCGGCTGGGTCCGCGGGCCGAGATCGCGCTTCAGGATTACCGCGACGAGGGGGCGCGCTACGACCATGTCGTTTCGATCGAGATGTTCGAGGCGGTGGGCGAAAGGTTCTGGCCGGTCTATTTCGGCAAGCTCGGCGAGGTGCTGGCGATGCGCGGCCGCGCGGTGATCCAGACGATCACCGTGGCGGACCGTCATTTCGACGCCTATCGCCGGGGTGGCGACATGATCCGCAGCTTCATCTTTCCGGGCGGCATGCTGCCAAGCCCCTCGCGCTTCGAGGCCGAGGCAAGTCGCGCCGGCCTTCGGGTCGAGGAAGCCTTCGGTTTTGGCCGCGATTACAGCCGGACGCTCATGGAATGGCTGGCGCGTTTCGACGCGGCCCGCGACCAGATCCGGGCGCTGGGCTTCGACGACGCCTTCATCCGGATCTGGCGTTTCTATCTGGCGGCCTGCGCCGCGTCTTTCGCGGTCGGGCGCACCGATGTCGTTCAGTATCGGCTGGCCCACGCCTGACGGGGTCAGATATCCTCGATCCGGAGCGCCACCGGATCACCCAGAACCACATCTGTCCGGGCCATCCGCGACACGGCATGGTCGATCGCGTCGCGCGTGGTCTTGTGGGTGACGATCAGCACCGGCGCCTCGGCGCTGTCGTGGCCATACTGGCGCATCCGGTTGATCGAGACGCCGGCCTCGCCCAGTGCCGCCGCGACCTTGGCCAGCGCGCCCGGCTTGTCGATCAGCACCATGCGCAGGTAATAGGCCGCCGGGGCCGAGGCCTTGGCGGGGGTCGCTTCGGCCAGAAGGGCCGCAGGGACGCCGAACATCGGAATGCGGATGCCGCGGGCAATGTCGATCACGTCGGCCATCACCGCGCTGGCCGTCGGGCCCGAGCCCGCGCCGGCGCCGCGCATCACGATCTGGCCGACGCTGTCGCCTTCCAGCACGACCATGTTGGTGCCACCCTCGAGCTGCCCGAGGGGGCTCTTGGCCGGGACAAGGCAGGGTGACATCCGCTGTTCAAGCCCGCGGCCGGTCATCTGCGCAACACCCAGGAGCTTGATGCGATAGCCCATGTCCTCGGCAAGCCGGATGTCGTCGATGGAAATCTGGCCGATGCCCTGCAATTCGACGGCGCCGAAATCGACCCTCGTGCCAAAAGCGATCGCCGCCAGCAGCGCCAGCTTGTGGCCCGCGTCGATGCCGCCCACGTCAAGGTTCGGGTCGGCTTCCAGATAGCCAAGCTGGCGCGCTTCCTCGAAAACCGTCTCGTAGGGCAGGCCCGCCGACTGCATCCGCGTGAGGATATAGTTGCAGGTTCCGTTCATCACGCCCATGACGCGGCGGATCTCGTTGCCGGCCAGACCTTCGGTCAGCGCCTTGATCACCGGAATCCCGCCCGCGACCGCCGCCTCGAAGCGGATCACCCGGCCCGCGGCTTCCGCCGCTTCGGCCAGCGCCTGCCCGTGCAGCGCCAGAAGCGCCTTGTTGGCGGAAACCACGTCCTTGCCCGCAGCCAGCGCCGCTTCGGTCGTGGCCCTGGCCGCGCCCTCGGATCCGCCCATCACCTCGATCACCAGATCGACATCGTCCCGCCGGGCCAGCGCCACCGGATCGGTTTCCCAGGCATAGGCCGAAAGGTCCGCGTCGCGGTTGCGCGTGCGGTCGCGGGCGGAAACGGCCGTGATCTCGATCCGCCGGCCGGCGCGGGCCGCGATCAATGCGGCGTGTTGCTGGACGATCCGCACTACGCCGATGCCAACGGTTCCCAGCCCGGCGATGCCAAGGCGCAAGCGGTCGGACATGATGGTAGCTCCTGGATCAAAACATCGTATGGTCGTGACGGGTGTTATCCGCTTCGCGCGACCCACGCAACGCGGGCGGGACAAAGGGCGCGGCGCTGCGGTCTTTTTGCCTCCCCGCAGATGGTCCGGGCAGGTTCAGTTCTGCTTGCCGATCGCCTGGGCGCGGGCTTTCAGGGCGGCGGCGCGGGCCTGCAGCGCGGGACCGGGGTCTTCGGGCGGGGGAAGGGTGGTGATCTGTTCCAACGGCACAAGCCCCGGATAGGGCCGGCTGTCGAGGGCTCCGTCCGCCGTATCGGCCAGCGGGCTTCGGGCACAGGCACAAGCCATGGCAAGGACCAGTGCCGCTGGCAGGGCCGCAGGGAGGTGCAGGCAGGAAAGACGGGGCGTCGACATGGCGCAAACCTAGCCCGCGGGCCGTGGCGGGGCAAGCACCGGCATTGGCGGCAGGCGGCCCGGGCCTGCCCGCATCCGGGTGGTCTTCCGGCCTTCGGTGGCCCCGCTGCGGGCCTGGCCTCAAAGGCGCACATTCCCCGGTGCGCCCGTGTGCCCCACCTGTGATCCGCGGAGGTGCTCTCTGGCGGGGCGTTGGGTCGGCCGAATGGAAAAGCGGCGGCCATGGGAGGGGCCACCGCTTGGGTCAGGTATTGCCGGTCTCAGTCAGAGTAAGCGGGATCGAGCGTGATCACATCGGGGTTCGGCGGCCCGCCCGCGTTCGAGCCGCAGGCGTAGTGGTCCCAGGGAATGCAGGCTGCGAACCGGGGCCGTGTCACGATCATCGTGTCATACCAGCGCGCGGCAAGCCCCACGTCGAAGATCGGGACGTAAGCCATGTTGGTTTCCATCACGATCGCCGAATCGCCGATGGACATGTTCGGGATCCGGTTCTTGCTGGCCTGTAGCGTCAGATCGGACTGCGCCGGATGCCCGCCGGTGGCATAGGACCATTCCACGCGGTATTTCTCCTGCACCGCGTCCCAGTAGATCGACGACACCCGGATCCAGGTGGGGCGGGGCGAGAAGGTCAGGTAATCGAAGACCCGGTTCAGCCCCTTGATGTATTCGTCGTCGATGGCAACCTTGGTCGGGTCGGTCGGGTCGGGGCCGGTTTCGCGCGACATGAGGTCCGCGACCGTATAGGCGGCCTTGAGGTTGACGTTCTTCTGGCGCAACGCGTCGAAGAACTGGAACGAGGCCATGTACCACCACACGAGAAAGGTGAAGGCCATCAGGCCCTCGATCGGCATGGCGCCACGGCTGTCCTCGGTGAAGCGGATCGCCCTGAGGCGCAGACGGCAAAGCAGGGTCATCTCGTTACCTCACAACCGTGGTTCGTTCACGAAGGCAGATGTCGACACCAGTGCATATTCACCGCTGGGATCCTTGTGCAGCTGCATGCCAAGCCCGGTCAGCGGCGCCATCGGCTTTACCTTCACGCAGGCGCGGATCAGCATCATCTCGTCGCTGGCGCCGGGGTTGAAGGCGGTGACGGGCTGCACGGGCAGCGACTTGTTCACGCAGGTCGCATTGGGGGTCAGCGGCTGCCAGGTGGTCTTGTTCACCGGCTGCAATTCGACCAGAAGGCTGTTCATGCAATCGGGGATCAGGCCTGCATTGTTGCAGATCGCGCGCTTGATGTCGGTATGGGTGGGCGCCGCCCAGACCCCCAGGCGCAGGTTGCGCACCGTCAGGTCAAGCCCGCGTTCCAGCATCACCTGACGGACAGTCAGGATCCCCATCTCGATCGACGACAGCACGATCACCATGAAGGCGGGGAACAGGATGACGAAGGGGATCGTCGCCGTTCCGTCCTCTTCCTGCGCCTTGCGGCGCAGGAAGCGGCGCAGGCGCGCCATGAGGGGCTGCTGTGTCATTGCGTCAGCCTCAGCTTGTTGATCGAGTTGGCGATCGAGGCGAAGGCGGTCTTGATCTCGATATCCGTCACCGCATAGAAATTTGCCGGTGCGCTGGCACATTTCCGAAGCGCCGTCTTGCCGCTATCGGGCGCGTCAAAGCCGATCGAATAGATGATCGTGCCCTTGCCCGAAGCGGGTATTTTCAGCGCCGTGCAGACGTTGTTCAAAAGCGTGTCCTTGGTGGCATAGACCGAGGTGCTGTTGGTGCCGCCACCCGGACGGTTGTTGTTGCGCGCGGTCGAGCCATAGAGCGGCGAGATGATCCTGTCCGAGAAGTAGGTGATCGAGACGCGCTTCCACAGCTCGGTCCAGGTCAGGTTTGCCGCCGCGCCGGGGTCATTGACCGTCGTGCACTTGCCCTTCTTGTCGCAAGTGATGGTGGTGCCGTCGCCATAGGGCTGATCGCGCCAGGCCGCCTTGGCAAAGGAATAGTATCTGGTCGCTGCCGGGCGGGTCGGGTCGTAATAGCTGTACTGGTTCAGGTCCGAGGTGTTGCTGAAGCTGGTGTTGTAGAACACGCGGCTGGCGGCGTTTTCGCGGTAGCCGGGCTTCAGGCGGTATTCGGTGGTGTTCTCGCCGTCCGACATCACCACCAGCACTTTCAGCGTGTCGCCATCGGTATAGACGGCAGGGCTGTCGGCGAAGCGCGCGTCGGTCTTGCCTGCGGCGATCATGCCCTTCACGACCTTGTTCAGCGACGGGTCCAGAAGCGCCGCACCCCATTTCACGCCAACGTCGATCGAGGTGTTGCCGTCGGCCACCAGCCCGTCGATCGCGGCCTTGAGCTTGGCCTTGTCGTTCGAGAAGGGCAGAACCCGCAGGTTCGGCTTGTTGCGTGCGGTGCAGTTGGTCAATTGCGAGGCGGACCAGGTCGGGCCCGACGCGGTGGCGGTTTCATTGAAGAAGGGGTTGAAATGGCCGTTGCGCTGATAGACGCGATCGGCGGGCATGACGATGGTATTCTTCACCTGCATCGCGGTGGTGTTGAAATCGGCCGCGTCGAATTCGATGCAGTCTGAATCGGCCTGTTCGGTCGTCATGTTGAAATAGCTGGCCAGGTCGGGCGTGATCGCCACCTGTGTCGAATAGGGGATGATCGAGATCAGCAGGTGGCCTTCCTCGACGTTGTCGAACATCGTGTCGATGAATTCCTTGGCCGCCGGGCGCAGGTTGTCGATGCGTGGCGTGCTGTAGCTTGTGGCGCCACGCGCCATCGAGCCGGACACATCGAGCACAAGCGCGATTTCGACGTTGCCCACGCTTTCCTGCGCGGTGGCGCGGGCGGGGGTCGAGAGTTCCTTGATGCCATAAAGGTTCATGAACCAGGTCGGCATCGCCGCGCTGGTGTCGACCTTGACGATGCGCGAGGCACCGGTTCCCGCTGAAACCACAGTGATCTGCGAATCCTTCGGAACCGGCAGGCCTTCCTTGCGGAAGTGGTCCCTGACGACCTCTTTCGGGTCGAGTTTCTGGTTCAACTCTGCTGCGGCCAGAACCGCGCGGTCTGCGGTGTTCATCATCCGGGTGCGGCGTTCCTCGAACCGCATGAGGTCGATGGCGACCCCGGCAAGGAACAGCATCATTACAAAGCAGAACAGACCGAAGATGAGCAGCGAACCCCGCTCGTCACCCTTGAATGTTGCGATGCGGCGTTTGAGGCAAGAGGCGGAAAATGACGCCTGCCGCGATTCCCTATCGGTCATGGCACTGGAACTCCCGGACAAATTCAACAGACAAACCCATATGATCAAGCGTGCAAGACAATGCACCGACGTGTTCTTCTTCGGAACTTGCGGCAGAATTGAGGCATTCTTAACAAGAGAACGCAGTAGGCGGCCAGGCGCTGATCATTGGTTCCGAATCTGCTGAATTGTGCGGTTTCCGGCGACGGACTGCGCGGCCGGGCCGGTTCGGAAGGGTAGGTGAGGTGCGGTTGTGACGCAGCGGCGATGGCTGAAATATATTGCCGGTGCCGGGTGATTCCTTCAGCAAAGCGGGTTAAAGCTGCCGTGGCGCGGACCAGACCGGCGCTGCGGCCAGATTCCGCGACCGTCGAACGCGTTGCCTTGAAGGAGAGCATCCCGTGAACGTCAATGAACCCAGCTTCCGAGATTCCGTCGACATGATGTTCGACCGCGCCGTGGCGGTGATGAACCTGTCGCCCGGCCTCAAACAGAAGATCAAGGTCTGCAACTCGACCTACACCGTCCGCTTCGGTGTCCGCCTGCGCGGCGAGATCCACACCTTCACCGGCTATCGTTCTGTCCATTCCGAACATATGGAACCGGTGAAGGGCGGCATCCGCTATGCGATGGGCGTCAACCAGGACGAGGTCGAGGCGCTGGCGGCGCTGATGACCTACAAATGCGCGCTGGTCGAGGCGCCGTTCGGAGGATCCAAGGGCGGGCTTTGCATCGACCCGCGCCAGTATGAAGAACATGAACTGGAACAGATCACCCGCCGCTTCGCCTATGAACTGATCAAGCGCGACCTGATCAACCCGGCCCAGAACGTGCCCGCCCCCGACATGGGCACCGGCGAACGCGAAATGGCCTGGATCGTCGACCAGTATGCGCGGATGAACACCACCGACATCAACGCCCGCGCCTGCGTGACCGGCAAGCCGCTGAACTCGGGCGGCATCCAGGGCCGGGTCGAGGCCACGGGCCGTGGCGTGCAGTTCGCGCTGCGCGAGTTCTTCCGCCATCCCGAGGATGTGGCGGCGGCGCATCTGTCGGGCGGGCTTGCCGGCAAGCGCGCGGTCGTTCAGGGCCTGGGCAACGTGGGTAGCCATGCTGCGCGGTTCCTGTCGACCGAAGATGATGTGAAGGTCGTCGGCATCATCGAGCGCGACGGCGGGCTCTGGTCGGATGTCGGGCTCGACATCCAGGCGGTGCTCGACTGGATGAAGGCGCATGGCGGCAGCGTGAAGGGCTTCCCCGGCGCGACCTATGTCGAGAATGGTGCGAGCCTGCTTGAAGCCGACTGCGACTTCGTGGTTCCGGCAGCAATGGAGGGCGTGATCAACCTCTCGAACGCCGACCGCATCCGCGCGCCGCTGATCATCGAGGCGGCGAACGGCCCGATCACCGCCGGCGCCGACGCGATCCTGCGCAAGAAGGGCACGATCATCATCCCCGACATGTATGCCAACGCCGGCGGCGTGACGGTCAGCTATTTCGAATGGGTCAAGAACCTGAGCCACATCCGCTTTGGCCGGATGCAGCGCCGCGCGGAAGAGGCGCGCAACCGCCTGCTGGTCGAAGAGCTTGAAACGCTCTCGGCCGACCAGGGCCTTGGCTGGTCGCTGAACTCGGAATTCAAGAACCGCTACCTGCGCGGCTCGGACGAGCTTGAACTGGTGCGCTCGGGCCTCGATGACACGATGCGGATCGCCTACCAGTCGATGCGCGAAGTCTGGCACGGCCGCAACGACGTCGATGACCTGCGGATGGCGGCCTATATCGTGGCCATCGACCGCGTCGCCGCAAGCTATCGCGCCAAGGGTCTGTGAGCCCCGGAAAGGGGTTTGCCAGGCCGAAAGGCGGGGCGGCTCGTGCCGCCACAGCCTTTCATCGTAAAGCCGGCGGCGTGCGGGTATCCCTGCGCGCCGCACAATGCAAAAGGATTGGCATCAACGGTTCGCAATCTGCTGATTCTATTCCGCGGCCTTCGCAATTTGCCACGGCCATGCCAATCCACTCGCCAATTACACCTCATCGGAAGGATTGTTTCGCTGAAGGTCCGGGTGCCGGGGCGGCGTCGCGGGATTGGCACAAACCTTCGCGAAATGTCCAAGTTCTGCCACGATTGACTCGCCCTCTGGCCGCGTGTCGTGACGAGTTTCACCAGTTATGCATTTCCGGGCTGGAGCTTGCCGATGTTTCCCCGCATTTCCCTTGCCGCACGACGTGCGGCGTTCCGTCGCCGTGAGGACGGGGCCGCCACCATCGAGGCCGTCCTCTGGTTGCCGATGTTCTTCTATGTCATGGCGCTGGCCATCGACACGACCATGATCTTCCATGGCTACAGCCGGGTCGTCCGCGCCGTGGAGGACGTGAACCGCGGCCTCTCGGTCGGGCGGATCAAGACGATTGACGAGGGCAAGCAGAAGCTTGCTGCCTCGCTTTCCGACTACAAGGGCCTCAGGATGGAGATCGGCGTCAGTCCCGACAACGTCATCGTCTCCAACGTCGAGGTTCCGGTCACAAGCCTGATCTTCCTTGGCGCAATCAAGCCGATTGTCGGCAAGGGCATCTCGATCCGCACCCAGCAATACAAGGAATTCTGAGATGGCCGCGCATCCGCAGATCATCGATGGCGTTTCCAGCCGCTCTCGCCGCGCCATCGCAGACGAAACCGGCGGCATCGGAATCTATGGCCTGTTCATCTTTGCGACCATCGCCAGTGTCGTCGGCCTGTCGATGGATGTGGCCAATGCCTACAAGGTCAAGAGCGAGATGCAGGTGGCCGTCGATGCAGCAGCCCATGCGGCGCTGGTGACGCGGTTCCGCGATGGCCGGATCAAGGCCATCGACAATGCGGTTGCGACCGGGCGCAATGATCTGTCGTCCTCGGGTGCCGAAACGGCGATCGTGACATCGGATGTGGTCTTCGGCCACTGGAATACCGAAACCGCGACCTTCACCCCCGATTCCAGTTCGACCGAGGCGGTCATGGTGACCGCCCGCCGCAACAAGGCGCGCGGCAATGCCGTTTCCACCTTCGTGTCAAGCTTCGTCGGCCTGACGAACTGGGAAGTGACCGCTGCCGCCGTCGCCGAAACCTACCGGCCCAGTTGCCTGCGCGAGGGGTTCGTGGCCGACAAGGCGGTTGACATCCAGTCGAACAACGGCTTTGAGGCTGGCTTCTGCATTCATTCCAATGCCGGCATAAAGGTCAATTCGAACAATACCTTCGAGGCGGGAACCATCGTGTCGCTGCCAACGCTCGGCGGGTTGCAGGTTTCTGCCTCGGGCTTCAAGACGAACAACGGGTTGCTCGATGCGCTGCGCGAATCCTTCTACAAGATCCGTATCCTGAACCGGATCACCGACATCACCGCAGCGCTTGAGGCGGGCGATCCGGCACAACTCGGCCATTTCAGCGCCGGGGGCATTTCGGGATCGCATACCTACCTCAAGACCCCCGGGGTCGTCAACGTGACCGTCTCGGGCGGGGTGCTCGACCCTTCGCAACTGACCAAGGGGCGTATCCACCGGCTTGTGTGTTCAGGGACGGTGAAGATGAAGCAGGATGCGACCTATTCCGAGGTTGCCATTCTCTCTCCTTGCCCGATCCAGTTTTCCACCGGCTCCAAGTTCGAGGATGTGCTGATGGTGACGAAAAGCACCGCCAGCGACAGCTTCAAGGGGCCGTCGGGCAATGGCGGCACCAAGATGAACTTCGGCAAGAACGACAATTGTGCCGATGGCGGCGGGGTCCAGCTTGTGACGCCCGGCGGGATCAAGCTGGCGGCTGGCATGAACGTCTACGGCTCGCAGTTCCTGGCGGCAGGCGACATCCAGTTTGCGGCCAATGCCGACGGGATTGAAGGCATCTCGCTGGTCTCGGGTGGCAGGATCGACGGCACATCCAACATGAAGATGGGCTTCTGCGGCTCCGGTCTGAACAGCAACTTCGAGGTGGATTACTACCGACTGGCGTATTGAACCTGTGCACGGGGGCCGGCGCGGTGCCAGGTCAACTGCCGCCGGCGGCGGTGCAGGCAGATGCGGCGATATCCGTCGGCCATGTATCTCCGGTCGACAAAGAGGCAATGCCCGGCGCGACGCCCGGGCAATCCCGGTGTGCTCAGGCCCCGCGTTGACCTTGCCGCCAAACCCGTTATGGCTCTGGGGATGAGCCAGGACTTTGCCACGCACCTCACCCGATGTCCGATCCCGCACGAGGCCGGGCCAGCCGGGGAGGCGCGGGCGCTTTTCCCCGACGTCGCGCCGGACCTGAGGGAGCTTCTGGCGGGTGCCGCCGGTTGCAGCCCCTATCTTTTCGGACTGATGGCGACGCAGCGCGACTGGATCGCCGAAGCCCTCTCGGGGGATCCGTCGCTGGCGCGGGATGCCGAATTGTCTGCGCTTGGCGGGCTTTCGACAGACGCCCTCGGGCCGCGCCTGCGGCAGGCCAAGGCGCGGCTTGCGCTGCTCACGGCCCTTGCCGATCTGGGCGGCGTCTGGCCGCTGGAATTCGTGACGGGTGCGCTGACCGATCTGGCCGATGCGGCGGTGCATCATGCGATGGTGGCGCTGGTCGGCGACGAGATCCGGCGCGGCAGGATCCCCGGCGCGACGGAGGCCGATGCGGCAACGGCGGCCGGGATGGTCAGCCTGGCCATGGGCAAGATGGGCGCCGGAGAACTGAACTATTCATCTGATATCGACCTGATCTGCCTGTTCGACGATGGCCGCTTCGATCCCTCGGACGTGCAGGAGGCCCGTGCGGCCTTCATCCGGGTGACCCGTCGCATGACCGCGCTTCTGTCGGACCGGACGGCGGGAGGCTATGTCTTTCGCACCGACCTGCGGCTGCGCCCCGATGCCAGCGTGACCCCGGTCTGCATCTCGATGTCGGCGGCCGAGCTTTATTATGAGGCACAGGGCCGGACATGGGAGCGCGCCGCCTATATCAAGGCGCGACCCTGCGGCGGCGACATGGCGGCGGGCGCGCGGTTCCTGCAGGTGCTGACCCCTTTCGTCTGGCGCCGCCACCTTGATTTCGCGGCGATCCAGGATGCCCACGACATGCGGCTCAGGATCCGCGACCACAAGGGCCTTGCCGGGCCACTTGCCGTCGAGGGCCACAACATGAAGCTTGGCCGCGGCGGCATCCGCGAGATCGAGTTCTTCACCCAGACGCGGCAGTTGATCGCGGGCGGGCGCGATCCGGACCTGCGGTTGCGTGGCACGGTGCCGGGCCTGCGGGCGCTCGCTGCCAAGGGCTGGGTGCCCGAGGCCGATGCCGAGGAACTGGTCGCGCATTACCGCGACCACCGCCTGGTCGAACACCGGATCCAGATGATCAATGACGCCCAGACCCATGACATGCCCGCGACCCCCCAGGGCGTCGACCGGATCGCGCGGCTGATGGGGCTGGCCAATACCGAGGATCTGCGGCGCGGGCTGCTTGAGCGGTTGTCGCGCGTCCACGAGATGACAGAAGGGTTCTTTGCGCCCGACAAGGCGGGCCCGCGTCCCGAAATGGATGCCGAGACCGCCGCGATCGTCGAAGGCTGGCGCAGCTATCCGTCTCTGCGCACCGATCGGGCGGTTGCGATCTTTCGCCGGCTGGAGCCCGAACTGCTGATGCGCCTTGGCCGCGCCGCCCATCCGGGCGAGGCGCTGCGGCAGTTCGACGGCTTTCTGCAACGCCTGCCTTCGGGGGTGCAGCTTTTTTCGCTGTTCGAATCCAACCCGCAATTGATCGACCTGATTGTTGACATCTGCGCCACCGCTCCGGGGCTCGCCAGCTATCTGTCGCGCAACGCGGGTGTCCTTGATGCGGTGATCGGCGGCAGCTTCTTTGCACCATGGCCGGGCAAGGTGGCGCTGACGGCGACCTTGACCCAGCATCTGGCGCAGGCTGCGGATTACGAGCGGGCGCTCGATGCAGCGCGGCGCTGGGCCAAGGAGTGGCACTTCCGCATCGGCGTGCACCATCTGCGCGGGCTCTCGGATGCGGCGCAGGCCGCGCGCGAATATGCCGATCTGGCGGATGCGGTCGTGGCGGCGGTCTGGCCATTGGTGCAGTCGGAATTTTTCCGAAAGCATGGCCCGGCGCCCGGCCGCGGTGCGGCGGTGATCGGCATGGGCTCGCTTGGCGCCGAGCGGCTGAATGCCGCGTCGGATCTTGATCTTCTGGTGATCTATGATGCCGACGGCAACGACAGTTCGGAAGGGCCGCGGCCGCTGGATGCGCGGA
Source organism: Paracoccaceae bacterium (assembly GCA_020622085.1). GTDB lineage: Bacteria > Pseudomonadota > Alphaproteobacteria > Rhodobacterales > Rhodobacteraceae > QY30. Next base: position 1,793,888 of record JAHRYM010000001.1, on the reverse strand, counting down.
GCTATTACGCGCGGCTGACGCAGGCGCTGGTCACGGCACTGTCGGCACCGATGGCCGAAGGCCGGCTTTACGAAGTCGACATGCGGCTGCGCCCCTCGGGGCGCAAGGGCCCGGTGGCAACCTCGCTTGCCGCCTGGCAGGATTACCAGATGGCCGAGGCCTGGACCTGGGAACATCTGGCTCTGACGCGGGCACGGGTGATCGTCGGCCCGGCCGATCTGTCGGACGATGTCGAGGCGGTGCGGCTTGCGGTGCTGGCGGCGAAGTCGGGCGGCGCGACCCTGCGCAGCGACACCGCCGGGATGCGCGCGCGGATCTTTGCCGCCAAGGCGCCCGACGGCGAATGGGAAGCCAAGATCGGCCCCGGCCGGTTGCAGGACATCGAGCTTCTGGCACAATGCGCAGCCCTTGCCGGCGCCGATCGCGCCCGGCGGGTCGAGGCGCAGCTTCGCGCTGCGGTCCGGTCCGGCTTCCTGTCGCGCGACGACGAGGCGCGCCTGCAGGCCGCCTATCGCTTTTTCTGGCGCCTGCACGCGGGTGGCCGTCTGCTGACCGACCGGCCGCTCGACATGGAGGCGATCGGTGAGGGGGGGCGGGCCTTCCTCTTGCGCGAAACCGGGGCCGGTGATCTGGCCGAACTCGCGGCGACTCTTGCCGGGCATGTCGCCAACACATCAGAAATCGTCGCACGCGTGCTGGGCACGGCCCCGGGCGGCATGGCAGGATCGGAGACACCATGGGGAGACGCGTGATGGATATGAGCGAGGCCGACCCGAAGGGGTTGATCCGGGAAAGCTATCGCATCGACGGCATTACCGCCCCGGAATGCCGGTCGATCTTTCTGGACTGGGCGCTGAGCCTCAAGGGCAACACCGATCCGCGCGAAGCGATGCGCGCAGCGCTTGCGCATTACGCAGGTGCCGCCGACCATCCGATGACTCGGGTCCTGAGCGAAGGCCTGCTGGCGCCCGCCGCCACGCCATCCCGTCGCGGCCGCATCACCCGCACCGCCCAGACGCGCTGAAGGTGCCTCAGCCGCGCAGACGGCTGGCGCCAGCAGCCAGAAGCGTGATCCCGGCCCAGTCGCCTGCAGTCACCAGCCCTTTCGGCGCGACCCAGCTTCCACCCACGCAAAGTACGTTCGGCAGCGCGAGATAGGCCTGCGCATTGTCCGGGCCGATGCCGCCCGTCGGGCAGAACCGCACCTGCGGCAGCGGCCCGCCGATTGCCTTCAGGGCGGCCGCCCCGCCGACGGCTTCGGCGGGAAAGAATTTCTGGACACCATAGCCGCGCTCCAGAAGCCCCATGACCTCGGTCGCGGTGGCCGCGCCCGGCAGAAGCGGCAGCCCCTCATCCTCGCAGGCGGCCAACAGCCGGTCCGTCGCTCCGGGGGATACCCCGAAGGTTGCGCCCGCCGCCTTTGCCGCCCGCACGTCCGCAGGCGTCAGCAGCGTTCCCGCGCCGACGACGCAGCCCTCTACCCCGGCCATTGCGCGGATGGCGTCGAGCGCCGCCACCGTGCGCAATGTGACCTCAAGGGCACTAAGCCCCCCCGCCACCAGCGCCTGCGCCAGTGCCGCCGCATCGGCGGAATCATCGATCACAAGGACCGGAACGACGGGTGCCATCCGGCAGATATGGTCAACCGCAATGGACTGTTCGGCAGGTGTCATGCGTTGGTTCCTTCTGAGAGGGCGGAAGCCTCCGGCGGGAGTATTTCGGCAAAGAAGAAACGAAGGGCGATGGCCCCCCCGATGGCCACGGTCACTGCGGCAAAGGGACTGCGGACCGGGACCATCAGGCATTTCGGTCGCTGGATTTCCAGCCGGTTCCCTTGTCCCGAACCTCGCCGATCTTCCTTTCATCTTGGTCGAAATATCCCCGCCGGAGGCGGGAAGTTCCTCATACGACGACGGCAGCCCCGGTCACCGCCGGCCCGACCGAGCGGCGGAAGGCGTCGAACAGTTCACGCCCATGTCCGTGATGGTTGCGCGACAGGTCCGGCCGGACCGGTTCGCGGGCGTCAAGATCGGGCGCCAGCACGTCAAGCGTGCCAGCCTCGGCATCGACCCGGACAAGGTCGCCGTCCCGCAATCGGGCAAGTGGGCCGCCATCTGCCGCCTCGGGGCAGACATGGATCGCCGCCGGCACCTTTCCGCTTGCCCCCGACATCCGGCCGTCCGTCACCAGCGCCACGCGCAGACCGCGATCCTGCAGAACCGACAGGATCGGTGTCAGCGAATGCAGCTCAGGCATTCCATTGGCGCGTGGTCCCTGAAAGCGCACGACGATCACCGTATCGGACATGAATTCGCTGCGCCCGAAAGCCGCCTTGACAGATTCCTGGTCGTCGAAGACCCGAGCGGGCGCCTCGACCACCCGGTGATCGTCGCGGACGGCCGAAACCTTCATCACCCCGCGCCCAAGACTGCCCTGCAACTGCCGCAGGCCTCCGCTCGGCTGGAAGGGTGCCGAAACCGGGCGCAGGATCCGGTCGTTGAGACTTTCGCTGGCCCCCGCCGTCCAGACCAGGCGCCCCTCCTGCAACTTCGGCTCCTGCGCATAGCGCGCCAGGCCCAGGCCCGCGACGGTGCGGGTGTCGTCATGCAAGAGCCCCGCCGCAAGCAAGTCGCCGATCATGCAGGCCAGACCGCCGGCCGCGTGGAAATGGTTCACATCGGCGAGGCCATTGGGGTAGACCTTGGCCATCAACGGCACCACGGCCGAGATCGCATCGAAGTCGTCAAGATCAAGGATGATCCCTGCGGCGCGGGCCATGGCCGGCAGGTGCAGGACAAGGTTCGTCGATCCTCCCGTTGCCATCAGGCCCACGATCCCGTTGACGAAGGCGCGCTCGTCCAGCACCTCGGCCACCGGGCAGTACTCCTTGCCCATGGCGGTGATCGCCGCCGCGCGTTCAACCGCAGCGCGGGTGAGGGCCGCGCGCAGGTCTGTCCCGGGGTTGACGAAGCTTGCGCCGGGCAGGTGAAGGCCCATGAACTCCATCAGCATCTGGTTGGTGTTCGCGGTGCCGTAGAAGGTGCAGGTGCCGGGGCCGTGATAGCTGGCCATTTCAGCTGCCATCAGCGCCTCGCGCCCGACGTCACCGGTGGCGAACTGCTGGCGCACCCTGGCCTTTTCGTCGTTGGGCAGGCCAGAGGTCATGGGACCGGCGGGGACGAAGATTGCCGGCAGATGTCCGAAGGTCGCCGCAGCAATGACAAGGCCCGGCACGATCTTGTCGCAGACGCCAAGGTAGAGCGCCGCATCGAAGGTGTCATGCGACATCGCCACGCCTCCGGCAAGGGCGATCACGTCGCGGGAAAACAGCGAAAGCTCCATCCCCGGGCGGCCCTGCGTGACGCCGTCGCACATGGCGGGAACGCCGCCCGCAACCTGTGCGGTGACCCCCGCGGCCCGGGCCGCTTCGCGGATCAGGCGGGGGTAGTCCTCGAAGGGCTGATGGGCGGAAAGGACATCATTATAGGCGGTGACGATGCCGATATTCGGTGCGCGGCCTTCCGCAAGGGTGGGTTTGTCGGCCCCCATCGCGGCATAGGCATGGGCCAGATTGCCGCAGGCCAGATGCGCACGGGACGGGCCAGCGGCCGCAGCTGCCGCCATCCGTGCCAGATAGGGCGTGCGCGTCTCGCGCGAACGGGCGCGGATTCGTTCGGTGACATCATTGATGACGGGATGAAGCGGCATGGCGGGCACCTGAACCGGGGGCGGAGTGTCGGGGAACAGCCCCAGTGAAGCAGCCCCGATCCTGCTGCGCTACTACGTTAGCGCTAACTGTGCAAGCCAAGACTGCCTGGAAACCATTTCATCGGGCTTTGGCCTTTCCGCGCAGGCGGGTTCGGATTATGGCGAGGAAAAGCCCTTCATGGAACCAAGATGACAGAAGCCGACCGCACAGACCAGTCCGCAGATGGTCCCGCCCGCCCGCCCGTTCGCCTGCGCCCCAAGGCCGAGGCCCGCGCCATCCGCCACGGTTTTCCCTGGGTCTATGCCGATGAACTGGTCACCGACCGGCGCACCCAAGGCCTACGGCCCGGCACGCTCGCCCGGCTGGAAGACAGCGAGCGCCGGCCACTGGCGCTGGTCACGGTGAACCCCGGCTCGAAGATCATCGCGCGCGTCCTTGACCGCGACCCCGAGGCGGTGATCGACCGCGCCTGGATCGCCGCCCGGATCGCCCGCGCGCTCGCGCTTCGGGCGCGGCTTTATGCCGAGCCCTTCTACCGCCTTGTCCATGCCGAGGCCGATGGCCTGCCGGGCGTCATCATCGACCGTTTCGGCGATGCGGCGGTCATCCAGCCGAACGCCGCCTGGGCCGAGGCCATGATCGACGATCTGGCCGGCGCGCTTGCCGATGTGACCGGGGTGACGGCAATCCTGAAGAACGGCTCTGGCCGGGCGCGGGGGCTGGAAGGCCTGCCCGAGGAAACCGTGCTTCTGTCGGGGCGGATCGAGGCGCCGATCCCGGTGCCGATGAACGGCGCGACCTACATGGCCGATCTGATGGGTGGCCAGAAGACCGGGCTTTTCTACGACCAGCGCCCGAACCAGGCCTTTGCCAAGGCGCTGGCCAAGGGGGCGCGGGTTCTGGACGTCTTTTCGCATGTGGGGGGCTTTGCGCTTGCGGCGCTGGCCGGGGGGGCCGCGTCCGCGCTGGCCGTCGACGCCTCGGCCCCGGCGCTGGCGCTGGCAGGGGCGGGCGCCAAGGCAATGGGCGTGGCCGACCGCTTCGACACCCGCCAGGGCGATGCCTTCGCGGTGATGGAGGCGCTGGCGTCCGAAGGGGCAGAGTTCGATCTGGTGGTCTGCGATCCGCCCGCCTTCGCGCCTGCGAAACCGGCGCTGGACGCGGGCCTGCGCGCCTATGAACGCGTCGCGCGCCTTGCCGCGCCGCTGGTCGCGCCGGGGGGGTATCTGGGGCTGTGTTCCTGTTCCCACGCCGCCGACCTGACAAGCTTCCGCAACGCCTCGGCCCGAGGCATCGGGCGCGGCGGGCGGCGAAGCCAGCTTCTGTATACCGGGACGGCGGGTCCGGATCACCCGATGCTGCCGCAACTGGCGGAAACCGGATACCTCAAGGCGCTGTTCTTCCGGCTGGACGGATGAAAGCGCTTCTGGATGCCTGCGTCCTTTACCCGACTGTCCTGCGCGAAATCCTGATCGGGGTCGCGCGGGCGGGAGTTTACACACCGCTCTGGTCGGCGCGGATCCTTGAGGAATGGGCGCGGGCAACGGCAAAGCTTGGCCCGGTGGCCGAGACCATGGCACGGGGCGAGGTGGCAGCACTGCGCAGCGCCTGGCCGCAGGCGGAGGTCGCCGTTCCCGAAGGACTGGAGCGGCGTCTGTGGCTGCCGGACCCGAACGATATCCATGTGCTGGCCGCCGCCATTGCCGGGGGCGCGGATCTGATCATCACCTTCAACGCCACGGATTTCCCGCGCGGGGCCTTGGCGGAGGAGGGGATTGCGCGGCAAGATCCCGATGCCTTCCTGCTAACGCTTCACGACCAGGCGCCGGGCCGCGTGCGATCGGTCTGCGAGGCGGTGCGCGCAACGGCTGAAAGACTCTCGACAGAGCCGCAGCCGATGCGCGTGCTTCTGAAACGCGCACGCCTGCCGCGCCTGGGCAAGCGGCTGGGCGGGTGATGGACCGGGCGCCCGCGATCCGCCGACGCGCCCTGATGGCTGGCCTTCGGTGCCCCGACGTGACAGGGTGCCCGAAAAGTATCGCACGGGGGTGAGGCAAGACCCGAATGCCGTTTCGCAAGCTGTTGAAAAAGCTGCATGACAGGCGCGCGCCCGCAGTCTGGGTTGAACACCCCGTGCCGCCTGCGCTCTGGGCCGTGGGCGATGTCCATGGCCGGGTCGACCTTTATGACCGGCTGGAGGCGATGATCCGGCGCCGGACGCCACAGGCGACGGTGGTGCTGCTTGGGGATCTGATCGACCGCGGTCCGCAGAGCCGACAGGTGATCGCGCGGATGCTGGCACCCGATCCGGCGATCACGCGGCTGGCGATTCTCGGCAATCACGAAGACATGGCGCTGCGGTTTCTGGATCACCCCGAGTCCGCGGAGCGCTGGCTGACGCATGGCGGCGCCGAGGCGCTGGCCGATTGGGGTATCACCCGCATGCCCGGCGAAAGTGTCACGGCCCTGCGCAACCGTTGGCAGGACGTGCTGGGCTGGGAAGAACATGCCTTCCTGCGGGCGTTGCCCCTGGGGCGCAGCTTCGGCAGTCATGTTCTGACCCATGCCGGTGCGGCCGCCGAGGTGCCACTGCGGGCGCAGGGCAAGGCCGAACTGGTCTGGCAGCGCCACGGCGAAATCGCCGATCTGCTGCCGCCAGCAGATCTGGGTGAGAGGATCGTGGTCCATGGCCATGTGCCGGTGGAGCACGCGACGGTCCATGGCTGGCGGATCAACCTTGATACCGGCGCCTGGAAGTCTGGCCGGCTTTCGGCGGCGCGGCTTCAGCCCGGCCGCGACCCGGAACTTCTTGTCGTGGAGTGAGCGATCGCCCCTTGCCCTGCCGCGTCGCGGCGGGCCTTGTGGGGCGGATCGTGCATGAGCCGGGAATCGCTACATGACCCTGCCGCAGGGGCCGCTGCGCGGCATCCTTTTCAAGCTGACGTCGGTTGCCATCTTCGTGGCGATGTCGAGCCTGATCAAGGTCGTCGCCGACCGGATCCCGCCGGGCGAGGTGGTGTTCTTCCGTTCGGCCTTTGCGACACCGGTGATCCTCGTCTGGTTGCTGTTCCAGCGCGGCGCCGGCGGTGGCCTGCGCGAAGGTCTCCGGGTTCGGAGCAGGCTTGGCCATTTCTGGCGCGGGCTGGCGGGAACGGCCTCGATGGGGTTCACCTTCGCCGGGCTTGGCATGCTGCCGCTGCCCGAGGCAACGGCGATCGGCTATGCGGCACCGATGCTGACAGTGATCTTCGCCGCGATGTTCCTGGGCGAGGTGGTGCGCGGATTTCGCATCTTTGCCGTCACGCTTGGCATGGTCGGCGTGGTGATCGTGATGTCGCCGCATCTGACGGCCTTGCACGGCCTTCCGGGCGGCACGGAGGGGTCGGTCGCGCCGCTGGCCACGCTTGGGGCCATCGTGATGCTGACGGGGGCCGTCTTTGCCGCGCTGGCGCAGGTGACTGTCCGCCGCCTGGTTGCCGAGGAAAAAACCACGGCAATCGTCTTCTGGTTTTCGGCAAATGCGGCAGGATTGTCGCTGCTCACGCTGCCATTCGGCTGGTCAATTCCCGACATGCCCACCTTTGCGCTCCTGGTCGCCATCGGCTTGCTGGGCGGGCTGGCACAGGTCTTCCTGACCTCGTCCTACCGCCACGCGGATGCCTCGGTCGTGGCGCCCTTTGACTATGCATCGATGGTCCTTGCGGTTCTGGTCGGATATCTTGTGTTCGACGAGAGTCCGACAGCCATGGTGATCCTTGGGGCGGGGCTGATCATGCTGGCGGGCGTCCTGATCATCTGGCGGGAACACCGGCTTGGGCATGAACGCGCCGATTAGTGCGAAAGCGTCACCAATCGGGGTTGAACGGTGGCCGATTCTGGCCCTAATTTCGCCGGAATAAGAAGAAGACTGCGATTGCGTTAGAACAGTCGGTACGGCGGAGAATCGTCCCATGTCGATGCGGAAACTGGCGTGCTGCCTCGTGGCGGCAGGTTTTGGAATGATCACTTCGGTGAGCGTGGCCGCGGCCTCGGGATGCACCGTGCCCGACGGGCTTGGCGGCGAGCTCCGGATCGTCCTTGACGAACTGAACACCGTCCGTGCGAGCCATGGCCTTCCGGCATTGCGACTGGACGACTCGCTCACGCAGTCGGCCCAGGGACATGCCTGCACCATGGCCCGCGCCGGAACCTTCACCCATGACGGCAGCGGCGGCGCCAAGGCGCGGATGAAACGCGCCGGCTGCAGGACGCGGCTTTCGGGCGAGAATATCGCCATGGGATTTGCCTCGGGGTCGCGGACGATGGATCTGTGGATGAACTCGCCCGGGCATCGGCGGATCATCCTGACGCGCAACTTCACCCGTGTCGGTCTGGGCGTGGCAAGCCCGGCGCCCGGCACCACCGGGGGGCCGCGCTGGGTGCTCGACGTCTCGGCCGGGTGCTGAGCGTCGGATCCGAGTATTTGGACAAAGAAGAAGGCGGGTCCGTCAGGCTTCCAACCAGATCGTGACGGGGCCCTGATTGACCAGCGACACATCCATGTCGGCGCCAAATTCGCCGTTCGCCACCGTGATCCCTTCAGCGCGGAGCCGGTCCGAGAAATATTCGTAAAGACGGCGGCCTTCGTCGGGCGCGGCGGCGGTGGAAAAGCCGGGGCGGTTGCCGCGCGAGGTATCGGCGGCAAGCGTGAACTGGCTGACCACCAAGGCCGCGCCACCCGTATCGCGGACCGAGAGGTTCATCTTGCCGTCCGCGTCCTTGAAGATCCTGAGCTTGGCGATCCGGGCGGCCAGCCGGTCGGCGGCGGCATCAGTATCGCCTTCCATCGCGCAGACGAGGATCATCAGGCCCGGACCGATTTCGCCGGTGACCCGTCCATCGACGGTGACCCGCGCCTCGCGCACGCGTTGAAGAAGGACTCGCATCTAGACGATCTCCGTTGCCCAGGGGGGATTGGCGCCGGGGCGCGAGACGGTGATTGCCGCGGCGCGGGTGCCGAGGTCAAGGGTCCGGATCAATGCCGGCTCTGGGAGGTCGTCGAGAGCGTCAGGGTTCAGCAGGTTCGCGCGGAAAAGCGCGGCCAGGATCCCTGCGTTGAAGGTATCGCCCGCGCCGACGGTATCGGCGACCGTGACTTTTGACGCGGGGACGAAGACATGGTGCTTGCGGGTGAAGGCATGTGCGCCCCTGGCGCCTTCGGTGACGAAGACGGCGGCGGGGCCACGGGCGAGAAGCGTTCGGGCAAGGTCTTCGATGGGACCAACGCCCGAGAGCCAGCGCAGGTCTTCGTCCGACAGCTTCACGATATGCGCCATGCCGATCATCCGGGCGATCCGGGCGCGGTAGCCGGGTTCATCGGCGATGAAGGCGGGACGGATGTTCGGGTCGATCATCAGCACCCGGCGTGATCCGGCCTCGCGGGTCATCAGGGCTTCATAGGTGGTGGCAGAGGGTTCGACCATCAGGCTGATGCCACCGAAGAACAGCGCCTGAATGTGATCCGGCAGGTCCGGCAGATCCGCAGGGACGATCATCCGCCCAGCGCTGTTTTCGTCGTGGAAGGCGTAGCTGGCCTGACCGCCCTCCAGACGGACGAAGGCGAGCGTCGTCGGCCGGGCGGAGCGGATCGCGAGCGTCGTATCGACGTGCGACGCCGTGAGAGCGTCCGTCAGCATCTGGCCGAAGAGGTCGGTCGAGAGGCCCGATAGGAAGGCCGAAGGCACCCCGAGCCGCCCGAGCGCGACGGCCGTGTTCATCACCGCCCCGCCGGGATAGGGGGCAAAGCAGGGCTCACCTTCCGCCGAGGTGCGGGGCAGCATGTCGATCAGGGCTTCGCCGCAACTGAGGATCATCCGTTGCCTTGCCATGTGTCCCAGGGCAGCACGACATCGCCATTCGACTGCTGCTGGCCAAACCACACCGCCGCCGCGACGACCAGCGCGGCCAACAGCACCGCGAAGGCGATCTTCACCGCCGACCAGAGCCGTTCGCCCTGGACCTTGCCGGTCTGGCCGTTGACCACGAAACGGTAGCTGCGGCCCCGGAACCGGTAGGCGGCGGTCCAGACCGGCAGGAGGATGTGCTTGAAGGTCACATCGCCGATCCTCGTGTCGATGTGCTGGATCTGCTGCTGGTCGCCGCCGATGTCGAAGCGCACGTCGCGTTCGATCATCGCGTCCATCTGGGCCCGGGCGTCACGCATGCCGTCTGCAAGCCCGATTGTATAGCCCTCGGCCCGGAAGCCTGCGAGGTATTCGGGGCGGTAGGGGTCAAGGCGGCTCAGATCCCAGGGCTGCAGCGCGTCGGTATGGGATTTTGGCAACGAGCGCGAGGCAAGGACCAGCACATCGTCGAAGAACCGCGCCACCCGGCCGGAAACCGGCGTCCAGCGGATGCGCGGCACCTGGCGCAGTTCGCTGCGGATATGTCCGTTCGCGTCGCGGACCTGGACCTGTTCGGTGACGTAATAGACCGTGCCGCGCTGGCCGGTGTAGCTGGATTGCGTATCGGCGTCGTAGGTCCAGAAGGGGACGTAGATCCCCGTCATGGCGCGGCCCTTCCGGGCATAATCCGTCAGGCCCGAGGGCGCGAACCACAGCGACCCGAGCCAGCCGGTCATTGCCTCGCGTGCCTGGCGTTCGGTCAGAAGGAAGGGCGCAAGGCCCGCCGGCTTGATATGGCGCATCTCGCCGGTGTCGGTGACGACGGGTGTGGCGCAGAAGGGACATTCGGTGGAATGCACCGCGGGGTCGAATTCGACCTCGGCGCCGCAGTTCGGGCAGCGGGAAAAGCGTGCCGTCTCGATCTCGGCCTCGGGGAGGCGCTGTTCGAGGGCGCGGCGGAAGTCGAGTTCCGGGATCGGCTGATGGCGGACCCGGTCCGCGCCAAGGGGCTCGGTATGGCCGCAGTGATCGCAGACGAGTTGCGCCTCGGCAGGCGAAAAGCGCATGTCCGCGCCGCATTGCGGGCAGGGGAAGCGGTGTTCCTCGCTCTTGTCGCCGCCATCGTCTTTCCGGCCGCGGGTGCGCGGCACGCGAGGAAAGTCCGAGAGCGACAGGTCGGGGTCTGAAGCCACGGCGGCGCGCCCCGGTCAGGCCTTCGGGGCCGGAGGCGGCGGGGGCGGGGGCATCACGGTGAAGAGTTGCGCGAGTTCGGGGATATCGCCCGCCGCCTTCCAGCCATCCTGCCCGGCGGTCCAGACCAGGGTTTCGCGGCTGAAGTTGCCTTCGGTGACCAGTCGGCCCAGATGGGCACGCCCGAAAGGCCCCTTGGCCGCGCCATCCTCGGCGATGTGCCAGGCCTTTTCCGGCGCCGGGGGCGCGGGCGGTTGCTGTGGCGCGGCACCCCAGGGTCCGGCATAGGCGCCCGCCATCTGGCCGCCGACAGCCATGCCAAGCCCCGCGCCCATCCCGGCGCCCATCGCGGCCCCCATCCCGGCGCTGGCGCCCGAGGCGGGGTTGCCCAGAGCCTCGGCGGCGTTGAACTGGGTGTAGCGGTTCAGATCGCCGACGATTCCCATCGAGGTGCGCTTGTCCAGCACCTTCTCGACCTCTTCGGGAAGCGAGATGTTTTCGACGTAGAACTCCGGGATCGACAGGCCATAGGCGGCGACGGCGGGGGCGATGGCGGCCGCCACCAGCTTGCCGAAGTCGGCGGTATTGGCGGCCATGTCCAGCACCGGAATCCGGCTGCCGGCGATCATGCGGGAAAACTCCTGCACGATGATGTTGCGGATCTGGAAGCTGATCTCATCGGCGGTGAATTCGCCGTCCGTGCCGACGATTTCGCGGATGAAAAGCCCCGGATCGGTCACGCGCATCGTGTAGGTGCCGAAGGCGCGCAGGCGGATGGGGCCGAATTCCGCGTCGCGGGTGATGATCGGGTTCTTGGTGCCCCATTTCTGGTCGTTGAAGCGGGTGGTGTTGACGAAATAGATCTCGGACTTGAAGGGCGAGCGGAAGCCGTGATCCCAATGCTGGAGCGTGGTCAGGATCGGCATGTTGTTCGTCTCGAGCATGTAAAGGCCCGGTCCGAAGACATCGGCGATCTGACCTTCATGGACGAAGACCGCCGCCTGTCCTTCGCGGACCGTGAGCTTCGCGCCATACTTGATCGCATGGCCTTCGCGCTCAAAGCGCCACACCATGGTGTCGCGCGTGTCATCGACCCAGTGGATAACGTCGATGAATTCGCCGGTCAGGAAATCGAGAATGCCCATCTTGGCCTCCGTGTTGTCAGGTCTGCGGGCCCGTGAGCTCGGCCGCAATGGTCGCAATGATCGGTCGTGCCTCGTCCAGCGTCATGCCGGGCTTCAGGCGCGGGTCATAAAGCATCTTCAGCAACAATTCGTCCTGCCGCGTCAGCGTGGCGAATTCCTCATCGTCGTTGAAGATCGAGGGCCGGGCGGCGGGACTGTCGTTGGGAAGGCCAAGCCCTTGGGCGATTTCCTCATGCAGGCAGGCCAGTCGCGCAAGTTCCGGCTGTTCGCCCCGGATCACGGCGATGGCGTCGGTATAGGCCGCGCCCGGCCCCCGTGTGAAGGCAAACATCTGGCAGTCGGTTTCCGGTGGCATCCGCGTGACCGCCCGGATCGCCCCGGGCGCGATCTGCGGCACGGCGGCGCGCAACCTTGCTTCCGCAGTCTCGCGTTCGTCGATGTTGAGGATCATCACGGTGAAGTTGCCGGTTTCGGCCACACGGATCGTATGGCCGGTAATCCGCGCCAGCCGGTCGACATAGTCGGTGATCGTGGCGCGGTCTCGGTCGCGCTGGCCCTGCGGCACCGTTTCGCCAAAGATGATGCGGACCCGCACCGGCCTGTCCCAACGGCGCAGGGGTGCGGCCACCTGACGAACGATCAGATTGCCGCCCGAAGCAACGTATTCGTCAAAAAAGGCGATGACGGCAAAGTTCTCGGCAAGCTGGCGGTCGGTGAAGGGCGTATCCGGGCCGCCGCCATCGGTGCGCAAAAGTCCTTGCGTGATCAGGTGGTCCTGCATCCGCAAGAGCCGCGCGGATTCGGCGCGCGAACGCTCAGATGGATCAAGGGGCGCGGCCCGCGCAGGGCTCGCCTTCGGCATCACCCTGGGAGTCGGGGTGGGAAGCGTCTGCTGGCTGCAGGCCGAAAGCAAGGCAATGACCGGCAGAACAAGCCAATGCCCGTGCCGCCGCGCCCGGCCTGCTGTCTCAGTTCGTGGCATTCGCGCCGCCTGTGTCGCCACCGCCTGATGCGGACTTGCGCGCATGGGCCGATGCGAGCGTCAGGCGCAGATCAGACTCCATTTGCCGCAGATCCGCCTCGGCCGCCGCGCGCCTGGCCTTGCCTTCGTCGGCGATCCGCAGGCTGTCCTCGATGGTGGCGATAAGGTCGGCATTGGCGGCCTTCACTGCCTCGATGTCGAAGACGCCGCGTTCGGTTTCGGTGCGGATGGTGGCATTGGCGTCGCGCAGGTTCCTGGCATTGGCCTTCAGAAGCTCATTCGTCAGGTCATTGGCCTCGCGGACCGCAACCGCCGCGTCCGACGACCGCTGGATCGTCACCGCCTGTGCAAGCTGGGTTTCCCACAGGGGCACCGTGTTCATCAGTGTCGAGTTGATCTTGGTTACCAGGCTCTTGTCGTTTTCCTGCACGAGGCGGATCGAGGGCAGCGATTGCATCGTGACCTGCCGCGTCAGCCTCAGGTCATGGACGCGGCGCTCCAGATCATCGCGCGCGGCGCGCAGGTCGCGCAGGTCTTGCGCCTTCTTCACCTTGTCCTCATCGGCGGCGCCGGCGATTGCCGCGTCACGCGCGGGAATTTCGGTCGCGTCGATCTCGCGCAGCTTTGTGTCACCGGCCGTTATGTAAAGGCCAAGCTCGTCATAGAACGCAAGCGTGCGCGAATAGAGAATGTCGAGCGACTTGATGTCCTTCAAAAGCCGGTGTTCGTGCTGCAACAGATCTCCGGTGACCTTGTCGATCTGGGTCTGCACCTCTTCAAAGCGGGCCACGAATTCGGCCACCGGCGCGGCGCGGCCCAGCAGCCGGTCCCACCAGCTTTGCCCGCGGTCAAGCTCGAGTTCCTCGCCCGAGAATCCGCGGATGGTGCTGACGATCTCGCGCAGCGCCTGACCGGCGGGGCCCACGTCCTTGTTCTTCACATCGGCCAGCATCGCCTGGCTGATCTGCTGCAATTCGGCCTGTGCGCCCGATCCGAAGGCCACGATCGAGCCGGTATCGGACAGGTCGAGTTCGGCCATGCGGCGGCGGATTTCGGCGGCCTGGGGCGGGGTGGCATCATTCAGCGCCATGACTTCGGCAACCGGTTCGGGCAGAACGGCGCGGGTCACTTCCTCGACGGCGGCAAGGGCCGCTGCGGCTTGGGTGCGGATGGTCTCGGACATGTCGGCTTCCCCTTGTCAAATCCCAACGCCGTCACGACGCAGGCGGTCGCGCAGCACATCAATTTCAATGTCCATGTCGGTTCTGCTGTTTGACAGCAGGGCCTGCGACTGTCGGGCAAAGCCCGTCTCGAGGTCGGTCAGAAGCTGTTCCCAGGCGGTGCGGGCCGCTGGGTCGTGGCTTTGCTGCCAAAGGTCTGCAAAGCGTGCCGTCGCATCCCGCGCGCCCATCAGGTAGACGCCCAGGTATTTCCGTGCCGCCGCCAGGTCGCGGGGATCGGCCTCGATCCGGGCGGCCATGTCGCGGGCCGTGGCCTGGAAGGCAGTGACCCGGCGCCCAAGACGTGCATCGCCCGTGCGGTCTATGGCCTCGGACATGGAGTGCAGATACCCCTCGGCCCCGGTCACGATCCGCGCCACGCGATCGCGCTGGAAACTGTCGATGCCTTCGGTGCCCTTGTCGCGCAGGGGGTCCGCCCCGAAGGCGGCAAGGTGCAGCAATATCCCAAGGCCCGCAAACAGCATCGGGTTGAACAACGAGGCCGCCGGATCATAGGCGCCCAGCGCAAGACCGAACCCCGCAAGCACCGCGCCCAGGATCTTGCGCGGGAACGCCGGACGCCGGGCGACGGCGCGGGCCTCATAGCCTTCCGCCGCGCGGATGCCCTCGCGTGTCAGCCCCGAGGCTGCGATCAGGCAGGCGGCTGCGGCAAGGTGGCTGGCCAGAATCACCGGTGCCTGGAAAAAAGCCGTCAGCAGGAACGGCACCGCCGCCAGTGCCAGCCAGCCCGCGCGCCCTGCACGGCTGGCGCGCCCGCCTGGCCGCGGCGAAACCGGCGGTATCTGGCCGGGCGGCATCTTGCCCGGTTCCTGGGCCATTGGACTGTGGGGGCCTGAATAGCGCTCCGCCATCATCCGTCCCTCAGGCGTAGTTCGCAAAGGCGACGTAGAACGCCAGAAGCATCAACAGCCACAGCGACAGCCGCTGGATCGCGCGTTCCTTCATCGGTCTCGTTCCCCACATTCCCGCCGTCTGCCCCTTGGTCGGCGCCCGCCTGATCGATCCGTTTCTCTGAACCGCCCGCGAACCTGTGCCGCCCGAGTATAGACCATCTGTGAACCAGATAGGCACGACGCATAGTCGCGGCGAGGGGAAAAGTTGCGTCGCGCCACCAAATTTCCCGGGTAGTGCGCCCCTGGGATCACGGGATCCCGGGGATGCTACCGCAGGCTCAGCCGTTCCGGCGCGGCTTTGACGGTCCCTTGCCGGGCGATCTTGGCCCGGATGACGGCTGCCTGCCACCGGGCGCGCCCGCCCGACCCGTCGCCCCGGGGCCGGCCTTTGTGCCCGGCTTGAACCCGCCCTTGGCCCCAGCGGGCTTGCCCGAAGGCTTGCCCCTTGATCCCGGGGTGCCGGCGGATGCATTGCCCGCATCGAAGCGAGGCTTTCGCGGCGCGTCTTCGTCGCGGGGCGGGCGGGTTTTCCATTCGCGCCGCTCGGCCCCCTCGGACTGTTCGCGGGGCTTTCCCGGGCGGCCGGCGCCGTCGTCACGCGGTCGATCAAAGGGCTTGCCGCCCTTGAACGCCGGTTTGCGCGGCGCGTCTTCGTCGCGGGGCGGGCGGGTTTTCCATTCGCGCCGCTCGGCCCCCTCGGACTGTTCGCGGGGCTTTCCCGGGCGGCCGGCGCCGTCGTCACGCGGTCGATCAAAGGGCTTGCCGCCCTTGAACGCCGGTTTGCGCGGCGCGTCTTCGTCGCGGGGCGGGCGGGGTTTCCATTCGCGCCGCTCGGCCCCCTCGGACTGTTCGCGGGGCTTTCCCGGGCGGCCGGCGCCGTCGTCACGCGGCCGATCAAAGGGCTTGCCGCCCTTGAACGCCGGTTTGCGCGGCGCGTCATCGTCGCGGGGCGGGCGGGGTTTCCATTCGCGCCGCTCGGCCCCCTCGGACTGTTCGCGGGGCTTTCCCGGGCGGCCGGCGCCGTCGTCACGCGGCCGATCAAAGGGCTTGCCGCCCTTGAACGCCGGTTTGCGCGGCGCGTCATCGTCGCGGGGCGGGCGGGGTTTCCATTCGCGCCGCTCGGCCCCCTCGGACTGTTCGCGGGGCTTTCCCGGGCGGCCGGCGCCGTCGTCACGCGGCCGATCAAAGGGCTTGCCGCCCTTGAACGCCGGTTTGCGCGGCGCGTC